>NZ_AP025518.1:4800000-6000000 GCF_022179545.1 Mycolicibacterium fortuitum subsp. fortuitum | reverse complement strand
GACGCCCTGGCTCTTGAGCACACCGCGGGAGTTCGCCCCGCCGTGGATGTCGCTGAACGTCAGCGCGCGCGGCTCGATACCGCTTGTGAGGCTGAGGAGTTCATAGTCGTCGGGCACCAGCGGGTGCATCCGGTAGACGGTGACGAAGTCCTCGGTGATCGAGTACGGCGCGGTGTGGTGGTCGGTGTTCGAGCCCGGGATGCCGCTGAGCAGATCGCCTGCGCTCAGCCGTCCGAACAACTCCTTGACCCGCTCACCGGCCAGGCCGAACCAATTGGCCCGCATCCCGATCTGCAGGGTCGGATGCCCCAGGATCGCCGGGGTCCATTCGATGGTGTGGATCTTGGCGATCAGCGCGGCGTTGATCAGGCGCGCCTTGTTGAACAGCTGATCGTCGTTCCAGTTCGGGTAGGCCGCTTTGAGCCGGTCGCAGATCGCGTTGTGCTCGCGCATGAAGATGGTGCCCATCAGCTCCATGCCCAGCCACCAGCCGTCCGCGCCTCCGGCGGCGCCGATCAGCGTGGGCGGGATGTCGATGAAACCGTCGGCGTCGATGCACACCTTGCCGTCGTGGTGGGTGCGGATCGCGTCCTGGAACTGTTGATTGCTGCCGTAGATCTGCGAGCCATCCCACCAGTGGGTCTCGGTGTTCAGAAAGGTCGAACCGCCGGGCTCCGCGGTGGGGTCGACGGCCGTGGCGGGGACCTTGATGGTGTCCTCGGGCCAGTCGTCATCGGGTGGCCGCGGGATCTCGAGCATCCGGTTGGGGTCGGAGCCGTGACTGAACCAGTCGCGGGTCTCGAATTGCAGCCACGCCGCGGCCAGCACGTTGAGCGTGGTGGCCGGCCGGAACGCCCGGCGCTGCAACAACTTGGTGCTGATCAGTCGAGGATTGGGGTCCATCAGCTCCGGCAGTTGCTCGGAGCGACCCTCGGTGAGCGGCACATTGCGCCCGAACCGGGTGTTCGCCATGCCCATCGACGGAGCCGACAGGTCGTTGTAGGAACCGTTGGCCGTCCGCACCGTCAGGTAATCCGACGGAGGAAGCGGGTCGGCCTCGGGCGGCGCTCCCTGGCAGGTGTCGTACAGGTTGTGCTCACGCAGGGCGTCGCGGATACCGACCAGCACCGCGACGCCGAGCACCGGCGGCAGCTTGTCCCAGCCGATCCGCCGGTCGATCAGTTCAGTGGTCGTGAGGAACAGCCTCATGAGAAGTGAGGGCTTCGGCATGCCTCGATCTTGGGTGCCCGCGGCGCCGGGTGCATGAGTAGTCGGCTACTTGTTTCGCGGGTTTCGTCGGGTCTGGGTCGGGGCCGGTCTCAACGGCGTTGAATGGGCCCATGGACCTGATGTCGCCGACCGATTCGATGTTCCTGATCGCTGAGACGCGGGAGCACCCGTTTCATGTCGGCGGCCTCGCGCTCTACGAACCGCCGGCGGGCGCGGACGCCGACTTCGTGCGCGAGTTGCACGAGGAGATGGTGGCCCAGACCGATATTCAGCCGGTGTTCCGCAAGCACCCGGCGACCATCCTCGGCGGCATCGCGAACGTCGGGTGGACCTACGACGACGACGTCGATATGGATTACCACCTGCGCCGGTCGGCGCTGCCGACCCCGGGCCGGGTGCGGGATCTGCTGGAGTTGACCTCCCGGTTGCACGGCAGCCTGCTCGACCGGCACCGCCCGCTGTGGGAGGCGCACCTGATCGAGGGCCTGGCCGACGGCCGGTTCGCGGTCTACACGAAGATGCACCATTCGTTGATCGACGGGGTGTCGGCGCTCAAGTTGTTGATGCGCACCCTGTCGGAGGATCCGGACGACACCGAGGTGCGGGTGCCGTGGTCGCTACCGCGCCGCAAGCGGGAGCGCCAGAGTTCGTCGGTGCTCAAGACCGTCACCGACACCGTCGGCTCGGTGGCGGGGCTGGCGCCGTCGACGGTCAAGCTGGCGCGTTCGGCGCTGCTGGAGCAACAGCTCACATTGCCGTTCGCGGCGCCAAAGACGATGTTCAACGTGAAGATCGGCGGCGCCCGCCGCGTCGCGGCCCAGTCCTGGCCGCTGGAGCGGTTCCAGCGGATCTCGCGAGCGGCCGGGTTCACGGTCAACGACGTGGTGCTCACGGTCTGTGCCGGTGCGCTACGCGCCTACCTGCTGGAGCAGGACGCGCTGCCGGACCAGCCGTTGATCGCGATGGTGCCGGTGAGCCTGCGCACCGAACACGAGGCCGACGCCGGCGGCAATATGGTTGGTACGGTCCTGTGCAATTTGGGTACCGATCTGGACGACCCGGCCGAGCGGCTGAACACCGTCGGTGAATCGATGCGGGGTAACAAGAAGGTGTTCTCCGAACTGCCGCGGGTGCAGGCGCTCGCGTTGTCGGCGATGATGATCGCCCCGCTCGGACTGGCGGCCGTGCCCGGTTTCGTCAGAGCCACGGCACCGCCGTTCAACCTGGTCATCTCCAACGTACCCGGACCGCGAAATCCTTTGTACTGGAAGGGTGCTCGGCTGGACGGCAACTATCCGCTGTCCATCGCGCTGGACGGGCAGGCGATGAACATCACCCTGGCCAACAATGCCGACAACCTGGATTTCGGCCTGGTCGGGTGCCGGCGCAGCGTGCCGCATCTGCAGCGGATGCTCAGCCATCTGGAGGACTCCCTCAAGGCGCTGGAGGTCGCGGCGGGTGCCTGACGCCAAAAGGCGTAATGGGTAGACCAAATAGGGTTCGTCGCGCAAAATGGTCGGCGTGACGGATGACGGCGGTGCCTACCTGGGCAGGATGCGGATCCTCGACGCGAAGCCGGTGAACCTCGACGGGTTCAGCGTGACCAATCCGGAGCTGGGTCTGGTGGCCATGCGCAGCCCGCACGATCCGGAACCATCGTTGGTGGTGCGCGACGGCCGGGTGGTGGAGATGGACGGCAAGGCCGCCGCCGACTTCGACGTGATCGACGAGTTCATCGCGCACTACGGGCTGGATCTCGACGCCGCGGCCGAGGCGATGGCGTGCCCGGACGTCGAACTGGCCCGCAAGACCGTGGATCTCAACGTCCCGCGTGCCGAGGTGGTACGGCTGGTCGGGGGCACCACGCCCGCCAAGCTGGCCCGGGTCATCGCGCTGCTCACCCCGGTTGAGATGCAGATGGCGATGGCCAAGATGCGGGCCCGGCGCACCCCGAGCAACCAGGCGCACGTCACCAATCAACTCGACGATCCGATGCTGATCGCCGCCGACGCCGCGAGCGCGGTGGCCTACGGGTTCCGCGAGGTGGAGACGACGGTGCCGGTCCTCGGCGATGCCCCCTCGAATGCTGTTGCGCTGCTGATCGGTTCACAGGTGGGAACGCCCGGCGCGATGGCGCAGTGCGCGATCGAAGAGGCCATGGAACTGCGACTCGGTATGCGCGGGCTGACCAGCTACGCCGAGACCATTTCCATCTACGGCACCGAGCAGGTGTTCGTCGACGGTGACGACACTCCCTTCTCCAAGGCGATCCTGACGAGTGCGTATGCCTCGCGCGGCTTGAAGATGCGCGTCACCAGCGGTGGGGGTGCCGAGGTGTTGATGGGTGCGGCCGAGAAGTGCTCGATCCTGTACCTGGAGTCGCGCTGTGTGTCGCTGGCGCGCGCCCTCGGTTCCCAGGGGGTGCAGAACGGCGGCATCGACGGCGTCGGCGTGGTGGCCTCCGTGCCCGACGGCATGAAAGAGCTGCTCGCCGAAAACCTGATGGTGATGATGCGGGATCTGGAGTCGTGCGCGGGCAACGACAACCTGATCTCCGAATCCGACATCCGCCGCAGCGCGCACACACTGCCGGTGCTGCTGGCAGGAGCGGATTTCATCTTCTCCGGGTTCGGCTCGATCCCGCGCTACGACAACGCGTTCGCGCTGTCGAACTTCAACTCCGACGACATGGACGATTTCCTGGTCCTGCAACGTGATTGGGGTGCCGACGGTGGTCTGCGCACGGTGACGCCCGAACGCCTGGCGGCGGTCCGGAGGCGTGCCGCGACAGCCGTGCAGGCGGTGTACCGCGATCTGGGGCTGGCCGATTTCGACGACAGCCATGTCGAGGAGGTCGTGATCGCCAACGGGTCCCGTGATCTTCCCCCCGGCGATCCCAAGGCGGTCGCGGAAGCGGCCAATGCCATCGAGGCCAAGCAACTCACCGTGTTCGACGTGGTGGCCTCACTGAAGCGCACCGGTTACGACGACGAGGCCGAGGCCATCATGCGGCTCACCGCCGAACGCCTGCGCGGTGACCAGCTGCAGACCTCGGCGATCTTCGACGAGAAGTTCCGGGTGCTGTCCAAGATCACCGATCCCAACGATTACTCCGGTCCCGGAACGGGTTACACGCTCACCGAAGCGCGCCGGGCCGAGATCGACGACATCCGCCAACAGCGCAGCGCTACCGAGCTCACCGTCGACCAGGCCGAGCATGCCGGTCACATCACCGTCACCGAGGTCGAACCCGCCCGGCAGGGCAGCGATCCACGGGAGGTGTGCATCGGGCTGTCCCCGGCGCTGGGGCGCAGCGTGTGGCTGAGCCTGTGCGGCCTGCCGATCGGCGAGGTGATCCGCCAGCTGTCCGCCGGCCTGGAGGAAGAGGGTTGCGTGCCCCGGTTCGTTCGGGTGCGCTCGACCATCGACGTCGGCCTGATCGGTCTGACCGCGGCCAAGCTGTCCGGATCCGGTATCGGAATCGGCTTGCAGGGCAAGGGCACTGCGCTCATCCACCGCCGTGACTTGGCCCCGCTGGCCAATCTGGAGCTGTTCAGCGTGGCGCCGTTGTTGACTGCCAGGAACTATCGCGATCTCGGCCGCAACGCCGCCCGTCACGCCAAGGGCATGGCGCCGGTGCCGATCCTGACGGGCGGTACCGACGAGTCGATCTCGGCGCGGTATCACGCGCGGGCGGTGGCACTCGTGGCGTTGGAACGTGAGGCCAGCGAACCCGGCCAGTCCCCGGTCACCGTGGAGGTGAGACGAGCATGACCCAACGATTCACCGTCGCGGCCGCCGTCGACGGCAAGCTGGACCTGTCGGATCTGCGGATGGATCCGGCGGCGCTGGCTCACCAGGCCGTCGTCGCCGAGGAGAACGGTAACCCGCAGCTCGCCGAGAACTTTCGGCGGGCAGCGGAACTGGCGACCATCGACGACGAAGAAGTCATGGGTTTGTACGAGGCGCTGCGCCCGCACCGCTCCACCGCTGCCGAACTCGACGCGCTGCAGGCGTCCTTGGAAAATCGTGGTGCCGTGCGATGTGCGGAACTGGTGCGCCAGGCGGCCGCGGTGTATGCGCGCCGGGGCCTGTTGCGGTGACCTTGACTGACTTTCGCCGCACCCGCGTCGTGGCCGGGATCGACGTAGGCAACCACACCACCGAGATCGTCCTGGCCCGCATCCGCGCCGGCCTCGTCGAGCCCATCGTCCAGGGGCAGGCGCCGACGCGGGGCCGCAAGGGTTCTCGGGACTCCTTGGAAGGGGCGGCCGCGCTGCTGCACCGCATCGAGGTCGATGCCGAGGTTCGTGCCGATGAGCTTGTGCTCTCGGCGATCCGGCCGGTCGACACCGAAACCGCCCCACTGGCACCGGCGCCGTCTCCTCGGTCACCGGTGCGCAGCTTGCGCAAGCCGGATGCCAGCACGCCGGCAGGCGCGGGATTCGCGGTCGGCCGGCATGTGCCGCTGGGTGAGCTCGCGGGCGAGACTCGACCCGGCCCGGTGATCGTCTCGGTGGACGACGTCACCGATTTCGAAGTCGCTGCGGCCGCGATCACCGACGCGGTCGACAACGGTTGGTCCATCGTCGGGGTGCTCGCCGCTCAGGACGATGCGGTGTTGATCCGCAACAGGATTCCACTGGTTGTGCCGGTGGTCGACGAGGTGATGCTCGACGGGTTGAATCCCGGCGCGTTGGTGGCGGTGGAGGTGGTGGCCGAGGGACGCGCCTACCGGGCCCTGGCCGACCCGATCGCGCTGTGTGCGGCCTTGGAACTCGGACCCGAGCAGATCCACGACGTCGCCGATTTCACCAGGGAGCTCGCCGACTCCCCGGCCATCGCGGTGACGGCGCGCACCGAGCCGCTGGAGCCGCCCGCGGTCGATGACGACTACGTCGAGTTCAGGATCGACGGCGTGCCGGTCAGGTACTCACCCGCCCAGGCGCACGCCATCCTGCGTCGCGAACCACCGGGCAGCGTGGTGCGCATCCGGCTGCGGTCGATCCCGACGGCCGACGGCGAAATTGCTGTCGACGACGCCTTTTTCACCGACCTCGCTGCGCTGGACAGCGGCACCTGGCTGCGCCGCGGCGTGGCCGAGGCACGCGGCACGGTGGTGGCCCTGTTGGCTGCCGATCATGTCGAGGACGCGGCGACGACACTTGCCGAGCTGACCGGACGTCCGGCTCGCACCATCGCCACCGAACCGGAGGCCGCCGCGCGGGGTGCACGCACCACGCCGGGCCTTCCGCCCGAGTCTGTGGTCTGCGATATCGGCGGCGGCACCATCGATCTGATCGGGTCGGAGCGCACGGTGACGGCGGCGGGAGCCGGGGAATCCATCACCGTGGCAGTGGCGCGGATGCTCAACATCCCGCGTGCGTTGGCGGAGCGGGTCAAGCGCACCCCGGCGATCAGGGTGGAAGGTCCGCATGTCGCCCACGAGGAGGACGGGCGGCGCCTGTTCCTCGACGCACCCGCGCCGGCCGATGCGATCGGCAGGCTGTGTACCCGCGGCACTGCCGGGCTGGTGCCGTTCTCCACGAAGCTGGCGGCCGAGGAGTGGCGCAGCCTCCGGCTGGCGATCAAGCAGGAGACTGTGGCGGCCAACATCGCGCGTTGTCTGGCCGCATTCGAGAAGCCCCCGCCCGCGCTGGTGTTGGCCGGCGGCGGCGCCCTCGACGACGAACTGCTGCGCACGGTCGGCGAATCCCTGCGCAGCGTGGGAGTGGTGGTGGGGCGAGCCAACATCGACGGGGTGCACGGTCCCCGGTTCGCGGTCGCTTCGGGGCTGGTGCACCTGTCTGCAGGCTAGCCGGCAGAGCGGAGGAAGTCGCCGGAGATCTTCACCGCGGGCGTCGACGAATCGCCGCCCACCACCAGGGTGGCGAATCCGATGTCACCGGCGATCCCGGCGAACCACCCGTGCGAGTGGGTGTTGTCGCCGAATTCGGCGGTGCCCGTCTTGCCGCCGAGATCGGGGATGTCGCTCAGCTGGCTGGCAGTGCCTTCGGTGACGGTCTTGCGCATCATGTCCCGCAATGCCGCTGTGACGTCGGCCGGAAGGGTTTCCGGCGGGGTATCGGCGGTCACCTTCTCCCCGTCGACCAGGTTGGGCAGGATGGTCGAGCCGTGCGCCAGGCTGGCCTCGGCCACGGCGAGTCCGAACGGGCTGACGGTCACGGTGCCCTGGCCGATGCCGTTCTCCACCCGCTGGGCTGCGGTGTCGGCGCCCGGAACCCGACCGGTGACCGTGGTGAGCCCGGGAATGGTGAAGTCCACCCCGATCCCGAACGCGCGGGCGGTCTTGGTCAGCGCATCGGCGGGCAGCTTGTCCGACAGTGCCGCCATGCTGGTGTTGCACGAATGGGAGAACGCCGACGCCAAAGGCACTGTCCCCAGGTCGAAGTCGTCGTCGTTGGGGATGGTCCGGTTCTCGATGGTCAACCGCCCAGGACAGGCCACCGGCGTGTCCGGGGTGGCCAGATCGGCCTCCAGCGCGGCGGCGGTGGTGATGGTCTTGAATGTCGAGCCCGGCGGGTAGAGCCCCGAGAAGGCAATGGCGCCTTGCGGATCCGCGGCGGCGTTCTGGGCAGCGGCCAGGATGCCACCCGTCTTACCGGAGATCGCCACTACCACCGCGGGCCGGGTTTCCTGGGCGACGGCCTGTTGGGCGAGCAGTTGCAGGCGCAGGTCCAACGTGGTGCGCATCGGATCGGTCGGAGCGGGTGGTCGGGCGGTGAGCCGCTGGGCGGGCGCGCCGTCCCCGTCGACCAGATAGACCGACCAGCCGGCGGCCTTGGTGATCCGGTCGTGCCACAACTGTGCGAGCCCACTGATGGCCGGCGAGGACAGTTGGCGGTCGGTGGTCAGGAGCTCACCCTGCTCGGCCACGGTGACGCCGGGGACCCGGGTCAGTTGGTCGCGGACCTGAGCGAGGTCGTCTTCACGCAGTTTCATCACCGTCACTCGATCGTCGGTGTTCGAGGCGAACTGCGCGCCGATGGATTCCGCGGTGGTCGTCGCGTCGAACCGGGCCAGCAGCGCGGCGAGCGGAGCGGCGGAATCGAGATGGGCGCGGTCCAGTGAGATGACACCGACGGTCTGCCAGGTCATCAACGGCTGGCCGGTCCGATCGAGCACGGGCGTCTGCAGATCGCTGTCGGTGCTGTACTGAAAGCGCAAGCCGTCCCGGAGGTCTCGGTGCAGCAGTGTCGGGGCCCAGGTGATCAGCCAGTTGTCCCCGGTCTTGGCCGTCGTGCCGGTGGTGTCGTAGCCGAAGTCGTCACCCTCACCCCAGGACCACTGATACTTCAGCGTCGCGCCGTTCTGCTCGTCGGGTTCGGCGCTCACCTTGACCGAGGCCGCATCTCCCATGCCGTCGAACATCGACTTGATCGCGGCCTCGGCGGCGGCGGGGTCGCTGGTCTGCTCGGCGGCGCCGTGAGCGTCTTTGCGTTGCAATGCGTCGGCGAACGCGGCGAACCGGTCAGCGGGGTCCGGTGACGACGAGCATCCGACGACCGCAAGAAAAAGGGCGAGCAGCAGGAACCAGACGATGGGCCGTCGAGTCATGTTCCCAGCATGACATCCGTGCCCTAGGCGGCCTTGTCGCCGTCCGACGCGCGTTGCGGCTTGGCCCGGTGCTTGGGGCCGGCATCCGGCCCAGACTTCGGCTTCGGTTTGAAGGTATCCCTGACGTTCCTGGCCACATCGGACATGGCGTCGCGCACGTTGTCGCGCCGCTGCACGGGAGGCCGCTTGACGGGCTTCTTCGGCGTCTCGACCTCGTCGTTGGTCGCAACGACCTTGGGGGCTTGCTTCTTGGCCGCGATGCGGTCGGTGGGTGCAAGAGTCGTGGGTGACACAGTCGTCGACGGTGGGGCCGTCGCGGGCGATCCGCCCGTGAAGTTGTCCGCGCCCTGTTGCAGTGCGCCGGGCAGCTGATTCAGAGTTTCTGCGATGCGCTTCGGCGGCGTGATCAACGAGAACCGGGTCGGTGTGGCGGGATCGGAGTAATCGCGATCGGTGTAGCCCATGTCGACGGCGAGCTTGAGCGTCGGCTCGATCGCGCCGAGGACCGGTTCGGTGAAGGCTGTCGTGTTGATCGCGGTCGATACGTCGCGGATGGGTTGGAGCAAGGGGAGATGTTCGGTTTTGACCAGGATGTAGGTGTCGTTGCCGACGGTCTTCACGATGACTGCGTCGGGATCGTTGAGATCGGTGGCATCCGGGGTCGGGTCGCCGTGGAGATAGATGAATCCTGCGGCGGCATTGGCCAGTGACAGCGGGTTGGCGTATGCCGGGAAGTCTCCGATGGGGTCGTATTCGACGGTGATGAAGGTTTCCGCGTAAGGCGACGGCTCGGCCGCGCCGGTGCTGGTGAATCCGAGCAGCCCGAGCGGCCCCATGTTCGGGAAGCGGGCGTAGATGCCGCCGTTGGGAACGGTCGGTGCCGCGATGTAGACGAATTCGACGTTTCCGCCGGGATCGACGGTTCCGGCGTTGATTTCGCGCTTGTAGTTCTCGGCGACCAGGCTTCCCTCGGAGTAGCCGACGATGTAGACCGTCCCGTTCGGTCCGACCTGAGTGCGGGCAATGCCGACCTGGTCGATCAATGGCTGACGTCCGTCGGCCACACTCGAATCGATAGGCAATGTGGCCGAGTAGTGGACCGGGTAGTACCGATCTGCCGCCGGCTCGACGAACTCGCCGCCGTACGGCACGTAGTTGCCGCCGAACTTGTTCGGGATCCGCTCGCCCAAGGTGTCGTCCTTGCCGCCCACCCCGACCACGGCATCGCTGCCCGGCAGGGTGGCCGCGAGCGCGTCGGCGAACTGCCCGAAGGTGAGGATCGCGGTCATGCCGGCAGTGGCGCCCACCACTACGACAGTGGCTGAACGGCCGCGCTTACGGTGATTGGCCACGGTGCACCTCCGGTCGTGATTCAAAACGACTGAGAACGGAGTGTGGGCCCGGGGTCAGTCCGGGCCCACACTATGCCAGAGCTTTGCTAGATGTGAGTGGTTTCGTTAAGGGCAGGCGACTTCGAGTTCGAAAGGTTTGGTCACCTGGTTCATCCCGTCCATACCGGTCGCGTCGCCCTTGATCGTGTATTTGTTGCCATCCTTGGTGGCCTCTGCGCTGCCGCCGGGCATGCCGGGGGTGTAGCCGAGGGTGACCCCGTCGATGTTGCCGAGTCCGACGGCTGTCACCGACGGCTGGTCACCCTCGCTGACGGTGGCGGTGACCGCGCTCATGCCCTGCCCGACGGTCAGGCTGACATTGCCTGCGACCGTGGCACACACAACCGTGCCCTCGACCTTGTGGTCCTTGCCGTCGATGCTGACCCGGGCGGTACCCGCACCCGTGGTCGCCTTGGCGTCGCCGGCCTCGACCGAAGCCGTTGCCGACGCCGTTGGGGTGGCCTTCGTCTCGCTTGAGGTGTCCTTCTTGTCACTCGACGAACAGCCGGACAGGCCGGCGATGACGATCGCGGCGCCGCCGACGGCTACCAGGAACTCACGCTTCACCACTGCTCTCCTCACGGTTGTGCAGCCCAACTCCGGTGGCGGGCTGTCAGGCAGAAGTATTGGGGTTCCCGCAGGTCGCAGGCATGCGATTGGACGAATTGTTCACCGCGGCCGCCGGCCAGTCGTAAGTTCGAGTTCATGCAGACGTTGCGCACACCAGACGACCGGTTCCGTGACCTGCCTGAGTTTGCTTATCTGCCAGCGTATTCCGATATCGATGACACCGAGGGCGGCACTGTGCGGATGGCGTGGGTGCAGGCCGGTCCACCGGAGGCCGACCCGGTGCTGTTGTTGCATGGGGAACCATCGTGGTCGTTTCTCTACCGCCGCATGATCCCGATCCTGACGGCCGCGGGTCATCGGGTGGTCTGTCCGGACCTGGTCGGCTTCGGGCGTTCGGACAAACCCACCCGCATCGAGGACCACACCTATGCGCGGCACGTGGAATGGATGCGCAATCTGGTCTGTGACGTCCTGGACCTGCGGCGGGTAACCCTGGTCGGCCAGGACTGGGGTGGACTGATCGGACTGCGGTTGGCCGCCGAGAATCCCGACCGGTTCGCCAACATCGTCGTCGCCAACACCGGACTGCCCAGCGGTGACATCCCCATGCCGGAGATCTGGTGGCAGTTCCGTACGGCCATCCAGAATCTGCCGACGCTCGACGTCGGCAGATTCGTCGAGGCCGGATGCCGCCGCCCGGTCAGCGGAGAGGTCCGGGCGGCTTACGACGCGCCGTTCCCCGACGACACCTTCTGCGCGGGTCCTCGCGCGATGCCCGGTCTGGTGCCCACCACACCCGAGGACCCGGCTTCGGCGGCCAACCGGTCGGCCTGGAAGGTGTTGGCGGCCAGCGAAACTCCGATGCTGGTGGCGTTCAGCGACAGCGATCCGATCACCGGGGGCATGGCGCCCATCTTCCGGCGGGACATGCGCGGGGCACAGGGCATCGAGCATCCGGTGATCGCGAACGCCGGTCATTTCCTGCAGGAGGACGCCGGCGAGGAGCTCGCCGGCGCGATCGTCACCTTCCTCAGGGGCAGGTGACGGCGATGTCGAACGGCATGTCCACAGGCGTGCCCGGCTCGTTGGGATCGATGCCCATGCCGGTGCCGGTGATCGTGTAGCCCTTGCCGTCGCGGGCGGCCACGACCGGCACGCTCGACAGTCCGGCGAGGTAGGTCAGCGATGCTCCCTCGCCGTTCACGTCGCCGATGTTCACCGACTGGACCTCGGGGGCCGCCCCGTCGGTCAGTACCACCGAGGCAGGCATCTTGCCCTTGATGCCGATCGTGGTCAGACCGTCCTTACTTTCGCAATCGACGCTGGTGACGGGACCGGCGTCGTTGGGGCCGAAGGTGACCCGGCCCTGGCCGGTCTTTGCGGGAGAATCTGAATCCTGCGAGGAGCATCCGGCGACCGCGGCCAGAAACACAGCACATCCGGTGGCAATGACGATTGAGCGGCTCTTGACCAAATTCACGTCCGCAGTATGGCCGCGTCCGCCCCCGTGACGGAAATCGGACGCGCATCCGGTTGAATACCAGGTGTGGACCAGCCGTATTTCACCGTGGAGGCCGAGTTGCCCGGCCGATTCGGTCGGGTCGGGACCATTCACACCCCGCACGGCGATATCCACACTCCGGCGTTCATCGCGGTCGGGACTGCGGCCACCGTGAAATCGGTGCTCCCCGAGACCATGAAACAGATTGGCGCCCAAGCGATCCTGGCCAACGCCTATCATCTGTACCTGCAACCCGGCCCGGACATCGTGGCCGAGGCGGGCGGGCTCGGGGCGTTCATGAACTGGCCGGGCCCCACCTTCACCGACAGTGGTGGTTTCCAGGTGATGTCGCTGGGTGTGGGGTTCAAGAAGGTCCTGGCGATGGACACCGAGCGGCTGCAGACCGACGACATCATCGCCAAGGGCAAGGAGCGGCTGGCCGTCGTGGACGACGACGGAGTCACGTTCCGCTCCCATCTGGACGGCTCGAAACACCGGTTCACCCCCGAGGTCTCGATCGGTATCCAGAACAAGCTCGGGGCCGACATCATCTTCGCGTTCGACGAGCTGACCACGCTGGTCAACACCCGCGGTTACCAGGAGAGCTCGGTACAGCGCACCCATGAGTGGGCGGTGCGGTGTCTGGCCGAGCATCACCGGTTGCAGGCGTTGTCCCCCGAGCGGCCACGGCAGGCGCTGTTCGGGGTGGTGCAGGGCGCGCAGTACGAGGATCTGCGTCGGCAGGCCGCCCGCGGGCTGGCTTCGATCGGGCAGGAGGCCGGCCCGGCCGAGGGGCTGAGCTTCGACGGTTACGGCATCGGCGGGGCGCTGGAGAAGCAGAATCTGGCCACCATCGTCGGCTGGTGCAGCAGTGAACTACCCGCGGACAAACCCCGGCACCTGCTAGGGATCAGCGAGCCCGACGACCTGTTCGACGCCGTGGCCGCCGGCGCGGACACCTTCGACTGCGTGTCACCGTCACGGGTGGCACGCAATGCGGCGGTGTACTCGGCGACCGGGCGGTTCAACATCACCGGCGCGCGATACAAGCGGGATTTCACCCCGATCGACGCCGAATGCGATTGCTACACCTGCGCCAACTACTCGCGCGCTTACATCCGGCACCTGTTCAAGGCCAAGGAGATGCTCTCGGCGACGCTGTGCACGATCCACAACGAACGGTTCGTGATCCGGTTGGTCGATCAGATCCGGGCGTCGATCGTGGCCGGTGAATTCGACGAATTGAAGGCCCATGTGCTGGGTCGGTATTACGGCGTGCCGATCAGTTGAGCTGACGACCGGGCCCCGCTGAGCAGCATCGCCAGCCCGATCGCCGCGGTGGTGACGGCTACCGTCGGCAGCCAGCCGATCCAGGCGACGGCCGCCGCGCCGAATGCGGTCCCCAGGCTGCCGCCGACGAAGTACACCACCATGTATGCGCTGTTGAACCGTGCCGGCGCCACGGGATCGATGGCCAACACCATGCTCTGATTGGCCACTTGGGCTGCGAACAGCCCGGCGTCGAACACGGCGAGACCGACGAGCGTGGCCGCCGTATTCGACAGGCACCCGGCGATTGTGATCGCACCGAGTGCGGCGATGGCCAGCCCGATCAACATCACTCGTCTCGGGCCCACCCGGTCGGTCCAGGTACCGGCGACACGCGTGGCGAGGATGCCCAGGAGTCCGGCAAGGGCGTACAGGCCGATCCGCTCGGCCGAGTACGAGTACGGCGGCGCAGCCAGCGCGACGGCGAGCCCGGCCCACACCGCGCAGAAGGCGAAGAACCAGAGCGCGCCGCGAACCGCGGCCATGCGCAACGTCGGGAATCGCAGGTAGAGGCCGGGCAGGCCGCGGAGAGTCGTGAGGTAACTCCTCGTGAGCGAACCGGTTGTCGTAGGAAGTATCCGAAATGCGACGACTGCGGTCACGGCGAACGCGAGCGCGAACACGAGCAGGCCGGCTCGCCATCCCACCACGTCCGTCAGCGCGCCGCCGGCGATGCGGCCTGAAATGATCCCGGCCGAGATGCCCGCGGTGACAATGCCGAGCGCAGTCGCCCGGCGGCCGTCCGGGACGAAGCGCGCGGTGATCGAACTCAACTGCGCACCGACGGTGGAACAGGCGCCGATGAACCCGACCGTGAGCGCGAGTACCCACAGGCTGCCGGCCGCGGCATTGGCGGCCGAGGCGATGGCCAGAGCGCCGAACTGTGCTGCCAGTACGTAGTTCGGCGGAAATCGATCTACCAGTGGCACCAGTATGGCCAGCCCCACCAGGTAGCCGACGGGCCCGAATGCCAGCGCTACACCGGCCTGAGTCAGCGAGATGTCAAGGCTCGCTGCGACATCGGCTACCGCCGGTTGTAGCGGATAGCTGGCGGCCGTGCCGAGGGCGGCGGCAATCGCCATGAACCACACGGTAATTCGGTTTATTCGCGGTTGCGGCGTCATGCCGGAGACGCTATGAGTTCGGGTGGCGGGGTGCTGGCGGGAATCGGACCATGCGGTGTCGCCCCGCAGTGTGGAAGAGTGACGCCATGCCGGAAGAGCTCACCGCCGAACAGGCCGCCAGGCGCCTTTCGCCCTCCGACACACTCGGGATCCCGCTGGGGCCCGGTCAGTCGCCGGCGTTGCTCCGAGCGCTCGGGGAGCGCACGGATTGGACGGATCTGCGTGTCTACGGCGCGCTGCTCGGAGTCGGGACCGAACTGTTCTCCCGGCCGGGAGTGCGTTACCTGTCCGGCTTCTTCGGCCCCTTCGAACGGATATTGCGGGATGCGGGTGCCGACGTGGAGTTCGCGCCCGCGGATTTCCGGCGGTTCGCGCCGCTGCTCGAGCGTCAGGCGCCGCGTGTGATGACGACCGTGGCGGCGGCACCCGACGAGGACGGCTGGTGTTCCTTGTCGCTGCACGCGGGTGCGACGGTCGGTGAATTGCGCCGTGCGGCGGCCGATCCGCGGCGGTTGTTGATCGTCGAGGCGTCCGACGCCTATCCGCGAACGTTCGGCCTCGGCGGATATCGCCATGCGCTGCACGTCGATGAGATCGACGTCCTCGTGCACTCGACCGATGCACCGCTGGCACTGCCCTCGGCGTCTCCGACGGAGGTCGACAGGGCGATCGCGGCGCACGCTGTGGAGTACATCCCGCCCGGTGCGACGCTGCAGACCGGCATCGGCTCCATCCCCAGCCAGATCGCGGCGCTGCTCGCCGAGGGGAGCGGGGGAGATTACGGGCTGCACAGCGAGATGTTCACCGATGGGTGCATGCAATTGCACCGGGCCGGAAAGGTCACCAATGTCGGCAAAGGCCTGTACGACGGCGTGAGTGTGACCACCTTCGCGTTCGGCTCGACCGAACTCTATGAGTGGCTGGACGCGAACTCCGAGGTCGCGTTCCTCCCGGTGGAGATCGTGAACGCGCCGGAGGTGATCGGCGCCAACAACGACATGGTCACCATCAACGGCGCGCTCGGGGTGGATGTCCACGGTCAGGTGGTCGCCGACTCCATCGCGGGGGACCAGTTCAGCGGAATCGGCGGTGCCGAGGATTTCGTGGCCGGTGCCGGTCTTGAGCTGTCGGACCGCTCCTTGATCTGCCTGCCCTCCACCTTCGAGAAGGACGGGGTGCTCCAGTCGCGGATCGTGCCATGGTTCGGGCCCGGCGCCGTGATCACGACACCACGGCATCAGGTCGACGTGATCGTCACCGAGTACGGTGCCGCCGAGTTGGAGGGCCGGACAGTCCGTGAACGCGGCGAGGCGCTGGCTGCGATCGCGCATCCACAGTTCCGGGATGCGCTGCAGGCGGCCGCGCAGCGAGCTTCGGGGGGACGCTCGCCGGTCCGATAACGCCCACGCGCCCAGGACACACAACTTGCGGCGACGAGGAGGTGCTGACCCACCTGCGGTCGCTCGTCGAGGGGCCGTCAACCTACTGCTGGTGTAGGCGCGCGCCGGCGGGGTACCCGGAGATGTGCCTTCGACAGCTGAACTGACGATTCACAACCCACGCACCGGTGACCTGGTCGCTCGCGTGCCCATCGCCGGAGCCACGGAATGCGCTGCGGCGATCGAGCGCGCCCGCGCCGCGGCGAAGAGTTGGTCCCGAATGCCGGCGGCGGAACGGGCCTCGACGCTGCGCGCGGCCGCCGAGGCGGTGAGTGCGGCAGCCGAAGAGCTCGCCGAGCTCAACGTACGTGAGACCGGCAAGTTACGTCAGGACGCCATCGGTGGTGTGGAGGCGGGTGTCGGAACCCTCACCCAGTACGCCGAACTCGGGCCGCTGCACGGTGGCCGGACCCTGCAGGGCAACTGGTCGGCGACCGATCTCATGATTCCCGAACCCTGCGGCGTGGTGGCTGTGCTGACGCCGTGGAACGACCCGGTCGCGGTCGCCGCCGGATTGCTCGGTGCCGCCCTGGTGACCGGCAACACCGTCGTGCACAAGCCGAGCGAGCGCTGCCCGCGAACCGGCCGGAGATTTGCGGAGTTGCTGGCCGAACACCTGCCCGACGGTGTGCTGGAAATCGTCGACGGTGACGGCACCGTCGGGGCTCGCCTGGCCGGTGACGAGAACATCGATGTCGTGGCACACGTAGGTAGCAGCGTGACCGGACGGGCCATCGCCGAGGCATGTGCCCAGCGGGGCGCCAAGGCACTGCTGGAGAACGGCGGCAACGATGCGCTCATCGTCGATGCGGGAACAGATCCGGTGTGGGCAGCCCAGCAAGCCGCGCTGGGTGCGTTCGCCAATGCCGGCCAGATCTGTGTCTCGGTCGAGCGCATTTACGCGGTGGCGTCAGTGGCTGACGACTTCAGCCAGGCCCTGGTGGAGGAGGCGCGCACCTGGGCCGACCGGATCGGACCCGTCGTCGACGAGCGGCAACGAGCCCAGGTGCACCAACACGTGACGGACGCCGTCAAACGCGGGGCGCGGGTGCTGATCGGCGGCGAACCGGATACCGGGCCCGGCACGTCTTATCCACCAACGGTTTTGACTGATTGCACACCGGACATGGACGTGTTCTGCGAGGAGACCTTCGGGCCGGTCGCCCCGATCCGCATCGTGGCCGATTTCGACACCGCGCTGGCCGAGGCCGCCGACGACCGCTACGGGTTGGCGGCCACTGTGCTGACACCCGACATGGCCCACGCCCAGGAGGCGTGGCGCGCACTTCCCGTGGGGACGGTCAAGATCAACGACGTGTTCGGCGGCGCACCCGGCGGTGCGTCGCAGCCCCGCCGGGCCAGCGGCAGCGGCTTCGGGTTCGGACCCGAGCTGCTCGATGAGATGACGGCGGTGAAGGTGGTGCACCTGGCGCCGCTCCCGGCTACAGCGGGTTGAGGATCCGCTGCAGGAACTGGCGGGTGCGCTCTTCTTTCGGGTCGCCGATCACCGCCGCGGGTGGCCCCTGCTCCAAGATCACCCCGCGGTCGGTGAACAGCACTTGATCGGAAACCTGTCGGGCGAACTGGATTTCGTGCGTGACGATCACCAGCGTCCAGCCTTCGACGGCCAAATCGCGGATCACCGCGAGCACTTCGCCCACCAGTTCCGGGTCCAGCGCCGAGGTCGGCTCGTCGAACAGCACCACTTTGGGTTTCAGCGCCAGCGCCCGCGCGATGCCGACGCGCTGCTGCTGACCGCCCGAGAGCTGGTATGGGTATTTGTCCTGCTGGTCGGAAAGCCCGACCTGCCCCAACAGTTCGGCGGCGTCGGCCAGCACCTCCTCACGCGGGCGCCTCTGCACCACCAGCGGACCTTCGGTGACGTTCTGAAGGACCGTCTTGTGCGGAAACAGGTTGTGGGACTGGAACACAAAACCGCTCTGCGCCCGGTAGCGGCGCAGTTGGTCCTTGGGGACCGGCTTGGAGAAATCAAGCTCCGTGTCGCCGACGCGGATCACCCCGGAGTCCGCGACGTCGAGCGCGTTCAGCGTGCGCAACAGCGTGGTCTTGCCGGAACCGGACGGGCCGATGACGGTGGTCGCGGTGCCGCGCGGCACGGTGAAGGACACGCCCTTGAGCACCTGGAAGTCGCCGAATGCCTTGTGCACGTCGGTGGCGACGATCCGGTCTTCGCGTTCTGTGGTCATCGGGCAACGTGCCTTTCCAGTCGGCGTTCCAGGCGACTCTGGCCGAACGACAGCACCAGGCAGATCACCCAGTAGTAGATCGCAGCGGTGCCGTACAGCGCGAAGAACTCGAACGTGGGCGCCGCGATGATCTGGGCCTGCCGCAGCAGTTCGGTCACCAATATCGTCGACGCCAGTGAGGTGTCTTTGACCAGTGAGATCAAAGTGTTCGACAGCGGCGGTACCGCGACCCGGGCGGCCTGGGGCAGGATGATGCGGCGCAGGGTTCCGGTGTAGTTCAGCCCGATCGTCTCGGCGGCCTCCCACTGACCCTTCGGGATGCTCTGGATCGCCGAGCGGATGATCTCGGCCGCATAGCCGCCGACGTTGAGGCTGAACGCGATCACCGCCGCCGGGAACGGGTCGATCTTCACGCCGAACTCCGGCAGTGCGAAGAACACGATGAACAACTGCACCAACAGCGGCGTACCGCGGATGATCGAGATGTAGAAGCGCGCGAGGTTGCTCAGCACGAGGTTCGACGACAGCCGGGCCAGTGCCACGGCCAGCGCGATCACCAGGCCGATGGCGAAGCTGATGACGGTCAGCGGAATGGTCATCGTCAGCGCCGCTCTGGCCAGCGGCCACAGGTTGCCGGCGATCAGCTTCCAGGTGGAACGTGGTGCCGGCGCGCCGCCTTCGGGCGCCCCGGACGCGTTGGCCTTGAGGTAGCGCTGCGAGATGGCCGCCAGCGTGCCGTCGGCCCGCAACTCGTCGAGCGCGGTGTTGAGTTCGGGCAGCAGGCCGCTGTCCTTGCGGGCGGCGAAGCCCTGCTCGCTCTTTTCGCCCACGGTGCCGGCGATCTTCACCGAGTTGTCGTTGGTTTCGGCCAGATACGCGTAGACGGCGATGCTGTCATTGACAACGACGTCGACCCGGCCCTGGTTGAGGAGCTTGATCGCTTGGGTGAACCCCTCGACCGCCTCCACGCGGGCCCCGGCCTTGCGGGCGATCTCCGACCAGTTGCTGGTGGCGTTCTCGGCGGCGACCTTGCCCTTGAGGTCGGCAAGGGTCTTGATCGAGTTGTCGGACGCGCGGGTGACGATGACGCCCTCGCCGATCGAGTACGGCTGGGACAGATCGTATTTGGCCTGCCGTTCCGGCGTGATCGTAACCTCGTTGGCCACCACGTCGAACCGGTTGGCCTCCAGCGCGGCGAAGATCGAATCCCACGGTGTCTCGACGAATTCCACTCTCACGCCGAGCTTGTCGCCGACCGCGCGGGCGACGTCGACGTCATAGCCGACGAGTTGGTTGGTGGCGGTGTCGTGGTAGCTGAACGGTGAGTACACACCTTCGGTGCCGACCCGCAGCACACCGGCCGATTTCAGTGGTTCGTCGGTGTCGACCGCCTTCCCTCCGCAGGCGGCCAGCATCACGGCGACGGTCAGCAGGAGTCCCAGCAGTGGAATTCGTCGGGAGCGCACGGCCGGACGCTAACAGGGGTAGGCGGTATTCGGCAGGCTTCTGCTCAGCCCGGCAGATATACCCACGGATGCCGTGGCAATGCGGACGGGTCGAACCGGTCCAGCATGCCGTCAAGGTCCAGCGGCGGCCATCCCAGCGATGCGCTGATCTGTTCCAGCGCCCGTTCGACACCGATTTCGGCCAGGGTGACCGCGCCGTCGCGTTTGGCCAGCCGGGCACCGTCTTCGTTGAGCACCAGCGGGACGTGGGCGTAGGTCGGTTCCGGGTAGCCGAGCAACCGGGCCAGGTAGGCCTGGCGCGGCGAGGAGCTCAGCAGGTCATCGCCCCGCACCACCTGGTCGATGCCACCAGCGGCGTCGTCGACCACGACGGCCAGGTTGTAGGCGGGGACTCCGTCGCCGCGACGCACCACGAAGTCGTCGATGATCCCCGTGTAGCTGCCGTGCAGGAGGTCGGTGACGGTACCGACGAAGGTGTCGGTGCGCAGCCGCAGCGCGGGCGGGCGCCCGGTCTCGGCGCGCCGCTCGGCGCGCTCTGTCTCGGTGAGGTCGCGGCAGGTGCCCGGATAGGCGCCTTCCGGCGCGTGCGGGGCTCGCGGTGCCTGAGCGATATCTCTTCTGCTGCAATAGCATTCGTACAGCAGGCCACGCTCGGACAGCTCGCCGATCACCGTGTCATACCGGTCCTGGTGGTCCGTCTGCCATTGCACGGGCTCGTCCCAGGTCAGCCCGATCACCGCCAAGTCCTCGACCTGGCGGTGCCCGATCTCAGCGAAGGTGCGGTCATCGAGGTCTTCGACCCGCAGCAGGAACCGCCGCCCGGTGGACCGGGCGAACAACCACGCCAGCACCGCGGTGCGCAGGTTGCCGATGTGCAGGTCGGCCGACGGGCTCGGCGCGAACCGTCCGGCCGGGGTTGGGCTCACGCCCGCAATCTAGCTAATCGCGCTCCCAGGGCGCCGTCTCGCCCATCTTCTTGTAGTACTTGGCGAGGTGGCTTTTCACGCGGTCGATGTCGCCCTTCGGAAGGTCGACGCCGCCGCGGGCGCCGTCCATGATCCCGCCGGCAGCCATCACCCCGCGCGGTACGACTTCCAGCTTCCCGCCGACGACGTCGGCGATCAGCAATTTGTAGCCGGTGAAATTGTCCTTCGCGTCCTTGTCGTACCAGACGTGCGCGTCGCGGTATTTCTCGTTGGGTTCGTCCTCCGCACCGGCCCATTTACGGACCCGTTTGTCGGCGGCGTCGCCGTCCCATTCCCGGTCCCGATCAGCCAGTGGCAGATCCTGAAATGCGGTTACAGACATGCTGTTGGCATGCCCGGCCGCAGGCGGCGGTAAACGCTAGCGTGGGTGCGTGCGCGAGCGACACATCAAGGGCGGCACGATCCAGGTTGACCATCAAGACGGGCTGGTGCGTGCACGGGGCGTGCGGTACGGCACCGCCAGGCGATTCGCGGTCGCCCAGCCGCCGCCGGCGTGGTCGGGAGTTCGGGATGCCACGCAGCCGGGTCCTGCCTGCCCGCAGCGGCCGTCGCGCCTGGGCTGGGTGACCGGTGATGCACTCAAGGGCCTGACCACCGACGAGAACTGCCTGGTGCTGTCCGTCACGGCCCCGGCCGATGCGCACCGGCTACCGGTCATGGTGTGGTTTCACGGCGGCGCGTACGTCGCCGGCAGCGGGGAGTCGGCCAAATACGATCCCGCGGCCCTGGCCCGCGCCGGCAATGTGGTGGTGGTCAACGTGAGCTACCGGCTCGGCATCTTCGGTTACCTGGCGCCACCGGGGGTCGGTGCGGATAACCTGGGGCTGCGCGATCAGATCCTGGCCCTGCGCTGGGTACAGGACAACATCGCGGCATTCGGTGGCGACGCGGCCAACGTGACCGCCTTCGGCCAGTCCGCCGGTGCGCATTCGGTCTGGTCGCTGATGTTGTCCGAGGGCGCGGCCGGGTTGTTCCACCGCGCGATCCTGCAGAGCGCCCCGCTGGAGTTGGACGACGGGCGCGACGACATGGCCGTGGCCATGGGTTCGGCGATGGCCATCGCACTGGCCGGCGCCGACCCGGCGGAGGCGAGCGTCGAGCGACTGCTGGCGGCCGAAGGCGCCGCTGTCGTTGCTGCGCAGGATTTCGGCCTGCTGGGTGGTCTGGCGTTCGCGCCGCGGCTGGGCCGGGGACCGCTGCCGGCCCCCGCGGACGTTCCCGAGGCCATCGCCGCTGCGGCGGCCCGCATCGAGTTGCTCATCGGTTACACCAAGGACGACGCCGCTCCGTTCGTGGCGATGGATCCTCGGGTGGCCCGATTCAACCGGGTGCCGGTCCTGGGGCGTCTGGCGGTGCGGGCCGGTTCGGCGACCATCACCAAACAGGCGTTCTCGGGACCTGCCGAGCGGCTGGCGCAGACGTGGCGGAACCACGGTGGCCGGGTGGGCACCTACCGTTTCGACTGGACACCGGCGAGCGCCCCGCTGGGCGCCTGCCACTGCATCGAATTGCCTTTTCTCTTCGGCTCACCGCAGACGTGGGCGGACGCCCCGATGCTCGGTCCGCAGCGCGCGATCGACAACCAGCTTGCTGCCGAGATGCGAACGCGCTGGGCGGAATTCGCGCACCACGGAGTCGAGTCCTTGCCCGAGCCGGCGCTGCGGTTCGGCTGATTCGGCAGCCGGCCGGGCGGCAACCTACCCGGGGCGCCGAACCTGGCCAGCCTTGATACAGTTTCGGCAAAATTCGGACGCGGTGGTGTGATGGCGATTATGGACGCAGGTCCGTCTCTACGTGGCCGCGTCAGCGAATGCGCGGCACTGCGAGCACTGGTATCGGGCGGCCGGTCCGGCGGCAGCGCGGTGATGGTGGTGCGCGGAGACGCGGGCGTCGGTAAGACGGCACTGCTGGACTACGTCGTCGAACATGCGCCAGGGTTCCGGGTGACCCAGGTCGCCGGGGTCGAATCCGACATGGAACTGGCCTTCGCCGGGCTACACCACCTGTGCGCACCGCTGCTGGATCATCTCGACAAGCTTCCCGAGCCCCAGCGCGATGCACTCTCGGTGGCATTCGGTCGCGGTGCCGGTCCGGTGCCCGACCGGTTCCTGGTCGGCCTGGCCGTGCTCAGCCTGCTGGCTGCCGCTGCCGACAAGAAGCCGCTGCTGTGTGTGATCGATGATGCGCAGTGGCTCGATCAGGTGTCGGTCCAGACGCTGGGTTTCGTCGCGCGCCGGTTGCTGGCCGAGCCGGTCGTCTTGGTTTTCGCCGTCCGGGACGACGATCGAGACGGCACCGCCGTGGATGTCCTACCCGGCCTGCCCGAGCTGCGGCTCAAAGGGCTTTCGGACAGCGATGCCAGGGACCTGCTGGACTCGGTGGTTGTGGGGCGGCTCGACGAGCGGGTCCGTGACCGGCTCATCGCCGAGAGTCGCGGCAATCCGCTGGCGCTGTTGGAAGTGCCGCGCAACGTCTCGGCCGCGGAGCGCGCCGGTGGCTTCTGGATCGTCGGCACGCGACCATCGGTCGGGCAGGTGGAAGAGGGCTTCGTCCGCCGAATTCAGTCGCTCCCCGCGGACACTCGTCAGCTGGCGCTGCTCGCAGCGGCGGATCCGGTCGGTGATCCGGTGGTGTTCTCGCGTGCCGCAGCGTATCTGGGTATCGGAATGGATGCGCTGGGGCCGGCTGAAGCCGCCGGGGTGATCGAGTTCGGCCCCCGCATGCGCTTTCACCACCCGCTGGTCCGCTCGGCGGCCTATCGGGCGGCAGACGTGGCCGACCGTCGGGAAGTGCACCGCGCCTTGGCCTTTGCCACTGATCCCGAGGTTGACCCCGACCGTCGGGCCTGGCATGCGGCGAATGCCGCCGCCGGTCCCGACGACTCCGTGGCTGCCGAGCTGGAGGCCTCGGCGTGGCGGGCCCAGAGCCGAGGCGGGATCGCAGCCGCTGCGACTTTCCTGGAGCGGGCAGCGATCCTGTCCGCCGATCCGGCCCTTCGCAGCGCCCGGGCGATCGCGGCAGCGGCGGCCAAACGTGAGGCAGCTGCACCCGAAGCTGCCTACGAGCTGCTGTCACTGGCCGAACTGAATCCGGTGACCGAGCTGCAGCGGGCGCAGGTGGGCCGGCTGCGGGCGCAGATGGAATTCACCCGCAGCCGGGGTGGCCTCCCGGGCTCGCCGGCGGTCCGCCACGCGGCCGGGTTGCTGCTCGATGCCGCCAAGCGGTTGGAGAATCTCGACGACGAGTTGGCTCGGGAGACCTACATCGAGGCGATCGCCGCCGCGATGTTTGCTTCGCGTAGTCAACCGGAGGCTTTGGTGGTCGCGGCCGAGGCGGCGCATGCCGCGGTTTCCGGAATCGCCGATCCGACGCGGCCCATCGACTTTCTGCTCATCGGCATTGCGAAGTTGGTCACCGAGGGCTTGCCCGCCGCGGTCGATCACCTGCATACCGCGCTGACGCTGTGGACCGAGCACGCCCGGGCTCACGACGGGAGGGCGTTGAGCTGGTTGGCCTTGGCCTTCCCGATCCTGCACGAATCGGCAGCCGGTGAGTTGTGGGATTTCGAGTCGAACGATCAGCTGGCCACCGCCATGATCGACTACGCCCGTACTACCGGAGCGCTGGCGATTCTGCCGTCGGCCATCGCGTACAAGGCCGGCGTGCATGTCATGGAAGGTGAATTCGTCACGGCGGCACGGCTTATGGAGGAGGCCGACACAATCTCGACGGCCATCGGTCACCATCCGATGAAGTACCACAAAGTGGAATTGGCAGCATGGCGGGGAGATCTCACCGAAGCAGGCGACCTCATCGAGGCAGGCATGGCCGAGGGCACAGCCAAGGGCGAAGGCCGGCTTCTGGGGGTCACCGGGTATGCCGCTGCCGTGCTCTACAACGGACTGGGCCGCTATGAGGAGGCACTGGCCGCGGCCCGAAAGGCCTGCGACTATCACGATCTCGGTTTCTACGGCTGGTGTCTGCTCGAGCTGACGGAGGCCGCCGTGCGCGTGGGTGAGCGGGATGTCGCCGAAGACGCGGTGCGTCGGCTGGAAGCGGGGGCCGGCGCCAGCGGAACCGATTGGGGCTTGGGCGTATTCGCGGGAGCGCGCGCTCTTGTCGCCGACGACACCGAGGCAGACGTCCTGTTCAAGGAATCTCTCGAGCGGCTGGGGCGGACCAGGGTGGGGGTGCAGCTGGCTCGCGTGCACCTGCGTTACGGGGAATGGCTGCGTCGCCAGAAACAGCGCACCAGCGCGCGTGAACACCTCAACGTCGCGCACGACATGTTCACCAAGATGGGCGCGCATGCATTCGCCGAGCGGGCCCGTCGCGAGCTGACCGCCACCGGAGAAAAGGTGCGTAAACAGCCGTTGGCGACGGGAGACGAGTTGACCGCGCAGGAGGCGCAGATTGCGCAGCTGGCCCGGGATGGATTGACCAACCAGGAGATCGGTGCGCAGTTGTTCATCAGCACCCACACCGTGGAATGGCACCTGCGCAAGGTCTTCGTCAAGCTCGGGGTTCGGTCCCGCAGGCAGCTGCGGTCCGTGTCATGGAGCAGCTAGTTTCACGCCGCTGAGTTGGTCGCCGGTGGTGGTTGTGGTTGGAAGGGTTGGTACCACCACCAGTCGGCGCGTTCGCCGGTTGGGCCGGCGCACGGTGGGACATCGAGTGGGGGCGTCGTGGGTGGACGGGCCAAAGACCCGCCGCCTAATTCATTGCCGGCACGGTCGGTAACCACCAGTCGGTGCGCGGGCCCTGTGATGGTGATGCCGCCGCGGTGATGCAGCCGGTGGTGATACGGGCAGACCAGCACGAGGTTGTCCAGGTCGGTGGGCCCGCCATCTTCCCAATGCACGATGTGATGGGCATGCAATCCACGGGTGGCGCCACAGCCCGGGACCACACAGCAGCGGTCGCGGTGTTCGAGGGCGCGGCGCAGCCGGCGGCTGATGGTGCGGGTGGTGCGGCCGACGCTGACGGGTTGGCCGTCGCGTTCGAGCCACACCTCGCAGGTGCTATCGCAGAGCAGGTAGCGGCGGTCGTCATCAGATAAGAGCGGACCTAGATGCAGGGCGGCGATGCGGTCGGTGAGGTTCAGGTGCACCGCGACGGTGGTGTGTTGTCCGTGGGGGCGGCGGGCTGCCTCGGTGTCCCAGCCGGTCTCGATGAGGCTCATGAATGCGTCGACACGGGTGGGCAACGGCGGCGCTCCCACCGCGCCGTCGTTTGCGTCGTGGTCGCTTCTCCACTCGGCGACCAGCCCGTCGTGGTGGGCCTGCAATGCGGCCTCGAATTTCGCCGACTCCAGACGCGGAAGGGTGATGCGCCAGGTGGTGTGAGACTCATCGGGGCTTGAGGTCTGGGTGATCGAATGTTCAGGCTCACGTTCGGGTTTGGGTTCGGGTCGCGGTTCCAGTTTGACTGCGGTGCGTAGTTGGCTGACGGTGGCGACGGCGGCCAACTCGGCGTAATGCTCGTCGGATCCGTCGGCGGCGCGTTCGGCGATCACCGCCACCTGATCGGCCGAGAGCCGGCCCTGGCGTAATCCTTCGACACACTGCGGAAACTGGTCGATCCGGCGTGCGATCGCGACCATGGTCTCGGCATTGCGCGGGGCGATGCCGGTTTTCCAGGCCACCAGCGCCTTGATGGAGCGGGCACCGGTGGCTCCGCACAACTCGTCGCGGTCCATCTCGGCGACAATCTCGACGATGCGGCCGTCGATGGCATTGCGCTGCCCGGCCAGCTCGGCGAGCTCGGCGAACAACCCTTCGAGACGCTCGGTGGGGAGCGCTTCGGGGCTGGGTGCCGGCCCGGTGACGGACATGACACCATCCTCACAGAGTGGTCTGACATTTCTCGTTCGCTCGCTCAAGACCACGGGTTTTCAAGGGTCCCGACCGCCATCGCAGCAACGAGGCTCATCGCATGGCGACAATCCTGCTGCAGACCACGATCACCGAGAATCCTGACGATTGGGATGTCAGCCGATTCTCGATGCTGGCGGGTGAGCTGCGTGCGGACGGCCATGACGTGCTGGCGCGCAACCGGACCGATCACGGTGGGCAGGATCCGGTGCTCAGCCATCTCGACGAGCTCGGGTTCGACCAGCTGTGGTTGATGGCCGTCGATGTCGGCACAGGTCTGACTGCCCAGGAATGCGCGGCGATCGGCAGGTTCCGTGGGCTCGGTGGCGGGGTGCTCACGGCCCGCGATCATCAGGACCTCGGCAGTTGCCTGAAGGGACTGGGGTCGTTGGGGCAGGTCAACGAGTTCCACGATGCCAGCCTGGACCCGGTGTCGCGGTGCGACGACCAGGACAACCCGGACATCTCGTGGCCCAACTATCACTCGGGAGCCAACGGTGACTATCAGCCGGTGCTGGCGCAGGAGCCGGTGCACCAGCTACTCCGTACCTCTCGAACCGCGACCGGCCGCATCGAGTGGTTCCCGGCCCATCCCCATGAGGGTGCGGTCTCGGCTCGGGGGCCGTTCGCGACGGCGGTAGCCCAGGGCCGCAGCACCGCCACCGGCCGACAGTTCAATCTCGCCGTGGCACTCGACGGTGAGCGCACGCCGGAAGGCAGGCCGATGGGGCGGGCGGTTGCCGAGTCGACCTTCCACCACTTCGCCGACTACAACTGGGATCTGACGCACGGGGCGCCGTCGTTCGTGACCGATCGGCCGGGTTGGCAGATCGCGGCGGATCCGTCCCGTCTGGGTGTGTTCAAGGATTACGTCCGCAATCTCGCCACGTGGCTCCAACCACCGGACCACTATTAGTCCGGGAGCAGGCCCGGCACGATGTCGTTGAGCCCGAAGGTGACCGGCTGCTCCAGCTGGGCGTAGGTGCACGACCGTGGGTCGCGGTCGGGCCGCCAGCGGTTGAACTGGGCGGTGTGCCGGAACCGTCTGCCTTCCATGTGGTCGTAGCGGACCTCGACAACACGTTCGGGCCGCAGCGGTACGAAGGACAGATCCTTGCCGGCGTTCCAGCGTGAGCCGCCGCCGTATCGACGGGCGAGGTCCGGATCTGCCGCCACCTGCTCGGCCCAGTTCCATGGATGGTTCTCGAAACTGGTTATCAGCGGCTGTAATTCGGCGAACAGCTGCCGTCGCCGCTCCATCGAGAAGGCGCCGATGACACCGACGGAGGCCAGCTCGCCGTCATCTGTGTAGAGCCCGAGCAGCAGCGAGCCGACCGCATCCGGGCCTGATTTGTGGAGACGGTAACCGGCGACCACACAGTCTGCGGTCCGCTGGTGTTTGATCTTGAACATGACCCGTTTGTCGGGCTGGTAGGTGAGCGTGAGCCCTTTGGCGATCAGCCCGTCGAGCCCGGCTCCCTCGAACTCGTCGAACCAGCGCCGTGCGGTCGCGATATCCGTGGTGGCAGGGGTGACATGGAACGACGGGCCCGAGCCCAGCGCCCCCGCCAGGGCGGCGCGGCGTTCGCTGAACGGACGGTCCATGAGGTTGTCATCTCCGAGGGCCAGCAGGTCGAAGGCGATGAAGCGGGCGGGGGTGTGTTCGGCCAGCAGACGCACCCGGGAAGCTGCCGGGTGCAGACGTAGTTGCAACGCCTCGAAATCCAGGCCCTTCTCGGTCGGCAGCACGATCTCGCCGTCGACGACGCATCGCGGTGGGAGCTCTGCTTTCGCGGCCCGGACCAGTTCGGGGAAGTAGCGCGTCATCGGTCGTTCGTTGCGGCTGCCGAACTCAACGTCGTCGCCGTCGCGGAACACCAACGCCCGGAAGCCGTCCCACTTCGGTTCGTAGGAGGCGCCCGGTGGGATCACCGTCACCGGCTTGGCCAGCATCGGCGAGACGGGCGGCATCACGGGTAGCAGCATGAATTCGGGTCCGTGTGGATTGTGCGGTGTGTGGCTATCCAGTATGCGCGGCCGCGCGATGAGTCCGCGGCGGCGCGGCGGTCTAGATCCGTGACGCCCCGATGAACCAGGATGGAACCCGTGGACCTACCCGTAGTGCCGCCGATCGAACCGATGCTTGCCAAAGCCCAGGTGAAAGTGCCCGACGAGGCCGGAGTGTGGTCCTATGAGCCGAAGTGGGACGGCTTCCGCGCACTGGCCTTCCGCGACGGCGATGAGGTGGTCCTGCAGTCGCGCAGCGGGAAGGAACTCGGACGGTACTTTCCCGAGCTGCTCGACTCGCTTCGTGACGAACTCGCCGACCGGTGCGTCCTCGACGGTGAAGTGGTGGTGCCACGCGAGATCGACGGCCGCGTGCGCCTCGACTGGGAGTCGTTGTCCCAGCGCATCCACCCCGCCGAGTCGAGGGTCAGGATGCTCGCCGAACAGACCCCGGCACACTTCATCGGGTTCGATGCTCTTGCTACCGGGGACCGGTCGCTGCTTGCCGAGCCGTTCCGGGTGCGCCGTGAGGCACTGATCCACGCCGTCGAGGCCAAACAGTGGTGCCATGTCACCCGGACCACCACCGATCCCGAGCTCGGTGCGCAGTGGTTGCAGACGTTCGAGGGGGCAGGCCTGGACGGGGTGATCGCCAAGAAGCTCGACGGCCCTTACCTGCCGGGCAAGCGGGAGATGGTCAAGGTAAAGCATCACCGCGACGCCGATTGCGTGGCCATCGGCTACCGCATCCACAAGAGCGGTGAGGGCGTCGGCTCGATCCTGCTCGGCCTCTACCGTGCTGACGGCGAGCTGCAGATGGTCGGTGGGGCAGCATCGTTCAGCGTCAAGGACCGGCTCAAACTTCTGGCCGACCTGGAACCGCTGCGTGAGGGCGATGAAGTGCGTGAGGGGGATCCCAGCCGGTGGAACTCGGCCGCCGACAAACGCTGGATTCCGGTGCGCCCGGAGAAGGTGTGCGAGGTGGCGTATGACCAGATGGAAGGCAATACCGACAACGGTCGGCGCTTCCGCCACGCGGTGAAGTTCATGCGCTGGCGCCCGGACCGGGAACCGTCGAGCTGCACGTTCGACCAGCTCGACGTGCCGTTGAACTACGACCTGTACGACGTGCTAGCGGGGGAGAGCTGAAATGGCTGAAAAAGCTGGAGGGGCAACCGAACTCGATGTCGACGGGATCAAGGTCCGGTTCACCAACCCGGACAAGGTCTACTACCCGAAGCTGGGTAAGGACGGCACCAAAGGCAAGCTGATGGAGTACTACCTCAGCGTCGCCGACCGTATGGTCACGCTGCTGAAGGACCGGCCTGCCCACCTGCAGCGGTTCCCCGACGGTATCGAGGGTGAAGAGATCTACCAGAAGCGGGTGCCGCAGAAGCATCCCGACTATCTTGAGACGTGCGTCGTCACGTTCCCGTCCGGCCGAACAGCGGACGCGCTCAAGGTAACTCATCCCGCGGCCATCGCATGGGCCGCGCAGATGGGCACCATCACGTTGCACCCGTGGCAGGTCCGGTGCCCGGACACGGAGCATCCCGATGAACTTCGCATCGATCTGGACCCGCAACCGGGGACCGGTTTCAAAGAAGCCCGCACCATCGCCTGTGACGTGCTCAAGCCGTTGCTCGACGAGCTCGGCCTGGTCGGTTATCCCAAAACGTCGGGCGGCCGTGGAGTGCACGTCTTCCTGCGAATCAAGACCGACTGGGATTTCATCGAGGTGCGCCGCGCCGGGATCGCCCTGGCCCGCGAGATCGAGCGCCGTGCCCCTGATGCGGTGACCACGTCGTGGTGGAAGGAAGAGCGGGGCGAGCGGTTGTTCATCGACTACAACCAGAACGCCCGTGACCGCACGTTCGCCTCGGCCTACTCAGCCCGCAAGACACCGATCGCGACCGTGTCGACGCCGTTGTCATGGGACGAGTTACGCACCGCGAACCCCGACGACTACACGATCGCGACCGTGCCGGATTTCCTTGCCGGACGCGATGATCCATGGGCGGACATCGACAAGAAAAAGCAGTCGTTGCAGCCGCTGCTGGATCTGGTGGCAGCCGACGAGGACCGTGGCCTCGGTGACTTGCCGTACCCGCCGAGTTATCCGAAGATGCCCGGCGAGCCGCCCCGCGTGCAGCCCAGCAAGAAAGTCGCCGAGAACTGGGACGAGGAGGGCAACCGCCGCCAGGATTAGGCGCCGCGCGGCTTCACCGGATCGTTCGGGCGTGGACCGGGGCGTAGCGCTCGCCTGCGATGCGGCCCGGGGCGAAGATTTCGGCCAGCAGTGCCACTTCGTCGGCACTGATCGCCACGTCGGTGGCGGCGATGTTCTGCCGAACGAACGAAATCCGTTTGGTTCCGGGAATAGGTACCACATCGAGCGGCTGGGCCAGCAGCCACGCCAGCGCCAGTTGCCCTGGGCTGCAACCCTTGTCTGCTGCGAGCGACTGCAGGCGCTGCACCGGCTCGAGGTTCACCGCCAGATTCTCGGCAGAGAACCTCGGGTTCGTGGCACGGAAGTCGTTCGGGGCGAATGTGGTGCCGCTTTTCAGGGACCCGGTGAGCGCCGAGCGGCCCAGTGGGCTGTAGGGAACCAGGGTGATGCCCAATTCCCGACAGGTCGATGTGATGCCGTCCTCGACGCGTCGCTCCCACAGCGAGTACTCGGATTGCAGTGCGGAGATCGGGTGGATGGCGTGGGCACGGCGGATCTGGTCCGGACCGACCTCGCTGAGTCCGATGGCACGGACTTTCCCCTCCGTGACGAGTTCGGCCATGGCGCCGACGGTTTCCTCGATCGGCACGTCCGGATCGAGGCGATGGCAGTAGTACAGGTCGATGACGTCGGTGCGCAAGCGCCGCAGGCTGGCCTCACATGCGGTCCGCACATACTCCGGCCGGCCGTCGATCGCGATCCCGTCCTCGGCGTCGTTGATCTTCGCCGCGAACTTGGTCGCCAGCACGATCTCGTCCCGGTGGCCGGCGATCGCTTCGCCGATCAGTTGTTCGTTGTGGCCGAAGCCGCGGATCGGCACGCCGAAGGTGATGTCGGAAGCGCCATAGACATCGGAGGTGTCGAGGAAGTCGACCCCGAGTTCGAGTGCGGCGCGGATGGTGGCCATTGACTCGTCGTCGTCGGCGGGGCCGTAGAACTGCGACATTCCCATGCAGCCCAGGCCTATTGGGCGCACCGTCAACTCGGAGTGTCCGAGGGTGACGGTCGCCGCCCCGAATGCCGGGCTTTGATCACGTGTTGTCATTTGACTGCTCCCAGCGGGTCGATCTGAGCGGCGGTGACGTCGTCGGCTGCGGTGGACAGGCTGAGGGCCTCCCACTTCCCGTCCTCGGCGAGCAGGTCGCGGCCGGCAGCGGTGGCGTAGTGATAAGCGTCGGGGCCGACGAGTAACCGCTCTGGCGGATCGGGCATCCCGGCGATGGTGAGGACGAGTTCGGCCACCTTGGCGGGATCGCTGGCACCGAGGTTGTCCGGGGTGCTGTGGGCGATCGACGCGCCGACGGTGTCGGCGTATTCCGAGCGGACCTCGGCGACCTGCATCGACGACCCAGCCCAATCGGTGCGCATCCCACCGGGTTCCAGGACTGTGACCTTGATACCGAGAGGCGCGACTTCCTGTGTGAGCACGCCGGAGAATCCGGTGACCGCCCACTTGGCCGACTGATAGGCGCTCAGCCCGGCCCGCACGAGACGCCCGCCGACCGAGGAGATCTGGACGATGTGGCCGGCGCGTTGAGTCCGCAGGACGGGCAGTGCGGCTTGCGTGAGCCGTACGACGCCGAGAAAGTTGGCGTCGATCTGGGCACGGAAGTCGTCGAAGTCGAAGTCTTCGATCGCGGCCATGTTGGCGTAGCCGGCGTTGTTGACCAGCACGTCGAGCCGGCCGAACCGTTCGACTGCGGTGGCCACGGCGGCGCGCACTTGTTCGTCGTCGGTCACATCGAGTTGGACCACGGCGAGACGGTCCGGCTCCTTCGCGGCCAGATCGGACAGGGCCGTGGTGGAGCGGACGCCGGCGACGACGTGGTGCCCGGCACCCAACGCGGCCTCGACGATCGCCCGGCCGAGCCCGCGGGATGCGCCGGATACCAGAAATACAGATGGCTTTGCAGATAACCCGATGTCCATGACCACTCCTATGTCTACAACTGTATACATCTGACAGGTATACATACGTAGACCTGGCGCGGGTTATTCCCTAGCGTTGTGGGCATGGGTTCTTCCCGGACGCGCAACGCCGCCGCCACTCGAGAGGCGATCCTGCAGTCGGCGATCCGCCACTTCGCGCTGTCCGGGTATGACGGCGTCGGCGTTCGTGAGATCGCGGGAGAAGCCGGGGTTACCGCGATGCTGGTGAACCGCTACTTCGGTTCCAAGGAGCAACTGTTCGCCGAGGCGGTCGAAACCTCTTTCGCGCCACCGACGATCGTGGCCGAGGAACCGAACGCGCTCGCCCACGATGCCGCCACCGCCCTGACCGAACGCTCCGACCCGGACGCCGATCCACTGGAGCCGTTCCTGATCATGCTCCGCTCGGTGTCGAACCCAGTTGCGGTGAACATCGTGCGGGACGCGATCGCGCGCCATGTCGGCCGCCGGTTGGCCCGCCAGCTCACCGGGCCCGACCGTCAACTGCGCGCCGATGCGATGCTGTCGGTGATGAGCGGCGTCCTGCTGATGCGCCGGGTACTGCGCAGTCCCGGCCTGACCGACTGTGACAACGACCAGCTGACCGAGCTGTTCGAGCGCGTTTTCGCCACGATCATCGAGCCAGCATGAGATCGAGGAATCGTTCGTACCGGTCGGCGGTGGTCAGCGCGTCGGCGGAGTCCATGAGGTGCAGCGCACCGATACCGGTCGCAAAGGTGGCCTGTCCGCGCAGGGCCGCGTCCTCGGGGCTGAATCCGTAGTCGACGTAGGCCTTGGTGACGGCCACCAGAACGCGATGGTCGGCCGCGCGTACGTTGGCGGCGGCGATGTCGTCGGAGCGCGCCCATTCCCGCATGGCGCGTTCCAGTGTCCAGTGCTGCGGGCTGAGCAACTGCCGCATCATCCCCGACAGCCGCTCGCGCGGCGGCAGGTCTTCGAGCTCGGCCAGCGACCGGCGGTCCTGCTCCAGGAACGCATTCCACGACGCGACCAGGGCAGCCCGATAGCCCTTCATGTCGGTGAAGTGCCAGTAGAAGCTGCCTCTGGTGGCGCCGACCTGCTCGCAGAGCCGTTCGATCTTCAGCGCCCGCATACCGTCGGAGGCCAACAGGGCGTACCCGGCCTGCACCCAGTCATCGGCGGTCAAGTTGCCCGGCGTGCCCTTGCGTTCGCCTGCCATCCGAACAGGGTAAGACGCGCGCGCCTTACCCCGCGGTCGGCAGGTGCATCCCGAACGGCACGGCGCTGATCAATGTGACCGGCACGGCCTCTCCGCTGGGAACCGGGTACTGACGCTGCTCGCCGGGGCGTGCGCCGACGATGGCCTCGCCCAACGGTGAGTTCACCGAATACACCTCGAGGTCGCCGTATTCGGCGCCGCGGATGCCGAGCAAGAACGTCTCGATCTCGCCGGTCTGGTCATAGCGAACGGTCAGCACCATGCCCGGCTCGGCCACCCCGTCGTCCGGCGGGTCCTCCCCGACGACGGCGTTGAGGAGCAGATCGTGAATCTGTTGGATGCGGGTCTGGCGAGCCCGCTGGACGGCCACCTCGTTCTCGTCGGAATCGGACGCCGCTTCCGTCGCGATCAGATCGCGAAGTGTCGACAGCTCGACCTGGAGCCGTTCGTAGGCCTGTGGTGATAACCAAATGCGTTGGCTGACAGTCATTGTGGATTCCTTCCGGTGATGCGGAGATGCCGTCAGGGGCGGGTTGCGCGCCGCCCCTGACGGCTTGTATGCCCGTCAGGGCGAAGTCGTGATTCGCGTCAGCGCAGGGGGTCGAATTCCCGCAGCACTTCGGGTTGCTTGCCGGTGGTCATGTATTCGGCGAGCAGACGTCCGGTTACCGGACCGTGCGCAAGCCCCCACATGCCGTGACCGCCGGCCACGTAAATGCCTTGGGCCACTTCGCCGATCAGCGGACGGCCGTCCGAGCTGACCGGGCGCGGGCCCACCCACACATCCGTGCGGGCCTCCCAGTCCACACCGTCGAGCAGCGGCGCGGCCGAGGCGATGATCGCGTCGACCCTTGGCGGTTGCAGCGGATCGTCGGGGGAGCGGAACTCCATGGTTCCGGCGACCCGCAGCTTGCCCTGGTACGGCGTGCAGGCGACACGAGCGTCGGGCAGGTAGATGGGGCCGAGAATCGGGCGGTCCACCGGCACGGTGAACGAGTAGCCGCGCCCGGCCTGCACCGGCGTCCGGACCCAGGGTTTGGCGAGTTTCGACAGCCACGCGCCGGTGGCGATCACGGCGGTCTCGGCGTTCAACGAGCGCTCCGCCAGTTCCACCGTCACACCGGCACCCTGGGCGCGCACGTCGGTGACTTCACCGATGACCAGTTCGGCACCTCTGTCGATGACGGCGTCACCGAGAGCCTGCACGAATCGGCCCGGGTCCACGAAGCGCTGGCCTTCTACGCTGATGCCCGCGGTGATCGCCGGTGATGCGAGCGGGACATGATCGCGCAGCGTGTCACCGGACAGGCCGGTGACCGTCACGGTCTGGCCGACCGCTGCCATCCGGCGTAGTTCGGTCATCAGGTGTTCGGCCTGCCGGGCGGTCTCGAACAGTGCCGTGATCGGTCCGTCGGTGGTCGGTACCGTCACGCCGTTGGCGGTCAGGACGTCGTAGGCCTCCAGGCACTCCTCGTTGAGTGGCACGTTGGCCCTGGCGACCCTGGTCCAGGTCGAGAGCCGGCAACTCATCGCGAACCGCGCCAGGAAGGCAAGGAGCTTCGGGCCGGATGTCAGCGGAATGTGCAGGGGCGCAGCAGGATCGAAAAGCGACCGCAGGCCGTAACGCAGCACCGCGGGGTCGTTGAGGGGGATCGTCAGCGTCGGCGAGATCCAGCCGGCATTGCCCCATGACGCACCCGCGGCGACCCCGGTGCGGTCGACCATGGTGACCTTGACTCCGTGCTCTTGCAGAAACCATGCGGTGGACAGGCCGACAATGCCTGCACCCACGACGACCGCCGACCGCGGTGCGCCGTCAATGCGCTCGACCCCATTCATGCTTCCCATGGTGAGGGCGACCGCCCACTCGGTGTTTGGACGATGCCGACAAACGGCCGGTGTGTGATTGTCGGTTTACGACAGATGTTCGGCGGCGGCCAGCTCGATCATCATTGCCAACCGTTTACGGGCATCGGTCAGGTCCAGCTGGGTCAGCTCGACCATCTTGCGCAGCCGGTAGCGCACGGTGTTCTCGTGAACACCGAGCGAGCGCCCGGCTTCGACCAGGTCGCCCTGCGCCTCCAACCAGGCCCGCAGCGTCGCCGCGTACTGAGTGCCGTTGGCCTGGTCGTGGGCCCGCAGCTCGGCGACCGGTCCCCGCTGCGGGGCGCGGCCGGCGCGGGCGGCGATCCGCAGCCGCTGCAGCAGGATCTCATCCCAGGCCTCGTCGTAGACCGGCACCCGCTCGTCGTGGCCGAGGTCATCGCCGTGGCGGACCTCGTGCAGGGCCAGGCACTCGTCGGCCTCACTGCGGGCCAGCGCCAGCTCCGCGGCGGTGGCCGGACCGCTGATCCCGGCCAGCACGGTTACCGGCTCGGGCAGGGCGGCCCGCAGCCCCGCCACCCACCCGCTCGCGGCCTCGGCCTCGGCGCCGGGCAGCACCGTATAGACGGTGTTGCCGGCCAGGGCACTGCGGCCCGGACGTGACCAGCCGAAGCCCGCGGTCGCCCGCTCGAACGCCAGCAGCAGAGGGGCGTGCCGCTCATCTCCGGTGCGGGCCCGCAACGCGATCACCCGTAGCGGCGTCTGCGGCAGCCCGAGACGACTGGCCGCCGTGGTGGCGTCCGCGGCCCCTTCGAGGAGACGGATGACCAACTCCGATTCCACCTGACGTTCCAGATCCGCGCTGGCGCGGGAACGCAGCAGATGCAGGGCCACCATGCGGGCGCCGTCGGCGAGCGCGGCCCGGCGCGCGTCGGGCAGCGGGGCCGCGCACGTCACCCAGATCGAACCCAGCAGCTCGCGACCGGCGCGGGCGGCCACCACCATCCGGCCGGTCAGACCGCGATCGTCGTCGCCCTCGACGAACATCGGCTCATCGGATTCGGTCAGGTGCCGGAACACGCCTCGGCTCTCGAACAGGGCACGCAGTCGTTCCGGCGCCCCGCGACTCAGGATCGTCTCGGCGCGGGCGGGGTCGGCGTGCTGCTGCAGCCGGGAATAGGCCAGCACAGCGCTGCGCCGGTCCTCGATCGTGACGGCACCGCCGACCGCGTCGGCGAGGCTGTCGGCGAGCGCGAACAGATCGGTCGGGCCGCGCCCCGATTCGGTCTCGCGGCCTTCCAGCACGACGCCGTAGACCACGGCCGCCAGCTCGCTCCAGGAAACTTCGGGCTCGACCGTCATCACCGCGACGCCGACCCCGGCGGTCAGGTCTTCGCCGTCGGCCGGGCTGTGCGGGCCACGGACCAGCACCACCACGGCCCGGGCCGCCTCGGCCCACTGCACCGCCTCGGCGATCGAATCGGCGCCGACCGCGAGCAGGACATCACCGACGACCCGACCGGGTTCGTGCATCACGACACTGCGCAGCTCGGTCGAGCGGGGCGCGGGGCACGATCCATGCGCCGGGGTGAGCAGCCGGACGCCGTAGCCGCCCAGGACGTTGATCAGGCGGTCGAGTGTGACCACGGGTTACGGCCCGGCGGCCAGTGTGGCCTTGCCGGTGTGCTGCTGGCCGGCCTGGTCCAGCCAGGTCAGTCCGACCACGTCGCCGGGGTAGTGCCGGTCGAGGACCAGCGTCAGGGTGCGCGCCGAATCCAGCGGAGTGTTGTCGATGGTGGTGAGTACGTCGCCGGGGATCAGACCCGCAGCGGCGGCCGGGCCGCCGGCGATGACGTCCTGGACGATCACGCCGCCGCTCTGGCGCTGCGCGGTGCGCACACCGACACCGAGCAGGGTGGGCGGCCCGATGTGCACCGATCCCGACGGGGTGCGGGAGCGGATCTGCCCCGCGATGGCCATCGCGTCGTTGATCGGGATCGCGAAACCCTTGCCGCCGGGACCCATTCGGAAGTTCACCGACGCGGCCGTCGTCATACCCACGACCTGCCCCGCGTCGTTGACCACGGGACCGCCCGAATCCCCGGCACGCACAGGTGCGGCGAACTCGAAGAGACCGTTGATCTCGTCACTGGTGCCGGTGAGCTCGTCTTCGGCATTGACGGTGCGGTTGAACGCGCTGACGGTGCCGATCTCGCGGGTCAGGGGCGCACCGCTGCCGCCGGCATTACCCAGCGCAACGACGGGATGGCCCGGCGCGAGCGCCGCCGAATCGCCGATCGGGGCCGGTGGCAGACCGGCCGCACCATGCAGTTGCAGGACGGCGATGTCGTTCTGCCGGTCGTAGCCGATCAGGTCGGCGGGGAACCGCTGACCGCCGACCGTGGCGGTGATCGAGTTGGCCCCCTGAACGACGTGATAATTGGTCAGCACCTCACCGTTCGGCGACAGCACGATGCCGGTGCCGATTCCGTAGGCCTGTTGGTAATCCACGATCGTGTCGATCCGGGCCACCGACGGTTCGACCTGGGCGGCCACCGTCTCCGGGTCGCCGGGTGCGGCGACGGCGGGCGCGATCGGGGCGATAACGGCCGCCGCGGCGGTCACTGCCACCGCGACGATCGTTCTGAACGGATGTGAGCTCACTTTGCTCATATACCCATCTTGGCTGGATAAATACCCGGTGTCGACGCGGTTGGCGTCCGTCAGTCCTCGGCGGTGACTTCGCCGCGCGAACGCCAGCCGCGGCGCTTGGTGCCGCTCTTGCTCGACGGCCGCCGATTGCGCAGGGTCTTGCCTTCGGCCGGCTCGGTCTGTTCAGCGCTGGATTCGGGCTCGTCCGCGTCGGTCTCTTCGGTCTCGGCTTCCGATTCCTCGCCCGTCTCGTCAGCCTCGTCGGCCGCATCAGCCGATTCGGTCTCCTCGACCGCTTCGGTCTCTTCGACGGCTTCGGCCTCGTCAGCCGCGTCGGCCTCGGCGTCTGCCTTCTTGCGCCCGCGACTTTCGGACTTCTCCCGGGTCTTGACCGGCTTCGGCGGTGGGGGCGGCAGTTCGGCGACGAAGGCCAGGTAGAAGCCGAAGATGCCGAGCAACGCGATCGCGGCGGCGGCACCGTAGATGCCGAACAGCCAAGGCCCGAAGCTGTCGAGGGACAGCCAGATCTCGGAGACCGCCGTGCCGATGATCAGAACCCCTGCCAGCACGTGCAGCGCGATCGAGGCGGTCCGCAAGCGCAGGGCCAACTCGGGGGTGGACAGCTCGGGACGCTTGGTCCGCTGCAGCGTGAAGACCACGGGCAGGGCCGCGAGACCGATCAGCGCTCCGGTGACGATCCGCAGCACCAAGCCGAGCGTGGGAGAGGTCTGGCCCATGAGCTCGGGCCATCGGGGGAGAACGAAGAAGAAGTAGAGGCCGGCGGCCACGATCGAAAACGACGCGTGCCAGATCACCGCAGCGGTGCGGCCCATACTCCTCCTCGGGTACTTAATTGGGCCGGGGTGCGAGCTGCTGATCAGGGTTGATTCAGCAGGTCGCACCCCGGACCCGAGCGCGGAGGATAGGGGATTTGAACCCCTGAGGGCTGTTAACCCAACCCGCGTTCCAGGCGAGCGCCATAGGCCACTAGGCGAATCCTCCGTCGGCAATCGTAGCCGACGGGAGAACCAGTCCCGAAACGCCGGGGACAGGGACGGGTACTACACTCGCCCTTGGACCCCGCGCGGCGTCCATCCTGTGAACTCCCCCAGGGCCGGAAGGCAGCAAGGGTCAACGGGCTCTGGCGGGTGCGCGGGGTCCCCTTATGTCCAGCTCATTCCGCTTCTGTGAAAGGCGCGCGGTGTCGTTCCAGTCCCTTGGCCGCGACGATCTGCTCGCGCAGCATGAACTCCAACAGCGCAACTACGCCGACTTGCAGGCGAAGAAACTGAGCCTGGACCTGACCCGAGGCAAGCCGGCGCCCGAGCAGTTGGATCTGTCCAACGCGCTGCTGTCGCTGCCCGGCTCGGACAAAGACTCCTTCCGCGACCGCACGGGCACCGACACCCGCAACTACGGGGGCCTGCACGGGCTGCCCGAGCTGCGCGAGATCTTCGGCGAGCTGCTCGGCATCCCGGTGCAGAACCTGATCGCGGGCAACAACGCGAGCCTGGAGATGATGCACGACGTCATCGTGTTCTCGCTGTTGCACGGTGGGGTGGATTCGGTCCGGCCCTGGGTCCAGGAACCCGTGGTCAAGTTCCTCTGCCCCTCGCCCGGCTACGACCGCCACTTCGCGATCACCGAGTCCTTCGGGATCGAGATGATCGCGGTGCCCATGCGTGAGGACGGCCCCGACGTCGACCTGATCGAAGAGCTCGTCGCGGCCGACCCGGCGATCAAGGGCATGTGGTGTGTGCCGGTCTACGGCAACCCGACCGGGGTCACCTACTCCTGGGAAGTCGTCCGTCGGCTCGTCCAAATGCGCACGGCGGCAAACGATTTCCGGTTGATGTGGGACAACGCCTATGCCGTTCACACGCTGACCGACGAGTTCGTCCGCCAGGTCGACGTGCTGGGTCTGGCCGAGGCGGCCGGTAACCCGAACCGTCCGCTGGTGTTCGCCTCGACCTCCAAGATCACCTTCGCCGGGGCCGGGGTCAGCTTCCTGGGCGGTTCTCTGGGCAACATCGCCTGGTACCTGCAGCACGCGGGCAAGAAGTCGATCGGGCCGGACAAGATCAACCAGCTGCGCCACAGCCGTTTCTTCGGCGACGCCGACGGGGTGCGGTTGCAGATGCAGCGCCATCGCCAGCTGATCGCGCCCAAGTTCGCCCTGGTCGCCGAGATTCTCGAAGACCGGTTGGGTGAGTCGAAGATCGCGTCGTGGACCGACCCCAAGGGCGGATACTTCGTCAGCCTCGACGTGTGGCCGGGCACGGCCAAGCGCACGGTCGCCCTGGCCAAGGACGCCGGTATCGCGGTGACCGAGGCGGGTTCGGCATTTCCGTACCGCAAGGACCCCGAGGACAAGAACATCCGCATCGCCCCGACGTTCCCGTCGCTGGCCGATGTGCGTGAGGCGATCGACGGCCTGGCCACTTGTGCGCTGCTGGCCGCGACCGAGCACCTTCTGCGTTGACTTTGAGCTGCCGCCGCATTTGTGCGGGTAGCCGTGTGCGTGGTGTCAAAGTCAACGGGCATCCGCGCGGCGTCGGACGCAGTCGGTAGCCTTCTTCCGTGGCTCTCTACCGCAAATACCGGCCGGCAAGCTTCGCGGAAGTCGTTGGCCAGGAACATGTCACCGAGCCGCTATCTACCGCGCTGACCGCCAACCGGATCAACCACGCCTATCTGTTCTCCGGGCCGCGCGGTTGCGGTAAGACGTCGTCGGCCCGCATCCTGGCCCGCTCGCTCAACTGTGAGCAGGGCCCCACGCCGACACCGTGCGGCGTGTGCGATTCGTGCGTCGCGCTGGCCCCCAACGGTCCGGGCAACGTCGACGTCGTCGAGCTCGACGCCGCCAGCCACGGCGGTGTCGACGACACCCGTGAACTACGGGACCGCGCGTTCTACGCGCCGGCCCAGTCGCGGTACCGCATCTTCATCGTCGACGAGGCGCACATGGTCACCACGGCCGGCTTCAACGCGCTGCTCAAGATCGTCGAGGAGCCACCCGAGCACCTGATTTTCGTCTTCGCCACCACAGAGCCGGAGAAGGTGCTGCCGACCATCCGGTCACGCACGCATCATTACCCGTTCCGGCTGTTGGCTCCGCGCACCATGCGCCCGCTGCTTGAGCGCATCTGCGCCGAGGAGAACGTCCACGTCGACGACGCGGTGTACCCGCTGGTCATCCGCGCCGGTGGCGGGTCGCCCCGTGACACGCTCTCGGTGCTCGATCAGCTGCTGGCCGGCTCGGAGCGGGGCGGGGGCGGCAACCACATCACCTATCAGCGGGCGCTGGCGCTGCTCGGGGCGACCGATATGGCCCTCATCGACGACGCCGTGGAAGCCTTGGCGGCGGGGGACGCCGCGGCCTTGTTCGGAGCCGTCGAGGCGGTGATCGACGCAGGGCATGATCCGCGGCGGTTCGCCACCGATCTGCTGGAGCGCTTCCGCGACCTGATCGTGCTGCAGGCCGTGCCCGACGCCGTCACCCGTGGTGTTGTCGACGCGCCGGCCGACGTACTGGAACGGATGCGGGAACAGGCCGCCCGCGTGGGTGCGGCCACGTTGACCCGATATGCCGAAGTGGTACACGCGGGCCTCGGCGAGATGCGCGGTGCCACCGCGCCGCGGCTGCTGCTGGAAGTGGTGTGCGCGCGGCTGCTGCTGCCCTCTGCACATGACACCGAATCGGCGCTGTTGCAGCGCATCGAACGCATTGAGACCCGGCTGGACATGTCCATCCCGGCCGGTGAGGCGTCCTCGTCTGGTGCTCGGCCCGCCGTGACTTCCCGGCCTGCCGCGGCTGTCGAGGCTCCCGTACCCGCCGCCGAGCCAACCAAGACCTTCACGCGCCGCAGTCAGACGGTTCAGGCTGCCGACCCTGCTCCCGAGCCCGCACCGGCTCCGGCTCCCGAGCCGGCCCCTACTCCCGCGCCGGCCCCTGCTCCCGAGCCCGTGCCCGAGCCCGAGCCGCCGCTGCCGCCGGAGCCGGACTTCGAGCCCGAGCCTCCCGTCGAGCCCGAACCGGAGCCGGTGTCGGCGTCGGCGTCGGCCGCCCCCGGCGGTGAACCCAACGCCGCTGCCGTGCGTTCGATGTGGTCGACGGTGCGGGAAAAGGTGCGCGAGCGCAGCCGCACCACCGAGGTCATGCTGTCGGGTGCGATCGTGCGGGCGGTCGAGGACAAAACCCTTGTGCTGTCCCATGACTCACCACCGCTGGCCAAGCGGCTGACCGAATCGCGCAATGCCGACGTGATCCGTGAGGCGTTGAAGGATGCGCTCGGCGTGGACTGGCAGATCCGCTGTGAGGTCGGCACCGCGGAGGCCGCACCTCCGCCCCCGCCGAAGGCGGCCAAACCCCCGCCACGGGTGCCGAGCCGGCCGGGCCGCGTCATTCCCGAACCCGAGCCGGAGCCGGCACCGGAACCGATGTCCCAGGAAGACGAGGAAGAGCAGATGCTCGCCGAGGCCGGGCAGAGCGAGGCCGGGCCCCGGCGCGATCCCGAAGAGGTCGCCCTGGAGCTGCTGCAGAACGAGCTGGGCGCTCGAAAGATCGAGAGCTAGATAGGCTTCGGCGTCATGTCGAATGTTCTGCTGAGCGGCCGCGCATTTCTGGAGCGGCCGCGTTGGCAGGACGGCCTGCTGTACGTGACCGCCCGGCGCCACGCCCGGTGGTTCGCTAGGGAGTCCACCACGGCCGCAACGGCAGCCCGCCGTCATTGCCCCGTTCGTCGAGTTTGACCGCCAGCACCTGGTGCAGCTGAATCACATTCGTCTCGAAGCCGAGCCGGGAGCCGGCCATGTACAGGCCCCACACCTTCGCCGTCGGCAGCCCGACCTCGGCGACGGCCTCGTCCCAGTGCGCGACGAGATTGGCGCACCAGTCGCGCAGGGTCATCGCGTAGTGGTTGCGCAGGTTCTCCTCGTGCAGGACCTCCAGGCCGATGTCCTGGACCTCGGCGATGATCCGGCCGGAACCGGTCAGCTCCCCGTCCGGGAACACGTAGCGGTCGATGAATCCTCCGGCAGCCGCGCCGGATCGGTTGTCGTGGCGGGTGATGCAATGGTTGAGCAGCAGGGCGCCCGGGCGCATCTTCGACTTCAGAAAACCGAAGTAGGCGGGGTAGTTGTGCACCCCGATGTGCTCGGTCAGGCCGATCGAGGACACCGCGTCGAATCCGTCCTCGACGATGTCGCGGTAGTCGCCGTGGCGTACCTCCGCCAGGTCCTCGAGGCCCTCGTCGGCGATGGCTTTCTGCGTCCAGCGGGCCTGCTCCCGCGACAGCGTGACGCCGAGCGCCTTGACACCGTGGCGGGCGGCGTAGCGCACCATCCCGCCCCAGCCGCAGCCGACATCGAGCAGCCGGTCGCCGGGCTGCAGGCGCAGCTTCTCGAACACCAATCGGTACTTGTTGTCCTGCGCGGTTTCCAGGCTGGCATCGGCATCCGGATAGCACGCGCAGGTGTAGGTCATCGACGGCCCGAGCACCCACTCGTAGAAGGTGTTGGACACGTCGTAGTGATGGTGGATCGCGTCGGCGTCACGGGTCTTGCTGTGCCGCAGGCCCTCCATCATCCGGCGCCACCGGGGCAGCGCCTCCTGTGGGGGCGGGGCGATGGGCTTGAGGTGTTCGATGCCGATGGACCGAATGATGTTCGCCAGCACCCGCGCCGGTGGCCGCTTGAACGCCATCTTCTCGGCCAGTGCGCACAGCAGCGGGTACGGATCACCCGGATGCACCCCGTGCGGTTCCAGGTCACCGGATACATACGCCCGAGCCAGGCCGAGGTCGCCGGGGGCGGTGGCCAGATACGTTGTGCCGCGCGGCGTCTTGAGATCCAGGCCGAGCGTCGCGCCTTCCGGCCCTGCGGAACTGCCGTCGTAGGCAGTGAACTTCAGTGGCAGCGAGCCCGAAGCGAAGATCTCCAGGATCTCGGCCAGGGTGAGCTTGCGATCGGTACTGTGCGTCGCGTGGTCCTTGAAGGTGGTCATCGCTGTTCTCCGTTCATCGGCGCAAGACGGCTTTCGAATACAGGTCAAACAAGCGCGAATCGGGGTCGTAGGACTTCTTGACGGTCTTGTAGGCCTCGCCGCCGTACAGCTCGTCGAAATCCTCACGTGGGTAGTAGGAATCGGAATACAGAGACTTGTGTCCGTCGAGTTCGGTGACCTTGGCCTCGATCAGTTTGTTGGTGTGGCCTTCGTCCGGGCCGACCGGTACCGAGGACCAGAATCCGACGTTGACGTATGTGTGGTGGGGGCGTAACGGGTACAGCGGCCAGCCCTTCTCGGCGTTCCCGCCGTCTTCGCGTAATCGCAGCGGGCACAGCCAGATCGGTTCGATCGGAACGTTGTCCAGGAACCACGACAGGAAGTTCTCGCAGTTCTCCAGCGGCACCTCGATGTCCTGCACCACTCGTTCGCGAGGCGGGCGGCCGTGGTGTTTCTCGATCCGGTCGGCGATGTTGAACCGTTGGTCGTAGCCGACGAGCTTCCAGTAGAAGCTGCTGCGGCGCAGCTTGCGTGGCCAGAACCGTCGGATTCTCGGGTTCTGTGCCCCGAACGCCCGCGAACACCAGAACCAGTCGGTGTCCCACCGCCACAGATAGTCGTGGATGGTCAACCGGTCATGTTTCTCGCCCTGTGCGTGCTGGATCGAGCGGTAATAGATGTCCTGACCGGTGTAGTCGCTGACCGGACCCGGCGTCGTCGTCTTGAAACCGACACACAGGTAGCTTTCGTCGGCGCTGAAGACCACGCCGTCGAGATAATCGACCCGCTCGCCGTCGAGCCCGCCGGTCTCGATGATGCGGTCCATCGCCCTGACGAGCTCGGACAGCGAGTGGAAGCGCAGGTGGCGTAGCGCGACGAATGGTGCGACGGGTTCCAGCTCGATGCGGAGCCGGGTCGAATAGCCCAGCGTGCCATATGAATTGGGGAACGTCCGAAACAAGTCGGAGTGCTGGGCCGGTGATGCGGTGACGATTTCGCCTGCTCCGGTGAGGATGTCCATCTCCAGCACCGATTCGTGCGGAAGGCCGTTGCGGAACGATGTCGACTCGATGCCGAGCCCGGTGACCGCACCCCCGAGCGTGATGGTCTTGAGTTGCGGTACCACCAGTGGGGCCAACCCGTGCGGCAGAGTCGCAGCCACCAGGTCCTCATACGTGCACATGCCTGCCACGTCGGCGGTCCGGGCTTCGGCGTCGACCGCGATCACGTTGGTCAGCCCTGTCACGTCCAAACCTTTGACATTGCTGCGATCTCGCGCACGGAAGAGGTTCGACGTGGGCTTGGCAAGCCGCACCGTCGAATTGGGTGGTATGGCGCGGTAACTGTCCAGGAGGCGCTGCACGCCTTGGGCATGGACAGCTTGTGCGTCAGTCGTAACAACAGACACACATATACGCTAGTCGGAGGTTGCCGACGATGCGACCGCAGACACGAGTTGAAGGAGTTTCAGTCATGGGACAGGTCAGTGCGGTCAGCACGGTTCTGATCAACGCCGAGCCGGCCGCTGTGTTCGCCGCGATCGCGGACTACCAGACCGTGCGCCCGAAGATCCTCTCTTCGCATTACCGCGATTACCAGGTGCTCGAGGGCGGTCAGGGTGCCGGGACCGTGGCCAGCTGGAAGCTGCAGGCCACCGAGTCGCGGGTGCGTGACATCAAGGCCTCGGTGGATGTGGCCGGCCACACCGTGATCGAGAAGGACGCCAACTCCAGCCTGGTGACCAACTGGACCGTCGCCCCGGCGGGCACCGGTTCGTCGGTCAACCTCAAGACCAGCTGGACCGGCGCCGGCGGGATCAAGGGCTTCTTCGAGAAGACGTTCGCGCCGCTGGGCCTTCGCAAGATCCAGGACGAGGTGCTGGCCAACCTGAAAAAGGAAGTCGAGAGCTAGCTAGCGCGCAGGCGCGGCGGCGGACTGCGAGCCCAGGTAGGCCACGACGCCCCGAGCGATCGCCTCGGCGTACTTCTGCTGGCCTTCCGGGGTCTTCATCAGGCTGGAGTCGACGGGGTTCTTCATGTTGCCGCACTCGACGAGGATCGACGGGAACTGCGCCAGGTTCAGCCCGGCGATGTCCGAACGGGCGTCCAGGCCGCCCGAACCGATGTAGGTGGCGGGCGGGATGCCCGATGCCGACAGTTGGTCGCGCATGGTCTTGGCGAACTGCACGGACGGTCCGGCCTGCACGCTATTCAGCGGCGGCGACGAGTACAGGACGTGGAAGCCGCGGCCGTTGGCGGGGCCGCCGTCGGCGTGGATGGACACGATGGCGTTCGGGCGCAGCGCGTTGGCCATCGCTGCGCGTTCGTCGACGCACGGGCCCAGCGCGTTGTCGTTGCCGCGGGACATCGCGGTGCGTACTCCCATCTGGTTGAGGATGGCGCGGACGCGCAGGGTGGTGTCCCAGGTGAAGGTGTGTTCGGGGAATCCGTCCGCGGTAGAGGTGCCGCTGGCCTGGCAGTCCTTGGTGCCGCCGCGGCCGGTGGGCACCTGACGGCTGATCGACGCGTCGTTGGCGCCGTTGTGGCCGGGATCGAGGAAGACGATCATGCCGGCGATATTCGAGGGGGCGGCGGTGGCGTGAGGAGCGTCGACGACGGCGGTCGCGGTCGCGGCGATGATCACGCAGCTGATCGCCCTGCCCGCTTTGGAGGCGCCGACACGCACGCAGTCTGGAACTCGCACGGGCGTCACGCTAGCCCGCGCGCCGACTAGGCTGAAAGCTCAAATCGCCGCCGACAGGCGAGAGCAACCAAGTCGAGACCAAGACGCAATCAACACGGCAAGGGGACCCAGTCATGCAACCCGGAGGCACACCCGACATGTCGGCCCTGCTTGCGCAGGCGCAGCAGGTACAGCAGCAGCTCATGGAGGCGCAGGAGGCCCTGGCCAACTCCGAGGTGCACGGTCAGGCCGGCGGCGGGCTGGTGCAGGTCACGGTGAAGGGCAGCGGTGAGGTGGTCGCGGTGGCCATCGATCCCAAGGTGATCGATCCGGCCGACCCCGAGACCCTGCAGGACCTCATCGTCGGCGCCCTCGCCGACGCCTCCAACCAGGTGACCACCCTGGCGCAGAGCCGCCTTGGCCCCCTGGCCGGCGGGTTGAGCGGGTTCGGACTTCCGGGGCTCTGAGTGTTCGAAGGCCCGGTACAGGATCTGATCGACGAGCTCGGCAAGCTCCCCGGGATCGGGCCCAAGAGTGCGCAGCGGATCGCGTTTCACCTACTGAGCGTCGAACCGCCGGACATCGATCGGCTCACCGCGGTACTGGGCCGCATCCGCGACGGCGTCACGTTCTGCGCGGTGTGCGGGAATGTGTCCGACGAGGAGCGCTGCCGCATCTGTAAGGACCCGCGCCGCGATGCCTCGTTGGTGTGCGTGGTCGAGGAGCCCAAGGACGTGCAGGCCGTCGAGCGCACCCGTGAGTTCCGCGGCCGCTATCACGTGCTGGGCGGTGCACTCGATCCGCTGTCGGGCGTCGGTCCCGATCAGTTGCGCATCCGCGAACTTCTCAACCGGATCGGGGAACGTGTCGACGGCGTCGACGTGGCCGAGGTGATCATCGCCACCGACCCCAACACCGAGGGCGAGGCGACCGCGACCTACCTGGTCCGGATGTTGCGCGACATTCCCGGCCTGACCGTCACCCGCATCGCCTCGGGTCTGCCGATGGGCGGAGATCTGGAGTTCGCAGACGAGCTCACTCTCGGCCGGGCGCTGGCCGGTCGCCGTGCGATGGCTTGACCACGGACCGGTGACCGGTGCGCTGTGAGCGAAGTCAAGACCTGAATCGGGTCGGGCGTCGGTAGCGTCGGCATCATGCCCGACCTACTCCAGATGGCGCCCTCGCTCTATCGACTGCGCATTCCCGGCGGCCAGGCGCACCTGCTCAACAGCTACCTGTGGATCGAACCCGACGGGGTGACGTTGATCGACACCGGCTGGCCGGACAGCGCCGGGTTGATCGACGACGCGCTGAGCGCGCTGGGGCTGAGGCGAATTCACGTGAAGCGGATTGTGCTCACCCACTTCCATGAGGACCATTGCGGTGCGGCCGCCGAAATCGCGGACTGGTCTGACGTCGAGGTGATCGCGGGTAAAGGTGACGCCGATTTCGTCCGCGGCGACGAACCCGGACCGCTGCCCGTACTGACGGATTCAGAGCGGACGCTGCGGGGAGACTTCGACGAGGCACCGCACGGCCCGGCATGCCGGGTGGACCGGGTGGTCGGTGACGGCGACGTTCTCGACTTCGCCGGCGGCGCCCGGGTGATCGCCGTTCCGGGCCACACTCCCGGCAGCATCGCCCTCTACCTGCCCGACGCCGACACCGTGCTGACGGGGGACACGGTCGCAGAGTTCAACGGCCAGGTGATCCTCGGGGTGTTCAACACCGACCGGGCCGCCGTGACCGATTCTGTTGCCCGAATCGCCGCCACGGGGGCGCAGCGTGCCGGATTCGGCCATGGTGAGGCGATTCTCACCGATGCGGCCGCCCGCATCGCGGCGGCGGGCGACCCGTTCTCCGACGACCGGTTGCACGGCCGCGCGTGAGGCGTTCGATGTGGCCGAAGCGCCTTGGCGCAGTAGCCATCCCCCTCGGACCTGAGAACCGATTTGGTAGTGGCTCTCAGGTCCGGGGCGCCTGGGTGCTCTCCCTAGGATGAACTGTCGATTTCGCTGCAATTGGGCGCCGTCGGCACACCGTTGAACCGATCTGCCACCCACGCCATGGTTCGTTCGCCGTCAACGAATGGCGTGAGAAGCGCATTCGTATTGAGCTTGTTGAACAGCGGCGGCTGCTCGTTGGTCCATAACGTTACGTCAGCCCCCATCGAGCACCAGTCTTTTGCGGTGGCTACTACGGCCGCGTAGGGCCCGAAGGAGTCCCAGCGATTGTGCGAAAGGTAAACCGGTCCAGTCGGTCTGACGTTACCGATGCGCTGGGACGCGAGGATGCTCTTGAACGGCTCGTTCTGTGACATCGTCTGCAGGTCGTCTTTGAACCACGGCTGCAGATGACGGAACATGTAGTTTATCCCGGTTTGCAGCATGCACTGGCGGCTCGTGTTGGCCAGCATCTCCTGGCCCCGGGGGGTCATCGCATCCCAAATAGCCTCGCGCGTATTCGGATATGCCTCCTGGATGCCCCTGAGCATCCACCCGATTGCCCCCGCCAGGTAGTTGCCGTCGATACTGGGCAGGGTCGCAGCCAGATCGGTCGGCGTGGCGTTGGCGTAGGTGCCGACGACGTGCAGTTCGGGTGCGTATGTCCCAGCGAGCTCAGCGGCGGACAACGCAGCGTGCCCTCCTGACAGCCAGCCCCAGAACGCGACCGGTCCGTCCGGATCAAGGGAAGTGTCAGGGAGTTTCATTGCCGCGCGGGCTGCGTCTATCAACGCGGTTCCCGCCGCGACACGATTCATGAATTGCGGGGCCATCAAGCCGTGCACACCCATCCCGACGCCATCCGTGAGGACGATGGCGAATCCTCGGGCCAACAGGGTTGCGACGAAGCCCTCCTCGAGGTTGAACATCAGGTCGAACCCGGTGTCGAGTGAGGCGTGGATGCCCTGGTTGAAGAGTTTCGAGGGCGCACACTGCTCACCCATACCGTAGGCGGATGCGGCGTACGCGAGCAGCGGGCGTGGCCCTTTGCCGGGCCAAGGGACGTCAGGCTCGATGTAGGTTCCGGTTACCGCAACCGGGATTCCGTTTGCATCGGTGCTGCGGTACATGATTCGTGTACCGGTTCCCACAAATGAACCCAGCTGACCGGATGGCTCGAGGACCAGGCGCGACGGCTCGGTACGGACGAGATCGCCGGGAAGTCCGTCGGGCAACGGATCTGGGGGCGTGTAGAACTCCCAATACTGGCTGTCGTCGGCGTAAGCCACCGAGATCGTCGAAGACGTAGGAACGAGCCCCATGGGAAACGCTGCACCGATGGCGAGTACGGAGAAGATAGTGGCAGCCCTTGGGGGAGTGCGCTTTCCGGAGATGGTGGCGCTCCGGTGGCGCAGCCGGCATGGCCTACCGTCGGCGCTCTTCGATAGGCGGGTCATTTTCTGGTACGCTCGTCTAAGTAATTGCGGCATAGGGTGTTCCCTTTCGGTAGGTCGATCAGCGCGTTTCTGTGCGAATGTGAGCGGCAGGTGGCTTGAGCCTGCTTCGCGTGCCAGTGATCCGCCGCCGCGGACCGGCTGGCTGCATATGTGCGTTGGCTGCGCGGTCATGGATGCCATCGGCTTGCCCGGCGCTCAGGAAGCGAGCGTGGAATGCCTGGCGAGAAGTTGTCCTCCTCTCATGGGGAGACGTGGGAAGGCGTAAGACCAGCGCCTATTCGGCTTCCCCGCCGGGAGAGCCCCGGGAAGTCCCATCAAAGATGGCTGCGGCAGGGCTCGGTGTCTTCGGTACAGTGCCCAATTTCTAGGTCCATGGCCTGTGCGCCATGGCCGAAGTGAAGTCGTGGCCTTAGTGGATAGGTTTCCTGACATCGAGGAGTCATGTCGGGAGATACCGCCGATGCCAACAGGTTTGAGCAGCGATTCACCGCCACAGCCGCGATCGGATCGGTCGCGGAGTACCTCGCCGGCGACGCGGTATCGACGTAGTGACCATCGTCGACAGCCAATATTCACCTTCAGCGAGAGGATTACACGTGGACCCTGCCTCCGAATGTCGCAGTCGACTCGGAGCGATGCTCGGCAGTACCACGCCGCCTGAGCAGATCGCCAAGTTCGCTGCGACAACTGAAGCTGCTGGGTACGGAGAACTGTGGATACCGGAGGATTACTTCTTCCTGGGCGGAATCGCGGGGGCGGCGGTGGCGCTTGCGGCGACGAACCGGATCTCCGTGGGGATCGGGGTGGTGTCCTCCGTCGTCCGGCATCCGGCGATGCTCGCGATGGAGATCGCCACCCTGGCTCGTGCCCACCCTGGCCGGTTGGTTCCCGGCATCGGTCATGGTGTGCCCGCGTGGACTACCCAGATGGGCCTGACCCAGCGATCGCCGATGAGCGCACTGCGCGAAACTCTGGGAGGAGTCAAGGCTCTACTCAGCGGTCAGACCGTCGATGAGACCGGCAAGTTCGCCACATTCCGTGAGGTCGCACTCACCCACCCTGTTCCTGAACCGGTGCCGCTGTTTACCGGGGTGCTGGGGGACAAGGGAATCGAGATGACCGGCCAGCTTGCCGACGGTCTGTTGATCAGCGCCCTGGCACCGGTGGAGTACGTCCGCGCCGCGCGTCAGAAGCTCGATTCGGCAGCGGCAGCGGCAGGCCGCAACGATCACCTCACGATCAGCGTGTTGATCGCCGCCAACATCACGCGGAACCCGCACAGCGTCGCGGCGACCCGCGACGGACTCAAGACCATGTTGGCCTTCTATCTGGCCGCCACCGGACCGACTCCGCTCTTCGGTGCCATCGGCGCCAACGAGCAACTCGCCGACATGCTTTCGCGCGGTGGAGCCGAGACTATTGCCGCTGAGATGCCCGACGAATGGGTCGACGTACTGGCGGTGGCCGGCGATCAAGACACCGCACGCGACCGCATAACCGAATACCTCGACGCCGGCGCGGACAACGTCGTCGTCGCCACCCTCGTCCCGGACGGTATGGACGAGACTCTGGCCGCCGTCGGCGAGCTCACCGGCGAATTCACCCACGAACAGCACTTGTACGCAGAGCATCTGATCTAGAGGAGGACAAAATGACCAGCGACTACGAGCAGATTCTCGCGGTTCACCGCGGATGGTACGAATCGAACGTCGGTCTCGACGCCGAGAAGATGCTGCAGTTCTTCCCGTGTGGTGACAGCTACCACCAGTTCAATCTCAACGGCTGGACGTACTCCGGCGTGTTGGACAAGCACGAGTTGTGGATAAACCTCAACAAATCCGGCTTCGACATCACCATGCAGCGCGATGTGGTCGGACCCGACGTCCAGATCTTCGGAGACGTGGCGTTGGTGACCGCCGAAGGGGTGGTCGAGCTCGTTCTTCCCGCCGACGGCGGCACACAGGCACCTCCGACCACCGCACCGTTCCGGATAACCGAGTTCCTGCGCCGGGATGACGGATTGGGCAATCCCGTGTGGACCATCTGGCACATGCACGTCAGTGGCGCGGAGAAGAGCATGCCGAAGCACGGAACCCGATGAGGGTTCTGATGGAGCGCCAGTTCATCGAAGGGCCTGTCGGCCGGCTGGGAGTGCTTTGCACCGGTGAATCGGCGCGCGAGCCTCTCGTGCTCCTCCATCCGATCAACGCCGCGGCAGTCGTGTGGTCAGATGTCGTCCGGCGCCTGGATCGGTCGGTGGTAGCTATCGACCTACGGGGACACGGTGATTCAACGGCAAACGGGCCTTTCACTGTCGAGCAAGGTTACGTCCGGGATGTCCTCACCGTGCTCGACTCCCTTGGCCACGATCGCGTTCATCTGTGCGGAGGCTCGCTGGGCGGCACGATCTCGGTGGCGCTGGCGGCGCTGTGTCCGAAGCGGGTACTCAGCGTGACGACGTTCGGTTCGACTCTCGGTACTGGCTTGACGTCCGAGGCCATTGACGCCATGGTGCAAGAACTGTTGGAAAAAGGCACCGTTCGCTACTTCGCCGATCTGGTGCCGCAGATCGTAGGAGCCGCACATCGGCGGTCAGCACGACTCCAGAAACTGATGGCCGTCGCCGCGGGCGAGCGCAAGGAGGCGGTGGTTGCCCAGATCATGCGCGGGGCATTCGGAGCGGACATTCGGGATCTTGCCGGCAATCTCGCCGGATCTGGGATCCCGGTGCACGCGGTCGTCGGCGCCGACGATCCGACCTGTCCTCCATCGATGTCACAGGAGATTGCGGCGATCACGGACGGCAGCCTGACGATTCTGGACGGAGTGGGGCACCTCCCGATGCTCGAGGTGCCCACTCGTGTGGCCGAGATACTGAACACCGTTCCAGGGGCGTCGTCGTGACGTACTCGATAGTGGCGCGGGACGCTGCCACCGGTCATCTCGGGGTCGGCGCACAAACTCACTTATTCGGCGTCGCCACACTGCTGCCCTGGGCGGAAGCCGGGGTCGGAGTCGTCGCCACCCAGGCATTCGTCAACGTCGATCACGGACCGCACGGGTTGGACCTCCTGCGCGCGGGAATGTCGGCGGCCACGGCAGTGGCGGCGCTGGTTGCCGATGACCCCGACTCGGAGTACCGCCAGCTCGGCGTCGTCGACGCCGCAGGCGGATTGGGTACTTACACGGGCACACACTGCGCCCCGGCCGTGGCGAGCGCATCCGGTCACCAGGTGACGGTTCAGGGAAACATGCTTGCCGGAACCCAGGTGGCTGAAGCTGCCCTGGCCGCCTATGAAGCGGCCAAAGGTGACCTCGCCGAACGGATCCTGGCCGGACTGATGGCCGCAGACGCTGCCGGTGGTGACGTGCGCGGAGCGCAATCGGCCGTGCTTCGCGTTGTGTCGGGTCGTCGTAGCGCCACTCCATGGAACGAGGTGGTGGTGGATCTGCGTGTCGACGACCATCCGCAGCCACTCACGGAGCTGTCACGTCTGTTGCCTCGGTCGCGCGCCTTCAGGGCGGTTGGTGCCGTCATGTTCCAGCGCGGGTTGACGTTGGGCCCTTTCACCGGGGTAGATCCGGATGAATTGACCGCACGCCTCGATGCCTTGGTGTCTGCCGCCGCCACCATCGGCCCGGACAACCGGGAGGCGGACTTCTGGCGGGCGATCCTGCTTGCGCGTTGCGGCCGCCACGATGAGGCGGGCGAGGTTTTTGCTGACGTTGTCGCGTTCCGGCCGGGTTTACTGAGCCTTCTCGAAGGGCTTGCCCCTCTTGGCTTCCTGGACGGTGAGGCGCTCAGTGCCATCACGTCGCGGATCGGTACATCGTCATGACCGGAGCTGCCGCCATGGCCCGGGTGAACGCCGACCGAGTGGTCAGGTTGGCTTCCGAGATGATCGGCTGTGACACCCGAAACCCACCAGGTGGCGAACGACCTGTGGTCGGGCCGTTACAGGAGATGTTGGGTGCCCTCGGAGCCGAAGTCGAGATCGTGGAACCGGAGGCCGGCCGGCCGTCGGTGCTTGCCACCATCGGGGCCGGCAAGGTGCCCACACTGATGATCAACGGTCACATCGATGTCGTGCCCGCCGTCGAGTCCGAGTGGTCAAGCCCGCCGTTTCGGCCGGAGGTCCGCAACGGTCGGCTGTACGGGCGCGGCGCCTGCGATATGAAGGGCGGTATCGCGGCCGCGTTGGAAGGGGTGTGGGCGTGCAGGGACGCAGGCGTGGACATCCCGGCCACTCTCGTCTTCCATCTGGTGGCCGACGAAGAGACGGGAGGTCGGTTCGGCACTGAAGCGCTCCTGAACGCTGGGCTGATCCGGGCCGACGCGGCAGTGGTGCCAGAACCCAGTGAACTGCAGGTATGCGTCGCCGAACGGGGTGCCCTGTTGGTCGAGGTGGTTGTCCGCGGCCGCGCAGCCCACGGCAGCGAGCCTGCGGTCGGCCGGTCCGCGGTGGCTGACGCCGCGAGGATCACCTCCGCGCTGCACCTCGCGGACTTCGGCGTGGCGGCCCATCCGCTCCTGGGCTCGCCCACATGTAACGTCGGGACCATTCACGGTGGTACCTCAGCCAACATCGTCGCCTCGGAGTGCCGGCTGCGCGTGGACCGACGTCTCTTGCCGGGGCAGACACAGACCGAGGCCTTGTCATCTCTGCGCGATTTGATCGACGGAGCCGGCGAATTCGATTACAGCGTCGAGGTTCTCGCCTTCGTCGAGGGGTCGGAACTGGACGCAGGCCACCCGTTCGTGGCACAGGTGCAGCGCGCCGCAGGTGGAGCACCGGTCCGGGGCCTCTCCCTCGGTACCGACGCGCGTTTTCTGCGAAATCAGCTTCACATCCCGACCGTGGTCTACGGCCCCGGCTCGATGTCCGTCGCGCACGCCGCTGACGAATACGTGGAGGTTGACGATTTGGTCAGTGCGGCAAAGGCTTTCGCCGCGTTGTATGCGTCGTTCACCGGTTGCCGGCAGTAATTCGGCGCGCACGACGCGGCGCATGGATAGAGTTCTCAGATGGAGCAGGTGTCGGAGAGCAGGGTCGATGATCTGATGCGCGGCGCTGTTCACTTCGGCAGTGGCGGTGGCGGAGGTCCGCATCTCGGGCGCCAGATGTTGATCGCGGCCATTCGAGAATACGGTTCGATACCTTTGGTGAAGCCGGGTGAACTCGATGCCGACGGTCTGGTCCTGCCCATCGTTCACGCGGGCGCGCCATATGCGTTGCTGGAGAAAGCGCACGACACCGACCAGGCCAAGACGCTACGCGCCGCCGTCGAGGCACGAGCCGGTCGCGAGTGTGTCGCCGTCCTGCCAGTGCAGCGTGCCGGCTTCAACGTGGCGGTAGCGCTGACAGTGGCCGCTCAGCTGGGCCTGCCGTGTCTGGACGCAGATCTGATGCGCAGGTGTTTTCCCTCTATCGACATGACGCTGCTGCAGCTGGCAGGCCGCCCCGTGCGGCCGATGACGGCGGTCGGCAGCGCCGGAGTGGTGACGGAATTCCCGAGCGGCGCCGACACTGTGCTGGGCGAGCTGTTGCGGGCGATCATGCCGGCCCTCGGTCTTGTCGCGCTCATCAGCGCGTTCGCGGTGACCGTGGGTGATTGTGCGCGCCTGGGCATCGACGGCTCTATCAGCGAGTGCTGGCACATCGGTGAGGCGTTGGGTCGGGTGGCACCAGGGAGTGCCGCGGATGACTACGCGAAGTTGTTCGCGATCTGTGGCGGTCGGGTGCTGTGTACGGGGACCGTGGTCGAGGTCATGCAGGACTCCACCGATGCCTTTCCACGCGGCGTGCTGTCCCTTCAAACCCGGCAGGATTTCGTTCGCGTCGATTTCCAGAACGAGAATCTCGTTGTCAGCCGTGAGGGTGAAGTCCTGGCCACTGTGCCCGATGTCATCAGCCTGGCCGATGTAGACACCAGCGAGCTGGTGCAGACCGTCGATCTTGTCGTGGGGCAGGAGGTGCATGTGATCGTGAGCCCGGTGGATCACCGTTGGCGAACACCGGCAGGGCTGGCGATAGTCGGCCCGAGTGCCTTCGGTTACCCAGTCGAACCCGTATTGTGCGGCGGCCCGTCGCACCCGACCCGGTGATGCGACGATGACGCCGCAACCGGGCAAGCTGCGAATCGGGGTGGACGGCGTTGGTTCCACCGCGGTGGCACTCGACAGTCGCAACCGCATCGTCGCGGTACATCGGCGCCGGCAGATCAGCGACTCACCCGTCGAATTGCTGGATGAGGTACTCCGGACTGTGAGCGGGACCGCCGAAATAGACCGTGTGGTCCTGATCCTGCCTGACCTCGAGATCCAGCGAGCTTCTCAGCCGGGGCGAGTGGGGGTCTTGCGCATCGGCTCACCGACGACAGCAGTGCCGCCCCTGGCCGCTTGGCCGGTCGACCGTGCGGTTGCCGCCGGAGCCGTGTGTGTGGTCCGAGGCGGTCACGAGTACAACGGAGACGTCTCGGCGCCACTGGATACGGCGGCGGTGGCGCAGTTCGCCCGGGGCTGCATCGGGCAGGTGGACGCCATTGCACTGGCGGGTGTAAACGCGTTGGAAAACCCTGAGCACGAGGAACTTGCCGCAAATATCGTCTCTGACGAGCTCGGGCCGGACATCGCCGTGATACGCGGTTCCGACACCGAGGTGGTCGGATTGTTGGAGCGGGAGAATACCGCGGTACTCGACGCCGCCCTGGCCGGCGCTGCTCGCCGCCGCCTGAACCAGCTCACGGCAGTGGTAGAGGCCCACGCCCGCAATGCCGCGGTCTATGTTCTGCGGGGCGACGGCACCGTGATGCCCGCAACCTACGCCGGCAACCACGCCACCGCTTCGGTGAGCTCTGAAAGGGCTGGTCTGATCAACGGCTCCGCTCATCTGGCGGAGGTTTCCTCTGCGGTGGTGGTGCACGTGACTGCTGCGGCAGCCACCGTCGCGCCGACCATTGCCGGACTGATACCGGATTCGGGCCGCTTGTGGGAGATCGACGGCATCCGCACCGGTATTCGTGCGCCACGAATCGCTGCGATCGCCAGGAGCGATGGGAGTTTCGCCGAGCGTGTGCACGCAGCGATTGCGCGTGCGAGATGGGGGCACGACTCGGTGCCGGTCGTGATCGTCGGCGAGCGCGCCGCCGACGTTCCGGACACCGCCTCGGTCACCGCGATCAGGCCGGCCAGATCCGAGTTCGCCGCTGCTGTCGGCGCCGCCGTGGCGGAAGCGGCAGGATCCGTCGACCGGATCTTCTGGCAGGGTGCGGGTGGGCGGCAGGTCTCGGTGGCCCGCGCCCGACGTCTCGCAACCGACGCCGCCCTTCGCGCCGGAGCCGACCCTCGGACGGTGCGAGAGACACCGGTGCGGGAGGCTCTGATGACCTACGTTCCCGTGCCCGCGGCCCGTCTCCAGGTGACGGTGATCGGGCCGGTGATGGAATCCGCGCCGACGCCAGCGGTGCGGGCATGCTGACGGCAGCACCGGTCACGCTGAAGCAGTTGTTGGCCCTGGATCTGATCGACGAGTACGAAGTCCTCGCAGGTCAGGACGGTCTCCACCGCCCGGTGCGAGCAGTGGTGGTCGGATCCGCTGTTCATGAGATCTCCGAACTCATGGCAGGCAGTGTTGTGGTGTTCAGCCGCGAAGCCCTTGCCGTGGACAGTCTTGCTCTTGACCTTGCTATCCGTTTGGCAGGTGGTGCGGGTCTTTCGGGCATCGTCGTCGCACGTAGCTCTCGGCAGGTTCCGTTGGTCACACGCCGCCTCGCCGACCGGCTCGCCCTGCCGCTCATCGGTATCGACGACACTCCCCCCGCTGCAGTGGTCACCGCGCTGGATCCCTACGTCCGCGCCCCCGAGATCGCCGGCCTGCGGGTCCTGGCCGAAGCTGCTCGGCGTTTTCAGCACCCACCCGGATCGGCGAACGCACTCACCACCACTCTTGGGGCGACAATTGGGGAACCTGTCTGCCTTGTCGATGCGGAGAATCGTTTGGTTGCAGGAGATCCCGGCCTTCATGAGCTGCTCGGCAGCGCGATTTCGCCCGAGCTTCTCGTCGGCCCACGCCCGGTCCCACTGACGATCAGGGCAGGCGATCACGATCTGCTGCTACAACCTGTGGTGGTTGATCCGGTAGGGCCCGCCGTTTACTGGATCGCGATACGTCTGCCCGACGTGCTGTCCGGAGCGTTACTGGATCCTGTCCGCCACGCCGTCGGGATCGCAGCGCTTTCGTTCGCCGTCAGGGTGGCAAGCGACGCGGTCCGAGCCGAACGCGAGACCCAACGCCGGTCCCTGCTGCTCAACGAAATCCTCGAGCAGCCAGATGATCCGGGGCGCCGGACTCTGGAGCGGGCGGCAGCACTCGGGTGGCGGCTCGCGGGTCGGCACACCGCGGTCCTGACGTTGGTGTCGTCCTCCTCGGGCGCGTTCCGGCCGGCAGCGCTCGCCGCAGAACTCGAAGAGCAACTGGCTGCGCGCGGCGTGGCGGCGACTCTGATCGAACGCGGCGAAGGGTGGCTGTTCTGGACCACCGACACCTCAGATTCCCGGGCGCTAGCCAACTGCGTGCGCGATGCCTTGAGCGCAGTCGAGATGGCGCATCCCGGGCTGCGGCTGTGCGCAGGCGTCGGCGACGCGCACACTGGCGCGACGGGACTTCGCCGATCTTCGGAAGAGGCCCGGAGAGCCGCCCTGTTGGCTCAGACCACGCACCGCTCCGCTGCCGTCGAGCATGTCGACGTCACCGGCACGCGCCGGGTCCTCGCGAACTGGTACGGATCGGTGCCGATGCGCGAGGCCGCAGCTGAGCTGCTCGCACCTCTCACCGAAGCGGATCCGTCGGGCGATCTGATCCGCACGCTACGCACCTACCTCGACAGCCAGCAGTCAGCCAAGGCCACCGGGGCACGTCTCGGGGTCCATCGCAACACCGTGATGCAACGTATGGATCGGATCGGGCAGTTGCTCACAGTTGATCTCGAAGATCCCGACGACCGGCTGGCCGTACACCTGGCCGCCCGTGCAGTCGACATCGCCTGGGACGCTCCGGACTGAGAACACGGCTCAGGAGCTGTGCTCGCAGCACGTTCCGGCACCGTCAGTGTGCTCCGCGCCCACAGACGGCAGCAGGCATCGTTTTTACGCTACGCAGATGTACGAGAAACAGCCTGCGGTGCACTACTAGGTGCGTGCTGGATGACGATCGCCGATACACACCTGGATGACACGTTCGCGCTCGAAGCGATAACAACGACAGCCCGGCGGTTGCGCCTGCGCGATCTCCTTGTGGCACGGCCGGGGTGGCTCACCGTGGTCACTCCGGCCGCGAGTATGGACCGGCCGCTGAGCGGAGCGACACGCTGGGAATCGGCCAGGCCACCGATTCGGGAGCACCTGTTACTCGTCACTGCGCACGGGCCGAGCGCCGACGATATCGCCGACGCTCTCGCGCGCGGCCGGCAGGCGGAAGTCAGCGCAGTGGTCGTGCGGACCGGGTGTCTGCCACCGGATGTCGAGACAACCGCAGGTGTACCGATCCTCGCACTGGCTCACCATGTGAGCTGGGACGATCTGATGGGTCTGATGGGAGCACTGACCGGTGCGTTACGTCTCGGTGCGGCCGGGGTGACCACCACCGCAGGCGGCTTGTTCGATCTTGCGGACAGCGCGGCGCTGGCCCTCGACGGCACGGTGGTCGTCGTCGACTCCGAGTCGCGGGTGCTCGCCTACGCCTGCACTCCGACTGTCGATTCGGAGACTGCCCACACAATCCTCACGCGCAACGCGCTGCCGGCCGTACAGAGCCGACGTGTCCCCGCATGGCGGCGCCGGGGCGCCACGTGGGTCGACGCGCCGGGGACCGAGCAACGCCGTCTTATCGCACCGATCATCGTCGGGGACAGGCTTGCCGGGCATGTGATACTGACTCCCGGCGTGGAAACGCCAGATTTCGCGCCGAGAATGCTCGACGATGTGGCTGCCGTTGCCGCCGCCTGGTTCATCGACGAGCGGATACCCGCCGACGACGAAGACGCACTCAGGACCGAGCTGTTACGGGGCTTGCTGACCGAATCGTCTGCGCTGGAGGTGATCACAGATCGCCTCGGTCGACCCCCAACCGGTCAGTGGCGTCTGCTGTGCTTGGCGGCCCACCGAGAATCGGCTGGCGGCGGCTTACACCCGACGATGGGCCCGGCCGCGGTGGAACGGGTGCTGGCCCGTTCGATGCGGATGCTCAATCCGCACTCGGCCACCACGATGATCGGTGACGTGGCCTGTGCTCTGATACCGCACACCCCGGGCTCCGGCTCGCGGAAGTTTGCCGAGGTATTCCGTCAGCGGGCCGCCGCTACCCTGGGTGCAACGCTGGTCGCCTGCCTGGCGCCACCTCTTTCGACCGCCGACGAGATCCGCAATGAATACCAATCGCTCCGGCAGGCCGTGAATTTGCTTGCCACCCGGGCGAATGCGACTACGGAGGATTTGTCGGAGCTTCGGCCGCACGTGCTGATAGCGCAGTTGGCAAGCATCGCCGCAGCACATCCCGCACTGCTGAGCGGATCGCTCGACCTCCTGCGCCGCGACGAATCGAACCGTGGCGCCGAGTATCTCGATACCCTGTTGAGTTGGTTTGATGCCGGATGTGATGCCAGCCGCGCCGCTGCGACATTGCGACTGCACCGCAATACCTTTCGGTATCGACTCGACCGCATCGAGAAGCTCTGTGCCGTCCAACTCAGTGACCCGGTGCAACGATTCACCCTCGAGATGCAGGTGCGGATTCTGGCGCTCAACGGTGGTTGGTGAGCATCGGGCACCTTCACTCCGCCACGGGCCCGTCTAGCGCCCTTTCGGGGATGGCGTCGAACGACCCCATCCCGCGTCACGCGTGATCTGGTCCAACAACGGATCCACCCGCATACGTAGGGGATTCGTCAGCGACAGCGTTGTGCTGGCGTGGACAACGCCGGGTACCGCAACGACTCGCTCGATCAAACGTTGCAGGTCGGCTTGGGTTGCCGTCGCAACCCGGACGAGCAGGTCATTCCGCCCGGTCGTCGCGTGAATTTCGAGGACGGCCGCGATAGCAGTGAGTTGATCGACGACCGTGGACAATCGGCCCTGCTCAATCTCGATCGAGATGAATGCCTGAACCGCAAAGCCGGCCTTTTCGAGGTCTAGCACTGGCTGGTAGCCGACCACCAGTTGCATTTCCTCCAGGCGTTTCAACCTCGACTGAATCGTGTTGCGTGACACCCCGAGTTTCGACGACAACTCCACTACTCCGGTGCGAGCGTCATGCATCAGCATCCGAAGGAGTTGGCTGTCAAGCTTGTCCAAACTGCGCATTCCTCACACCTCACCGCTATGACCATGTGCCGAGCTGACCGATCCGCTCAGCTGATCGAATGTTGATTGATCTGAATGTTGGTGCTTGCCAGTCTATTAGAGACATCTCGATCGTTTCACCCTGTTGGCAACGCAGGGTTCTCACTTGTGCAGGTATCCAATGACTTCGTTGACAGACTCTCCGGCCGCAGCCGAATTCGACCTCGCTGCCCGGTATCGCGTTGCCTCAGGTCCCGTCTTGATGACCGGCGTTCAGGCAATCGCACGACTTCTCGTCGAACAGCACGAGCGTGACCGTCGCGCAGGCAACAAGGTGGCGACGTTCGTCTCCGGCTATCAAGGCAGCCCGCTGGCGGGTCTGGACAAGCTTTTGGCCGGCATCCCAGAACTGTCGGCGAAGCACGACGTGCGCCTGGTACCAGGCATGAACGAAGAACTCGCTGCGACGTCGGTTTGGGGAAGCCAACTCGAGATGCCGGCCGGGCGGCGTAGCCACGACGGAATCGTCGGAGTTTGGTACGGCAAGGGCCCCGGATTGGATCGTGCCAGCGACCCCTTTCGCCACGCCGCAATGTACGGTGCGCACCCTGCTGGCGGTGCCCTGGCGCTGGTGGGAGACGACCCCGCCGCGAAGTCATCGTCTGTGCCGGCGGCCAGCGAGCGTTCCCTGGCTGCGTTGTCGATGCCCGTCTTCTTCCCGCGAAATGCCGAGGAGATAGTGGCTTTCGGGCTGTACGCGGTGGCACTGTCGCGCGCTTCTGGGTGCTGGCCGGCGATGAAGCTCGTCGCCGATGTCGCCGACGGCCTGTGGACGTTGGACCGTGACTTCGCAGAATTCGATATCGTTGTGCCCGAGCTCGAATGGCAGGGGCAGCGTTGGACTTATCGGCAGCGCGTCCTTGCCGCCCCTCCGGACAGCATCCTCGCCGAAGCCGACCTTTACGGGCCCCGGTGGTCGATGGTCGAGGCGTTCAATGCCGCAAACGAGATCGATGCCATCGAGGTGGACTGCCCCTATCCGTGGCTCGGGATCATCGCTGTGGGCACTGCCTACGACTCCGTTCGCCAAGCGTTGGAGGAACTCGGACTATCCGAAGCCGCGTTGAGCGAAGGCGGAATTCGCATAATGCGGGTAGGAATGCCGTATCCGCTTGGGGCAGAGAAGGTCCGGCAGCTGGCAGCCGGTGTCGAAAAAATACTCGTGGTCGAAGAAAAGACCTCCTTCGTCGAGACACAGGTCAAAGAGATCCTGTACAGGCAGACCGATGCCCCCGACGTACTGGGCAAGCGTGGCGAGAAGGGAGAATTGCTGATCCCTGCCGGCGGGGAACTTACCGCTGCCCGGATTCTCACGCCGCTACGGAAGCTGCTTAACGGCCGCGTCACACTAGTGGCGCCGCAGCCACCGAGCCTTGAACTCACGGTGCTGCCAACCCCGCGCACGCCGTACTTCTGCTCGGGATGTCCTCATAATCGTTCCACCGCGGTGCCTGATGGGTCCTTGGCCGGCGGCGGAATCGGCTGCCACACGTTGGTCACGATGTCACCACGGACGGACTCCCAGGTCACCGGACTCACTCAGATGGGGGGAGAGGGCGCACAGTGGATCGGTCAAGCGCCCTACACCGACGTCAACCACATCTTCCAGAATGTCGGCGACGGTACATATTTCCACTCTGGTCAACTGGCGGTCCAGGCCTGCATCGCCGCGGGCGTGAACATCACGTACAAGATCCTCTACAACTCCGCCGTGGCGATGACAGGCGCGCAAGACGCCGAAGCGGCCCTGACGGTACCGGAACTGACCCACAAACTGGCCGCCGAGGGCGTCGCAAAAATTGTTGTGTGTGCAGAAGAGCCGAAGCGGCACAAGAAATCTTCGTTCGCCGACGGCGTATTGCTCTGGGATCGTGACCGCCTGGATGAGGCGCAGCGGTTGCTCCGAGAAACACCTGGTGTCACCGTCCTGATCTACGATCAGCAGTGCGCTGCGGAGGCGCGACGTAAGCGTAAGCGTGGCAGTCTGCCTGCACGCCGCACCCGAGTGGTGATCAACGAAGCCGTCTGCGAAGGGTGCGGAGATTGTGGTGTCAAATCCAACTGTCTCTCGGTCCAGCCAATCGACACTGAGTTCGGTCGCAAGACGCGCATCGACCAGAACACATGCAACACCGATTATTCATGCCTCGACGGCGAATGCCCGTCGTTTGTGACAGTCGAACTGCCCGAGGAAACTCCGTCCCTTCGCAAGGCCATACCCACGCCGCCCGAGGTGGCTGAACCGCCGCTCAGCCCGCTCTCGGAGCCGCACAATATCTTCCTCGCCGGCATCGGTGGAACCGGAATTGTCACCGTCAATCAAGTTCTCGGCGTTGCTGCGCTTCGGGCCGGTCTGCACGTCAAAGGGCTTGACCAAACCGGACTCAGTCAGAAGGCCGGACCAGTCACTTCTCATCTACGTATCAGCGCCGATTCGGCGATTCGATCGAACCGTGTCAGTCCTGCCGGCGCCGACTGCGTCCTGGCTTTCGACTTGCTCACCGCGACCGACCCGAAGAACGTCGGCTACGGGGATGCAACCCGGACACTCACGATCGCGTCCACTAGCCAAACCCCCACCGGGGAAATGGTTTACGACGGATCAGTGGATTATCCGGCCACGTCGCAGCTACTTCAGGAGCTCGAATCTCGCGCTCGCCTATTGGTGTCCTTCGATTCTCTCGCCGCGGCCGAGGTGATCCTCGCCAGCTCTACCGCGGCGAACTTCTTGCTCGTCGGCGCCGCATACCAAGCCGGCGGACTTCCGATTCCCGCAGCCGCCATCGAAGAAGCAATCGCCGTCAACGGAGTTGCGGTAACGGCAAATCAGGCTGCCTTCCGGTGGGGGCGTGTTGCGGTAGCTGACCCCGTGGCCTTTCAGAACGCCACGGCGGCTCCCGAAGTCGGCCATCGCAGCGACGTTGACGTACCTCAGCATCTCTTCACGGACGTATCGATCACGGGCCGTACCCGTGAGCTCGTGGAACGCCGCGCTGCCCAGTTGGTTTGTTACCAGGACGATTTCCTCGCTTCGCGTTACATCAACTTCGTCCAATGGGTGTGGTCGAGTGAAAGGGCCGTGTCAGACCGCACAGAACTCTCCGAGGCCGTGGCGCAGAACCTGCACAAGCTGCTGGCGTATAAGGACGAGTACGAGGTGGCTCGCCTCTTGACCGACCCGAGGTTCGTGCAAGCGGTGCAGGCCGAAGTTCCCGGCGGTCATGACCTGACGTACAAGTTGCATCCGCCGACGCTCAAGGCGCTCGGCCGCACCGGCAAGATTGGGTTCGGCCCGCGTACTCACCTGGCGCTCAGAGTTCTTTCCAAGGGGAAAGTATTGCGCGGAACCAGATTTGACCCCTTTGGATATACCCGTGTTCGTAGGATCGAGCGCCAACTTGTCGCCGACTATGAAGCCACGGTGCGTAAGTTGGTGGACCGTCTGACTATCGATTCGTACGACATGACACTGGCGGTGGCGTTGGCGCCCGACATCGTCCGTGGGTACGAAGACGTGAAGCTGCGCAACATCGAGCGCTACCGAGCGAGACTCAGGGAACTGTCCGTCGATTCGCCGGCAGTGATGGACCCGACCGACAAAAAGGAAAATGGCTGTGGCTGAACTGAAACTGGGTTATAAGGCGTCGGCGGAGCAGTTCGCGCCGCGGGAGTTGGTCGAGCTGGCGGTGCTGGCCGAGGCGGCGGGGATGGACAGTGCGACGGTCAGTGATCATTTCCAGCCCTGGCGGCATGAGGGTGGGCATGCGCCGTTCTCGCTGGCCTGGATGACGGCGGTGGGTGAGCGCACGCAGCGGCTGGTGTTGGGCACCTCGGTGCTGACGCCGACGTTTCGGTACAACCCGGCGGTGATCGCGCAGGCGTTCGCGACGATGGGGTGTCTGTATCCGGGCCGGGTCTTTCTGGGTGTGGGTACTGGTGAGGCGCTCAACGAGATCGCCACCGGATACATCGGGCAGTGGCCGGAGTTCAAGGAGCGCTTCGCCCGGCTGCGTGAGTCGGTCAAGCTGATGCGGGAGTTGTGGCTGGGTGACCGGGTCGACTTCGACGGCGAGTATTACAAGCTCAGGGGCGCCTCGATCTATGACGTGCCTGAAGGTGGCATCCCGGTCTACATCGCTGCTGGTGGGCCGGTGGTGGCCAAATACGCCGGCCGCGCCGGTGATGGGTTCATCTGCACCTCGGGCAAGGGGGAGGAGCTGTACAAGGACAAGCTCATCCCGGCCGTGAGGGAAGGTGCCGAGGCGGCCGGTCGCAACGCCGAGGACATCGACCGGATGATCGAGATCAAGATCTCCTACGATCCCGACCCCGAGCTGGCCTTGGAGAACACCCGGTTTTGGGCGCCGTTGTCGCTGACTCCCGAGCAGAAGCATTCGATCGATGACCCGATCGAGATGGAGAAGGCTGCCGATGCCCTGCCGATCGAGCAGGTGGCCAAGCGCTGGATCGTGGCCTCCGATCCTGATGAGGCGGTCGAGAAGGTGGGCCAGTACGTGACGTGGGGGCTGAACCACCTGGTGTTCCACGCTCCCGGTCACGATCAGCGCCGCTTCCTCGACCTGTTCAAGAAGGACCTGGAACCGCGCCTGCGCAAGCTCGGCTGAGACGATGAGTGAATCCCTCGGGCCTCCTGCAGGTGATGGAGACCTGGCGGCGCGCTTCGCCTTTCAGGTACGGCCGTTGTTGCCGCCCCTGATGCGACAATCTCGGCGATTGACCAAGAGTCACGCCGATGCCGAGGATCTGTTTCAAGATGCTCTGTTGCATGCTTACAAGGGCTTTCATACGTTCACCGAAGGTACGAACCTCAGTGCCTGGTTGTTTCGCATTCTTCACAACCGGTGGGCTAGCGCCTATCGGAGAAGCCTGAGTCGGCCGACGGAGTTGACGGATGAGTTCATGGCCGGATGGGGTGGCGACCGCTCAGCGGCAGTCGCCTCCGCCGAGTCCGAAGCGCTGAGCAGGTTGACCGATAGTGTGTTGAAGGAAGCATTCGGTTCACTGCCGCCAGGAGTGCAGGAAGTTCTCTACTACGCGAACGTGTACGGGTATACCTACGCCGAGACGGCTGCGATCATGAAGATCCCTCATGGCACAGTGATGTCCAGGGCTGCGCGGGGCCGACAGAGGCTGCGTGAGTTGATGAAAACTCATGATGCTCAGCGGGTTTGACAACAGAGGGACCACTTACGGGCTGCGCTGTCCCGGACCGGCCGGCCGGCTGATCACACCCGCCGAGGCGAAGCCAGCCGTTCGCGGCGCAACAGGTCGACCTCCGGCAGTTCCAGCGGCGGCAGTTCACCGACCACCTGCGAGAGCAGATGGTCGGCCAGCTCCGGATTGCGCGCCAGGCACGGCCCGTGCAGATAGGTGGCCACCACGCTGCCCTGTACGGCCCCGTCGTAGCCGTCACCCAGCCGGTTGCCGGCACCCTTGGCCACCTTGGCCAGCGGTTTGGCGTCAGGACCCAAAACTGTTCCACCACGGTGGTTTTCGAAACCTGTCAACGGTTGGGTGAGACCGTTTATCAGCGGAGTGGAGGCCACCTCGCCGATGGTGCGGGCTTCCTGCGGTGACGTGGTGACGTCGAGCAGGCCGACACCCTCCACCCGCTCACCTGCCGAGGTCTCATACCAATGACCCAACACCTGGATCGCCGCACAGATCGCCAGCACCGGCGCCCCGCGCGAAACTGCCTGCTGCAGACCGGGATACCGGATCAGGTGCTTGGTGGCCAGTCGCTGCGCGTAATCCTCGGCCCCGCCGAGGGTGTACAGATCCAGGGAGTCGGGCACGGGATCGTCCAGCGTGATCTCCACGATCTCGGCGTCGATGCCCCGCAGCCGCAACCGTTGCCGCAGCACCACGGCATTGCCGCTGTCGCCGTAGGTGCCCATCACGTCGGGCAGCACGAGCCCGATCCGCACGGTCATGAGATCCGCCGATTCAGTTGCAGGAACGCGGTGTAGTTGGCGATCACCTCGACGTGCCCCGGCGGGCAGGAGTCGATCGCCGCGACGGTGTCGTGCACCAGTGAGTGCTCGACGCCGGCGTAGCCGAGCCGCACGGCCAGATCAGTTCCGCGCTCCCCGGCGGCGACCACCTGGGTGTCCTCGAAATGCTCGAAGCGCACATCCCACAACCACGAGAGATCCTCGCCGTCGGGCACCTGCCCGTTGACCGAGATGACCACTCCGGCTGCGTGCTTGTCCACCATGGACAGGGCCTCCTGCCAGCCGGCCGGATTCTTGGCCAGCAGGATCCGGGCGGTGTGCGAGCCGATCTGCACGGTGCGGTACCGCCCGGCGACCTCGTCGACGCCGGAGACCGCGGCCACCGCGGCAGTCGGGTCCGCGCCGAGGGCCACCGCGGCCGCCACGGCCTGCGTGGCGTTACCGCGGTTGACGGCCCCGGGGAGGGCCAGCGTCATGGGCAGCACGAGGCCGTCGGGCCCGTAGATGTGGGTGTCGTCGAACCACCACTGCGGGCTCGGACGCTTGAAGTCGGTGCCGGTGGAACGCCAGTCGCGTCCGTCGCGCACGATGATCTCGCCGGAGCGCGGGCAGCTGACCGAATCACCTGACCAACTGCCGCCGGCGGCCACCCACACGACGTTGGGGCTGTCGTAGGCGGCCGATGTCATCAGCACGTCGTCGCAGTTGGCCACGATCACCGCCTCTGGGTGCCGGGCCAGCCCGCTGCGCAGGGTGCGTTCGATGTGGTTGATCTCACCGACCCGGTCGAGCTGATCGCGCGACAGATTCAGCAGAACGATCACCGAAGGAGACACCGCGTCCGACACGTGCGGGACGTGCATCTCGTCGACTTCCAGGGCGGCCAGCTCGGCGTCGCGCGCGGAGGCCAGCGCTGCCACCAGCCCGGCATCCATGTTGGCGCCCTCGGAGTTACTGGCCACCGGGCCGAGAGTGGCCAGGGCGGCCGCGGTCATCCGGGTGGTGGTCGATTTACCGTTCGTGCCGGTCACGACGACGCTACGACGGCCCTGGCCGAGTTGGCTCAGGATCGAACGGTCCAGGGTCATGGCGACCAGACCACCGATCATCGCGCCCGCGCCGCGGCCGGTGACCCGCGACGCCCAGCGTGCGGTTGCTCCGGCGGCCAGCGCAGCGCGCCCACGGATGGTCAGCATTCCGGCGATTTTAAGGGCACGACACGCAGCCGCGCCGGGCGACTCTGTCGGGCCTGCGTGCCATCCTGGCGAATATGAGCAGCGCGTGGGGCAGGCCGGCCGAAGAGCCGGGAGCGGGCTGGGCGGTCGTCGACGTGGAGACCACGGGATTCCGGCCCGGGCAGGCTCGCGTCGTCAGCGTCGCCGCACTGGCACTCGGGGACGACGGCAACGTCGAGCGCAGCGTCGCCTCCCTTTTGAACCCGGGTGTCGATCCGGGCCCCACCCATGTCCACGGGCTGACCGCCGACATGCTGGAGGGTCAGCCGACCTTCGGCGACGTCGTCGGTGAGTTGAGCGAGATCCTGCGCGGACGCACGCTGGTGGCCCACAACGTGGGTTTCGACTACAGCTTCCTGGCCGCCGAGGCCGAGCTGGTCGGGGCGGAGCTGCCGATAGACAGCGTCATGTGCACGGTCGAACTGGCTCGGCGGCTGGCCCTGGGCACCGAGAATCTGCGGTTGGAGACACTGGCCGCGCATTGGGGCGTGAGCCAGATGCGGCCCCACGACGCACTCGACGACGCGCTGGTGCTGGCGCAGATCCTCAAACCGACGCTGGCGCGCGCGCGTGACCGCAAGGTCTGGCTGCCGCTGCGAGAGGTGAGCCGGCGCCGCTGGCCCAACGGCCACATCACCCACGAGGAGCTGCGGCCGTTGAAGGTGCTGGCATCGCGGCTGCCGTGTGAGTACGTCAACCCCGGTGTCTTCGTGCCGGGGCGACCGCTCGTCCAGGGCATGCGGGTGGCGCTGTCGGCGGAGGTCGCACGCACTCACGAGGAGCTCGTCGAGCGCATCCTGCACGCCGGGCTGTCCTACACCGACCTGGTGGACCAGCAGACATCAGTGGTGATCTGCAACGAGCCCGCCCCCGATCAGGGCAAGGGCTACCAGGCCGCGGAGCTGGGGGTGCCGCTGCTCGACGACGAGACGTTCCTGGGTCTGCTGACCCATGTCGTCGGTGGCGCGAACATCGAGGAGTTCTGCGACACCCCCGCGGAGAGCGATCAGTACACGCTCTTCTGATTCAGCCCTTACTCAGCTCAGCGCCTTGGCCTTCAGCCCGTCGAACTCGGCCTGGGTGATCGTGCCGGCGTCCAACAGTGCCTTGGCGTCGGCGATCTCCTGAGCCGGGGACCGACCTGCCGCCTGGCGGATGTAGTCGTCGGTCTCCTGCTTGGCCGCGACTGCGGCTGCCTGCGCGCGCTCCGACATGCCCTTGCCGCGCGCGATGAGGTACACCAGCGCGGTCAGCCATGGGAACACGATCAGGAAGACCACCCAGACGGCTTTGACCCAGCCGGAGGTCTTGTGATCACGCCAGAACAGGTCCGTGAGGATCTGGAAGAGGACCAGTAGGTACGCGATCCAGGCGAAGATGATCAGGAAATGCCACAGGAAATCCCACGTTGAGCCCCAGTCCATGGAGCGCTCCTTGCCTTTGACGTCTGGCGCAGTGATCTACGCCGACGTCAGCTAAGCACGCGCCGCGCGATTGACGGCAGATACGACTGCGCGAAGTGATGCAGTTGTGATCGAAGTCGCGATGCCGACGCCCCAGACGGTCCTGCCACCGATCGACGCCTCGACGTAGGCCGCAGCCTGGGCCTCCTCGCCCGAGGACATGGCGTGCTCGGAGTAGTCCAGCACGTTGATGTCGTAGCCGATCGCGCCGAGAGCGTCGACGAACGCCGCCAGCGGACCGTTGCCCGCGCCGACGATCTCGCGCTCCTCACCGTCGATCTTGACGATTGCGGTGATGGTGTCCGTCCCGCCGTCGACCTCGGAGGCGACCACCTTCTGGCGGATGCGCTCCAGCGGGGTGATCGGGGCCAGGTACTCCTCGGAGAAGGCGTCCCAGATCTCCTTGGGCGACACTTCGCCACCCTCACCATCGGTGATCTGCTGGATGGCCTTGGAGAACTCCATCTGCAGCCGCCGCGGCAGTGCCAGGCCGTGGTCGGCCTTCATGATGTAGGCCACGCCACCCTTGCCGGACTGCGAGTTCACCCGGATCACGGCCTCGTAGGTGCGGCCGACGTCCTTGGGATCGATGGGCAGGTAGGGAACCTGCCACAGGATGTCGTCGACATCCTTGTCCGCGGCATCCGCATCGAACTTCATCTGGTCCAGGCCCTTGTTGATGGCGTCCTGGTGGCTGCCGGAGAACGCTGTGTAGACCAGGTCACCGCCGTAGGGATGACGCTCGTGCACGGGCAGCTGGTTGCAGTACTCGACGGTGCGCCGGATCTCGTCGATGTTGGAGAAGTCGATCTGCGGATCGACGCCACGGCTGAACATGTTCAGCCCCAGGGTCACCAGGCATACGTTGCCGGTGCGCTCACCGTTGCCGAACAGGCAGCCCTCGATCCGGTCGGCGCCGGCCTGGTAGCCCAATTCGGCTGCCGCTACACCGGTGCCGCGGTCGTTGTGCGGGTGCAGGCTCAGGATGATCGAGTCACGAGGAGCCAGATGCCGGCTCATCCACTCGATCGAGTCGGCATAGACGTTCGGGGTGGCCATCTCGACGGTGGCCGGCAGGTTGACGATCAGCGGCCACTCCGGCGTGGGCTTGACGATGTCGGCCACCGCGTTGCACACCTCGACCGCGTACTCCAGCTCGGTGCCGGTGTAGGACTCGGGGGAGTATTCGAAGCGCCACCGGGTCTGCGGGTACTTCTTGGCCTCTTCGACGCACATGGTGGCGCCGTCGGTGGCGATCTTCTTGACCGCGTCCCGGTCGGCCCGGAACACCACGCGGCGCTGCAGGATGGACGTCGAGTTGTAGAAGTGCACGATCGCCTGGGGTGCGCCCGCGCAGGCTTCGAAGGTGCGCTCGATCAGCTCGGGGCGGCACTGCGTCAGTACCTGGATGGTGACGTCATCCGGGATGGCGCCGTCCTCGATGATCTCGCGGACGAAGTCGTAGTCGGTCTGGCTGGCCGAGGGGAAGCCGACCTCGATCTCCTTGTAACCCATCCGGACCAGCAGGTCGAACATGCGGCGCTTGCGCGCCGGGCTCATGGGATCGATCAGGGCCTGGTTACCGTCGCGCAGGTCGACGGCACACCACATCGGGGCCTTGTCGATGACCTTGTCGGGCCAGGTGCGGTCCGGCAGCGTGATGGGCTCGACCTCGTCGGCGAAGCTGCGGTAGCGGCTGACCGGCATCGAGGAGCCGCGCTGGGTGTTCCAGACGGCCTGGCCGGGATTGGGTGCGCCGGTGGGCGTCTTGATCTCGCGAACCGAACTGTAGGCATCAGCAGAGATGTCGGGGGTGGTCATGGTGTTTGCTCCGGGAGTTTGAGTGGGGACTCGACCGGCGCATCGCAAAAACCCGCGACGGGAAGCCGGTCTGGTCAGACCCCGTCGCGGCGTCCGAGAAGGAGCACCCGCTGCACGCGCTCAACTGTACTCCGCGTCAAACCCACGCCAAAACCCGCGGCTGACGTGGGCTTCCCCTGATCGGGGGAATGCATCTTCACCCGTCGCATCGCCCGATTGCCCGACAGACTTCCGCCGTCGGAGATCGCATTCTTGTCTCAGTGGCCGAACAAGCCGCCAAGCAAATCCAAAAGCCAACGGAGACAGAAGGATTCACGATCATGACGAAGTTCACCAAGGCTCTGGCACTGCCCATCCTGTCCGCAGGCGTCTTCGGCGCCGTCGCCCTCGGCCTGGCCGGCACCGCCGCGGCGCAGGGACCGCAGGGCTCAGGCAACCTGTACAGCCCGGACACCTACGCCACCCCGGCCCCCGGCATGAAGCCCGGCTGGCACAACCACCACGGCCCGCAGCGGATCACCAGCATCTACGAGTAGTGGGCCGCGGCCTACAAGCCCGCCAACTGCGGCAACGTGAGGTGGGCGATCCAGAAATAGATCATCAGACCGGTGCCGTCCACGATGGTCGCGATCATCGGGGCCGACACCACTGCCGGGTCCACCTTCACCTTCTTCAGGAGCAGAGGCAGCACCGACGACACCAGTGAGGCCCACATCACGATCGCGGCGACGGTCAGACAGACGGTGAGGGTGACCTGTGGCCCGACTCCCAGCGTCCAGGACCGCACCAACGCGGCGGCCGCCATGGCTACGGCTATCAGGGCGCCGGTGGACATCTCCTTGGTGACGATCGCGGGCACGTCGCGGAACCGGATCTGACCGGTGCCCATCGCCCGGACCAGGGTGGTGGTGATCTGCGTGCCGGTGTTCCCGCCGGTTCCGATCAGCAGCGGAATGAAAAAGGCGAGGGCCACGACGGCTTCCATCTCTTCCTCGAACGCGCGCAGCACCGTTCCGGTGTAGGCCTCGGCGGCGAACAGCACCAGCAGCCACACGATGCGTTTACGCCACAACAGCCAAGGCGAGGCCTGAAGGTAAGGCACCTCGAGCGGCGCGGACCCACCCTGGCGCTCGGCATCCTCGGTGGCTTCCTGCTCGGCGACCTGTACGGCGTCGTCCTCGGTGAGGACGCCCAGCAGCCGGTTCTCGGCGTCGACGACGGGCAACTCGTCGAGCTGGTGATCGATGAGCGTCATGGCGGCTTCCTCGACGTCCGTCAACGGCGCCGCGGTCACCGCCTCCTCCATCAACTCCTCCACCGGGCGATCGGCGGGAGTCAGCACGAGTGCGCGCAGCCGTACCGCACCGAGGAGAACGCCCTGTGGATCGACGACGTACACATAGGCCCCGGCCGAACCGTGTGGCCTGTGGGCGGCGTGCTCCCTGATCTGATCCACTGCCTGCGCCACGGTTGCCGCCGGTGCCACCGTCAGCGCATCGGGCTGCATGTGGGCCGCCACCGAGTCCTCCGGCCAGGACAACACTGTGCGCAGCATCCGGGCCCGGTCGATCACCATGGCGTCCAACAGCGCGTCGCGTCTGGGGTCGTCGAACCGCCGCAGGATCTCGGCCGCGTGAGGGGCGTCGAGCGCACTGAGGACACCGGCCGCGGCCGCGGCCGGTGTCGCCTTCAGCACCTTGGCGGCCAGGTGAGCGTCGATGGTCGTCATCAGCTCCGGACCGGTCTTGGTGTCGAGCAGCTCGCCGAGCCGGCCTCTGTCGCCGGCGGCCAAGGCAGCGATCTGACGCTCACGCTCGGTCGGTTCGGACTCCATCTCCAGCCACAGTTCGATCGCCTTGGCCGTATCCATCGCGACTGCCTCGCGCAGGTTGATGGTGGCCGTACCGGACCTGGTGTTGCTCATGTGCCTCCCTTTGCCGCCCCTCGGCGTTCAGAAGTAACGACCCGAGGTTTACGCAGTATGAGCGGAAGGTGTCCGGAAAGGCGCTACACCTGCGAGTCGGGGAAGGCGATGACCGACAGGAACCGGATCGGCAGTTCGATCAGGTCAACCGGTCCGTGCGCGCCTTCCCCGTCGATCTGCAGCGAGTCACCCGGCTGCAGCCGGTACACCGAGCGGCTGTGGCTGTAGTCCATGACCCCTTCGAGCATGTAGAGGAACTCGGTGCCGGGATGCTGGAACAGCGGGTACGTCTGACTCTTCTCGGTCAGCGTGACGTGCAGACATTCCAGCCGCTTGTGCTCCCCGCGCAGCGAACTCAGCAGCTGGTACTCGTGACCCTGTTTGGTGCCGTTGCGCACGATCTCCGGACCGGTGCCGGCTTTCACGAAGGCCGCGGGGCGCTCGACGTCGGCCCCGCGGAACAGGCTCGTCACCGGGACGTCGAGCCCTTTGGCCAACAACGCCAGGGTGGACAGGCTGCACGAGGTCTGGGCGTTCTCGATCTTCGAAAGCATCGCCTTGGAGATCCCGACCCGGGCGGCCATGTCGGCGACGGTGAGCCCGTGCTGCTGACGGAGTTGCCGAACGTTGCGCCCGATCGCCGCCTCGAACTCAAGCTCGTCGACGGGCTCGTGCGGATCGCGCTCGCGGTTTGTGCCGGCATTGCGGAGCAAGTCGCTCACTGCGCTCCCGTCTATCGCATCTCTCCGGCACCGACGTACGGGTACCGGCTCTTGAGCAGATTGTCCTCTGCAAACCGTGACAGCCGGAAATCTGCTTCGGGTATCCGCGCGTCGGAGCTGCGCCCGTCGGTCACCAGGTCGGCCACGAGCTTGCCGACCGCCGGGGCGATCTTGAAGCCGTGTCCGCTGAATCCGGCCGCCACGATCAGGTTCTCGATTCCGGTCGTGGAGATGACCGGGTTCCAGTCCGGGGTGACGTCGTAGCAACCCGCGTAGCTACCGGTGATCGCCGCATCACCGAAACCGGGGAACCGGGTGCCGACCTTGTCGACGGTGAGGTCGACGAAGTCGTCGGTGGCCCGATTCAGGTAATCGTCAGGGTCGGCGAGCTCGCACTGCGCCAGATCGCTGTTGCCGAACAGGATTTCGCCACCCAACTCGGGCCGCACATATTGCAGGGACACCAGGTCGGAAAACACGGGTACCGCTCCGATCGGCACCCCGGGGGAGATGGTGACGATCTGCTCTCGAACCACCCGGATCGGCACGTCGACGCCGTAGGAGGCCAGCAACGGCCGGGTCCAGGCGCCGGTGGCCACGACGACGGTGCCGGCCGAAATCCTTGTACCGTCGGCCAGTTCGACGCCGGTGACCCGGTCCCCGTCGAGCATCAGCGCGGACACGTTGGCTCCCTGCCGGATTCGCACTCCGGCGGCCCTGGCCGTCACTGCGAAGGCCTGCGCCGTCTGGTAGGCGTCGCCGTAGCCGCCGCGGGCTTCCCAGCCGAACGCCGCGAAAGGTTCCAGGTCAGCCCACGGCCACAGCTTGGCGACCTCGGAAGCGTCGATCTCCTCGGTCTGCACCCCGACTTCCCGCTGGGCGGCCAGGCTCTTGCGTAGATTGTCGACATTGGGTTCCCCGACACCGACGACGTAGCCGGTCTGGCGGAACCCGATGTCGGTACCGAAGTACTGCTCGGCCTTCTCGAACACCTCGAGGCCGACCGTCGCCATGGCGGCCAGTGAACTGACGCCGTAGTGGCAGCGCACGATCCCGCTGGATTTCCCGGTCATCCCGGAGCCGACGGTATTGCGCTCCAGCACAGTCACATCGGTGACGCCGCGCTGACTCAACGCCCAGGCGGCCGCGGCTCCCTCCAGCCCACCGCCGACGATCACGACGTCTGCGGTGGCGCTCACTGGCCCGGAATCCAGTTCGTGCCTGCCAGCGGCACCCTGGCCATCGCGGCTGCCTCGATGGTGACGGCGACGAGATCCTCGGGCTCCAGGTGACATACGTGGGCCTTGCCGCAGGCCCGGGCGATGGTCTGGGCCTCCATGGTCAGCACCCGCAGATAGTTGGCCAGCCGGCGGCCGCCCTCAACCGGGTCGAACCGGGCCGCCAGCTCCGGATCCTGGGTGGTGATGCCGGCCGGATCGCGGCCGTCCTGGAAGTCGTCGTAGAAACCGGCTGCGCTGCCGAGCTTCTCGTACTCGGCGGCATAGCGGGGATGGTTGTCGCCCAGCGCGATCAGGGCGGCGGTGCCGATCGCGACGGCATCGGCACCGAGTGCGAGTGCCTTGGCCACGTCGGCCCCGGTGCGGATGCCACCGCTGACGATCAACTGCACCTTCCTGTGCACCCCGAGTTCCTGTAGCGCCTGCACGGCCTGTGGCACTGCCGCCAGGGTCGGGATCCCCACGTGTTCGATGAACACCTCTTGGGTGGCCGCGGTGCCGCCCTGCATCCCGTCGACCACCACCACGTCGGCACCGGCATGTACTGCCAGCTTCACGTCGTAGTAGGTGCGGGTGGCCCCGACCTTGACGTAGATGGGCTTTTCCCAGTCGGTGATCTCCCGCAGCTCGTTGATTTTGATGGTCAGGTCGTCGGGGCCGGTCCAGTCGGGATGCCGGCACGCACTGCGCTGATCTATGCCCTCTGGCAGCGTGCGCATCTGGGCCACCCGCGGAGAGATCTTCTGACCCAACAACATTCCACCGCCGCCGGGCTTGGCGCCCTGGCCGAGTACCACCTCGATGGCGTCGGCCTTGCGCAGGTCGTCGGGGTTCATCCCGTAGCGCGAGGGCAGGTACTGGTACACCAGGTGCTTGCTCTGCCCGCGTTCCTCGGGGGTCATGCCGCCGTCGCCGGTGGTGGTCGACGTGCCCGCCTCGCTGGCCCCGCGACCCAGGGCCTCCTTGGCCGGCCCGGACAGTGCACCGAAGCTCATGCCCGCGATGGTGACCGGGATATCGAGGTGCAGTGGGTGTTTGGCGTGGCGGTCGCCCAGGACGACGTCGGTGCCACAGCGCTCTCGATAACCCTCCAAGGGGTAGCGCGACATCGACGCACCGAGGAACAGCAGGTCGTCGAAGTGCGGCAGGCGGCGTTTGGCGCCCCAGCCGCGGATGTCGTAGATGCCGGTCTCGGCGGCCCGCTGGATGTCGGCGATGGTGGATCGATCGAAGGTGGCGGATTCGCGCATCAGTACTCGCTCGCATTGTCGACGTGGAAGTGGTAGAGGTTTCGGGCCGAGCCGTAGCGGGTGTAACCCGCGGTGTCATCGTCGAAGCCCGCGGACGACAACAACTTCGCGAGCTCGGCGTGGTGCTCGGGCCGCATCGGTTTGGCGACGCAGTCGGCTCCCAGCGAGGCCACCTCGCCGCGCACGTAGATGCGGGCTTCATAGATCGAGTCGCCGAGCGCTTCCCCGGCGTCGCCGCGCACCACCAGCCGGCCGGCCTGGGCCATGAAGGCGCTCATGTGGCCGATGTTGCCGCCCACCACGATGTCCACGCCCTTCATCGAAATACCGCAGCGCGCAGCGGCGTCGCCCTCGATGATCAGTAGCCCGCCGTGCGCGGTGGCCCCCGCCGACTGTGAGGCATTGCCGGTGACGCGCACCGTGCCGCTCATCATGTTCTCGGCCACCCCGGTCCCGGCGTTGCCGTTGACGGTGACCTCGGCGAGCTGGTTCATCCCGGCGGCGTAGTAGCCGACGTGGCCTTCGACCGTCACGCGTATGGGGGCGTTGAGGCCGACGGCCACATTGTGGGCGCCGTCGGGGTGGGCGATGACGTACTCGCCCTCGACGCCCGGCTGATGCAGTGCGGCGTTGACATCGCGCAAAGGCGTTGTGCGCAGGTCATATCCGACTAGCGTGGCTGCTATCTGGTCCATGCGTAGACCACCTCCGGTTCCGGTTCCCAAATTCGTGCCTGCTCGACCCCGGGCAGCCCGGCCAGGGCTCGGTACTCGCTGGCCATCGCCACCCAGTCGGCGGTTTCGGCGATCACCGCGGGCTTGCAGGCGATCGCGTCGCGCACCACCGCGAACGAGTCGTGATCGGAGACCAGCAGCGTGTAGAAGCCGTCAAAGGTGGCGCACAGTTCCTTGAGTGCGGTGGCCACGTCACGGCCGGCGGCCAGTTGTTCGGCGACGAACCGGGCGCCTACCTCGGTGTCGTTCTCGCTGTCGAACACCACCCCGGACCGGCGCAACTCACGGCGGATGGTGGCGTGGTTGGCGAAGGATCCGTTGTGGACCAGGCATTGTCCGGGGCCGACGGTGTAGGGGTGGCAGCCCGACGGCGTCACCGCCGACTCGGTGGCCATCCGGGTATGCCCGACGCCCTGCCAGCCCTGTGCCTTGGAAAGGCCCCAGGCCTCGGTGAGGGCGCGGGGATGGCCGACCCCCTTGAGCACCGCCAGATCGGGACCGAATCCGGAGATCAACGCGGTCGGGTAGGCGACCCGCACCAAGCCCAGCAGCTCCTCGGATTCCATGTCTGCCGACAGCAGGTAGGTCGAATCGACCTGCACCACATCCACATCCGGGCCCAGATCCGGCATGTCGGCGACATCGGTGACCGAGACGCAGCCCTGTCCGTACGGAGACCATTCGGGATCCCCGTAGACCGCGATGCCTGCCGAGTCGGCGCCGCGATCGGACATCTCGCCCAGCATCGCGGCGAGCAGTTCACCGAGGCGCGGATACAGCTCTGGTGTGCGCAGGTGTAGTCCCACGATCCCGCACATATGTTGTCTCCCTCCTAGAAAGCCGTCAGGTATTGGTCGATTTCCCACGGCGTGACGGTGCCGTGATAGGCGAAGAACTCCTCACGTTTGACGTCGGCGAAGTAGGAGGCGACGCCGTCGCCGGCGACGTCGAGCACGCCGGCGACGACCGGATCGGTCTCCAGTGATTCGATGGCGTGCAGCAGGGTGGGCGGCAGCGCCGCCGGGCCCTGGGCACCCACGGAGCCGGGGTCGAGGCTGCGCTTGACGCCGTCGAGCCCGGCACCCAGGGCCGCTGCGATCGCCAGGTACGGATTCGCCGAGCCGTCACCGCCGCGCAACTCGATGCGTTGACTGTCGGGCACCCGGATGTAGTGGGTGCGGTCGTTGCCGCCGTAGCTGGGCTTGCGTGGAGCCCACGATGCGCCCGACGCGGTTGAGGTGGCTCCGGTCCGCTTGTAGGAGTTGACGGTTGGGGCGACGACGGACTGCAGCGCACAGGCGTGGTCGAGGATGCCGCCGATGAACGCGTAGGCGGTCTCCGACAGGCCGAGGCCCCGCTCGTCTGAATCGGCCGGGAAGACCGCAGCGCCGCCGCTGGTGAGCGACAGGTGCAGATGCAGGCCGCTGCCGGTGCGGTCGCTGAACGGTTTGGGCATGAAGGTGGCCACCATGTCGCGCTCGGCAGCGATCATGGACAGCAGGTAGCGCAGCGTGATCACCCGGTCAGCGGTGGTCAGGGCGTCGGAGAACTCGAAGTTCTGCTCGAACTGGCCGTTGCCGTCCTCGTGATCGTTGGCGTAGTTGGACCAGCCGAGGGTGTTCATCGCCGTCGAGATCGCCGTCAGGTGCTCGTACATCCGGGTGACGCCGCGCGCGTCGTAACAGGGCTGGGCGGCGGTGTCGGCCGCGTCGGCAGTGGCCAGAACACCATCGGCGTTGCGCCGCAACAGGAAGTACTCGACCTCGGCGCCCACCCAGGGTTCGAATCCGGCGTCGGCGGCGCGCTGGATCAGGCCCTTCAGGATCACCCGAGGTGCATACGGCCACGGTGCGCCGCTGACATGGGGGTCGCAGTGCACCAGGGCCAGGCCCTCTTTGATGAACGGGATCGGGGTGAACGAGGCCGGATCGGGGATCGCGATCAGGTCGGGGTCCTTGGGCTCCTGGCCCATGGCACCGACGGCGTAGCCGGCGAAGCCGACGCCCTCGGTGGCCAGCAGTTCGACGGACTCGACGGGAACCAGCTTGGCGCAGGGCTTTCCGCGTAGGTCCACGAACAGCGCGAGGAGGAACTTGGTGCCGGATTGTTCGGCGAGGGTGGCGAGATCGGAGGGCATAGCACCAGCACTTTCGTCTCTTGTTGGGAATCACGGTATCACTGTAGGAAACTTCGGCAAGTCGAGAAAACCCCGGTGACCGGCTGCCGTGGGAGCGGTCCACGGCAGCCGGGCCGGGGAATCATGGTTCAGGTCAGGCGAATTCGAGCTCGTAAGCCGAATCCCGGTGGAACGTGGAGTCGATGCCTTTCTCCTCCTCCTCTGCGGAGATCCGGATGCCGATGGTCTTCTTGAGCACGTACGCGATGGCGAACGCGACCGCGAACGAGTAAGCGGCCACCGCACCCGCAGCGATTGCCTGCTTCCACAGCTGATCGAGGCCGCCGCCGTAGAGCAAGCCGCTGACCTTGCTCGGCATGGCCTCGCTGGCCAGGAAACCGATCAGCAACGTGCCGATCACGCCGCCCACGAGGTGGACCCCCACCACGTCCAGCGAGTCGTCGTAACCGAGCTTCTCCTTCAGGCCGACGGCCAGGATGCACAGGGCCCCGGCGATGGCACCCAGGACGATGGCGCCCACAGGAGTGACTGCGCCGCAGGCCGGGGTGATGGCGACCAGGCCCGCGATGGCGCCAGAGGCGGCACCCACCCCGGTGACGTGGCCGGTCTTGAGTTTCTCGACAGCGATCCAGGCCAGGGTGGCCGCGCAGGTGGCGACGAAGGTGGTGACCATGACGATGGCTGCGGAATTGCCCGCGGCCAGCGCGGATCCGCCGTTGAAGGCATACCAACCGGCCCAGAGCATGCCCGCCCCCAGCAGGGTGAGCGGCACATTGTGCGGCTTGCGCAGCTGGCCGAACATGGCCGACTTGCCGAGCACGATGGCGACCGCCAGGGCCGCGGCACCGGCGTTGATGTGCACGGCGGTGCCGCCGGCGAAGTCGACCGCATGCAGCTTGTTGGCGATCCAGCCGCCCACGGAGTCATCCGAGAATGTCTTGTCAAAAGCGAAAACCCAGTGGGCGACAGGGAAGTACACGAGCACCGCCCAGATGCCGGCGAAGATCATCCAGGCCCCGAACTTCATCCGGTCGGCGACCGCGCCCGAGATCAGGGCCACGGTGATGGCCGCGAACAATGCCTGGAAAAGGGAGAACAAACTGACGGGCAGGCCGTTGACCGAGGTCATCGGCTCGACCAGATCTTTCATGCCGGCGAACTCGGTGATACTGCCGAGCAACCCGAGGTCACCGTAGGACGTCCCGAACGCCATCGAGAATCCGAACAGCACCCACAGCACGCCCACCAGTGCGACCGCGCCGAACGTCATCATCATCATGTTGGTCGAGCTCTTGACCGAGACCATGCCGCCGTAGAACAGGGCAAGGCCCGGAATCATCAGCGTGAGGCCGATGATGCAACACAGCATGAACGCCGTGGTTCCTGTATCCATCAACATCTCCTGGGGGTGGCGGCCCGGACGGGCCGATCACTGGGAGTTGACGACGTTTCTGTTACGTGGACCCACTTGTTGTATTGCGGTGACGTAAAGCTCACCGCCGCGCGGCGGTGAGGACCCCGTTACGGAACGTTCATCGGCAGAAATGCCTGGGTAATCCGTATACCGCACGGTATACAGCCATGGATACAGTGCCCGCCGAACAACATTCGGCGCTCGGTGAGGAGTACGAGAACCAGCCCGTCCCGCTGTCCGCACGCAGATCGCTGTTCTCCGTGTCGGCGGTATGGGTCGGCTTCCCGATGATCATGACCTCGGCGGTCTTCGCGGGGATCGTGGTCTACAACCTCGGCTTCGTCATGGGCTTGGTCGCGATTCTCGCAGGCGACCTCATCCTGATGGGCTATGTCGGGGCGCTGAGCTACCAGGCCGGACGATCGGGCAAGAACTTCGCCCTGACTGCGGCGGATACCTTTGGTACCAAGGGTTTCCGCGTCGTCTCGGCATTCCTTTCGGTGCTGGTCATCGGTTGGTTCGCCTTTCAGACCGGCATGGTCGGATCCACACTCAACCTCTCGATGGGATGGAGCGCGCCGTGGATCACCCTGCTGGCCGGAGTGCTGTTCGTCGCGCTCACGTTTGTCGGAATCCGGGCGATCTCCTGGATCGGCGTGGTGGCCTCGGCCCTGTTCATCCCGCTCGGTGTGGTGGCGGTGATCCTGGCCGCGGGTAACGCCGGTGGGCTCGGCGCGGCACTGGACTACCCCGGTGGTGCAGGCGCGAGTGCGTTCAGTTTCGGTGTCGCGGTCACCATGGTGTTCGCCTGCTTCGCCGATTCGGGCACCATGACCGCCGACTTCACCCGGTGGGCCCGCAACGGTAGGGAGGGGGCGCTGGCCGCGTTCTCCGCGTTCCCGGTCGCCTACCTGATCGCCCAACTGGTGGGTGCGCTCGTGGTCGCCCTCGGTGCCGCCGCCGCTCCCGAGGTCGCCGGAGGAGATTTCCTGCACGTCCTGGTCGGCGGTGGCGGCATCTTGGTGCCGCTGGCGATCGTCTTCGTCTTCGTCAACCTCGGCAGTGTCTGTGCACACTGTCTGTACAACGGTGCCGTCGGATTCGGCAACATCACCGGAAAAACCATGCGCCAGTTGACGATCGTGCTGGGTGTTGTCGGAACCGTCGCCGCCGTGGCCGGCATCTGGTCGTACTTCGCGACGTGGCTCAACATCCTCGGCGTGCTGGTGCCTCCGATCGGCGTCGTGCTGATCCTCGACCAGTTGGTGTTCGCGCACCGTCGGTCGACCGCCGCGCTGGCCTGGAAACCGTTCGCGGCGTGGGGGATCGGCGCCGGGGGTGCGTTGCTGACGCATTACTACGCGCCACAACTGTCCGATGCGGTGGTGGCGATGGTGATCGGCGGACTCGCCTTCGTCGCCCTGACCTATCTGCCCGTACGTGCCGCACAACCGGTACTGGCGGGGGAGACGGCATGACGACGATTGCGGCCCAGCCCTACCTGTGGCCCTACGACGGCGATATCCCGACCGGGCGCACCGCATTGATTAACGTCGACTGGCAGGTCGACTTCTGCGGTGCCGGCGGATACGTCGACACCATGGGCTATGACCTGTCGCTGGTCCGCACGCCGCTGGGCCCCGCCCAGGAGGTGCTGGCCGCCGCCCGGGCCGCTGGACTGCTCATCATCCATACCCGGGAAGGTCACCGCCCCGACCTGTCCGACCTGCCCGCCAACAAGCGCTGGCGCTCAGCTCAGATCGGCGCCGAGATCGGTTCGGCCGGCCCATGTGGACGGATTCTCACCCGCGGTGAGCCGGGCTGGGAGTTGGTACCCGAGATGGCCGCTCTGCCCGGGGAGCCCGTCATCGACAAACCAGGTAAGGGCAGCTTCTATGCGACCGACCTCGATCTGGTCCTGCGCAACCGGGGGATCACACACATCATCTTCACCGGCATCACCACGGACGTGTGCGTACACACCACCATGCGTGACGCCAACGACCGTGGATACGAATGCCTCGTCGTCTCCGATGCGACCGGAGCCACCGACTACGCCAATCACATTGCGGCGCTGAACATGATCACCATGCAGGGCGGCGTGTTCGGAGCACATGCGGCCAGTGCCGATGTGGTGACAGCGCTCAAGGAACTGCAGTGACCACGGTGCGGGTGGAGGAACCGGTCTCCCTGCGCGACCGGGTCTACCTCGAACTCGGCAAGTTGCTCATGGCCGGGGAGATCGACGATCGCACGAGGCTGGTGGAGTCCCAGTTGTGCGAAACACTCAATGTCAGCCGGACCCCACTGCGGGAGGCTCTGGTCCGGCTGCACGCCGACGGCATGCTCGAGCGCAGGGCCGACGGGTATTACCCTGTCGCCCTGGACATCCCGGGGGTTCGTGATCTCTATGAGCTTCGGATCACCATCGAACTGCGCGGCATCACGCGGATCCTGGAAACCGACGAGCTGCGCTATGACAACCAGCGGCTCGCCGCTCTGCGCGCCGAGTGGTCGGAACTGAAAGCCAGTCCGCCGGCCCCGGACGGCGACATGGTGCTGCGTGATGAGGCGTTTCACGTCGAGCTGTGTGCGGCATCCGGGAACAAGGCGATGGTGGCCGCGCTCGACAACGTCAACCGGCGGATCCGGCTCATCCGCATGTATGACTTCGTCACCGAGGAGCGGGTGATCGCCACCATCGACGAACATCTCCAGATCGTGGACCTGCTGCTCGACGGACAGCTCGACGCCGGACGCACCGCCCTGCACGAACACGTCGGGGCGAGTTTCGAGGTCGTAGAGCGGCGTGCTTTGCGTGCGCTGAGTGCGCGTGCGCTGGGGCAGTCCGTCACCTCAATAGAGGCACTGTGGAAGTAACAGCCGGCTACTTCTGGCCTGCGCCCGGCAGGGGGCGCGGCCGCACACCGGGGGTGCCCAATGTGCTGGCGAGCCAGGGCAGCGCGGCGGCAAACGCCGCCCCGGCGGACTCGAAGCTGTGCACGCCCTTGTAACCGACCACTGAGCATTCGACGTTGTAACCGCTGAGCAGGGCGCATAGTTTGTTGGCGTTGGCGGCGTGCTCTTCGGAGAAGGTGTCCCAGTCGGCGATCACCTCCTCGGGTGGTGGAGTGGTGCCGGCGTCGCGATGGACGGTCGGGGTGTTCTCGGCCACGCCGAGCCACGCCGCCATGTCGCCGTACGGGCCGTGCCGGGTGATGATCGTCTTCGGGTCGAATGCCTCCCAAGCTGCCTGATCGCCGCCGAACAGCCTCGCGACGGTCTGATCTTTGGTGCCCGCATTGGGGCCGAGGGTGCCGTCGAGCCAGACGATCGCGCTGAACATCTCAGGGTTGCGAACCGCGGTGGTCAGGGAACAGGTGGCGCCAGAGGACCAGCCGGCCAGCCCCCAGTTCTCGGCCTTCGGGCTGACCCCGAAGCGCGAGATCATGTACGGCACCACATCCTTGGTCAGGTGGGCCGCGGCGTTACCGCGTACGCCGTCGACGCATTCGGTGTCGTTGTTGAATTTCCCTGACGTGTCCGGAAATACGATGATCGGCGTATTGCCGTGATGAAGGGCCGCGAAGTCATCCAGCGTCTCAAGCGCGTTGGTCGACTGCAGCCAGTCATTGGGATGGTTGAACTCGCCACCCATCATGATCACCGCTGGCAGCTGTGGCGGAGGGTCGCCGGCGAACCAGGCGGGCGGCAGATAGACGGTCTCGGTCCGGTGCGGAAAACCCGATGCGTCACCGGGGATGTTCACCCGCACCACGGTGCCGCGGGTCGGCACCTGGCCTTCCTGCTTGAGCGCGGCAAGCTGCGCTTCGTCGATCCACTGTTCGGGCTCGGTATGGGTCAACCGGAGCCATGCCGCACGGACGGTCGGGAAGTACCCAGTCGCGGTGTTGAGGGCGGTGAGCCCGCACACGACCGCCATCACCACCGCGAGCACAGACACCAACCGGCGCCACCATGGGCTGCCGCGCCAGCCGCCGATCAACACCGTCGCGGCGAATCCGAGCATCGCCGTCCAGAACACGGTCCCGAACGAGATCGCCTCGGCGGACCAGCCCTGATCCCTCACGAACAGTCGTGCGGCCGCGGCGAGGCCCACCCCCACGAGCACTGCGCCGAGCAACCACCGGCGCATCCACTGAAGGGACCGACCACGCCTGATCGCGATCACGATCGCGATGAACGCGAGCAATTGCAGCGTTATCGGAATCAGGCCGTTGGTCAGTGAAAGGTTCATTTGGTTCGGCCCTCACATTGGCGGGTAATCCGAAATGGGTGAGAGCCGCTGCCGGCGGATAACTCACACTGGCGTCGGACTATACCGGCGAATGCACTGTTTCGAAGTCAGCTCGGTGTGTCAAAGTCGTTGTTCGGCCACCGCCTTGGCGCAATAATCACGGGACACGTAAAGATGGGAAGGCCCCGTGGAACCGGTGACAGCGAACGGCGAGCAAGCCAAAGCACAAGCCCACCGATGGAAATCGGCGTACCGTCGGCGTGTCCTGGTTGCCGATGCCGTGGTTCTCGCGGCTGCTGTCGTCTTCGCCGAATGGATCGGGACGTCGATGGCGCACCGCCATTTCGCCAGCTTCACGACAGCAACCGCGTTTTCGATCGGCATATATTTCGGCTGGTTGATCGCCCTCGGATATGTGCATTCGCGTGATCTGACGCTGGTCGGGCAGCAAGCGGAGGAATACCGTCTTGTCGCGGCCGCCACCGGCTGGACATTCGCGCTTGCCGCTGCTGCCGAAGTGTTCCTCGATATGCCGATCTCGCGTATTCAATTCGGGGTGACCTTCGGCCTCGGGCTGATCGGTCTGTTCGTTGCCCGGCATCTGTTGCGCGCAGACGTGCGTCGGCGGCGAAAGCGGGGAACGTACGTCTACCGCGTCGTAGCGTTGGGCGACGTCAATGCCGCGCGCACACTGTCCGAGTATTTTCAGCGCTCGCCCAGCGCGGGATACGAGGTGGTCGGGGTCTGTATTCCGGATGCGGGCGACATGGTCGGGCAGACTGTCGAGCTGCCAACCGGCCCCGTACCAGTTCTGGGATTCAACGATGACAGCGAGCTCGAGGCTGCAGTGCAGACGGCCGGCGCGGACTCGCTGGCGGCGGTCTACGCCGGAGACTTCGGGCCTGAGAAGGTCAAATTTCTCGCATGGCGGATGCAGGCGATCAACACCGGGCTCATCGTCGTCCCGGGACTGACGGAGGTCGCGACGCACCGGCTGCAGCTGCGGCCGCTGGAGAATTTGCCGCTGTTCGTCATCGAAGCGCCGACCCATGACCGAGTTTCGATGATCACAAAACGCATCCTTGATCTGGTCCTCGGCACGATCGGCACCATCATCGCCCTTCCCGTGATCGCATTGGCCGGGCTGGCGATCAAACTCGACGATCGTGGTCCGGTCTTCTATCGGCAGGAACGGGTCGGCATGGACCAGAAGACGTTCCGGATCTTCAAGTTGAGGACGATGCATGTCGGCACGGACAAGTTGCCGCAGACCAATGAGCAGCACGCGGAGAGCATGTTCAACAAACGCTCGTCGCCTTCCAGCGTCACCAAGGTCGGAAAGTTCCTACGCGCCAGCAGCATCGACGAGCTCCCGCAGTTGTTCAACGTACTGGGCGGCTCGATGAGCATGGTGGGGCCGCGCCCGTTGGTTCCGGGGGAAGCCGGATCCGATGCCGCATTCCTGGAGCACCGCGAGCACGTCAAACCCGGAATGACGGGCTTGTGGCAGGTGTCTGGGCGGTCGGATCTGGCCGACAAGGACCGTGTCCGTCTCGACGTGTCCTACGCAGGAAACTGGTCTGTGGTGGGAGATCTGGTGATCATCTGGCGCACGATCGGTGCGGTACTCATGCGCAAGGGCGCGTACTGACGCGCAGCCGGCTACCGGCCCATGGCGGTCTGCACCGGCATCGGCCACGCGGCGGGATCAAGGCCGTGAGTTCGTACCAGCGCCAAGGCGATTCGCTCCATGCCGAAGCCCACACACGCACTGTGCGCGACGCCGCCGTCGGCGGTGTGCAGGGAGAATGTCTGACCGAAGTGGTCACGGTGGCAGTTTGCCGACACCACTGCGGTGCCCTCGTGCAGGTCGCCGTACAGCCGCACCAGAAGTTCGGTCTTGAGTTCCTCTTCGCGCTGGTTGGCGGCCAGCATCTTGCCCACCCTGCCGAAGAAGGGGTCGTTGGCGGCGGCCGGGCGGGCGTCCAGACCCAACCCGGTGAGCACCGCCATGCCGTGATCCACCCAGTTGTCACGGTGGGCCTGCGCTTGCTCGGGAGTTCCGACCAGGACGTACTCGTGCATCCGGAAGGCCTGCATCCGAGCTGGATCTATGGCCGGCTCGTGCCGGAAGCAGTATCCGTAGATATCCATCAGTACACCACCGTCGGGCAGGTCGGACGGCAGCGTCGCGTAGCTCGGATGGCAGGCAGCCGAAACCAGCATGGTGCCAGCAGGATTCAGATGCCCATCCCATGGCAGGCCGGCATCACGGTCCGCCAACAGGGCGCGGTGCTCGGCGTTCCCGCCGGTGAACGTCGAGATGGCCCCGGTCAGATCCGGGAAAGACGCGATGTAGTCGGTCTTTTCGAATTGTTCACGCGGGAAGACGGGCGGGAACCGAAGGACCTTCGCGCGGTCGCCGTAGACTTCGGCGCCCTTGGCCCGGACCGCGTAATCGATGCCATCGATGATGCCCTCGAAAACCGCTCCGCGGCCGTACAGTCCGTCGATTCCCATCGGGATCAGCAATCCCGCTTCGATCAGTTCGTCACGGAACTCGCGGCGGGCCGATTCGAGTTTCACGTCGATGTCCTGAGCCTCGGTCATCTGCCAACCCTATCGACAGTCGTTCTGGGCCTGTGTTGATTTGAATCGGTCGCTTATCCACGACAGCGTCGTTGCGGAATCCGGCACGGGTTGCGGTTGACGCTGGATGGTGATGGTGTCACCCATCTTGCACGCCGCAGCGAGCGCGCGGTCGGTCCACGAGGCCGGGCTGAGTGGTTCGTCGCCGCTGTAACTGACCAGCATCGGGGCCTGTGCCGGTCCCTGCGGCAGGTTGGTCTTCTGGAGAAACCCCCGCAGTGTGTTCACCGCTTCGGCGTTGGCCGGCTGCAGATCCGTCGCTGGGATCTGCGCTGCCACCTGCAGGGCGCTCGGAGTGAGTTGGCAGCCGAGCAGGGCATTCCAATGTTGGGTCGCTGCGCCCCGACGGTAGTCATCGAGGTTGACGACCTCGGGGTACTCGGCGTGAAGCGCGGCTGTGAAACGGGCAAACGCCACCTTCTGATCGTCGTTCAGCGTCCCGTTCTGTGCGGCATCGGCGAGTCCGTTGAGGTCGGACAGCGGGGAAATGCTCACCGAACCCACGAAATCGCCGCCGAAGTTGTTGTAGTCGACGGCGAGTTCGTTGGCCGCCCACGCGGCCTGACCACCCTCGCCTATCCCCATTGCCAGCCATGACGTCGATGCTTGCGGCTCGCCGGCATGGGCCGCGTGCGCCGCGTCGATCAGGTTGTACCCGCCGGTCGTGGAGTCCAAATACGGGTGATAGGTGTCGTCGTAGTTGGTGTCGACCGTCGGCTTGCCGAGGCCTTGGAAATCCGGAACCGCCACGATGTACCCGGCATTCAGAAGTGCTGTGATAGTCGGTGCCAGGTCGAGCAGGGTGGGGGAGAGAGACGGTGCGCAGTCCGAGGTCGTCCCAGTGATCCGATGCCCCACCACGACGATGGGGAACCCGCGGTCAGGAGCTTCGCCCTTTGGCGTGAAAACCGTGGTATTGAAATGTGTTTCACCGTCGTAGATACCGGATCGAGAAATGTGGGTGACGACGTTCATGGACCCGGCGGCATCACGGACAGAGTCGACAACGTTCGTCAGCGGAACGGCGCTGAGGTGGTGAGGGTCGCCGGCTTCCTCGGTAGCGGTCTTCTCGGTCTCGGAGTGGGATCCACAACCGATGAGCGCCATCATCGCTGCGGTGATCAGTACCAGACCGCGACGCATCATCGAGCTCCCCTCGGGTCGTATGCGAACTGAGCCTAGCCAGGCCGGAGGGTGTGCTTCCCGGAATTCGTCATGGGAAACACCGGCGCATTGTGTTTGGCCGCGCCTTATGCTTGCTCTTCATGCGGGAAGTAATTCAGAAGGCGTTGGCTGATCACGGGAGAATGTCGGTCGATCCGACGGCTGTGGATGCCGATGCTGACCTGTATGAACTCGGGCTCACGTCTCACGCATCGGTCAATGTCATGCTGGCCCTGGAGGACGAGTTCGATATCGAGTTCCCCGACGAGGCGCTGAAGAAGTCCACTTTCGCGTCGATCAACAACATCGAAGCGGCCATCAACGACCTCATGAAGTAGACCAGGTGGAGCCGCCGGACTTCGATTTGCCTGGGCACCGCATTCGTGTCGGGTGCGATGTGGTGGCGGTCGGGGAAATCGAAAATTCGTTGACCTCGTTCGATGACCGCTTCCTGACCAGGATCTACACCCCCGGCGAGGTCGCCACCTGTACCGGTCCTGATCGGGTGGCGCGGCTGGCTGCCCGGTTCGCCGCCAAAGAGGCGGCCATCAAGGCATTCGGACGGCCGGACGCCGCGTTCGTCCCGCTCGAAATCGAACTTGTCATCTCAGATCGGCTGCCGACGTTGCGGCTGACCGGTTCGGCAGCGCAATTGGCTGCAGAACAGCAGTGGCAAGAGGTCTCGGTATCGATAACCCACACCGACTGTCACGCAGCGGCTGTCGTGGTCGCAGTTTGCGCTGAGTAGTAATGACATCGAAACGACTTGGCTAAAATCGCGAGGTGCGGCTGAGTGACCTGAAAATTCCGGTGATTCATGGCTGATAGCAGCAGGCAAGGGGTGCCGACTTGGTTCGGCCCCGAAGAAGCGCGGCTTTTCGGTGTTTTGCATGTGCCTGGCGACGGGGTGGCCCGAGCGGGTGTGGTCATCTGTCCACCGCTCGGCCGGCAGCACCTGGACACCTATCGCGGTTTGAAGCTGCTGGCACAGCACCTGTGCAGCAGGGGATTTGCCGTGTTGCGCTTCGATTATCGAGGCACCGGGGATTCGACGGCTGATCAATGCCGGGACAGCGCCGTGGAGGGCTACCTGGAGAGCATCCAGACTGCGGTGGACTATCTGCGTGCGTCCGGAGCGCAGAGCGTGGCACTGATCGGTCTGAGGGTCGGTGCCTTGCTGGCAGCGACAGCAGCCGCCTCGATCGAGGGCCTTGACGGGCTGATCTTGTGGGATCCGGCCACCGATGGTCGCCGCTACCTGCGCGAACAACAGGCGCTTTACCAGATGACGGTCGGTGGGCAAGACGCAGACGAATTGCCGCCAGAACCGGGCACGGTGCCGCTCCTGGGCATAACTCTCTCTACGACTGCCGCCGCCGGCCTGCGCGCGCTGAAGATGCCGGCAGCTGCAGGATCGACGCCGGCACTGGTGCTGATCCGTCCGGAACACGCCGAGGATCGGAGGCTCGCAGACCTGCGCGCAGCACGAAATTGCGCGGTCCAGGAAATTGCCGGGCAGCCCGAATTCGTCGAACCACCCAGCATCGTGGTGAAGATTCCGATGGACACCTTGGCGACGATCGAGAAATGGCTGGACGACAATCTGCCATCGGAGGCCGGTTCGTTCCAGCCGGTGTTTGCCGACCGGGCAGTGGTCGACAGGTTGCCCGACGGTCGGACGGTAACCGAATCGATCATCGAACTCGGTGCCAACCGGCTGTTTGCCATCCGTACCGAGCTCGCCGGTACACCCGCAGGCGGCCCCACAGTGTTGTTCCACAACACCGCATGCGAGCACCGGGTGGGTTCCGGGCGAATCTGGCCGGATACGGCTCGCCAACTCGCCGCTCTCGGCGTGAGTGTGGTCCGCTACGACCGTCGTGGGGTCGGTGACACCGGCATCGCCACCGAAGACTTCCCGTGGATGCACTCGCCGGTCGCCAAAGCTGATGTCACCGATGCGGTCGACGCGCTGGGGGTGCCGCCCGAGCGGTTGATCATGACCGGAATCTGCTCGGGTGCTTGGAATTCCGCCTATGGGGGTTTGGAGCGCGGAGCGCGACTGGTGGTCCTGGTCAACATCCTGCTGTATTCGTTGCGGCGTTCCGAGGGCGGGTCGGAACGGATCGCGCAGGTCACCGATGACGTTTCAGACGATGCGGCCGGCGATGAGAACACTGGGCAGCGACGGCTGTGGGGCCTGGTGAAGCAAGGCCTGCGGAATTGGCTGCCCTATCAGGGTTGGTTGCTACTCGGTCGGCTCGGTTATACGCAAGCGCCAGAGGTGCTCCTCGCAGCGCTCGGAGAGAGCGGAGTGCCCACTGAACTCGTACTGTCACCGATGGATTTCGATTGGTACGTGGGGCATCGCGGCCCGATCGGAGCCAAGCGGCTGGCGCGCCGCGGTTGGGCGCCGAAGTTGACGCAGGCACCCGCCGGTGACCATGCCGTGCTACATCGCGGCTTGCAGAACTTCATCCGACAGTATTTGCTGGCTGCCACGCGTCGTGAGTTTGCCGACCAGCTCTGAGTACGCCGTCTCCTCAGATCGTCGCCAACAGGGCGCGCAGCGCGGCTGTCGTTGCGTTGATGTCGAATTCCCGCTCGACCAGATGGCGTCCTGCGCGCTCGTACTCGTCGAGTGCCGGGCCCGACGCGAGCAGCTGTTCCAATGTGTCATGCAGGCTCTGCGCGTCACCGGGGACTGCGAGAAATCCAGTCTGCTCGGGTATCAACAACTCCGGGATACCGGACAAGCGCGTCGACACGGTAGGTATTCCGCTGGCGAGCGCCTCCATGAGAGCGACGGGCAGTCCCTCCATCTGACCGTCGGCGGCGACAACGCTCGGCAACACGAAGAGGTCAGCCTCGGCCAGTGCCTGCCTGACAACCGTCTCAGACTGGCCACCGTGGAACCGTACCCGCGAGCTCAGCCCGAGCTCGGTTGCCAGATCCTGCAATTCGTTGCGGAGCGGTCCGTCGCCGATCAAGTCCAGCTCGATCCGCTCGACGACGGAGCCGCCGAGAGCTAACGCACGCAATAGCACTTCGTGGCCCTTGTACTCCTGCAGCGAGGCGACGCACAGGGCGTTGATCGGGCCGTGGTCGGGGATTCTCCTCGGGTTGAATGGGTATGCAGAGGTATTGATTCCGGCATGGATGACGTGGACGGGGGTCTCGGTGTATCGCTCCAGAAGTCGCCGGTTGTAATCCGACACGGTGACGATGAACTCCGCGCCGTCGAGTTTGCGGCCCAGCATCGACTGGTCCACGTACAGGTCGTGCGCGTGAATCGTGATGCTGTAGCTGACACCCACCAGTCGCGAACAGATCCATGCGGCCAGCGCCGGATACGTGGCGTAGTGGGCGTGGACATGGCGTGAGATGCCCGCTGAGTGGAGATCGCGGGCGTGCGCGGTGGCGATCGGGATGGTGGCGAGGGCGCGGATCAGCAGGTTGGGCCGGGTGGCGTAACCCCGCGTCACATCGAAGAAGATCGACGATGTGATGACGGGGTGCCGGATCAGGGCCCACAGCAGCCCGGCGATACTCGCTCCGACACCGGGGCGCACCAACTTGTCGACCCACGGCCGGGCAATGTCGTGGACTTGCGGATCCGGTGACGGGAACAGGGATCGCAGCCCCAGCTGGCGGCCGTCAGCAGACAAGGCATCGAGTTCCCTGACGATGAACGTTTCGGAGGTGACCGGGAACCGGGAAACCAGGTAGTCGATCTGCTTGCCGCTCAACGCTTGCGCTCGATCAGTTCGGTGTAGAGCTCTTGCAGTCGGTGCGCCCACGTTGTCGCTGAGAACTCGGTGTGGGCGCGCTTGATTGCCGGCGGACCCAGCGACGCCCGAAGTTGAGGATCGCTCAGCAACCGTGTGACGGTGTCGGCCAGCGCAGTGGGATTGTTGGGCTCGAACAAGAGACCAGTGGAGCCGTCGACAATGATGTCTGGGATGCCGCCGATCCTGGACGCGGCGATGGCCTTGCCCGACGCCGACGCCTCGATCAACACGGTCGGCAGGTTCTCACCGTAGACCGACGGCAGCAGAATGACGTCCGCAGCCCGGTACACCTGTGGCATGTCGGAGCGAACGCCGGCGAATATCACCGAGTCGGTCAAACGTAGGTCGCTGACGAGCCTGCGGTATTGGTTCTCTTCCTCACCGCCCCCCACCAGCGACAAGATGGCATTTGGGTGTTTGTGCAAGACCAGCGGCCAGGCCTTGATCGCCACCGGTATCCCCTTGAAGTCGCGGAAGGCGGCTGGTAGTACAACCAAAGGTCCAGGCCCACCGCCGAGTTCGTGACGCACGGCCGGGTCGGCTTCGCCAGGGCGGAAGTTGCTGACGTCGATCCCGTTGTGCAGCACGTCCCAGTTGGCGGCAGCCCTGCCTCGACGATGCACCTTCGCCCACGACACCCGGCTGGCCTCGGAGACGAACAACACGCGGTCGCCCAGCGTGGCGGCTTTGGTGGCAACGTGTTCGCGCCAGTATTCGAGGCCGGGCCACCGTTCGGTCACGTGGTGGAACGTACATACAACGGGACGGCCGGTGAGTTTTGCTGCCGGTACCGCGAAGCTGGCTGACATTTCCAGATGTGTGTGCACCAGGTCGTAGCCTCCGCGTCTGATCTCGCCGGCCAGACGGGGAATACCGGTGGGGTCCAGCAGGCGGGTGATTCCGAGCGAGCGCGGGTGTACGCCCGCTTCGGCGAGGATGGCCAAGGTCTTCTCGGAGTTGACTGCGGCACTGTCCAGGCCGACGAATTCCATGTCGACGTCGGTCTCACGCATTGCGACGGCCAGTGGCGCCAAAAGTGTTTCAGCGCCGCCCATCCGGAACCCGTCGATCAAGGTGAGCACCCGAATCGGCTTCATTTGAGAACCCTCAATTTCTTCCAAGGGATGTCCGTCATCCCGTCATAGTCCCATCGGACTCCGGCGTCGCTGTAGGTTTTCCCGACGGTTCCGGAGGGTGCTGTGTTGTCCCGCTCGAAGCTGATGCTCAGAGGGGATGCGCTGACATCGGTGATGTATGCGCCGTAGCGCTGGAGCGCTTCGGCCATGAAACGCTCGGCCGGTGCGAGCCCCAAGGAATCGATGTCCACGCTCGGGTCCAGCTGTAAGCGGGCACCTTCGGGGATGCAGTCGGATCTTGTCGACCGGCCGTCGGTCTTGAGAGCCGGCGGCCGAAAGATCTTGGCGCACACATTGTTGCTCTCCATCGCCAGCGCATGCGGAATTGAGCCCTGCGCGATCTCCGCCACTCGGACGACACCAGCCAGCCGGGATGCGCCCGAACCTGTGCTGGCGCCGCCCCAGCCGGAGCCGTCGAGGTCATTCACGGCAGCGAATTGGGTTGTCCAGCGGTGTTTTTCACGCATGGCGCGCCAGAATTCGTATATCTTTCGGTTCTGCGGGTCAACCACCACCATTGAGCCGTCTGAGCCGTACTGTGGTAGTGCGTCGTCGGGTATCGGCACCCGGTGCCCATTGAACGGACAGTGGCCCCACGTGGTGATGAGGCACGGTACGGAATAGCGTGGGGTGCCTGCGTTCGCGGTGTAGATCGGGATCCCGTATTCGATGGTCGACACGTAGGCGCTGTCATCCCAGCCGACGGAGCTGATCATTGCCGCACTGTTGGGGTCGGCTTCGGCGTCCGCCGGAATCGGTGTCCGAAAAGGACTGTTCTCGGCGAACGGTTGCGGCATCGCAGGTAATCGCGGCGTCGTGGTCAATGGGGGTAGAGCGGATGTCGGTGGTTGCACGAATCCGTGCCGGGAGCGGTCGTCGTCGGCGCTCCTCGTGACGATGATGATGGCGGCCAACACCGCGAGCGTGATGAGGGCGATCTTCCAGCGGACTCGATGGGTCGCCATGGCTCACGACTCCGGGCTGACCCGTTTGGTAGCGGCGGTCACCGTGTCGCTGACCGCGGTTGCCGCAACGCTCCACGATCGCTGGACCGCGGCCTGACCTGCCGCTCCGAGTCGTGCGGCCAGTTCCGGATCCCGCAGCAGCATCAGCATCGCGTCAGCCAGCTTCAGGACGTCATTCGGCGGAACCAGAAGCCCGGTGATGCCGTCTTCGATGGCGGCGGGTAGGTCGCCGACCGTGGTTCCGATGACCGGACGACCGAATGTGTAGGCGAGGTGGGCCACGCCGCTGGCGCTGGCGCGGATATAGGGCGTGACCATGACCCTGGCAGATTCAACGAGCCCGGGGACTTCGTCCATCGCGCAATAGCCCGGTCTGGCGTCGACTCCAATCGCGGCGGCCCGGGCGAGCAGATCTGCGGCATCCACATCGGCGCTGAGAGCGCCTGCGATGATCAGGCGCGCGGCCGGCATCTCGGCTTTGACCAGTGCGAAGGCATCGATCAAGACATCAATGCCCTTGTAGGTGGTCCACGTGCCGAAAAACAGAGCGACTGGTTCGGTCTGGGCGACCGGTACCGGTGGGCGATCACGATGCAACGCACCGGAGTCACCATGTGGAATCACCACGACGTCGCAACTGGGCCGCCAGTGGTCGATGACGATCTGCCGGGTTTGGGGTCCCAACACGAACACGACGTCCATCTGTCGCCAGGCGGCCGCGAACGACGCCTGTAGCAGGCGGCCTTCCTTGGGCTTGCTGGTGTCCTTGGCATCGGAGCGAGGCAGTGGCTCGTGGGCGATGATGCCGAAGACCGTCCGTGGCATGACCTTGCAGATGGCTACGACGAACCACGGCTCGAAGGTGAATCGCCATTGTGAGAACAGGACCGCCCGCGGAGGCCGGCGGCGGAGTTGGTACGCCAGCACCAGCCAGGCCAGCACCAACTGGCCGGCCCGCCGCCCGCGGCGCAGCAGATATCCCAGGTAACCGCTGTCCGGGTTGTCGTTGGGGTGCCAGGTGGGCAGCACCGGGCGAATGGGGTATCCGGCTTCTGCCGAGGTGATTTCGGGGTCTGGGCCGGTCCACAGTTCGACCTCGTCCCCGTGCTCTGCCAGGGCGCTGCCGAGTTGAGCGGCGAACTGGAAAAGGCCACCCGACGGTGAAAATTCAACCAGGACTGTGCGATTGTCCGTCATACCGCGGCCCCCGCCGGCTCAGTCGAGCTCGTGCGTATGGGAGGCCAGAATCGGGTCGCGAGTCGGCCTGCCAGCAGGCGGGTCATCACCATCGCGACCAAACCCCAAGCTGCCGCGTAGAGCAGAGCGGACTTGGAACGCACGGACGTGCGTTCCAACTCCACACCGGTGATGGTCTCGACGGTGTACTGCATCGGGCCAATGTTGTCATTGATTCGAGTGCGGGACACCGCTAATGCATTGGCCAGCCGCCGTTTGGCGCTCTCGGCATCGGACGCGGTGACCGAGAACGTCGCGATACCGCGAATCGAGTCGGAGTCTATTTCGGCAGGTGCTTCGGTGTTGTACATGACTTCGACCATGGTCGGCAGAAACGCTTCTCGGGCACGGACATTCATCGCGTAGGAAGCCCAGCCGTCGAGCGGGCCGACGGGCATCATGATGACCTTCTGGCTGGCGCGCACAGCGGGCGTGCTCGCCGTCAACATACTTCCCGCAGCAACTGCGACACCGGCGATGACAGTCACCGCCCACAGCGCAGTTGTCCGCACCATGCCGCGGATCACCGCGGGTCGTACGGGTTCGGGCGGCCCCAGTGCGCAGGCCAGGGCGAGCACGATCGCGAACGATCGGAAATAAGCCAGGTGAAGAAACACACTTGCTGCAGACCAGGTGATGATGCCGGTGAGCGTTGCGGCAGCCAGAGCGCGGTCAACCGACCTGGGATCGGCGGCTATTCGCAGCGCCACGATCGTCAGGACTCCGCCGACCATGAGCCCCCAGGTCAGCAGCCCGGTCATCCCGGTCTCGGCAAGGAGTTGGGCGTAGAGATTGTGCGGGGCGACGAGGCCTTCGTTGACGGCCGTCTTCACCCGGTCGGTGTAAAACGGCACCTCCGCACCGAAGGCCCCTGGTCCGAAGCCGAAGGCGGGCCGGTGCCGGAACATCTGCCATGCCATCTCCTGGGACGCCTCGCGGCCGAGGACCGATGGGTCGATGTCGTAGCTCCTCTGACCACCGGACCCGCCGAGCACGTCCTTTACCAGCGCAATCATCCGGTCACCGATACCGGGGATCGCGAATGCCACCAACACGGCGGGCGGGACGAGCGCCAGCTTTTTCGGCTGTCCCGACGCGATGAACCACACCACCGCCGCGAGTCCGGCTGACAATTGCGTTCCGCGGGACTGGGTCAGATAGACCCCGACCAATATGGCTGCACCGGCCAACAACCAGAGCAGCGCCTGTCGCTTCTGCGCGGCACCGCGGGCGCGATAGGCCAGCGCCCAGGACATGGGCAGGCCCATCACCAGTACTCGGCCCCAGAAATTGGAGTCGTTATAGGGCCCGCTGTACCGCTGTGTCGTGATCAATTCGCCCTGTGCGGCGGAAATCTGTGCCAGCCCTCCGAACGTCTGAACTCCGCCCGTCAGGTAGCTGACCAAGGTCAACAGCGAGAGCACGGCCAAAGTGGCGGCCACAGCCGCGGCGACTGCCCACGGCCGTCCGGTGATCTGGGTGAACATCAGAATGATGAACAGGTACACCAGGTCCACCGAAGAGCGATACATGACGCTCGACGAGGCAGTGAGGTCGACAGAGCCGACCATGGCGATCGCCTGCCCGGCCACGTAGATGCCGATCAAAGCGGCGCCGGCCACCGTCCAGCGATTGAGCCGGGCACGCGCCGCGGGGTCGCGCAGTGTCAGACACAAGGCGATGGTGGCAAGGGCCACACCTGCTTTCAACAGCGGTGCCGAGGTGTACGCGCTGGCTACCTCGGACAAGTTGGCAATTTCGACGATCACCATGACAACGAGGACGCCGACGATCCATCTGCTGGAGCGGGTCACCTCGGGCACGGCTATTTGTTGCTTCGGTGGGAGGCGTTGCTTTCGCGTGAGCGCCACCAGGTGACGCCGATTCCGACTGCGGCACCGAACATCAGTCCGGCGAGCGCACCGGCCAGGATCAGCTGGCTGCGTGGCGTCACCATCGCGTACGCGCCGCTCGGCGGTGACACCACGCGGACCTGGAACGGAGCCGAGACGGCCGCGACTTCAGGTGTGGCCTTTGCGAGAAGATCGGCCACCGCGGCCCGCGCGGCGTGCTCGGAGGGCGCGTCGGCCGTGATCGACACCATGGTGGTGTCGGGCACTGCACCGGCCGTCAGGATGAGACTCGATTCGTCGACTTCGGCCGCCGATGCGGCGCTGGATGTCCACCGCGGATCAGCGAAGACGGCCGCCGCGGTACGTGATACCTGCCCTTGGGTGAGTACCTCCCAGTAGGCCGACGCGTCCGCGGTGGTCAAGTTCGGCCCAGGAACCAGGGCCACTTGTGCGGTTGCGCGATAGGTCGTCGACACCGGGAAAAGGAATCCGGCGATAGCGCCGAGAACGAGGCCGAGGACCGCGCACGTCACCACGATTGGGTTCAGCCATAGGCGCTTTGGGCTACTCATGTTCGCAATCTTCCTGCCAAACGACCGGCGAGCGGACGCGCCAACTGCGGCGCAGTGACGCACAGTGCTGCTGCATAGATCACCATTCCCAATGGAATCAGGAGGGCTAGCTGCACCGGTGCAGACCAGTGGGAAACCAAGAGCCCGATGCCAACCAGGATGGCGGCCATGGGGATTGCCGCTGCCACCGGTCGGCCGACCACGCAGAGAATCTGCGTCCACCGTAGTGGAATAACTCGACGTACCACCGTCATTCGGATGACGAAATGAACCAGCTCCACACTGAGAAGGGCTACGGCAACCAGTGTCGCGCTATGGCCGGCGGCCCACCAGATGGGGCCGAGCAGCAGCACGAGTTTGGCCGCGTTGATCGCGGTGAGCAGGCCGGGGCGGCCCGCCGCCTTGAACACGTCACCGGCGTGAAAGGAGGCTGAATAGACGGCTGTGTACAGGGCCAGCACGATCAAGATGTTCTTGGCGCCGTCGTACTGTGTCCCGTACAGAACGTGCAGGAGTGGCCCCGCGACCACTGCCAGGCCGACACCGGCCGGCACGGTCAGCGCAAGGACGATGCTCAATGCCTTCTGGTACTGCGATGACATGGCCTCGCGTTCGTGCTGCAGCCTCGACATCGAGCTGAACAGCACGTCACTGATGACACTGCACAAGTTGAGCACGACGAGCTCGGGCACCCGGTAAGCCAGGGTATACAGGCCGAGTTCGGTCGTGCCGAGCCGGGTTCCGACGGCCAGATAGTCGACGTTGTAGATGGCGTAGGCGAGCAGAGTCACGCCGGTGACGGGAATTCCGAACTGCAGCAGCGCCTTGGCTTCGTCCAGCTGAAACCGTGGCCACATGAATGTCGGTGCGACCCACCAGTACATGATCGCGGTTATCAGAACGCCGGCGAGTTGGCCGTAGACCAGGCTCCACACCCCATGGCCGGTGGCTGCGAGCCAGATGGTGAGCCCCGTCTTGACCACCGCGCCGACGAACTCCGGCAACAAGCGTCGCTGGAAGTTCAGGTCACGGCGCAACCAGGACAACGGCACGACGCTGAGGGCCGAGATCATCAACGCGATTGCCAGAACCCGGATCAACGGAGCGAGGTCGGGGTGATGCAACAGGTTGGCTGCGATGCCTGCAGTTGCGGCCAGCACTGCTCCGGCGATAACCCCGAATCCGATGGACAGGGTCAATCCGGTTGGGGCGATTCGATTCCAGGGTCGGTGACTTTGGATCAGCGACTCGGCGACACCGAGGTCTTTTACGTAATCGAACAAGTTCACCAGCAACAACGCCAGGGCGAAGATGCCGAATTCGGCTGGGGTCAGCAGACGCGCGACCACCACGGTCATCAACAGTGTGGAGCTTTTGCTTATGGCAAATACGGTGTAGTTCCAGAGCGTCTGCTTGCCGAGGTTGGCCGACTTGGCTGTCGGCGAATCTTGAATAGCTCGGCCTGGGTCTTCGATCGGTGGGTCGGCGGGATCGATCGGAGTCATGTGCGCAGCTGTCTGCCATCGAGATGCGGTTCGGTGAAGAACCGTAGTCTCGCCACCGAATTCTCCTGTCGACTTTGCTGAAACGGTGTTCAAGCGCCAGTTCGGTTAATGCCGGCGTGCGGGGTCAGTGTATGTCAGCGGTGACCGCGCGCAGCGGCGAATAGCGGCGTCAGCACGCGATCGTGGGTGCAATTGTGATGCAATTGCGGCCCGGAGATTGGACGGACGACTCAAGAAATCGAGGCAGGTGTGCGGTGTCCGTGACGCTCGTGAGTGCTGTTGATCCTTATCCGACCGATGCCGGCAAAAAGGTGGTGCTGGCCGGGTTCCTTGAGTATTTCCGCGATCGATTTGGCCCGGAACGTGTGCACTACCTGCTCGTCGGAGGCCGGCCTCAGCCCGAGTTTCCCGTTACGTTGCACCCGTTACCCAGGCCGGACCGGAAAGCCACGATGGCTGCGGCGGCGAGCCGCATTCCGGCCGGGCGGGCCTCCCTGCAGGAATCTCTGCTGTACTCGGCGCAGGTCGGCCGCGCGGTGCATGCGGTGCTGGAGCGCATCGAGCCTGATCTGGAGATCTACGACACCATTCGGATGGCGCAGTATGCGGAGCAGGCAGATGCAGATCGGCAGCTCTGCTATCTCGATGACCTGTTCTCTGAGCGTTACGCGGCCATGCTGGATGCAGCGGACCGGTATCCGGATGTGGCGATGCGGCCGCTGGGCAATTTCGCCGAGCATGTGCCCAGCTTGCTGCGGCCGTTGGCCGACGCCAAGCTGCCACAACGGGCGCTCCTCCGACTGGAGGCGGCCCTGGTCCGGCGTAGTGAAGACCGGGCGGCATTGCGGTTCCGCCGAAACCTGTTGGTCAACGCAGGGGAGGCCGCCAGGTTGACGGCCCGGGTTGCCGGCCGAGGATCTGCCGATGTGATGGCAGTTCCTCCGTTGGTCAAGCCGCCGCCGTTCCGCACGCGTCAGTTCAGTGGAGCACCGGATTTCGTTTTCGTCGGACTGCTGTCGTTGCCGCACAACGAGGATGGGGTGCGGTCGTTCCTGACGGACGTGTGGCCGGCGGTGCTGACCCGGATGCCGAACGCCCGGTTACGCATCATCGGGCGGGACTGCGGCCCAGAACTGGCTGAGGTGGTAGGCCGGTTCGGGAGTTCGGTGAGCCTGGAGGGTTACGTCGACGATCTCACCGCCGTGTTGAGTTCGGCAGCAGGTTTGATCAACCACCTGCGATTCGGTTCCGGGATCAAGTTGAAAGTGATCGAGGCACTGGGGCGGGGACTACCTGTGGTCTCGACGAGCGTGGGAGCGGATGGATTCGCCGTAGGTGGCGAGCACGGGCTGTTGATCGCCGACCGGGCAGCACAATTCGTCGAGGCGATGGCTGAGTTGGCCGACCCTCGGCGTAACCATGAGATATCCGAAGGTGCTCGTGGGCAATTCGATGCGACATTCGCGAAAGATGCCGTGTTCAATTGTTACGACAAGGCTTTCACGCTGCGTTGATCACGCTGCTCATCGCTGTGCCACCACATCCTGTACTTGCCTCACGACGGTGCTCAACGCCTCGATGGCTTGGGAGAGCTCCCGACGCTCGGGTTCGGTTACCGAGTCGTAGTAGACGAATCCGTCGTTCCAATGGTGTCTGTCCAGCACGCCCTCGACCCTGGCGAATGCCTGGTCTATCTCTAGGCCGAATCCCGGACGGCGTTCATCGACGATCGGTCGGACTGCCCCGACAGCGATGCGGGATCCGTCGAGGTTGGCTTGGAAATCCCACAGGTCGGTGTGGCTGAAGACGTCCTCTTGGCCGGTCAGCGCACTGCGGGCCATCTCTTCGAGGACGCGTTGTGCGCCGCCGACGAACTCGGCTGGACCGATCGTCCACTTCGGATTACCGACAGCGGCGTCGAGTTCTCTCACGTCGGCCATCAATTGATCTGCCACTGCGTTGGTATCCGGCGGCGGCTTGCTCATCCAGAGGTTCTTCTCCAAGCGGTGGAAGCCGGTCCATCTCTCACCTGGATGTACGTCTGCTTCTCGCACGTCGATGCGGGAGTCGAGATCGTTCGGGAATGACCCTGCGGCCGGCTCCATCCGCTTGTAGTACGCGCGGGCCTTTGCGTACAGCGGCTGAGCGCCTTCGACGTCACCTTTCTTGATCGTGCCGACGAATGCTGCCGTGGCAGTGACCAGTTCGTGAGATTGGTTGGCGACGTAGTCCTTGTAGCTGTCAGCGGCTGCTTCGAGCTTGCCCACGGTCGGTCGGGCAGCGTCGCCGGTGACGGTGAAGTCGGCACGGATCCCGTCCCCGACCATGGCGGGCCTGCATGCGGTGTAGTACTTGCCCGGCTCGGGCAGTTGCACGGTCAGCTTGCGCTGCAGGCCGGGCGAGATGTTCTCCACAGCGCCGATGACCCGGTCGCCGGCGGCGTAGACATAGAACTCGGTGACCAGGGTGCCGTTGTTGGTGACGACGAAGATGGTCGATCCGGTGCTGGTGGTTCTCTTTGACAGCTGGCAGAAATCATCGGATGCGGCCACCGTGATCTCGTCGCTTGCGGGCCCGCCTTCGTCGAAGGTCTGTTTGGGCGCACACCCGGATATCGACATTCCGGTGAGGACGGCCGCCAGCAGGGCCGCTGCCGGCGCGGCCTTGACATGGTGGGCGCGGTTTCCCATGTGATCGACTTTTCCAGCACGATCACGGATTAGCCAAGGCAACAGCAGAATTGCAACATTCGAAGCTCCCACGGCCTGCTATTTCCGCCGGTATAGTCCGATTTCGGTTGGGTTTACAGGCATGGAGTCCGAAAGCAGGTCGAACAGCGTGCACCCGCACAGGTCCGTTTCGTCGGCGAATCCACAACGGTTCCTGGCACGTGCGCTGGTATCGGCGATGTTGGGGATCATGCCGGCGTTGTCCGCAGGGCCAGCCGCCGCCCCAGCGTATGCCGAACCTGTCGACGCTCCGCCACCACCGGAACAGCCGAGCCTTACTCTCCCCGGGCCCGGACTCGGGATGAAATCCGAGATATACGTCGCCCCCGAGAACCCGGAGAAGCTGTCAGTGCCAGTCCCGGCCGGCCTGACTGCGGTACGGCTGCGCGGCATCATCAAGGCGCCCTTGAATTTCGATGCAGGCACCCTCGACATCAGCGACGACAGTGGCAAGTTGCTCGCGGCAATCGACCTGCCGCCCGGGGCATCCAGCAGGCCTACAACGCCGCTCGACGTTGACATTTCGGCAGCACGCCGAGGGTCGCCGATGGGTCTGACGTTCGAATTGCGGCCACGGTTCGACCCGCAGATGTACACCAATTCGTATTGCTGGCCCCGCCAGCAGCTGGTCCTCAGCGATCTCTCGATGGTGTTCACCGGCTCAGAAGCACCGGCGGCGACGGTCGCGGACTTTTTCCCGCCGGTGCTTCAGCGCGCCACGATCTACACTCCGGTCGACGCCAATACCGATGAGCAGCAAGCGGTGTTGACGCTGGTATCCACGCTGGCGCGGCTGTACAGCAACCAGCCGACAATCATCACGGTCGTCACTCAACCCCGAGGAGCCGTACCGCCGTCTGCAGGCGAACTGACGCGGGCAGTTGTCGTCGAGAGCGGTGAAAAACCCGGACTGCATGTCGAAAACCCTGGTGCTCCCGATGCGTTCCTTCGGGTCTCTGGTCAAGGCGGTGAGCTCTCGGCGCAACTGTCGCTACTCGTGAACAAGCTTCAGTCACTGGCGCAGGTAGACACGGTCCGCGTCGACCAGCCAGGCTCGTCAGACACCGGCCCGCACGGTGACACGTTGACGTTCGGCGAGTTGGGCATGACCGGCAGCACCGATGTCATCCGGAGTGCCAGCATGTCGGTTGGCGTCGGTCGTACATCGCTCGGGTCCGACCGCCTCGACGGCGTAACGGTGCATCTGCTCGCTGACTACGCACCGGTAGCCAGAGATGACGCGGCGGCAGTGATGATCCGGTCCGGCGGCGAGGTGGTCTACCGGGCGGCGCTCGATAACACCGGCCGGCTTGACGCGACCTTCGAACTGGACAGCTTGAAGATCGGCCAATACATCACGCTTGACATGGCCCTCACCTACACACCGCACGAGGCCTGCGGGCTGCTCATTCCGCTTACCTTCGAAGTGAATCCGCAATCGACGTTGAGCGTGCACCGTGGGGGCGCCCCACTCGACGGCTTCGGCGCCATACCGTCAGAGTTCAGCCCCAAATTCATGGTGGCGATGGACGGGAGCGCCCCCAATCAACTCGCTACCGCCGCTCGGTTGGTCGCGTCCATCGCGCGCTTCGCCGGCACGGCGGTGACACCAGAGGTGGTGGACCTCAACACCGCTGTGGGTGCGAACACAGGAGCAGTTATCCTGGCCAACTCCGCAAGCCTCAAAGAGACTTCGCTCAGACCACCCATCGGTGGTGACGGCACGGCGATCGACTTCGAGCTGCCGACCGTGCTTCGCGCAAGCATCAAAGGCGGACTCGGATCGATCCAGGCTTTCGCTGATCGGCCCCACGACCGTTCGGTCCTGCTCGTGACGACCACTGGCCCTTGGACGTTGCTCGACCCCGTGTTCAGCTACCTCGAAGGGGTCGGTGGCGACTTCTCCAAGCTCACCGGAGACGTGCTCGCCGCAGGGGTGGGCGGCGAGCCGGTGAATGTCGCAATCCGAGCCACCGAAAACGCCGCTGACACAGCCGAATCGTCGGCTCAGCCCGGCTCGCGGAACCTTCTCATCGGCGCCGTCGTAGCCGTCGCCGCGCTCATCGGGGTGGCCGGGGCGCTTCTATGGAGAAGGCGTCGCGCCACCTGAGTTCGGGCTGTCGATCTCCTGCGCAATCGTGTGCAACAGCGGGCCGTCGAGCTGGGACGCCAGATCCCTTAGCACCGGGCCGTATTCGGGATGTGCCAGCGCAAAAGCGAACTGCGCGACCAGGTAGTCCGACGGATTGCCGGTGTCGCACCAGTGTCCCTGGATCACTTGACCGTAGACGGCATGGCTCTTGGCGTATGCGTTGATGGCGTCGGTCAGGTAGATCTCGCCGGTTAGGGAGCCTTCGTACCAACGCTTCGTCAGTTCAGCCAGCTCATCGATGACGCCAGGGGTGATGACGTAGCCGCCGATCGCCGCGTAGTTGGAGGGAGCCTCGTTGGGCTGAGGCTTCTCGATGATTCCGGTGATTCGGAGCAGGCCGCCGTCAAGGTCTTCTTTGATGATCGGCACTCCGTATCGCCGTGAATCCTCGGGAGCCATTGGCATCAGCGCCAGCACCGGTGAGGACGTCTGCTCGTATGCCCGGATCAGCTGCTGGGCCCGGGGCGCCTCGGCGACAAAGACGTCGTCAGGCCAGAGCACCAGGACGGGCTCGTCGCCGAATGAGCGGGATGCGTTCAGGACAGGGGTGCCGTTGCCGTACGGACCATGCTGGTGCAGGTAGGTGATGTGGCCGCGGGCGGACAACTCGCCGACCTCCTCGACCGCGTCCGCGTATGCGTCCTTGCCGTCGGCGCGGAGCTGATCGACCAGTGTCGTATTCGGGCGAAAATGCTCCTCGATCAAGGTTTTTCCACCTGAGACCACGATCGTGATATCGGTGATGCCGGAGTTGACCAGCTCGCGCACCGTGTGTTCGACCACCGGCTTGTCGCCGACCGGCAGCATCTCCTTGGGAATGGCCTTGGTGAGAGGTAACAAGCGCGAACCGATACCGGCAGCGGGGATAACGGCTTTGCGGATGGTCTGTCGAGCCATGTGTTCCTCTCCCGGATCTGAAGGCTTCCCAGTGGTCTACCACTGAGCCGGTTTGACGGAAAGCATCTGAATTGCAATAGCGGTAATTGCAGACTTGTGACTAATCCGAATTGGGTGAGGTAATCGCATTTCCCCAGCTGCCGCTGAAAGCAATTTGCTCCAGGGGCAGCCGTTCGCGGGGCCGGCCGTCACGTTCGGCGATCGCGGGATCAGCGGCCGAGTAGTCCCCGAGCGTGCCCACCGCGACTACTGCCAGTGGCCGCACCCCCTCCGGGATGCCGAACGCGGACCGCGCTCCGTCGATGTCGAAGCCGGCCATCGGGTGGACGATCAGGCCGCGTGAGACCGCTTCGACCGTCAGCTGTGCAATCGCCGCCCCCGCGTCGACAGCCGCGTACAAAGCGGTTCTCTCGTCCTCTCCTTCGTCGGCGCACACCAGGATCAGCGCAGACGCCGAACGGGCATAGCTGTTGCCTCGTTTGAGCAGGCCGGCGAGTGTGGTGAATGTCTCGTTCCCCCGAGTCCCCACCACGAACCGCACCGGCTGGCGGTGTCCCCAACTGGCGGCCCATCGGGCAGCCTCCAGCAGTGCAGTGAGCTGGTCAGCGGTGATGGTGGCATCGGGGTCGAAGGCCCGGGGGCTCCAGCGGGCCGCGAGATCGGGATGGATCGGCACGCTGGTGCTGGCCAGCCGGCCGTTCGGCGTGTCAGGCACGCCAGCCAAGCTACCGGCGGGGAAAATCGCGCGAGCGTCTCCCTTATCCTGTCTGGGACTCATTCCCGAAGCTCGAAGGGTTAGACAGTGGCGCTCGTCGTACAGAAGTACGGCGGATCCTCGGTATCGGATGCCGATCGGATCCGTCGCGTAGCCGAGCGGATCGTCGAGACGAAGAAGGCCGGCAACGACGTCGTCGTGGTGGTCTCCGCGATGGGCGACACCACCGACGACCTGCTCGACCTGGCCCGCCAGGTCTCCCCGGCCCCGCCTGCGCGCGAGATGGACATGCTGCTGACCGCCGGTGAGCGCATCTCCAACGCCCTGGTCGCGATGGCCATCGAGTCTCTCGGTGCGCAGGCCCGCTCGTTCACCGGCTCGCAGGCCGGCATCGTCACCACCGGCACCCACGGCAACGCCAAGATCATCGACGTCACCCCCGGTCGCCTGCGCGATGCGCTGGACGAGGGCGTCATCGTGCTGGTCGCCGGATTCCAGGGCGTCAGCCAGGACAGCAAGGACGTCACCACCATGGGCCGCGGCGGCTCGGACACCACTGCCGTCGCGCTGGCCGCAGCCCTGAAGGCCGACGTCTGCGAGATCTACACCGACGTCGACGGCATCTTCACCGCCGACCCGCGCATCGTGCCCAACGCCCGCCATCTCGACACCGTCTCCTTCGAAGAGATGCTCGAGATGGCCGCGTGCGGTGCCAAGGTGCTCATGCTGCGCTGCGTGGAATACGCCCGCCGGTACAACGTTCCGATTCACGTGCGCTCGTCGTACACGGACAAGCCCGGCACCATCGTCAAAGGATCGATCGAGGACATCCCCATGGAAGACGCCCTGCTGACCGGAGTAGCCCACGACCGTGGGGAGGCCAAGGTCACCGTCGTCGGTGTCCCGGACGTACCCGGCTATGCCGCCAGGGTGTTCCGCGCGGTCGCCGACGCCGACGTGAACATCGACATGGTGCTGCAGAACATCTCGAAGGTCGAGGACGGCAAGACCGACATCACCTTCACCTGTCCGATGGACAACGGCCCGACGGCCGTGGAGAAGCTGACCGGGCTCAAGGACGAGATCGGGTTCAGCCAGGTGCTGTACGACGATCACATCGGCAAGGTGTCGTTGGTCGGTGCGGGCATGCGCAGCCACCCCGGCGTCACCGCGAAGTTCTGCGAGTCGCTGGCCGAGGCGGGCGTCAACATCGACCTGATCTCGACGTCGGAGATCCGGATCTCGGTCCTGGTCAAGGACACCGAGCTGGACACCGCGGTCCGCGCGCTGCACGAGGCCTTCGATCTCGGCGGCGAGGAAGAGGCCGTGGTCCACGGCGGAACGGGGCGCTAGGCATGGTCAACATCGGCGTAGTAGGTGCGACCGGCCAGGTCGGCCAGGTCATGCGCACTCTGCTGGAAGAGCGCAACTTCCCGGCCAGCTCGGTCCGGTTCTTCGCCTCGGCGCGTTCCGAGGGCAAGAAGCTGACGTTCCGCGGCCAGGAGATCGAGGTCGAGAACAGCGAGACGGCTGACCCGTCGGGTCTGGACATCGCGCTGTTCTCCGCCGGAGCGACGATGTCGCGCGTGCAGGCTCCGCGGTTCGCCGCGGCCGGCGCGGTCGTCGTCGACAACTCGTCGGCCTGGCGCAAGGACCCCGAGGTTCCGCTGGTCGTCTCGGAAGTGAACTTCAAGAGAGATGTCGCGAACCGTGCTCGGTCTCTCTCAAAGGGCATCATCGCCAACCCGAACTGCACCACCATGGCCGCCATGCCGGTGCTGCGGCCGCTGCACGAGGAAGCCGGGCTGACCCGACTGATCGTGTCGAGCTACCAGGCCGTGTCGGGCAGTGGCCTGGCCGGTGTCGAGGAGCTCGCGTCGCAGACGCGCGCGGTGGTCTCTCACGCCGAGCAGTTGGTGCACAACGGCTCCGCGCTAACCTACCCGGATCCGGTGAAATATGTTGCGCCCATTGCGTTCAACGTTATTCCGCTCGCCGGCGCGCTCGTTGATGACGGCTCCGGCGAGACCGACGAGGACCAGAAGCTGCGCAACGAGAGCCGCAAGATCCTGGGCATCCCCGAACTCCTGGTGAGCGGCACCTGCGTGCGTGTCCCGGTGTTCACCGGTCACTCGCTGTCGATCAACGCCGAGTTCGCCCAGCCGCTTTCGGTCGAACGTGCCAAGGAACTGCTGGCCGATGCGCCGGGCGTCAAGCTGGTCGACGTGCCGACCCCGCTGGCCGCCGCCGGTGCGGACGAGTCCCTGGTCGGCCGGATCCGGCAGGACCCTGGTGTGCCAGAAGGACGTGGGCTCGCCCTGTTCGTGTCCGGCGACAACCTGCGAAAAGGTGCGGCGCTGAACACGATTCAAATCGCCGAGTTGCTGGCCGCCGAGCTCTGATCCGCGGGTGAACCCAACCCGCAGCTTCGCCGCTGTCGCGATGCTTGCTGCGGCGCTGTGTTTGGCGCCCACGGCCGGGGCGAACCCGGCTTTCGGTGAGCCGGTGGTGCCTCCGCTGGCCCCCGGGCAGGTGCTGCGGATCGGGCCGAGTGCCGGAACGGGAACTCCCACCCGCGATTACGGCATCGGGGCGACCGATCTGTGCGAGTTCATGGAGTTCCCCAGCCGGGTCCTCCAGGTCTGCGGCGATACCTTCGCAGGACAGGCCGTGGGCTTCGGCGGCTGGCATTCGCCGGTGGCCTTGCACGTCGACGCCGATTCGATCGAGGATGCCGGCGGGGTGCGCTACCGGGGCGTCACCGGGGTGGACAAGCCGTTGCTGGCCGACGCGACTCCGCCCGGGGGATCCCAGTTGCCTGCCGGTGTGATCGCCATCAACCGTGAGAACTACATGATGGTGACCACCACCTACAACCTCAAGCCGTACAGCTCACGCTTGGTGAAAGCCGATGCGGCCCAGCCGAATTGGCCGACCGTGTCGGGTTCGGTTCGTGACGCGAAGTTCCAGGGCGGCACCCAGTCGCAGATCACCGGCTACTACGATCCGGTCCCGGCACCGGATTCACCCGGCGGATGGGTGTACATCCTGGCCAACAATTTCGACCGCAGCAGCCCGCCGTTCCTGTACCGGGCCAAGCCGAAGACCTTCACCGACCGCGCGAGCTGGCAGGGTTGGTCGGCCACCGGCGGCTGGGGCAAACCGCCGACGGCGTTGTTCACCGACCGGGTGGGGGAGATGAGCATCCGGCAGATCGACGGCAAGCCTGTGCTGTCGTATTTCAACGCCACCACCGGAAACATGGAGGTGCGGGTCGCCTACGAACCCACCGGCCTGGGTACTGCGCCCGTGACCACGGTGGTGTTCGCCAGTGCCTGGCCCGATCCGGTCGACTCGTTGCCGCCGCCGGAGGTCAATCAGCTGGCCCAGCCGTATGGCGGCTACATCTCGCCGGGGTCGACGCTCGATCAGGTCCGGGTTTTCATCAGCCAGTGGAACACCATGGCCCGTGGCGGCACCCCGTATCGGGTCATCCAATATGCGGTGAACCCGTTCAAGCCCTGGGAGCAGTAACGCGCTCCGCGCACGCCCTCCCGTGCGTCTGCGCGCCGATTTCTACCGGACGACGGCGCATAACCGGCAGCGAAGCGCCCTCCCCGGGTCTTCACAGCTGATTCATAGCCAATTCTTGATCTGCACCTCAGCAGCCCTCGCATGCTCGTGTTCATGACTGAAACACCTCCCTCGTCCGAACCCACGACGGAGCCGGTGGTCGCACCGGCAGCACAGCCCGTGGCCGTGGCGTCCCCGCCCGCCGACAACAAGCCGAGCCGGCTCATGCAGGCCCTGGCCTGGGTGGGCATCGCTGCCGGCAGCGTCTTCATCGTCGCCGTCGTCTTCGGCACCGGCTTCTTCCTCGGCGCGCATTCCGACGGCGGTGGCCATCACCATCGTGGCGGCCACGATCGCGGCGGCATGATGATGTTCCACCACGGTGGTCCGGGTGGTCCGGGGCAGATGGGGCCGCGGCACGGGATGATGCCGCCGTGGGGTCCGGGTGGGCCCGGAGGCTTCGGCCCAGGCGGTCCCGGTGGTCCTGGCGGACCGGGAAGCGGCCCCGAGCGTCCTGAGGCCCCGTCGACACCGGCACCGCCCGCGCGACCATAATCACACTCGACTTTTTTGGACTGACTCCAAAGAGGGCGCATACTGGAGCCGTGACCACGGTGCATGAACACGACCCCAAGGCCTTGCTGCGGGCCGCTGGGCTGCGCGTCACCGCACCGCGGGTCGCGGTTCTCCAGGCGCTGGCCGATCATCCGCACTCGACTGCCGACGACGTGGCGGGCCTGGCCCGCCAGAACCTCGGTTCGGTGTCGACCCAGGCGGTCTACGACGTCCTGCGCGCCTGCGTCAATGCGGGCCTGGTCCGTCGTATCGAACCGGCCGGCTCCTCGGCGCGCTACGAAACCCGCGCCGGCGACAACCATCACCACCTGGTCTGCCGGGTCTGCGGTGTGGTCGCCGACGTCGACTGCGCCGTGGGAGAGGCGCCCTGCCTGGAGCCGTCTGACCTGGCCGGCTTCGCCGTTGACGAGGCCGAGGTCGTGTTCTGGGGAATCTGCGCCGATTGTCAGAAGGCCACGGCCAGCGCATAGACCACCTCTGCAGCCCAATGGGCGCCCCGGCCACCTCACGGTGACCGGGGCGCCCTTGGCTTTTCGGCCAAGGGTTGGGCGCGGCATCGGCAATCGTGAGATTCTCGCTAACCATGACCCGCAATCGGCTCCTGGCCGCCGCACTGCTCGCAGTGCCGGTGCTGGCTGCCGGCTGCAGTGCCGGCGCTGAACCCGAGCGTGGCGCAGCCGTGGTCTTCGCCGTCGGCGATTGCGTCGGTGTCCCGGCTGCCACCCCCGCCGACCCCGAAGTCGCCAGGGCAGGCAAGGTGTCGTGCGATACCGACCCCAGCTACACCGTCGGGGCCATCGCGGACGCCACCGGATCCTGCCCGAGTGCCGAGTACCAGCATCTACCCGCCCAATTCGCCGATCCGTCGACTGCGCGGTTGTGCCTGGTCCCGAATCTGGTCGCCAACCACTGCTACGAGCTCGGGATGCCCGCGGGCATGGTGGAACTGGCCGATTGCACTGCCCGCACCGATCGCGGTCCCGGAGTGATGGTCCAGGTGACCCAACGGCTCGACGTACGGGACGGGTCGGCCTGCCCGGCCGAAACAGGCCACTACGCATGGCCTTACCCGTCGCCGGCCCGAACCTACTGCACGCGGACGGTTCACTAGCTGGCATGATCAAGGCCATGCGTGCCCTGACTGTCGGTTTCGGGCTGGCCGGTCTCGCGCTGGCGTTGGCTGCACCTGCCGGTGCGCGCCCCTCGGATCCTGGTGTGGTGTCCTACGCTGTCATGCCCAAAGGCTCGGTGGGCAACATCATCGGTGCCCCTATGACGTGGGAATCCCAGTTCACGGCCCCGTTCCAGGGATTCTCGGTGGAAAACCCGGTGTGCAACAACTGGGCGGATATCGGCCTGCCCGAGGTGTACAACGACCCGGATCTCGCCTCGTTCAACGGCGCGACCACCCAAACTGCCGCCGATGACCAGAACCACTACGTCAAGCAGGCCATCGGGGTGTTCGCGACACCGGAGGCCGCCGACCGCGCGTTCCACCGGGTGGTCGACCGCACCAACGGCTGCTCGGGCCAGACCACCCCGATGCACCTGGACAACTTCGTGACCCAGGTGTGGACGTTCACCGGTGGGGCGGCGAGCGCGACGGACGCCGACTGGGTCAAGCAGGAAGCCGGCACGGACCGCCGGTGTTTCAACACCACGCGCAAACGGGAAAACGTGCTGCTGCAAGCCAAGGTATGCCAGTCCGGCAACGCGGGCCCGGCTGTCAACGTCCTCGCGGGCGCCATGCAGAACACGCTGGGGCAGTAGAACATGTCGGTCCGATCTGGATGATGGAACAGAACCGAGCCGTTTGATCCGGTGAGGACCGGGAGGGGTGGTTGCGTTGGCAGTACCCGTCAGGGCTGATGCGGCCCGTACAGCTCCCGTCGAATTCACCAGCGCCGAACACGCGGCGTCGTTCATAGAGGCCAACTGCCTGCGCGACGGACCGGTCGGGCAGGTAGGCCTCGAGATCGAGGCGCATTGTTTCGACCTCGAGGATCCCGCGCGCCGCCCGAGCTGGGATGAGCTCTCCGAAGCCATCGCCTCGGTCCCCCAACTGCCCGGCGGCAGTCGGATCACAGTCGAACCCGGCGGCGCGGTCGAACTGTCCGGACCGCCGGCCGATGGACCGTCTGCCGCGGTCGCCGCTCTCCTGGCCGACCGGGCCGTGCTGCGTACCGAGTTCGAACGCCGTGGGCTGGGCCTGGTGCTGCTCGGTGCCGATCCGGTCCGCCCGACCCAGCGGGTCAACCCGGGCCCGCGCTATCAGGCGATGGAAACGTTCTTCGCCGCCAGCGGGACAGCTGAACCGGGCGCGGCGATGATGACGTCGACCGCCTCGGTTCAGGTCAATCTCGACGCGGGACCACGCGACGGTTGGGCCCGGCGAGTCCGTCTGGCGCATGCTCTCGGTCCGACGATGATCGCCATCACCGCCAACTCTCCGATGCTGTGCGGGCGGTTCACCGGCTGGAAGTCCTCGCGGCAGCGGGTGTGGGGGCAACTGGACTCCGCGCGTTGTGGCCCGGTTCTCGGCGCCGACGGGGACGATCCGGCCAGTGACTGGGCACGTTATGCGCTGCGGGCACCGGTGATGCTCGTCAACGCGCCTGATGCGGTGCCGGTGACCAACTGGGTACCGTTCGCCGACTGGGCCGACGGGCGCGCGGTCCTCGGCGGCCGCAGGCCCACCGAAGCCGACCTCGAGTACCACCTGACCACGCTGTTTCCGCCGGTGCGGCCCCGGCGCTGGCTGGAGATCCGCTATCTCGACAGCGTGCCCGACACCTTGTGGCCCGCGGTGGTGTTCATGACGACGACTCTCCTGGATGATCCGGGGGCCGCCGCAATCGCGGCCGAGGCGACGGCCCCGGTCGCCACTGCCTGGGATCGGGCCGCCCGGGTCGGGCTGACCGACCGGCGGCTTCAGGACGCGGCCGTCGCCTGCGTTTCGGCCGCGGCAGAGCGCGCGCCGGCAGAACTCGCGGAATCGATGGAGCAGTTGACGCGTTCGGTCCAGGAGGGCCGCTGCCCGGCCGACGACTTCTCCGACCGGGTGGTGAGCCATGGAATCGCTTCTGCGATGAGCCAACTGGTGAAGGGCGAGCTTTGACCACACGCGAGATGCTGGCGCAACAGCTCACCCGGGCGCGGGAACGTACCCTGCGCCTGGTCGACTTCGACGATGCCGAATTGCATCGTCAATACAGCCCGTTGATGAGCCCGCTGGTGTGGGACCTCGCCCACATCGGCCAGCAGGAGGAACTGTGGCTGCTGAGGGACGGCAATCCGGACCGTCCGGGCATGCTGGCCCCGGATGTAGACCGGCTTTACGACGCCTTCGTACATTCCCGCGCCAGCCGGGTCGACCTGCCGCTGCTGCCGCCCACAGACGCGCGGACCTACTGCGCCACGGTGCGGTCGCGCGCGCTCGATGCGCTCGAGTCCCTTGATACCGACGACCCCGGCTTCAACTTCGGTCTGATCGTCAGCCACGAGAATCAACACGACGAAACGATGCTGCAAGCACTGAACCTGCGGGACGGGCCGCCGCTGCTCGACACCGGCAGCGTGCTGCCCGCCGGCCGGGCCGGCGTGGCAGGCACCTCGGTCCTGATCCCGGGTGGTGAGTTCGTCCTCGGGGTGGACGAACTCACCGAACCGCATTCACTGGACAACGAGCGTCCGGCGCATACCGTCCACCTGCCTCCCTTCTATATCGGCCGGGTACCGGTCACCAACGCCGAATGGCGGGAGTTCATCGACGACGGCGGTTATCAGATGCCGCACTGGTGGTCGGAGCGCGGCTGGGCCCACCGCCAGGAGGCGGGTCTGGTGGCGCCGCAATTCTGGGGGCCCGACGGCACTCGCACCAGGTTCGGTCACATCGAGACGCTGCCGGCCGACGAGCCGGTACAGCACATCACGTTCTTCGAAGCCGAGGCCTACGCCGCCTGGGCCGGGGCCCGGTTGCCCACCGAGATCGAATGGGAGAAGGCCTGCGCCTGGGACCCGAAGGCCGGCTCCCGCCGCCGCTTCCCCTGGGGCGCATCGGAACCCACCGACGCGCTGGCGAACCTCGGAGGTGAGGCCCGTCGGCCCGCCCCGGTCGGGGCCTATCCGGCCGGCGCGTCGGCCTACGGCGTCGAGCAGATGTTGGGTGACGTCTGGGAATGGACCACGTCGCCGCTGCGGCCGTGGCCGGGTTTCACTCCGATGGTCTACGACCGCTACACCGAACCCTTCTTCGACGGGGACTACCGCGTACTGCGAGGTGGCTCGTGGGCGGTATCCGCCGACATTCTGCGGCCCAGCTTCCGCAACTGGGACCATCCGATTCGGCGCCAGATCTTCTCCGGCGTGCGCCTGGCCTGGGACGCCTGATGTGCCGGCATCTCGGGTGGCTCGGCGCACCGCGGTCGGTGGCCTCGCTGATACTCGACCCGCCGCAGGGCCTGCTCGTCCAGTCCTATGCTCCGCGTCGGCAGAAGCACGGTCTGATGAACGCTGACGGTTGGGGCGCAGGGTTTTTCGATGACGGCGTGGCGCGCCGCTGGCGCAGTGACAAGCCGCTGTGGGGCGACGCCTCGTTCGCCTCGGTGGCGCCGGCGCTGAGCAGCGGATGCGTGGTCGCCGCGGTGCGCTCGGCGACCATCGGCATGCCGATCGAGCCCTCGGCCTCGGCCCCCTTTACCGACGGGCAGTGGCTGTTGTCGCACAACGGGATAGTGGACCGGGCGGTGCTGCCGTTGACCGGGGTCGCCGAATCCACCGTGGACAGCGCCGTGCTGGCCGCGCTGATCTTCGCCCGGGGATTGGATTCTCTGGCCGACACGATCGTCGAGGTGGGCGGCCGGGATCCGAACGCTCGGCTGAACATCCTGGCCGCCAACGGTTCTCGCATGCTGGCAACCACCTGGGGTGACACGTTGTCCATGCTGAAGCCGGCCGACGGCGTCGTACTCGCCAGCGAACCCTACGACGACGATCCCGGCTGGACCGACATTCCCGACCGCCATCTGGTGCACGTCACTGACTCCGGTGTCGAGCTCACCCCACTGAAAGGTTCGGTATGACGCTCACCCTGTCCAACTATCTGGCGGCCGATTCCGCGGCCACCGCGCTGCGCCGCGATGTGCGCGACGGGCTGACCCGGACGCCGAAAATGTTGCCGCCCAAGTGGTTCTACGATTCAGTTGGCAGCGACCTGTTCGACCAGATCACCCGGTTGCCCGAGTACTATCCGACCCGCACCGAGGCGCAGATCCTCAGGCGCCGGTCACCGGAGATCGTCGCTGCGGCCGGTGCCGACACCCTCGTCGAGCTGGGCAGCGGCACCTCGGAGAAGACGAGGATGCTGCTCGACGCGATGCGTGACAGCGGGCAGCTGCGCCGTTTCATCCCGTTCGACGTCGACGCCGGTGTGCTCCGGGCAGCCGGCGATGCGATCGGTCAGGAGTATCCCGGCATCGAGATCGACGCGGTATGTGGTGATTTCGAGGAGCATCTGGGCAAGATCCCCGCGGTGGGGCGCCGCCTGGTGGCGTTCCTCGGCTCGACCATCGGCAATCTCACGCCCGGCCCGCGGGCGAACTTCCTGGCCTCGCTGGCCGAGACCCTGCAGCCGGGGGACAGCGTGCTCTTGGGCACCGACCTGGTGAAGGATGCCGAACGGCTGGTCAGTGCCTACGACGACAGTGCCGGTGTGACCGCGGCGTTCAACCGCAATGTGCTCTCGGTGGTGAACCGTGAGCTCGACGCCGATTTCGACCTCGAGGCCTTCGCGCACGTGGCGAAATGGAATGCCGACGAAGAGCGGATCGAGATGTGGTTGCGGGCGGACGCGCCGCAACAGGTGCGCGTGGCGGCGCTGGATCTCGACGTCGCATTCGGTGCCGGCGAGGAGATGCTGACCGAGGTGTCCTGCAAGTTCCGGGCCGACGGGGTTGCCGACGAACTCGCGAAAGCCGGTCTACGGCAGACCCATTGGTGGACCGATGATGCCGGTGACTTCGGCCTGTCGCTGGCGGTGAAATGAGCCTCGCGCAGCAGTGGGCCGAGGCGCGCCCCAAGGTCGCAGGACTCCACTTCGACAGTGGCGCCTGCTCGCGGCAGAGCCTGGCCGTCATCGACGCTGTCGCCGCCCACGCCCGCCATGAGGCCGAAGTCGGCGGCTACGTGGCCGCGGAGGCGGCCGCACCTGTGCTCGCCGCCGGCCGGGCCGCGATCGCCGCACTGGCCGGACTCGACCCTGCTGACGTGGTCTACACGACGGGCTCCAATCATTCCCTGGATCTGCTGCTCGGCAGCTGGCCGGGGCAGCGCACTCTGGCGTGCCTGCCGGGCGAGTTCGGGCCGAACCTGGCGGTCATGGCCGCCAACGGTTTTCAGGTGCGTGCCCTGCCGGTTGACGGGGACGGCCGGGTTGACCTGGACGAGGCCGCCCGCGCGCTGGCCACCGATCCACCCGCGTTGGTGCACTTCACGGCGCTGGCCAGCCACCGCGGCGTGGCCCAGCCGCTGTCCGAGATGGTCGAAGTCTGCCGCTCGGCCGGGATCCCGATCGTGGTGGATGCCGCGCAGGCGTTCGGGCACCTCGACTGCAACGTCGGGCCCGACGCCATCTACTCGTCGTCACGCAAATGGCTCGCCGGTCCGCGTGGTGTGGGTTTCCTTGCGGTGCGTCCCGAACTGGTGGCGCGGCTGCAGCGACGTTTCCCGCCCGCGTCGTGGAATCTGCCCGTGACCGTCCTGCAGAGCTTTGAGCACGGTGAGCACAATGCCGCCACGCGCATCGGCTACTCAGTGGCCCTGGGCGAATACCTGGCTGCCGGACCGGAACTCGTCCGAGACCGGCTTGCGGAGGTGGGCCGCACGGCGCGGCAAACGTTGTCCGGGGTGCCCGGGTGGCGCGTCGTCGAAGGCACCGATGAGCCCACCGCCATCACTACCCTCGAACCCACCGACGGCGCCGACCCGGCCGCGGTGCGGGCCTGGCTGATCGCCGAACGCGGAATCGTCACCACCGCATGCGAACTGGCGCGGGCACCGTTCGAGATGGCCAAACCGGTGCTGCGGGTGTCACCGCATGTCGACACCACTGCCGAGGATCTGGAGCAGTTCGCAGTGGTGTTGCGGGACGTGCCCTAGAACCGCCTCGGCGAAGTACGGGATCCTGATCGTTGTCACGCCGTCAGCAGCGCTGATTTCGTGCTCGTGTCATACCCGCGGCGTAGTATCGAACACATGTTCGAAGGTGATTCCGATGCCGCACTGATCGACAAGATCAGTGCCGCGACGCGGGCCGAGTCGGTGGCCATCGCCGCGCGGCTGGCTGCGGTCGGGGCGTTGGATTCACTGCGCGAACAAGAACTGGCCGAGTCGATTTTGTGGCGGACCGATCCGTTCGAGGAAGTCGCTGCCGAAATCTCGGCGGCCATGCGGATCGCCCGGGGTCGCGCCGCTACCCAGATCCATCACGCCCGAGTCCTACGGGACAAGCTTCCCCTGGTCGCGGCCCGCTTCGCCGTCGGGGACATCGATTATCGGGTGGTGCGGATGATCATCGCCCGCACCGGCATCGTCGATCCGTCGGTGTGGGCCGGGCTGGATGCTGAGTTGGCCGCCCGGGCCCACCGTTGGATGCGGTTCTCCGAACGACAACTGCGGGATCGGGTCGATCAGTGGATCGCCAAACTCGACCCCAACGGGGTACGCGTCCCGCCGGATATCAGTGAGCAACGGTTCGTGCAGATCGAACCCAGCACACCCGGCATGGCCTCGATCTGGGCCAACATCGATGCTGTCGAGGCCGTGGCGTTGAATCAACGCCTGGATGCGGTGGCCAACACAGTGTGTGAGCAGGATCCGCGCAGCCATGAACAACGCCGCGCCGATGCGATCGGACCGCTGGCCCGACTGCAAGCCCACCTGGCCTGCCGGTGCGGGCGCGAGGACTGCCCGGCCGCGCAGAACCGCGCCGCCGCCGATGCGGCCGTGGTGCATGTACTGGCCGGAAAGTCCACGGTGGACGGCACCTCCGATGCGCCGGGCTATCTGCCCGGGCATGGGATCTTGCCCGCTGAATCAGTACGGGATCTGGCCGGGCGCGCCAAAATCAAACCCGTCCGGCTACCCGGGGACACCGCCGACGCCGGTCCCTGTGGAGAGTCGAAGCCGAGTCATTCCGGCGACTCGCCGCAGGCGGCCGAGCCGGCTGAGGCTGCCGAGTCTGGGTATCGACCGTCCGCGGCACTGTCGGAGTTCATTCGCTGGCGGGATCTGACGTGTCGGTTTCCTGGATGTGATGCCCCGGCTGAGCGTTGCGATATCGACCACACCGCCCCGTGGCCTTTGGGTCCGACGCATCCGTCCAACACCAAGCTGTACTGCCGGGCCCATCACCTGATCAAAACGTTCTGCCCGGGCTGGTCAGACCGCCAATACCCTGACGGCACCGTCGAAGTCACCACCCCGACCGGGCATACCTACACCACCGAACCCCACAGCGCGGCCCTGTTCGACGACCTGGCCACCCCCACCGGGAACCTCAATCTCACCGACCCGCCACCAGCGCCGGGCCCCAACCGCTGCGCCAAGATGCCCAAACGCTCCCGCACCCGCGAACAAGACCGCCAAGACCGCATCGCCGAAGAACGCCGGCTACGCGCCGAATTCAACAACGACCTCGCCCACGAACGCGCCTACCAAGCCTGGCTCGCCGAAGAACATGGACCACCCCCACCCTTCTGAAGTGGGGCGTGACCTCAGCCCGCCTTGTGCGCCGTCAGCAGGAAGGCCGGGAACTTGATGCGGCCCTTTTCGTCGAAGCCGTGCTTGGGCAACTCGAACGGGGTATCGGTGGGCAGCGCAACGGCATTGGCATGGATGAACGCCGGCCGGATGTCGTCGATCTCCCAATACTTGGAGACTGCGGCGCGCAACTCATCTTCGGTCACCTCGTTGGGCTTGGTGTCCACTTCGGCGGGGAACGCACCCTTGGCGAACACCAGGATGTAGAGGTGCGCTCCCGGTGCGGAGGCCCGGCGAATTGACTGAAGGTATCCGTCGCGTCCCTCCACCGGCAGCGAGTGGAAGAGGGTCGAATCGATGACGGTGTTGAAGCGGCCGTCATAGCCCGTGAACGAGGTGATGTCAGCCTGGGCGAAACTGGCGGTCGACAGCCCGCGAACCTGCGCGGCGTTGTTGGCCGCAGCGATGGCCGTCGGGCTCAGGTCCAGCCCCACGACGGTGTAGCCGTCCGCCGCCAGCGCCAGCGACAACTCGGCGTGGCCACAGCCGGCGTCGAGCACATCGCTCTCGAACTTTCCGGCCTGGTGCAGCGCGGCAAGCTCGGGCTGAGGCTCACCGATATTCCATGGTGGCTGACCCTCGAAACCTGCCTCCCCCTTGTATGCGCCATCCCAGTCCAAGACCTGTTCCGATGTCATTCTTCCAACGTACGCGCCTCAATCCCAGGTGTGGACGGGCTCATTGCTGTGCATCAGCTGCACATAACGCCGTAGCATCCCGGCCAGCGCTTGCGGCCTGGTCATCCCCTTTGATTGCAGGGCCTGCACGGTCTTGACCTGCCATGTTGACCCGGTTCGGCCGGTCTTTGCCCGACCTTCGATCACACCCAGATAGCGGTCGCATACCTCGGCGGCCACGCCCCAACGACGCAACCCGTCATGCGCCATCGGCAGAAGCCTGCGCAGCACCAACTCATCGGGTGTCACCTCGCCCAGACCGGGCCAGTACAGCCGGGCGTCCAGACCGTGCTGAGCCCCTTCGACGAAGTTGTGGTGAGCAGCGGCGAAGCTCATCTTGGTCCACAGCGGCCGGTCCTCTTCCGACAGCGTCCGCAGCAGGCCGTAGTAGAACGCCGCATTGGCCAACATGTCCACGACGCTCGGGCCGGCCGGCAACACGCGGTTCTCCACCCGCAGGTGCGGGACACCGTCGACCACGTCATAGACCGGGCGGTTCCACCGGTAGATGGTCCCGTTGTGCAGCCTCAGTTCAGCCAGTTGTGGTGCCCGGCCTGCCGCGAGCTCGGCCACCGGGTCCTCGTCGGACAGCTCGGGCAGCAGCGACGGGAAATACCGCACGTTCTCTTCGAACAGATCGAAGATCGAGGTGATCCACCGCTCGCCGAACCAGACCCGCGGCCGCACCCCCTGGGCCTTGAGCTCGTCGGGACGGGTGTCGGTGGACTGCGTGAACAGCTCGATACGGGTTTCGGCCCACAGTTGGTGGCCGAAGAAGTACGGCGAGTTGGCACCCACCGCGAGCTGCGGCCCCGCCAGCACCTGGGCGGCGTTCCAATTGCGAGCGAAATCGGCGGGGGATACCTGCAGGTGCAACTGCATGCTCGTGCATGCGGACTCCGGGGCGATCGACGCCGACTGCAGGCTGAGTCGCTCGGGCCCAGAGATGTCGATGGGCATGTCCTCGCCGCGGGCGGTGAAGATCGAGTCGTTGAGGGCCTGATACCGCGTCGACTGGCTCATCCACCCGTCTGAGAGATGCTCGGGCATCAGCGTCGGCAGGATGCCCACCATCACGATGTGTGCACCGTCTTCATTGGCCTTGATCTCGGCGGCATTCAGACTGCGGCGCACCTCCTCCTCGAGATCGAGCGCTGCCCGGCCCGGTAGCGGCCGGGGCGGGACGTTGAATTCGATGTTGTAGGCGCCTAATTCGGTCTGATAGGCCGGATCGGCGATGGAGGTGAGCACTTCTTGGTTGGTCATCGCGGGCTGGTAGTCGTTGTCGACGAGGTTGCATTCGATCTCCATGCCGGTGAGCGGACGCTCGAATTCGAAACTCGACTGGGCCAGCATGGTTTCGAACACGTCGAGGCACAGCTGCACCTTGCGCCGGTATTCCTGCCGGTGCGCGCGGCTGAACTCGGTGTTCTTGACCTCTTCACCCACACTTCGATGCAACAGCGCCGAGGCGGTCCGCGCAACCGAACGCGCATAATCGCCGAACTGCGGGGTAGCCGGTTCACATGGAAATCACCGTCACCTTCGTCGGCAATGCCACGACCTTGATCGCGGCCGAGGGCATCACGCTGCTCACCGACCCGAATTTCTTACACCTTGGCCAGCACGCCTATCTCGGATACGGTCTGGTGTCCAAACGCCTGAGACCGCCGGCGCTGACCGTCGAGCAGCTGCCACCGGTCGATGCGGTGCTGCTGTCCCACATGCACGGTGATCACTGGGATCGCGTGACGCAGCGCAAGCTGGATCGCGAACTCCCGATACTCACCACGCCACATGCGGCAAAACGGTTGTTGCGCAGGGGCTTCGGGCACGCGACGGGGATGAGCACGTGGCAGTCGCACCGGATCGTCAAGGGCGGTCTGACCGTGACGGTCACGTCGATGCCGGGCAGACACGCCCCCACCCCCGTCGACCGCCTGTTGCCGCCGGTGATGGGATCGATGATCGAGTTCACCGACGGGGCAGTCACCCGCAGGCTGTATGTCTCGGGAGACACGCTGTTCGTCGACGAGTTGCGTGAGATCCCTCTGCCCGCCGGATCGAAACTGCCGTTCGGTCTCACCGTAACGATGGACGCCGGCCAGGGCGCAGACCTGGTCGAGTTGCTCGACCTGCCCAAGATGATCCCGGTGCACTTCGACGACTACAGCGTGTTCGCGTCGTCGTTGAACGATTTCCGCGCCGAGATGGCCCGACGAGGGCTCGGCGACCGGGTCATCGAACTGGACCGAGGGGCATCGGTCGCATACTGACCCGGTGACCTCAGCGGCCGACGACGATCAGGGCGGACTCGAGCAGGTCTCGCATGCGGATCGCGTCGCGTCGCTCACCGGCGTGCGCGCCCTGGCCGCGCTGACCGTCATGGGGACCCACGCGGCGTACGGCACCGGCCTGCTCTCGCAGGGATACGTGGGATTGATGAGCGCACGCCTCGAAGTCGGGGTGGCGATCTTCTTCGTACTGTCAGGCCTGCTGCTGTTTCGCCCCTGGGTGCAGGCGGCGGCTGCAGCCACCGACGCACCCAGTACCCGCCGCTATGCGCGAAATCGATTTCGTCGCATCATGCCCGCCTACGTCGTGACGGTTCTGCTCGTCTACGGCATCTATGAATTACGGCCAGTACAACCGAATCCCGGGCATACCTGGGCGGGGCTGTTGCGTAACCTGACGCTGACCCAGATCTACAGCGACAACTACTTCACCGCCTATCTGCATCAGGGTCTGAGCCAGATGTGGAGTTTGGCGGTGGAGGTGGCGTTCTACGCGGTGCTGCCGCTGCTGGCATATCTCCTACTGGTGGTTTTGTGCCGCAATCGTTTTCGTCCGGTGCTGCTGCTGGTCGGGCTGGCCGGCCTGGCGGCGATCAGTCCGCTGTGGCTGGTGCTGCTGCACAACACCCACTGGCTTCCGGTGGGCGGCGGGGCGTGGCTGCCGCACTACCTGGTCTGGTTCGTCGGCGGGATGATGCTGGCGGTGTTGGCGACGATGGGCGTGCGGTGCTATGCCATGGCCGCCTTGCCGCTGGCGCTGGCGTGCTATCTGGTGGTCTCCACTCCGATCGCGGGGTTGACCACCGCGGTATCGCTCGACCTGACCGAGGATGTGGCGAAGACGATGTTCTACGTGCTCATCGCGACGTTGGTGGTGGCTCCGCTGGCGTTGGGTGACAAGGGACTCTATGCGCGGGCGATGGGCAGCCGTCCCATGGTCGCTCTCGGCGAGATCTCCTACGAGATCTTCCTGCTGCACGTGGTCGCGATGGACCTGGTCATGGAGTTCGTCTTGGGCTGGCACGTGTACACCGGTTCGGCGACGGTGCTTTTCATCGTGACGTTGGTGGCCACGGTGCCTGCGGCGTGGCTGCTGCACCGGTTGACTCGGCCGCGCGGTTGGTGACCGGGCCGGCGCCCGCGCGCCCGGGCGGAGCGACCGATCCCCTTGGCTCGTCGGGCGCTGCCGCGGTGGCCCGACCGTAATCCTGTTGCGGTGTGAGGAGATCGGCGTAATCGCCGTACTGAGGTGCCTGCTGTGTGGCCTTGGGCTGGGCATACGGCTGCGCCTGAGTTTGGGCATAGGCCTGTCCGTAACCACTGCGCTGCGCCGAATCTGCTTGTGCCGCAGCGCTCTGCTGGTAGTACTGCTGCACCGCCTGGTTGTAGTAGTCCAGATAGGCTTCGTATCCGCCGGTGGCCGCGGCTGTCGCCGGCTCCGGTGCCAGCCACATCGACGTGGCGGCCGCTGCGGCCTGAAATCCGTTGAGAACCACGATGGTGGTCAGTACCCACCCCGATCCGGATGTGACGGCGCTGGACAGTGCATCCAGGAAACCGGTGCCGGCCAGCAGTGCGGTCAGCCATGGGCGGTCAGCCTGCTTGGGCAGCAATCCGATAGCGGCCGACAGGGCGGCCAGAACGGCGAAGCGTACGTGCCAGTCGGCCCCGCCGCCGGCGGCAGCGGGGCCGAAACTCACGCAGTAGCCGGCCAGGCCCAGCACCACGACCAGGATGGACAGGTTGCGGTGAAGCGGATTGTCCACGATCACTCCTTCGCATCAATCGGTGCAGTTCGCGGATGCGCGCAGGTAACGCATCTCCTCGTCGGTGGCAACCATGGTGACCACCGCCGAGCCGGCCTGGGTGCTGACCTTGACGGTGTCGCGTTCCAGTGAGATCAGGTCGAGCACCACATCTGCCTGCTCGGACGCCGGCGTGTTCGGCGGGGCGACGACCATGGCGGTCACCCCGACCCGCACCGATTGCTCTGGAACTCCGTCGAACATCTCGACGGTGTAGTTGCGCTCCGAACCGGCCTGGAGGGCACGCCGATTGAAGTCGGCGACCCACAGCAGGTCGTGACGTCCGACCACGTCGACCATGTCACGCCAGAACGCCGGCCGCCGGGTGTGCACCAGCACCCGGGCGCCGAGCGCCAGCGAGCGCAGCACCACCTGCTGGGCCAGGTGAAGGGTGCCCGCGATCTCCACGCGGCGGATCTGCGGCCCGAACAGCGGCAGTGCCACCGCCCGCCCCTCCTGGTCTGCGCCGATCACCTGCCCACAGCCGGAGGCCGGCAGCGCCAGCTCGTCGAGTGCGTCGGTGCGAAGACCCGACGCCCAATGTTCGATCGGACGGGCCCCGGGGAGTGCGGGAATCGGCAGCGTGGCCGCCAGTGCGGAGAACTGCCGACCGTGCAGTGGGATGAGACCGCGCAGCTGGGTGGGGACGCGCACGTCGCTGTCGAAGCGGACCAGTCCGCGCACCTGAACCAGACCGTCCTCGGCTGCCTCACGCAGCGACAGACACACCGTGGTCGAATAGCTGGGCACTGTCCACAGCAGTCCCAGGCCCGCCGTGGTCAGCATGTCGGGCTGCACCGCGAAGCTGGACAGCCGGAACTGGCCTTCCCGGCAGTCCTCCCAGGTCTCCTCTACCGTGCCGAGGCTGACCCCGTCGCTGAGTTGATTGGTGGCCGCCGCGATGCCGCTCGCCGACAGAAACCGGGGCTGCAGGCCGGCTTCTGCCAGGCGATTGGCGACGCGGCGGGTAGCGGTGGTGGCCGCCCGCAGGATGCCGTCACGGTCGCCGCCTCGGCGCCGTACCGCCTCAGCGCAACGTGACGGGTTGAACCGCACGGCGATCCACACTGTGCGCTGCGCGATAGCGGGCAGCGGCCCCAGCACGGAGTCATACACCGCTGCGACATCGGTGTGGCCCGCCGAGCGGGCACCCTGGCTGATGATGTCGATGGATTCGAGCGTGATGTCGAACTGACGCAGACAGTCCAGCAGGGCCTGTACCGGAACCATCTCACCGGACACGGTGACTCCTGGCTCCAGAACCGTCAGAGCCCTGGGGTTTTCGTCGATCTTGAGCAACGACAGCAAAGTCGTGCCGTTCCAACGGAATCCGATCTGCAGACCATCGGATGTCGGAACGTCGAAAGGTTCGGTAGGCAGCGGCCCCGGCGCGTTCTTGCCGGTCCGTCTGCGGCGGTTACGCAGGAACCCCCAGCGCAGCCCGAGAGCGCGGGGCAATGTCGTACCCCCGGCCAGCGGGGAAACGAGCAGCAGCGCCATCACCAGCCCGGCGACCGCGCCCTGCCATCCGGGTCGGTTCAGGCCGAGCGCCACGACGATGCCGACGGCGACGACAATTTGCAGCGCAATCAGATCGGCCAGGGGAACGAGCCGCTGCGGACCGGTATCGCCGGCAGTGGTCAGCTTTGCTGCGAAAGCCAATGGACGCATCGCATTTCAAATAGTTGTCGCTCGGCTTCATGTCGAGGTGGTGCGGACGTGCTATACCCTACGCATGCCAGCGCAAGTTACCACTCGCGCCCAGGTGAACGGTTACCGTTTCCTGATCCGGCGGCTCGAGCATGCGCTCATCCGAGGCGATTCACGGATGATCCACGACCCGATGCGGGGTCAGACGCGAGCGCTCATCGTCGGGGCGGTGATCGCCGTCCTGATCACCGGAGCCTCGGCCGTGATGGCATTCTTCAAGCCCACCCCCAACATCGGGGACGCACAGATCGTGCTGAGCAAGTCCAGCGGTGCGCCGTTCGTTCGCATCGGTGATCAGATCCATCCGGTGCTGAATCTGGCGTCGGCACGGCTGATCATCGGCAAGAACGACAGCCCCAAGCAGGTCGACGACAAATTCCTCGATGCCGTACCCCGCGGCCCCATGGTCGGCATCGTCGGTGCCCCCGCGAGCATCAACCACGGCGATGACCTGGCGATGTCGTCGTGGACGGTCTGCGACAACCTGCTGATGCCCGCGGTCACCGAGACCACCGGCACGCCCAGCCTGCAGACCACCGTGCTGGCCAACGATCCCGTGCTCGACGACGCAATCAGGCCGGTCGACGCCGGCGAGGCGATCCTCACCGAATCCGGTGGGACCACCTACCTGGTATACCGCGGCGTGCGCGCCCCGATCGATCTGTCAGATCCTGTGCTGGTCAACGGACTTCACCTCCAAGGTGCCGAAACCCGGCCGATGTCGCTCGCCCTGCTCAACACCTTCCCGCTGGCGGACCCCATCACGCCGGTGCTGATCCAGGGATCGGGGGAGCCGGGGCTGCTCGGGCCGGAACATCCCGTCGGCGCCATCGTCAAATCGGTTGACTCGCGCGGGGAACAGCTTTACGTCGTGTTACGCGAAGGGCTGCAACCGGTTTCGCAGGCCACGGCCGACATCATCCGGTACGGCGCGTCCGGTGAGGTGGCAACCGGGCAGGCCGACGAGATCGCCCCGGCAACACTTGCCGAGGTGCCGACCGTGCACCGGTTGGCCGTCGACCACTACCCGTTGGTTTCTCCGCGCATCGTGTCACCTACTCCCGATCGGGTGGTGTGCATGGGCTGGCAGCGGTCCAACACCGATGCCCAGGCTGACGTTCGGCTGCTGGCCGGGCACCGGCTGCCCACCGCCGACGGGGCCCAGACGGTGCGGCTGGCCAGTGCCGACGGCAGCGGACCGGCCGTGGACTCGGTGTATCTGACGCCGGGAGCCGGGGAGTACGTGCAGGCCACCGGCAGTGACCCGGACAGTCGCTCGACGGGCCAGCTGTTCTATGTCTCCGACACCGGGGTCCGTTACCACATCAAGGATCTGCCGACGGCCGACGCGCTCGGGGTCGGTGGAGTGAAGGTCCCCGACGGTCCGGCCAATGCCCCTCAGTGGGCGCCGTGGGCAGTCATATCGCTGTTGCCCCCGGGACCGGAACTGTCGCAGGAAGCGGCGCTGGTGGCGCATGACGGGATGGCCGCCGACCCGGACAGCACGAAGGTGTCAGCGCGCTGATCCAACGTCAGAGGCGCATCTCGCGAAAGAACGCGTACACCCGGATGATCCAGAAGCACAGTGGGAAAAGCGATCCGACGGCGATGTACTCGAGTATCTCGACCTGACGGCGCATCACGGGGGAGAACTCGCGCAGCGGCGCGGCCAGCCCGCAGGCCAAGATCAGCACCATCAGCGCGAGCAGTGCCACCACCGCACGGATCTGCCACCCCTCGACGTACAGCGCGGTCTTGAGCACCACGACGGTGGCAATGGTCAGTCCGCTGCCGATCAGCGTCGCCGACTGCACCAGGTCATGGTGGCCGCGGCCGCGCAGGCACAGCACCGTGGCCACCATGATGGCGAAAACTGTTCCCTGCCAGTAGAAGCCGTTGCTGACATCCACCGACAGATAGCAGCCCACCAGAGCTGCCGGTGCGGCAGCGACCAGAATCCCGGTGAGGTGCTGGTTGGCCCGCCGAACCCGGTTGATCAGGTCTTCCTCGGTCGGGATGATCTGCTTGCCGATCGCGTTGACGCCCTCGACCGTGGGACCGCCTTGGGTTTCGATGTCATCGAGCGGTTCGCCCGCAGTGGGAACGCGCGGGATCGGCAGTTTGGACAGGCCGATCGTCACGCGCGGCGCGAGGTAGACGACGATAACGGCGGCGGTCGCGAGCAAAGCTCCGACAGTGCGGATGGGTGGCTGCCACAGCAACATTGCCGCGGAACTGACGCCGCCGAAAGCGCACGCCGCGATGATCGCGGTGTACACGGCCGACCCGGTTCCCGAAACCAGTAACACCACCAGTGCGCCGAACGCGGTGAGAGCGAAGGCCATCGGCAGCGAGGTGACCCCTGAACCGCCGGGCACCAGGTACAGCGAGCCCGCGAATACCAGTGGTGCCGAGACCGCGGTGGTCCAGGCCGACGCCGTGGCGAGCACCGACCGGTGCGCGACCAGGCAGGCCAGCAGCATCCCCACCACGCCGACGGCCAGCACCGCCGCAGGCACCGCAGGCTGCGACGCCCAATGCGACACCACCGACGCCAGGGTTACCGCGGCCGCCGCGGTGACACCGAAACCGGCGAGCGCGGGCGCGTTGTCGGCAACCCAGCCGCGTACCGCTCCGGGGGCGTCGGCCCCGGTGTCGTCGACATCGTCGAACAGCAGCGGACTGACCGGTTGACCCACCGCGCAGATCATCAGGAGATCGCCGTCGTAGATGCCGGCCTCGCCCAGCGAAAGGTGTGGGGCGATCGGCTCACCGCCCAGCGGAGCCAGCGTCCACAGCCCGTCGCCGGCGTCGAACTCGATGAGCGAGTCATTCGCCGCGATCTGTTCATTCGCGATATCGATGACATCGGGAATGTATTGGGCGATGCTGACGTGTGCAGGCAACCCGACGTCGATGTTCAGCTCGCCGACTACCAGGGTGAGTCGGCTGAGTTCGGGTTCAGCTTCGGGTTCGAGCTCTGATTCAAGTAGGGTCACAATCCAGTCGGCCTCCTGCGCAATGGGATTGCTCGACTCGAACAATACCCAGCATCCGGCTCCGAGGCTTCCGGGGAGGGAAGGTTGAGTACGCAGGGATTTGTCCGCCGCCTTCGGGTGGCGCCGCCGAGGATGCCCGGCGGCGAGGTCAACCTGGCCGCACCGCCCGAAGTGCCGCGGGCAATCCCGGGCAATCTGATGATGCGCCTGATGCCGTTCGTGATGTTGGTGGCGGTCATCGGCATGATCGCGTTGATGGTCACGGTCGGTGGCCGGGACATGGCCAGAAATCCGATGTTCCTGCTCTTTCCGATGATGATGATCATGTCGATGGTCGGCATGTTCATGGGCGGTGGGAACCGGAATGGCAAAGCCGCCGCCGAGCTCAACGAGGAACGCAAGGACTACTTCAGTTATCTGGCGAATCTTCGCGAGGAGGCCGATACCACCGGGGCCGAACAACGTACCGCGCTGGAGTGGAGCCATCCTGATCCGCGGGCGCTGACCGACGTGGTGGGCACTCGTCGGATGTGGGAGCGGCGGCCCAGCGACGCCGACTACTGCCATATCCGGGTCGGGATCGGAACCCACCGGTTGGCGACGCGCTTGATGGCTCCCGAGACCGGACCGCCCGAAGACCTGGAACCGGTGTCGACGGTGGCGCTGCGCCGGTTCGTCAAGACCCATTCCGTGGTGCACGCACTGCCGACCGCAGTGTCACTGCGAGCTTTCCCCACCATTACGTTCGAAGGAGATCGCGCGCTCGCGCGGCAGTTGGTGCGCTCGATGGTGTTGGAACTGTGCGCCTTTCACGGACCTGATCATGTCCAGGTGGCTGTGGTCACGGCCAACCCGGACGGGGAGAACTGGAGCTGGGTCAAATGGCTGCCGCATGCGCAGCATTCGGTGACGCGCGACGGAATGGGTTCGATGCGGCTGTTGTTCCCGACGCTGGAGCTGATGGAGACCGCACTCGCGGCCGAGCTGGTGGAGCGCGGCCGGTTCACGCGCAATGCGCAGCCGACCCAGGGACTCAAACAACTCGTCGTCGTCCTCGACGACGGATTCGTCACCGGCGACGAGCAATTGATCACCGATGCCGGGTTGGACAGTGTGACGCTGCTCGATCTGAACGGCCTGCGCCCGGGTGCCTCCGCAAGGCGCAGCCTGCAACTGGTCGTCGAAGGCGACGACGTGGCAGCGCGCACCGCGGTGGGGGTCGAGCGGTTCGCGACCCCGGACACGATCACCGTCGCCGAGGCGGAGACGACGGCACGGCGAATCGGGCGCTACCGTCCGGCGAACGCCGCCCACATCGTCAGCCTGGAGGCCGACTCGAGGGCGGTCGACCCGGGTCTGATGGCGTTGCTGAAGATTCCCGATGCCGCGGCGATCGTGCCCGAGCAGGTGTGGCGGCAGCGGTCCCCCCGTGAACGGCTGCGTGTGCCGATCGGTATCACCCCGAACGGTCAGCCCATCGAACTGGACATCAAGGAGGCGGCCGAGGGCGGGATGGGGCCGCACGGTCTGTGTATCGGCGCCACCGGATCGGGGAAGTCCGAATTCCTTCGCACCCTGGTGCTCTCGATGATCACGTCGCACTCACCCGAACAGCTCAACCTGGTACTGGTCGACTTCAAGGGCGGGGCGACGTTCCTCGGCCTGGACGGGATCGCCCATATCGCGGCGATCATCACCAACCTCGAAGACGAACTGACCATGGTGGACCGCATGCGGGACGCGCTGGCCGGTGAGATGAACCGCCGCCAGGAACTGCTGCGCGCGGCCGGAAACTTCCCGAACGTCACCGAGTACGAGCGGGCCCGGGCCGGAGGCGCCGACCTCGAACCGCTGCCGGCGCTGTTCATCGTGGTCGACGAGTTCTCCGAGCTGCTGTCCCAGAAGCCGGATTTCGCCGAGTTGTTCGTGATGATCGGCCGGCTGGGCCGCTCCCTGCACATGCATCTGCTGCTGGCCTCACAGCGCCTGGAGGAGGGCAAGCTGCGCGGTCTGGATTCGCACCTGTCGTACCGGATCGGTCTCAAGACGTTCTCGGCGGGTGAATCGCGCAGCGTGCTCGGCGTACCCGACGCCTATCACCTGCCCAGCGTGCCCGGCTCGGCGTTCCTCAAATGCGATGCGGCCGAACCGATCCGGTTCAATGCGTGCTATGTCTCCGGGGAGTACGTCAAGCCGCGAGTGGCGGCGCGCACCGGGCGGGTGACCCAGTTGGGAGCACTCGCTCCCAAGCTGTTCACCGCGACGCCGGTCAAGAAGGACCCGGTACCCGAGCGGGTGCCGCTACTGCACGACGTTCCGGAGGCCGAGCCGGTCAGTTCGGGTCCCACCAAGACCACGCTGCTCGGCATGGTGGTCAGCCGCCTGCGCGGTCACGGCAGACCGGCCCACGAGGTGTGGCTGCCACCGCTCGACGACAGTCCTGCGGTGAACGAGCTTCTGCCCGAATCGGACTGGTCGGCCCCGGCCAATGTCAACGGCCGGTTGTGGATGCCGATGGGCGTGGTGGACCGGCCCTACGATCAGCGTCGGGACCTGCTCATGGTCGATCTGTCCGGAGCCCAGGGCAACGTGGCGGTGGTCGGCGGCCCGCAGTCGGGTAAGTCCACCGCGCTGCGCACCCTGATCCTGTCCGCGGCCGCCACCCATACTCCTGAGCAGTTGCAGTTCTACTGCCTGGACTTCGGCGGTGGCACCCTGGCGAGCCTGGCGAAGTTACCGCACGTCGGCGGGGTGGCGGGCCGGATGGATGCCGACGCGATCCGGCGCACAGTCGCCGAAGTGGCCGGGCTGCTGCGGTCTCGCGAGCAGCTGTTCCGTGAGCTCGGCATCGAATCCATGCGGGATTTCCGCCAGCGCAAGGCCAAAGGCGAGGTGAGCCAAGACAAATTCGGTGATGTGGTGCTGGTGATCGACGGCTGGGCATCGATCAAGAGCGACTTCGAGGCGCTCGACGCGGTGATCCAATCCCTGGCGATCCAGGGCCTGTCCTACGGCGTGCACCTGGCGATCACCGCGTCGCGGTGGATGGAGATCCGGCCCGCGGTCAAGGACATGCTCGGCACCCGCGTCGAACTGCGCCTCGGCGATCCGATCGACAGTGAGGTGGCCCGCCGGTCCGCAGAGCTCGTGCCGATCGGGCGACCGGGTCGCGGCATCAACTCTGAACGGCTGCACATCCTGATCGCGTTGCCCAGGCTGGACTCCAGTTCGACGGTGGAGGATCTGCCCGCCGGCGTGGCCGGCGCCGTCGAGGCGGTCCGCGCGCACTACGGGGACCGCGAGGCGCCGAGGGTGCGGATGCTGCCGCACGACGTGGACCGGGACGACGTCGTGAAGGTGGCCCGCGATGCGGGGCAGCTCAGCAAGGCCCGAATCGCGATCGGCATCAACGAGGAAGAACTGGCCCCGGTGGTCCTGGATTTCGATTCGCAGCCGCACCTGGTGGCGTTCGCCGACACCGAATGCGGCAAGACCGGTCTGCTACGAAACATCGCGGCCGGCGTGATGGAGAACGCCAGCCCGGTGGAGGCCAAGATCATCCTGGTGGACTTCCGGCGCTCGATGCTCGGCGTCGTCCCGGACGAGTATCTCGGCGGCTACGCCACCGCGCCCCAATCCTGCACCGATCTGATGACGGCACTGGCGGGTGCGCTCAAAGACCGGCTGCCGCCCAACGACATCACCCAGCAGCAACTCAAGGAGCGGTCGTGGTGGTCGGGTCCCGACCTGTTCGTGATGATCGACGACTACGACCTGATCCCGGGCGGATCGCTGAGCCACCCGCTCGGCCCGCTGGTGGAGTACCTGCCGCAGGCTCGCGACATCGGTCTGCGCGTCGTCGTCGCCCGCCGCAGCGGCGGAGCCGGGCGCGCGATGATGGATCCGATCATCGGTCGCCTGAAAGACCTGTCCTGCAACGGTTTGGTGATGAGCGGCAGTAGGGACGAGGGCGGATTGTTCGGCGGATACAAGGCCGGTCCGATGCCTCCCGGCCGCGGAATGCTGGTTTCCCGGACCACCCGAAGCGGCGTGATCCAACTGTCCCGGATGCCTGACCTGTGACCGGGGTCGAGGAGCTCCGCGAGGTGCACGTGGTGTCGGCGGCGCCCGAGGTGATCAGGGTGTCCGTGGTGGGGGGTCGCACCCAGCTCGACGTCGCGCTTCCGGCCGACATACCGGTGGCGGCGTTCCTGCCGGAACTGGCCCGGTTGATCAAGTCCCGCGATGCCGAGCGCGCCGAGGACCTGACCGATCGCGACGAGCGACGGACATTCTGGGTGCTCAGCCGCGCCGGTGGAGCCGATGCCCTGGATCCCGATCGGAGCCTGCGCGCGGCCGGGGTGGAAAACGGCGCGCTGCTGCGTCTCTCGGCCCGCCGCGCGTTGTCGCCACCCGCGCTGTACGACGATGTGGTGGACGCCGCGGCGAGGCTGAACCGCGCTTCCTATGCCGCCTGGGGTGCCACTGCGGCAGCGACGATGGCCTTCGCCGGGTTGTGGCTGTGCTCGGCGGTATGGGTGGTGTTCCTGCTGGCCCCCGCGTTGTCGCCGCACCGGTCGGTGATCATGGGCTGCGCGGCCCTGACCATCGTGACGCTGGTGGCGGCTGCCGCGCTCGTGCGCAGGGTGCTGGGCCGGGCCGACATCGCCGCAGCGGTCGGCCCGCCGGTGATCGCCATCGGGAGCGCGGCAGGCTGGGTGCTCGCTGCGCCGTACGGCTTCGTCGGGTTGACCTGCGGGTGTGCAGTGTTGTTGGGGCTCACCGCGATCTGTCACCGGCTGATCCGGGCCGGCCACTGGACCTATGTCGCGGCCGCGGTGCTGCTGGGCTTCGGGGCGGTGGTGTTCGGCGGACGAGCGCTCGGTGCGGCGGCCGAGGTCGTGGCCACGGTCGCCGCGGTGGTTGCGGTCTACTTCTGTCTACTTGTGCCGGCGCTGACGGCACGACTGGACCGGTATCCCGCCGCGCCGGCCGACCCGTCGCGCACCGACGACCCGTTCACGACGACGGTGGAACCGGCTCCCTCTGGCACGCAGATGCCCAGTGCCGAGCAGGTGTGGGCCAGGGTCCGGTCAGCGGTGCTGACCCGCTCGGGTTTGCTGGCGGGTGCGGCAGTGGTGACGCTCGTCGCTGCGAGTGCCCTGATGCGCGTCGAAACAGGCTGGCCGGCATTTGCCTTCGCTGTCACCTGCGCCTCGGTGCTGGCGCTGCATGCCCGTCGGGCGGCCACCTGGCCGGAACGTGCCGCGCTTGCGGTGCCCGCGCTCGGCCTGGTCCTGACCAGTTGTTTGCAGGCCCAGGCCGGAGCGTGGCCGTTGCAGCTCACCGGAGTTGGCCTGCTCGCGGTGATTGCCATCGGCGGCGCGGCCTCGACGTTGGTGGCGGCCTCGGTGATCCACCGATGGCGGCCGGTTGCCGGGTATCTGGAGTACGTGGCTGTGGCGGCGGTGATCCCGCTGGCACTGTGGCCGCTCGGCTTGTACGAACGGCTGGGCGGCTGATGAGCGTCCGGCGGTACGCGGCGGTGCTGACCGTCGCCGTAACGGTGGCGCTGGCGGGCTTCGGCGCACCTCCGGCCGGTGCGGTGACCCCGCCCGTCGTCGAACCCGGGCCGCCGCCCAGCGGGCCAGTCGCGCCCGCGCAGCCCACCGAGCTGAAGGCGATCTGCGGTATCCCGACGGGGGTGTTGCCGGGTACCGACTTCACCAAGCAGACCAGCGCGGAGGCGATGCTCGAATATCGCAGGGCCTGGCGCTTTTCCCGCGGTGCCGGGCAGAGGGTGGCGGTGATCGACACCGGCGTCAACCGGCATCCTCGGCTTCCCGCGCTGGAGGCCGGCGGCGACTATGTGTCGAGCAGCGACGGTCTGGTCGATTGCGATGCGCACGGCACCCTGGTGGCCGGGATCATCGCCGCGGTGCCCGCCGAGGGGGACAGCTTCGCCGGCGTTGCGCCCGAGGCCACCATCCTCTCGATCCGCCAGAACAGCGGCGCCTACAGCGCCGCGGGAAGGACCAGTGGCCAGAACGACGATCCCAACGCCACATCGGTCGGCTACGGAAACACGCACACGCTGGCACTCGCGATCACCCGGGCGGTTGATCTCGGTGCCACGGTGATCAACCTGTCCGAGGTGGCGTGCGCGCCGGTATCGGCCGGACTGGACGACCGCGAGCTGGGTCGCGCGGTGCGATACGCCTACGAACGCAATGTCGTGGTGGTTGCCGCGGCCGGCAACTTCAATTCCCAGAGCATGTGCAACGCGCAGAACGACATGACCGATCCGAACCAGCCGCTGCACAACGGTTGGAACACCGTCAGCACCATCGCCAGCCCGGCCTGGTTCGCCGACTACGTCCTGACGGTCGGAGCCGTGACCACATCGGCCGCCCCGGCCGACTTCAGCCTGCACGGACCGTGGGTTGCGGTGGCCGCGCCCGGTGAGCGGGTCACCTCGCTGGACCCGGCCGGGCCGGGTCTGAGCAACGCCCAACTGGGCCAGCAGGGGTTGGCCCCGCTGAACGGCACGAGCTTCGCAGCGCCGTTCGTATCAGGGGTGGTGGCGTTGATCCGGTCACGGTATCCGGACCTGACGGCGGGCCAGGTCAAGGATCTCATCGAACGCACTGCCCGCACCCCGGGGAATGGACCCAACCAGGCCACGGGTTATGGAGTCGTGGACCCGGTCGCGGCGCTGACCTACCAGCTCCCGCACGGGGCCGACGGCCGCGATGTCACTGCCACTTCACCGATCGGCGGGCCACCGCAACCTGATCCAGGTAATGTGCGGGCCCGCAGGATCGTCTTCTCCGTCACCGCGGCGTGTCTTGCGTTGATGGCGGCGGCGGTAGCGGTGGCTGCTGCCCGGCGACGGACCAGGTGAGTGAGGGGAAAGATGCCGGACGAGAATCGGCCGATCGGCGAGCCCACATCGCTCGACGACTTGGCACCCGGTGAATTGGACGAGGTGGAGGCGCGGGCCGCCGCATTGCTGGAACAGATTGCGGCACAACGATCAGCCCGGCAGATCCATACCGCGAAGTCACCGGCAGACGACGTGACCGACGCCATCGAGAAGCCGGCGCCAGAGCCGCCCGCCGCCGCACCTGTTCGCCGGCTTGCCCCGCCGCCGTGGCAGATGCACAGCGCGATCGGAACGAGGGAGTTCGCCGAACGCTTCGAACTAGACGAGCAACGCCGCCCTGAGCCGGTCTCCGAAGCTGCTCCGGAACCCGAGCCGTTGATCCCGATTCCGCCGTTGCCCGAGGCGGCCAGAGTGCACCCGCAGCCGCCGCCCATGCCGCAGCCGCCACCTCCGCCGGTGCCGCCACCACCTCTTCCGCCGTTTCCGTTGCCACCCCCGGGCTTTCTGCCACCGCCGGGTGCGGCCCAGCCACCGCAGTATTCACCGCTGCCGCCCTCACTCGACGACGCCGGAATCATCAACCGTGCGCGCAGTGCGCCCCACTCCGGGTGGCGTCGAGCCGTTCACCTTGCCAGCGCCGGCCGGTTGAATCCCGGTGAGTCACGCAAGGACCGCGAGCGCGATGACCTGCTGGCCCAGATCCGTCAGCCGATCGCAGGGGACTTCCGGATCGCCGTGCTGTCGATCAAGGGCGGTGTCGGCAAGACGACCACCACGCTGGGGTTGGGTTCGGCCCTGTCGATGATGCGCCAAGACCGGGTGATCGCGGTCGACGCGAACCCGGATCGCGGCACACTGGCCGAACGGGTGCGGGACGTGTCGACCGAGTCGACCGTACGGGACCTGCTGTCAGATCCGAACATCGAGCGCTACGCGGACGTGCGCGGCCACACCAGGATGGCAGGCAGCCGCCTGGAGGTGCTGGCCAGCGAGCAGGAGCCCGCGGTCTCGGAAGTGTTCGGCGAATCCGACTATCGCCGCACCATCAGCATCCTGCGTCGCTACTACAACATCATCCTCACCGACTGCGGAACCGGCATCATGCATTCGGCGATGGCCGGCGTGCTCGATCTGGCGCATGCGATCGTGCTGGTGAGCTCGCCTGCGATCGACGCGGCCCGCAGCGCATCGGCGACGTTGGACTGGCTCATGCAACACGGGCACTCCGCGCTGGTCCGAGAAGCGCATGTGGTGCTCAGCGCGTCGCGACCGGGATCGGCGAAGCTCAAACTGGACAAGGTCTACGAACACTTCGAGGCCCGATGCCGTTCTGTACACATGATTCCGTTCGACCCCCACCTGGCCGAGGGCGCCGACGTCGACTTCGACCTGTTGGATCCGGCCACCCTCCAGGCCTATCTCGAATTGGCGGCAGCCGTGGCGGAGAAGTTTCCCCGCCTGCGCGGTGCGCCTCAGTACCGGTGACAAATGTGCATCGCGCACGAGGCAAAGGACTCGCCAATCGCGCGAGGGGATGAGAGCTACCGGCCGCTAGCTGTGAGTGTCGAGTAAGTCTCGGTTATCTACGCGGTAGTGGCAAATTGCTCCGTGAGTGCCGTTGCGACGATGGCTATTTCGCATTGCGAAATTGTCTGGCGGCTCAAATATGCTCAGTCATAACCGAATTCGGCAAAGAACATGGCGACGCCTTTGCGGATCTGGAACACTGATCGGAATGAGCAACGATGCCCTCCGGCATCAGATGACCGAGGTGCTGGCCCTGGTCTCCGAGCAGATGGCCGACATTGCCGCGGTGCAGCGTGAGCAGGCGCAGCTCACCGCGAGTGCTGAGGAAGCTGATGGCTTGGTCGAGGTGACGGTCGACGCCCGCGGTCATGTCATCAAGACCGTCATCGACGAGTCCTATCTCGACGAATACGAACTCGAAGAGCTCGGTGGCCACGTCACCGCGGCCGCGCAGACTGCGGCGCAACTCGTGGCGCAGCGGTCGGCTGCCCTGATGATGCCGATCGAAGAACGCCGCCGGATGATGCCGGCTCTGTCCGACATCGCCGACGGTGCGCCCGATCTGCGTGATCTCACCAGATCCGTGTTCGGCATCGACGATGCGGCAGGCCGGGCCGGCGAGCCGGAGGGCGACGATCAGGACGAATCCACCTTCCCCACCGTGAGGAGCTGATCGATGGCTGAGGAACTCGGTGTCGGGCCTGCTGAGCTGCGGGCGACCTCGAGGAACCTGAACGATGTCAGCGTCAGGATGAAGAACGTGCTGTCCACTCTGCAAGCCAACCTCGCGGCCGAAGGTGCCGCGTGGGGCGACGACAAGATGGGCGACGGATACGCGAAGGGCAGTGCGGGGTATCTGGCGCAAAAGGATTGGGTCGACGGCTCGGTGGTGGTCAAGACCGATCTGCTCGATTACTACTCGGACGGTTTGAAAGGTTCGGCGGACTCCTTCGAAAAGAACGACCAGCCGTAGCCGTCAACCGAAACCGGCGGTGCACCACATAGGCCCGTTGCGACACCAATTCGCTTATGGACATCCAGATCCCACCCGAACTCCAGTGGGTGTCATATCTCGCGGGCGGCGAGTGGCCGCAAGGCAGTGAAACCCGTACCCGCCGGATCGGCGAGCACTACCAAGCCGCGGCCGAAGCACTGCAGGACCTCATTCCGGACCTGAACAGGGTCCGCGGCGAAACGATGTCGGTACTGACCGGCGACACCGCCGACGCCGCGGATCGCCAGTTCGCCATGCTGTTCGACGGCGACTACACGGTGGACAAACTCGCCCAAGGCATCTCCGGAATGGGCGAGGGCGCCACCAATTTCAGCAACGAGATCGAATACAGCAAGCTGTCGATCATCGTCGGACTGGCGCTCGCCGCCGCCGAGATCTCGTACAGCCTCGCCATGGCGGGTCCCACCTACGGGGCGTCGACGGCTGCGATTCCCGTCATCGAGACGACCACCATCGCGTGGATACGTGCGCTCGTCATGTGGGCGATCCGGCGTCTCGGCGAGAAGATGGCCGAACTGCTGACCAAGACGATGATGAAGCGGCTGCTGCACGAAACCCTGCAGGAATCCGTGGAGGAGCTGGCACAGGGCCTGCTTCAAGAAGGGATCGTGCAGGGCATCCAGGCCAACAACGGTCATGCCGCCTACCGGTGGGACCGATTTCAGCAGACGGCGCTGTCCTCCGTGGTCGGCGGCGGAGCGGGCGGGGCCACCGCCGTGCCGGTGGCTCACGGGCTCGGCCCGGCCCGCAACCGGTTCACCGCGGCCACCAAGGGTGCGACCACCATGTTCACCGCCGGGGTGTCGGGCAACGTGGCCGGCACGCTGGCTGTCGGTGGGGAATTCGACACCATTTCGATCCTTGCCAGTTCCACCAGCACCAGCATCGGTGGTCTCAAGGGCATCGGCGGAGGCCACACTCCCCAGCAGAGCAACCAGGCGAACCCGTCCGGCCTTCAGCGGCCGGATGCCCCCAATGTCGGCTTGCGGGGCCTGAATCCGGACGGCGAGCTCGACACCGTCCTGCAAGACGGAGAGAACGACGGTGAGAGCGACACCCACCGGACGTCGCAGAACGATTCCACCGGGCAGCCGGCCGCACCTGCCAAGTCCAGTCCGGGACGCGCCGGGGCTGCTCAGTCCAACAACACCGCACCGCAAGCGGATCCGAAGTCCGGCAAGTCCACAACTCAGCAGTCCGACAAGTCAACGCATCAGGCCGACACCGACACTGAAACCGACACCGATACCGACGCTGAAACCGATACCGATACCCAGCACCAATCCGAGCATGCGCCCGCCGTCGCGCCGGATGAGCAGCACTCGTCGAATACGCAGCACAACAACACCGATTCCGACGATTCGGCCCACGCTCCCGCCGACGAGCCCCGGCACACTGCCACGCTCAGCCCGGACCAGGACGGCGCCGGTCCGGCGGCGAACGTCGCGACGACGGACGTGCCGCACGCCGCAGTGGTAGCAGAGCCGGCGTCGGTAGATGCCGCCCAGGTCGCTGACGTCGCGCAGACACCTGCCGACCAGGCGCAGCAGACTTCTGTGCCGGATGCTCCCGAACAGCAGCAGAGTCCGCCGGTAGGTGCTCCTGCCCAAACAGCGACGACCAGCACAGTGTCGCCGGGGCTTTCCTCGCAAACGCCGGTCGCCACGGCGTCGACCACACCTGAACCGAGCGTCAAACCGACTGCGGCCAAACCTGATTCGAAGCCAGAGCCGAAACCCGTCGAACCCCGGCAGGAAGCTTTGGGCGCGCGCCCTGCCGGGCCGGAATCACAGACAGCGGGTGTTCCGGCTGCACGGGTCCGGGACACCGTCCAGGACACCGACCAGGACGTCACGCCGACAACCATGACGCCGGAGGTCGCCGACACCGGCGCGCCGCCGCACGGCGGCCGGAACTGTCTGCTCGACGCGGCCGATGACCTGTCCCGGCACTTCGGCAAGCAATACCAGGTCGCGGGGGAGCCGACGTCCACCGGAATGCCGGCCCGGGCGTTGTACGAGGCCACCGGGGCGCGGGCCGAGTTCGCCACCTACCGCCAGATCGAGGCGCGGCTGAAGGGCATGGCGCCCGGCTCGGCCGCGGTCATCACCTCCGCGTGGGTCGGTGACGGGCAGCGTCAGGGCGGGCACGCCTATGTGGCGGTCTTCGACGGCAAGGACGTGTATCTGCTTCACCGCGGTGAGCGGAAGGGCTGGCCGCCGTCATGGGGCGAGCATGCGGTGTCGACGACTGCGGTCGGTTTCCTCGATTCACAAGGTGCACCGGTCGACGTGCTCGGGCGGCGCCCCGATGATCTCGACGCCGCGATCGCGGTGGGCGACGTGCAGGGCACGCCGGACCAGACCCCGGGTGAGCAGTGGCAGAGCGTCACCCGCCAGAGCGATATTGCCGATCAGGCCCTCGCCAAGCGGGGTCTTCAAGACGGCGAAGAACTGCGAAACCCCTTGGGGTTGATGGAGTCTGCTGACGCACGGGCCCGTGCGAACGCCGTTTGGTGGGCCGCGCTGTCGGGCGAAGAGCAGCGAGCCGTGATCGACGTGCACCCGCAGCAGATCAGCAATGCCGAAGGCATCTCGCCCAAGGCGCGCCATGAGGCGAACACCAAACTGCTCGGCGACCAGCGTGACCAGTTGAAGTCCTGGCGGGACAGCGGCCATCGGCTCACTCGTGCGCAGAGCAAGACGCTGGCCCGGCTGGAGCGGATCCAGAGCTCGCTCGCCCAGGCACAGACCCAGGCCAGGGGAGCGGGAATCGACGGTCCGTTGCTGCTGGCCTTCGATGCGTCGGCATTCGGTGGTCACGGACGCGCGGTCGTCAGCTTCGGGGCCGATCCGTATCAAGCCGACTCGGTGTCGTGGCACGTGCCGGGACAGGGGGTGACGATCGACCGGATCGGCGTCACCATGGGCGACGCGCTCAACCACCTGCAGGCCGTTCAACAGGAGAATTCGACGCGGACGGCTGCCGCGATCGCATGGCTCGGTTACGACACCCCCAGCGGCTGGAACCGTTGGCGCGCAGCCGGACACCAGCTCGCCCGCGAAGGCGGGGCGATCCTCTACAGCGATATCCGCGCGTTCAACGCCGCACGCGACACCGTGGCCGCCGGCGGTGGCCACTTCAACGAGAACCACATCTACGCGCAGGACTACGGCACGACTGCGGTCAGTTACGCAGGGCGAGACAGCCGGTTGGCACACGATATTCGTGCCATCACCTTCACCGATTCGCCCGGGACCGGTCCGGTGCGTCAAGCCGCCGAGTTCGGCCTGGGCGCGGGCAACGTCCGCGTCGCATCGTCTGCGCGCGAGCTGCCCGCCGTGCTCGACGGGCGAACCCCGGTCGTCGAGGTGAACCTCGGTGTCGATCCAGCCACCGAAGCCTTCGGAACGACAGCAGAGACGGACGCACCGGCCGATCCTCCCGAGCACACCGCTGTCGAACCGACCACCGAAGCGACCGCAAAAGACGCTTTGGCGCAACGAGGTCCAGACGCCGACATCGACAAGGTGGCCAATCCGCTGGGCAAGGCAGACGATGCCGTGGCCCGGGCCGAGGACAATGCCCGATGGTGGGCGGGACTTTCCCAAGATCAGCGCGAGGCGCTGATCGAGACCTACCCCAGGCAGATCGGGAATTCCGAGGGAATTTTCCCGACGGACCGCGACAAGGCGAACCGTCTTGCCATCGAACGTGCCCGAAATTTTGTGCAGGGCAAGATCAATCGTGGTGAGCAGCCCACCAAGCGCGAGTTCAAACTGCTGCGGCGCATGAACAACCTTCACAACGCGCTGGAGACGATGAAGAGCGAGGCGGCCGCGGCCGGGATCGATCCGCCACTGGTCCTGGCGTTCGATTCTCCTGCCTTCGGCGGCGACGGCCGGGCGGTCGTGAGCTTCGGGGCCGACCCGTACGTGGCGGATTCGGTGTCATGGTTGGTTCCGGGATTCGCGACGACGATCGACAAGCTCGAAGGGAACATGCGCAATGCGCTGAATCATCTTCAGTCGACGCGTCAGGAGGATCCGAACCTGGCCGCCGCGTCCATCGCATGGATCGGGTATGACGCGCCCAATGACGCGGCCATCCCTCGTGTCGCCGCGCACGGACTGGCCCGCAAGGGCGGAGAAATTCTGTACAGCGACATCCGGGCGTTCAACGCTGCGCGCAACACGCTGGCCGGAGATGGCCCTCGATTCAGAAACAACCACATCTTCGCGCACTCATACGGCTCGACCACCGCGAGCTACGCGGGCAAAGGCAGGCGGCTGGCCGACGACATCAGCACGGTGACGTTGCTCGGTTCGCCGGGGGCAGGCCCGATACGGCATGCCCGCGGCTTCGGCATCGGCGCCCAGAACGTCTTCGTCGCATCATCGTCGCTGGATCCGGTCACCGGGCTGGGCGGGCGCACACCGGGCCAGGACGGGCGGTTCCTCGGACGGGGCCTGGGTCACGACCCGGCAATGAGAGACTTTGGCGCGGTGCGTATTACCGCGCAGTTCCCCGATTCGATGAACGATCTGAGCGCGGTCGGAACGCACCGAAGCTACTACCGGTTCATCGAGAACGCCGATGGTTCACGGGTGCGTACCGAGTCGTTGGCCAATTTCGGCCGGATCGCTGCGGGGCGGGCCCAGGAAGTGCACCTGGAAGAGCATCGCACGGTTCGCGGCGGCCGCACCGTAGAGCCCGCGACCGGCCGGGCCCTGCGGCTGGACAGCGATACCGACACCGAACAGGCCAAGGAACTGCGCCGCTGGAACCCGAGGTGGCATCCGGGCGAGATCACCCGCGCGACCAATCCGCTCGTGGACGGTGCTCTGAGGCAACGTAATCCACGAGTATCCATCGGCGAACTGACCACTCCGCTCGGTGACGAACGACAGGCCACGGCCCGGGCCCGGGCCAACGCGGTGTGGTGGTCGGGGTTGTCGCCGGATCAGCAGCACGCACTGGTGAACGAGCATCCCTTCCAGGTCGGCAACGCCGAAGGCATTCCTGCCGACGTGCGCAACGATGCCAATCGCCGAGTGCTGCAACGCTATATCGATAGGGCAGCCGCTGTTCAAGAGCTGATCGATGCCGGCACCAAGCCGGACGACACGCAGCTCGACTTCCTGCTTCGGGTGAAAAAGCTTGAGAGCACCCTGCAACGTGCGGACGAGGCGGCCCGGCAGGCCGGCGTGGGGGAGCCGTTGATCCTGGCGTTCGATCCGCCTGCCTTCGGCGGTGACGGCCGGGTGCTGGTGAGTTTCGGCGCCGACCCGTACGTGGCGGATTCGGTGTCGTGGTACGTGCCCGGCCTGGGAGCGCAGGTCGACAAGTTCGACTACGTCATGCACTGCGCGTTGAACATCCTGCAGTCGACGCAGAGTGAGAACCGGTCGATATCGGCCGCCTCGATCGCCTGGCTGGGCTATGACGCGCCGAACGGTTCGGCGACGCTCAAGGTCGGGAGTACCGCTCTGGCGGAAGCCGGCGGTGACATCCTGCACGCCGACATCAGCGCGTTCAACGCGGCGCGGGATGCAATGGCCGACGACGGCAGCCATTTCAAGGGCAACCACGTGTTCGGGCATTCGTACGGGTCGACGACGACCAGCTTCGCCGGCCGCGGCGGCAGGCTGGCTGACCACATCGAGTCGGTGACGCTGATCGGTTCGCCTGGTGCAGGCCCGCTGAGCCATGCCCGCGACTTCGGCATCAGGACCGACCGGGTGTTCGTCGCGTCGTCGTCCCGGGATTTCGTCACCGGCCTCGGCGGGCGGACATCAGACTCGCACGGTCGCCTCGGACGTGGGCTCGGCACCGATCCGGCGATGGACACCTTCGGCGCACAGCGAATTCGTGCAGAGTTCCCGGCGTCGATGGACCGCAAGGACACCACCTCCACCCACAACGCGTACTTCGACTTCCAGGAGACCGACGGCCCTGGCACGCGACAGTGGCTGGTCACACCCACCCGTGCGGTCCCCTCGGAATCGCTGGCCAACCTCGGCCGGATCGCTTCCGGGAATTTCGACGGGCTCCGGTTCGAAGAACCTCGCACCGTGGCCGAGCGGCCGGGACGCTTGTTCGGTACCCGCCGCGAGACCGTCGAACCCGCGGCGACCCGCAGCGGCAGCCAGCGCCGCAACTGGTGGAACCCGCGGTGGCGGGCATCCGACATCGACGTCGATCCTCAGCACGCCGTCTCCGAGCCCGATTGGTCGGCGATCGAGGACAGCAGTCAGGCACGTCGAAAAGAGGTCCTCGCGGCGGCGGACCGGATACTGCGGCAACGGATACCGCCGGTCGCCATCGACGGCATCGTCAACCCGTTGAACCAGCCCGACAGCGCCTTGGCGCGGGCGCAGGCCAATGCGCGATGGTGGTCATCGCTGGACGCAGACCAGCAGCAGACGCTGATCGACGCGTATCCGGCGCGGATCGGCAACGCCGAAGGGATTCCGCCGACGGATCGCGATGCGGCAAACCGCCTTGCGATCCAACGCTTCCAGCATCACGTGCAGTCGCAGATCGACCGCGGAGTGCGGCCGAGCGACACCGAACTGAAGACCCTTTTGCGGGTGAATCGGTTGCATGCCGGGTTACAGCGGATGGGGAACGAAGCCGCGGAGGCCGGCCTCGACGAGCCGCTGGTGCTGGCGTTCGATCCGCCGGCGTTCGGCGGCGACGGCCGCGCGATCGTGAGCTTCGGTGCCGACCCGTACACGGCGGATTCGGTGTCCTGGTTGGTGCCGGGTTTCGCGACGACGATCGACAAGCTCGAAGTCAACATGCGCAACGCGCTGAACCATGTGCAGTCGACGATGCGCGAGGACCAGACGCTGGCGGCGGCCTCGATCGCCTGGATCGGCTATGACGCACCGAACGGTTCGGCCGCCGGACGGGTGGTCGGCCACGAGCTCGCACGCCGGGGCGGCGAGATTCTGTACAGCGACATCAGGGCGTTCAACGCCGCGCGCAACACCACCGCAGGTGACGGCAGTGAATTCCGCAACAACCACATCTTCGCGCACTCCTACGGCTCGACCACGGCAAGCTATGCGGGCACCGACGGCAGACTGAAGCGCGACATCACCACGGTGACGCTGCTGGGTTCTCCGGGCGCCGGACCGATCCGGCATGCCGGCGAATTCGGTTTGGACCCCGGCCAGGTGTTCGTGGCGTCCTCCTCACTGGACCCGGTGACCGCGTTCGGTGGTCGTACCCCCGACGAGGGCGGTCGGATCGCCGGTCGTGGCCTGGGTTTCGACCCCGCGATGGAAGAGTTCGGTGCCGTGCGGGTGGCTGCCCAGTTCGCGGACGGAATGAACACTCCGGGCACCTTCGGAACCCACAAGAGCTACTTCCACCACCACGCCGATGACAGCGACGGTCCGCCGGTGCGTACCGAATCGGGGGCCAACTTCGGCCGGATCGCAGCGGGTCGGACCAACGATCTGCAGTTCGAAGAATCTCGCCGCCTCGTCGACGGACGCACGGTGGAGCCGGCCGCCGGTCGTGCGCTGCGACTGGACGGCGACCTCCAAGTGGATCAGGGCGAGCGCCGCCGGTGGAATCCCCGATGGCAGCCGGGCGAGGCAGCGCCGTCTGATGTTCAGGTTGCCGCAGATGAACTCCTGCACAACCGGAATCCGGGAATGACCGCCGGGGATCTGGTTCATCCGTTGGGCACCGGTCCCGAGGCAGCGGCCCTGGCCCGGCAGAACGCGGCCTGGTGGGCCGGGCTGGAAGCGGGACAGCGCGATGTGCTCGTGCAGGCGTACCTGCAGGAGATCGGCAATGCCGAGGGCGTCCCTTCCGCGGTTCGCGATCAGGCCAACCGCCAGGTACTGCGGCAACGTGCCCAGGAGGCCGCCGCGGTGCAGGCCAAGATCGACGCGGGCCAGAAAACCACTCCGAAGGAAGAAGCCTTCCTGGTCCGGATCAACCGGCTCGAAACCGCGATGCAGCGGGCCGACGATGCCTCCCAGGCAGCCGGGGAAGGCCGGCCACTGTTGCTGGCGCTGGATATCGGCGCATTCGGCGGTGACGGTCGCGCGCTGGTGAGCTTCGGAGCGGACCCGTACACCGCGGACTCGGTGTCTTGGTACGTCCCTGGCCTGGGCTCGCAGCTGGACAAGCTCGACTACATCATGCACTGCGCGTTGAACATCCAGCAGTCGGTGCACGCCGAGAACCCGTCCTTGTCGTCCGCTTCGATCGCCTGGCTGGGCTATGACGCGCCGAACGGATCGGCGTCGGCGCGGGTGGCAGGTACCACCTTGGCGCAACGCGGTGGCGAGATGCTCTACACCGACATCAGCACGTTCACCGCCGTCCGGGACGCATTCGCCGGGGACGGAAGCCACTTCACGGGCAACCACATATTCGGCCACTCGTACGGATCGACCACCACGAGCTACGCCGGGGTCGACGGACGGCTCGCTCCCCACGTCACCACGGTGACGCTGGTCGGCTCACCGGGTGCGGGCTCGTTGCAGCATGCCGGTGATTTCGGTCTCGACGAGGGCAGGGTGTTCGTGGTCTCGTCGTCGCGGGACTTCGTCACCGGTCTGGGTGGGCGGACGCCAGATTCGATGGGGCGCTTCGGGACCGGTCTCGGTACCGACCCGGCGATGGACACGTTCGGGGCGCGACGCGTCAGCGGTGAGTTCCCGGCGTCGATGGACCGCAAAGACACCCTGACGACGCACAACGCCTACTTTGACTTCCTGGAATCCGACGGACCGGGCACCCGGCAGTGGCTGGTCACCCCGTCTCACGCGATCCGTACCGAGTCGCTGACCAACATCGGCCGCATAGCCGCCGGGAACTACGACGACGTTCACACCGAACCACACCGTACCGTCGACGGAAACCGTTCCCGCACGATCGAACCCGCGGCAGCCCGACCGGTCATGCGGCTCGACGACGATCCCGGTGGCTTCCACCCGACCGACACCCACCAACGGAACCGCATCCCGAACTGGACCCGAGGCAGCGACTGTGCCCAGGCACTGGTCGACGAAGTCCGGGCTCGGACTCGCCGGAACGTCCAGCTCGACGTCGCGCCGTCGCGTCGCGGGACGCCCGCTCGGGCGATGTTCCGGGCGTTCGGATCGAGCGCTCACTTCGCGACGTACGCGGACATCGAGCAGGAACTGCTGAGCCGGCCCTCGGGCACGATGGCGGTGATGGCGTCGCGCTGGAGCGGCGGACAACCGGTCGGCCACGCGTACATGGCGGTCAACGTCGACGGCCGGGTACGTCTCTACGATCCGCACAGCCGGACGTATTCGGGGTGGCCGCCGTTCTGGGGACAGGACGCCGTGACCCAGACCGCCGTGGGCTATCTGGACGCCGACGGTGAACCTGTTCACGAGGGGCGGTGGTACAACCAGTTCGCCGCATCCGCCATCGGCCGGGTCCAGGGCGTCCCGGATGGGCTGGACAACGGCAATGCCGACACCCGGACGGCTGCCGAGCGTGACACCGCCAATCGGGATGCACTGCAGCACTATCGAGACCGCGCCGATCACATCCGCACCAAGCTCGACCAGTTCAGTCCGGTCACCCGCGAGGAACGTGCCTTCCTGGAGCGCATCGACCGGCTCGACCTCGCGGTGCGTAAGGCCGACGCGGATGCGGCGCGGGCCGGTCTGGACACCCCGCTGGTGCTCGCGTTGGACACCTCGGCCTTCGACGGCGGTGGGCACGCGGTCATCAGCTTCGGCGCCGACCCGTTCCACGCTTCGCGCGTGACGTGGCAGACCGTCCGCGGGTCGATCGAGCAGCTCGCCACCGTCACAGCGCGCGCACTCGACGGGCTGCAGGGATCCCGGGATTCCGCGTCCATCGCCTGGGTGGGTGACACCGGGGCACTGCACCAGCAACTGTCCGATTTCCACGCCACCCGGCACGCGCTGGGTGAGGCCGGACCGTTCACCGGGAACCACGTCGTCACCCAGGCGGACACCCGGAGCCCGGCCGAGCGTCCCGTGACTCAGGTGGTGGCGCACCGGGGCGCCTCCCACGACTTCCCGGAGCAGACCCGCGCCGCGTACACCGAAGCACTGCGGCAGGGCGCTGACGCCCTCGAGTGCGATGTCCGGCTCACCAAGGACGGTCAACTGGTGCTGATCCACGACAAGACCGTGGACCGCACCTCGAACGGGACCGGCCGCGTCGGTGACATGACTCTGGCCGAGCTGCAGGCACTCGATTTCGACGGTCACGGCATCCTGACCATCGACGAGTTCATCCAGCTCGCGCAGGACGCAGACCGCCCGGTGACGTTGTTCATCGAGACCAAACATCCTGCGCAGCAGGGCCTGAAGATCGAACGCGAGGTGGTCGCCGCGCTGGAACGGCACGGGCTGACCAACCCCGGGCCGGACCAGTTGGTCAAGGCGGCGGTGATCTCGTTCTACCCCGACGCATTGGTGCGAGTTCGGATGGCCGCCCCCAATGTCCCCACGGTCCTGTTGGGTCCGTCGGCCCGGTATCTGGCCGGCATCGTGGGCGCCACGGCGATCGGCCCGTCGATCGAAACGCTGCGCAACAATCCCGAACTCGTCGGGGCGGCGGCCGCGCGGGGATTGGCCACCTACTGCTGGACGGTCAACAACGAGGCCGACGTGCGGTTCGCGCGGGACCTCGGGGTGGACTGGGTCGCCACCGATCACCCGGGCCGGACCGACGCGTTGGTGGGTGAGCCTGCGCCACAACAGCATTCCGTCACCCGACCGGACAGTCCGGTGGAAGCCGTTGACCGCCAGACGCTTCAGCAGAAGGCCGACGACGCGCTGGCGCGCCGGATTCCACCGGTACGGCCCGATGAACTGCGCAATCCGCGCGGCCCAGCCGAGGAAGCGTCGGCGCGTGCGGCCAACAACGCCCGCTGGTGGTCCGGGCTGAACCCAGCTGAGCGCAACGACCTCATCGCGGCGTACCCGCAGCACATCGGCAATGCCGAAGGAATCGATGCGGCAGACCGTGATCGCGCGAACCGCGCCGTACTGCAACAGATGAAAGACCAAGCGGACGCCGCTCAGTCGAAGGTGGACCGCGGTGAACGGCTGACCCGGACCGAGCGCAAACTGCTGCGCCGCATGGACAAACTCGACCTCGCGATACGCAAGGCAGATGGCGACGCGGTGCAGGCAGGACTGAAACCACCCATGCTGTTGGCATTGGACGTATCTGAGTTCGGCGACGCCGGACGCGCCGTGCTCAGTTACGGGGCCGACCCTTACACCGCGGAATCGGTGTCCTGGCATGTGCCCGGAGTCGCCAGCTCGGTTGACACTCTGCTGGGTTTCAACACCACCTCGGCGCTGCATCACCTTCAGGCAGTGCAACAGGAGAACCCGGGACTGTCGGCGGCCTCGATCGCCTGGATCGGATACGACGCGCCGAGCGGCTGGAACATCCTGCGGGCCGCCGGCCACGGCATGGCCCGCACCGGCGGAGATATCCTCTACAGCGACATCAGGGCATTCAATGCTGCCCGTGACGCGCTGGCCGCCGGCGGCCGCCGCTTCACCGGCAACCACATTTTCGGCTACTCCTACGGCTCTACCACCACCGGATACGCCGGCCAGAACGGCAGATTCGCCGGCCACGTCCGCACCGTATCCCTGGTCGGCTCACCCGGAGCGGGCCCCGTGCGCACTGCCGGCGAGTTCGGTATCGGCGCCGAGAACGTTTTCGCCGCGTCGTCGTCACGAGATGTGGTGACCGCGCTGGGCGGGCGCACTGCCGGTTCCAACGGACGGATCCTCGGAATCGGCCTGGGCACCGACCCGGCGATGGATTCCTTCGGCGCCGTGCGGGTCACCGCCGAACCGCAGGCGTCCATGAACCGCCTGTTCACGGGCGGCACCCATCAGACCTACTTCCTGAACACGGAGGCGACGACAAACCTCGGTCGGATCGCTGCCGGGCGTACTGACGCCGTCATCACTGAGCAACACCGCTTCGAGTTGGGCCGGAGTCGGCACGCGCCGATGCTGCGTACGGTCGAACCCGCCGGAGATCGCGCCGACGCCAGGCGATTCTGGAATGTGCTGTGGCGTCGGCCGCCCAATTGTGCGGTCACCGTCACCGAAGAGCTGTCCTCGTTGTTCGACGGCCGCAAGTTCGAGTTGGATACCAGGCCGTCGCGGCGCGGGGTGCCCGCGCGGGCGCTGTTCCGGGCAGTCGGCGCCGATGCCCGGTTCGCGACGTACGACGAGGTCGAATCGACGCTGCTGGGGGATCCGACGCTGCGGGTGGCCGTGCTGACCTCGCAGTGGGCGGGCGGACGGCAAGGTGGTCACGCCTACCTGGCGGTCAAGGTAGACGGTGAGGTGCGGCTGTACGATCCGCACACCCGGAAGTACTCGCCGTGGCCCCCACACTGGGGCCGGCACGCGGTGACGCAGACCGCTGTCGGGTACCTGCAGACCAACGGCGATCCTGTCGGGCCGATGACGGTTGACGTCCCACTGCAGCTCGACGCCGCTGATGCGGTCGGCAATGTTCAAGGCCCGCAGAGCGATCCGGACTTCGCGCGGCGCCAGGCCGACTATCGCGCCCAGGACCCGGCCGACCGGCTCGTGGACACCCGCTACGCCGAACCGCTCGGTGACGTGGTCGACAACGCCACCGACCGGACCCGGGTTCGCCGGCTCGCCCACGATCTGTCCGGCAGGTATGGCCCGTACCGCATACATTTCCGAGCCGAGAACCTGCCTGGCGACGTCATGCTGACCGGCGATATCTTCCACGGCAACAACAAGATCGGGACCATCCAACGGTCGTTCGACAGGGACGGTGCGGGCAATCTCGTCGCTTATCACACCGGACTTGTGATCGATGAGAAGCTGCCCGACGGCACGCCCTTGCGCGGCAAAGGGTTCTCCAAGGCCGTCACCTACGAGCTGGAACGCTTGTACGTGCGCTCGGGCGTCGATCACATCCAAATCACGACGCATGACAAGGGCAGCTTCGCCTTCGCCCGACGCGGTTACGCCTGGGATCCCCGGCCCGCCCAGCTGCAGCAATCGCTCGACCGAGTGAAGCAGTCCGCCGGCAAGCTGAGGGAGACCGTCAGCGACGAAGCCAAGGACCTTCTGGATCAGGTTGTCTCACAGTTGGATCCGAGCAATCCGCGCCTGCCGGAGCCCATAGACCTGGCAAATCTGGCCACCCGCGAGGAACCGGATCTGGGTCAGCGCCTGCTGGACGGCGCCGCCGGGAAACACAGCAACGGCGTGCACTACGTCAAGTACCTCGACCCGGCGTCGATTGCTCCGCCCCCCACAGGTCTGAAGGGTTGGCTGAAGAACCTGTTCGGGCGCGAGAACGCTCCGTCCGCGGCCCGCGACAACTGTGCGCACGGCGTGGCCGGCGAGTTGTCGCGGCTGCATCCCCGGCGCTTCGACTTGTCTATCGCCCCCTCGAGCACGGGCGTGCCGGCGTGGGCACTGTTCGAGGCGGCGCAGGCCCGATCCGAGTTCGCGACCCACGATGACATCGAGGCAGAGCTATTGGGCAGGCCCGCCGGATCATCGGCAATCGTGGTATCCCGCTGGAGATCCGACGGCCCACAGCGGGAGGCCCACGCCTATCTCGCCGTCACCGACGGCCGGCAGGTGCAGCTCTACGACCCGCGTACCAGGCAGTACTCGCCCTGGCCACCGGAGTGGGTCGGCGAGGTGGACCGCACCGCGGTCGGCTACCTCGACGAGAACGGCGAGCCGATACGACCGCTGCACGATGTGCCGCTGCAGCTGGGTATGCAGGCTGCTGATTCAGTCGGGGATGTGAAGGGCCATCCGGCCCGTGACCTCGGCCTGCCTGACCATGCATCCGGGACGCTGTCGGAGGGCCAGGCGATCGCGGCGTTCAGCGAGGGTGAAGCGCGGATGCGCGACCTCAACGAGCAACTCGCCGAAGCCGGAGTCAGTGCCGAGGAGCGCGCGCGTCGGCTTTCGGCAATGCGGAATTCGTTGCGCAGCTGGGCCTACGACCTGATGAGCAACCGGGATGCCGCAGAGTTCCTGGCGCGTGCCACCGTCAACCCGACCTTCGAAGATCTGGTCGCCCGCAACGCGGAACGCGGTCTGACCGGCGACGCGATCTTCGAGGCGATCATTGACAGCTCGACGCACAGTCGCCTGGCTCCGGGCAGCTTGACCGATATCGAAACCGGTGCGGTGTATTCGCAATTCGAGCTCGGCCTGAGGGCCCTCAATGCGCAGATGGTCAATGACGGCCGCAGTGCTGAGGATCGGGCCAGAACCCTGTCGGGCCTGCGCAGTTCACTGCGCGCCTGGACGCGCGAACTGATGGAGAACCGCCCGGCGGCCGACTGGATGGCGGCCAACGAGAGCAACCCCAGCTTCGACGACCTCGTCGCCCGGTACGAACGCAAGGGACTCACCGGGGACGACGTGTACAACGCCATCATCGACGCCGCCACCCACAGTCACTACTCGGCGGGGACACTGACCAATGAGGAGACCCGCACCGTCTACACCAACTACGAGCTGCGGATGAGGGAACTACGGGACCAGCTCCTGCGTGACGGCGTGAGCGTCGAGGAACGGGCCAGGACCATGTACGGGATGCGGGCGACCATCCGGTCGTGGACCCGGTCCCTGATGGCAGACCGAGCCACAGCCGAATGGCTCAACGAGAACGAACAGAATCCGACGTTCGAGGAGCTCGTCGAGCGCAACCGGGCGAAAGGCCGCGTCGGTGACGAGATCTACGAGGCCATCATTGCCAGCTCCACGCGCAGCCGTGGCAGTGTGAACGCAGAACTCGGCATCGATCCGGAGAATCCGCCCGATCTGCCGCCGATGAGGGGACCCGACGACGGCGGCCCGCAAGATCAGGACCAGGAAGGTGACACGACATGAGCAGCGAGCAGCCCACGCCGTTGCGGTACGACCAGACCGGATTGCGCGGTAGGCGCGCGCGGGTGCTCGTCGACGAACCCACCGATGAGATCGACTGGCCGGCGAATCTGCCCGAGGGCATCAAAACCGTTGTCATCGTGGATGACACCCCCAACCCGCACCACACCCTGCGGGTACATCCGGTCGACGATCCCAACCGGGTCGCCCTGGTGGTGTTCGACCAGCTGGCGCTGTATCCGGACACCGGGGAATAGACATGGACCCACGAAGGATCGAGCTCAATCGCAGGCACAGCCGCGAGATGAGTGCGCTGTTCGCGCGATTCCACGAAGCTCATCCCGACATCGAATCCGAGGTCGACGGTGCGCAGATGACATCCGAACAGGACGCCGAGTGGACGGCATTCAGCGCGGACCTGCTGGCCAGACAACAGGCCGAACGCGCTGCACTCGCCGATGTCATCGAAGCCGAGCAGAAGAACACGGGAAGGTAGACGTGATGGAAGCGGCACAGGCAATCTCGTTGGTCGCAAACTGGATCAGGTCGCGAGGGCTCGACTACCCGACCGACGGGCTGGCAGCCGATCGTTTCGAGAAGGGCTGGAGTGTCTACGCGCCCGTCGAGGTCGACGACAGCGACCCGATGGCGTTCCTGGACATCCCGGTCGGGCGCTCGATCTTCCTGGTCGGAGACTCCGGACGCATCGAAGAGGTGTCGTCTTCGGTTCCGCCGCAGCAGGCGCGCGAGGCGTTCAGCGCCCAGGAACCCGCGGCCCGGCCGAACGGTCAGGCCACCGACGAAGCGGCCTTCATGGCCGAGTTCGAGAAGCAGTTCAGGCTGGCCGCCGCCGACGATCCAGGGGTGATCGCCGATTTCACGATCGTCGACGAACCTCCGGCGCCCGTGGGCGACGCATCGGCCAGCGCGGACGCCGCGACAGCCGAGGAGGCGGCCCGCCTCATCGACGCTATCGTGCAGCAGCTGGCACAGCTCGGCCCGCAAGGCTGGGATGAGTTCTCCGCGGTGTTCGCCTTCACCGTCACATCCCAGATCGCCCAGCTCCAGTTCTGGGCACAGGACCGTACCGGCCTGGTTCCGGTGCCGCAATCGATCGCCGACCTGGTGCGCGAACAACGCGAGGTCTCGGCCCGCATGAGTGCCGGGCCGTGGTGGCGGCTGCTGTTGAACGTCACCAACGACGGTCAGGCGACGGTCGACTACGACTACGGCGACGAGCCGTTCCCCGACGACCAGATCGTGGCGGCCGAGCACTATCGCAACGATCTCGACACCTATCCCCGCAGGCAGGTACCCGTGTGGCTGGCCGGCTATACCGCCGGTCCCGACGCGCAGGGCCGTGACGCGGCTCGGGCAGCGGAGGCGGCCCGAGCCGACGAGGCGGCAGGCCGCGTCGCCGTCGTCACCGACCAGATCCCGCCGCTTCCCGACCTACTGGCGCGGTGGGCGGTGTTGTCGGCCACCTACGTCGGAATCGGCTCGGGCTGGGGCCCACGTATCTACCCCGGGTACGCCTGGTTCGAGAGCGATGCCCGCAGCGGGTCGACGCTGTACCTGCTGCCCGGTGACCGTGCGGTGCTCTCCGGCGGGAAATGGAACTCAGAGTTGTTGGAGGCCGCGTACAACGGTGGCGGTCCGCTGCCCGATCTGTACGGCGGCGCTCCGGCGTGGGTCAACGACTCGGTGTTGAACACCCGAAATCGCAACGGGCTGCTCAGCTTCTGCTACTGGTGGGACAACGGTCAGTGGTATCGCGGCAGCACGGACACCTCCGGCGAGCTCGACGCGCCGGTTCCGGCCATCTGGACGCCGGACGCTACGGTTGCCGCGATGACGGGTCAGACCGGAGCATCGACGACGCAAGCGTGCCAGGCTCTGTTGGAGGTGGCCACCGAGGGCACCGCCACTGTCGACGACGTGGCGGCAGTGTTCGACGAGCGTCCCGACGCGCAGGTGTACGCCGCGGCCAACCAGCTCAGCTTGGCCGGTCTGCTGACCTAGAACTGGCGGGTAGCTGAACTCTCGGCGAACAAGGCCGTCAGAAATGGCGGCCTGCGGTATCGCGCAATAGCGTGAATTGCGATGCTGCATGGAAGTTTTCGTCGATGGGGGATCGCGTGACCCTGCAGATTCCCGGTCCGTTGCAATGGGTGTCCTATCTCGTCGGCTCGCAATGGCCGAAGGGCGACGAAGATGCCATGTACCGCATCGGCGGTGAATGGGGTGATCGCGCCGAACAATTGAGAGATCTGATACCCGAACTGAATCGGATGCGGGCCAGCACCAGTGCTGTCCTACAGGGTGTGACCGCCGGCACCGCCGACCAGCAGTTCGCGTTACTGTTCGACGGTGATGCCACGGTCGACAAACTCGCCGATGCGATGGCGGCGCTCGGTGAGCTTGCCGAAAGTACCGGGAAAAACATCGAATACACGAAGCTGCAGATCCTGACGTCTTTGGCGATCGCGGCGTTCGAGATCTCCTGGGCACTGGCTCAGACCTCGGTCACCTTTGGCGCATCGGCGGCCGAGATACCGCTCATCGAGGCTTCGACCTCCGCCGCGATCCAGCGGATGGTGTCGGTGGCGCTCAAAGACGTCATGACCGACCTGGGCAAGGCGATGACGAAGACGACGGTGCACCGCATCATCAAGAAGTCCGGCGTCGAGGCTGCCGAGGCGCTCGGGCAGGAACTGTTCATCCAGAACATCCAGCAGTCCAAGGGACATCAGAACGGGTACGACTGGAACCGGCTGGGCACCGTCGCACTGGCCAACTCCGTCGGTGGTGCCACCCAGGGCACGGTCAGCATCTATGGTCAGCGGCTGGTGGGCAACTCAGCGGTCAAGGGTGCGGCCGTCGGATACGTCGCGGGCATGTCGAAGAAGGTGACCGGTGCACTGGCCACCGGCAGCGAGATCGACCCGGTTTCCGTCCTCGGATCGGTTCCCACCGCCGTCACCGGCGGGGTCCGGGGACGAGCCGCGGCGCACAGCAACAAGGCGTCGACGGCGGACGGGGGCGGTGCCTCCGCGGCATCCAGCGGGGGAGACGGGGACTAGCCATGGACAACGACGCCGCGCGGCACGAACTCATCGATGCGCTTGCGCTTGTGCAGGAACAGTTCGCCGAACTTGCGGTGGTCGAACAGGAGCGGGCAACCTTGTCCTCAACGGCCACCAGCGCCGATGGCACCGTCACGGTGTCCGTGGACTGCGACGGCATCGTCATCGACACGGCGGTCAACGAAACCTACTTGGATGACCACGATCTGGCCGATCTCGGTCGGCACATCACCGAGGCGGCACAAGCCGCCGCCCGCGACATCGAGCAGAAGGTGGCGGAACTTCTCGCACCGCTGGCGCAGCGGCGTGAGCAGATGCCCTCGCTGTCCGACATCGTCGAGGGAGCCCCCGATATCAGGGATCTGCTGGCGACCCGCGTGCCCGGGCCGCAGAGCGACGACGAACCCGACGACTTTCCCACCGTGAGGAGTGCGCGATGACCGTCCCGTTGGGCGTCACCCCGAGTGAACTTCGTAATACCGCGCAATACCTCGCCTATGTCAGCAACGACATGAAAGCCGTGCAGTCGGCGCTGATGCAGATGCTCAGCGGTGAGGGTGAAGCCTGGGGGCATGACAAGATCGGCAGACAATTCGCCGACGGCGGCAAAGGCTACAAGTCGCAGCGGGATTGGGTCGACGGGTCGATCACCGCCAAGACCGATCTGCTCGACTACTACGCCGACGGCCTCTACCTCACCGCCGACGCTCTGGAGCAGCAAGACAAACCCTGACGCCTCACTCGGGGCGGCCCGGCGTGAACTGCTGTGGCCGAGGCGATCGTGCCGGAGCGGGCTGGACAGCCGAATCGGGCTGCCAGGTGGTGCCGCGCTGAGGAATACGCCGACGAGGCTCGGACGTGTCGGACGGCGCTGTCTCGGTGTGCGCCGCTTCGTCGTCCGCACCGACCACCGGCACCGACGCATCGGCGCCGCCGATGACATCCTTGCCGTTCTTCTTGCGCCGCAAGGCTTTGTTGACCTGATGGCCCTTGCCGTTCTGGTCGCCGGCACGCTGGCCCGCGGCGGGGGCGCCTGCCCCGGGACTGCCCGCACCTGCGCCGAGACCGGCCCCGGCGCCGGTTGCCGCGGCGGGCATCTTCGCCGCGGCGGTCGCGGGCGCTCCCGTCGGGAGGCTACTGGGCAGCCCGCGCAACGGAACCCCGCCACCGGCTCCGCCGCCGCCCTTGGCGGCACCAGCGCCGCCGAGACCTTGCGGCCCGAGGCCGAGGACCCCCTCTGGCGGCCCCTTCGGCATGTCGCCCAGCGGGTTCTGCCCGGCGGCGTTCTTGGCGGCATCCATCGCCTGGCCGATCGCGTCCTTGGCGGCGTTGGTTGCGGTGTCCATCGCCGACTTGGTGGGATCGGTCAGGCTCTCGAGCGCGTCCTTGGTGGGATCAGTCGTGAGATCCTTTTGGTCGATCGGCTTTTGGTCGATGGGTTTGTACTTCTCGAAGTCGGTGGGCTTGTTGGGATTCAGCTTGTCGAAGGCCGACTTGTCGAAAGGCTTGGTGCCTGCGCCGCCACCCGGGGTGAACGGCTTGCCACCTCCGCCGCCACCGGGACCGGTTGGGTTGCCGCCCGGACCCCCGGGGCCGGTGGGATCCCCGTACTTCATGTTCGGCGGGGTCGGCAGGTTGGGGAAGTTCTTCGTGACCGCCTCGACGGTCGGGTTGTAGATGTTCTGAAAAAGCTGGACTGCCTTCTGGTAGGCGTCGATGGAGCGGTTGATCTCGTCCAACTGCTTGAGTGCGTCGGCCGCGGTCACGTATCCGTCATCGTTGTTGCGCAGGTAGCCACTGCCGTCGATGTGGTACTTGGAATTGAAATCGGCGATCTTCGCGTCGAGCTTCGCCTTGTCGAAATCACCCTTTTCGATCAACTGGTCGTTGGCATAAGTCGGGAACTGGTCCCGAAGACTGGTGAACGCGTCGTGGAGCACGGTGAGCCGGTCCGCTATCGCGTCGGAAGCCAGTGTGAAGTCGTAGATCGAGGTCTTGGTCACCTGCTTGGACGCCGCTTCGGCTGCTGCGGCACTCTCACCGGACCACTTTCCCTCGATCGTCTTGTTGACGGTCTCCTTGAAATCCTTGGAGGTCGTCTTCAGGGTCTCGCCGTGTTCCGTCCAGTCCTTGCCCAGCTGTTCGATCTTGCCGGGATTCAGCGAATCCCTCTCCTTGCGCATGAAGATGAAGGATTTGCTCTCCCAGTTCAGCGACTCGGGGCCGGAAAGCTTGTCCTGCACCTCCAGGTAGGTGCTGTTGTCCGAAATCAATCCGGGGACTTCGCCGAGCAGATCGCTGTTCGGCTGGTACTCGGCGACCTTGTTCTCGTCCTGCAAATCCGAGTCCAACTGGATGAACTTGCCGTCCTCACCGATCAGCGCAGCGCGTTTGGGGTAGTTGGAATTGGTGACGAAGGCGTTGTCGTAGACGGCGCCACTTCGGCCCTCTTCGTTGGTGCTCGTGCCCATCGTGGCGCCGAGGTAATTGCCGAAGCCGCTCATCGTTTTCTACGCCGTCCCGTTCGTACCGTGGCTAGTCGTTCTCGGCGGTCCGCATGGCTTCCGCCGCGTCGCGGGCAGTCTTGACGAAGCCTTGCGCTTGCGTCAACTGCTCCTTCAGATAATCGGTCAGTTCCTTGCCGCGGTCATCGAATACCTTCTGAACAAGAACTGCCAGAGGGTTTTCCGGCGTCCCGAAGTACCCCGTCGTCTCGTCGAGGGAATCACCGATGAGGGTCTCAAGGCTTTCCTCGTACGGCTCGAACACCCGGTTTACTTCCGAGACGACAGTCGGGTCGAGATAGAGCTTCTTGTTGACGGTGTCGGCGTCCAGGCCGCCCCATGGGTTGGTCATGATTCTCCTCTGCGGTGATCGGTCATGCGAATCTCGATGTCACGCCGGCATATTGAATGACAGGCTCACCTCTTTCTCGATCCGCAAGAGGACAGCAGCGCAGTTGACGAAATTCCCGGCGGCGAACAGCAGCACCAGGTCTCCCGCCTTGGCGATCTTGTTGTTCATCAGATAGGTGAGGTTCACCCCGAAGTCCGAGACGGTCAGATGCCCGAACTGTGAGGCGAACTCGTACAGGCCGGGCGTGGGTTGCAGGAAAGTCTGTTTCGCGAGCATGTCGGTGACGTAGCTCGGTTCGATGAAGGACGGGGCGAACCAGTCGATGTCATCGGGCTTCAGGCCGGCGCGTTCATAGCATTCCGTCACGGTCGCGACAGCGACCCGAAAGCTGGCTATTGCGTTGTCCCGCACTGTGCCCGAACCACGGCGGTCATAGTTCTCCCACCGGTCGATCCAATCTGCCAACGTCGGGAACGTCGGATCGTCGATGGCGCCGTCGGGCCTGCCGTGCATCATGCCTTCAGACGGATTGTGCGAGCGTGCGGCGGCAGATATCACCCGCGCGAACCCGTCCGTGCGGTTCAACAGTGCGCAGAAACCGCTGTCGCCCAGCAGCGAGCCCTCGGTGGCGGGACTGGCCGCATACTCGTGCCGGTCGAAGTAGAAGATGCTGTCGCCGCCGGTCACCATCGCATAGTCACCGGCCCAGCCCGCCTGCAGCACCGCATCGGCGAGCATCACGCCGTACAGACCACCCGAGCAGAACTGACGGATCTCCGTTGCCGAACCGGCAGATGCCGTGCCCAACACAGATTGCTGGATCGAATTCTGGATCGGCCAGAAATGCTCGCCCTGATACAGGGTGCCGCAGTGAAAAGATGCCGCCATGCTGTCGGCTGCTGCGGCCAGCGCAGAACCGTCGATCTGACGCGCTGCCTTCTCCACCATCTCGTGGACCGACTGCATCTCCGATGCCGCCGTGGCGAGATGTTTCGGGCGGCCCTGACTGTCGGTGCCCTCGGGCACGTAGACGGAAACGGTGTCAAGGTAAGGCATCGAACTCCCGGTCCGCCTGTGCGGCAGAGAGCTTCTCCGCCAGGGCTTCTGACTGCCGTTTCTCGATCTTCTTGAACACCTGCATGAGATTGGGGACCGTCGCCGGGATGATCTGAAACGCCTTCGTGCCCTCGTTCACCACGTACGCACCGTCGTCGGCGACGTTGATCAGGGTCAGGTGGTCGGCGTTGAGGAGTTGGTAGTCCATGGTGAACTCGGGTGAACCGCTGAGCAGAATCGATCCGGTGATCTTCGCGTCCCGCAGGGCTGAGGCCGGTGTCTCGTCCTCGAGGAGCTCTTCCTTACGTGGCCGGGTCCCGGGCTCGTATGACGGGAGCGCTTCCAGGACTACCTGGGGGAAGTCGATGTTCACGCAGCCGATGATCTGAACGTCTTCACCGAAGATGAGTTGCTCGCTGGGGTCCTGGGTGATGACCGCGCAATAACCCGTCGTGCCGATCACTCCGAGCAGCCGATACACCTCGCCGGACTCGATCTGGCCGAATCCCTGCAGGAGGTATGCCGGGTACCTCAACGCCTCAAGGATGCGAACCCGATTCGGATTCAGGCTGGCTCGCAACCGGGCCAGCACGGTGGCTCGGTCGGCCTCGACCTCGGACATGTAGGTCCGCCCGCGGTGGCGGTAGGACAGTGGGGACGGCAGATTGTCGAGGCCCAGTGCCTCCCAGACACAGCGGAACGCGAAGCCGCTCATGAACCACGGTTCGACGTCATGGCGAATCGGGGCCACCTTGTCGGTGATCATGTCCAGCTCCTTTCTCTGTGGCTGCCGGAAACCGGAGACGTGAGCGGGCTCGGTCGCGGTGGAGCCATCGACCGAGCCCGCCGACGAACGCACCGTGCTAGAAGCCGCCGGCGAGGTGCCTGTCGAGTGCTGCCGCGTCTTCCTGCGACTGATTACCCCCGGAGCGGGTCTGGGTGATCTCGTTCAGGATCGCGTCCATCTGCTGCAGGATCTGCGTCTGCTTCTGGTGCAGCGTCGCCGCGGCGTCGCCTTCATACACGCCCTGGAGCGCGGCGAACACCTGGCTGACTTCCTCGCGCATCTGCTGGGCATTGTTGGTCGCGCCCTGAATGTCCTCCAGGGACGCGTAGTTGGCGCCGTACTGGTACCGAATGCTGTCTGTATCCATTGATCAAGCCCTTCCTGTGTCTGGTCGGCTGCTAGTCGGCGTCGTGGCTGACGAGTGCGTTGATGTCAGACTTTCCCTTGTCGACGATGTGCTGCAGGTTGTTGATGACGTAGTTGAAGTCCTCGTGGTGCTGCGTCATGATGCCGCGGAACTTCGCGGCCTTGCCGCCCGTCCACGAACTGGCCGTCATGGCCTCGGTCTGGTCGAGGATCTGGGAAGCCAACCGCCGGACATCCATCATCTGTTTGTCGATGTTCTCGATCTTGCTCTGAGCTTCCGCAGGCGTCAGATGGAGCGTCATGCCTTACCTCTCTTTGTCGGACCCGGCACGAATCGCCGGACAGTGGTTGAGAATTCGCTGTTTGAACACGGAGCGGATCTAGCAGTCCCCCCATCTGTAGCCGGACAGCTCGACAAGCTGGCCGATGGCCTGCTTGACCGTGTGATCGGACCCTGGTTTGAGCGTGGCCCACAGCTGCCCGCTGGGTGAGGAGCTCGGGGCGCCGACGATGCGGCCACGTTTGGTGTAGAACACCGCGACGGCCCCGGCAGAACGCGAGACGCGGTCCGTGTCGCCGTCCAGTGCGTGGTAGACGATCTCGGCGAACGCCACTCGGCTCGCCAGCGCCGAGCCCAGCATCATCGCGGTGCGGGTGTCGGCTCCCAGACCCCGGACCCGGTCGGACAATTCGGTGGCATCGAGGGAGTCCGACAGCGCCTGGGCGAGCTCGGCCAGCGGAGCCCCGACCGGACTGATCTCGGCGGCCGCGGATGCCGGAAGCCGACGTAGCAGGGCGCCGGTGGCGCCGGCCAGGTCGGCTCCGTCGTCGACAGGGCCGAGGGTGATCTCGTCACCGACCCGGCAGGCCGAGACGCCTTGTGTGCCATGGCGGACCACCGTGACCCGGGCCAGCCCGTCGGGAGTGACCAGACGCATCGCGAGTTCGCGGTCGGGGCGTTGCAGAGATTGCACGACCGCGGCCAGTTCAGGACACACCTCCCCGGACGACATCAGGCCGCGCTCTGTGAGGCTCCTGGCGGCGGCGCCGGCCGCCTCTGTGCGGGCGGTCTCGGTCGGATGTCGTGGCCGCAGGTTCAGTACGACCGGCAACGACTGAACTCCGAGACACGTGGCCAGAACGTGCAATTCGTCGTCGGTGACGACAACCTGTGGAGCCAGCGAGACCGTCATATGTTGAGTCCCCGGTCGACGCCGATCACCGGGGGAGTGACCCAGCGGTTGTCCACCTGCTCGAGCGTGCGCTCCGGTTCGTCGGCGAAGCCTTCACCGGCGGGCACCTCGGGCGCGGCGAGTTCGTCGAACACCGCGGTGTCGGGGCCCCAACTGACGTTCGACACCAGAAACGGTGCGTCGTTCTGCTGGGCGGCGGGAAGCCAGGCACCTCCGGTGTCGGACACTCCGGCACCGGGCTCACCGGCTCCGTCGAGGGTCGCCGCCGGCTGAACCGATTCGTAGTCACGATGCTGGTCGGTGCGGCCCATGGCAGCCATCGGTGCGTAGGGCGCCCCACCCATCCCGCCGGCCCCCGAGGCACCGCCGGCACCGGTGAACCCGGTCTTCTGCAACGCTTTCGGGTCGGCACTCGACTTGATGCCGGGTGCGAACATCGGGGCCAGCGGGGGTGGGGGCACCGCGGAAGCGGAACCCGAGGCTGGACCTGCGGCGCCGGAAGCACCTTCGCCGCCCCGTTCAGCCGCAAGGGCATTGCCCTTGGACACCTGCGGAGGGGGTGGCTGGTCCCACGGCTGGGCCAGGGGCGCCGTGGCCTGCTCGTACTGCTGCATGACCGCTGCGGCATTGGCCTGATCGGCGGTGGCGGCCGCGTCGAACTCGGCGAACGTACCGGTCAGCACTGCCCCGTTGTAGGCGGCCAGCGAGGCCATCATGTCCTGAGCGGTCCTGGACTCGACGGCCTCCGGCACGCTGGGCATCGCGAGCACCGCCACCGTATTGGCGACCGCGGCTTCTTCGGCACGCTGACCGTTTCCCGCCGCGCTCAGGCTGATCGCCTGCAGCCACTTGCCGAACTCCTCGAGGCGATGTGCCGCCGCGCTGGACGCCTCGCTGTCCCAGACGGTCTGCAAGCGCGCCACGAGCTTGTCGAAATCAACGGAGACACTGGCCAATTCGTTGGCGACTCGGATCCAGGCGGCGCCTGCTCCGCCGACCGACGCCGGGCCGGGGCCCTCGGTGAGGTCACGGGCCAGTTGCTCGGTGCTGCGTGACTCCCACGCAACGTCGGTGAACCCCACGCCCAGAAACCTCCCCTCGAAGATCAGTGACAGATGTATGTGTGCTGGGTCAGCCGGCGAAGTCCTCGGAGGCGGCGATGTTGGAAGAATGACCGCGAAGCGTCGCTGCCACCTCGTGAATCTCGGCCATGCCCTGGTCGGCCGAGGTGCTGAATGAAGCGTGGACCTCGTTGAGGGTCTGGGCAACTCGTTGCGACACCTCGTCGCGCGCCGACGGAGTCACCGCGAGGTTGGGCGCTTCATCGGTCATCACCCGCTGCACGCGGTCGGCGAGTTCGTCGAGCTGGCGACTGATCTCGTGGACCTCTGCGGGCTGGATGGACATTCCGTCGGTGTCGGCCATGGCCGTTCTCCTAGGTTGGGATGACTAGATCCGGAGTTCGACGTCCGGAGCCTGATACGGATCGGCCTCCCCGAGGACCGGAGGTGCCGCGGTGCCGAGATCGCCGACGATCTCGCTGCCTTGATCGGTGGTGTGCAGGAACGATGCCGACGTGTGGTTGTTGCCGGATGAGGCGTTGGCCCCCGCTCCGGCGCCCATCGCTCCCATGGGCGCGCCGCCCATCATTGCCGGTGCGCCGACGCCGCCCACGCGGGGTGCAGCTGATTGTGCTGGTACACCGGCGGTTTCCGCTTGCAGCATGGAGGACATGGGTAACGAGCGCGGTGCCGATGTGCCACCGATTCCGCCGCCGCCACCGCCTGCGGCCATTGCCCCGCCCCCGATCGCGGCGCTGCCCTCGGACTCGACTCGATCCCCATCAGCCGGCTCGATCGGGTCGATCGCGGGATTCGCGGCGGACTGGCCGGCTGCCGTCGCCGCACCGGTGCCGGCCTGAATGCCGGCTTCGGCACCCTTCATCGCCATCGGCATCAGCGGGGCCAGGCCGGCCAGCGAGGAGGCCTCGGGCGCGGCGGTGACGCTCACCGGGGCGCCGGTCGCGGTGACCTGAGCGGCCTCGGTGGCCAGCGAACTCTGCAGTTCGGTCATCACTTCGGCGGTGGTGGCAATTGCCTTGTTGGCTGCGGCGATTGCCGCAGCCCAACCCCACGGGAAGATGATCATGGGTCCGATGGCCGCGATGGTTGCAGCGAACTCGGTGATGATGGCGATGAGGCGGACCCGGGCTTGACCGACGTTTGCGGCGGCCGCGGTCAAACTGCTACTCAGCGCATCTGATTGGGCGCTGACCTCGGCCCCGTTGGCGATCGCCGTCGTGGTCTTCGCCGCGGCCGCCGTGCCGGACGCGCCCTGCCAGGCATCGCCCACCGAATTCACCGACTTCGCCATGGAACCACCGGTGGACTGGAGCATCTTTGAGATGGCAGGCAGCATCGTCGTCGGGTCGGCCCCGTCGAACATCCCGGTGCCCAAAGTGCCGAGGGCATCGGTGACCGGGCTGATCAACGCGCTCGGATCCATCGGATTGGCGGGCGGCTGCTGTTCTGGCCGGCCCTCGGGAGGTGGTTGTTCCGCGGGCTTTTGATCCGCAATTGGCGGCAAACCCAGGCGATCGAGAATTTCCCGGACCGGCAAATTCAGAAAGTCTTGCAGGCTCTGTTCTTGAGCAGCGATAACCGGTGTGGCGTCGTAGCCGGGGACGCGTTGAGCTAGCTGGCCAATAGGGGTTACCGGCTGGGGAGGCAAAACTGTGGGCATATGGCGCCGCGCCTAGGCGTTGTCGTTCGACAGGACTGCAGACCGAGCCACTTCAGTACCCGCTCCGGTGGCAGCGTGCACCCCGCCCACCAGTAGTGTCCCCGCCAAATTGTTGGCTTGAGCTGGGCCGAAGGCCGCCAGGTAGACCGCTCCGACCGGACCGAGCGCGGCCGCCGCGGACATCAGCATCGCTGCCGAGTCGGCCGATCCAGCGGTGGTTATCGCGGTGCCGGCCGCCTCGTTCGCGGCGGAAAAGGCGGCCATCCCGGTGGGCTGGGCGGCGAAAATGTCGCTCATCGTGCTAATACCTTTCCAGCTGGAAGCGGGGCTGTGTGGGCACGAGACCAATAAACTATAGCCGCGCCCATGGCCTGCAGCTAACTGAATTTCCGGCGAATAATGCGTGCAGATCGTTCGTTCCGGTAATTAGTGCAATGACAAAAATTGCTGATCGCGGTCATTCTGGGTGTGCGCCTACCGCCACGCTGGGAAGGCGCGACAGGCCGCTGTTTGCCGGAGTCGTGGCCGATGTGGCACGAGTGAATCATCTTGTGTCGAAATCCAATCCGTGCCGGCGTACCGAGTCGGGCGAGGTAACACCATGTGCCGTAACCGATTCGAATATCGACAGCGAACGTCAATTACCTCCTCCGACGCGGCGCTGTCAGCGTGAAGTCTGTCTGAATGCCGGACGAGCGAAGGCGTACTAGCCCTCGGGTTCGAATGCTCCGCCATCCCAGCGGGTGAGCGGTGCTTGGTTGAGTTCCCGCATCCGCTGCGCGAACTCCTGAGACAGATACTGCTGCCGGGCCGTCGCCACCTGTGCGGCAGCACCGGCGGTTTCGATGATCAGCTTGGCCAGCGCATCAGCGCCCAACTTGTGTGCGGCGGGGCCGAGCCACAGTCCGGTCATCGCACCCATGCCGTCGACCTCGGCGCTGACGTTGCCGTCACGGCTGGTGACCCGCGCCGAAATCGATTGGCAATGCTCATCCATCGCCTGCACCAGATCGCGCTGCTTACGGATGCGGCCGATGAGAGAGTCGGCGAGCCCGGTCATACCGTCCTGCCCCAGGTGGCCGGTGGCTCGTCTTCCGCGCCGAGCACCTCGTCCTCGGCGCGGGCCAGATCCTCTTCGGTCGCCAGCTGCAAAGGATCGATGACCGATGTGCCGTAACCTTTTTCGATCAGCTCGCGCCTGCGCGCGACCTGCGCACGGGCCGCCGACAAGCGGCACAATGCCATGATCTCGTCGGCCAGCTGCGCGGGCGGCTTCTTCAACTCGGCAGGGTCGAGACGTAGCGCGACGGGCAGACCGCGTTCGGTGGTGGATACCGAAATCGTTCCGCCAGCTGACTGCACCGGCTGTGCCATTCTGCTGAACTTAGTACACTCGCGGGCGAATCGCGGCTGAGGCTGCAGTGAGGAGATGTGTCACCTCCGATGAGTGGATCCACCGATGCGCAGCGGGTTTTCGATGCCGGGGTGCTGTCGCTCGGCATTCCCATCGACGGCTTGGAGACTGAGCGGGACCTGCCTTACGCGGCGCTCGCGTTCCGCCGGGCCACGGAGTACGACCCGGACATGTGTGACGCGTGGCTGGGCCGTGCTGCCACCGGTGACACCAGCCCCGAGGTCATCTATCACCTGTACCGCACCAGCACGCTGTCGTTGTTCCGCGAGCAGCGCCGACTGGGTCTTCCGCAACGAGCGCTGAGTGGACGCTTCCAGACCGGTCTTTACCTCGACTACCCGTTGAGCACCAAAACCGAGATGTGGCTTGCCTACGCGGCCAGCATGATCGCGGCCAAGGATTTCGACGAGGCCGAGCAGGTGCTCGACAAGCTGGCTCAGACCACGACCGCTGCGGACGGTGACACCGCCGAGATCTGCGCCTACATCCGCGGCGTACTGCATTTCACCACGCAGCGCTGGCCCGACGTGCTGACCGCGCTGAGCAAGTCTGGATCGTTCACCGACAGCTACATCAGCGCCGGCGCCGATCTGATGGTCGGATCGGCCTGCGCGCAGATGGGACTGTTCGGTGAGGGCATCCGCCGGCTCGACCGGGCCATCGCGGGTCCCGTTCCGGGAGCGCGCCGGGCCGCCGAGTTCTGCAAGGGGCTGACTCTGCGGGAGATGGGAGAAGAGCAGGAAGCCCGGGTGATCTTCGAACGGATCTACAGCGAGGACCCGGGGTTCGAGGCGAACGCGGCGGCATTGGCGGACCCGAAGTACCGGTTGGTGATCACCTCCAAGGAGGTCGTCGATTCGCGTACCGACCGCTGGGATCCGGCCAGCGTACCGTCGGCAGAAGATCTGCTGGCCGACGACCTGTCAGAACGAGGCAACGAGTATCTGCAGGCCGCGCAACAGGAACTGGAACGCCAGATCGGCTTGTCAGAGGTCAAACTGCAAGTCGCCAAACTGAAGTCAGCGGCGATGCTGGCAAAGGTCCGCGGGGACAAGGGCCTCAGTTCGGCGGCGCGCAGCCTGCACCTGGCGTTCACCGGCCCTCCGGGAACTGGCAAGACCACCATCGCCCGGGTGGTCGCACAGACCTACTGCGGGCTGGGGCTGCTGCGCACGCCCAACATCGTGGAAGCCAAGCGCCACGACTTCGTCGGCCAACATCTCGGTAGCACCGCGATCAAGACCACCGCGCTGATCGACTCGGCGATGGACGGGGTGCTGTTCATCGACGAGGCCTACACGCTGATCCAGACCGGCCTCTCCGGCGGCGACGCGTTCGGGCGCGAGGCCGTCGACACCCTGTTGGCCCGGATGGAGAACGACCGCGACCGTCTCGTCGTGATCATCGCCGGCTACGACGCCGAGATCGATCGCTTCCTGGCCTCCAATGACGGTCTGGCGTCGCGGTTCACCAAACGAATCCGGTTCGGCTCGTACGGTCCGCACGAACTGGGGGACATCGGCAAGCTCGTCGCCCGCACCAGGGACTCCGAATTGTCGGAGGCTGCCTACGAAGAACTCGTCGCCGCCTGCACCACACTGTGCCAGAGCGAGGCACTCGACTCGACCGGACAACTGCGCCCCGGCATCGACCTGGCCGGCAATGGCCGGTTCGTGCGCAATGTGATCGAGGCGGCCGAAGAAGAGCGCGAATACCGTCTCAGCGAGATCCACGGAATGAACCTCTCCGACCTCGACGAGGCACAGCTTATGCGCATCGAATCGGTGGACATGCGGGCCGCGCTCAAACAGGTACTCGGCATGACGGCATCGAGTTGACAGGAGGGAAGTAGCCATGACCGACAGCACTGACACGCGGTTGAGCGTCGGGCCGCCCGAACCGACTCCGTTCACGTCCATCCAACCGAAGACAGCAGCCGGCCAACGCCCGTCGGCGGTGCCCAGCAACGGCGACCTCGGCCTGATCCGTGCCGCACCCACGCCGAAGTCGGGATGGCGAAAGGTCGTCTATCGCACCACCGGCGTGAATCCCGGGGTCTCCGAACAGGAATCGGCCCACAAGACCCTCATGGACCGAGTCAACCAGCCGGTGGTCGGCGGGCCGTTCAACATCGCCCTGCTGTCTCAGAAAGGCGGGGTGGGCAAGACCACGACCACCGTCGGACTGGGGGCCACGTTGGCCGCGACCCGAGGTGACCGGGTGATCGCGGTGGACGCCAACCCCGACTTCGGTACGCTCGCCCAGCGCGGACCGAACGAGTGCGATTCCACCGTGCGCGATGTGCTCCTCGACGACAGCATCTCGCGCTACTCCGACATTCGCCGTCACACTTCGCAGAGCACCAGCCGTCTGGAGATCCTGGCCTCCGAGCGTGACCCGGCCACCTCAGAGGCTTTCTCCGAGCACGACTATCGCGGTGTGCTCAGTGTGTTGCAGCGCTTCTACAACATCATCCTGACCGATTGCGGCACCGGACTGGTCCACTCGGCGATGGCCGGTGTGCTGGATGTCGCGGACGCGATCGTGATCGTCGCATCGCCTGCCATCGACTCGGCGCGCAGCGCGCTCGCCACACTGGATTGGCTTGAGCGCAATGGATATTCACACCTCGTGCCGAAGGCGGTGGTGGTGGTCAGCGCGTCGCGTCCGGGGGCGCTCGGGCTGGACATGGGGCAGCTGTCCAACCACTTCCTGCCGAGAGTGCGTGCCCTGCACGTGATCCCGTTCGACGATCACCTTGCCGAAGGCGCTGAGGTGGACCTCGGGTTTCTGAGCCGTCCCACCCGGCAGGCGTTCCTGGAACTGGCCTCGACCGTCGCCGATCTCTTCTCGGTGGCGCCCCAGGTCAAACGGCGCGCCTGAGCAGGCTCACCGGCCGCGCCTGGCGATCACGATCTGCGGCTCCGTCAGGCCGCTACGCAGTGTGAGCTCGATCGACGGGTCGGCATGGTGTGCCAGGCTGCGCAACGCCGAAGGGCTGTAGCTACGCAGTGAGCTGATGATCCCGTCGTGCACGAACGGAAGCACCGCGGCTGCGGGCAGCATCGTCGCCAGTCGCAACAGATGCAGCGGCGCCGGCGGTCGTGGCAGATCGATGATCAACAGCGTGTCGGCCACCCGGGTGCCCTCGGCGAACACCCGCGCAGCCTGCGCCGGGCGCAGATGGTGGAACGACAACGCGAACAGGACTAGGTTGTAGCTTCCGTCGGCGGCGTCGATCGCGGTGGCATCCATCCGACGGACCTCCGCGCGGGGATGGCTGCCGAGGTCGCTTGCGGCGATGCGGGCCACCGACTCCGGGTCGAGATCGGTGACGGTGACATGCGCTGACGGATGGTCGGCCAGCAGTTGCCGCGACACCCCGCCGTGCCCGGCACCCAACTCCAGGATCCGCGGGTCGGGCACATCGGCAATCAGATCGAGCGCGATCCCGGCGAAGCGCTCATGGTTCTTGAAGAACCGGCCGGTCCAGTCCAGCGCTCCGATCACCTGATTCTTGATCGAACTGTCCACGTCGTCGCGGTCCAGATACTCCGGCCGGTCGGTTTCGAGCAGCCGGTCCAAACACGACGCGCGAAACCCGCCCCGCGGCATCCGGTCGATATCTGAAGGGTCGGCAGCCATGTAGGCCATCATGGACTTTTCGGCGGGCAGGCGCGACAGCGACCCGGGAAAGGAACACAGTGGGCGACTTCGTAGCTGCAATCGACCAGGGCACCACCAGTACCCGGTGCATGATCTTCGATCACGCCGGGACCGAGGTGGGCCGCCACCAGCTCGAGCACGAGCAGATTCTGCCCAGGGCCGGATGGGTGGAACACAACCCGGTCGAGATCTGGGAACGCACCGCCGCGGCGATCATGACCGCGCTGAACCGCACCAATCTGGTGGCCGGCGACCTTGCCGCGCTGGGCATCACCAACCAGCGGGAGACCACGCTGGTGTGGAACCGGCATACCGGCCGGCCGTACCACAACGCCATCGTGTGGCAGGACACCCGCACCGACCGCATCGCTGCCGCACTGGATCGCGACGGCCGCGGTGACGTGATCCGGCGCAAGGCCGGGCTGCCGCCCGCGACCTACTTCTCCGGCGGCAAGATCCAGTGGATCCTCGACAATGTCGAGGGGGTCCGGCGCGACGCGGAGAACGGCGACGCGCTGTTCGGCACACCGGACAGCTGGGTGACCTGGAACCTCACCGGTGGTTACCGCGGCGGGGTGCACGTCACCGACGTCACCAACGCCAGCCGCACCATGCTGATGAACCTGGAAACCCTCGACTGGGACGACGAACTGTTGTCGTTCTTCTCGATTCCCCGCCAGATGCTGCCCGAGATCAAGCCGTCGTCCTATCCCGGCGCGTTCGGCGTCACCCGCGACAACGGCCCGCTGGCAGGGCAGGTGCCGGTGACCGGAATCCTGGGTGACCAGCAGGCCGCGATGGTGGGGCAGGTGTGCCTGGAACCTGGCGAGGCCAAGAACACCTACGGCACAGGCAATTTCCTGCTCCTCAACACCGGCGAGAAGATCGTGCGTTCGGAGAACGGACTGCTCACCACGGTGTGCTACCAGTTCGGCGACTCGAAACCCGTTTACGCGCTGGAAGGTTCGATCCCGGTTACAGGCTCGGCAGTGCAATGGCTGCGCGATCAGTTGGGCATCATCAGCGGCGCGGCACAGAGCGAGGCGCTGGCCCGGCAGGTGACCGACAACGGCGGCGTCTACTTCGTCCCGGCGTTCTCCGGGCTGTTCGCCCCCTACTGGCGCTCCGACGCCCGGGGCGTCATCGTCGGACTGTCCCGCTTCAATACCAATGCCCACCTGGCGCGGGCCACCCTGGAGGCGATCTGCTACCAGAGCCGCGACGTGGTCGAGGCGATGGAAGCCGATTCCGGTGTGCACCTTGAAGTTTTGAAAGTCGACGGCGGCATCACCGCAAACGCCCTGTGCATGCAGATCCAGGCCGACGTGCTCGGAGTCGACGTGGTCAAACCCGTTGTGGCCGAGACCACGGCGCTGGGCGCGGCGTATGCGGCCGGCCTGGCAGTGGGATTTTGGGCGAGCCCAGACGATCTACGCGCCAACTGGCAGGAAGGTCAGCGCTGGAACCCGCAGTGGGACGACGAGGCTCGCCGGACCGGATACGCCGGCTGGCGCAAAGCCGTCGAACGCACTCTGGACTGGGTCGAGATCGACTGACCTACTGCCGCGGACACTTGGTGACGATGGCCTTGAACTCATCGGAATACTGCGCCCCGAGAAGCGCATGGCTGGCGCTCTCCTTGTTGCGCACGGCGTCGGTGATCTGCCCGGCCAACTCGCCCATTCGATGGGCGTGCGGACCGATCTCGGCGTCGGTCACCTGATCCGCTGCCTCGCGGATCAGCTTCGACCAGTTCTCGTAGTCGCCCACCGACGGACCTGGCTTACCGGCAGGCGGGGGTGTGAGCGCGCCAAGGCTCGCGTTCGTGTAGTCCACCAGCAGCTGGGCCTGCCGGCAGCCCTTGTTGCCGGTGTACGTCAGTGCGGTCATCCCCACGATCACCAGGACCGCGCAGGCGGCCGAAGCGGTCGCAATCGCAATGTTGCGGGGTTCGGCATCCGGGACCCGCCGCCGCCACATGATGTGGGCCACCACGACGGCGGCCACACCGACCACCGCCATGATGATGGCTTCGCGCAGGTTGCCGTCGCCGACGCCGGATGCCGAGCCGAGTGCTCCCATCGTCGCGGCCGCGGCGAGCAGGACCAGAAGCCACTGCCAGATACCCCGCCTGCGGTCATAGGCGTCGACGTCGCGGAATTGGAGTCCGATGACCGCGCCGGCCGCGGTCAGGACTGCGACGACGGCCGGCGCGATGATTGTGACGAGGCTGCTCACACAGGCAGCCTACGGGCCGTCACTCCTCGCTGAGGACCTGGTAGACCTCGCGTCGCGCGTTGTTGACGATGTCGAGGATGCGCTGTTGCTGGTCCTCGCTGGCAGTGAAGCTCGACTGCCCGACGGCGGCCATCAGCTGGCCGAGAGCGCCGCGGAGGTTCATGGCGGCCGGATCGGCGTCTTCGGTGATCTGGTCCCAGGGCGGGGTGTCGATCGCTTCCGCGGCCTGACGTCCCTCCTCGGTCAGCTCGAAAGTCTTTTTGCTGCCCTCGGTTTCGGCCGGGGCGATCAGACCTTCGTCGACCAGCAGTTGCAGCGTCGGGTACACCGAGCCCGGGCTGGGCTTCCACAGGTTGTGGCTGCGGGTGGCGATTTCCTGGGTCATCTCATAGCCGTGCATGGGCCGTTCGGCGAGCAGCGTCAAGATGGCGGCGCGGACATCGCCGCGTCGACCGCGTCGTCCGCCGCGCCCGCCCCGGCCTCTGGGGCCGCCGAAATTGCCGAAGCCGAAGCCGAGGCCTCCGCGAGGCTCGAAACCGAACTCGAAACCGCGCCCCGGTCCGAAACCAGGCCCGCCGAAGCCGGTCTGGCACGAGGCGTCGACGCCGTGCTCGCGGGCCGCCTGTGCCTGTGCGCGCATCTGATGACGCATGTCCCGGCGCGCGGCGCGGGCCTGGTGGAACATCAGACGGGCCTCTTCGCGGCCGAGGGGAACGAAGCCGAAGCCGCTGTTTTGTGAACTGAATGGGTTGGTCATTGAAGCAAGTCCTTCGTTGTCGATGAGAAAGCGCCGATTACGCTTCCGATGCGTCAACGATATATCGGGATCTATCGGTTGTCGATAGTTTCTATGAGCCAGCGTGCCCACTGCGCCTGCATGGCGTTGAGGCGCAAGCCGTACTCCAGAACGGCGTGCCCGTAGAGGTCCCCGCCGTAGTCGGCCCACGGGATCGACGCCTCGAGTTCCTTGAGGCGGGCGACTTCGGCGTCGGCGTGCGCGGCCATTGCCTTGAGATGCTCGCGCGCCTGGTCACGCGGCAATTCGCCCAGCAGGAACACCCGCAGCAGGCCGGCGCTGCGCTCGGGTGGGTCGTCGCCGGGATTGGTGATCCAGCGCTTCAGCTCGGTGCGGCCGGCAGGGGTGATGCGGTACTCCTTGCGGCCGCGCGGGCCGATGGCCGACACCTCGATCAGGCCGGTGTGGGCCAGCTTGTTGAGCTCTCCGTACAGCTGGCTCTGGGTGGCCGGCCAGACGTTGGCCATCGAGTTCTCGAACCGTTTGAGCAGGTCGTACCCGCTGCCGGGGTGTTGTGCCAACATGCCGAGCGCTGCCATCCGCAAACTCATGCCGGCAGCTTACCGTTCACTATTGACATGTCACTTATGGAATGTCACCGTTGGGTGCATGACTTCCGCCCTGCCCATCGGCGAAACCGACTTCTTCCGGCGCGGCAACTACGCGCCCGTCGCCGACGAACTCACCGAATACAACCTGACTGTCGACGGCGCGATCCCCGCCGAGCTGGACGGCTGGTACCTGCGCAACGGCCCGAACCCACGCCGAGCGACCGGGCACTGGTTCACCGGCGACGGCATGATCCACGGTGTCCGCATCGAGAACGGCGCCGTCAAGTGGTACCGCAACCGCTGGGTGCGCACCGACAGCTTCATCGAGGACTTCCGGTTGTACAACGCCGACGGCACGCGCAACCTACGCTCCTCCGTCGCCAACACCCACGTCGTCAACCACGCGGGCAAGACCCTGGCGCTGGTGGAATCCTCACTGCCCTACCAGATCACCAACGACCTCGAGACCGTCGGCGCCTACGACTTCGGCGGCAAGCTCGTCGACTCGATGACCGCGCACCCCAAGATCTGCCCGACGACCGGCGAGCTGCACTTCTTCTCCTACGGCAGCATCTTCGAGCCCTACGTCACCTACCACCGGGCCGACGCCGACGGCGAGCTGACCGTCAACCGACCGGTGAATGTCAAGGCGCACACCATGATGCACGACTTCGCGATGACCGCGAGCCACGTCATCTTCATGGACCTGCCGGTGGTGTTCGACCTGGACATCGCAGTGGCCGAGGGCGAAAGCGGCATGCCCTACCGCTGGAGTGACGAGTACGGTGCGCGGTTCGGCGTGCTGCGCCGAGACGATCCCGACGCACCGATCCGATGGTTCGACATCGACCCCTGCTACGTGTTCCACGTCGCCAATGCCCACGAAGCGGGCAATTCGATTGTGCTGCAGGCTGTTCGCTACCCCGAGATGTGGCGCGACAGTGGCGGGTTCGACGTCGAGGGCGTGTTGTGGGAGTGGCGGATCGACCTGGCGGCCGGAACGGTCAGCGAACGTCAGCTCGACAACCTCGGCGTGGAGTTCCCGCGCATCGACGATCGGTTGGCCGGCCTCCCCGCCCGGTACGCGGTTTCCGTCGCGGGCAACTCGTGGGTCCGTTACGACCTGAGCACCGGCTCCGGCCTGCGTCACGACCTCGGATCCGGTGGACCGGGCGAGGCCGTGTTCGTTCCCGGTGCGGGCCCCGCCGACGAGAGCAACGGGTTCTATCTGGGCTACGTCTACAACCCCGAGCGTGACGGCAGCGATCTCGTGATCCTGGATGCGTCGGACTTCGGCGGGAAGCCGGTGGCCACCATCAAACTCCCGCAACGCGTGCCCTATGGATTCCACGGGAACTGGATCAGCGCCTAATGTGAGCCGGTGGCAGGGTTCGGTTTCGACACGTTGGCGCTGGTCGCGGTCATCGGTCTGACCGGACCGGCCCTGGCCGCGGTGCCGCGATTGCGCACACCCGTGGTGATCGGTGAGCTGATCGCCGGGATCGTGGTTGGCAGAACCGGATTCGGCATCGTCGACCACAGCGATCCGACGTTCACTTTGCTGGCCAACGTCGGGTTTGCGTTGGTGATGTTCGTCGTCGGTACCCACGTGCCGATCCGCGACACCACGCTGCGTACCGCACTTCCCAAAGCGCTCATGCGCGCGGTGCTGGTGGGGGCTGTCGCCGCGGTGCTCGGCGTCGTGATCGCCCACGGGTTCGGCACCGGGCATGCGGCGCTCTACGCCGTGGTGATGGCCTCGTCGTCGGCCGCGCTGGCCTTGCCGATCATCGACGGCCTGCGCCTGGAGGGGCCGCAGGCGCTGTCGGTGACCGCCCAGATCGCCATCGCCGATACGGCGTCGATCATATTGCTGCCGTTGGTGATAGACATCCAGCGCGCCCCGCGTACGGCGCTGGGAGCGCTGGCCATCGCTGGTTGCGCGGCGGTGCTGTTCCTCGCGCTACGGGCTGGCTACGCACGAGGTTTACGGCGACGTCTGCATCACTATTCCGCCAAGCACAAGTTCGCGCTCGAGCTTCGGTTCAGCCTGATTTTCCTGTTCGGGCTGTCGGCGGTCGCGTTGGCCACGCACGTTTCGATCATGCTGGCCGGCTTCGCGCTGGGCCTGGTGGTGTCTGCGATCGGGGAGCCGCGCCGGCTGGCCAGGCAGCTGTTCGGTATCACCGACGGGTTCTTCGGTCCGTTGTTTTTCGTCTGGTTAGGTGCCTCGCTGCAGGTGCGCGAACTTGCCGATCGTCCTGAATTCATCCTGCTCGCCCTGGCTTTGGGGCTTGGCGCGGTGCTCGCACATGGCGCCGGCCGGTTGCTGGGCCAGCCGATGACGCTCGCTGTCTTCTCGGCCGCTCAGCTCGGGGTGCCGGTCGCGGCCGCGACGCTCGGCACCGAGCAGCATCTGCTGGCACCCGGCGAGCCGGCGGCACTGATGCTCGGAGCGCTGGTCACCATGGCGACCACCTCGATCGCCGGGGGCCTCGCGGCGCGGGCATCGCGCAACGCTTCGGCCGCCCCGCCGTCGTCGCCGTCGCGAGAGTGACGCAGGGGTCGTCGGGCGGCGGAAATCACGACCCCTGCGTCACTTTCGTGGCCTAACCGGGCTTGCGGGCCTCGATCAGATGCCTGGACGAGTACGCCACGAACGAGCCGTCGGCCTCGATCTGCCGGTGCAAAGCGACGAGCTCGTCGCGATAGGCCGCGACGGTGAAGCCCGGCACGATCCAGATGACCTTGCGCAGGAAATACACCACGGCACCGATGTCGAAGAACTCCATCCGCAGCCGTTCGGCACGCAGGTCGACGATGTCGAGCCCCGCCGCCCGCGCTCCCGCGGCCTCGATTTCGGGATCGCGCGCCCTGCGGGCCTCCGGTTGTGGCCCGAGGAAGAACTCGGTCAGCTCGAAAACACTTGCCGGTCCGACATGTTGGGCGAGGTATGTGCCACCCGGCGCCAGCACGCGGGCGATCTCGTCCCACCACACGGTGGCCGGATGGCGGCTGAGGACGAGCTCGAACGCCGCATCCGCGAACGGCAGCGGCGGTTCGTCCGGATCGGCGACCACGACGACACCGCGAGGGCCCAGCAGCCGGGACGCGCGCTCGAGGTTGGGTTGCCACGATTCGGTGGCTGCCATGGTGCGTGGGAAGGTCGCCGCCCCGGCGAGTACCTCACCACCGCCGGTCTGGATGTCCAGCGCCGAGGACACCGTCGCCAACCGTCGGCTCATCAAACGCTGGTACCCCCAGGACGGCCGGGCCTCGGTGGCCCGGCCGTGCAGCCATGAGAAGTCCCAACCTTCGACGGACGCCGCCTCGGCCTCGGCCACCAACTCGCCGAAGGTCATCGGCCCGTCTTGCTTCGGAACGCCGCTGCCACGATCGCCGCGGCGGTCAGCGCGAGCACGGCCGCGATGATCGCCGTCGGGGCGATGCCGGAATCGAACGCGGTGCGGGCGGAGTCGAGCAACTGCGCCGCGGTGCCCCCGGGAAGATCTGCGGCCACCGAGGTCGCCCCGCCGATACTCTCCCCGGCATCGGCTGCCTGCGCCGGGCTCAAGCCGGCCGGCAGCACGATGTTGTTGCGGTAGAACGCGGTGAAGATGGTTCCGAGCGTGGCGGTACCCACCACGGCGCCCAGCTCGTAGGCGGTCTCTGAGACCGCCGACGCCGCACCGGCTTTGGCGGCGGGCACCGAAGCCACGATGGTGTCGTTCGACACGGTCTGGGAGATACCGACGCCGAGTTCGAGCACGATGAACGACACGATCACCGCGACCACCGACAGGTCGTGGCGGAACAGCAGGATCAGGCTGAACCCGGCCGCGACCAGCACCAGCCCGGCGACCATGAGGGTCTGCGGGGCAAAGTGTTTGGCGAGCCGAACCACGCTGATGCCTGCGACCATCGAGACCACCGCCCCGGGCAGGGTCACCAGGCCGGCGACCAACGGCGACAACCCGAGCACCAACTGCAGGTGCTGCGAGATGAAGAAGATGAAGCCGATCAACCCGACGATGGACAGGAAGTTCGCCAGGATCGACGAACTGAACGGCGCATAGGAGAAGAGCCCGATATCGAGCATCGGGGTCTGGCTGCGCTTCTGCCGGCGCACGAACAGGACCGCCGAGGCGATACCGGCGACGAACGCCAGCGCGACAACGGGTGAGAGCCCGTCGTGGGCCGCGGTCTTGATCGCCCACACGAAGGGCAGCATGGCGGTGAAGGACAGCACCACGCTGGCCAAGTCCAGCGGGCCCGGGTTCGGGTCACGCGATTCCGGCACCAGCCGGGGTCCGAGGATCAACAGCGGCAACAGGATCGGCACGGCCACCAGGAAGACCGATCCCCAGTGGAAATGCTGCAGCAGCGCGCCACCGACGATCGGACCCAAGGTGGAACCCGCGGTGAAACACGAAGCCCAGATCGCGATCGCGAGCCGCCGGGCCGACGCATCGGCAAAGATGTTGCGGATCAACGACAGTGTGGACGGCATCAGCATCGCGCCGAACACACCGAGCGCGGCACGGGCGATGACGAGGTACTGCGCACTCGGTGCGAACGCGGCGGCGGCGGACACGACCGCGAAACCGGTGGCCCCGATCAGCAGCAGCCGGCGCCGTCCGATCCGGTCGCCGAGGCTGCCCATGGCGACCAGCAGTGCGGCCAGCACCAGTGAGTAGACGTCGACGATCCACAGCTGGGTGGATGCGGCGGGGCGGAAATCCTCGGCGATGGCGGGCAGCGCGAACGCCAGCACGGTGTTGTCGATCGCGATCAGCAGCACCGGCAGCATCAGAACGGCCAGCGCGACCCAGGCGCGTTTGGGCGTTGGGGTTACCGACGGCGAGCCGTCGAGTTGGGTGGACATGGGAAGTGCTCCAAAGAGTTTGTGGGTCAGCCGCGCGGGAATTGGATGGTGCCCGCGGTCAGGCTGGTCATGATGGCGTCGACGATTTGATGGCGGGGTGTGCCGTCCTGCTTGGCGGCTTCATAGCCGGCGTCGAGCAGGGCCCAGAACACTCGCCGAGCCCACCCTGGGGGGTATTCGGGCCTGTCGACCGAAGCTCGGTTGAGTACCTCGACGATCGCCTCGTCCCCGGTGTCGAGGTAGGCGGCCAACTCGGGATCGGCCAGGATCGTCGGCTCGCTGTACACGAAGATCACGATGGGCCCCAGGTCCAGCTGGCTCTCCACCACGCGGCGCAGCGCGGCGTCGGCCGGTCCGTGCGTGGGGTCCGCGCGGTCGATCGCGGCATTGCTGAGCTCATGGACGTGCCGGGCCAGCGCCCGTAGGAGATCGGTGCGCTCCGGGTAATACCGGTGCACGGTGCTGCGGCCGACGTCCGCTGCGGCCGCGATGTCGCTGAGCGAGGCGGTGGGTTGGTCGGCAAGGACCGTCATCGCGGCATCGAGTATCGCCTTGCGGGTGCGCTCCCGCGGCCCGCTGTGCGTCGCTGCCGAACTGGTCATGGATCAAAATCTAGCACGTATGAATCAAAATGAGACAGTGATGTCCCACACGCTAGCTGGGCGGCGTAAAACCGCTGGTCGGAGCAGGGGTTGGAGGGGCGGGTGGATAGCTCGGATAGGGCGCCGGGTACGCCTGCGGTGAGGGTGTGGGCATCAGACGGGCCAGCGCGCGACGGTGCCGTTCTGCCAGCACGGCAGCCAGCACGTACTCGATCGGAGCGCCCGGAGGCGGCGGAGGTGAGATGCGTGAGGCCACCTCGGAGAACACGCGGTGCGCCATCTCCTGGCGTATCCGCGGATCGAGCTGCGCCGACCGCGTCAGGAACTGCCTGGCCAACTCGGCCTGCTCCGGTCCCAGCCCGGAGAGCTCCAGAGAACCGGCCCACCAGGCCAACGCCGGCGGCATGACCGGCGGCGGGTTCAGTCTGGGGGCCCGCTCACTGATCACCACGGTGCCGGCGAAGATGTCGCCGAGTCGTTTGCCCTTGGCCGACACCAGACTGCAGATCACCGCAGGCCCGCCGGTCAGCATCCAGATCTCGACGAACCCGGCCAACCCGCGGAACAGAGCTTGGCGGAAGCGTTCCGGACCGCCGTCCTCGGCCACCACCCGTAGACCCAGCGCCATCTTGCCGAGCGACCGGCCGCGGGTCGCGGTCTCCATCACCACCGGATAACCCACCAGGGTCAGCACCGTGAAGATGATAAGGATGGCCGCGGACAATGCATCGTCGAGTTGGCTCAGCGTGATCGACCACAACACCAAGCCGATCACATACGCGACGGCGATCACCAAGATGTCGATCAGCGCCGCCAGGGTGCGCACCGGCAGCTGGGCGATCGCCACGTCGAGCACGACGGCGTCCCCGGTCACCACCGGCGCGGGCTGCCAAACCATACCGACACACGCTACCGACTACGCTTTGCCACGTGGATGTCGATGCGTTCGTCGTGGCCCATCGCCCCACCTGGGACCGGTTGGAGCAGTTGGTAAAACGACGCCGACGATTGACCGGCGCCGAGGTCGACGAGCTTGTCGACCTCTATCAGCGGGTCTCGACGCACCTGTCGATGGTGCGCTCGGCCTCGCAGGATTCGGTCCTGGTCGGGCGGCTGTCCGGGCTGGTCGCGCGTGCCCGCGCCGCGGTGACCGGCGCACACGCCCCGTTGTGGCGTGAGTTCGTCCGGTTCTGGACCGTGTCCTTTCCCGTGGTCGCCTACCGCGCCTGGCGCTGGTGGCTGGGATCGGCAGTGGCATTCTTCATCGTGACCGCGGCCCTGGCACTGTGGGTGTCAGGCAATCCGGATGTGCACGCGGCCATCGGAACACCCAGCGAGATCGAGGAATTGGTCAACCACGATTTCGCGTCGTACTACAGCGAACACCCCGCCGGCTCCTTCGCCCTACAGGTCTGGGTGAACAACTCGTGGGTGGCCGCCCAATGCATCGCCTTCGCGATCCTGCTCGGACTGCCCATCCCGTACGTGCTGTTCCAGAACGCGGCCAACCTCGGCGTGATCGCCGGGCTGATGTTCGGCGCGGACAAGGGGGATCTGTTCCTCGGCCTGATCATCCCGCACGGACTGCTCGAGCTGACCGCGGTGTTCCTGGCAGCTGCGGTGGGGATGCGGCTGGGGTGGGCGGTGATCGCGCCCGGCGACCGACCGCGGTCGCAGGCGCTGGCCGAACAGGGCCGAGCCGTCGTTGCGGCGGCGATCGGGCTGGCGGTCGTGCTGCTGATATCTGGGCTGATCGAGGCCCTGGTGACCCCGTCGCCGCTGCCGACCTGGATGCGGATCGGCATCGGCGTCGCCGCCGAACTCGCGTTCCTGGGCTATGTCTTCCACTTCGGACGCAAGGCTGCCCGGGCAGGGGAGAGCGGCGACCTCGAGGACGCTCCCGACGTGCTGCCGACTGCCTAGAGTTTTCCCCCCGCCTTCATCGCCAGGTAGTGATCGGCCAGGGCCGGCGCGAGATCCTCGGGAGCGGCATCGACCACATCGACGCCGTGGCCCCGCAACCGCGACGCGATGGCCCGGCGGTCATTGCGGGCCCGTTCGGCGGCCGCGGCGTCATAGACCTGCGCGGCATCGGACCGACCGGCCGCCAACTGGTCGACCCGTGGATCTGCCACCGCGGCCAGCAGAACCTGGTGGCGTGCCGACAATTGCGGCAGCACCGTCATCAAACCCTCATCGAGCGCCGAGGCATTCAGGTCTGTCAGCAACACCACCAGCGCACGGCCCCGCACCCGGCGCGAAACCGCCGAAACCATCGCCGTCGCATCGGATTCCACCAGCGCGGGCTGCAAGGGCGCCATCGCCGCGACCAGCGAGGCCAGCAGCTCGGTGCGGGAAGCACCCCACACCCCCGCGCGCGTAACCCGGTCGATGGCCAGGAAATCGACGTGATCCCCGGCCCGCGCCGCCAACGCCGCCAGCAGCAGCGCGGCATCCATCGACCAGTCCAGACGTGGCCAGCCACCCGGATCAAGCGCCGTCGGGTCCACCCCGACCCGTCCGGCGGACGTGCGCCCGGTGTCGAGGACGATCACCACCCGCCGGTCCCGCTCGGGGCGCCAGGTGCGCACCACCACGTCGGCACGCCGGGCGGTGGCTCGCCAGTCGATCGAGCGGACGTCGTCGCCGACGACATACTCACGCAGCGAGTCGAATTCTGTCCCCTGGCCGCGGATCAGCACCGGGATCGCCCCGTCCAACTGCCGCAGCCTGGCCAGCCGGGACGGCAGGTGCTTGCGGGACAGGAACGGTGGCAGGATCCGCACCTGCCCGGGCAGCCGCAGCGAACGTTGACGTCCGGCCAGCCCCAACGGCCCGACCGAACGCACGGTGACCAGTTCGCAGCGCTGATCGCCGCGGCGCACCGGCCGCAGCCGAGTGGTCAGGGAAACTTTTTGCCCCGCATCGACTTTCACCTGATGTATGCGCGGTTGTGCCGACGCGCTGGGTGGCCAGGCGTCGCGGATCGCGCCCCGTACCGTCCGCCGTCCGGTGTTGTGCACGGACAGGTTCGCATCGACTCCCTGGCCCAACCGGGCAGTGGACTCACCGCTGCGGGTCACCTGCAGTCCACCGATACGTCCGGCCAGCGCGACATCGACCGCAACCGCGCCGGCCAGCAGCGCCGCCAAAATTATGAAAGCCGTTGCCGGCCAAGGAGCCAACGCGATCGGCAGCACGCAGAGCAGTGCCACGAGACCGGCGCGGCCGGTGAGAACCATCAGCGCGGTACCGGAACGGCAGCCAGGATGCCGTCCAGCACTCCGTCGGCGGTGGCCCCCTCAAGCTCGGCCTCCGGGCGCAGCGCCACCCGGTGGCGCAGGGTCGAGCGGGCCATCGCCTTCACGTCGTCAGGGGTGACGTAGTTACGGCCGGACAACCACGCCCACGACCGGGACGTGGCCAGCAGGGCCGTCGCACCGCGCGGTGACACACCGAGCTGCAATGACGGCGAATGCCTGGTCGCCCCGACGATGTCGACGATGTAGCCGAGTACCTCATCGCCGGCCAGCACCTGACGGACCGCGTCACGCCCGGCCGCCAGCTCGGCAGCGCCGGCCACCGGCTGCACCGCCGACAGATCACAGGGGTCGAAGCCCTGGGCATGCCGCCCCAGGATCGCGATCTCCTGATCCCGCGGTGGCAGCGGCACGGTCAGCTTGAGCAGGAAACGGTCCAGTTGCGCCTCGGGCAGCTGGTAGGTGCCCTCGTACTCGATCGGGTTCTGGGTGGCCGCCACGATGAACGGGTCGGGCAGCGGTCGGGGCGTGCCGTCGACACTGACCTGACGTTCCTCCATCGCCTCCAGAAGCGCCGCCTGGGTCTTCGGAGGTGTCCGGTTGATCTCGTCGGCCAGCAGCAGGTTGGTGAACACCGGGCCGGCGCGGAACTCGAACTCGGCAGTGCGCGCGTCGTACACCAGCGAACCGGTGACGTCTCCGGGCATCAGGTCCGGCGTGAACTGCACCCGTTTGAACTCCAGTTGAAGGGCCGCTGCCAGGGTGCGCACCAGCAGGGTCTTGGCCACCCCGGGTACGCCCTCGAGCAGCACATGTCCGCGGCACAGCAGCGCGACCACGAGCCCGCTGATCACCGCATCCTGACCGACCACCACCTTGGCGATCTCATTGCGCAGGGCCAGCAGGGCCTCTCGGGCGTTGTCGGAATTGGGCTGAGTCACGACTGCGCGACCTGCCTTTCGATGTCGTCGAGTTGGTGTGCGAGTTGGACGAGTTCGGCGTCGGTGGCAGGCGGCGGCCCGAACAGGATGTGCCCGGCCGAGTTCGGGGCACCGCCGCACCGTGCCGCGACGGCCGCGGCGACTGCCTGCGGTGGCGCCGACTTGTTCAAGCCGAGTCTCGGCAGCATCCGGCCCAGCGCGGCGGTACGCAAGGCGTCGGCGGCCCGGTCGCGCGCGCGGCGGGAGCGGTACAGCCGTCCCCGCCCCTCGACGGTCTCGGAGGCGCGAACCACCACCGGTAGAGACTCCGAGACCAGCGGACCGAGGCGCCTCGCCTGTGTCACCGCGAGCAGCGCCACCACCAGGCACAGCTGCAAGACGATCCACCGGACCTGCGGAGGCATCAGATCCGACAGTGTGCCGTCTCCGGTCGACTCCGCCTCGAAATGCTGTGGTGCGTACCAGATCATCCGCGGTGCCGCCCCGGCCAGATTCATCGCCAGTGCCGCGTTGCCCTCCTTGAGCAGGTGCCCGTTGGCCATGAAGGAGCCGGTACCGACCACCGTTACGGTGCGCTGCCCGTCGCGAAAACGGACCAGCGCGGCGTCGTAACACGACGTCAGTGACGTACCATCGGCCGCGGCGTAGGTGTCGGTGGTGCCCAGTTGCACGGCACCGGCCCGATTCGCCTCTGGCAGTTCACAATCCGGCTCGCGGTCACCGAACTCCGTCGGTTTGCCGAGTCGGATCTGCGGGGCCAGTTTTTCGCGGACCAGCCTCGACGGTGCCACCAGCAACAGGTCTCCGGGGAGGTCGGCGAGCCTGTCCACCGTCTCGTCGCTGGACAGGAACATCGTCTGCGCCACCACCAGCAGGGTGCCGGGCCGGGCGGACCGGCGCACCTGTTCGGCATCGGTCGCGGTGATCACCTCGACACCGTGGTCCCGCAGTAGGCTGACCAACGCATGTGTGCCCTCCGGCGAGGTTGACCCTGGATCCATTGCTCCACCCGGACGCGGTGCGGTCAGGTGGACCGTCACGACCGCGATGGCGACGATCACGACGAAGGCCAGCAGCACCCAGCGTGCCGTGCGGAAACGCTGCCTCATGGCACCCCGGCCTCGTCGAGGGCCGCGATCTCCCGGTACGCCGATTCGGTACCAGGCCGCTCACCGTAGGTGACGTCGTTGAATGTGCTTGCCGCGCTGTACAGTCCGGCCGCCAGCCCCGGCAGGGCCACCGCCGCGTCGCGGGCCAGTTCGGTGGCGGTGCGGCCCGGCACCGCGTCGAGCACCCCGGTCTCCTCGAGGTGGCGGGCCAGCGCGCGGACCCGATGCCGGATCGCGGCCGACCAATCACCTTGCGCGGCATATTGTTCGGCGATCGAGCGATGCCGCGCAGCGGTGAGCTCCTCGGCGCCGAACAGGGCCGGGTCGGTGCCGCGCGCTGTGCGCATGGTGCGCCGCGCGATCCGGACTGCCACCACCACAGCCGCCACGAGCAGAATGGCCAGCACCGAGAGGGTGAACCAGCCACCGGGGACGGTCGAGCCCGCGGCGGTGATCCGGTACAGCAGATCATTGATCCAGTCGCCGATCTGGTCGATGGGCGAGGCCCTCGGGTAGATCGGTTTGGCCAGCTCGTTCTGCGCGGCGTCGTGCGCGGCGTCACGGTCGATGTCGATGCTCGTCACCTCAGGGATTCCGGGGCAGCCATAGTTGGTCAGCGGTTTCGACCGGTGCCTGGGCACCTGTCCGCAGCATCAGATCGAACGCCTCGGCGCGAAACCGCCGGTCGGCGTAGAGCAGCACCACCACACCCGCGTTGAACGGCGCGGTGACGATCTGCCCGATCGCGGCTCCGACGGCGGTCAGGACCAGTGCGGGCACCGTGGGCCCCTCGGCCATCATGGTCATGACCTGTCCGGCCACGTTGAACGGCGCACCAACACCCCAGGCGATGACCAAGGCCACGATCGTGGCCAGCAGCCAGATGCCGAGAACCCGCCAGAAGTCCTTGGTCACCAACGTGAACGACCTCTTGATCGCGTCGATGACACCGCGGTGCTCCAGGACGATCACCGCAGGCGCGAACAGCAGAACCGTCGAGGCGTAGAGCACCACGACCAACGCGAGCACCACCAGCGGCACGCCGACGGCGAACGCGGCCGGCCGGCCCGCGAGTGCGCCCACGCCGACGAGCATGACCACGACTGTGGCAGCGAGGATGACCACGCCCAGCGCCTGCAACGCCGTGAACCCGATCAACGCCGGTAACCGCCCGCGGACCCGCCGCCACGCCTCACCGATGGTGATGTGTCCGCCGAACACCGAGCGACCGATCACCACCGTGAGCATGCCGCTGAGCAGAAGAGACGCCAGCGTCGTCACGAGGATGTCGACGAACGCGCCGGTGGCGAACACCGCGATGGTGGCCGGCGACGGCGCCTCGCCCTGCAACGTCGAATCGAATCTGCCCAATGCGGACAGCGGCCCGATTTGCAGTGCGAGCGTGATGATCTGCGAGGCGAGAACGACCACGGTGGCCAGGCCGAGCGTCGCCTTCGGGTTGGTACGGACGTAGGCGACGGCGCCGTTGAACATCTCGGTCAGGCTCAGCGGACGAAGCGGGATGACGGTGCCTGCCGAGAAGTCAGCTAGGGATGGCCGGCCGCTCGTCATGCCTTCACCGTAGTTCCCGTCAGCAACTACGGTATGGGCATGTCGACCGAGATCATCGTGCGCGGCTCTTTTTCCGCTTTTCGGCCGCCCGAGCGTGCCACGGTCCATGCCACGCTCGGCTACGAGGGTCCGAAGGACGATTCGGCGTACGAGCGGGTGGTGCGCGACCTGGACGCCGTGAAATCCTCCGTGACCGCGCTGCACGAGCCTCACGCCGGGCCGGTCACCTGGTGGTCCACTGGCCAGGTCCGTACCTGGGCCAACCGGCCCTGGAACAACGAAGGCAAGCAACTGCCGCTCGTGCATCACGCCAGCGTGGACATCCAGGTCAAGTTCAGCGATTTCACCGCGCTGTCACGGTGGGTCGGCGGGCATGTCACCGACACCGGTGGGTTCTCGCTGTCGCGGATCGAATGGGCGCTGACCACCGAGCATCGCGACGAGCTGGTCGCCCAGGCCCACACCCGTGCCGTGCAGGACGCTGTGACCAAGGCCCAGCGCTATGCCGACGCACTGGCCCTCGGTCCGGTGCGCCCCCTGGTGATCGGTGACGCCGGGATGGTGTGCCGGCCACCAGAGGATTCGTCGTCCCCGCCGATGATGCGCGCCATGGCAGTGCGCGCAGCCTCGGCGCCCGAGATCGAGTTCGCGCCCGCCGATATCGAGGTCTCGGTCGCGGTCGACGCGAAATTCGTGGCGGGTGATGACTGATCGCGGCTAGGTTGGCGCTATGGCCGAGCTCAAGGACAAGCTGCGCGCGGATCTGACTGCCGCGATGAAGTCGCAGGACAAGCTGCGTACCGCCACATTGCGCATGGTGCTGGCTGCGATCCAGAGCGAAGAGGTCTCCGGTAAGCAGGCAAGGGAACTGTCAGACACCGAGGTGATCGCGGTGTTGGCCCGCGAATCGAAGAAGCGCGGCGAGGCGGCCGAGGTCTACACCCAGAACGGTCGGGGTGAACTGGCGGCCAACGAGCATGCCGAGGCCAGGATCATCGACGAGTACCTGCCCACCCCGCTGACCGATGCCGAGTTGGCCGATGTCGCCGACACCGCCATCGCGCAGGTTGCCGAGCAGATCGGGGAACGGCCCGGGATGCGTCAGATGGGTCAGGTGATGAAGGCCGCCACGGCCATTGCCGCGGGCAAGGCCGACGGTGCGCGGCTTTCGGCGGCAGTCAAGGCGCGGCTCTAAGGCGTCCAGGGCGTTTGACGGGGTCGGTGGCGGGTACTCGCCGGCATCCCTAGCCGTCGATCAGCCCTGGAGGTACCCGGGATGTTTGTTCACAACAAGGATCTGCAATTCGAGGTTCGCGTCACCGAACCCGACCCACGCTTCGCCACCCTGCTCCAGGAGCAGTTCGGCGGCGCCAACGGGGAATTGAAGGCCGCCATGCAGTACTTCACCCAGGCTTTCGTGCTCCGTGAGAAGAGCCCGAAGATGTACGACCTGTTCATGGACATCGCGACCGAGGAACTGTCGCATCTGGAGATGGTCGGTTCGATGATCACGATGCTGCTCGACGGGCTCAACGACGATCTCAAGATCGCCAACGAGCGCTGCGACTGGATGCCCGCGGTCGGAAGCGCGGACGGCCGAGACGAGATCGTGCACAGTGTGGCGGCCAACCCGCTGTACTTCGCCCTGACCGGCGGTGGGCCCGATGTCAGCAACTCCGCCGGGGTGCCGTGGAGTGGCGCCTATGTCAACTCGAATGGGGATCCGTCCGTTGATCTGCGCAGCAATCTGGCCGCCGAATCGCGAGCCAAGATCGTCTACGAATATCTCAAGCAGTTCACCGACGATCCGGGTGTACAGGACACCTTGACCTTCCTGATGACCCGCGAGGTGGCCCACTTCCAGCAGTTCACCGCGGCGCTCAACGAGCTACCGGTGAACTTCCCGCCAGGGCAACTGCCAGGTGACGACCGATTCCAGAACGTCGCCTTCAACATGTCCAATGGCACGGGTGATGCGCGAGGTCCGTGGAATCAGGGGCAGGGCCCGTGGCCAGAGGGGATGAAGTGGAAGTACGTCAACAAGCCGCAGGAAGAATGGCTCGGCGGCAAGCTGCGCCAGAATCAGGGCGTCAAGAAGAACCCTGAGGGCAGTCCCGCCGTCGACAGCGAAAAGCCGTTCACCCACGAACAGCACACCGCTGTCAGGTAATTCGACGACTGACGGCCGGCGCCTCCGCGACGCCGGCCGTCATTGACGTTCAGTGGATCTGCGGGTCGGGCGGATTGTCCTCGTCGCGGCCGGTCGCCGCGTCACGGACATGGTCGAGGACGGCGGCCGCGGTGCCCATCGTCTTCTGCGCGGCCTGACCGGATGGTGTGTCGGGATGCGGACGCGTGGGAGCGATCTTCTTGGCCTGCTCCAGTTTCGCGCCGAGTTTCTCGCGCTCCTCGACGTCGACGGCGGCCTCGAACTTCGGCCACACGACCTCCTCCTCGAACTCGATGTGCTCACGGCCAATCTTCACGAATTCTCTTAGTGCATCGTGATATTCCGGTTCTCCGGGTGCGCCGTTCTCCAGCCGCTGCAAGAGTTCCTTGCCGGCTTCCTCCTGCTCGATCGCTTCATCGGCCAGCTCGTCGCCGTTGTCGAGCACATCGCGCACCATCGGCCAGAACAACTGCTCTTCGATGGCCTCGTGTTGGGATTCGGCGATGACGAGGTTTGTCACCATGGTGGCCAAACCGCTCTCCTGAGCCCCTGGGCCCGTGGGCGCGCCGTCGAGCACTTCCAGCATGCCCAGCACGCTCTTGTGGTCCTGACGCAGAAATGTCAGTGCATCCATGTCCATTGCCTTTCGGTGGTGAGTTGGTTGCGCATACCCCCGGCCGCCGGGTTGAAACTCGCGGCGACGGGTATCTCAAGCTCATGCCAACCGGTAAGGGGATCTACGACGAAGAGCACCGCGAGAAGAAGGGTGCTGCGGGTGACAATCACGCTCGGGCAAAGGACGTTCCGGAGGACACCCCAGACGTCGACACAACTGAGAGCACCAGTCAGGAACCGCCCGACTGAACGCTATTCGGCATCGCGCCCGACGCGGCTGCCGTGGTAGGCGCCGCGCCGGATATCGGCCAACCACGTGGGCACCAGACGGACACCGTCAGCCTCGTGGAGCGCCGGGTCGAACGACACGTCACGACCATGCGGCAGCTTCTGCTGCAGCGACAGCCGAGCCACCGGTTCGAATTCGCCAGTGGCGGGCGACTGTTCGATGTCGAACTCGACCCCACCGCGTTCCAATTGCTGGTTCACGCTGCCGAGCGAAAGTCCGGCGCCGTCGAAGTCGGTGGTGAGTCGGGCGCGCAGCCACCACAGCGTGCCCTCGAATCGCAGCGGCATCACGCTCGAGAATGTGATCCCGGTCCACGAATTGGCCGGCCACAACACAAACCGATTGCCCGCCAGTGTGGAGGCCAGCAGCACATCCCACGGGGTACCCGACAACTGCGGCGGCAACCGCCAGGCCAGGCCGGCGATGTCCGGTACGGAATCTGGTGTCCCGATCCCTTTCGACAACCTCCCGACCACATCGCAGGAGTACAGCGGCAGACCCCTGCCGGCGGGCGCGGTGCGTTCCAGATGGCCACGTGCGAGCACGCCGTTCGGATGGAACAGACGCCGATGCCGCATCGCGGCACCGATCTCGACCGGCCAGGCGGCGACCTCGGAGATCTTCATGCCACCGATTGCCCGCCGCGGGGCGGTGACAAACGTCGGAATCAGACCGGGATCCGCCAGAGCGCTTCCTGGCTGACACTCGCGATCAGTGCGCCGGCGGCGTCATAGAGCGAGCCGCGGGCCAGGCCACGGGAATCGTTGTGGTTGGCCGACTGCAATTCGTAGCGGTGCCAGGCATGGGGAAGAAACGGCCGGTGGAACCAGATCGAGTGGTCCAGGCTCGCCGCGAAGCCGAGATCGGACCGTAGCGGGACGGTCGGGGGAAGCGCGGAGGGGACCGGGCCGAGATCGGACAGGAACGTCAGTGTGCAGGCCCTGATCAACGGGTCCTCCTCCAGCTCGTCCTGCGTGCGGATCCAGAACGGCGGAAGCGCGAACTCGGAGGTGTCGCTGGGCATCGTGCGCAGGTCGAACTTGTCGCCGAAGTCCATGACGTCGAGCTTGGGGGTGGCTGCGTCGAATTCCAGGGCGGGAACGGCGTCGGGGGACCAGTCCAGCCCGGGTTCGGGCTGATGGAAGGACGCGATCATCTCCAGGATCACCTTGCCGTCCTGGCTGGCGGTGACGTGTCGAGTGGCGAACGCGCGTCCGTCCCGGGTGCGGTCGACATGGAACTCGACGTCAGCGTCGTAGCGGCCGCCGCGGACGAAGTAGGCATGCAGCGACTGCGGAAGCCTGCCACCATCCACCGTGGCCCCGGCCACGCCCAGCGATTGGGCGGCGATAAGCCCACCGAACAGCCGCTCGGTCGCCCCTCTGCGCGGTTCGCGAATGCAGAAGTCATCACCATCGCGATCGAACTGCAGCAGTTCGGCGATCCAGCTCAGCGCGGCCATCGGCCGACGCTATCAACTGCTTGGTTGGGACCTTGGTCACACTCGCGCGAAATACCGCCGGCCGTCGGCGGCCAGGCGCCCGAACGCCGCCTTGACCACCGGCGCCAGGCCCTTGAACGGAATGGCGAACAACGGCTTGGGCTCGATCGCCACGATCCAGGTGAACTGCGTCTGCCCGTCACCGGCAGGCTCGATCAGGTAGTCCTCGGCAAACCGGCGCAACGACGGAATATTGGCGTGGTCGACCGTGAACGAATAACGCCGGCCCTCCTCCCAACGGAAGAACGTCTCGTGCACCCGGACCAACCCGGGAGCCAGCGTCACCTCGCGCGAGGTCCCGACGCCGAACGGCCGCGGCGTCAACCACTCGACCTTGTTGACCGACGGTCCCCAGGCGGCCAGGGACTCATCGGAGACCAGCGACTCCCAGACCTTGTCGGGCGGGGCGGCGAAATGCTTCTGATAGGTGAAGACGTGCGGCGCCGTGCTGAAGAAGGCGGCGTCGGCGGGTTCCAGCGCGAACCGGGGCATGGTGCCAAGCATGCCGCAGAACCTCTCTCCGGGATACTTGGATCCAAGCGCACGGCGGAGGGGAGATTTATGACGGCGGCGCTCGCCGGCCGCTACGAGCTACGCGGCGTGCTCGGCCGCGGTGGCATGGCCGAGGTGCGCGACGGCTGGGATACCCGGTTGTCGCGTTCGGTCGCGATCAAACTGCTCTATCCGGCGCTGGCCGCCGACGAGGCGACGCGCAAGCGATTCGAGGACGAAGCCCGCGCCGCTGCCGCGCTCAACCATCCCAACATCGTCGCGGTGCACGACAGCGGTGAAGACAACGGGACGCCCTACATCGTGATGGAACGGCTTCCCGGGCCCACTCTGGCCGAGGAGATCGCGGCCGGGCCGTTGACATCCGACCGCGTGCGCTGGGTGCTGGCCGACCTGCTGAGTGCGCTGGCGGCCGCCCACGGCGCGGGCATCCTGCACCGCGACATCAAACCCGGCAATGTCCTGATCACCACGTCAGGCACGGCCAAGCTCGCCGACTTCGGTATCGCCAAGACCGCCGGGACCGCCCACACCCATGCCGGAACGGTGTTCGGTACGCCGGATTACCTCAGCGCGCAACGGATTACGGGGCAACCGGCGTCGGTATCGGACGATCTCTACGCCGTCGGAGTGCTCGGCTACGAAGCTCTGACGGGCCGACGGCCCTTCGCCAGAGACCACCCGATCGCCACCATGCGCGCGGTCGTCGACGAAGCCCCGATGCCGATCGGCATGCTGCGCCCCGATGCAGATCCTGCGCTGGTTCACGTGCTGGAGCGAGCGATGGCGCGCGATCCGGCATACCGCTTCCCCGATGCCGCCTCGATGCGGGCTGCGTTGCAGGCGCCGGCGTCTGCTCCTCCCGCGACCTTGATGCTGCCTGCCCCGCCACCGCGACGATCGCGGGTTCGGATCCTGCTCGCCGGGGCGGCCGTCGCTGCTGCGGGCGTCCTCGGGGCCATCCTGCTGATCGCTGACCCGCCGCCCCAGCGCGCACCGGCCGTCACGCCGGTGACCACCTCTGTCGAACCGACCGCGCCCGCCACGCCGAGCATTCCCACCTTCAGGCCCACGCTGCCCGAGGACCAAGGAGATTGGGGCGACTGGAACGGGAATGGCCAAGGTCGTGGCAATGGCAATGGCAATGGGAACGGCAAGGGGCACGGCAAGAAAGGCCATCAGCATGAGTGACGGCCGCTGAACTGCTCGGCAGCCGTCTCTTGTCGGAGATGGCCCCATATCGGGAATAGAGGCCGACGCCACGACGGTTTCCATTGCATAGGAGTTCTATGTTTTCAATGGATTGGGTCGATATGAGTAAATTCGGCATCAAGTTCGCGACCATGATCGGTGGATGCGCTGCTGTCGCATTGAGTGTGTTCGGGGTCGTCGGAGGCCTGCAGGGCCATCCCGTTTCACTTCTCGGGTCCGAGCCGTCATCTCCGATGCAGACCGGGGTAACCATTACGCCGTCCAACCCGGCGCAGGCACCCGAGATCCCCATGGCCACTCCCGGAATCAAGGGACCTGCCCCGCTGCCGCCGGAAGAACAAGGGCTACCGGGATAAGACAAGCCGTGCCGGTTGTCGGTCCGGACGAGAAAAGGCCCAGACCAAATTCCTCTGGTCTGGGCCTTACTCACACGAGTCGGGGTGGCGGGATTCGAACCCACGACCTCTTCGTCCCGAACGAAGCGCGCTACCAAGCTGCGCCACACCCCGCGTGAAGCTTCGACAGCCTATCGCACCGGGTACCTCGAAAGCCAAACGGCTACCTCTGCGCCCGCGACGCCATCGACCTGCGCCAGTTTCTACCTGACGGTCGCCCCGAAACGCGAGTCACAGCCCAGGCGTGGAAAGCGGCGCACCGGCCTTGCGGCGTCGTTCGTCGGTTTCTACCTGAGGGCCGCGCCGAAACGCGGATCACAGCCCTGCTGTGGAAAGCGGCGAGCGAGCGGGAAGCAATGCGTACCCCGACGGCGTTATACGACGCATGACCGTCCTGGGCGCCACCATCTACCTGGGTTTCTTCGCCCTGGCAGCGTTTTGGCTCTTTCTGACGGCCGAGACGGATCAGGACCAGCTGCCCGAGCGTTCGAACTCCGAGAGCACCGCTTCGGACTCCGAGGTGTCCAGCCCCTGGGCCCTGAGCCAATCCGCATCGAAGTAGGTATCCGCGTAGCGGTCACCGCTGTCGGCCAGCAGGGTCACCACTGACCCGCTGCGGCCGTGCGCGATCATCTCGGCCAGTAGCTGGAACGCGCCCCACAGATTGGTGCCCGTGGACGGCCCGACCCGGCGACCGAGAACCCGGCCGGCGTGATGAGCGGCCGCCACCGACCCGCTGTCGGGCACGGCAATCATGCGATCGACCACCCCCGGCAGAAACGACGGTTCCACCCGCGGCCTGCCGATGCCCTCGATCCGCGACGACGCGCCCGTGACGACGTCGTCGCGGCCCTGCGCATAGCCGGGGAAGAACGCCGAATTCTCCGGGTCGACGACACACAACTGCGTGGCATGCCTGCGGTAGCGGATGTAGCGGCCGATGGTCGCGCTCGTGCCGCCTGTGCCTGCGCCCACCACGATCCACTCCGGAACCGGATGCGGCTCCAGGCGCATCTGCTCATAGATCGACTCGGCGATGTTGTTGTTACCCCGCCAGTCGGTGGCCCGTTCGGCGTTGGTGAACTGGTCCAGATAGTGCCCGCCGGTCTCCTCGGCCAACCGGTGCGCCTCGGCGTACACCTGCGACGACTCGCTGACGAAATGACAACGGCCGCCCTGGGCTTCGATCAGTGCGATCTTCGAACCGCTGGTCGATGCGGGTACCACCGCGATGAACGGCAGCCCCAGCAACGCCGCGAAATAGGCCTCGGACACCGCCGTCGACCCCGAAGACGCCTCGATGATCGTGGTGCCCTCCCCGATCCAGCCGTTGCACAATCCGTACAGGAACAGGGAACGCGCCAGCCGGTGCTTGAGGCTGCCGGTGATGTGGGTGGACTCGTCCTTCAGATACAGCGCGACGTCCACTTCATCGCGCCACTTGGTGGGCAACGGATAACGCAGCAGGTGAGTGTCGGCGCTGCGTTTGGAATCAGCCTCGATCAGCCGCACCGCGTTGTCGACCCAACGGCGTGGCCGGGAGTGCGACGCAGTGCAGCCTGACCGGCTCACCGGGCCGAGACGGCCGGGCTGGATTGCCCGGCCCCGATGCCGGCGTGCCCGCCACCGGTGGGCGCTGCGACAAGCGTCAGCAGCGTGGCCTCCGGACGGCAGCAGAACCGCACCGGCGCGAACGGCGAGGTACCGATGCCAGCCGAGACGTGCAACTGCATGTGCGATCCCCACTTGGACGCACCCTTGGCCCGCGACCGGTCCAGCTCGCAGTTGGTCACGATGGCCCCGTAGAACGGCAGACACAGCTGCCCGCCGTGGGTATGGCCGGCCAGCACCAGCTGGTAGCCGTCGGCGGCGAAGCGGTCCAGCACGCGAGGTTCGGGGGAGTGGGTCAGCCCCAGCGTGAGGTTGGCCGCGCCGTTGGCCCGGCCCGCGATGGTGTCATAGCGGTCCCGCTTGAGATGCGGGTCGTCGACTCCGGCCACCGAGATGTGCAGCCCGGCCACCTCGACGTCGCGCCGGATGTGGGTCATGTCCAGCCAGCCGCGCTCGGTGAACGCCGCGCGCAGGTCCTGCCACGGCAGCGGCTCACCGTGCGTCCGGTGCTGTGGATTGGTGATGTAGTTCAGCGGGTTCTTCAGCCGCGGTGCGAAATAGTCGTTGCTGCCGAACACGAACAGGCCGGGAGCCGACAGCAGCTCACTCAGTGACTGCACAACGGCGGGCACGGCCTTCGGGTGGGCCAGGTTGTCGCCGGTGTTCACGACCAGATCGGGCTCGAGGCGCGCAAGATCGCGCAGCCAGGCCTGCTTACGACGCTGGTTGGGGCGCATGTGCAGATCGGACAAGTGCAGCACCCGCAGAGGCGAGGAGCCCGGGGCCAGTACCGGCATGGTCGCCTCGCGCAGCACGAACGCATTGCGTTCGATGAGCGACGCATAGCCGATACCGGCAACCAGAGAACCGGCGGTGACGGCAGCTGCCTTCTTTACTGACATGCAGGCAAGCCTACTGCGAACCGGTGCTCACGGGGGTGGTGGAGGCCCGAGCACCGGAACGGTGATCGGCGGCAGGCCCGGGATCTCGACCACCGTCTGGCCGATCTCCGGTGGCGGACCGCCCGGCAACGGGAACGCGATCGGAGGCGGCGGCGGGGCCGGCGGGATCCCGTTACTGACCTGGATCGTGATGATCGAACCCGGGATCGTCTGTCCGCTGGGCGCGGTGCCGACGACGGTGCCGGCGCGTGAGCTGCTGTTGACCGAGGCGGAGCCGTCGGCCACCTGGAATCCGGCCTCCTTGAGCCGCTGACGTGCGGCCGTCTCGTCCAGTCCGGTCACCGTCGGCACCACCGAGCCGGGGCCGCCGTCCACGTAGCGCGGATCGGTCGGCGGCATGACCACCGGGCCGAAGTTGTTGGCGATCGGCTTCAGCGCCGTGAACCAGGTGCGGGCCGGCTCGTTGCCGCCGAAGAGGTCGCCGTCCCCGCACTGGCGCAGCGGGAACGAGCACAGCTCACCCGGGCTGGTGGAGTCGTCGTAGATGTAGTTGGCCGCGGCGTACTGATTGGTGAAGCCGAGGAAACCCGACGAGCGATGCGCCTCGGTGGTACCCGTCTTGCCCGACATCGGCAGGTCCCAACCCACCGACCCGGCCGACCCGGACGCGGTACCGCCGGCCTGGTCGTCCTTGCTCATCGCGTTGGCCAGCGTGTTGGCCAGCCCTTCGGGCACCGCCTGATCGCAGGTCTCGGTGGTCACCGACACCTCGTTGCCGTGCCGATCCAGCACCTGGGCGATCGGGTTGGGCGGGCACCAGGTGCCGCCGGAGGCCAAGGTGGCCGCCACATTGGACAACTCGAGGGCGTTGACCTCGATGGGGCCCAGCGTGAACGAGCCGATGTTCTGGCGTTTGACGAAATCGGCCAGGCTCTCGTTGCTTTCCGGGTCGTAGTCGCGGGCGGTGCCGGGCAAGGCGTAGGAGCGCAGCCCCAGCTTCACCGCCATGTCGACCGACCGCTGCACGCCGATCTGCGAGATCAGCTTGGCGAACGCGGTGTTGGGCGAGGTGGCCAGGGCATCGGTGACGCTCATCGAACCCCGGTAACCACCGGCGTTCTTCACGCACCAGGTTTCCTTGGGGCATCCCGGGGTGTCGCTGCTACCCAGACCCTTGGCCTGGAAGAAGCCGGGCACCGGCAGCTGGGTGTTGATACCCATTCCCATGTCCATGGCGGCTGCCGTGGTGAAGATCTTGAAGATGGACCCGGCGCCGTCGCCGACAAGAGAGAAGGGCTGCGGCTGCATCGTCTCGCCCGCGTCGGTATTGAGACCGTAGGTGCGATTGCTGGCCATCGCCAGGACCGGATGCGATTCCTTACCCGGCTTGATCACGCTCATCACGCTGGCGATACCGGGGGCGTCCGGACGGGCGATGCTGTCGATCGCGGACTTGACCGAGCCCTGCACATCGGGATCCAGCGTGGTCTTGATCAGATAGCCGCCCTTGGCCACCTGCTCCTTGGACAACCCGGCGCGGGCCAGGTACTCCAGGGCGTAGTCGCAGAAGAACGCGCGATCACCTGCCGCGATACACCCCCGGGGCAGCTCGTTGGGCTGCGGCAGGATGCCCAGCGGCTGCTGCTTGGCGGCGCGCAGCGCGTCGGCCTCCTGCGGGATGTTGTCGATCATGGTGTCCAGCACCAGGTTCCGGCGGGCCAGGGCCCCGTCGGGGTTGGTGTAGGGGTTCAGCGCGCTGGTGGACTGCACCATGCCGGCCAGCAGGGCGGCCTGCTGCCAGTTCAGTTCGGAGGCGTTGATGCCGAAGTAGGTCTGGGCGGCGTCCTGAACGCCGAACGCGCCGTTGCCGAACGAGACCAGGTTCAGGTAGCGGGTCAGGATCTCGGGCTTGGTGAAGGTCTTGTCCAGCGTGAGGGCCATGCGGATCTCGCGCAGCTTGCGGGCCGGGGTGGTCTCGATCGCGGCGCGACGCTCGGCGTCGGTCTGCGCGATCACCAGCAGCTGGTAGTTCTTCACGTACTGCTGCTCGATGGTCGAGCCGCCGCGGGTGTCCGCGTCGCCGCGCATATATCCGGTGAGGCCGGTCAGCGTGCCCTGCCAGTCCACACCGTTGTGTTCGGCGAAACGCTTGTCCTCGATGGAGACCAGTGCGAGCTTCATGGTGTTGGCGATCTGATCGCTCGGAACCTCGAAGCGGCGCTGCGAATACAGCCACGCGATGGTGTTGCCCTTGGCGTCCACCATCGTCGAAACCTGGGGGACCTCACCGTCGACCAGGGCGGCCGAACCATTGGCCACCACGTCGGAGGCCCGGTTGGACATCAGGCCGAATCCACCCACCACGGGGAACATGAAGGTGGCCACCAGCACGCTCGCGAGCAGGACGCACCAGGCGAGTTTGATGATGGTGACCGCTTGGGGTGGCTGCGCGGGCGGTCGAGTCGGCGGCTCCGGCATGGGTACAGAGTAGCCAGGTCGCCGGGGGACGCTGTCTGCCAGCGGGCCCCACCGGCATATCGCGCTTGCCTGCAGAAACACCTCAGCGCGCCGGAAACGCGGTCAGACGGCACGGCCGTCCCAAAAAAGTGGGCGACAAACTGTTGCGTAAATACCCTCTGACCACCTAGCTTGGACACACAGTGCGATCCAGGTAACACGGGCTGTCGCAATGTGGCGTAGATCGCAATGGCGTTCTACACCGGAAGGTTCAACGCCCGTCATCTGGGGAGATGACAGGAACGAAGGGATCGCTGGTGTCAGGTACAAGAACTGTCGCAGACAAGATGAACGCTTCCGCCCCCGCCGCCAACTTGGTCCATCGAGGCGAGGGTGAAGCCCGGATCGCCTGGGTCTCACAGGCGAGATGTCGTCAGGCCGATCCGGATGAGCTTTTCGTCCGCGGCGCCGCCCAACGCAAAGCCGCTGTGATCTGCAGGCACTGCCCGGTGATCCTCGAATGCGGTGCCGACGCGCTGGATAACCGCGTCGAGTTCGGCGTCTGGGGCGGAATGACCGAACGTCAGCGCCGCGCCCTGCTCAAGCAGCACCCCGAAGTCATTTCCTGGGCCGAGTTCTTCGCCGCTCAGCGCAAGCATCACCGCAGCGCGGTCTGAGCGGTATCTGACCGAGTAGTCCGGTAACCCCGCGGAGCGAGCCCGTCTGATCGTCAGGCGGGCTCGGCCACTCCCGTGATCTGATCGGCGATCGCGCGGAGCGCTTCCAGATCGGACACATCGAACGGCAGCGACGGCACACCCACGATCGACACGTGCGGATTGGCCCCGGTGAACCGGGACAGCAGCCGGACCTCGCGCTTGGCAGTGTGCGCGCGATCGGCGTGAATACGCAGCACAGCCGCAGTCAGCGAGTCCGGATCCTCGGCCGCCAACTCGTCGGCGGCCTCCTCGGCCTTGTCGGCGTGCAGATCGCACAGCGTGGGATGAGTGCGGTTGAGGATCAATCCGGCCAGCGGCATGTGCTCGCTCGACAGGCGGTCGACGAAGAACGAGGCCTCGCGCAGCGCGTCCGGCTCGGCAGCCGACACCACCACGAACTGGGTGCCGCGGCGCTTGAGCAATTCGTAGGTACGGTCGGCCTTCTCGCGGAACCCACCGAAAGTCGCATCCAGTGACTGGACGAAACCGGCTGCGTCGGAAAGCATTTGCGATCCCAGCACGGTGGACAGGGCCTTCATGGCCAGCCCGACGGCGCCGGTGACCAAACGCCCGATGCCGCGGCCCGGCGCCAGCAGCATGCGCCACAAGCGGCTGTCCATGAAGCTGCCCAACCGTTTCGGCGCGTCGAGGAAGTCCAGGGCGTTGCGCGACGGCGGGGTGTCGACCACCACCAGATCCCACTTGTCCTCGGCCAGCAACTGGCCGAGCTTCTCCATCGCCATGTACTCCTGCGTGCCGGCCAGCGACGTCGCCACGGTTTGGTAGAACTGGTTTTCCAAGATGGAGTCGGCGCGGTCCGGCCCCGAGTACTGCACCACCATCTCGTCGAACGTGCGACGCATGTCCAGCATCATCGCGTGCAACTCGCCGGTGACCTCGGGAGCCAGCGGCACGCGCTGCGGGGTGTTGCCGAGATCCTTGATGCCGAGCGCCTGGGCCAGCCGCTTGGCCGGGTCGATGGTGAGCACCACGACCGTGCGGCCGTACTCGGCGGCCCGCAGCGCCATCGCGGCCGCGGTGGTGGTCTTGCCGACTCCGCCTGCGCCGCAACAGACTACGACTCGGTTGGCGGTATCGGACAGGATCGCGTGCATGTCAAGGGCGGGCGGTTTGGTGCTCACTATCTGACCCCCTGCTGTTCCAGTGCTTCGGCGAGTTCGTACAGGCTGCCCAGGTCGACACCGTCAGCCAGCGCAGGCAACTCCAGGCGGGGTACATCGATGGCGTCGAGCAGCTCCGCGCTCTCTGCGCGCGCGGAGATCCGGGTGGCATGCTGGATCGACTCGGTGAGCAGACCGGCGAAGTCGTTGTCCGACAACGTGATTCCGGCCTTCTGAAGGCCAGTGCGGACCGCGTCGGCATCGATGTCACCCTCGGCGGCCTTGGTCAGATCCTCGGCGGACAGGTACGCCGGGATGTTGCGGTTGACGATGACACTGCCGATCGGCAGGCCCATCTCGGTGAGCTCGTCGATAGCTTCGAGCGTCTCCTGGATGGGCAGCGCTTCCAGCAGCGTCACCAGGTGGATCGCGGTCTGCTCGGAGTGCAGCAGCTTGACCACGCCATCGGCCTGCGAGTGCACCGGCCCGCCCTTGGCCAGATCCGACACGGCCTTGGTGACGTCGAGGAATCGCGGAATGCGGCCGGTGGGAGGGGAATCCACCACCACCGCGTCATAGACGCCGCGCTTGCCCTTGGCGTCCTTGGGGGTGCGCGTCACGATCTCTTTGATCTTGCCGGTGAGCAGCACGTCACGCAGGCCGGGCGCGATGGTGGTCGCGAATTCGATGGCACCGATCCGGCGCATCGCCCGGCCGGCCAGGCCGAGGTTGTAGAACATGTCGAGGTATTCCAGGAACGCGGCCTCGATGTCGATCGCGAGTGCGTTGACCTGACCGCCGCCGTCGGCTGTGGCGACCTTGACTTCCTCGTAGGGCAGAGGCGGTACGTCGAACAACTGCGCGATGCCCTGGCGCTCCTCCACTTCCACAAGCAGCACCTTGCGGCCACCTGCCGCCAGGGCCAGGGCCAGTGCCGCCGCGACGGTGGACTTGCCGGTGCCGCCCTTGCCGGATACGAAATGCAGCCGGGCCTTCGTCAGCCTCGACGGCCAGCCGACGTGTTTGGCGCCGCTCTCTGTGGTTGCCACCAGTGCATGCTAACCAAGCCTGAGCGTTCGACCGATAAGCTCGGGCCATGAGCGAAGGAACGAGGTGGGCGGCGTGAGCGAAGCGACCAAATGGGAGTACGCCACGGTGCCGTTGCTGACCCACGCCACCAAACAGATTCTCGATCAATGGGGGCACGACGGCTGGGAGCTGGTCTCGGTGCTGCCGGGGCCGACCGGTGAGCAGCACGTCGCCTACCTGAAGCGACCGAAGTGACCGTCAGCTCACGCCTGGCCGAGCTCGGCATCGAACTGCCTGACGTCGTCGCACCGCTGGCGGCCTATGTGCCCGCGGTGCGTACCGGCAATCTGGTCTACACCGCTGGTCAACTGCCGATCCAGGCCGGCGACCTGTTGGCCACCGGCAAGGTGGGCTCGGAGATCACCCCCGAGCAGGGCAAGGAGCTGGCCCGGGTCTGCGGCCTCAACGCACTGGCCGCCGTGCATGCGCTCGTCGGAATCGACTCCGTCGTCCGCGTGGTCAAGGTGGTCGGATTCGTCGCCTCCGCACCCGGATTCAACGGGCAGCCCGGCGTCGTCAACGGCGCCTCCGAACTATTCGGTGAGATCTTCGGTGAGGCGGGCGCGCACGCGCGTTCGGCCGTCGGCGTGTCCGAACTGCCGCGCAACGCGCCGGTCGAGGTCGAGATCATCGTCGAGATCGCGTAAGCGATCGAGCATCAGGAGAGGCAACCGTGTGACCGAGCACCCGGCCTACGGGCTGTTGCGGCCGGTGACGGCATCGGCCTCGGTGCTGCTGTGCGACAACCCGGGGCTGATGACCCTGGAAGGCACCAACACCTGGGTGCTGCGCGGGCCGGGCAGCGACGAGATCGTCATCGTGGACCCGGGTCCCGACGATGACGCGCACATCTCCCGTATCGCCGAACTCGGCACCGTCGCCCTGGTGCTGATCAGTCACAAGCACGAGGACCACACCGGCGGTATCGACAAGCTCGTGGAGTTGACCGGGGCCACGGTCCGCTCGGTGGGCAGCGGCTTCCTGAGAGGCCTCGGCGGCCCGCTGACCGATGGTGAGGTGATCGACGCCGCCGGCCTGCGGATCAAGGTGATGGCCACGCCCGGCCACACCGTCGATTCACTGTCGTTCGTGCTTGATGACGCGGTCCTGACCGCGGACACCGTGCTGGGCCGCGGCACCACCGTCATCGACACCGAGGACGGCAGCCTGCGCGACTATCTGGAATCCCTGCAGCGCCTGCAGGGGCTGGGCGCCCGCACGGTTCTTCCCGGGCACGGTCCGGATCTGCCCGATCTTGAGGCGGTGACGGCGATGTACCTGGCCCACCGTGAGGAACGGTTGGACCAGGTGCGGGCCGCGCTACGCGAACTCGGGGAGGACGCCTCGGCCCGTCAGGTGGTCGAGCAGGTCTACACCGATGTCGACCAGGAACTCTGGGACGCCGCCGAGAAGTCGGTGCAGGCCCAATTGGATTACCTGCGGGACTAGCGGCGAGAAGACATAGAAATGCCCCTTTCCTCTGGAAAAGGGGCATTTCTATGTCTGCTGGGCAGAAACTCAGCGCGCTCGGCGCGCCAACCTTTCGCTGTCGCTGATCAGCACGCTCTTGCCCTCCAGGCGGATCCAGCCGCGGTGGGCGAAATCGGCCAGCGCCTTGTTGACGGTCTCGCGGGACGCGCCGACGAGCTGGGCGATCTCTTCCTGCGTGAGGTCGTGCGTGACGCGAAGCGCCCCGCCCTCCTGGGTGCCGAACCGCTGGGCCAGCTGCAAAAGCTGCTTGGCCACCCGGCCGGGCACGTCGGTGAAGATCAGGTCCGCCAGGTTGTTGTTGGTGCGGCGCAGACGACGTGCGAGCACCCGCAGCAGCTGCTCGGCGATCTCGGGACGGTCCGCGATCCACGCGCGCAGCGCGTCGCGGTCCATCGAGACCGCGCGCACCTCGGTGATGGTGGTGGCGCTCGAGGTACGAGGCCCCGGGTCGAAGATCGACAGCTCGCCGAACATGTCCGACGGACCCATGATGGTCAGCAGGTTCTCCCGGCCGTCCGGTGACCGGCGGCCGATCTTCACCTTGCCGGAAATGATGATGTACAGGCGGTCGCCGGGCTCGCCCTCGGCGAAGACGGTGTGCCCGCGCGGAAAGTCGACGGGCTGCAACTGCTTCGTCAGCGCCGAAACGGCGGTCGGTTCGACGCCCTGGAAGATTCCGGCCCTGGCCAGGATCTCGTCCACGTTGCCCCTTAAGCTATTGGGTGTGTTGTCCTCTTACTGATATTTCCTGCTCAGTCTAGAGGTACGCGGTTTCGCGACTAGCTCACGCTACACACGATTGACATGTCGAGACGCAGGAAACCCGGTATTTATGGCCTGCGGTTCGTAGTACCGCGTCGGCAAACGTTCACTGTCGACGTCGATGATGACCGGCTTGACCCGTGGCGTGGCCACCACAGGTGCAGGTTTTCGGTCCAACCCTGATTCCAGTCGCTCGAGCCCGAACGCCGCCAGCATGAGCAAGCCCGGGATGAGCGCTACCAGCAACCACGACACAAGGCAGTAGTTAACACGGCGTAGGTCTCAGCGGGGTTACGAATCATCACCGGTCCGCTCAGGAGAATGTCCGGCGAGGTCAGTACGCTGATTGACGTGACTGAGGCTGCCGCCCCAACAGGGAAAATGCGCCGGTCCAAGAAGTGGGACAACGAAACCCACCTGGGCCTGGTTCGTCGGGCCCGACGGATGAATCGCGAACTGGCCCGGGCATTTCCACATGTCTACTGCGAGCTGGACTTCACCAATCCGCTGGAGCTCACGGTCGCGACCATCCTGTCGGCGCAGAGCACCGACAAACGGGTCAACCTGACCACCCCTGCACTGTTCCTCAGATACCGCACCGCGCTGGATTACGCACAGGCCGACCGCACCGAGATGGAAGAGCTGATCCGGCCGACCGGGTTCTACCGGAACAAGACCAACTCGCTGATCCGGCTGGGCCAGGAACTGGTGGCTCGGTTCGACGGCGAGGTGCCCGACAACCTCGAGGACTTGGTGACACTGCCCGGGGTGGGGCGGAAGACCGCCAACGTCATCCTCGGGAACGCGTTCGACATCCCCGGCATCACCGTCGACACCCACTTCGGGCGGCTGGTGCGGCGGTGGCGCTGGACCGCCGAGGAGGACCCGGTCAAGGTCGAGTTCGCCGTCGGTGAGCTCATCGAACGCAAGGAATGGACCCTGCTCAGCCACCGGGTGATCTTCCACGGCCGCCGGGTCTGCCACGCCCGCAAACCCGCCTGCGGGGTGTGCGTGCTGGCCAAGGACTGCCCCTCGTTCGGGCTGGGGCCGACTGACCCGGAGACGGCCGCCGCACTGGTCAAAGGCCCCGAGACCGAGCATCTGCTGCAGCTGGCCGGGCTGTGACCGCGGCGATGGGTACCCCGTGAGCCGTTCTGCGCGCTGGACCGTCGTGGTCCTCGTGGTCCTGGTGGCGCTGGGCACCGCATTCTGGATGGAACTGCGCGACGAACCAGTGCCGCAGGCCGGAACGGCAGGGCAGTCCACGTCCCGCGATCACCGGGACGCCGATACGCCCGAAGCCCTGGCCGGCCCCCGCGCCCGCGCCGCTCTGCCGCCGTGCCCCGGACCTGGCCAAGGAAACGGCCCCGCAGCGCTGCGCGGCATCACCTTGGAATGCGCAGGCGACGGCAAGCCGGTTGACGTGGCCCGCGCTCTGGCCGGCCGGACCGTGGTGCTCAACCTGTGGGCGTACTGGTGCGGACCGTGCGCCGACGAGCTTCCTGCGATGGCCGAATACCAGCGCCGGGTCGGCGATGACGTACTGGTCGTGACCGTGCACCAGGACGAGAACGAGACGGCGGCGCTGGTGCGGTTGGCCGATCTCGGAGTGCGGTTGCCGACCCTGCAGGACGGGCGGCGCCTGATCGCGGCCGCACTACGGGTGCCCAATGTGATGCCTGCGACGGTGGTGCTGCGCGCGGACGGTAGCGTGGCCGGGACCCTGCCACGCTCGTTCGCCAGCGCCGACGAGATCGCGGCGGCGGTCGACGAGAAGATCCGCTCTAGCCGACAGGAGCACCCGGGGTGAGATCGACGCGCGGCGGGCTGTCCCCGGATGCCGCCCCACCCTGGCTCAAACCGCTGGTGGACAACCTTGACCGGGTGCCCGACGCCTACCGCCGACGGGTTCCTCCCGAAGTGCTGGCCGGCATCGTCGAAGCCAACAATCAAGCAGCCATGACCGGCGCCCGACGTGACGCCGCCGTGCTGGTGCTGTTCTCCGGCCCGCCCGACGGCTCGCCCGCGCTGCTGCCCGACGATGCCGACCTGCTGGTGACGGTCCGCGCCTCGACCTTGCGCCACCACGCCGGGCAGGCCGCGTTCCCCGGCGGGGCGACCGATCCCGGCGACCAAGGACCGGTCGGCACGGCATTCCGCGAAGCCTGGGAAGAGACCGGCATCGACACCGACCGGTTGTACCCGCTGGCGACGCTGGAGAAGATGTTCATCCCGCCGTCCGGCTTCCACGTCGTACCGGTGCTGGCCTACTCACCTGATCCCGGGCCCGTCGCCGTGGTCGACGAATCCGAGACCGCGGTCGTCGCGCGGGTTCCGGTGCGCGCGTTCACGAACCCCGAGAACCGGCTCATGGTGTACCGGGAGGCCAACACCAGCCGATTCGCCGGGCCGGCGTTCTTGCTCAACGAGATGCTGGTGTGGGGTTTCACCGGCCAGGTGATCTCGGCAATCCTCGATGTCGCAGGCTGGGCCAAACCGTGGAACACCGACGACGTCCGCGGACTCGATGAGGCAATGGCCCTCGTCGGGCATGACAACGGTTACGGTGAAGCCCAATGTTGAAGTGGATATAGATGACACCTTCGGTCTGGCTCGATTTCGCCATCCTCGGCATCGGGTTCGTCGCAGCCATCTCCGGCTGGCGGTCCGGCGCGCTCGGCTCCCTGCTGTCGTTCATCGGCGTCGTGCTCGGTGCGGTCGCAGGTGTGCTGCTGGCTCCGCACGTGATCCCGCACATCAGCGGTGACCGCACCAAGCTGTTCGCCACGCTGTTCTTGATCCTGGCGTTGGTGGTGATCGGTGAGATCGCCGGTGTCGTGCTGGGCCGCGCCGTGCGCGGCACCATCCGCAACCCGTTCTTCCGCGTGCTGGACTCGGCGGTGGGCGTGAGCCTGATGCTGGTCGCGGTCCTGGTCGCCTCATGGCTGCTGGGTAGCTTGCTGACCTCCTCGGACCAGCCGAATCTGGCTGCGGCCGTGAAGAATTCACGGGTGCTCACCGAAGTGGACAAGGTAGCTCCGAACTGGCTCCGTTCGGTGCCCAACCGGTTGTCGACATTGCTGGACACTTCCGGTCTGCCTGATGTGCTCGAGCCCTTCGGTCGCACCCCGATCGTCAACGTCGATGCCCCGGACGCATCGTTGGCCACCGATCCGATCGTCACGACCAGCCGGCCTGCCGTGGTCAAGATCCGCGGTGTCGCGCCGAGCTGCCAGAAAGTGCTTGAGGGCAGCGGGTTCGTCGTCGCCCCCAACCGGGTGATGTCCAATGCCCACGTGGTCGCCGGTGCCGACAGTGTGACCATCGAGGCCGACGGCAAGACCTACGACGCGGGAGTCGTGTCGTATGACCCCAATGCCGACATCTCCATCCTCGACGTCCCGAATCTGCCGATCACCCCGTTGCAGTTCGCCGAGCAACCGGCCCCCAAGGGCACCGACGCCGTGGTGATGGGCTACCCGGGCGGCGGCGATTTCCTGGCCACCCCGGCGCGGGTCCGCGAGATCATCGAACTCAACGGCCCCGACATCTACCGCACCACCACCGTCACCCGTGAGGTCTACACGGTCAGGGGCACGGTGCGGCAGGGCAATTCGGGTGGGCCGATGATCAACCGGGCCGGCAAGGTACTTGGCGTCGTGTTCGGTGCGGCCGTCGATGACGCCGACACCGGATTCGTGCTGACCGCCAAGGAAGTCGAGCACCAGCTGGCCAAGATCGGCAACACCGAGCGGGTGGCGACCGGTACCTGCATCAGTTCCTGATCAGTTGGCGCGCAGCTGGGCCAGGAAACGGCTCAGCTGCGCGTTGACCGTCTCCGGTTGTTCTTCGTGGCCGAAATGCCCTGCACCCGTGATTGATACATATCGTCCGTGTGGCGCATAGTTCTGGGTCCGATGTACCGGGTCGGCCAGGACGTACGGGTCGGCGTCGCCTCGCATGTGCAACACCGGCACGTTGATCGGACGTTTCATCGACCGCATGAACCGCCGGCCCTCACCGCGCAGCTGACTGCGCACCGCCCACCGCTGATACTCCAGTGCGCAGTGCGCGGCGCCCGGAATCTGGACGGCCTGGCGCAGGTGACCCATGGTTTCGGAGAAGTCTTGTGTGGTCTGCCATTCGGCGCCGGCCCGGCTCCGCACCAGACGTTCGAGCTCGGCGCCGTCATGACGGGTCAGTGTGTGCTCGGGCCAGGCGGGCAGCTGGTAGCTGAGCATCGACGGCAGCAGCGCGCGGCCCTGGTCGCGGCGGGTCAGCGTCGACGTCCGCAACGCCAGGGGATGCGGTGAGCTGACGAGCGCGATCGCGTTGACGACGCGAGGATGCAGCACCGCTGTCGCCCAGCACACCAGGCCGCCGTCGGCATGCCCGACCAGCGTCGCCGTCTTGTGCCCCAGCGCGCGCACCAGGCCCGCGGTGTCCCCGGCCAGGGTCCAGCCGTCGTAACCCCGGGGTGGTTTGTCGCTGTCGCCGTAGCCGCGCAGATCGACCGCTACCACACGCGCGCCGCTCAACCCGGTGAGTTGATGACGCCACGACCACCAAAAGGACCCGAACCCGTGCAGGAAGATGACCAGTGGGCGGTCCGTCTCGGGCTCGATGTCCAGGTCGGGCTGCGGATTCTCGCCCTCCACCACGTGGAAGCGGATGCCATTGGCGTGCACCTGCAGATGACGCCACGGCCCCTCGATCCTGGTGATCGACGGGGCGGGTGGAGGCATTACCAGCCTGACGGGTCGGTGGCCGGCTTGGCCGGGACAGCCGCAGCCGATCCAAGGGCCGCAGTGCCCTTGTCATGGCCCGGGGTGAGCGCCTCGCGGGTCTCCTTGACCGACTCGATGGTCTGTTGCGGGCCCTTGATGCGTCGCACCTTCAGGAAGCCGAACAAGGCGAGCGCCCCGGTGGTCAGCACCATCAGACCGAACACGATCAGGAACGCCACCCAGCGCCACAGCCAGGTGTCGAGCAGTTCAGCCAGGAAGAAGAAGAAAAAGAAGGTCGAGTAGAACAGCACCACCAGCGCGGCGATGAAGAACACGCTGCCGGTCAAGCCCTTCTTCACATCCCGGGTGATCTCGGCCTTGGCCAGCTCCACCTCGGCGCGCAGCAGGGTCGAGACCTGTGCGGTGGCGTCCTTGACGAGGTCGCCGATAGAGGGGTCCGGCTTGGGGGCGTGCGGATCGACGAGCGGAATCGAGGTCACCGTCGTCGGAACGCCGTCCCTGCGGTCGCCTGTGCTCATGGCGTTCATGTTGCCATGCGGCGAAGCCGTTAACGATCCCGGCCGACATCCCAGGTCTTAGTAGACTGTGTCCATTCTTGAGTTACGCGGGTCGGGCGCGTCGATCGGAGGACATTTGACGAGCAGACACCGCCGGCAGTGGCTCATCTGTGCACCGCTGATCGCTCTCGTGGCGATGCTGACTCCGGGTAGGGCGCACGCTGATCCGCCTGTGGTGCTCGGCGGCGGCTCGGGCATCGTGGTCAACGGCGAATCGTTCTGCACCCTCACCACGATCGGACACGACAACGCCGGTCGGCTCATCGGTTTCACCTCGGCACACTGCGGCGGGCCGGGTGCGGTGGTGTCGGCTGAGGGGGCGAACGGCGCCGGGGTGCTCGGCAAGATGGTCGCCGGCAACGACCTGCTCGACTATGCGGTGATCGAATTCGATCCCGCGAAAGTCAGCCCGACCAACAACGTCAACGGTTTTCAGATCGACGGACTCGGGCCGGACCCGGCGTTCGGTCAAGTGGCCTGCAAGCTGGGCCGCACCACCGGCTATTCCTGTGGTGTCACCTGGGGACCGGGTAAGGATCCGGGCACCATCGTCAACCAGGTGTGCGGGCAGCCGGGAGACTCGGGCGCGCCGGTGACGGTGAACAACCTGCTGGTCGGCATGATCCACGGCGCCTACAGCGAGGAACTACCGACCTGCGTGGTGAAGTTCGTGCCCCTGCACACGCCTGCGGTGACGATGTCGTTCAACACCCAGTTGGCCGACATCACCGCCAAGAACCGACCGGGAACGGGTTTCGTCCCGATCGGTTAGGCGGCCTCTTACTACTTGCTGGCGCGGATGGCCTCGAACACGCTGGGGTCGACCAGCGTCGAGGTGTCGCCGAGTTCGCGGCCCTCGGCCACGTCGCGCAGCAAGCGGCGCATGATCTTGCCGCTGCGGGTCTTGGGCAGCTCGGGCACCACGTGGATCTCCCGCGGCTTGGCGATCGGTGAGATCTCGGTGGCCACCTGGGCACGCAGTTCGTCGATCATGGTGTCGGCCCCGCCGTGCGCGGAGGCCTTGAGGATGACGAAGGCACAGATGGCCTGACCGGTGGTGTCGTCGGATGCGCCGACCACGGCGGCCTCGGCCACACCGGAGTGGCCGACCAGGGCCGACTCCACTTCGGCGGTCGAGATGCGGTGCCCGGAGATGTTCATGACGTCGTCGATGCGGCCCAGCACCCAGATGTTGCCGTCCGAGTCGTAGCGGGCGCCGTCACCGGCGAAGTACCAGCCCTGCTCGGCGAAGCGCGACCAGTAGGTGTCCTTGAATCGCTGCGGGTCTCCCCAGATACCGCGCAGCATCGCCGGCCACGGCTGGTCCAGCACCAGGTAGCCCGTCACGTGCTCGGCCTCGTCGGCACCGGGCACCAACTCGTTGCCCTCGTCGTCGACGATCTTGGCGGAGATGCCGGGCAGCGGGGTCATGGCCGAACCAGGCTTGGCCGCGGTGACACCGGGCAGCGGGGAGATCATGATCGCGCCGGTCTCGGTCTGCCACCAGGTGTCGACGACGGGAGTCTTGCCCGCGCCGATGACTTCCCGGTACCAACGCCACGCCTCGGGGTTGATCGGCTCGCCCACCGAACCCAGCAGCCGCAGGCTGGACAGGTTGTGCGCGGACGGGATCTGCCGGCCCAGCTTCATGAAGGTGCGGATCAACGTGGGCGCGGTGTAATAGATTGTGACGCCGTACTTTTCGATGATCTCGAAGTGGCGGTGCTCGGTCGGGGAGGTGGGGGTGCCCTCGTAGACCACCTGGGTGGCGCCGTTGGCCAGCGGGCCGTAGGTGATGTAGGTATGCCCGGTCACCCAGCCGATGTCGGCGGTGCACCAGTACACGTCGGTCTCGGGTTTGAGGTCGAAGACGTTGTAGTGCGTGTAGGCCGCCTGGGTGAGGTAACCGCCCGACGTGTGGACGATCCCCTTGGGCTTGCCGGTGGTTCCCGAGGTGTACAGCAAAAACAGCGGCTGCTCGGAGTCGAAGGCCTCCGGAGTGTGCTCGGTCGAGGCGACGTCGACGGTGTCGTGCCACCACAGGTCGCGGCCCTGTGTCCAGTTCACGTCGATGCCGGTGCGCCGCACCACCAATACGTGCTCGACCGACGGCTGATCGGAGACTGCTTCGTCGACGGCGTCCTTCAGTGAGGCGGCCTTGCCGCGCCGGTACTGGCCGTCGGTGGTGATGACGAGCTTGGCCTCGGCGTCCTCGACGCGGGCCTTGAGCGCACTGGCAGAGAAGCCCGCGAAGACCACACTGTGCATGGCGCCCAGGCGGGCGCACGCCAGCATCGCCACGATCGCCTCGGGCACCATCGGCATGTAGATCGCGACGCGGTCGCCTGCGGTCAGCCCGAGTGCGGCCAGGGCATTGGCGGCTTGGGAGACCTCGTCTTTGAGCTGGGCGTAGGTGATGTCGCGGGCATCGCCGACGGGCTCGCCCTCCCAGTGGATCGCCACCCGGTCGCCGTTGCCGGCCTCGACGTGGCGGTCGACACAGTTGTAGGCGACGTTGAGCTTGCCGCCGACGAACCATTTCGCGAACGGTGCCTCCGACCAGTCGAGTACCTCGCTGAACGGGGTCTGCCAGCTCAGCCGGTTGGCCTGGGCGGCCCAGAATGCCAGCCGGTCCTTCTCGGCCTCGGCGTACAACTCGCCCGTCGCGTTGGCGTTGGCCGCGAAATCGGCAGGCGGCGGATAGGCTGACGGAACTTCGGTGGACGTCGTTGGGGCGTTTGACATGGATGTGAGCCTAGTCACCAAACGTTGCACCGGCGTTGGGACGTCACAAGCCGGTTGCCGGACGGCAGTCCTGATGCGCCCAACGGTCGGCGAGACGGAGTTCAGCGGTCGGCTAGCGTTTCGCATATGACCGATCCACTCGCACCGCTGGTCGACCTGCCCGGCGTCTCTGCGGCCAGCGACGAGGCGCGGGATGCCCTGGGCCGGGCGCATCGACACAAGTTCAATCTGCGCGGCTGGCCGCAGACGGCAGCCGAGGCCGCCCTGCGTGCGGCGCGCGCCTCGGCGGTACTCGACGGCGGAGCTGTCCAGTTGTCGGCCGACGGTGAACCCGATCCGGTGACGGCGGGCGCGATCCGGGTGGCCGAGGCGCTCGAAGGGGGCGCCACCGCGCTGGTCGGGGTATGGCAGCGGGCCCCGATGCAGGCCCTGGCCCGACTGCATGCGTTGGCCGCCGCCGACCTGACAGACGACGAGCACCTGGGCCGACCGCGGACCGATCCCGACGTGGGGCGCCGCCTCGAATTGCTCACCGAGATCGTGGCCGGCGGTTCGAAGGTGCCGGCGCCCGTACTGGCCGCCGTCGCACACGGCGAACTACTCAGCCTGGCTCCGTTCGGCACTGCGGACGGGGTGGTGGCCCGGGCGGTGTCGCGCCTGGTGACGATCGCCAGCGGGCTGGATCCGCACGGGTTGGGTGTTCCGGAGGTGCATTGGATGCGGAAATCGGGGGAGTACCGGGCTGCCGCACGGGGATTCGCCTCGGGCACTCCTGACGGGCTGACCGCGTGGCTGCTGCTCAGTAGCGAGGGCCTGAAAGGCGGCGCGCGCGAAGCGCTGCAGATCGCCCAGTCGGCGGCGGGCTGACGCCCCCGCTCGAAGGGCTTTCAGCAAACGAAAGCGGGCGACGTTCCGAAACGATGTTTCGGCTCGTCGCCCGCTAGCACGGATACCGGTTACCAAGCGTGCCAACGTGGGTTGCGTGGGTGGCCTCGGCGTCCTTGCAATGCGCTTCGGCTGCAACCCTACCCAAAGGGCCGTCGTGGCCGTCCGCTCTTCGCAATCACGCAGGCCCGCAACACTTTTGCCTATTCCGCGGCATGTGCTCCGCGTGGGTACCGGGACCCGTGCTGGGGAGCCTGGTTCGGGAGATTTAGCCTTCTCTTCCGGCTAAGCCTTGGCCTCATCCAAGCTTCCGTGGTTCCTTTGTACTACGTGACCACGGTCACAGCAAGGGTGAAATGCACCCGAGTTCTGATCGTTACGCCGCCGTCTCAGCTACTACGTGCGGTAGCTCAGGATGTGAAGCGGCGCAACAACGAATAGGTCAATGCGCCGGCTGCCAGGGCGCTCACGCCGACGGCTGCCGTGGTGGCGACCGCAGCCCCCGACGGCGCCGGAATTCGGTCGCGCAACGACACCGGCTTGGTGAACGTCAGCACCGGCCACCCGCGTGAGGCAGCCTCCTTGCGCAGCGCCCGGTCGGGATTGACCGCCGTGGGATGGCCCACGGACTCCAGCATCGGGATATCGGTGATCGAATCCGAATAGGCGTAGCAATGGTCCAGTGCGTAACCCTCGCGCGCGGCCAGGGCGCGGATCGCCTCCACCTTGCCCTCGCCGAAACAGTAGAAGGCGATCTCGCCGGTGTAGCGACCTTCTTCGACGACCATGCGCGTGGCCATCGCATGGGTTGCGCCCAACGCCCTGGCGATCGGCGCGACGATCTCTTCACCAGAGGCCGACACCACCACGACGTCGCGGCCGCACAGTTTGTGATCTGCGATCAGCTCGGCGGCCTCGGCGAACACCAGCGGGTCCACGATGTCGTGCAAGGTCTCGCCGACGATCGACTTGACCTGCTCGACATCCCAGCCCGTGCACATGTTGGTGATATAGCTGCGCATGCGGTCCATCTGGTCGTGGTCGGCGCCGGACATCAGGAACAGAAACTGGGCGTAGGTCGACTTGAGGACGGTGCGGCGGTTCAGCAGACCCTGATTGAAGAAAGGTTTGCTGAAAGCGAGCGTGCTCGACTTGGCGATGACGGTCTTGTCGAGGTCGAAGAACGCCGCCGTGCGCACCGGCCGACCATCGTGCGGCCCGGATTGCTGTGCGATCGATTCCCCGGCAGCCCGATCGGATGCGGTCACAAGCGTCAGCATAGAGGCACGTGCGGACCGCTATCCGACCGGCAACGTAAAATGGCAGTTCACGACACATTCTTTCGGATCGCGACTCCGGCTTTGCCTCGGTAGCCCGCAGCGGTGTCCCTTGCATGTTTTGGCAGTTCCGTGTGTATAGTGAGCATTACTCGGCTTATGCCGAGGGTGTATCAGCCCGACCCCCCGGGGCTGATACACGACGACCTCCGCCTCCTCCCCCCCTGGCGGGGGTCGTCCCTTTTCTGGGGGAAGAATCCTTGGCCGCGCTACCAGGTTGGTTGCGGAACCGTATTTTCAGCGTGTCGCCCGGCGTGTTGGCCGCTCAAATTGATCCACAGGGCGGAGTTCATCCACAATCCGCGGATTGGTGATGGTGCAGGCCCGGCGGTTGCCCGCAGGGTGAAGACATGGCCGTTCCGAAGACCACCGCGCCCGGCACGGTGCTGGCGCTGATCGGTGACCCTCTGCTGCGTGACGACGTGTCCCGGGTGGCGGCTGCGGCCGGCGTCGGCCTGGTCCTCGTCGACGCCCCGTCGGGCCGCAAGGCCTGGATGGCGGCCGCGGCGGTACTGCTCGACGCTCCGGCCGCGCAGCGGTGCGCTGCCCGGACGCTGCCCCGGCGTGCCCGGGTGATCCTGCTCGGCCATCACGCACCTGAGCCGGACGACTGGCAGGCCGCGATCTCCGTCGGTGTGCAGCACGTGATGACACTGCCTGCCCAGGAAACCGACCTCGTGACGGCCCTGTCCGAGGCTGCCTGTCGCGACGATGCCGGCCGCGGTCCGGTGGTCGCGGTCGTCGGCGCCCGCGGAGGCGCCGGGGCGTCGGTGTTCGCGGTGGCGCTCGCGCAATCAGCATCCACCGCGCTGCTCGTGGAGGCGGATCCGTGGAGCGGCGGGATCGATCTGGTGGCGGGCAGTGAGGACCTGCCCGGCCTGCGCTGGCCGGATCTGGCGCTGCAGGGCGGCCGGTTGGGTTATCCGGCCTTGCGCGACGCGCTGCCCCGTCGGGACGGGATCAGCGTGCTCTCCAGCGGGCGCTCGGGTACCGACATCGAGGCGGCGCCGGTGGCGGCGGTCATCGAGGCGGGGTGCCGAGGAGGTGTCACGGTGGTGTGCGATGTACCCCGGCGCGCCACAGAGGCTGCCGAGACCGCTTTGACCGCGGCCGATCTGGTGGTTCTGCTGACACCGGCCGATGTGCGGTCGTGTACCGCCGCAACCGCCGCGCGGCCGTGGGTACTGGCCTGCAATCCGAATGCCGGTGTGGTGGTGCGTGGTCCGTCGCCGGGCGGCCTGCGAGCTGCCGAGGTAGCCCGCATCGTGGACCTGCCACTGCTCGCGGCGATGCGACCGCAGGCCGGCATCGCTGAGCTTCTGGAGCGTGGCGGGCTGCGGGTGCGGCCCCGGTCTCCGCTGGGCTCTGCGGCCCGGCGAGTGCTGTCGGTGCTGGCCGGTCACCCCGCGCACGAGGCGGGGGCAGCATGAGCGCCTCGCTGATCGACCGGGTCCGCGAGCGGCTGGTGGCCGAAGCGTCCACGCTGAGCCCGGGTGTGGTGGCCGCGGCGATCCGGGCCGAGTCCGGCGGACTGCTCGGAGACACCGAGGTACTGAGCAATTTGCGGCTGCTGGAGACCGAACTGACCGGTGCAGGCATCTTGGAACCGCTGCTGTGTGCGCCGACCACAACTGATGTACTCGTCACCGCCCCGGACGCGGTGTGGGTGGATGACGGCAACGGATTGCACCGCAGCGCAGTGTGTTTCTCCGACGAGGGCGCGGTCCGCAGGCTCGCGCAGCGGTTGGCGCTGTTGGCCGGGCGCCGCCTCGACGAGGCGCAGCCGTGGGTGGACGGTCAACTGACCGGCATCGGCCCCTTCACCGTGCGCCTACACGCGGTGCTGCCGCCGGTCGCCGCCGCAGGAACCTGCCTGTCGCTGCGGGTCCTGCGCCCGGCCACCCAGAATCTCGACACCCTCAGCCGTTCCGGTGCCATCCCGGCGCAAGCCGCCGAGCTGGTGCACGCCATCATCCGGGCCCGCCTGGCCTTCCTCATCTCGGGTGGGACCGGCTGCGGCAAGACAACCCTTCTTGCTGCCGCGCTCGGCGCTGTGCCCGCTCATGAACGCATCATCTGCGTCGAGGACGCCGCCGAATTGGCTCCGCCGCACCCGCATCTGGTCAGGCTGGTGGCTCGCGGTGCCAACGTCGAAGGCATCGGCGAGGTCACGGTGCGCGACCTGGTCCGGCAGGCATTGCGGATGCGTCCCGACCGAATCGTGGTCGGTGAGGTACGCGGGGCCGAGGTGGTGGACCTGCTGGCCGCGCTCAACACCGGGCATGACGGCGGGGCGGGCACCGTCCACGCCAACAGTCCGGCGGAGGTACCCGCCCGGTTGGAGGCCCTCGGTGCGCTCGGCGGGTTGGACCGCACCGCGCTCATCAGTCAGCTGGCCGCTGCGAACCAGGTGCTGCTGCACGTGGGACGGGACGGCACCGGGCAGCGCAGGCTCAGCGAGATCGCAGTGCTGCGCCGGGGTGCTCGAGGTGATCTGGAGGTGGTGACGGCCTGGCACGCCGACACCGGATTGGGTTGTGGTGCAGACGCTCTGAACGCGTTGGTGGAACGGCGGGTGTCGCCGTGACAGCGAGTGCACTGGCGTTGGCCGCGGCCATTCTGTTGTGGCCGGCCGCACCCCGGCGGACGATCGCGCTACGGCGCCAGGATGGATCCGGCCGGCGTCGGCTGCGATTGGCCCCGGTCGGCGGCGTGGTCCTGGCAGTTGCTGTGGCCGGGCTGGTTTCACTGCCGCTCGCCGTGGCTGCGGCGGTGGTGGCCGGCACCGCCGTGGTACGGCGCAGGCGCAGTGTGGCCCGCCGCCAACGCCAACAGGAATCCGCTGCGCTACAGGCGGCACTGGACGTCTTGGTCGGTGAACTGCGCACCGGCGTCCATCCGGTGGCTGCCTTCGGCACGGCAGCCGGCGAGGTGTCCGGGCCGGTGCGCCAGGGCATGGGTGCTGTCGCCGCACGCGCTCGACTCGGTGCCGATGTCGGTGTGGGCCTGGAAGACGTCGCCGCAGGCTCGCAACTGCCGATGCACTGGCAACAGCTCGCGGTCTGCTGGCGCCTGGCCCACGCATACGGGCTCTCGATCGCCACCCTGATGCGCACCGCACAGCGCGACATCGTTGAGCGCGAACGCTTTTCCTCACACGTGGAAGCGGCGATGGCCGGTCCTCGGGCGACGGCGGCGGTGCTGGCCGGTCTGCCGGTGGCCGGGATCGCGCTCGGGCAGCTGATCGGTGCGCGTCCCTTGGAGTTCCTGTGCGGTCCCGGGGCTGGTGGCTGGCTGCTCGTGACAGGAGTCCTGCTGGCCTGCGTGGGGTTGCTGTGGTCAGACCGAATCATCGAGAGAGCATTGAGATGATCTGGGCGGCACTGCTTCTCGCTGCGGCCCTGCTGGTCGGTGCGGACCCGGCCCGCGTGCGGCACCGGGCCGCGCCTTGCCCCGCGGCGTGGGTAGGCCGCCGACGTGCCGTTACCGACGATCCGCTCGCAGCGGCCTCGACGTTCGACTTGTTCTCCGCGTGTCTGGCTGCCGGCATGGCGGTGTCGTCTGCGGCTGCGGCCGCTTCGTCGTCGGCACCGCCGGCGCTGGCACCGATGCTGCGCCGCGCTGCCGAACTCCTGGCACTCGGTGCGGACCCGGCTCTGGCCTGGTCCGGCGCTAACGACGCTGTGTCGCAAGACAAGAACGCCGAGGCCTTGCTGCGGCTGGCCCGCCGTTCGGCCGCCTCGGGCAGTGCGCTGGCCGACGGAGTCGCCGAACTGGCCACCCAAGCCCGACACGATGCCACTTCCGCAGCCGACGCGGTGGCTGAACGGGCCTCCGTTCTGGTCGCCGGGCCGCTGGGGCTGTGCTATCTGCCGGCGTTCCTGTGCCTGGGCGTCATTCCTGTGGTCGCCGGCCTGGCCGGCGAGGTGCTGGGCTCGGGTCTGTTGTGAGTGCACGGTGTAGAGGGAGGAAATGCCATGGCAGGAAACATGTTTCAGAGGGCGAATGCGCGCGTGACGCTTCTGATGCTCGACGAATCGGGGATGAGCACCGTCGAGTACGCGATCGGGACCATCGCCGCGGCGGCGTTCGGGGCCATCTTGTACACGGTGGTGACCGGGGATTCGATCGTGAGTGCGCTGACCAACATCATCAGCCGGGCGCTGAACACCAACGTGTAGAAGGCGGGCTCGATGACAGGGGCGCGGTCACCGTCGAGGCGGCATTCGCCATCGCCTCACTGGTGGCTGTCCTGGTGTTGTGCGTCGGCGGGCTCAGCGCGGTGGGTGTCCAGATCCGTTGCATCGACGCGGCGCGGGAAGCCGCCCGACTGGCAGCGCGCGGTGCAGGTGACGAAGCGACGATCGCCGCCCGTCGCGTCGGACCGTCAGGCGCGGTGGTGCATGTCGCGCGCGACGGCGGTCTGGTGGTGGCGCGGGTCAGCGCCGCCACGGTGCTGCCGGGGTTCACGGTGTCGGCCGAAGCGGCCGCGGTGCCCGAACCCGGAGTCGGGTGAGCGCGGCTCGGCCACGCTGCTGGCCGCGGCGATGATCGCGACCGTGATCGCATTCGCCGCCGGTGGCGCATACCTCGGTGCCGCTGTCACGGCCCGGCACCGAGCCCAGGCCACGGCGGATCTGGCTGCGGTGGGTGCCGCCGGCGCTGTGGTGTCCGGACCGGCCGCGGCATGCGCGGAGGCCGACCGGATCGCTGTCCGGATGCGTGCGGTCCTGGGCGATTGCCGGATCGTCGGACTCGACGTGGTGCTGGACGTGTCGGTTCCGGTTCGCCTCGGGCGGTGGGGCATCGGTCCGGCCCGGGCGACCGCACGCGCCGGCCCGGTGGATGCGGTCGGGTAGCCGAGTCGGGCTAGTCGAGCCGGTCGAGATCCGATGCGGCGACCTCGTCGTCGGTCGGGAGCCGCAGTGCGATCAGACCGGCGAAGGTGTCGTCGTCGAGTTCGACCCGGTTGATCGTCATGTGCACCGGCTGCCACCCACCGTCCTCGGCACGCATCCGCAGCACCGCGGTGGTGGCGCCGTCGGTGAATTCGGTGGTCATCCGTGCCATGTGCCGGGCGTCGGTGGGGTGGATGCGGGCTGATCCGCCGTCGCGGTGGCGCCAGTCGAAGAACGGCGCCGGGTCGTCGAGCCACTTCAACAACTTCCAGTTGTCGAGGTCGACGAGGACCCGGTGTACCCCGGGGCAGGCCAGCCCGTTGAGGATGCGCTGGGCCAGGTTGTCCACGGGCGGCGCTGGATTCTCGCGTTCGCTGCGCCAGTTCATGGCTCGGCAGATCATTCGGTCGGAACCGTCGTCGTGAGGCTCCAGGGTCACCCTGGCCACGAATCCCACCGTGATGGGCTCCCCGCGGTGGTCGGTGACATCCCAGGTGGTGCACAGGGTGTTGCCGACCACGGGTTTGACGGTCATGGCCAGCACCTTGGACTCACCGGTGTTGAGATCCCTGGCGGGTAGGTCGTCGGCGAACGTCCGGTCGTGGGTGGTCTCGGTGTCCGGATTCATCCCGCTGTTGCGCAGGGATTCGACGGTGTCGGTGGCCACCCCCGAGGTCAGGTCCCAGATCAGTGGACCCGGGATCGGCCGCTGGGGCGGATCGAGATCGGTGGGTCCGATCCAGACATGCACGCCATGGATGTGCCCGTCGGACATCCGCACCACTTCGGTGCGGATCACGCGATCGTTCTTGGGCGTGATGGTGCTGACGCCCTGTCCGGCCTGCACGCTTTCCCTGATGGCGCTCTGTATTGCCATCAGGTGCGGATTTCGTCGTAGGAACACACTGATCGGGACGAGGTTCTTCGTCTGAAGACCTCGCGCGACCACAACAGGCTCGCTACCCAGTGTCTCCACGAGCAGCCAGTCGTGGTTCATGTGCAGGATTTTACCGGCGCTGCGTTAGCCTGCTCGACGTCTGATGGCGACGGAATCCGCACAGGAAAACTGCGGATTCCGGTCGCAGTTTGCGGAAGTAGGGTCTGTCGGGTTGCAAACATGAGTGAGTTCACGTAATTTGCCACTGCGCCCGGCCTCCGGGATTGGGAACGGATCGCGTTGTCCGACCGTTCGTCGCACCGTCTGTGTGTTCGGCGTGGCCGAATGCAGCCACGCAGTTGTAGATCCGCGTAGTCGGCCGTCGAGGGGTCGGCCGTCAACGCGGTCGGGGGTCCGCTGAGGACGTACTCAGCGCGCCGAGCACCAGGCGGAGTACTCGTACCGCGCCCGATTTGTCCAACGGGTCGTTGCCGTTGCCGCATTTCGGTGACTGCACGCACGAGGGGCAGCCCTGCGGGCATTCGCAAGCTTCGATGGCGTCGGCCGTCGCGCCCCACCACGTACCGAGATTGCGGAAACCGCGGTCGGCGAAGCCCGCACCGCCCGGGTAACCGTCGTAGACGAAGATCGACGGCAGACCGTCCACCGGTCCGGCAGCCGTCGAGACCCCGCCGATGTCGCCGCGGTCGCAGCTGGCCACCAGCGGCAGCAGGCCGATCGCCGCGTGTTCGGCGGCGTGCAGGCTCCCGGGGACGGACAGCGAATCGATGCCGTTGTCCTGCAGGGCTTCCGGGGTGATCGTGCACATCACGGCCATGGTGTCCAGGGTGCTGGGTGGCATGTCCAGCTCGACGAAGTCGATGACCTCGCCGTCGATCCGTCGGCGCAGATAGCCCACCACGGTGTTGGTCACGGACACCGGCACGAGGCCGACGGTGACAGGGCCGAAGGTCTTGCGCTCGCCGGGGCCGGTGACCGCGATATCGGTCGTCTCGCGGGCGAACGTCGTGTAGCCCGGATCGGCGGCATACACGAACGCCACACCGTCCTCGAAGGACAGCGAGTCCACCAGATACGTCTCGCCCTGGTGCAGATACACCGCGCCGGGATGCAGCGCGGCCGCCGCCTGGCCGGCGCCGGTGCTGCCCAGCATCCGGCCGGTGTCGACCTCCAGGATCGCGATCTGGCCGCCGCTGGAGCCGCGGATGTCGACGGCCGGGTGCGGATCCACACCGGGAGCCGGGAAGTAGCCGCCAGGGCGCTTGCGCAGCAGTCCGTCATCGACGAGGGTCTCGGCGACTGCCTCGGCATCCCACAACCGCACCTCGGCCGCGGTGAGTGGCAACTCGGCTGCCGCGCACAGCAATTGCGGACCCAGTACATGCGGATTGGTCGGGTCGATGACCACCCGCTCGATCGGTTTGTCCAACAGGGCTGCGGGGTGGTGCACCAAATAGGTGTCCAGCGGATCATCGCGGGCGATCAGCACGATCAGCGCGCCCTGGCCGCGTCGGCCGGACCGGCCGGCCTGCTGCCAGAACGAGGTGACGGTGCCGGGAAATCCCGCCATCACCACCGCATCCAGCCCGGCGATGTCGATGCCGAGTTCCAGTGCGTTGGTGGTGGCCAGCCCGCGCAACCGTCCGTCGGTCAACGCCGCTTCCAGTTCGCGACGGTCCTCGGAGAGGTAACCGGCCCGATAGGAGGCCACCAGATCCGCGAGTTCGGGTGCGGTGTCCTCCAACCGGGCCCGGGTGCCCAGGGCGGTCAGCTCGGCACCGCGGCGAGAGCGCACGAATGTCAGAGTGCGCGCCCCCTCGGTCATGAGGTCGGCCATCACCCGGGCCGCCTCGGCGCCGGCCGAACGCCGTACCGGTGCGCCGTTCTCTCCGGTCAGATCGTCCAGCAGCGCCGGCTCCCACAGTGCGATGGTGCGCGCTCCCTGGGGCGAGCCGTCCTCGGTCACCTCGGCGACTGTCTGGCCGATCAACTCGGCCGCGGTCTCGGCGGGTGCCGCGGTGGTGGCGCTTGCGAAAATCACCGTCGGTCCCGATCCGTCCGGCGAGTAGCGCGCGCACAACCGCAGCAGACGACGCAGCACCATGGCCACGTTGGATCCGAAAATGCCACGGTAGTAATGGCATTCGTCGACGACGATGAACTTGAGGTGCCGCAGGTACACCGCCCAGCGGGCATGGTTGCGCAGCAGCGACAGATGAATCATGTCCGGGTTGGAGAAGATCCACCGTGACCGTTCCCGGGCGAACCGCCGAACCTCCGTCGCGCAGTCGCCGTCATAGGGTGCCGGCGCGGCGTCCCGCAACGCATCGACGGTCTCCGCCAGCTGCTGGGCGGTGCGCAGCTGGTCATGCCCCAGAGCCTTCGTCGGCGACAGGTACAGCACCCGCGCCTGCCGATCTTCGGCCAGCGTCGAGAGGATCGGTAGTTGGTAGGCCAGGGACTTGCCCGAGGCGGTTCCGGTGGACACCACCACATGCCGTCCGGCGCGGGCCAATTCGGCGGCGGCCAACTGATGCGACCACGGCGCGACGATTCCGCGGTCCCGCAACGCCTGCACGACCTCCGGATGGGCCCACTGCGGCCATTGATCCGGTTTGCCGTGTCGCGGCGGTATATCCGCAACATGGCGTAGCGGATTCTCCCCGGAAGGGGTGCCCTCGACAGCGCAAGCCAGCAGCTCACGGCCGAAATCCGACCCCTGTTCCAGCACTGTTTTTCCTCCTGCGATCTACCCCGCCGACATCGACTCGGATTTGTAAACGAATTGTTCACCACGCGCCGCACGCCAAGACTGTCGCAGCCGACCCGAACATGGTTGACTGATCACGGTCGCAGCTTCTGTGTTTGTACTCGCACTCGCAGGATCGTCGTTGCGATCGCGGTTCCTGCGAGGGTTGTAGGTCGGGTCAGTTCCGGGCGACTCCACGAAGGATGGCGGTCGGAACGGGCCCGGTACATCGGAAGTCGGTGGACCGCACCCGGTTGAAAGAGAAGGAAAGAACAAAAGATGCCACAGGGAACTGTGAAGTGGTTCAACGCGGAAAAGGGCTTCGGCTTCATTGCTCCGGAGGACGGCTCTGCCGACGTGTTTGTCCACTACACGGAGATTCAGGGCAGCGGATTCCGCACCCTGGAGGAGAACCAGAAGGTTGAGTTCGAGGTTGGCCAGAGCCCCAAGGGGCCGCAGGCCACGGGTGTTCGGGCCATCTGAGCCAAACAAACCCAAGAGACACCCCCGTGTGAGTCCGAATCGGACACCGCGGGGGTGTTCTCGTTTTTGCGGCCTGTGCTGGCTTAGTGTCGATTCGTGAGCCAGCTGTCCTTTTTCTCGGCTGAGTCGGTGCCGCCCGCGGTGGCCGACCTGACCGGGGTGCTCGCCGGGCCCGGACAGATAGTCCTGGCGGGCAACGGCGGCCGGCAAGCGGCCCGGATATCGGTGGTCGTCGACGAGCTGTGGCGGGCGCGGGGCCTGGCCCAGATGATCAGCGAGGCCGGGCTGGTGTCTGAGATCTCCAGCACCGACGAGAACAACCCGCTGGTGCGTACCGCACTGGACCCCCAGTTGATGCTGATCGCCGGGGAGTGGACCAGGGGCGCAGTCAAGACGGTGCCGCCCGGATGGTTGCCCGGCGCGCGCGAGCTGCGGGCGTGGACCCTGGCCGCGGGCACACCCGAGGCCGAAGACCGCTATCTGCTGGGGCTGGACCCACACGCCCCGGACACCCACGCCGCGCTGGCCGCTGCGATGATGCGGGTCGGGATCGCCCCGACCCTGATCGGGACCAGAGGCGCCCATCCGGCCCTGAGGATCAGTGGGCGTCGACGCCTGTCACGCCTGGTCGAGAACGTGGGGGAACCACCGGGGGAGGCCTCCGCGTTGGCGCACTGGCCACGTATTTAATGGTGCACACGCGGAGAGCCGGTTTGCGTAGGCTCGCCCGTAATGCGAAATTGTCAGTTGCCGGGCGTGGCGCGGCAACTATAGAAGTGGAGCGTAAGCACAGTTGGCTGGCGATAGCGGCAGCGGTAGCAAGGGGAATGTCCGGCGACTCGTAATTGTCGAGTCGCCGACCAAGGCGCGCAAGATCGCCGGCTACCTGGGCTCCAATTACGTGGTCGAATCCTCCCGCGGGCATATTCGTGATCTGCCCCGTAATGCCGCCGACGTGCCCGCCAAGTACAAATCCGAGCCGTGGGCGCGGCTCGGGGTCAATGTCGACGACAACTTCGAACCGCTCTACATCGTCAGCCCCGACAAGAAGAGCACGGTCACCGAGCTCAAGGACCTGCTCAAGGGCGTCGACGAGCTCTACCTCGCGACGGACGGTGACCGCGAGGGTGAGGCGATCGCCTGGCATCTGCTGGAGACGCTCAAGCCCAAGGTCCCGGTCCGCCGGATGGTGTTCCACGAGATCACCGAACCGGCCATCCGGGCCGCCGCGGAGAACCCCCGCGACCTGGACATCGCCCTGGTCGACGCGCAGGAGACCCGCCGCATCCTCGACCGGCTCTACGGCTACGAGGTCTCGCCCGTGCTGTGGAAGAAGGTCGCTCCGAAGCTGTCGGCGGGCCGGGTGCAGTCGGTGGCCACCCGCATCATCGTGCAGCGTGAGCGGGAGCGCATGGCGTTCCGCAGCGCCGGGTACTGGGACGTCAGCGCCGAGTTGGACGCGTCGGTCTCCGACCCGGAGGCCACCCCGCCCAGGTTCACCGCCAAGCTCAACACCGTCGACGGGCGCCGGATCGCCGCCGGTCGTGACTTCGATTCGCTCGGACAGCTGAAGAAGCCCGACGAGGTGCTCGTGCTCGACGAGGCCAGCGCCGGAGCGCTGGCAGCCGGCCTGCGCGGGGCGCAACTGGCGGTCAGCTCCGTCGAGCAGAAGCCGTACACGCGCAAGCCCTACGCGCCGTTCATGACGTCGACGCTGCAACAGGAAGCCGCCCGCAAGCTGCGGTTCTCCTCGGAGCGCACCATGAGCATCGCGCAGCGGCTGTACGAGAACGGCTACATCACCTACATGCGTACCGACTCGACGACGTTGTCGGACTCGGCGATCAACGCCGCCCGCAACCAGGCGCGTCAGCTCTACGGCGACGAATACGTGCATCCGTCGCCGCGGCAGTACACCCGCAAGGTCAAGAACGCGCAGGAGGCGCACGAGGCGATCCGGCCCGCCGGTGACGTGTTCCAGACGCCCGGCCAGCTGCACGCGCAGCTCGACACCGACGAGTTCCGGCTCTACGAACTGATCTGGCAGCGCACAGTGGCCTCGCAGATGGCCGACGCGCGCGGCACGACGCTGTCGCTGCGCATCGCCGGTACCGCCCGTGGCGGCGAGCAGGTCGTCTTCAACGCGTCCGGCCGCACCATCACCTTCCCCGGCTTCCTCAAGGCCTACGTCGAGAGCATCGACGAGCTGGCCGGCGGCGAGTCCGACGACGCCGAGAGCCGGCTGCCGAACCTGACGCAGGGTCAGCGCGTGGACGCCGCCGACCTCACCGCCGACGGCCACCAGACCAGCCCGCCGGCCCGCTACACCGAGGCCTCGCTGATCAAGGCCCTCGAAGAGCTGGGTATCGGCCGCCCGTCGACGTACAGCTCGATCATCAAGACCATCCAGGACCGCGGCTACGTGCAGAAGAAGGGCAGCGCGCTGGTGCCGTCCTGGGTCGCCTTCGCTGTGGTGGGCCTGTTGGAGCAGCACTTCGGTCGGCTGGTGGATTACGACTTCACCGCGGCCATGGAGGACGAGCTCGACGAGATCGCCAACGGCCAGGAGCAGCGCACCAACTGGCTGTCGAACTTCTACTTCGGCGGTGAGCACGGCGTCGAGGGCTCGATCGCCCGGTCCGGCGGCCTCAAGCACCTCGTCGGCGGGAACCTCGAAGGTATCGACGCGCGAGAAGTCAACTCCATCAAGCTCTTTGATGATGACGAGGGTCGCGCGATCGTGGTTCGGGTCGGCCGCAACGGGCCGTACCTGGAACGCATGATTGCCGATCCGGACAATCCGGGTGAGCTCAAGCCGCAGCGCGCCAACCTCAAAGACGATCTGACCCCCGATGAGCTGACACTGGAGTTGGCCGAGAAGGCTTTCGCCACACCGCAAGAAGGTCGGGTGCTGGGCGTCGATCCGGCGACGGGCCACGAGATCGTCGCCAAGGACGGACGTTTCGGTCCCTACGTCACCGAGATCCTGCCGGAACCCCCGGAGGATCCGGACGCGGGCACGACGGCCAAGAAGGGCAAGAAGCCCACCGGACCCAAGCCGCGCACCGGATCCCTGTTGCGCACAATGGATTTGGAGACGGTGACGCTCGACGACGCGCTCAAGCTGCTGTCGTTGCCGCGCGTGGTCGGGGTCGACCCGTCCAACAACGAGGAGATCACCGCGCAGAACGGTCGCTACGGGCCATACCTCAAGCGCGGCACCGACTCCCGCTCGCTGGCCACCGAGGAGCAGATGTTCACCATCACCCTCGACGAGGCGCTCAAGATCTATGCCGAGCCCAAACGACGTGGGCGCCAGGCCGCTGCGGCCCCGCCGCTGCGGGAGCTGGGCACCGACCCGGCCTCGGGCAAGCCGATGGTGATCAAGGATGGCCGATTCGGTCCGTATGTCACCGACGGTGAGACCAACGCCAGCCTGCGCAAGGGCGACGACGTCGCCTCGATCACCGACGAGCGGGCCTCGGAACTGCTGGCCGATCGCCGGGCCCGCGGGCCAGTGAAGAAGGCGGCGAAGAAGGCTCCGGCCAAGAAAGCGGCCGCCAAGAAGACCGCTGCCAAGAAGGCCCCGGCGAAAAAGGCTGCCGCCAAGAAGGCCTGATCGGTTCCGGCCCCGTGTTATGCGCCGTGCGGCCGGTTGTCACCCGAGCTTCGCGCAAAGGCGTGCAATAACCGGCCATTCGGCGGTGGGGTGGGTCTACGTCGAGCTGCGCACATCATCGTCGGTCAGGTCGCTCTCGGCGGCATCGCGCTCCAGGTCCCGGGGCAACACCAGGTTCATCGGCCGAGCCAGCTGGGTGGGCACGGTGCGGCCACGCAGTTCGACGATCTCGCCGACATCCCAGCTCAGCGCCTCGGCGTCCAGCGCCCCGCTGACCGCGATCGCCGACGCCAGCACGTGGCCCTCTTCCAGCTTGGCGAGCTCGGTGAGGCGGGCCGCCTCGTTCACCGGGTCGCCGATCACGGTGTACTCGAACCGGGCCTGAGCACCGATGTGGCCGGCGATCGCCCGGCCGGCCGAGACCCCGATACCGAACTCGATATCGGTACCCAGCACGCTGAGCAGCTCGTCATGAAGTTCCCGTGAGGCGGCCAGCGCGCCACCGGAGGCGTCGGGATGCTCGATGGGTGCGCCGAAGATGGCCAGGGCCGCGTCACCCTGGAACTTGTTCACGAATCCACCGTGCCGGTTGACGGTGTCGACGATGACCCGGAAGAACTCGTTGAGCAGGTTCACCACGTCACCGGCCGGAATCGTCGACGCCAGATGCGTCGACCCCACCAGGTCCACGAAAAGCACTGCCACATCGCGTTCCTGGCCGCCCAGCTCGGTGCCGCGCTCCAGGGCGCGCCGGGCCACGTCCTCACCCACATAGCGGCCGAACAGGTCACGCAACCGTTGCCGCTCGGCCAGCTCGCGCACCATGTCGTTGAAGCCGGCCTGCAGCAGGCCGAGCTCGCTGGCGTCGTAGATCTGCATGTGCGCGTTGTAGTTACCCCGCTGCACCTCGCCGAGTGCCCAGCGCAACTGGCGCAGCGGATCAGCGATCGACATCGCCACCAGCACCGTGCCGGACAACCCGATCACCAGTGCGGCGACCGCCAACAGCAGCAGCGGCGTGGTCAGCCGATCGGCCGACGCGGTCAGGATCGAGAACTTGCTTGCCACCAGGGCCAGCACGATGGCCAGGACGGGCACGCCCGTCGAAAGCACCCAGGTCAGCACCTGGCGCAGGATCACCCCGGGAGCGCGGAAGTTCTCCGGAACACCGCCGCGCAGCGCGGCCACCGCGACCGGACGCAGCACCCTTTCGGATTGCAGATAACCGATGATCGCCGTGGCGGTGGCCCCCAGCGCCGTGGCCACCAGAACGACCGGCGCGGACTTACTGGCCACCGGCCAGCTGGCCACGATGAACACGATCGAACCCAGGAACCAGTTGGTGACGCTGATCAGGGTGCGGTAGAACGGCATCTTCAAGGCCCGTACACGGGCCAACTCGGTGATCCGTGGGTCGGACTTGGACAGCAGGGTGTCGCGGCGCTGCCAGCGGATCACGGGGATCAGCAGCCGCAACGCCAGGTAGGCGCCGACGGTGAACGACACGAACAGGTAGCCCAGGAAGATCGCCAGGTTGAGCACCGGCAGGTCCTGGAGTTGGATCCGGTCCTCGGGCGGAAGCCCGAAGCGCAGGAAGCCCAGCACGAACAGCGCACCGATGATGTCGGCCTGCAACATGCCCAGCGTGAACACCGGCCACGGGGTACGCGCGACCCAGCGCGCGAATGCACCGATTCGCGCGATGGGGATGGGCTCCGTGGTCACCTGTTCACCGTATCGGGCCGGGGCGACGTTCAGCGCCTGCTGTGACGTGGTTGTGTCGGCTTGACCACTACTGTTGGAGACGATGAGCGGGGTCTTTTCGCGGCTGGTGGGCCAGCATGCGGTGGAACAGGAGCTGGTGGCGGCCGCCTCGGCGGCCCGGGGTGATTCGCCACACAGTGGCACCACCGTGGGGACCATGACGCATGCCTGGCTGATCACCGGCCCGCCCGGATCAGGGCGTTCGGTGGCTGCGCTGTGCTTCGCGGCGGCCCTGCAGTGCACGTCAGAGGGGGCTCCGGGGTGCGGTGAATGCCGGGCCTGCACGACGACGATGGCCGGAACCCACGCCGATGTCCGGCGCATCGTGCCCGAAGGGCTGTCGATCGCGGTCAAGGAGATGCGCGAGATCGTCCAGATCGCGTCGCGTCGGCCCGGCACCGGCCGCTGGCAAGTTGTGGTGATCGAAGACGCCGACCGGCTCACCGAGGGCGCGGCCAATGCCCTGCTCAAGGTGGTGGAGGAGCCGCCGGCATCGACGGTGTTCCTGCTCTGCGCGCCGTCGGTGGACCCAGAGGACATCGCGATCACGCTGCGTTCCCGGTGCCGCCACGTGGCGCTGACCACGCCGTCGGTGGATGCCATCGCCGACGTGCTGATCTCCGGGGACGGGCTGCCCGAGGAGGATGCGCGCTGGGCGGCCTCGGTCAGCGGCGGCCATGTCGGAAGGGCCCGCCGGCTGGCCACCGACCCGGAGGCCAGGGAGCGCCGCAAGCGGGCGCTCGGACTGGCCCGGGACGCCGCGACGCCGGCAAGGGCGTTCGCGGCCGCCGAGGAGATGGTGGCGGTCGCCGAAGCCGAGGCGCTGGCCTTGACCGCCGGGCGCAACGAGACCGAGACCGAGGAGCTCAAGACGGCCCTCGGGGCCGGTGGGACCGGAAAAGGCACGGCGGCCACCACCCGAGGCACCGCCGGTGCGCTCAAAGAGCTGGAACGGCGGCAGAAGTCTCGGCAGACCCGCGCCTCACGCGATGCACTGGACCGGGCCCTGATCGACCTGGCCACCTACTTCCGGGATGCGCTGCTGGTGTCCTCGGGCGCCGGCGGTGTGACCGCAAACCACCCGGACATGGCCGAGAAAGTGGCGGCCATGGCGGACCACGTGCCGCCCGACCGGCTGCTGCGCTGCATCGAGGCGGTACTGGACTGCCGCGAAGCGCTCGCCATCAACGTCAAACCGAAGTTCGCCGTCGACGCCATGGTGGCCACCGTCGGGCAGGCGCTGCGAGGGTGAGTTGGGTCCTGGGCGGCGTCTGCCGTAAAGTGGTGCCGCCCGGTTCACCCGGGTGCGCCACCCTAGCTCAGTCGGTAGAGCAATTCACTCGTAATGAATAGGTCAGGGGTTCGATTCCCCTGGGTGGCTCCATGTTTGCAGGTAGACGCGTTAAGCGTGTTTGCTGGCTAACTTGATTTCGGCCAATCCCGTATTTTCCCCGGAAATTGGCTCAGCCAGCCTCGTTGCTGGCCCACTTCTCCAGTACAGCGCGGGTATCCGGTCCGGCCGTCACGCGCTGCAGGTAGTGCCCCTCGGTCGTCGCGATCTGTGCGTGTGACAACTGCTGCTGTGCCGCCTCGACGCCCAGGCCGTCCCTGACCACGGTGGCCACCGACCGCCGGAAGCTGTGCGGTGTCACCCACTGCAGATGCTCATGCGGCGCGAGCGCTTCCCGCAACGACGTAGCGATGTTCGATGCGGAGATCCAGCCGCCGTCTCGATTGGTCAGCACCGCCCCGTCCGGCCCCGTCTGCGCGTACAGCTCGGTGAGCACCTGGACTCCGAATGCGGGCAGGCTGACCGTATGCGGGGGAGCGTCACCCTTGCGCGTGTCCTGCCGATGCAGAGGCTTGCCGGGGATCACGCCGTGGTCGATCAGTGTGCCGGTGACTGTAACTGTGGCCGGATCGCCGAGCAGGTCAACATCTGCCCATCGAATCGCGAGCACTTCACCCGGCCGTGCGCCGGTCGCCGCGAGCAGTTCGACGTAGGCCGTGAGCATCACGCCCCGCCGAGGGCCGCCCCGACCGGTCGGTGTCGCATACACCCGCACTGCCTGCCGCACCTGTTCGAGCTCGATCGCGGTCAGCGCGCGCACCGGCTTCTTTACCGCCTTGGCCAGCTTCGTCTCACGCATCGGTGAGGACCGGATGACATCGTGTCGGGCCGCGAGCTGGTACATGCCGACGAGCACGATTCTGGTCAGCTTGCCGGCCGACACCGGAAGCGCCCGTAAGTGTGCGTCGGCGCGGCTGGTCGTCAGCTCTCCGATGCGGAGATCGCCAATCTGCTCATTGCTGTGTACCCGCCACATATCGCGGTACTGCTGCGCGGTCTGCGGCTTCAACCCGTCCTCGGAAACCTTGGCTGCAATCCATGCCACGAACAGCTCAGACAGCGTTGTGCGCCGATTGATGACGCCGGTCGGTTCCCCGGCGGAAAGCTCGGCTGCAATACGACGTTTCAGTTCCCGCCGGGCATCCTCGGCAGACTTGCGCGACGACGCTTCACGCTCACGCAACTTGCCGCTGTGGAGACGCACATACGTTGTGGCGTAGAAGATTTCACCACGCTTGGCGTCGGTAATCTTGCCGTGTTCCCCGGGGGCGAGGCGTTGTCTAGGCACTCGGGTTGTCCTCGTCTTGAAATGCTCGCGCGAGGGGATGCGTCGAATCTTCTGGGCGTAGGTAGTCACCCTCATCGAGCAGTCGGACGAACTCCGCATACTGCTGCCGCAGTGATGTCACGGTTTCCTCGTAGCGCTGCCGGTCGGCCTCGCGTTGCTGCCTAAGCCGGTCAGGCATTCGGAGGTTCTTGATTGCCCAATCGACCTGTTGAAGGTTGCGTTTCGCTGTGGTGAGTTGCTCTCCAATATCGGTGAGGCTTGTTCGCCAGTCGGAGTAGGCATGGAGAACGCCGCCTACGTCTATGCCGTTCGTAGCCCTGATTAGCCATCCGATCCAGTCCTCCTTAAGCGCTACCGCTAGCGCGACCATTTCCGGGACTGTTGGACTCTGCTCACCCTTTTCTATGCGAGTGATGGCAATGCGATGAATGGGGACGCCTAGCTGGGCTGTGGCTTCGGACAGCTTTACGGCCGACATCTTCTGACCCGTCCGCGCCTCCGAGATGATCTTGCCGAGCTCGGTTTGCAGCGCCTCGACCCACGGATTCCTGTCGTCCATCACGACATTCTGTCACAGATTCTGTTGCGTACGGCGGCAACCGTGTTAGTGTCACAGCGGACGACATCGTATGTCGTTACACGCGACACGAATAGGGGAATGAGATGAACGACTATGTGGCCGTCGGGCTCAAGCTCGGTGGCATCAGTCGGACGCTGGTGTTCCAGCTCTGGTCATCGGGCGCACTCGCCTCGGTGAAAATCGGCCGGCGCAGGTTCAGCACGGACCGTCAGCTTGAGGACTACATCAGTCGACTCGAAGGCGCGGCGTAATGCACCCGAATGTCGACCAACTCGCCCGCGACGCGATCGACGACCTGGGGCTCGTGGACGACGACAACACCCCGGACATGCGAAAGGCGCCGGTTGCAGCCGACGCCCTTCGGAACGAACCCACACCCAACCGCTAAGTAAGGAGAAAGTTCTGATGACCACGATAACCCCCCGACTCTGCAAGCACTGCACAGTCCCGGTCGATTCCGGCGACACGTGCGCGTTCTGCGCGACGTACACCCCGCCGGCCACTATCTCTCAGCGGCTCGATATCGCGGTGAACAAGGTGGATCTGCTGCGGCATGACCTCAACGTGGAGCTGCAGGGCCTGCCGGCCGGATCCCCGCTGATGGCTTGTGTCGACCTCGTCACTGCCCTCGGTCACCTGAAGCGCGCAGCCGTCGCGCTCGACCGTGCGACCGACCAGCTCGAAGCCGACGCCGCGGAGGTGATCCGGTGAGCGAGCCGGTGATGAAGGCACTCTGCTGCGTCTGCGGAAACCTCCGCACCTACAGACGTGCTCGCAACTGTCGCGGCAATTGGGGTGATCGGAGCTGGGAACGCAGCCTCGGTGATCTCAAGTGCTCCGAGTGTGGATCGATCACCACGCATGCGCTGCTGGACGACGGCAGCGACTTTGACGAGAAGCGTCAGCGCATCGCCCTCGGAGACCAAGACATCCTCCCGTCCTGGGATCCCCAATGGCGCAAAACAATCCGTACCGACTACCGCCGAGGCCTCCCCCGCAATCCGCTGACGCAACACCTGTGGTGGAAAGCCGACGAGGACGCAGCGCGGGAGGCCGGCCAAAAGCAGTTTCAGGCCATGTGCGGGGAGCTGGTCAACGTCCCTGAGCAGCGCAGTGAAGGCACGACACCTCGGGCACAGCGGATGCCGTCGCAGGCCAAGGACATCAACCTCTACGAGGAGGAATTCCAGGACCCCCATACGGGCCTCTGGTGGCGCGATGGTGATTGCGTGGACTGCCTGCGGCACCGGCATGCCTGGCTGTTACGGGACCGCCGGAAGAAGCTGTCCGCGCTGCTGATCCAGGTAGTTGCCAAGATCGACGACGTCGACGCCACGATGGTGGAAAAGCTGAACGAGCTCGTCGCGTCTGTCCTACCAGGTGGCGGTTCGTAGTGACCGCCAGTGATTGGAACGTGGAGTCCCGCCCCCTCACCGGGGCGGGTTCTCCCGAATCTCAACAGGTCGCGTGGTGGCCAGTGCATGAGTTCATCACCGCCATGGTCAACAAGGCGAACGCTGGCCCGCTTCCGGTGGCCGGTACCCCCGCATGGTGCGAACTGTCCGATAGCGACCCTCGGAAGCTGCTGGCGCTTGCCCGTTTCGGAGAGCACTGGGCACTACGCACTGAGATCGCGCAGGAGAAGCGCGCAGAGGCATCCCGCGAGATCGCCGCGGCCGGCGGATGGACAGCGCTCGCCCAGCGCCTTGTCCAGGGGGCCGGCCCCTACATTCCCAGGAAGGCATCGTGACCGACGAAGAATTCTTCAGCGCCACAACAGAACTCAAGACCATCTACCAGTGGGCCCGTGCCCGATATGCCGCACCCTGGGCTGTGTTCGGTGCAGTTCTACTGCGGGTGTCGGCCAGCACCGGCCCCGAGGTCCAGTTGCCCGGGATCATCGGCGGCCGCGCCAGCCTCAACCTTCTCGCCGCGTTCGTCTCCCCGAGTGGTGGCGGCAAGGGCATCTCCGACAAGGTCGCCCGCGAAGTCTGGCCGGCCCCGATCATCGAACGCCCCATTGGGTCTGGTGAGGGTATAGCGGCCACGTTCATGCCGCCCAAGAAAGAGGGGCAGGAGCCGATCACGCGGGCGATCTTCAGCGTCCCCGAGATCGACACCCTTGCTGGCATCGCAGGCCGGCAAGGCAGCATCCTGCTGGCTCAACTGAAGTCGATGGCAATGGGGGAACTGCTCGGTCAGTCCAATGCCAGTGACGCCACCACACGGATCGTCCAGGCGCACACCTACCGCTGTTGCCTGTCCGTCGGCGCCCAGCCGGGGCACTGCGGAGTGATCTTCTCCGACACCTCCGGCGGTACACCACAGCGCTTTCTGTGGTTCCCGACCACCGACCCGGATATGCCGGCCACCCCTGCCGCCGATCCTGGCCCGCTCAACACCGTGTTGCCGCCGTGGGCGCGCCTGAGCACCGAGCCGGTGGAGATTGAGTACGGCCCTGAGGAGATCGCCCAGACGGTCATCGCCGCGCACATCGCCCGCCAGCGAGGCGACTCCGAGGCCCTCGACGGCCACGCCCTCCTGACCCGCTGCAAGGTCGCTGCGGTCCTGGCCATCATGCACCACCGCTCGGTCGTCAGCGAGACGGACTGGCAGCTCTCCGAGGCAGTGATGTCCGTGTCCGATCGCACCCGCGACTGGATCCTGTCCGAAGCCAAACGAGCCGAGCGGGAGAAGGCCAGAGCGCGTGCACTGCGTCAAGCAGAGTTCAACGACGTCATCGACAACCGGCTACTCGACGGCGTGAAAAACAGCATCCTGCGCACCCTGGAACGCGACGGCGAACAGGCCGGCAATGCTCTCCGTAGCCGCATGGGAAAGCGCGAACGACGAGACCTGTTCGACCAAGCCGTATCTTTGCTGGAACATGAGGGCCGGGTGGTAGCTATCACCGTTGACCGCGGTGTTCGGTACCGACTGACGGAAGTTCAGGGTGAACCCCCGGTTCAGGGTCAATATTCGCAGTTCACGGAGGGTGAACCGAAAGTTCAGGGTGAACCAGAAGCTACAGTTACTGACTTAGATTCACGCAGGTCGCACGATTCCGAGCCGCCGAAGCTCACCGGCCGCGCATGGTTGGCCAACCACCTCGCGGACCTCCGGGCAGCGGGCCACACCACCGCAGAATCATTTGCTGTACTCGATGCAGGGGAAGCTGCAGGCTTCGCACGCCAGACAATCCGAGTAGCCGCCAGCGACCACCCCGACATCACCGTCATCGGCCGCAAAGGCAAGGTCGCAGTCTGGGACATCACCGGCACCCGCAAGACCAAACACACCTCAGCAGCGGACTGGACAGCTAACTACATCGACAACCTCACTCGCGACGGCATCGACGTGGTCGACAAGGAACTGTTCCGTCACGCCGCCGAGGCCGCCGGCTACTCCTGGACCTCGGCCCGTCACGCCGCCACCGACTCCGGCCGCATCGAATCTGTTCCCGGCGCTGGCTCCGAGACCATCTGGCGCATCATCCCGGCGGCAGAAGGGGAGTCGGCGTGAGCGACACCCTGCACTCCCTCCTCGCCGCCATATCTGCCGCTCCTGAGCTGCCCGGTGCGGCATGCGTCGGAATGTCGGCAGCGTTCGACCCAGCCGAACAAGGTGAACCTGCAACCGATGTCGAGTACCGCCACGACGCCGCACTGCACCTGTGCCGCACTTGTCCCGCACTGGCCGGCTGCCGCCAATGGTTCGACAGCCTCAAACCCTCCAAGCGTCCGGTCGGTGTCGTCGCCGGCCTAATCAACCAACCCCGGCTCCCCGGCCGCCCACGAAAGGAAATCGCATGACCGAACTCAAGCGCTACGCCGAAGGGCTCTACGGCGACTACCGACGCGCCAGCGCCGCCGTCATCCACTACCTCCGCAACGACGCAGACGGCGTGAATGCGGTCCTCGACGAGGCCGCCGAACAACACCGCTGCCGCGAACTGATGGCCGCCGTCCTCGATATGTACCGCCTGACAATGCCGACGGGCGGCGACACGATCGACAAGATACAGCGACTCGCCGAACTGTGGGCAGCCCGCGAACTCGAAAACTCGACCACCTAAAGGGAGGAACAACCATGTCTGACACCACGATTGACAGCACTGCATCAACCGACACCTCAGAGGCGCCGGTGGCCTCACCCGACGACGCAACCGCAGACCAGAACCCCACGACCGACACCCCGGAGCCGCCCGAAGACGAGCAGCGTGGCGGCAACCGTGAAGCCGCGAAATACCGGACGCAGCTTCGCGCCACCGAAGCTGAACGTGACCAGCTCCGCGACCAACTCACCGCGCAACGCCGCTCACTCATCGACTGGCGCGCCGCCGGCAACGGACCCAACGGCACCGTCCAACCAGAACTGCTCGACGCCGCCGGCCTCAACGTCGACACGCTCATCGACACCGAGACCGGACAGCTCGACATGAACGCCGTCGACCAATTCATCGGCGCAACAGCCCAGCGGTTCAACATCGCCCGCGGATTCACCCCCAACCGCGGCCAGGGCACCAGCGGCCACAGCGCACCACCGTCCAAGCCATCCATCGCTGACGCATTCAAGCCGCCAGGCCACTAAACTGGACGGTGGAGAGCGACACCGGGCCGGATCCCGAACGCTCTCCACCGCCAGCACCAGGTGTGCACCCCGAACCGCTCGAAGCGGCCGAGGAACCCAATCGCCAGTACGCACGCGCGATTGCGTGCGACCACACCTGAAAGAAGCTGACCCTCATGGCATTCACACACACCACCGGATCCAGCGCCAAAGCATGGGCGCCCGACCTCTACACGTTCGCGCCCGAAACCGTCCTCGAGCAAGCCCTCATCTTCGCCATCACCAACGTGGCCGGCCGAATCGAAGGCGACGCCCCCAGCATGCGAGTCGCCTACGCAGACGACGCCGACGCCGGATTCGTCGACGAAGGTGCCGAGATCCCCGAGAGCGAACCGGATCTGGCCGAAGCCTTGGTCTACACCAAGAAGTTCGCCCAACTGATCCGCATCACCCGCGAGCAATACTCGCAGGCCGGCACCGATGACCACCTCGCCCAGTCCGTGGCCCGAGCCATGATCACCAAGGCCGACAACGCGCTCATCGCCCAGACCGCCCCCGTCGGTCCCGCCGTCGCACCCGTCGCTGGGCTCGTCAACACCGCCGGCCTGGTCACCAAGACCGTCGGAACCAACCTCGACGAACTGATCGACCTCGAATCCACCGTGCGCGCCAACCGCGCCATGCCAGGCGGATGGGTACTCGCCCCCACCACCTGGGCCGCACTGCGCAAGATGAAGATCGGCACCGACTACAACAGCAACCTGCTCGGCGCCGGCACCGACAACGCCGAACCCCGACTGCTATCCCTGCCCGTCCTCGTCAACCCCGAGGTACCCGCCTACTCCGGGCTGCTCATCGACCGCAGCGCCATCGTCTCGGCAGTCAGCGACCTCACCATCGCCACCGATCCCTCGGCGTACTTCTCCTCCGACAGCATCGCGGTTCGCGCCACCATGCGCACCGGGCACGCCGTCGTCCGCCCTGACCGCATCGGCCTGTTCTACATCGACGGCGATGTCACCCACACAGTCACACTCGGCTCACCCAGTGCTGGCACCTTCACCCTGACCTTCCGAGGCCAGACCACCAGCACCATCGCCTACAACGCCAGCGCGGCCACCGTGAAGGCTGCACTGGTCGCCCTCGATGACGGCTACGACGCCGCCGACTGGACCGTCACCGGATCGGCCGGCGGTCCCTACACCGTCGTTGCACCCGGTGGTGGAGCACTCACCGGCAGCGGCAGCGGCCTCACCGGAGGCAGCCTCACCGTCACCTAGACCGCAGGGGCCGGGAGGGGTACAGGGGTACCCCACCGGCCCTCCCAGAGGACCGACATGCCTTGGCACCTGTGCTGCTGCATGCGAAATTCTCTGTGTTTTTTCGGCGAGACCGGTGGGTGCTGGCGTCAAACTGCCCTCCTCCTTGGGCGGCAAAGGGGCGTCACGACAGGCGGATTCTGGATTGCTTGAGCAGCCTCAGCGTCACCTGCGCCAGCACTCGCTCGCGAGCCCCTCCAGAAGTTGTCGGTACCGTCGTGTTCAATGCAATTTGTGCCCGTTGGGGCCGCATATGCACAGCGTGCGGCATACTCAAAAGAGACGGGGACGAAGGGAATAGTCAGATGGCTATGGATATTGCGTGGCCAGCAACAGAGATAGTCGTTGACCTCGACGATTCAGACGCGGAAGCCTTGTTCGACAAGGCTGCGCGGCGGCACCTGTCTATGTCTGGCCAGGAGTTTCTTCAGCGCTGGGACGCCGGCGAGTATGCAGATCAGGATTGGGACCGCCATCCTGGACTCGCGGAGGTCGCCATGCTGATTCCCTTCGCGCGCTAACGCATGCCGGGACGAAATCCTCACGAGGCCATTGCCGCGTATCTAGACCCTCTCCAGCGGGCGGTGTCGTGTTTGCCGGGTAGCGGCAAGCTTGTGACGAAGAGGCCTCGGAGGGTCAACGATGACGGCGCCTGGCTGCTCAATTCGGACGAGGGCTTGCGCATTCCTAAGCTCGGAGTGCTCAACGCACGTCAGCATTTCCGACTGATAGACAACGAGAACTCCATTTTGGGGTCGACCTCCGAGAAGTATCGGGTAACGACTCTGAGCTACCTCTACAGCCTGCAGCTCGATTCGGGCGACGCGATTGACTGGCACTGGCATCCGACGGGTAACGCTGATGAGCGCCGGCCGCATATGCACGTGAGTTTCGCTCCCGGCGCGCATCTGCCGTGCCCGCGGCACACATTCGAGGAGGTAGTCGAGGCCTGCATCGAGATGTTGGGGGGCAACGCGGCCTGCGAGGACTGGCGCGAGCGCCTCGATACGTCACGAGACCTGCACAACGAGCATCGATCTTGGGCCAGTCTTCCCCGTGATGCGCTGACCGCCCTAGGGGAGCTGTTCAAGGACCGGGGCTAGCGCGCCGGGCATCCGAGGACCGGGCAGAGCGAATCGAACCGCTTTCCTCGCGGCTGCGTCCCTATCTGGTGTGAGGACTGCTCAATGAGTGGCTGGGGACGACTATGGGTTTCGCGCGCTTGGAAGCTCGCCAAGCGTTTTCGCGCGCACGGCCGTCTTGAGACCATCCAGAGCTTTGAATATCCGCACGGCGCCCGAGCTGCCTTCCTCTACGACATACTCCGGAGACCCTGTATCAAAGTGGGTAGGGCCGTCGTTAGACAACATCCAGCAAAGGTCATCCCATGCGTGAACCAACTCGTCGAATGCGCCAGCAATGTCGCGAGGGGCGACGAGGACTAGCTTCGCCCTGATCATCGCTGCGTCTGGCGTATCTCGGGCCTGCCGAGCAGTCCTAACGAACGGGTCCTCGGTGAGCTCGATCAGCTTTTCCTCAACGATCTGCGCATATGTGATGGCGTCGACATAAGCGACATAGCGTCGCTCGTCCATCCTCGTCATGGCTTCACGGCGCCCAGTGAAATGGCTTTGAAGCAGTGGCACCGTGAGAGTGCCGAACAGCGCAGTGGTCAGACCAGCGATTGCTATCGCCGAACTCGTGTCCATCGGCCGATCCTAAATCCGCATGCCTTATCGAGGGATGAGAAGGCCAGGCGTTGCGGCTGCTCCGTATTTTCCCCGCATAAACGGCCCCGAATCGGCATGTACTCATCTGTACCCATGCGTATCGCGAATCATCGAGATTGGTTGCAGCGCAACATGTTTACGGACTGCTGTGAACTCCGCCAGACGCATACCAGCCAAGAATAGGTCAGGGGTTCGATTCCCCTGGGTGGCTCCATTTTGTTGTTTTTGCCCCGTACACGGTCGCCAGGAACTCGTCGACCAACGGAACCACCTGGTCGAGGTGGGTTTCCAGCAGCCAGTGACCTCCACCGAGCAGGTGAATCGGGGCATCGGGCAGGTCACGTAGGTATGCCCAGGCGGATTTCTCCGGCATGTAGCCGTCATGGGGACCCCAGACGATCAACGTCGGAGGCTGGTGCTCACGCAGGTAGGCCTGTTCCTCGTCGAACCAGTCGAGGGTGGTGGGTTGATCCTCCAGCAGTCGGATCAGGTTGGCGATGCGCTCCGGTGTGCACATCAACGACCAGTGCAACGTCCAGAGGTCGGGGCTGATCCGGTCGGCGATGTCGCGGGGTAGTTCGCCGCGGAATTCCGTCTCGAACCCGTGCAGGGTGACGTGCTGTGCGATTCTGCGCCGTGCCTCCGGGCCGGGGTTGTTCCACGATTCCTTCAAGAAGTCGTACTTCGGCCCGAACGCGTCCTGATAGATGTCGCCGTTTTGAATGACAAGCCCCGCAACGCGTTCCGGCTCGGCAAGGGCCAGCTGGAAACCGAACTGGGAGCCGTAATCGTGTAACCAGATTGCGTACCGGTCCAGGCCCATGACGTTGACGAAGGAATGGAGGAACCGGCTGTAGGCGGCGAACGTGTAGTCGAAGTCCTCGGGTGAAGGTGTTGCGCTGTAACCGAATCCGGGCAGGTCGGGTGCGACCAGCCGCCATCGATCGCCGAGGCGTGCCATGAGGTTGCGATAGACGTAGGACGAGGCCGGGTAGCCGTGGGGAAGCAGTAGGACTGGGGCGTCGACGGGGCCGGCCGCCCGGTAGAAGGTGTCGACGCCGTCGACGGCGGCCCGGTGATGGGTTACTGCGGTCACGAACCTTCGAGTACCCGTTTGGCCACTTTCGGCGCGATAGGCTCACCGCCATGGCACGGATCGTGGTGGGAGCAGTTCTCGCAGCAACGGCTGTAGTGGCATCTCCGCTGGCAGGGGCCGACCCGGGGCAAATCCCGGATCTCAGCCGGTACACCGCGGTGGATGTGCATCCCTACAACACGTATTACAACTACCCGACGACCAACGGCGCGCAGTTCGTCACGCCGGGCGGGTATCGATGCCGGATCACCTACACAGGCCGTGCGAATCCGCCCATGAAGCAAGCCAGCTGCTGGGGCAAGCTTCCTGGCACATCGAGCAACATGGTCAGCGTCTTCGCAGCCATGTCACTTGAGCCGGCGACTTTTTCCACCGGAGATCTGACCGACATGGAGAAGTACACCGACTACGAAGAACCGCGCGAGCGCACCGTCGACCCGGCCGACTACAAGCTGCTGCCTGCCGGCAGCAAGCTCGACTACCCGAACACCGGGACATGCGCCGTCACCGAAGTGAGCACCGTGTGCGTGCTGGGCGACCACGGCTTCGAGCTGTCGGCCAAGGGCAGCCGCGTCTTCTAGTCCTTGCTCAACGCTTCACGCGCCACGTTGCGGGCGGTGTTCGCGGCAGGAAATCCGGCGTAGCCGCTGGCGTGGTAGATGACTTCGGCGATCTCGTCCTCGGTGAGGCCGTTGCGGAGGCCGATCCTGACGTGCGACTCGAACTCATCGGTGGCTCGTAGCGCGATCAAGATGCCCATGGTGACCAGGCTGCGGTCCCGGCGACTCAGGCCCTCACGGCTCCACAGCCGGCCGAAGACGTTGTCGACGCCGATGCCCATCAGCTCGTCACCGAAGGACCCGTCGGGTTCGACAACATTCGACGGCAGGTGCGGCACCATCTCCTGGAGGACCCGCAGACCTTGTTCACGTACGTCAGTCATGCCTGTCAGCTTGGCACGAGCTCCGAATCAGTCGTCGACCGATCGCATGACGAGCGTGTTCGATCGGCTATCGAGGTAGGTGGTCGATCGCCAGTCGTTGTTGCTCAGAGCCTTGTCCATCGCGACGCTGGTGAGGAACGGGCCGGCAGGCACATCCTTCTGCAGGGCCTCTTTGAGCTTGGGGGCCTCACCTGTTGGCGTGGGCACGTACTTCGCCCGCAGTGCGTCTGCTGTGGCGGGTTCTAGTTCGATGATTGCTTCGATCCAGTAGTCGGACGGCCCTGGAACCGTGGCGCGGCCATCTGATTGCACGCCGAGGGTGCCACTCATCCAAGTGGCCGAGACGGGCTTGCCGATCTCGGGGAAGCGCTTGGTCAGCGGCTCGAGGTCGTGCCGAATCTGGTTGTTCTGCACAGAGGCATCCGTGCCAGGACGACCGGTTTGGTCACTGCCATCGCAGCCCCCGATAAAAATCGAAAGGGCGAGTGCTAAGGCTGCGCCTAATACTCGAAATGGTGTCATCAGCATGGTCTGCCGTTACGGTATGCGGTCATTCTGCGGCAGGAGTTCTGACTCGGTAGCACCCCGATTGTCGGGCGATCTTCATGTCCAGGGTTTCGCGATGGTCCGAGGCATTGGGCAGGCTCGTTGTGTGAGTCAAGTTCCTTGCCTTATGGCGGGTGGGAAGCGGAAGAAGTCCTAGATCACCGATTGTTCTCCTTCGCTATTGTTTCTGCCGTGTGAGCAAAAGAATTTGAAATTTCTTTCTGGCCCTTGGAACGCGATAGATATCGGCTCAGCATTCCAGAGTATTGCTCCCATCCAGCCTCGCCGAGTTGAGTCCGGACAACTCCAGGGGGTTTGAGTGAGCCGTCACTAGTAAAAAATTGGGACGTTATGTCGTTATTGGGACCTGAGACTGAGGTCCGAGCCAAGAGGTAATCGATTTCTGTCTGTTCAACTCCTATATCGAAGCTGAGGGGCTCGGCGTCAGGAGGTCTGATTCCGCTTGCGCTTGCCAGACCGACAAGTCGTGCAACCTCAAGGACGCTGGCTTTGGCCGCCTCTGAGGCATCGGTACCTGGAGTCAGTTCGACAGTGAGGGATTTCCGGTTGCGTTCGATCAGGTCAAAGACTGCTTGCCCGAGCTTCGAGGAGCTTGTTTCGTCACTGTTCAAGACGCTCAGCATGGAGTACGTCTTACGCATTGAGGAATCGAGTGGATCAAGCGGCTTGAATCCTTTTGCGTCAGAATCATCGCTTACTGCCTGGCCCAGGTACGGAATGATGGCATCGGTGTATGCCGATACGAGGATGGGATTAACGTCCCCAATGGTTCGATCGGTCTCGATGTTCAATAGTGCGGCTGACTCGGCACTGAGGAATTCTGCAATTGTGTAAGCCGTCTGCCCTGCTGTTTCTTGGCGGTTGGGATCTGACGAGCCAGCCCATTCTGGGACCCAAGCGAAGAGTTCCGCTGCTGCCGCGCCCTGGTCATCCCAGTGATAGACGCTAATTTGCTTCAGAAAGGATTTCCCGTTGTCTGATGCCGCCAATGCCTCGACTTCGTTCGGGCTGAGATCTTTCGGTATGTCTGGCGCGGATGGTGTGCAGCCTCCCAGTGATAACGCCAAAATGCTCATTGCGATCACAATTCTAGCCTTGGTAAACAACTTAGTCGTCTCTCGTCGGGAGATTGGTTATTGGGGCGTTGTACTTCTTGTCGAAGTCATAGAAGGCCGAATCTAGTGACGGGTGGGTGGTGGCGAAGTATCTATTTAGTTGGCCGCTGTATGTTTCCCATCCAGATTCTCCGAATTCTGATCTGATTTCCGCAGGAGTCTTTAGCGTATTGCCGTTGAAGTACTCGGGCGATATATGGTTATTAGGGCCGTTTACTAACTCGGCGGCCACGGTATAGGCAGCTTGGGTGGAACCGTTGCCGAGTTGTCGATGGCTGTCGTCTACTGTTGTAGGGGTCGCGGTTGTTCCCTCTGGGAAATCCTCGGGTTTGGGTTCTGCTCCGACAATTCCCTGTTCAAACGCCGCATGGACGCGGCCTGCTCCAGCGACGTTCTCCCCTATGATGTCCCAAGCGGCTTTCTTCGTTTGCCAAGCGTCATGGGCGTGGTCATATGCGCTCTGTTGGATGTTCTCGTTCTGGTTCATCGATTCGATGTGAGCGCCGGCATCGATTAGGCCTAGAAGCGCACCGGCCTTCCTGAGATCACCCTCGTGCGGGTTCGAGCCTGGAACGGTAGGGTCGACCTTAGCCGCAGCTGCGAAGCTCTTTTCGTACTCGACAACATTCTCGTACGCAGTTTTATTGAAGTGCTTGGCTGCTTCGTCGTCCGAATCAAGCACCGCAAACAAATTTCGTGTGTTCGACATGTTGCTGCCGAGGCTGTCGAGTGGATCGAAACCATTCTTGTTCGCTTCGCCGACCATCTCTTCTTGGTACGGTGCAAGTCCGTGGGAAAATGCCTGAACCAGCTGAGGGTTGATTTCGCCAATGCTGTGGTGGCCAGGGAGGTCGAGTAATGTTCCGCCGTGAACTCCCAGATATTTACCGTAGGCCTCGGCGGTTTCGCCCGCAATCAGACTTTCAGATCCGGAGGTGTTCTGAGTCCACTGAAATAGTTCTCCGGCGGCTTGGCCTCCATCTGCCCAGGTGCGGTGTGTAATTCCTTCCATGAACTTATTGGTATCGATACCATCGATATGGTTGGGCCCTGAGGTAAGGGCGTCGTGGATTGCTTCGTGATCATCTGAGACTGCAGAGAATACGTCGGAGATCATCGGATCAAGGTACGTCGGCCTTTGGTCGCGAGGCATGTTGTATTCCTCGGCTGGCTGCTTCCATGCCGGTTCGTCCATGACGTCCGCGGCTCTACTGAGGAGCCTGCGGTCGAGGTCGGTGTTGTGTTGGTACGCGGCATCGCCGTGTTCCACCATGTTCGCGAGTGTCTGCAGTTCAGGTAGGTTGGCCAAATGCTCAGAGTTGAGCACTTCCTTGATGCTGTTGGGAAGCTGGTCGAACCCGCCTCTGATTCGGTTGTCGGGGTCGTCTAAGGCATCGACCGTCGTATCGGTCCGCGGAAAATCAACATCCTTATTGCTCATGAGTTGCCATGAATCCGCGAGTATGTCGCCATGCTCGCCGAGTTGGCTTTCAACTTCCTTAAGGCGCTCGAGACTCATGCCTTGCTGTTGGGCCTGCATTTGGCTCAGATAGGCGCCCTGTTCTTCCGTGAGTTTCTCGCCGGGCTTGATGCGATCGAGCACATGTTCGACGTGGCCTGCAGCTTCTTTGTTGCCGCTGAGTGCAGCCTGAACATCTTGTTCGGCCCGCTTGTGCACATCGTTTTCGTCCGGCATGCCGTCGCCGTCTTTGTCGGTGAGGCCCTCCGCGTCCTTTTTCTCTCCCGGTCCCAGCTTCTGGTTCTGCAGCTCGTCGTACTGGTTCTTGATGTCGGTGATACGGAAGCCGAGTTTGAGCATGTCCCCGTTGGCGGTGCTGACCGTGTTGTTGACATATTTGATCCCTTCCCGCGCGATCAGGACCAGATACTTCTCGCGGACTTCGGCGCTGACTGATTTGGGGACAACATCGACTGCGCTGTCGACCCAAGACTTCGTGGCGTCCAACTGCTCACGTCCGGTGGTGACGATGTTGGCCGCGTTGGTCACTTCGGCAGCCATCTGTTTGTCGAGCTCTGCCAACTTGCCGTACACGTTGGCGTGTTCTTTGTTGGCCGCGGCATAGGCCTCGGCGCCCTTTCCTTGCCAGCCGTCGTGCTTGGCGGCCGATTCGACCATGCCCTTCATCCGCAGTAGCTGGGAGCTGCCATCGTGCTGTGAACCGTCGACAGGCGTTCCAACTCCGAAGGTCTCACGCGCCTTGTACCACGTTGCATAGAAGCCATCGAGCGCGCTCACAGAACTCCCCCCTCGACTGGATCCTGACAGTCACCGGTCAGTATCTCAGCACTCGTCTGCCGCCATGCTCAGCCACCGACCGCTTTGATCTCCTCGGGAATGTCGCCGACTGTTTCCGGATAGATGCTCGGCTTGATCCAGGTCCCGTCGGGTTTCCGGTCGACGTGGGCAGTACCGACATCGTTGGAGAGCAACCATAGTTGGTCGGCGGAGGACAGCCAGGTGATGCCGACGCCGTGGCGGTTGTCGTAGGCGTACGAGTCGCGGAACACCTCGGCGCCTGTTGCGTTGTCCCGGATCACTGCCACCCAAGGTGTCGACACCGTTCTGATTCGGTCCCATGTCGACCGTCGCCGCATATTGCCCGGACGGTGAGTTCTTCGGATGATCTGGCCGCGCGAAGCGGTCGTCATGGCGAGTCGCTCCGCCGCCGAAAAGCCCACAACCAGCGAGCAGCCAGGCGGCCAACGCTGAGATTGCTATTTGGCGGATCACCGTGCTGACCACCTTCTTTACTGGCCACGGGCGATCACGTCGTACGCATCGCCGAACTGACGGATCGCGTCGTTGATGCGCGGCCATGGTGTCAGATACCCCGTCAGCTGAGTGTCGTAGATGCTCCAGTCGGATTCGACGATCTCGTTCGGAGACAGAAGCCGTCCACCGCTGAAGAACGCGCCATTGAAGTGAGGATCGTCCGGGAGAGCGGTGGGCACCGCGATCTGATACGCGAGTTTCAGTTTGGGCATGCGCGGGGGTCGCGGTCGGCCCCTTCTTCGCCACCTGCGCCCCGGTGGCAACCAGACTGCGCAAGGCCGCAGCGCGAAGCAGATCAGCCTGTGGTGCCCTTCGGTCGGCCAGTATTGGTTCGGCCACTGCGGCTTTCGCGAATGCCATCTCGTAGGTATGCGCTCGCTCTGAGGCGGCAGTGATCAAGACTTGGTTGGCGTCGTTGTCGTTGGTCATCGCGCCGACGTAAGGGGCGAGGCTAGGGCAAAGGCTTGCCAAACGGCGGGATTGGCAGAGGTATTCGCGGGCTCATCGCTGTGGTAGGCGAGGAAGGAAGCGATGGTGTGCGCTGTTTGTCCGGCACGAGTCGCTGCGGTGCGATCGGTTGAATGCGCATCTCGCGGAATCCATGCGAAGAGATTGGCCGCACGTCGGCCGTCGTCTGGCCACGCCGCGGATGTCATATCCCGCAGGAACTCCGGACCGCAGGCTCGGTTGACCCGTTCGGAGATGGTGGTCGGGTCTGTTGTCATTGCAGTCTGCTCACAGAACGTCCCCCTCGAGGATCCAAACGGTCAACCCTCAGTATCTCAGCAGCCGATTTACCTCGGTGCCAGGAATCCCACGGGTCCGGGGGAGATGCAGACCGACAGCGCTGCAGTGTTGGCCTGCACCGAGATCGACTGCCCGGCTCCGGGGAGTCGGACGAAAACCCGGTTCAGGCCGGGCCGCACCGGCACCTTCACTTCCGGCCCTTCGGCGAGAGCCATGGTCAAGGAGCCGTCACTGTTGGCCAGGTAGTTGATCTCGGCGGTCCAATCGGCCGGCAGCAGGGGCCCGTCGAGCGGCATGACGGCGGGTTCGTCGGGCTGGACCAGGAATCCGCACTTGGGCGCGGGGCCCTCGACGATGGTGCGCACCCACGTCACTTTCGCCGGAAGCAGTGTTCCGGTCCGGTCGAACATCCGGAGATCGGTTGTCGCCGAGGCGAACTCGGGCCGTGGTGACGCCAGCGCGAACATGTGGCTGGCCAGGTTCTCGGGCGCGGCCACCCGTTGCAGGATTAGCGGATCGACCTCTTGGTCCAGCAGTGGGGCAGCCGATGAGGTGGATGCCAGAGACGCGCGAGCATTGTTCAGATAGGCGGGCACCGGATTGTCCTGCCACACCTTCAGGAAGGTGAACGTCGAATACAGGCTGCTCGCCACGAAAAGCACGGCAACACCGACACATACGGCCGTGCGCGTCCGCGACGCCGAAAGCAGGCGCGAGGATTCCCGGTTCGGCGCACAGAACCCCACCGCCGCCAACAGCGCCAGCACCACCACGAGGTCCGGCAGATAGCGCAGCGTCTGGGCCAACTCGAGGGCGGTGAACCGCGACGAGCGCATCAGATAAATCGGGATCTGGCAGGCCACCGCGTAGCCCAGCGCCACCACCAACACCGGCCAGATGCGGGTCTTACGGACGAGCATCACTGCGACGGCGACGGCCAGAACCACCCAGCCCAACACCATCACCGAAACAGGCGGGGTGGCCCAGGGGGAGGCCGGTGCCCACCGCTGCCAGGCCCAGGGCCCGCCCACGATTCCGGGGACGATGCCGTGAGTAAAGGAGCGGCTCAGCAGGTCCCAGGTCATCGCGACGTCGAAGCTCCACCGCTTCTGATCGACGACGAGCAGATACACGCCGATCCAGGCGACCAGAAGCGCCAGAGAACCCACCCACAGCCGAAGGCCGCGCCGCCACACGTCGCGCAGCGAAAAGGTGCCGGTGACGTATCCGAGAAGCGCGACGACTGCGAAGGCGACGAACGGGATCACCGCGGCCTTCTCGAAGAACAGCAGCCCGCCGAGAAAGACGAGCACACCAACAACCGCATGCCGCGACGACCCGGTCCGCACGAGCAGCACGGCCTCGCCGACCACCCAGGCGAGCGCCGCCTGCATCGGCAGCGTGTTCAGCCCCGCGGCCCACCAGGCGAACCCGGGTAACGCCAGCGGCGTGAACAACGCGAAGGTGAGCGGGATCAGCAGTACCGGGCGCCAGCCGAGGATCACCCACAGCGCCCGCAGCAACGCCAACGAGGCCAGCAGCTGCATCACCACCAGGCTGACCGCGGCCAATACCCAGGAGAACGGGGCTATCCGGGTGATCGCGCCGGACACCAGGAACGCCGCGGGCATGACGTGGCCGTCGTGATCGTCGAACAGATAGGACGGCGACAGCAGATCCTGGGTGCCGGCCCGGCCGATCAGGATCAGATCGTCCCAGTAGAAATAGCCGCCGAATGCGAGTACCGCCCGGACCACCAGGTGCAGCGCGATGAGCGCGGCGGCGATGCGGGCGACCCTGTTCACTCTTGCCGACTGTACGGACCCAGCGGGGGCACATCTGCCGTCGGTATGGTGAGCCCGTGCGAACACTGGTGACAGGAGCGGCAGGTTTCATCGGATCGACCCTGGTTGACCGCCTGCTGGCGGACGGGCACAGCGTCGTCGGGCTCGACGATCTGAGCTCGGGGCGGGCAGAGAACCTGAGCAGCGCCGACAACAGCGACAACTTCGAGTTCGTCAAGGCCGACATCGTCGATGCGGATCTGCTGGGCCTGTTCAAGGACACCCAGCCTGAGGTGATCTTCCACCTGGCCGCCCAGATCTCGGTCAAGCGTTCGGTGGACGATCCGCAACTGGACTCCACGGTCAACGTGGTGGGGGTGGTCAGGCTGGCCGAGGCGGCCCGTCAGGCCGGCGTCCGCAAGGTGGTGCACACGTCCTCCGGCGGTTCGGTCTACGGCACCCCGCCGTCGTATCCGACCAGTGAGGAAACCCCGACGAATCCGGCTTCGCCGTATGCGGCGAGCAAGGTGGCCGGCGAGGTCTACTTCAACATGTTCCGCAATCTGTACAACCTGGATTGCTCGCACATCGCGCCGGCCAACGTCTATGGCCCGCGTCAGGATCCGCACGGCGAGGCCGGCGTGGTGGCGATTTTCGCCCAGGCGCTGCTCGCCGGGCGGCCCACCAAGATTTTCGGTGACGGCTCCGACACCCGTGACTACGTGTATGTCGACGACGTGGTCGACGCCTTCGTGAAGGCCTCCGGTCCGGACGGAGGCGGTCAACGGTTCAACGTCGGCACCGGGGTGGAGACCTCGACCCGCGAGATGCACACCGCGATCGCGTTGGCCGTCGGTGCCGCCGACGACCCGGAGATGCATCCGCCGCGGCTCGGTGACTTGCGTCGTTCCCAGCTCGACATCAGCCGCGCCCGCGATGTGTTGGGCTGGCGGCCGCAGGTGGATCTGGCTGCGGGCATCCCGAAGACGGTCGAGTTCTTCCGGAGCAATTCTCACTAAAAGATTGTGAGTACTCACTTTCTCGTTTAGCGTTGCCTCATGTCCTACGACGTCATCGTTCGCAACGGTCTGTGGTTCGACGGCACCGGCGCCCCGCCGCAGGTCCGCACGCTGGGGATTCGTGACGGGGTAGTGGTCGCGGTGTCGGCCACCCCGCTTGACGAGACCGACTGCCCCGACGTCATCAACGCCGGTGGCAAGTGGGTGCTGCCCGGGTTCGTCGACGTGCACACCCACTACGACGCCGAGGTCCTGCTCGATCCGGGCTTGCGGGAGTCGGTGCGGCACGGCGTCACCACCGTGCTGCTCGGCATGTGCTCGCTCTCGACGGTGTACTCCGACACCGAGGACGCCGCCGACCTGTTCAGCCGCGTCGAGGCCGTCCCGCGCCAGTTCGTGGTGGGCGCCTTGGAACAGCACAAGACGTGGTCAGGTCCGGCCGAGTACGTGAAGGCCATCGACGAGTTGCCGCTGGGCCCGAACATCGCGTCGCTGCTGGGACATTCGGACCTGCGCGCCTCGGTGCTGGGGCTGGACCGGGCGACCACCCGCGGTGTCACGCCGACCGACGCCGAACTGGAGACCATGGCGGCCAAGCTCGACGAGGCCCTCGAGGCAGGCATGCTCGGCCTGTCGGGGATGGACGCGGCGATCGACAAGCTCGACGGGGACCGTTTCCGGTCCCGGGCCTTGCCGTCGACGTTCGCGACCTGGCGTGAACGCCGGCGTCTCATCAAGGTGCTGCGCAAGCGCGGCCGGATGCTGCAGAGTGCGCCGAATGTGGCCAAAGTCCATGAGGCACTGAACTTCTTCCTGGAGAGCAGCGGCCTGTTCGGCCGTCGCCGGGATGTGCGGATGAGCTTGCTGGTGTCGGCCGACGCCAAGTCCTCACCCGGGGCGGTGCGGGTACTCGGGCCAGGGGTGCGGTTGCTCAACCGGATCCTGGGTTCCAAGGTGCGGTTCCAGCATCTGCCGGTTCCGTTCGAACTGTATTCGGACGGAATCGATCTGCCGGTGTTCGAGGAGTTCGGCGCAGGAACGGCCGCCCTGCACCTCAAGGATCAGTTCGAGCGCAACAAGCTGCTGGCCGACCCGGAGTACCGCCGCCGCTTCCGCAAGTCTTTCGACCGGCGCGTCCTCGGACCGACCTTGTGGCACCGCGACTTCCACGACGCCAGGATCGTCGAATGCCCGGACAAGACGCTGATCGGCAAGAGCTTCGGCCAGATCGCCGACGAGCGCGGTATCCACCCGCTCGACGCGTTCCTCGACGTGCTCGTCGACAACGGTGAGCGCAACGTGCGCTGGACCACCATCGTGGCCAACGACCGGCCGAAGTTCCTCGACAAGCTGGCCAAGGAGCCGTCGGTACACATGGGCTTCTCGGATGCCGGTGCGCACCTGCGCAACATGGCGTTCTACAACTACCCGGTGAAGCTGCTCAAGCGGGTACGCGATGCGCAGCTGGCCGGGCGCCCGTTCATGACCACCGAGCATGCCGTACACCGGCTGACCGCCGAGGTGGCCGATTGGTTCGGCGTCTCGGCAGGCACTCTGCGCCAAGGCGACCGTGCCGACTTCGTGGTGATCGACCCGGCCGGCCTCAACGAGACGGTCGAGGCGTATCACGAAGAGTCGGTCCCGTTCTACGGCGGCCTGAGCCGCATGGTGAACCGCAGCGACGACGCCGTCATCGCGACCGCGGTCAACGGCGCAGTGGTGTTCCGCAATGGTCAGTTCCGGGACGGCTACGGTGAATCGGTGAAATCAGGACGTTATCTGCGGGCCGGCTCCGAGAAGCTGGATCACACGCCGGTCTAGAGATGGCCAGGACACAGCAGCAGCGCCGCGAGGAAACCGTCGCACGACTACTCGACGCCGCCATCGACACCATCATCGAGGTCGGCTACGCCAAGGCCTCGGCGGCGGTGATCGCCAAGCGGGCCAAGGTTTCCGACGGCGCGCTGTTCCGGCACTTCCCGACCATGAGCGATTTCATGGCGGCCACCGCGCAGGAGGTGGCGCGCCGTCAGCTGGAGGCGGGAAGCAAGCTGGTGGCGGAGATCCCCGCCGAGCAGCCGGCGCTGCCCGCGGTGCTGACGATCCTGCGCGACATCGCGGGCAGTGAAACCAACACCGTGTGGCACGAGCTCATGATGGCGGCCCGCACCGACGAAAAGCTACGCGGCCCTTTGCAGACCGTGCTCGCCGAGTACATCGACAACATCTACGAGACGGCCAAGAGTGCACCGGGGGCCGATCAGATTCCCGAGGACGTTTTCGCGGTACTGCTGACGATCGTCATCAACACATTCGACGGCGCCGCCATGGTGCGCCGCGTGCTGCCACTTCCGGAACTCGAAGAGGCCAGGATCGCCATGCTGGCGGCGTTGCTCAGTCGCTAGTGTCTTCCGGCACCCGCACGTTCTGCAGGGCCACCGACCGGGCCAGCCGGGCATAGCGCAGCTCGATGTCCTTGAAGCGCAGGTACGTCGACAGGGTGACGAACACGAACGCGATGATCAGCACGTACTCCATCAGGTCCGTACCGCGTTTCACACCAAGCCAATTCGCGAGAACCGTGGTGTCGTCGGGCCGCAGAATGGCATAGATGCCCGCACCCACGAACAGCACGAAACCGACCTTGACCCACGCCTTGGACCGCGCGCTGCGTCGAGACCCCAGCAGGTAGGCCAACAGCGCCAGCACCGAGACGATCAGCAGAACCTGAATCCAGTTCACCGGGACATCCTCCTGCGCAACAGGCCGTCGAAGACGATGTTGACGCCGTTGAGCAGCGGCTGGCCCTTCGACTTCGAATAATCGGTGTAGAGGATCTCGACCGGTTCCTCGGTTACCCGCCAATGGCTTTCAGCGGCCAGTGCGATGAACTCGCCGGCGTGGCTCATGCCGTTCATGGTCAGATTCAGTGCATCGGCGACGGTCTTGTTGAACACCCGCAGTCCGTTGTGTGCATCGGTCAGGCCGAGGCTGCGGCTTTGCGGGCTGAGAAACGCCGCAGCGCGCAGGATGACGCGTTTGAGTGGTGGCACGTGGGTGACCGTTCCGGCGAACCGGGTGCCCACGACTAGATCGGCACCGTCGGCGTCGAGCCGGTCGATCATCCGCACCACGTCCTTGACCTGGTGTTGACCGTCGGCGTCGAACGTGGCGAACACCCGAGCGCCGGGCCGGCTGCGTGCGTATTCGACACCGGTCTGGATGGCGGCTCCCTGGCCGAGGTTCACCGGATGCGGGACGACGTGGGCGCCGGCCTGCAGCGCCAGGTCTGCCGTACCGTCGCGGCTGCCGTCATCGACACAGATCACGTTAGGGAAAACCGAGCGCACGTCGGAGATGACGTCGCTGATGATGCTCGCCTCGTTGAAGGCGGGGATGATGATCCAAACGTCGTGGAAGCGCATGTCGATGGGCACCAAACTACACGGTCACCGTAGGGCCAGCTTGGCCAGAGCCACCAGGTGAACAGCGATACCCACGAGTGGTCCGCACAGCAGCGCGACGATGGTGCGCTCCTCCAGTCCGAGCGGCAGCAGCAGCAGGCCCACTGCCGCGACCGTGGCGATGATCCAGCCCGCGGCATAGGCGCGGTGCAGCGCGGCGGCGACGGTGGCGGCGCCGGTGAGGGTCAGCATCGCGATGGCGACGGCGGCGGCGGTCAGCCAGGCCAGCAGGGCGCCCCCGGCGCGGTACTCCTCGCCGAACGCCACCCGCAGCAGCCAGGGCCCGAGCAGCCCGGCTGCGGCCACGCCGACTGCACCCAGTGCGGCCACCGCGGCGGCAGGGGCCAGCAGCGCCCGCAGCCGTTTGTCACGCTGGTCGACGAAGTGCGCGATCAGATTGCCCTGCATCGCGGTGAGCGGGACCAGCAGTGGGGCGCGGGTGAGCGTCACCGCCAGGATCACCACGCCGCCCGCCGCGCCCAGATCACCTGAGGTGGCCTTGAGCAGCACCGGGAACCCCATCACCAGGATGGCGCTGGCCCCGGCCGCGGCGATCGAATGCGCAGCTCCGCGTAGGAACGTCGCGGGATTGCCCGCCGTCAGCAGCCCGGCGGCCATGCGCGCCGCGGGTGCGGCGATCAGCATGATCAGCCACGCCACGGCTCCGGCCACGGTGGCCCACAGGAACCCGGCCAGCCCCCAGCCGAGCACGAACGTCGCCGCGGCCACGGCCACCCGGATTCCGGCGTCGGTGACCATCAGGGCCCCGTACTCGGTCCAGCGGTTCACCCCGGCGAGCATGCCGAGCAGGGTTGCGTGCAGGCAGAATCCGGCCAGCCCGGCGCTGAGCAGCACCACGCTCAGCGCCCTCGACTCGGCGAACACGTGCGCGCTCCACAGCGGTGAACTGGCCGCGATCACCAGGGCCGCGACGATGCCGACCAGACCGGCGATCCGCATCGGATGGGTGCTGGGACTTCCGGAGAGATCACGGTGACGTGCGGAGCGGACCTCGCGGGTGGCCTCCTGCAGCAGCCCGTTGGCGGCTCCGGTTACCAGGCCGAACGCACCCCAGAACACGCTGAACACCGAGAACCCGGCCGGTTCGAGGTCGCGGGCGGCCAGGTACAGCACCGCGTAGCCGCACAGCGCGCTGACCGCCGTCGCCAGGCCGACGCGGGCGACGCTGCTGCGCGTGATCGGCCCTGTAGCGGGGGCGCCGCCGGCGTCGGTCACAGCTCCGGCAGCTCTTTCGAATACAGCCAGGCCTGCCACAGCGGCTGCAGCGGCTCGTCGGTGTAACCGGCGGCCAGGCCGGTGAAGTCGTCGGTGAATGCGGTGCTGTGCCGGTAGCGGGCGGTCCAATCCCTGAGCAGGGCAAAGAAATTGCGGTCGCCGATGAGTGTGCGCAGTGCGTGCAGGGTAAGGGCGCCGCGCTTGTAGACCCGGTCGTCGAACATGTCCTCGGGCCCGGGGTCCGAGAGCAGCAGATCCTGGGGCTTGTCGCGCAGCCGCTCGTGATAGTGCTCGGCCCATTCCGCGGCGGTGTGCCCGCCGCTGTGTTCGGACCACAGCCACTCGGCGTAGCAGGCGAAGCCTTCGTGCAGCCAGATGTCGCGCCAGCGTCGAGCCGTCACCGAGTTGCCGAACCATTGGTGGGCCAGTTCGTGGGCGATCAGTCGCTCGGAGCCACGGTGTCCGTCGCAGTGGTTGGCACCGAAGATCGAGATGCCCTGGGCCTCCAGCGGTATCTCGAGATCGTCCTCGGTGACCACCACGGTGTAGCCGCCGGCCAGGGGATACGGTCCGAACATCTTGATGAACAGTTTCATCATCTGTGGCTGGGCTTCGAAGTCGTGCTCGAAGTTGCGGCGCAGCCGGGCGGGCAGCACGGCGTGCATGGCCACCGGCGTCTTGGTCAACCGGTGACTCTCGTACTGGCCGATCTGCAGGGTGATCAGGTAGCTCGACGTCGGTTCGGCCTGTTCGTAGGTCCACACGGTGTGTCCTGCGCGGGCTTTACGGGAGATCAGCTCACCGTTGGCCAGCGCGTAGTACGGGCTGTCGGTGCTGATCTGGATCCGGTAACTGGCTTTCGAGCTGGGATGGTCGTCGCACGGAAACCAGGAGGCCGCCCCGTTGGGTTGGCCGGCCACCAGGGCGCCGTTCGACAGTTCCTCGAAACCGACGTCACCCCAGTAGGTTTCGATCGGGCGCGGGGTTCCGCTGTAGCGGATGACGACGGTCATCGCGGCACCCGCGGGCAGGGCTGAATCCAACGTGATGGACAGCTTCCCGCCCGAACATCGGTATTGGGCGGGCCGACGGCCGTTGACCGAAACCCGTGACACCGTAAGGGCGTCGGACAGGTCGAGGGTGAAGTTGCGTACCGCGGCCAAGGTCACCGCGGTGATGGTGGCGGTGCCGGCGAGCCGGTTGATCGCCACCTTGTATTCCAGGTCGAGTTCGTAGCGTGACACCCGGTATCCGAAGTTGCCGTTGGTGGGCAGATACGGATCGATGACCGGGGCCGACGTGACCTTCTTCGCGGCTTTCTTGGATCGGGTCACGCGGCCGGGGCTTCTGTCTTCTTGGCAGCCTTGTCCGCAGTTTTCTCCGCGGTGCGTTTCTTGCCGAACATGTTCCACGGGGCGATCGGGTTGCCCTGCCAGCGCGTGGACGGTGGGACCTCGTCGCCGCGCATCACCAGTGATCCCGGCCCGACGGTGGCGCCGGCGCCCAGGCGGGCCGCAGGCAACGCCACGCAGTGCGGCCCCAGCGTCGAACCCTTCTCGAGCACGACGCTGTCCATTCGCATGATGCGGTCGTGGAACAGGTGGGTCTGCACGACGCAGCCACGGTTGACGGTGGACGCGGTCTCCAGTGTCACCAGATCAGCTTCGGGCAGCCAGTAGGTTTCGCACCACACTCCGCGTCCGATCGAGGCGCCCAGTCCGCGCAGCCACAGGTTCATCACCGGGGTGCCGCTGGCGGCCCGGGCGAACCAGGGTGCGGCGACGGTTTCGACGAAGGTGTCCGACACCTCGTTGCGCCACACGAACGACGACCACAGCGGATGTTCGACCGTGCGAATCCGGCCGACCACCAACCATTTTGCGACCACCGCGATGGTGCCGGCCACCATGCCGGCAACCAGCAGGACCACCCCTCCGGACAGCGCCGTCCACAGGAAGCCGAACCGCATCGTCACGGCTTGCATCGCGCCCAGCACCGCGACACCGATCGCGAAGGTGATGACGACCGGGATCAGCCGGCAGGTCTCGACGGCCGAGCGCATGATCTTGAGCCGGGTCGACGGGTGGAACGTGCGTAGGGCGTCGGCGGCGGTGGCGTTGCGCCGCAACCGAACCGGTGGGCTGCCCAGCCACGACGAGCCGGCCTTGGCCTTGTGCGGCGTGGCCGACAGCACGGCCACCAGTCCGTCGTTGGGCACCTTGCGGCCGGGTTGCGTGATGCCTGAATTGCCGAGGAAGGCGCGCTTGCCGATGGTGGCCTTGGCGACGTGGATCCAGCCGCCGCCGAGTTCGTAGGAGGCCACCATGGTGTCGTCGGCCAGGAAGGCGCCGTCCTGCACCTCGGTGAACTTCGGGGTGAACAGGGCCGTCGAGATCTCGGTGTCCTTACCGACTTTCGCGCCGAGCAACCGCAACCACCACGGGGTGAGCAGGCTGGCGTAGATCGGGAACAGGTAGTTGCGGGCGGCGTCCATCAGACGTTCGGTGGTCCACAGCTGCCAGCCGACCCGGCTGCGCACGGGGTGATAGCCCTCCGACAGCCGGATGGACAGGATGCGCACCCCGATCACGGTCAGTGCAGCGTAGGTCAGCATCGCCACCACGGCGGCCGCAGGTGTCCACGCCAGTGCGGGCAGCAACGCGTCGGCGGGTGAGGTGGTGCCGTGCACACCCCAGACGATCACCGCCAGGCCCGCGGCCAGGGCCAGCAGCGGCAGGCCGGCCAGCAGTAGCGAGGACACCCCGTACACCGCGACCCAGAGCGGAGCGCGCCGCGGGCGGTGATCGGGCCACGGGTGGCGGGCCTTGCCGGACTTCACCGCGGGCGAGCCCTTCCAGAACTGGCCGTTCTTCACCTTGCCGGTCACTGCCGAGCCGGGTGCGACATCGGCGTTCTTGCCGACGCTCGCCCCGGGGAGCAACGTCGTGCGGGCCCCGATCGTGGCATCGTTGCCGATCGTCACCGGCCCGACGTGGAACTGGTCGCCGTCGATCCAATGCCCGGTCAGGTCCACCTCGGGTTCGACGGAGGCCCGGTGACCGATCTTGAGCATGCCGGTCACCGGCGGTGCCGAGTGCATGTCGACGCCCTTGCCGACGCTGTTGCCCAGGGCGCGGGCGTAGTAGACCATCCATGGCGCACCGGCCAGGTTTTCCGCACCGCTCGCGTCGGCCAGTCGCTCGGCGATCCAGACCCGCAGGTGAACCGGGCCGCCGCGGCGGTAGGTGCCGGGCTCGAGCCCGGTCAGCAACATGCGGGCGAACAGCACCGCGATTCCCATACGGCCCAATGGCGTGACGAACAGCACGAACCCGGCCAGCACCCACCACCAGCTGAGCGGATGAGCCCACGACACGACCCCGGTCGCGGCGGCCACGTTGTTCAGCAGGGCCAGCCAGACCACCCACTGCATGCCGGTGAGGGTGGCCAGCGGCAGCGACAACGCCACCTGCGCGGCCTGGCTGAGCAGCGGCGTCGGTTTGACCTCGCGGGTCTGGATCTGCGGCGGCGGCTTGAGTTCGTCGAGATAGCCGGCCAGGGAACCGAGGCGCGGGTGGTCGTAGAGGTCGGCGACGGTCACCAGCGGGTAGCGCTGACGCAGCGCGGCCACCAGCTGCGCGGCCGACAGTGATCCGCCGCCCAGCGCGATGAAATCGGCCTCGGGGCCTTCGACGGGTGTGCCGAGCACGTCGCGCCACAACCCGGCCAGCCAGCCCATGGTGCCGTCGAGCTCGGGAGCGTCCTGATCGGCATCTCCGGGTGGCGGCCACGGCAGGGCGTTGCGGTCGACCTTGCCCGAGGTTCGGGTCGGGAGCTCGTCGAGCAGCACCAGCCGGGGCACCAGCGCGGCCGGCAGCGACTCCGACAGCGCGGCCCGGGCTTTGGCCAGGTCGAAATCCGGATCGGTGCTGGCGATGTAGCCGACCAGCAGCGGGGTGCCGCTGGCGGTCTTGCGGACCGCCGCGGCACCGCCACTGACGCCGGGCAGATGCACGAGCGCGTTGTCGACCTCGCCCAGCTCGATACGCCGGCCGCCCACCTTGACCTGATCGTCGGCGCGGCCCTGGAAGTAGAGGCCGTCAGCCTCCAGCCGCACCAGGTCGCCGCTGCGGTAGGCGCGGTTCCAGCCCAGGGTCGGCATCGGCGCGTACTTCTCGGCGTCCTTCTCCGGGTCGAGGTAGCGGGCCAGCCCGACACCGCCGATCACGAGTTCGCCGACTTCGCCGATGGCCACCGGCATGCCGTCCTTGTCCACCACCGCCAGGTCCCAGCCGGCCAGCGGCAGGCCGATGCTGACCGGGCCCTGGCCGTCCAGTTGCGCGGCGCAGGCCACCACGGTCGCCTCGGTCGGGCCGTAGGTGTTCCACACCTCGCGGCCGTCGACCGCCAGCCGGGCCGCCAGCTCGGGCGGGCAGGCCTCGCCACCGAAGATCAACAGCCGCACCGCTTCGAGCGCCTCGGCCGGCCACAGCGCGGCCAGTGTCGGCACCGTGGACACCACGGTGATGTCGCGGCTCACCAGCCATGGACCCAGATCCATGCCGCTGCGCACCAGTGACCGAGGGGCCGGGACCAGACACGCGCCGTGCCGCCAGGCCAGCCACATCTCCTCGCAGGATGCGTCGAAGGCGACCGACAGTCCGGCCAGGACGCGGTCTCCGGGTCCGATCGGGTTGTCCCGCAAGAACATTCGCGCTTCGGCGTCGACGAACGCCGCGGCGCTGCGGTGGGTGACGGCCACGCCTTTCGGGGTGCCGGTGGAGCCTGAGGTGAAGATGATCCAGGCGTCGTCGCGCCCCAGGGGTGCGGCGGCCCGCCAACCCCGCGACGACCCCGGCCCGCGGATCAGGCCCTGTTCGGTGATCACTCCGACCACGTTGGCCTCACCGAACACCAGCTCGGCCCGCTCGTCCGGGTCGTCGGCGTCGACCGGTACGTAGGCCGCGCCGCAGGCCAACACCGACAGGATCGCCACGTACAGCGCATAGCTGCCCGAGGGCATGCGAATTCCGAGCTTGTCTCCGCGACCGATACCGCGCGCCGCCAGCCACGCCACGCTGTCGGCGACATCGGCGATCAGCTCCGAGTAGGTGAGTTGTACCGAACCGTCATCGAGGGCCGGCGCATCGGGAAAACGCCTGGCGGTGTCGTTGAGGATGTCGACGAGGGTGCGTGGCTCGGGGGCCAGTGGGGATAGGAGGTACTGAGGTGGAATCTCGTGTGCACTGGCGGCAGCTGTCACGAGTACAAACTACTAAGCCTGCGCCGCAACGGCCCAGTGGCGGCTCGGGGCGTGCCGGTTCGATTTCGATTCGGGGGCTCGGTCAGGCAGACTGGTCGGCGGAGGGGAGTATTCCTTCGCCGCGATGTCGTCATCACGTCGGTCGTCAATGGTCGATCGGTGTCGCGGGCCGGTGTGTCACCGGTGGAAGAGACCTCCGGCGCTTTGACGACCGGAGGATTTCTCGATGCAGGTTAGCCAGCTGGAATGGATCATCACCCTGGCGGTGACGATCGCCGTGCTGCTGTTCGACGTCGTAGTGATCGGGCGACGCCCCCACGAACCCAGTAACCGCGAGACCGCGACCGCGCTGTCGGTTTACATCGGCCTGGCGGTGGCCTTCGGGGTGTTCGTGTGGTTCTTCCACGGCAGCCAGTTCGGGCTGGAGTTCTTCGCCGGCTGGCTCACCGAATATTCACTGTCGGTCGACAACCTGTTCATCTTCTTGATCATCATGGCCAGCTTCAAGGTGCCGAGGATCTACCAGCAGCAGGCCCTGCTGGTCGGCATCATCCTGGCGCTGATCTTCCGCGGCATCTTCATCGCGCTCGGCGCGGTCGCGATCAACCAGTTCTCCTGGGTTTTCTACATCTTCGGCGCGTTCCTGGTGTACACCGCGGTCAACCTGGTCCGTGACACCGACCACGACGACGACGGCGACAACGGTGTGGTGCGGTTCGCCCGCAAGCACCTGCGGACCACCGACAAATGGGACGGCCTGAAGCTGTGGGTGCACGAGAACGGCGCTCGACTGATGACGCCGATGTTCCTCGTCATCGTCGCTCTGGGCACCACGGACCTGCTGTTCGCGCTGGACTCGATCCCGGCTATCTACGGCCTCACCCAGGAGCCGTACCTGGTGTTCACCGCCAACGTCTTCGCCCTGATGGGTCTGCGGCAGCTGTACTTCCTGCTCGGCGACCTGCTCAAGCGGCTCGTCTACCTGTCTCAGGGGCTGGCGTTCATCCTCGCCTTCATCGGCGTCAAGTTGGTGCTACATGCTCTGCACGAGAACGAGGTGCCGTTCATCAACGGCGGCGAGCCGGTACATGTGCCGGAGATCCCGACACTGGCCAGCCTGGGCGTGATCGTCGTGACACTGGCGGTCACCACCGCCGCGAGTCTCTACAAGACCCGGGTGCGTGACGCCCGGTAGTCGGTTGGATTCGGCCTGAACGTAACTCTGGGCAAGTGCGGTATCTACACATAGCGTGTCCGGGGTGCGGATATTCGTGGCGGATGCCGAATCCTGGACCGAGCTGACCGAGGGTGACGAGCCGACGACGCGGATCTCCGCGCCCGACCTGGCCCAGGCGCGCCGGCTGCGGTCCGGCCTCAGGTCCGAGGACGACTCCGTCTCGGTGATCCTCGATGTCACCGTCGCGGTGGCAGGCGATTACCGCTCTGCGCGCGGCAGTCTGACGATTGCCGGCACCGAGGCGCAGGTGCGTTACGTCGGGACCATCGACGGGCTGACCGGTCTGATCGCCGACATCGAGGCCGCCGAGGTGGCCGACGGGGTCACGCTGATCCCGGCTGCCGGCGGACACGATCTGCAGGCGTTGGGCACCGAGGTGTTCCGGCGGCTTGAGCTGCGCTCGCAGGCCCGGGCCTCCTGATTGCGGGCCCGCAATCGGTCGACTGCGGGGAATTGACGCCTACGCATAGGTATTCTCGACCACGTCGTCACTAATGCAGAGGTCACCGCGACCAGGGTGGCCTCAGTGAGTGAAGGACGTGATCCCATGCGCGCGAAACAGCCGTATCCCTCTGCCACCATCGCCGGTCCCGCTCTGGGCCGGCGGTTATCCCTGTTGTTGGTCGAGGATGACCGTGGCGACGCGTTGCTGGTCGAAGAACAGGTCGCCGATGTCGCCGACACCGCCGATATCGACCTGGTGTGGGTGCAGTCGATGGCGGCTGCCGAGCGCGCGTTGATCGGCGACCGCCCCGACTGCGTGCTGCTCGACCTGAATCTTCCCGATGCCCAAGGTATCGATGCCCTGCACCGGTTGGGCATGCTCGATCCGGCGGTGCCCATCATCGTGCTGACCGGGCTGAACGACGAGCATTTCGGAGTCTCGGCGGTCGCCTCGGGCGCGCAGGACTATCTGGTGAAGGGCCGTGTCGACCCAGAGATGCTGCGGCGGGCGGTCCTGTACTCCATCGAGCGAAAACGTGCCGAGCTGACGGCGGTGGACCTGCACGCCAGCCGGCTGCGGGAACGGGAGAACGCGCGACTCGAGCGCGGCCTGCTGCCGTCACCACTGCTCTTGGATGATCCGGGCGTCCAGATCGTCACCAAGTCGCTGCCGAGCCGGCGGGATGCTCTGCTCGGCGGGGATTTCTACGACATCGTGCAGACGCCCGACCGGACCGTGCACGTGATGATGGGCGATGTAGCCGGACACGGACCGGACGAGGCAGCGCTCGGAGTGGCGCTGCGGATCGGTTGGCGGGCACTGACATTCGCAGGCTTACGAGGAAACGAGCGGATGCGTCAACTGGACCGCATCCTGACCACCGAGCGGCATGGGCCGGGGATATTCGCGACCCTGCTCAGCGTGGCGCTCGACCCCGACAGCGGGGAGTACGACGTGGTTCGCGCCGGCCACCCCGGCCTGCTCGCGCATGGTCCCGACGCCGTGCAATGGGTCGAACCGAAGGCAGGTGCGGCGCTCGGCCTCGGTGCCAAGGAGTGGCCGGTCAACCGGTTGGCGCTGCCGGAAGGGCACGGCCTGGTGCTGCTCACCGACGGCTTGTTCGAGGGCCACGCCGGACACGATGGCGAACGTCTCGGTGAAGAGGGCCTGCTTGAGCTCGCCAATTCCGTTGCTGCCCTTCCTGGAGAAGACTTCGTGGCCGCACTGATCGACGGGGTGGCATCCCGCGCGCGTCCGCACGGTGGTCTCAGCGATGACATAGCGCTGGTCCGAGTGGAGCGGTCTTCGGTATGAAGCTCACGGTGCAAGGCTGGCAGAACCTGCTGGTCACGGTGATGTCGGTGATCGTGCTGACCGGTGCTGCCGCCGGTATCGCACTGGTGGCGCGCACCGACGCGGTGTCGCGGGAGCTGATCGACAACATCCAGCCCGCCCGGGTCGCGGCCTATCAGCTGCAGGCCGCGCTGCGGGACCAGGAGACGGCCGTGCGGGGCTACGCCATCGCCGCAGACCCGCGGTTCCTGGAGCCCTACGGTGACGGGCAGGCAGCGGAAACTGCTGCGGCAGCGGATATCCGCAACTATCTGGCCGGCCACGACGACCTGTTGGCCGATCTGGACGCGATCGAGACGGCGGCGGCGGCATGGCGGGCCAACTATGCCGAGCCGCTCATCGCCGGCGTCCAGGTAGGCCGGCCCACGGTCGTCGACACTCGTACCGCTGATCGTGGCAGGGCCGAATTCGACGGTCTGCGCGAGCTTTTCGATGTACAGAACGCCGGCCTGAGCGAGGCCAGGCAGGCCAGTGTCGATGAGCTGGGCAACGTTCGGGGCTGGCGGGACGGCGTGGTCATCGCGATGCTCGCGGCGTTCTTCGTCATGGCGGTGTTGCTGACGATGCTGGTGCGCAGTGCGGTCACCCGCCCGCTTGCCGCGTTGGCAGCCTCGTGTCGCCGGATCACCGAGGGCAACTTCGGCCAACGCATCGTCCCGAAGGGCCCCAAGGATATTCGGGCGATCGCCGCTGACGTCGAGGACATGCGGCAGCGCGTCGTCGAAGAACTCGATGCGTCGCAGTCCGCCAAGGAGGCCCTCGACCAGCAGGCAGATGAACTGCGGCGGTCCAATGCCGAACTGGAGCAGTTCGCGTACGTCGCATCGCATGATCTGCAGGAGCCGTTGCGGAAGGTCGCTTCGTTCTGTCAGCTGCTGGAGAAGCGCTACGGCGACAAACTTGACGAGCGCGGGATCGAGTACATCGGCTTCGCCGTCGACGGAGCCAAACGCATGCAGGTGCTGATCAACGACCTGCTGACGTTCTCGCGAGTAGGCAGGCTGAACGCCACCCATACCGAGGTGAACCTCGACGACGCGATCGACAGCGCGTTGAAGAACCTGGCCACCGCGGTCGGGGAGTCGGGTGCCGAGATCGAGCGACCGGATGAGCCGCTGCCGCGGATCGATGGCGACCCCACCCTGATGGTGATGCTGTGGCAGAACCTGATCGGCAACGCGCTGAAGTTCCGTCGTGAGGGTGTTGCGCCCCGGATCGTCATCGACTGCAGGCCCGGTACCGGTGAAATGGCCGAGAACTGGGTATTCAGTGTTTCGGACAATGGGATCGGCATCGGCGAGGAGTTCGTGGACAAGGTGTTCGTCATATTCCAACGCCTGCACGGACGCGACGCCTTCAGCGGCACAGGTATCGGCCTTGCGCTGTGCAAGAAGATCGTCGAGCACCACGGCGGATCCATCTGGATCGACACGTCGTACTCGCCCGGCACACGGTTCATGTTCACCCTGCCCGAGACACCCACGACAGTGCCCGACGTCGTGCCAGAAGCCCAGTTGGAAGGAACTCCGCAGTGACCTCATCGAACAGAGCCATCGACATCCTGTTGGTCGAGGATGATCCCGGCGACGAGCTGATCACCCGGGAAGCCTTCGAACACAACAAGATCAAGAACAACCTGCACGTCGCCCGCGACGGCGAGGAGGGTTTGGACTTTCTGTACCGGCGGGGCGCTTTCGAGGACGCGCCGCGCCCGGATCTGATCCTGCTCGACCTGAACCTGCCGAAATACGATGGCAGGCAGTTGCTGGAGAAGATCAAGTCGGACGCCGAGCTGTGCCACATCCCGATCGTGGTGCTGACCACCTCGTCAGCCGAGGAGGACATCCTCCGTAGCTACAAGTTGCACGCCAACGCCTACGTCACCAAACCCGTCGACCTGGACCAGTTCATGAGCGCGGTCCGTCAGATCGACGAGTTCTTCGTTCAGGTGGTGCGGTTGCCGCAGTTCTGACCGATCTGATCCCACTGCAGGCGGACTTCGGTGCCTGCGTGGTTCGAGTCGATCACAGCGCGGTCGGTGAGCGCGCGCATCAGCGGGATTCCCCGCCCACGGGCCGGGTTCTTGTGGTCGGTTTCGCCGATCCGCCACACCCCGTCATCGCGGACGGTGACGGTGAGTACCGACGCATCCCCGTCGTAGTCGGCGCTCACATACATGAGCCCGGGGGTCGGGGCATCGACGTAGGCGAACTCCGCGGCGTTGGCCAGCGCCTCGTTGACGGCCAGCACCACATCGCTGGCCTTGGTCGGATCGAGCGCGAGATGCGTGCTCAGCCAACTGGAGAACTCACGGCGTATCTGCGCCGCATCTTCCGGTGCGGCTCTGACGTGCTTCGTGAACTGAGCTGACTGGCCTGCGTCTGTCATGTCGACCTGCTGGCTACCCCCGTCGTGGCCGGTGTTATGCCTTCACTGCGGCGAGAGCTTCGTCGAGTGTCGGGAAAAGATCGATCACCTCGGCGATCCCGACCAGCTTGAGCGGTCGGCTGGTGGCCGGTCCATCGGCGACGACGGCGAACCGCGCCGTATCGCCCAGTTGTTCGCGGGCGGCCACCAGTACGCCCATACCCGCCGAAGCCAGGAATTCCACGGCACTCAAATCGACGACCACGGCCGAAGGTGAGCTCTTGGCGGCAGCGTTGATCGCTTCCTCGAGCTTGGGTGCGGTGAGCATGTCGACCGTTCCGGCCACTGCCACCACACTGACCTCACCGACGCGACGCTCTTCCACCGAGCACGCTGCCGGGTCCGGTTGGCTAGTCATCCGGTTACCTCCGACGTTTCTCTTGCATCCACGGGGACGGTACCCGAGGAGGCGCTGACAAATACTAACCGTGTGTCGGCCGTCGGCAGGTTGCGGCCCGCGGTCAGCGGTTCCCGCACCCTCAATGCGTCACCGGCGTGACCAGTTCGCCCGACTCAAGGAACTTGTCCAAATTCGCCAGGACCAGCGCCTCCATGGCCGCGCGGGTTTCCACGGTGCCACTGCCGACATGCGGTAGCAGCACGACGTTGTCCAGCTTCGTCAACGCCGCCGGGACATTCGGTTCGTCGGCGAACACGTCCAATCCCGCTCCGGCCAGCCGGCCCTGCGTCAGGGCTTCGACCAGGGCGTCCTGGTCGATCACGCTGCCGCGTGCGATGTTGACCAGATAGCCGTCGGCACCGAGCGCGTCGAGCACCTCGCGGTCCACCAGGTGGCGTGTGCCCCGACCGCCGGCCGCGGCGACCACGAGCACCTTGACCTCGCGGGCCAACCCGACCGCCGAATCGACATAGCGGTACGGACTGCCCGGGACCTGCCTGCGGTTGTGGTAGCTGATCGAGCAGCCGAAAGCCCTGAGCCGGCCGGCGATCGCCCCACCGATCCGGCCGAGCCCCAGAATCCCGACGTGAGACCGCGAAACTTGATGTGTGAGAGGGTAATTGCCGTCGGTAACCCAGCGCCCCGTGCGTAGGTAGCGGTCGGCGGACGAGAACTGCCGCATGGTGTCGATCAGCAGGCCCACCGCGGTGTCGGCGACACAGTCATTGAGCACATCAGGGGTGTTGCTGACTCCGATGCCGCGCGCCGCCGCCGCTTCCACGTCGATGTTGTCGTACCCGACGCCGAAGTTCACCACTGCCTTGAGGTTCGGCAGCGCGGCCATCAACTCGGAATCCACCCGGGTCACGCCGGAGACCACGATCGCGCCGATCTCATCGGCATGTTGGGCCAGGAACACGTCGCGTCGGTCACCGTCGGGCAGGGCATACGCGTGATAGTCGGTGCGCAGTGTTTCCGCCAGTGACGGCTTCAATCGGCCGAGCTGAAGGACGCGGTTGGCGGAAGTGGGCATGACTGGACCACGCTACGCCAGGGTGGCCTACCAGTTGTAGTAGCCGCCCTCGGGGCCGAGCATGCGTTCGAGGCGCGCCCGGTTGATGCGTGCCAATTCGTTGCGAACCACCTTGCGTTCGGTTTCGCGGTCGTTGTGCAACCGGTCGACGATCCCGGCCATCACGCGGTGGGCACAGCCGGCGCCCGTTGTCGCGGCCGCGGCCGCTCCGTCCTCCACGAACATCACGAAGCCGAACCCGAACCGCTCGGCATACTTCCGCACCTGGGAGTTGAGCTGTGCCATCACCGCAGGGTCGTCGTCCCACACCGAACACTGCTCGCAGATCGACTTCTGGCTGCGGGGGCGCCTCCCGATATGCGGGTAGGCCTGCAGCACGCGGTCGATGGAATCCTCGCCCAGACTGAACAGCAGGGCATCGGCCTGCCGGAACAGCGCGGCGTGGTCGGCGTACGGCCGCCCACCGGCCAGATCGGTCGCGAGCACCACGCTGTAGCAGCACTCGTACACGGCGTGCACCGCACGGCGCGTCGGCAATGCGTTGTACGCCTCAAGTCCCATGCCCTGATGCATCAACACCTGGTCAATCATGGGAGCCGCAGAGCACAGCGGAGTTACGCCGTGTTACGGCGAGGCTAACTCTGCGGGGGAGTGGAGACCTAGTGGCTTTCGGCCTTGAACCGCTCGACCGAACGCTGCAACTCGGCCTCGGCCTCTTCGCGGCCCACCCAGTCGGCGGTCTTGACGAACTTGCCGGGCTCCAGGTCCTTGTAGTGCACGAAGAAATGCTTGATGGCGTCGAGTTCGAACTGCGACACGTCACCGAGGTCCTGGATGTGGTCCCAACGGGGATCCCCGGCGGGCACGCACAGCAACTTGTCGTCGCCGCCGGCCTCGTCGGTCATCTTGAACATCGCGACCGGGCGGGCCTCGACGGTGCAGCCCGGGAACACCGACTCGGGCAGCAGCACGAGCGCGTCCAGCGGGTCGCCGTCCTCGCCGAGAGTGTCCTCGAAGAACCCGTAGTCAGCGGGGTAGCCCATCGGCGTGTAGAGGTAGCGGTCGAGCTTGACCCGGCCGGTCTCGTGGTCAACCTCGTACTTGTTGCGCGAACCCTTCGGGATCTCGATGACGACGTCGAACTTCACCGTCGCGGCTCCTTCGCATCTGCGGTCGGTCGTGGGTCGTCGGGCGACGACGCGGGTCAACCCTAATGGAGCGATAGTCTGGCCTAAACGGGTGGCTCGTCCCCACCACCGGCAGAGCAGGAGAAATATGCGGCCCACTCGGTGGCGGCAGTCCACCCATGTGGCGGTTGGCGTCGTGGTGCTGATGCTGGTCGCCGGTGTCGTCGCGCTGGCCGCTGTGCTCACCGGGCATCGCTCCAGCGATGCCGCGGCGGCCATCCCTGCGCCCCCGCCGGCGACGGCCAGCCCCGGCATCGTCCCGGTCGACATGTCGGCGCCCATGCCCACCTTGAGCGGCCTGGCCGCCGCGTTGGGGCCCGCACTGGCGAATCCCGATCTCGGACAGGTGACGGGCCGGATCACCGATGCCGAGACCGGCGCCGAACTGTGGGAACAGAATTCCGATGTGCCGATGCAGCCTGCCTCGGTCAACAAGGTGCTGACGACGGCGGCGGCGCTACTGACGCTGGACCGCAACGCCCGGCTGGCCACCACGGTCCTGTCCGTCGACTCTCAGCCAGGTCTGGTGGTGCTCAAGGGCGGCGGGGACACCACCCTCTCGGCAGCACCCGAGGGCACCGACACCTGGTACAAGGGTGCGGCGCGAATCAGTGACCTGGCCGATCAGGTCCGCAGGAGCGGCGTCACCGTGACCTCGGTGCGGGTGGACACCAGCGCGTACAGCGGCCCGACCATGGCGCCGGGCTGGGACCCCGCCGACATCGAGGGCGGCGACATCGCGCCGATGGAACCGGTGATGCTCGACGGCGGACGCATCCAGCCGACGACCGTGGAGTCCAGGCGCTCGACCACTCCTGCGCTGGACGCGGGCCGGGCCCTGGCCGTCGCACTCAGGGTCGATCCCGCCACCGTGACGGTGCTCCCCTCCGAAGTCTCGGGCGGCAAGCAGATCGCTGCGGTGCAGTCCGCGCCACTGATCGAGCGGCTGCGTCAGATGATGAACGAATCCGACAACGTGATGGCCGAGTCGATCGCTCGTGAGGTCGCCGTCCAGCTGCACCGGCCGCAGAGTTTCGACGGCGGCGTCGACGCGGTGACCAGCCAACTCGAGGGCATCGGCATCGACATGTCGGCCGCCAAACTGGTCGATTCCAGCGGGTTGTCGACCGACGACAGGCTGACCGCCCGGATCCTCGACGAGGTGGTCAACATCGCGGCGGGCAACACCGAGCCTGCAGTGCGGCCGCTGGTGGACCTGCTGCCCATCGCCGGCGGCAGCGGCACGCTGTCCAACCGCTACCTCGACACCGACGCCGGGCGGGACGCGGCGGGCTGGCTGCGGGCCAAGACCGGATCACTGACCGGGACCAACGCGCTGGCCGGCATCGTCACCGACGAGAACGGCCGGGTACTGACCTTCGCGCTGATCTCCAACAATGCCGGGCCGACCGGACGCACGGCGATCGACGAGCTGGCCGCGGTGCTGCGGTCGTGCGGGTGCGGCACGTGAGTGACCGGGTCACGCTGACCGCCGGGCGCGCGGTCGACTGGGACTTCGCCGCGACGGTCGGGGCGAAGCTGGCCCGGCCGGCTCCACCTGCCACCGATTACACCCGCAATCAGGTGATCGAGCAGCTCTCGGAGAGCTCGAAGGCCGCCGAGCTGCCGGTGCGCGAGGTGACGGGACTGATCGAGGGTGCCGAAGTGCCCGAGGCCCGTGTGGTGGACCGTCCCGACTGGATCCGGGCGGCTACCCGCTCGATGCGGGTGATGACCACCGGAGTCCAACCCGGTGACGAAAGCGAAACGCACAAACCAGGTTTCATCACCGGACGGGTGACGGGGGCGCAGACCGGCGCGGTGCTGGCATTCATCTCCGCCGGCATCCTCGGCCAGTACGATCCGTTCGGTCCCGACGGTGGCGAGCTGCTGCTCGTGTATCCCAACGTGATCGCGGTCGAACGCCAGTTGCGGGTGGCCCCAGCCGATTTCCGCTTGTGGGTGTGCCTGCACGAGGTCACCCACCGGGTGCAGTTCCGGGCCAATCCCTGGCTGACCGACCATATGTCGCAGGCCCTGGCGGTACTGACCCAGGACGCCGGTGAGGATGTCACCGAGATGGTCGGCAGGCTCGCCGATTACGTCCGAAAGCAGCGCAACGGATCTACCCCTGACCCGAACTCGGCCGGCGTGCTCGGCCTGATGCGCGCGGTGCAGGCAGAGCCGCAACGCCGCGCACTCGATCAGCTTTTGGTGCTGGGCACGCTGCTGGAAGGGCACGCCGACCACGTGATGGATGCCGTCGGTCCGGCCGTGGTGCCCTCGGTGTCGACCATCCGGCGTCGTTTCGACGAACGTCGCCAGCGCAAACAACCGCCGCTGCAGCGGATCGTGCGCGCACTGTTGGGCTTCGACGCCAAGATCAGTCAGTACACCCGGGGTAAGGCGTTCGTCGACCACGTGGTCACGACGGTCGGGATGACGCGGTTCAACACCATCTGGTCGAGCCCTGACACGCTGCCGCTGCCTGACGAGATCGACGAACCGCAACGATGGATCGATCGGGTGCTGTAGCCGCCCTGCGGCAAGCGGTGGTGGCGGCCGGCGAGCGTATCGACGGCCAGAAGTGGTGTGTGGCCCTGTCGGGCGGCGCGGATTCACTTGCGCTGACCGCGGTGGCGGCGAGGCTGCGCCCCACCACCGCACTCATCATCGACCACGGGTTGCAACCCGGTTCGGATTCCGTGGCCGACACCGCTCGCCGACAGGCGCTGGAGCTGGGATGTATTGCAGCACAAGTTATTCCGGTGGAGGTCGGCAGCTCCGGCGGCCCGGAGGCGGCGGCCCGCGACGCCCGCTACACGGCTCTGGCCACGGCTCGTGCCGGTGCACCGGTGCTGCTCGGCCACACCCTCGACGATCAGGCCGAGACGGTGCTGCTGGGGCTGGGCCGCGGATCGGGCCCACGTTCGATTGCCGGGATGCGGCCGCACGACCCGCCCTGGCACCGGCCGCTGCTGGGAGTGCGGCGGGAGACGACGCGCGCTGCCTGCGACGAGCTCGAACTCACTCCGTGGCAGGACCCGCACAACGACGAGCGCCGGTTCACCCGGGTGCGGCTGCGGCATGAGGTGCTGCCGCTGCTGGAGGACGTGCTGGGCGGCGGGGTGGCCGAGGCGCTGGCCCGCACCGCCACCGCGCTGCGTGAGGACACCGAGACGCTCGACGGACTGGCCATCGACAGCCTCGCGGCGGTGCGCACGGAGGCCGGCGGTCTGGACGTGGCCCGGTTGTCGGGGGTGCCCGACGCGCTGCGCCGCCGGGTGATCCGGGCCTGGTTGCTGGACGGCGGCGCGTGTGATCTGACCGACACCCAGATCAGGGCGGTGGACAGGCTGGTGACGGCGTGGCGCGGGCAGGGCGGCGTGGCCGTCGGGTCCGGGCTGCGCAAACAGCGGTTGTTCGCGGCGCGGCGTGGCGGCGTGCTCAAGATGCACACCGAACCCGTCTAGCGATCCACGTTGGAAAGCGGCCCCTCCACATGGCACGCTGTTCGGTGTGGCTGTCGACTCTGCCGAGCTGTATGCGGGAGACATCAAATCGGTGCTGTTGTCCGAGGAGCAGATCCGGACGCGCACCGTCGAACTCGCCGAGATGATCGCCGAGCAGTACCGAGACGATCTGGGTAACGACGACCTGCTTCTGGTCACCGTGCTCAAGGGCGCGGTCATGTTCGTCACCGATCTGGCCCGGACCATCCCGCTGCCCACGCAGTTGGAGTTCATGGCGGTCAGCTCCTACGGTTCGTCCACGTCGTCCTCGGGTGTGGTGCGGATCCTCAAAGATCTCGATCGCGACATCAACGACCGCGACGTGCTGATCGTCGAGGACATCATCGACTCGGGGCTCACCCTGTCCTGGTTGCTGCGCAACCTCGCCACCCGTCACCCGCGCTCGCTGCGGGTGTGCACGCTGCTGCGCAAGCCCGAGGCCGTCAAGACCGAACTCGACGTCGCCTACGTGGGCTTCGACATCCCCAACGAGTTCGTCGTCGGCTACGGTCTGGACTTCGCCGAGCGCTACCGCGACCTGCCCTACATCGGCACCCTCGAACCGAAGGTGTACGAAACGCACTAAGCCGGAGGCTTACAAATGGCCACTAAGCCGGAGGCTTACAAATGGCCACTAAGCCGGAGGCTTACAAATGGCCACTAAGCCGGAGGCTTACAAAAGGCCGGGCTGCGGCGCAGAATTCGGGGCATGAGCACAGCCCTGCGGATCTGCCCCTTCTGCGAGGCCACCTGTGGCCTCACGCTCACGATCTCGGACGGCCGGGTGACCGGCGCGCGCGGTGACCGCGACGATGTGTTCAGCGCGGGGTTCATCTGCCCCAAGGGCGCCAGTTTCGGCGAACTCGACAACGACCCGGACCGGCTGACGCAGCCCCTGATCCGGCGCGACGGCGAGCTGACCGAGGCCACCTGGGACGAGGCATACGCCGTCGTCGCCGAGCGTCTCGGTGCGGTGATCGCCGAGCATGGTGGCGCGTCGGTCGGCGTGTATCTCGGCAATCCGAACGCCCACACCATCGCGGGCAGCCTGTATGCTCCCCTGATCATCAAGGGCCTGGGCACCCGCCAGGTGTTCAGCGCCAGCACCCTCGATCAGATGCCCAAGCACGTCGCGTTGGGCCTGATGTTCGGCAGCCCTGTCGCGTTCACCGTTCCCGACCTCGACCGGACCGACTATCTGGTGATCATCGGCGCCAATCCGATGGTGTCCAACGGCAGCCTGGCCACCGCCGCCGATTTCCCCGGCAAGTTGCGGTCGTTGCGCAAGCGCGGCGGCAGGCTCGTCGTCATCGACCCGGCGCGTACCCAGACGGCCAAACTCGCCGACCGGCACCTCGCGCCGCGGCCGGGCACCGATGCGGCGCTGTTGTTCGCGATCGTGCACGTGCTGTTCGAGGAGGACCTGGTCGACCTGGGTGCCCTGGCCGAGCACGTCACCGGTGTCGAGGAGGTCCGCACGCTGGCCGACGAGTTCTCACCCGAGGCCGTCGAGGCAGCCTGCGGGGTGGCCGCGGCCGAGATCCGGCAACTGGCCAGCGAACTCGCAGCGGCACCGACTGCAGCGTTCTACGGCCGGATGGGGACGTCGACCGTCGAGTTCGGGACCATCGGCAGCTGGCTCGTCGACGTCATCAATGTCCTGACCGGAAACCTCGACCGTCCCGGTGGCGCGATGTTCGCTCTCGGGGCGGCAGCGCCTGCCCCGCGGCCACCGAGACCGGGCCGCGGATTCACCACGGGCAGGTGGGCCAGCCGGGTCTCGGGTTATCCCGAGGTGCTCTCCGAGCTGCCCGCGGCCGCGCTCGCCGAGGAGATCGACACCGCGGGTGAGGGCCAGATCAAGGCGATGATCACCATTGCCGGCAACCCGGTGCTGTCCGCGCCCGACGGCGATCGGCTGGACAAGGCGCTGGAGCGCGTCGAATTCATGCTTTCTGTAGACCCGTACCTCAACGAGACCACCCGCCATGCCGACGTCATCCTGCCGCCACCGCCGCCGTCTCGCAGTGCCCACTTCGATGTCGCCCTGAACAACCTCGCGGTACGCAACAACGTGCGGTACTCGTCGCCCGCGCTGCCGCTCGACGGCAGGCCGGACGAGCCCGAGATCCTGTCGCGACTCGCGCTCGTCCTCTACGGCGTCTCCTACGACGGTGATCCCGCACTGGTGGACGCCCAGGTGATCGCGACGACGCTGGCGAAAGAAACCGCCAACCCGGATTCACCGGTGGCGGGCCGCAACGTCGACGAGCTCACCGCGATGCTGTACGACGGGCCCGGTTATGAACGACGGCTGGACATGATGCTGCGGATCGGTCCCTACGGCGACGCATTCGGTGCCAGGCCGGACGGGCTCACCATTCAGCGGCTGAAGGCCAATCCGCACGGCATCGACCTCGGGCCGCTACAGCCGCGGATCCCCGAGATCCTGCGAACCCCAAGCGGGCGAATCGAACTCGCGCCGGAGCCGATCGTCGCCGACGTGGCGCGGCTGCGCGATGCGCTGGACCGCTCGGCCGGCGGCTTCCTGCTGATCGGCCGGCGGCACCTGCGGTCCAACAACAGCTGGATGCACAATCTGCCGGCACTGTCGGGTGGTTCCAACCGGTGCACCCTGCAGATTCACCCCGACGACGCGGCCGATCTGGGCCTCACCGACATCGCCGTGATCAAGGGGCCCGGCGGTGAGCTGCTGGCTCCGGTCGAGGTGGACGACGGCATGCGGCGCGGCGTCGTCTCGCTACCGCACGGCTGGGGTCACGACCGCGACGGCACGGGGCAGCGCCTGGCGGCCGGCAATCCCGGGGCGAACGTCAATCAGCTCAACGACGGCACCCATCTGGATCCGTTGTCAGGCACCGCGGTGCTCAACGGCATTCCGGTCGACATCGCGCCGGCAGGTTAAGCCCTCGAAGTTGACCGCGCGGCCGCGGAATTGTCGGCGCGTCGGCGCGGGGAAAAGGATGTCGACCTGCCCGCCTAGTAGCGACTTTTCAGCGACAATCGCCCCCTGAATACCGCTGATCACTCTGACCTCAAGGACAATCTGTACTTTTGCACCTCCGGTCTCTATTCGCTTCTTCGGTAACAGTTTTCGGCTTGTCCGACTAATAGCGACAGTGTCGCTCGCAGCCGGGCAATGGACTGATGGGGCAGGCGTGGCCGCAGATGTCCCAGTGGCAAAACTGTTCGGTGGCAATGAGATTGACGAGGCCGACGTTCCTGTTGTGGCGATTGTCGCTGAAAAGTCGCTACTAGGCGGGCACATCGGCGTCGCCGCGGGAATCTGTGACCAGTGGGACTTGTCGGGCCCATCGAAGGCGATCTCCGACGCGTTGCGCTGGGAGATGGCCCACGGTCGCGTGCGCCGGGTCGCGGCACTCCGCGCGGCGGCCGCTGACCGGTCGGTGGCCTAGGTCAGCTCCCAGATCACCGTCACCGAGAAGTCGACGGTCTGCTGACCGGGTTCCAGCGGAACGGCCTGCATCGCCGCGCGCGGCATCGGAGTGGGCGGGGGCGGCGTCGAGCCGCCGGGCTGCTCGGAAATCGAGATCACCTTGCCGAGGTGCAGTCCGGACAACCCGGCGTACTGGTCGGCGCGGTTCTTGGCGTCGTCGAACGCCCGGGCGCGGGCGTCGCGCACCAGATCCGAGTCGTCCTCGATCGAGTAGTCCACCGAGTTGATGCGGGTGGCGTCGCCCCCCGTGCTCGCGATCAGCGCCAGGGTCTGCGAGGCCTTGGCGGTGTCGCGGATCTTGACCTTGATCGCGTTGCTGGCCCGGTAACCCGTGATCGTGTTGTCGGTGAACTGCGGCTGCACGCTGACCTGGGTGGTGCTGATGTCCTTGCGGTCGACGCCCGATCCGACCAGCGCGTCGATCACGGCCTGCTGCCGTTGGCTCGACTGGTTGAGCGCGCCCGAGACGTCAGGGGCGGTGAACTCCATCGCCACATCGGCGGTCAGGGTGTCCGGTACGCCCTGCACCTGGCCGGACCCTACGACGGTAACCTGCCGGGCTCCGTCATGGGCCCCGGCGGCAGGGCCTGCGGTCGTATCGCACGCGGTGGCACTGACCGCGACCAAGCCCGCCGCGGCAACACTGAGGGCCCACAACTTCGCATTTCCAGCGATCGGCATGACCGAACCCTACCGGGCCGTCAAGGGGTCACAAGGACTTTGCAGTGCCGGTCCGGGGAGGCGAGCTCGTCGAACGCGGCGCGCACCCCGTCGAGGTCCACCGTGCCGGTGATCATCGGCGCCACGTCGATCTCACCCTCGGCGATGGCGCGCAGCGAGGCCGCGAATTCGCCCGGGTCATAGCCGAAGACGAACTGGATGCTGATCTGTTTGGTGATCGCGTAGAACGGATGCACAGTGTCGGGCTGCATGCAGACCCCGGCCACCACCAGGCGGGCGCCCGCCGGAGCCAGGCGCAACACATCGTCGATGATGCCGGGAGCGCCGACCGCCTCGAACACCACCGCGGGCCGGCACTGATGGAACGGCGAGTCCACGGCCGGATCCAGGGTGGTGTGGGCGCCCATGGTGGCGGCGAGTGCGCGCCTGGTGGGGGAGAAGTCCGACGCGACAATGGTTTCCACGCCGCGTAGTTTCAGTGCGGCGATGATGGCGATGCCGACGGGACCGCATCCGACGACGAGTGCGGCCTCACCGGGTTCGATGCGCGACGCGTTGACCGCGTGCAGGCCGACGGCCATCGGTTCGGTGAGGGCGGCGTGGGCGGCGCTCAGTCCGTTGGGAACCGGCAGCAGCAGTGGCGCCGACAGCAGCATCTTCTCGGCGTAGCCGCCGACGGTGTTGTTGCTGTAGACAATCGGCGCGATGCCGTCCGCAGAGATCAGCACCGGCACCGAGGTCACCAGGGTTCCGGCGGCGGGGGCTTCGGTCCCCGGCCCGGGGTCGAGGATCTCAGCGCTGAACTCGTGGCCCATGTAGACATCACCGGCAAGGTCGATGTCCATGTCGGGTACGCCCTCGAGGTCGGCTCCCGCGGCCAGCATGTCGGCGCCGTGGGTGGCGAAATGCAGGTCGGATCCACAGATTCCGCAGGCCTTGACCTCGACGAGCACCTGGCCGGGGCCTGGTACCGGTTCGGGTACGTCATCCCGGACGACCATGCGCCCATCGCGCAGAACGGCCGCGCGCATCAGCTCTTCCCTTCGGCTGTGGCTTCCGTGGTGGCTTCGGTGATGGCGTTGACGATGGCCTGCCCGGCGCGGCCGAACAACTGGTCCCGCATGCCCTTGGCCCAGTCGTGAGACGCCCGTGCCGCCGTCAGTTGACCTTTGAAGTGCGGGATCACTTCACGGGCGAACAGTTCGTAGGAGTGGAAGGTGGCTGCCGGTGGTGCCCAGTCGTGACCCAGGAGCAGGAAGGTGCCGAAACCACCGGAGCGATCCAGCAGATCCTGGATGTAGGCGATGGCATCGGCCGTGGTGCCGATACAGCAATTGCCCTTGGACGCATAGTTTTCCACGAACTCGTATGCGGAGCCGGTGTCCTCTGTTCGCTCCGACAGCGGTACGAATCCGGCGGCGCCGAAGTAGTTGGCGAAATCCTGCAGTCCGTAGGTGCAGTCCTCGATGGCCTGCTCCCGGGTGTCGGCGAGATGGATGACGCCCAGCACCCGCCAGTTCTGCCGGTCCGGCTCGGGCCGGTCGGATTTCGCGGCCTGGTCGCACACGGTGTCCCAGGTGGTCTCGATGGCCGCGTAGCCGCCCGGTACTGACATCGACAGGGACAGCAGCGACGTACCCAGTGCCCCGGCCAGTCGCGGTCCGGACGGGGAAACCATTGCTGCCGTGGATATCTCGGGATACGGCCAGCTGTAGGGCCGGATGTGCAGCGCGGCGTCCTGCAGGGTGAACCAGTCGGTTTTGCGGCTGATCCGCTCGTCGGGGGCGGCGCGGAACAACGCCAGGATGGCTTCGAGCGATTCCTGCATCATCGGCCGCTGATCCACCGGATCGATGCCCATCATGTAGGCGTCCGACGGCAGTGCGCCCGGCCCGGTTCCGAACATCACACGCCCGCGGGTGAGGTGGTCGAGCAACACCCACCGGTCGGCCACCATGAGCGGGTGGTGATAGGGCAGCGATACCACGCCCGTGCCCAGCCGGATGTGTTTGGTCCGCTCGGCCACCGCGGCGATGAACACCTCGGGGCAGGCGATGAGTTCGTAACCGCCGGAATGGTGTTCGCCGAACCAGGCCTCGTCGTAGCCCAGCCGGTCCAGCGCCTCGACCCGGTCCATGTCGTATTGCAATGCAGTGGTGGGTGATTGGCCGACCGGGTGGAACGGCGTGATGAAGACGCCGAAACGAAGTGGACTCACCGCACCGTGTTGGCTCTTCGCGCGAGCGCTCATCGCAGCCCTTCCAGGAACTCCAACAGCACCTTGTTGACCTCGTCGGGGCGTTCCTGCTGCAGCCAGTGGCCGGCGCCGTCGATCAACACTTCGCGATAGTCACCAGTCACCACGTCACCTACCCGGTCGCGCGGGGTGAAGCTCAGCACCGGATCGGCGGTGCCGGCCACGAAAAGGGTTGGCGCCGTGATGGTCTGGCACGCGGTAACTCCCGAGACAGGATCGGTGAGCTCCCAGTTCCGGTCGAAGTTGCGGTACCAGTTCAGTGGCCCGGTGAACCCGGTCTCGCTGAACGCCTCGACGTAATGCTCGAACTCGTCGGGGCTGATCCACTCCGGAAGGGGCGGCAGCGGGCGTCCCGTCAGTTGCTCCGGTGGCGCGCTGACGCCTTCCATCGTCATCATCCGGCGCATCGACTCACGCACGTCGGCGCCGAGGGCGGCATCGGCGACACCGGGTTCCTGGAAGTACAGGATGTAGAAGAAGTTGTCGCCGGCCATTCGGCGCCAGATCTGGGTCGGCGGCCCGGATGCCCGCGGCACCGGGGGCACGCTCAGCGCGGCCACCGCGGCCACCCGGTCGGGGAAGAACAACGGAAAGTTGGTGGCGACGGGCGAGCCCCAGTCGTGGCCGATGAGGATCGCCCGCTCTGCGTCGACGTCGTCGAGCAGCCCCGCGATGTCGGCGGTCAGCTCCACGATGTTGTAGGCGTCGATACCGTCGGGACGGGACGAGCCCCCGTAACCCCGCTGGTCGGGGGCTAATACGTGATAGCCGGCCGCTGCGAGCACCGGGATCTGATGCCGCCACGAATAGGCCAGCTCAGGGAACCCGTGGGTCAGCACCACCACCGGATTTCCGCGTTCACCCGCCTCGATCACCTTCAGCGTGACGCCATTGGTGTCGACCAACCGTTGGGTTACGCGCACGCGAGGAGCAATTCGGTAAAAGTGAGCACGATCTCACCCAAGCACAGGCCTTCGCCGTCGGCTAGATACCGTCGGGAACTGCCGGACGTTGGTCTAGCGGTAGCCTTGAATGTCTCAACTGCGCACGTTGGAAGGACCGGGCCGAACTCGGCCGAGTGATCGATGAACCGCAAAAATGTGATCCGTACGCTGACCGTGATCGCGGTCGTGCTGTTGCTGGGCTGGTCGTTTTTCTATTTCAGCGACGACACCCGCGGCTACAAGCCCGTCGACACCTCGGTGGCGGTGGCCCAGATCGGTGCCGACAACGTCAAGAACGCCCAGATCGACGACCGTGAGCAGCAGCTGCGTCTCGACCTGAAGAGCGGCAAAGAAGAGACCGAGAACAGCGACAAGGTCATCACGAAGTACCCGACCGGCTATGCGGTGAAGCTCGTCGACCAGCTCGATGCCAAGCACGTCAAGTTCGGTACCACCGTCAACCAGGGCAGCTTCCTCGGTTCGATGCTGATCTACATGCTGCCGTTGCTGTTGCTGGTGGCGCTGTTCGTGATGTTCTCCCGCATGCAGGGCGGCGGCCGGATGGGCTTCGGCTTCGGCAAATCGAAGGCCAAGCAGCTGGGCAAGGACATGCCCAAGACCACGTTCGCCGATGTGGCCGGCGTCGACGAGGCCGTCGAAGAGCTGTACGAGATCAAGGACTTCCTGCAGAACCCGTCGCGCTACCAGGCGCTGGGCGCCAAGATTCCCAAGGGCGTGCTGCTCTACGGCCCGCCCGGAACCGGCAAGACCCTGCTGGCCCGCGCCGTCGCCGGTGAGGCCGGCGTTCCGTTCTTCACCATCTCCGGTTCGGACTTCGTCGAGATGTTCGTCGGTGTCGGCGCCTCGCGTGTGCGCGACATGTTCGAACAGGCCAAGGCCAACAGTCCGTGCATCATCTTCGTCGACGAGATCGACGCCGTCGGCCGCCAGCGTGGCGCCGGCATGGGCGGCGGCCACGACGAGCGCGAGCAGACGCTGAACCAGTTGCTGGTCGAGATGGACGGCTTCGGCGACCGCCAGGGTGTCATCCTGATCGCGGCCACCAACCGGCCCGACATCCTCGACCCGGCCCTGCTGCGGCCCGGCCGCTTCGACCGCCAGATCCCGGTGTCCAACCCGGATCTGGCCGGGCGCCGCGCGGTGCTCAAGGTGCACTCGGCCGGCAAGCCGATCGCCCCCGACGCCGACCTGGACGGGCTGGCCAAGCGGACCGTCGGCATGTCCGGCGCCGACCTGGCCAACGTCATCAACGAGGCCGCGCTGCTCACCGCCCGGGAGAACGGCACCCTCATCACCGGTGCTGCGCTGGAAGAAGCCGTGGACCGCGTGGTCGGCGGCCCGCGCCGCAAGGGCCGCATCATCAGCGAGCAGGAAAAGAAGATCACCGCCTACCACGAGGGCGGACACACCCTGGCCGCGTGGGCGATGCCCGACATCGAGCCGATCTACAAGGTGACCATCCTGGCCCGCGGACGCACCGGCGGGCATGCCGTCGCGGTACCCGAGGACGACAAGGGTCTGATGACCCGCTCCGAGATGATCGCCCGGCTGGTGTTCGCCATGGGCGGCCGCGCCGCCGAGGAACTGGTCTTCCGCGAGCCCACCACGGGCGCGGTGTCCGATATCGAACAGGCCACCAAGATCGCCCGCGCCATGGTCACCGAGTACGGCATGAGCTCCAAGCTGGGTGCCGTCCGCTACGGCAGCGAGCACGGGGATCCGTTCCTCGGCCGCACCATGGGCACCCAGGCCGACTTCGGCCACGAGGTGGCCCGCGACATCGATGACGAGGTTCGCAAGCTCATCGAGGCCGCCCACACCGAGGCGTGGGAGATCCTCACCGAATACCGCGACGTGCTCGACACGTTGGCCGGCGAGCTCCTGGAGAAGGAGACGCTGCACCGCGCCGAGCTGGAGGCCATCTTCGGCGACGTGAAGAAGCGTCCCCGGCTGACCATGTTCGACGACTTCGGTGGCCGGGTCCCCTCGGACAAACCGCCGATCAAGACCCCGGGCGAGATCGCGATCGAGCGCGGCGAGCCGTGGCCGCCGCCGGTGCCCGAGCCGGCGTTCAAGGCCGCCATCGCCGCCGCCACCCGCGAAGCCGAGCGCGCCAAGGAGACCAACGGTTCCGGCGCCAACGGTGCACCGCCGAACGGGTCGAACCAGAACGGTTCCACCCAGCCCGATTACGGCGCCCCTGCCGGCTGGCACGCCCCGGGTTGGCCGCCCGCGCCGTCGCAGCCCGGATACCAGCCGCCGCAGCCGCAACAGCAGCCGCAGGGTTACTGGTACCCGCCGCCGCATCCGTCGGGATGGCAGCAGCCCCAGCCGTACCCGTATCAGCCGTATCCTCATCCCGGCCAGCCCGCACCCAACGAGGAAGCGGGTCAGGACCGTGCCCCTGAGCGGACCGACCGTTCGGACCGGTCCAACCCACCGGCCCACGGCTGATCGGAAGAACGGAGGCTTCATGTCGCAGTCGCTGCGTGAGCATCACAACAACGCCGATACGGCCACGCGGGTGTTCGACCAGCCGCGGGCCGAGGCGGCGGTGCGTGAGCTGCTGATCGCCATCGGTGAGGACCCCGATCGTCAGGGTCTGCTCGACACCCCGGCCCGCGTGGCGCGTGCGTACAAGGAGCTGATGGCCGGTCTGTACACCGACCCGGACGCGGTGCTCAACACCACCTTCGACGAAGAACACGATGAGCTCGTGCTGGTCAAGGAGATCCCGCTGTACTCGACCTGCGAGCACCACCTGGTGTCGTTCCACGGGGTGGCCCACGTCGGGTACATCCCCGGGGTGGACGGCCGGGTGACCGGGCTGTCGAAGATCGCCCGCCTGGTCGACCTGTACTCCAAGCGCCCGCAGGTGCAGGAACGCCTGACCGCGCAGATCGCCGATGCGCTGATGCGCAAGCTGGACCCGCGCGGCGCCATCGTGGTGATCGAGGCCGAGCACCTCTGCATGGCGATGCGCGGGGTCCGCAAACCGGGCGCCGTCACCACCACCTCGGCAGTGCGGGGACAGTTCAAGACCGACAAGGCATCCCGGGCCGAGGCGCTGGAACTTATCCTTCGGAAGTGAACCCCACCCCTGTGCAGGTCATGGGAGTTGTGAACGTCACCGACGATTCCTTCTCCGATGGCGGCAAGTTCATCGACCGCGACCGCGCCGTCGAACACGGGCTGGCTCTTGCCGCTGCCGGGGCGGCGATCATCGACGTGGGTGGGGAATCGACCCGGCCCGGTGCGGTGCGGGTCGATCCCTCGGTGGAGGCGGCGCGCGTTGCCCCGGTGATCGAAGCGCTTGCCGCCCAAGGGATTACCGTCAGCATCGACACCATGCACGCCGACGTGGCGAAGGTGGCGCTGGAGAACGGCGCGCAGATCGTCAACGACGTCTCCGGCGGCCTGGCCGACCCGAACATGGCGCCCCTGCTCGCCGAGGCGAACGTGCCGTGGATCCTCATGCACTGGCGTTCGGTCGCCGCCGACCATCCGCATCAGGCGCCGAGCTACGGCGACGTGGTCGCCGAGGTTCGGGCCGAACTGCTGGCCTCGGTCGACGCCGCAGTGGCCGCGGGTGTCGCCCCCGACCGGCTGATCATCGACCCGGGACTGGGGTTCGCCAAGACCGCGCAGCACAATTGGGCCTTGCTCCACGCCCTGCCCGAATTCGTCTCCACCGGCATCCCAGTGCTCGTCGGCGCATCACGCAAGCGCTTCCTGGGTACATTGCTGGCCGGCCCGGATGGAGCGCCGCGTCCGCCGGACGGCCGGGAGACCGCCACCGCGGCGATCTCGGTGCTGGCAGCGGTGCACGGGGCGTGGGGGGTCCGGGTGCATGACGTGGTGGCCTCCGTCGACGCGCTCGCCGTACTGGAAGCCTGGGAATCTGGAGGTCGCGTTGGCTGATCGAATTGAATTGCGCGGCCTACGAGTTCGCGGCAATCACGGTGTGTTCGAGCACGAACGCCGCGACGGCCAGGAGTTCGTCGTCGACATCACCGCCTGGGTCGACCTGCGCCGGGCCGCAGCCACCGACGATCTCGCCGACACCCTTGACTACGGGGCGCTGGCCCAGCAGGCCGCCGACATCATGGCGGGCCCGCCGCGCAACTTGATCGAGACCGTATCGGCCGAGATCGCCGACGTCATCATGGCCGACGAGCGCCTGCATGCGGTCGAGGTGGTCGTGCACAAACCCAGCGCACCCATTCCGCTGACGTTCGACGATGTCGCGGTGGTGGCGCGGAGGTCCAGAAGAGGGAACAGCCAGTGACTTCCACGGTGCTCTCGATCGGGTCGAACATCGGCGACCGGCTGGCCCGGTTGCAGTCGGTGGTCGACGGTCTCGGAACCGCCGTTCGCGCGGTGTCGCCGGTGTTCGAGACCGACGCCTGGGGTGGAGTCGAGCAGAGTCCGTTCCTGAACGCGGTACTGCTCGCCGACGATCCGGGCCTGGATTGCCACGGCTGGCTGCGCCGCGGCCAGCAGCTCGAGCAGGAAGCCGATCGGGTCCGGGAGCAGAAGTGGGGCCCGCGCACCCTCGACGTCGACCTGGTCACCTGCCACGACGGTGACGTGGAGGTGATTTCCCGCGACGAAGTTCTGACGCTGCCGCATCCGCTGGCCCACCTGCGCGCTTTCGTTCTCATCCCGTGGCTGGCGGTGGACCCGGACGCCACCCTGACGGTCGTCGGCCGGACACGGCGGGTGGCGCATCTGCTCGAGGAGATCGACCCGGCCGAACGGGCCGGGGTCAGGCCCACCGATCTGGCGCTGGATTTCCGCGCAGAACCGGCGGGCGACTGATGGGCCCGACCCGCAAGCGTGACCTGGCCGGCGGGGTACTCGTGGTAGCCATCGTCGGCTACCTGCTGGTGGGCGTGCTCTACCGGTGGTTCCCGCCGCTGACGATCTGGACCGGGCTCTCGCTGCTCGCCGTGGCGATCATCGAGGCGGGCTGGGCGTTCTACGTGCGGGCCAAGATCAACGACGGGGAAATCGGGGTGGGCGCGGGGCGGCTGCACCCGCTCGCGGTGGCCAGGTCGGTCGTGATCGCCAAGGCCTCGGCCTGGGTTGGTGCCATCGTCGCGGGCTGGTGGATCGGGGTGCTGGTCTACCTGTTGCCGCGGCGCGGCGAACTGCGGGTCGCCGGTGAGGACACCCCCGGCGCAGCGGTGGCGGCCGTCAGTGCCCTGGCGTTGGTCGTCGCCGCGGTCTGGTTGCAGCATTGCTGCAAGTCGCCCGAGGAACCGCCGGACAACGGTGATACCGCGACCGAGTGAACGATTTCCGGCGGGCCTTTGGCCGAATCGCCGTAGCGGTCACCAGGCTGGATGGCCTGCGACAGGTACAGTCGGCGCATGACCGTTCTGCCCCGCGGTGGTCGGCCACGGCGCGGCGGCCGAAGGCCAGGCTGGCTGCTCTTAACGGTATTGCTGGTGCTCGCCATTTTGGCCAGTTCCGCATTGGTGTTCACCGATCGTGTCGAGTTGCTGAAACTCGCAGTCATCCTGGCCCTGTGGGCCGCCGTCGTGGCGGCCTTCGTCTCCGTCATCTACCGGCGCCAGAGTGACCTGGACCAGGCCAAGGCGCGGGACCTGAAGTTCGTCTACGACCTGCAGCTGGATCGCGAGATCTCGGCGCGGCGGGAGTACGAGCTGACCGTCGAAACCCAACTGCGCCGCGAGCTGGCCTCCGAGCTGCGCGCCCAAGCCGCAGACGAGGTGGCGGCGCTGCGTTCCGAGCTGGCCGCCCTGCGGGCGAATCTGGAGATCCTGTTCGACACGGACCTGGTGCACCGCCCGGCCCTCGAGACCGACAAGAGCGCACCGCGTACCGCGGGCCGGGTCACCGCGAGCCGCCTGGACGTGCCGCCGGTCGAGGTGACCGACACCGACATCCGCATGACGCGGACCGAGGAAAGCCCGATCATCGACGTCCCGGCCGAACCGCATCCGCCGGAGAACGACTGGGCGGCCGCGGGCGGTGCCCATCGGCTGCCGTCGCGGCCGGTACCCGCCGGGGAACAGCCGCGCCGTCGCCGTCGCCAGGCCGAATCGTCTCGCCAGGAGACCCCGCGCCAGCAGGAGCCCAAGCCGCAGCCGCGCCCCGAGCCCCGGCCCGAACCGCCACCGCCACCGCCACTGCGGCCGGAGCCCCGGCCGGAACCAGAGCCTCAGCCTCAGGTGCGGCCCGAGCAACCGGCCGCTCACCGCCAGCCCGAGCCTGCCTCCACCTGGGCGCCGCCTCCGCCTCCGCCGACCATGCCACCGATGCAGCCGTCGCCCACCATCGAAGCGCCGGAGCCCGAGCCTCCCAGCGCGCCGGCGCCGGTTGCCGAACCGGCGGCAGCGGGCTGGCAACCGGCCCCCGCCGAGGGGCAATGGATCCCCGCGGGAGCCCCGGGCAGCAACTGGTCCGCGCCGGTGGCCCAGAACGGCGCGACAACTGAGTACGTCGGCAGGCGGCGCGCCCCTGAACCGGGTGCCGCCCCGGCTCCCGAACCCACGCCGGTCCCTGAACCCGCACCGGCACCCACACCGGCGTCGACTCCTGCGCCCGCGATGTCGCCCGGTCCGGCGCCCGAGCCGCCTCGTGGCAGGCACTCGGCCGCGGCCGACCCGGGCCGTCCCACGCCGGCCCAGCCGACGCCGGCGTTGGCCACCGAGTCCTCGCAGCCGCCCGAGCCACCGCGCCGGGCGTCACGGCACCGCAGCGACGCCGAGCCTGAGCCACAGAACGGGCATCACGCCGACGGACAGTCCGTGAACGAGCTGCTGGCCCGGTTCCAGGCAGGTCGCTCGGAAGGCGGGCGTCGCAGGCGGCGCGAGGAGTGAGCTAGTCTCGTGACGACCGTCCGGTACCCGCAACGCGGGACTGGAACGTAAAACATTTCATTCTGTGAGGTCGTCTGCGATGCAGCAGCCCCCTGCGAACGGGTGGTCCCCGCCTGAGGGATTGCGTCCGGCCAGGCTCAGCGTCGGTATCATTTCCGCTGGTCGGGTGGGTACCGCGCTCGGCTTTGCGCTGGAGCGGGTCGACCACGTCGTGGTGGCGTGCAGCGCCATATCCGACGCATCGAGGTTGCGGGCACAGCGTCGGCTGCCCGAGACCGCCATCCTTCCCGTCGCCGAGGTCGCGCAGCAGGCTGAACTGTTGCTGCTGACGGTCCCCGACGCGGAGCTGGCGTCTCTGGTGTCGGGTCTGGCAGCCACCGGCTCGGTGCGGCCGGGCACCATCGTGGTGCACACCTCGGGCGCCAACGGGGTGGCGGTGCTGGCGCCGCTGACCGAGCAGGGGTGCATTCCGCTCGCCATCCATCCGGCGATGACGTTCACCGGCTCGGATGAGGACATCTCGCGCCTGCCCGACACGTGTTTCGGTGTCACCGCGGCCGATGAGGTCGGTTATGCGATCGGTCAGTCGCTGGTGCTGGAGATCGGCGGTGAGCCGTTCCGTGTGCCCGAGTACGCCAGGACGCAGTATCACGCGGCGCTCGCCCATGCCAGCAACCACTTGGTCACCCTGCTGCTCGACGCGGTCGACACGCTTCGTGCCTCGCTGCGCGGCCAGGAACTACTCGGCCAGGAACTCGTCGACGATGCGCCGGGCGGTCTGCCCGAACGCGTGGTGGGCCCGCTGGCCCGGGCCGCGCTCGACAATGCGCTGCAACGCGGTCAGTCCGCGCTGACCGGTCCCGTGGCGCGTGGTGACGCTGCCGCGGTCGCCGCACACCTGGAGTCCCTCGGCGCACTGGATCCTGAACTGGCCCGGGCATACCGGGCCGACTCACTGCGTACTGCCCAGCGTGCGCACGCGCCTGCGGGCGTGTTCGCCGTCTTGGAAGCAGGCACCGAAACAGGCCCGGAAACCAGCCCTGAAACGAGTCAAGGATGACCCCAAGCAACTCTCCCAAGTTCGTCGCCGGCGAACTGAACGTCTATTCGGCGCCTGCCGATGTCGCAGCCGTCACCAGGGCCCTGCGCGCCAGTGGGCGCCGGGTCGCCCTGGTGCCGACGATGGGTGCGCTGCACGAGGGCCACCTGACCCTGATCCGGGCGGCCAAACGGGTTCCCGGCGCCGTCGTCGTGGTGTCGATCTTCGTCAACCCGCTGCAGTTCGGTGCGGGCGAGGACCTCGATGCCTACCCGCGGACCCTCGACGAGGATCTGGCCGCGCTGCGCGCCGAGGGCGTCGAAATCGCTTTCACCCCAACGGGTTCGGACATGTACCCGAACGGCCCGCGGACCAGCGTGGAGCCCGGGGCGGTGGGCGGTGAACTTGAGGGCGCCTCGCGTCCGGGCCATTTCGCCGGGGTGTTGACGGTTGTGCTCAAACTGTTGCAGATCGTCCGCCCCGACCGGGCCTTCTTCGGCGAGAAGGACTACCAGCAGCTGGCGCTGATCCGGCAGATGGTCACCGATCTCAACGTCGACGTACAAATCGTCGGAGTGCCCATCGTCCGTGAATCCGACGGACTGGCGATGTCGTCGCGCAATCGCTACCTCGACGCCGATGAGCGTGAGCAGGCGGGAGCGTTGTCGGCCGCGCTGCTGGCAGGCAAGTATGCGGCCGCAGGCGGCGCGTCTGCGGCCGTCGACGCAGCCCGGGCGGTGCTCGACGAGGTGCCCGCCATCGAGGTCGACTACCTGGAAGTGCGCGACCCGCTGCTGGGGCCGGCGCCTGCCGAAGGCCAGGCCCGGCTGCTGGTGGCCGCCAGGCTGGGCCGAACCCGACTGCTGGACAACATCTCTGTCGACATCGGAGCGTCGGCGGGTATCGACGGACATCCCCGCGTCGGTGACGGCGACAACCACGAACTGCCCTGGAGGAACTGATGCAACGCACCATGCTGAAATCCAAGATCCACCGCGCCACGGTGACGCAGGCCGACCTGCACTACGTGGGTTCGGTGACCATCGACGCCGATCTGATGGAGGCGGCCGACCTGCTCGAAGGCGAGCAGGTGACGATCGTCGACATCGACAACGGAGCCCGGCTGGTCACCTACGCCATCACCGGCGAGCGTGGCACCGGTGTGATCGGGATCAACGGTGCCGCAGCGCATCTCATTCACCCGGGCGATCTGGTCATCCTCATCGCCTACGGGGTGATGGAGGATGCGGAGGCCCGCGCCTACCGTCCGCGGATCGTGTTCGTGGACGCCGACAACAAGCAGATCGACCTCGGTGAGCACGGCCACGATCCGGCCTACGTTCCCGAGGATGCGTCCGAACTGATGTCGCCGCGCTGATGCTCCTCGCGATCGACGTCCGCAACACCCACACCATCGTCGGGCTGATCTCCGGTTCGGGAGACCACGCGAAAGTGGTGCAGCAGTGGCGGATCCGCACCGAATCCGAGGTGACCGCCGACGAGTTGGCGCTCACCATCGACGGACTGATCGGCGATGACTCCGAGCGGCTGACCGGGGCTGCCGGGCTGTCGACCGTGCCCTCGGTGTTGCACGAGGTGCGGCTCATGCTCGAGCAGTACTGGCCGACGGTGCCGCATGTGCTGATCGAGCCGGGGGTGCGCACCGGAATCCCGCTGCTGGTCGACAACCCCAAGGAAGTCGGCGCCGACCGGATCGTGAATTGCCTTGCCGCATACCACAAATACGGCACAGCAGCGATCATCGTCGATTTCGGTTCGTCGATCTGCGTCGACGTGGTGTCGGCGAAGGGGGAGTTCCTCGGTGGGGCGATCGCGCCAGGCGTGCAGGTGTCCTCGGATGCCGCCGCCGCGCGTTCAGCCGCGCTGCGCAGGGTCGAGTTGACCCGTCCGCGCTCGGTGATCGGCAAGAACACCGTCGAATGCATGCAGGCCGGCGCCGTTTTCGGGTTCGCCGGGCTGGTCGACGGGCTGGTCAACCGAATCCGTGAGGACGTCGACGGATTCGCCGGGGACAATGTCGCGGTGGTGGCCACCGGCTATACCGCCTCGCTGGTGCTGCCGGATCTGCGCACGGTCGAGCACTACGACCGTCACCTCACCCTCGACGGACTCCGGTTGGTCTTCGAGCGCAACCGGGACAGCCAGCGCGGTCGGCTCAAGCCGGCCAAGTAGTCAGAAGAAAGTCCGCACCAGCGCGCTCACCCGGTCCTCGTCATCGAGCACCGGGATCACCTGCCATTTGTCGAAAGTCGTGCACGGGTGCGAGATGCCGAACGGCAGCCATGTGCCGACCGGCGCGTCATCACCGTCGCCCAACTGCAGATAGGCGTGCTGGTCGTTGAGCTTGGTCACCGAGCTGCCGGGCAGGCTGAGCGGTACCGGAAGCCCGGCGTCGAAGGACACGTCGCGACGGCCCATAGTCGCCAGCGCCAAGCCCGGTTCGGGGCGCGACACCACCTGCGCCCAGACCTGCATCGCCGGCTGCAACGCCAGCGGCGACGTCCGGGCATACAAACCGTGATCGTGGGTCAGATAGCACCCGCTGCGCAGGATCGTCCGGACCGACATCCCGGTGGGCCAGTCCCCGGTCAGTTCCTCGACGACCACGTCGGGATAGGTGCTGCCTCCGGCGGTGACGATCACAGTGCCGGTCTCGAACAACCCCGCGAGTCGCACCGTCGCAGCCCGCATGCGGCGCAGGTAGCTGCGCACCTCGGCGACGGCCTGCGGGCTCACATCCTGGCCGGCGGACGCTTCATAACCGGCCACCCCGACCAGTCGGAGCCGCGGACTGGCCGCTGCGGCGCGGGCTACCTCGTCGGTCTCGACATCACTACGGCACCCGGTGCGTCCCCCGGCCATCCCGATCTCGACGCACACGTCGAGGCGCCGCTGCGCACCGGCCAGCGCCGCCGTCATCAACTCGACCCCGGCGAGCGAATCGACCCAGCACACCACGTGGAAATCCGGGTCGGCGTCGAGTTCGGCCGCCAGCCAGGCCAGCCCGGCGGGGTCGACGATCTCATTGGCCAACACCACGTCGCCGACGCCGAAGGCCCGGAACATCCGGACCTGGCTGACGGTCGCGGCGGTCACGGCAGAGGCGCCCGCCCGGAACTGACGAGCCAAAAGCTGCGGGGACATATGGGTCTTTCCGTGTGGGGCCAATTCGACCCCGGCCCCGGCACACCAATTCGCCATTGTTGTGACGTTGTGCACAAGCGCAGATTCCCGCAGCACGCATACCGGCCCGGTCGGACCGGAGCGCCCGTCGCCGAAGAACTCCGGGCGCAGTGAGCTGACCTGCGCCGGAGTCTGCCCCCACCAGGATGCGGGTAGCCCCTTGAACCGCCAGTCCAGCGGCTCGTGGTCGAGGGCCGTCAGCTTGTCGGCGTGCAATTGTGCGCTCACGTGTTCATTTAAGCTGGCACTTTGTGAGCCCAGCCGACCGCGATGACGCGTCCCAGTCCCAGGCCGACCTTCCCGAACAGTTCCGGATTCGTCAGGCCAAGCGGGAGCGGCTGCTGGCTGAGGGCCGCGAACCCTATCCGGTGACCGTCCCGCGAACCCATACTCTCGCCGAACTGCGCAGTGCCTATCCCGACCTGGCCGCCGACACCCAGACCGGGGTGACCGTCGGTGTCTCGGGTCGCGTCGTGTTCGCCCGCAACTCGGGCAAGCTGTGTTTCGCCACGCTGCAGGAGGGCGACGGCACACAGCTGCAGGCGATGATCAGCCTGGCCCAGGTGGGGCAGGAGTCGCTCGACGCGTGGAAGGCCGACGTGGACCTCGGCGACATCGTCTTCGTTCACGGTGAGGTGATCAGTTCCAAGCGCGGTGAACTCTCGGTGCTGGCCGATTCGTGGCAGATGGCGGCCAAGGCGCTGCGTCCGCTTCCGGTTGCTCACAAGGAGATGAGCGAAGAAGCGCGCGTTCGTCAGCGTTACGTGGATCTCATCGTGCGTCCGGAGGCGCGCAGCATCGCGCGTCAGCGGGTGGCGGTCGTGCGGGCGGTTCGCTCGGCGCTGGAACGTCGGGGCTTCCTCGAGGTCGAGACGCCGATGTTGCAGACGCTGGCCGGTGGAGCGGCGGCCCGGCCGTTCATTACCCACTCGAATGCGCTCGATGTGGATCTGTACCTGCGTATCGCTCCGGAACTGTTCCTGAAGCGCTGCATCGTCGGCGGTTTTGACCGGGTTTTCGAGTTGAATCGGAACTTTCGTAACGAAGGTGTTGATTCGACGCACTCACCGGAATTCTCGATGTTGGAGACATATCAGGCGTACGGCGACTACAACGATTCCGCGATAGTCACACGCGAACTTATTCAAGAGGTCGCCGACGAGGCGATCGGTACCCGTCAGGTGCCATTGCCTGATGGCACTATCTACGACCTCGACGGGCAATGGGATACATTGGAAATGTATCCCTCGTTGTCCGAGGCTCTGGGTGAGGAGATCACGCCGGAGACTTCGGTGGAGTACTTGTGGCGTATTGCTGATCGACTCGAGGTCGAGATTCCGCGGGACCGTGGCTACGGACACGGAAAATTGATCGAGGAACTCTGGGAACATGCCGTCGGCGAGAAGCTCTGGGCCCCTACGTTCGTCCGCGACTTCCCGGTCGAGACCTCGCCGCTGACCCGCGCTCACCGCAGCATTCCGGGTGTGACCGAGAAGTGGGACCTCTACATACGCAGATTCGAGCTCGCCACGGGATATTCGGAACTCGTCGATCCGGTAATCCAACGGGAACGCTTCGAGGCACAGGCTCGTGCGGCTGCCGCCGGAGATGACGAGGCAATGGTTCTCGACGACGATTTCCTTGCCGCATTGGAGTACGCGATGCCGCCGACCACCGGCACCGGAATGGGTATCGATCGCTTGTTGATGGCGTTGACGGGGTTGTCTATTAGAGAGACAGTTTTGTTCCCGATTGTTCGCCGTCACAGTAACTGAGGTCGCGGCAACCGAACTGGCGCGATCCATGCGCTGTTGGAAATATGCGTGTTTTGTGGCACATTAGTGCGCGGGTGAAGGATACTCAGGCGTAAGTCACCAATGCGTAAGCGGAAGGGTTCGGTGCGGGGTAATGGCTAAGAAAGTGACCGTCACGTTGGTCGACGATTTCGACGGTGAAGCCACCGCCGACGAGACGGTCGAATTTGGCCTCGACGGCGTCACCTACGAGATCGACCTTTCCTCCAAAAATGCCGCCAAGCTCCGTAACGACCTGAAGCAGTGGGTTGAGGCCGGGCGCCGGGTCGGCGGCCGTCGGCGCGGACGGGCGGCGGGGCCGGCCCGTGGCCGCGGGGCGATCGACCGCGAGCAGAGTGCCGCCATCCGTGAATGGGCCCGACGCAACGGACACAACGTGTCGACCCGTGGCCGGATCCCCGCCGACGTCATCGACGCATTCCACGCCGCAACATAAACGACCGCAACGTAACCGATAGTTGCCAGCTCCGGACCGGTGAGAATTCCCGGTCCGGAGTTTTTCGCTAGTGGCGAACCCCGAACACGTGGATTTCGGAAACGAATCGCCGACCGGGGGCGTTGCTCATCTGCAGCAGTAGATGTGAACAGCTCGAACTGGGTGCATCCCCCTGTGGAACGGACCGCCAACCTCCGCACCCGGGACAGCCGCCCATTAGAGTGGACGGTAGGTACTGCGTGCGGGCTACGAGAAAACCGATATAACGAAGCCGTACGCGGGTATCGCTAGCGATGGAGAGCAGGTAACCACCGATGTTTGAGAGATTTACCGACCGTGCCCGCAGGGTCGTCGTCCTGGCGCAAGAAGAAGCCCGGATGCTCAACCACAACTACATCGGGACCGAGCACATCCTGTTGGGTCTTATTCACGAGGGCGAGGGCGTAGCCGCCAAGTCGCTGGAGTCGTTGGGCATCTCGCTGGAAGGCGTGCGCAGCCAGGTCGAGGAGATCATCGGCCAGGGGCAGCAGGCGCCGTCCGGCCACATCCCCTTCACTCCGCGCGCCAAGAAGGTGCTGGAGCTGTCCCTGCGTGAGGCGCTGCAGCTCGGCCACAACTACATCGGGACCGAGCACATTCTGCTCGGCCTGATTCGTGAGGGCGAGGGCGTCGCGGCCCAGGTCTTGGTCAAGCTCGGCGCCGAGCTGACGCGCGTGCGCCAGCAGGTGATTCAGCTGCTGAGCGGTTACCAGGGCAAGGAAGCCGCCGAGGCCGGCACCGGGGGCCGTGGGGGTGAGTCGGGCAACCCGTCCACCTCGCTGGTCCTGGACCAGTTCGGCCGGAACCTGACCGCCGCCGCCATGGAAGGCAAGCTCGATCCGGTCATCGGCCGTGAGAAGGAAATCGAGCGGGTCATGCAGGTGCTGAGCCGCCGCACCAAGAACAACCCGGTGCTGATCGGCGAGCCCGGCGTCGGTAAGACCGCCGTCGTCGAGGGCCTGGCGCAGGCCATCGTCCACGGCGAGGTCCCCGAGACGCTCAAGGACAAGCAGCTCTACACCCTGGACCTCGGTTCGCTGGTCGCAGGCAGCCGCTACCGCGGTGACTTCGAGGAGCGCCTGAAGAAGGTCCTCAAAGAGATCAACACCCGCGGCGACATCATCCTGTTCATCGACGAGCTGCACACACTCGTCGGCGCTGGTGCCGCCGAGGGCGCCATCGACGCGGCCTCGATCCTGAAACCGAAGCTGGCTCGCGGCGAGCTGCAGACCATCGGTGCCACCACCCTCGACGAGTACCGCAAGTACATCGAGAAGGACGCCGCCCTGGAGCGCCGGTTCCAGCCGGTCCAGGTGGGTGAGCCGACCGTCGAGCACACCATCGAGATCCTCAAGGGTCTGCGCGACCGCTACGAGGCGCACCACCGCGTCTCGATCACCGACGGCGCGCTGGTGGCCGCGGCCACCCTGGCCGACCGGTACATCAACGACCGGTTCCTGCCGGACAAGGCGATCGACCTGATCGACGAGGCCGGCGCCCGCATGCGCATCCGCCGGATGACTGCTCCGCCAGACCTGCGCGAGTTCGACGAGAAGATCGCCGACGCGCGCCGGGAGAAGGAGTCCGCGATCGACGCGCAGGACTTCGAGAAGGCCGCGAGCCTGCGTGACCGGGAGAAGCAGCTGGTCGCCCAGCGCGGTGAGCGGGAGAAGCAGTGGCGCTCCGGGGATCTCGACGTGGTCGCCGAGGTCGACGACGAGCAGATCGCCGAGGTGCTCGGCAACTGGACCGGTATCCCCGTGTTCAAGCTCACCGAGGCCGAGACCACGCGTCTGCTGCGCATGGAAGAGGAGCTGCACAAGCGGATCATCGGCCAGGAGGACGCCGTCAAGGCCGTTTCAAAGGCCATCCGCCGCACTCGTGCCGGCCTGAAGGACCCGAAGCGCCCGTCCGGTTCGTTCATCTTCGCCGGTCCGTCCGGTGTCGGTAAGACCGAGCTGTCCAAGGCGCTGGCCAACTTCCTGTTCGGCGACGACGACGCGCTCATCCAGATCGACATGGGCGAGTTCCACGACCGCTTCACCGCGTCGCGGCTGTTCGGTGCCCCTCCGGGGTACGTCGGCTACGAAGAGGGCGGCCAGCTCACCGAGAAGGTGCGCCGCAAGCCGTTCTCGGTCGTGCTGTTCGACGAGATCGAGAAGGCCCACCAGGAGATCTACAACAGCCTGTTGCAGGTCCTGGAAGACGGTCGTCTCACCGACGGCCAGGGCCGCACGGTCGACTTCAAGAACACGGTGCTGATCTTCACCTCCAACCTGGGCACGTCCGACATCTCCAAGGCGGTCGGGCTGGGCTTCAGCCAGGGCGGCGGGGAGAACAACTACGAGCGGATGAAGCAGAAGGTCAACGACGAGCTCAAGAAGCACTTCCGGCCAGAGTTCCTCAACCGCATCGATGACATCATCGTGTTCCACCAGCTGACGCAGGACGAGATCATCCAGATGGTCGACCTGATGATCGGCCGGGTCGGCAACCAGTTGGCCGGTAAAGATATGGCCATGGAGCTCACTCCCAAGGCCAAGGCCTTGCTGGCCAAGCGCGGCTTCGATCCGGTGCTCGGTGCCCGCCCGCTGCGCCGCACCATCCAGCGTGAGATCGAGGACCAGCTGTCCGAGAAGATCCTCTTCGAGGAGCTCGGCCCCGGCCAGTTGGTGACGGTCGACGTCGAGGGCTGGGACGGCGAAGGCGCCGGCGAGGACGCGAAGTTCACGTTCTCCGGGGCGCCCAAGGCGGCTGGTTCCGACGGCCCGGATCTGGCCAAGGCCGCGGCCTCCGCGGAATAAGGTTCGACACGAGAAATGCCCCCGCCGAAATGGCGGGGGCATTTTTCATGCCTGCCGATGGGAAGTTCTCCTGCGCCGATAGTTACGATGCTGCTGTAATCGACAGGCAAAGGAACCTGGTGAGAATCCAGGACGGCCGCGCCACTGTTAAAAGTCAGACCCTGACCTGTCATGACACGGACTGGGACGCGAATTCCCGGGAAGGACCAGTAGATGACTTTCACCGAAGCGACCAAGAGCCACGCACGGCCGATCGACCTGTCAGCCACCAAGGCGGTGCTCTGGCTGACCCTGACGGCGTTCCTGGCGCTGCTGGCCCTCTACTTCGTCGGCATGGATCAGGGTGCGACGTCGGTGTTCGGCAACAACACCTACGTGCACGAGTTCGTGCACGACGCCCGCCACCTGCTCGGTTTCCCCTGCCACTGACGCAGCGGAGAAACCGAACAAATGGAAAGACAACTCATCGGGCGCGGCATTCTGGCCGGCGCCCTGGCAGGCGTGCTCGCGTTCATCTGGGCGAAGCTGTTCATCGAACCGGTCATCGGCCGAGCCATCGACTTCGAGAACGGCGTCGGTGCGGCGCATGAGGCGGCCGGTCATTCTCACGGCGGCCATTCCCACGGCGGCGAAGAGAGCGCCGAGGTGTTCACCCGCGGTGTCCAGTCGAACATCGGCATGGGCCTGGGTGTGCTGATCTTCAGCGTCGCGATGGGCGCGCTGCTGGCTGTCGTGTTCTGCGTGGTGTACGGGCGGATCAACCTCACCGCACGGGCACTGGCGGCACTGACCGCGGGCGGCATGCTGGTGTCGTTGTGGATCGTCCCGGCGCTCAAATATCCGCCCAACCCGCCGGCGGTGAGCCTCGACGAGACGATCAAGCAGCGCACTCTGCTGTACCTGCTGTTGGTCGCGTTGTCGGCGGCTCTGTTCGTCGGTTCGATCCTGCTGACGCGCCGGCTCACGCCGAAGTTCGGCGTGTGGAACGCCTGCCTGATCGGTGTCGCGGACTACGTGGTGTCCATGGCGGTGGTCTTCCTGATCCTTCCGGGCATCCATGAGACCCCGTCGGCGTTCCCCGGCGACGACCTCTATGAATTCCGGCTGTACTCGCTGGGGACGCAGGTGGTGATCTGGGCGACCATCGGGCTGGTGTTCGGGGCCCTGGCGTCGAAGGTGCTTGAGGGTAAACGGGAGTCTCTCCCAGCGTGAGTGAGGTCGTCCGGCTGACCTTGGTGTCGCATGCCATGACCGACGCCATGGCGGCCGGACGATTCCCCAACGACGAACCGCTGAACCAGTTGGGCCATCGGCAGGCCAATTCGACCGTCGAGCTCGGTGTCGTCGACGCGGCTTACTGCGGGCCCGAGAAACGGGTGCGGCAGACCGCCGAACTGCTGGGTTTGTCGGCGGCGGTCGAACCCCGACTGGCCGACCTGGACTTCGGGAGCTGGCGCGGGACGGTACTGAGCGGTGTCCGGCCCGCGGACCTGGCGATCTGGCTCACCGACCCGACCCGGGCACCACACGGCGGCGAGTCGGTGGTCGATCTCGTCCAACGGGTGCACGGGTGGATGGACAGCCTGGCCTCGGCGCGGGGACGGCTCGTCGCCGTCACCCACCCCGCGGTGATCCGCGCGGCCATCCTGGTGGCTCTCGATGCCCCGCCGAAATCGTTCTGGCGCATCGACATTGCGCCGATGAGCCGTACCGTCATGAATTTCCGCGGTCAGGCCTGGACGCTGCGCAGCGCTTAGGTCTCCACCGGGGCGCCTGTTTCTACCTCGGGGTTGTCGTTCGGCGACGACCACAGCCCTCAGGTAGAAACCGGCGCAGCCTCGTACCGAGCTAACCCACAGGTGCCATGGCGAACGCCCGCTTGGCGATCTGCAACAACCACCCCGCGGCGGTGGGGCTGCGGAACTTCGGCCAGTTCAGCTGGAAACTGAACACCCACGGCTGCCCGGTGTAGTCCACCGCGTACCAGCTGAAGGTCAGATCGCCGGGCAGGTTGCCGCCCTTGGCGCCGATGTACTTCCACTTCGCCGGATCGGGATCGATGCCGGGCAGTGCGGAGAGGATGTCCTTCACCGGCGCGGCCGGCCCGTACGCCGAGGCCTGCAGCGCCGCATGCACTCGGCAGATGTCGGCCGCACTGGCGAACCACTCCAGCCCGTCATTGGAGGCCGGCGTGTGGGTGCGGTACGGATCCGGTTCGTAGGGACGGGAATTGGTCTGCTGGAGCAGTGCCACCCGATCGGCCGGAGAAGCGGCTTTCCACTGGTCACGAAGATTGGGCTCGCCCCAACCGACCGAGAACACCTCATGCATGGTCGGGAACGGGGTCATGCTCGCCGGATCGTGATGCCCCGCGGTCACCAGGGCACGCTCCACCGCAGCCGGGCCCATCCGGCCGATCAACAGGTCGGTGGCCATGTTGTCGCTGGCCGAGATCATCTGTTGGGCCGCCGTGCGCACCGTGATCTGAGAGCCCGGGGGAAGCTTGTCCAGCCCGGCCGAGCCGAGCTTCTTGCCTTCCTTGGTGATCGTCAGGTGATCGTCCCAACTCAGGGTGCCGGCCTTGACTGCGTCCGAAACTGCAAGCAACACATACAGTTTGAAGATCGAGGCCAGGGGCAGTGACATTTCGGTGTTAGTGCCGGCCACCTGCTCGCACTTGCCCTTGTTCACCTTGGACACGCGGTAGGAGTAGCGCGCGCCCGACTTGGTCAGCTCGGTGTCGATGTCGGCCCAGGTGTCGATCTTCGGCGGCACCAGCGTGACCTCGAAGCGGTCGACGAGGCCGACGTCGTTGGTCCTCAGTTCGATGTCTTGGGCGACGTTGTACGACGTCAAAACATGCAACGTCGCCTGCGCGGCCCCGATGTCGACCGAGGTGACCTTGAACGGCCGGTCCCACCAGATCGAGTCCATCTTGGTGCCCACCAGATCGACCTTCTCGGGGGCCGCGAGGGTGCGCACGCCGATGGGGCCGATCGGCCAGTCGGAGTTGAGCATGTCCATGGTCTGCTTGGCTCGCAGACCCGGTGGGGTGATGGTGTCGATGTGCGCGCCGTAGGACACTTCGGCCGCGGGCGCGACTTTCGGCGCACAGCCACAAGCCAGGGCCGCGGCAACCGCCGAGATGGCCGTCAGGCCGATCGTGCGGTGCAGCGTCCGGCCGCGGCTACGCCTGGGCAGCGGGCCCTGCAACGTCCAGCACAACCTCGAACTCCAGCAGCGACGCGCCGGTGGCGACCGGGTTGGCGTGTTCACCCTTGTGGGCCTCGGCAGCGCGGCCCGTGGCCCAGGCCTGGAAGGCCTCTTCGGTCTCCCACTGCGTCACCACGAAGTAGCGGTCCTCGCCCTTGACCGGACGCAACAGTTGGAAGCCGAGGAACCCGGGCTGGTCATCGACGGAGTGTGCACGGTTGGCGAACCGCTTCTCCAGTTCCGGGCCTGCGTTGGGCGGTACCTCGATGGCGTTGATCTTCACGACAGGCATGCTGTTCAGGCTACCTGGCCTGCCCGGCAAGATAACGGCATGGTCACAGATCTGCTCACCCTCCGTGGGGGCCGCGGCGGGCCCATCGTCCTGGTGCACGGGCTGATGGGCCGCGGCAGCACCTGGTCACGCCAATTGCCGTGGTTGACCGAGTTGGGTGAGGTGTACACCTACGACGCGCCATGGCACCGCGGGCGTGACGTGGTCGATCCCCATCCGATCAGCACCGAGCGTTTCGTGGCGGATCTGGGGGAGGCCGTGGCCGCGCTGAACCGGCCGGTAGTTCTGGTCGGGCATTCCATGGGTGCCCTGCATTCGTGGTGTCTGGCCGCGGCTCGCCCGGAACTGGTCAAGGCGGTGGTGGTCGAGGATATGGCCCCCGACTTCCGGGGGCGCACCACCGGGCCGTGGGAACCGTGGGTGCATGCCCTGCCGGTCGAGTTCGGATCCGCGCAGGAGGTCTATGACGAGTTCGGGCCGGTCGCCGGTCAGTACTTCCTGGAAGCGTTCGACCGGACGGACACCGGCTGGCGCCTGCACGGGTACCCGCAGTGGTGGCTGGACATTGCCGCCCAGTGGGGAACGCGGGACTACTGGCAACAGTGGCGCGAGGTGGATGTGCCCACCCTGCTCATGGAGGCCGAGAATTCGGTGGCGCCGCCGGGTCAGATGCGAAAGATGGCCGAAATCGGGCAGCACACAACGTATTTACACGTCCCCGGCGCGGGGCACCTGATCCACGATGATGCTCCGGAGGTGTACGAGGAAGCGGTGACCCGGTTTCTAGCGACGCTCTCCTAGGGCGCCGGCGCTCGGCCACGACGGCTGGCTCTCGAAGCGGCTGCGGATCGCATCGAGGTCATGGCCTGCCCGGTACGCCTCGTAATCGGGCTGGTTGATGTCGAAGAGGTCCAGGCGGAAACGCAGGATGTTGCTGCGCTGTGCCGCCCAGCTCACCGCGGCGGCGACCACGAACGGTGAGATCAGGATGATCAGGGCGATTGCAACAGTCATGGCAGTAATTGTTGTGGGGGAAATATCCCGCCAACAGTGGCAGCGCTGACACCTTACGATAAAATGCTGCCATGCTGCGTAGCGTCTCCACATTGGTGCTCGACGGTCTGGCGGTTTTCGAATTCGGGGTCATCTGTGAGGTTTTCGGCATCGATCGGTCGGCCGACGGGGTTCCGAACTTCGACTTCAAGGTGTGCGGACCCGAACCGGGCAAGCCGGTGCGGACCTCCGTCGGGGCGAGCTTGACGCCCGAATACGGGCTGGATGCGCTCCACGGCGCGGACCTGGTGGCGATCCCCGCCATCGGCGGCTCGGACTATCTGCCCGAGGCGCTTCGGGCCGTGCGGGCGGCCGCCGATGCGGGGTCGATCATCCTGACCGTCTGCTCGGGCGCCTTCCTGGCGGGCGCGGCAGGTCTGCTCGACGGCAGGCCGTGCACCACGCATTGGATGCACGCCGACGACCTGGCCCGCAGATATCCGACCGCGCGCGTCGACCGCAACGTCCTGTTCGTCGACGACGGCAACCTGATCACCAGCGCGGGCACCGCGGCCGGCATCGATGCCTGCCTGCACCTCGTCCGCCGTGAACTCGGCAGCGAGGTGACCAACAAGATCGCCCGGCGCATGGTGGTCCCGCCGCAGCGAGACGGCGGGCAGCGTCAGTTCATCGACCAGCCGATTCCGGTGCGATGTTCGGAAGGCTTTGCGCCGCACCTGGATTGGATCATGAGCAACCTCGACAAGCCGCACACCGTGACGACGTTGGCCAAGCGGTCCGCGATGTCGACGCGGACGTTCGCCCGCCGGTTCGTCGAAGAGACCGGCACGACGCCGATGCAGTGGATCACCGATCAGCGGGTGCTGTACGCGCGCAGGCTCCTCGAGGAATCCGATCTGGACATCGACCGGATCGCCGGGCAGGCCGGCTTCGGCAACGCGACCCTGCTACGGCATCACTTCCGGCGGGTCATCGGAGTGACGCCTTCGGATTACCGGCGTCAATTCTCCTGCAGTGCAGACGAAGACGCTGTCACGGCGTGAGGTGCCTGTGGTCTCAGCCGTCCGGCTGGCAGGCCACGTTCACGTAGACCGTGGTGTGTTGGGACGGATCGATCCGGTACCCGTCCTCGTCGATGTTGGAGTCGGCCAATCCGTGTACTCCGGTGACCCGGCAGTTCGACAGACCTGTGTTGGCATTGGAGTTGACCTGAACGTGATAGCCCCTGCTCTGCAGATCGCGCACCGTGTCAGCGGCCGAGCCCGTGCCGGACGGCGCGGCGTTGGCCGGCGCGGCCAGGGCGAGCCCCATGCCGATCGCCGTACACGCAAACGTCATTGAGATTTTGCTTGACATGGCTCCGTTCTATGTGAAACAGAGCCCCAATGGTGTGCTGCGGCAGGTATTCAGGCCGACCTCATGTATTTCCGCCTTCGCCGGCCAGCGCGAAGAGCCCGTCGTCCGTCTGCTCCACGAGTCCGTCCACCAGCAACGAGTCGAGCGCCCGGTCTCGTTGCCCGGTGTCGGTGAGCCAGGCGACGTCCAGCTGCGCGCGGGTCACCGGAGAACTGCTGGCCCGCAGTACATCCAGCAGCTTGCCGCGGACCTGACGGTCGGTTCCGGCGTACCGCTGCACCCGCTTGGCGACCGTCGCGGCAGGGTAACCCGCAGTGCGCCAACGGCATCGGCTCAACGGGCAGTTGCCACACTGTGGGGCGCGGGAGGTGCACACCACCGCACCCAACTCCATCAGGGCGGCGGAAAAGACAGGAGCGGTGTCGTCCGACGGCAGCAGCGCTGCCACGTCGTCCAAGTCTCGAGCCCGGGCAGGCGCATCGGCCTGGCCGTGCAGCACTCTGGTGACCACCCGGCGCACATTGGTGTCGACCACCGGGACGCTGGCCGAGTAGGCGAAGCAGGCGACGGCGCGCGCGGTGTATGCGCCGACTCCGGGCAGGGTCAGCAGCGTGTCGACATCGCTGGGCACCTCGTCGCCGTATTCGCCCGCGATCACCACGGCGCACTCGTGCAGGCGCTTGGCCCGCCGCGGATAACCCAGCTTGCCCCAGGCGCGCAGTACCTCCGCCGATCCGGCGGCCGCGGTGGCCGAAGGAGTGGGCCACCGCTCGATCCAGGCCAGCCAGATGGGTTCGACCCGGGATACCGGCGTCTGCTGCAGCATGAATTCACTGACCAGGATCTGCCAGGCGGTAATGCCTGGTCGGCGCCATGGCAGGTCGCGCTGGGCAGATTCATACCAACCTACTAATTCGCCCGGGTCGATGCTCATCGGCGGCTCATGCAGAATGACTGATATGCCCAACTCGAACCCTGTGTCCGCATGGAAAGCACTCAAGGACGGTAACGCCCGCTTCGTGGCAGGCGAACCGCAGCATCCCAGCCAGGACATCGCCCGCCGCGCCAAGCTCGCGCACGGCCAGAAGCCGACGGCCGTCGTCTTCGGTTGTGGAGACAGCCGAGTGGCCGCCGAGCTGCTGTTCGACCAGGGTCTCGGTGACATGTTCGTGGTCCGCACCGCCGGCCACGTGATCGACAACGCCGTGCTGGGCTCGATCGAATACGCGGTGTCGATCCTGAATGTGCCGCTGATCGTGGTGCTCGGCCACGACAGCTGCGGCGCCGTCCAGGCAGCCATCAACGCCGTCGACGAGAGCCAGGTGCCCGGCGGCTACGTGCGCGACATCGTGGAGCGGGTCACCCCGTCGATCCTGATGGGACGGCATGCCGGGCTGACCCGGGTCGACGAATTCGAGGCCTACCACGTCAAGGAGACGGTCAGCCAGCTGCAGATGCGCTCGGCCGCCATCTCCAACGGTCTGGCCGCAGGTACCCAGGCCATCGTCGGCGCCACCTACCACCTGTCCGACGGTCGCGTGGAGCTGCGCCACCATCTCGGCGACATCGGCGAAGCCTGAGAATTTCGCTGCGCCGCCGACACGCCGGGCAGCCTCGTACAACTGGGTATGACCTGGGCTTACCGTGAAACCCGTGTTAGATCTCGAACCTCATGGGCCACTGCCCTCGCAGATTTACTGGCGGCGCCGTGCGCTGGCCATCGGAATCGCGGTAGTCGTCGTCGGGATCATCGCCGCGATCGTCGCGGTGATCATGTCCAGCGGTTCGGGATCAGAGACCAAGGCCGCCGACGAAACGGCCGCGGCGGAGGCCCCGCCCACGCCGTTACCGGGGGAGAACCCTGAGGTCAAGACTCCGGTGGTGCCGCCGGCGCAGCATGCGCCGCCGCCGACGGCCACACCGACGGCCGCCGTCACGCCGCCCCCGTTGCTCAAAGAGGGCGACGACTGCCCGGATTCGACCCTGGCGGTCAAGGGCATCACCAGCCAGCCCGAGTACGTCGTGGGTGATCAGCCGAAGTTCACCATGGTCGTCACCAACATCGGTCTGGTGGCCTGCAAGCGTGACGTGGGCGCCGCGGTGCTGGCCGCCTACGTGTACTCGCTGGACAACAACCGGCTGTGGTCGAACCTGGACTGCGCGCCGTCCAACGAGACTCTGGTGAAGACGTTCAACCCGGGCGAGCAGGTGACCACCGAGGTGACCTGGACCGGCATGGGTTCGGCGCCGCAGTGCCCGATGCCCCGGCAGCCCATCGGGCCTGGCACCTACAACCTGATGGTGCAGCTGGGCAATCTGAGATCGGCCCCCGTGCCGTTCATCCTGGCCAATGCCCAACAGCCCGGCCCGCCGGTCGAGGGCGCGCCGCCGGCGGCGCCTGCCGCACCGGGTAACTGAGGCTCAGGCCAACCGATCGGCGATGGTCGACTCGGCCAGCAAGGACAGCCCCTCGCGGATGTGCCGGGCCCACATCGACCCGATGCCGTCCACCGACTGAAGATCGTCGGCACTGGCGGCCAGCAGCCCTTGCAGCGAGCCGAACGATCGGACCAGCAGGTCGACGTGGGCGAACTGCAATCGCGGGATACCTGCCATCGCGCGGTAGCCGCGTGAGCTCATCGCCGAATCCTGCGCCTCCGCGGTCGACGGGTATCCGAAAACCCTTGCCAGCGTGGTGAAGTCGAGCAGTTCGCTGTCGGTCAGCGCGTCCAGCTCGTCGAGTGTGGAGTGGACCTGTGCGGCAGTCGGCGGGTCGGGCAGGGCGTGATAGTCCCGCACGATCAGTTCGCGCGCGGCCTCGTTGTCGCCGACGAGCTCGTCGAGCTGCAGTTTGAGCTGACGTCCGTCGGTGCCGAGTTCGACCACGTCGGCGTCGATCTCAAGGCTGATCCGACGTACCATCTCCAGGCGCTGCACCACGGTCATGACATCGCGTAGCGTCACGAAATCTTCGATCTCGGCGGTGGACAGCTGCTTGCTCACCTCGTCGAGCCGGCCCTTGTAGCGCTCCAGCGTCGCGATGGTCTGGTTGGCCCGCGAGAGGATGGTCGCCGAATCGGGGACCACGTGGCGTTCGCCCGCGACGTAGACGGTGACGATGCTCATCGAATGACTCACCGAGATCACCGGATAGCCGGTCTGGATCGCGGTGCGCTCGGCCGAACGGTGGCGGGTACCCGACTCGTCGGTGGGGATCGACGGGTCCGGCACCAGCTGGACGTTGGCCCGCACGATGCGGCTGCCGTCACTGGAGAGCACCACCGCGCCGTCCATCTTCGACAGCTCACGTAGGCGGGTGGGGGCGTAACGGACGTCGAGCGCGAACCCGCCGTCGCAGATGGCTTCCACGCTGTCGTCGTAGCCGAGCACGATCAGAGCGCCTGTCTTACCGCGCAGGATGCGTTCCAGGCCGTCGCGCAGCGGGGTTCCGGGCGCCAGCCGGCCGAGGGTTTCCCGTAGCGTCGGCCGCGCCAGATGCACGACGGTGCGACTGGTCCGGGCACCGGAGTTCACGGCCATCAATTCTCCTAGGGTCGGCCGCTATTGTCCGGTATGGGATTGATTGCTGGCAATCGCGATCTCCCGTAGTGCCCGCAGTGCTGCCCCGATGTGGTCGACGGTGATGACCCGCAGCCCGGCGGGCACGCTGGTGACCCCTGGCGGTACCAGGGCAGTCGTGAAACCCAACCGGGCGGCCTCGGCCAACCTGCGGTCCATTCCGGTGACGCGGCGCAGGTCGCCCACGAGCCCGACTTCGCCGATCACCACCGCGTTCATCGGCAGCGCGATGTCCAGGTAGGCCGAGGCGATGGCCAACGCCACGGCCAAATCCGAGGACGGATCGGTCAGCCGCATCCCGCCCACGGTGGACACGTACAGGTCGTGGCCGCCGATGGGCAGCGCGCAGCGGGTCTGCAGCACGGCGCTGATCACCGCCGCACGGGCCGAGTCGATACCGCTGACCGCGCGCCGCGGCGGGCCCACGGGCTGAACCGACAGCGCCTGCACCTCGCCGATCATCGGGCGCTTACCGTCCAGCGTGACGGTGACGGCGGTGCCGGGCACCGCCGCCGGGCGCTGGTCGAGGAACAGCCCGGACGGATCGCTGACGCACTCGATTCCGTTGTCGTGCATCTGAAAACAGCCGACCTCGTCGGCGGCGCCGAACCGGTTCTTCACCCCGCGCACCATGCGCAGGCTCGACGCGTGGTCCCCCTCGAAGTGCAGCACCACATCGACCAGGTGCTCCAGCGAACGCGGGCCCGCGATGGCACCGTCCTTGGTCACGTGGCCGACCAGGATCATGGCCACCGCCGGGTCTCCCACGGCGGTCTTGGCATACCCCGTCAGCGCCGTCGTCACGGCGCGCACCTGCGTGACCCCTCCGGTCACGCCGTCGGCCTCGGTGGTGGACATGGTCTGCACCGAGTCGACGATGACCAGGCTCGGCTTCACCTCGTCGATGTGGCCGAGCGCGATCTGCAGGTCGGATTCGCCCGCGAGATAGACGTTGTCGTGTGTGCAGCCGGTGCGTTCGGCGCGCAGCCGGATCTGGCCCGCCGACTCCTCACCGGACAGATACAGCGCGCGGCGACCGGTGTGTGCCCAGCGGTTGGCCACCTCGAGCAGCAGGGTGGACTTGCCGACGCCGGGCTCCCCGGCCAGCAGCGTGACCGAACCGGCCACCAGGCCGCCGCCGAGAACCCGGTCCAGCTCGGTGACGCCGGTCGCGTAATGCCGGGTGATACCCGGGTCGATGGAGGTGATCGGGACCGCGGGTGACGTGGGGGCCACCGACCGACGGGTAGGGCTGGCCACCGACGCGAGGGTCGCTACTTCGTCGACCGTTCCCCAGGTGCCGCAATTGGCGCAGCGCCCGACCCACTTGGGGGTCGCATGCTGGCATTCCGAGCAGCGGTATTGCGAACGTATTTTCGAAGCGGCCACGCCGTGACAGTAACGGCAACCCCCGACATCAGCGGTTAGGCACGCGCCGGTCGGGGATGCCGCGTCAACGGCGGATCAGCTCAGTGGCCGCCGGCCTCGGTGCCGCCGGCTTCGGCGGCCTCGGCCGGCTCCTCGCCGGCCTTGTTGCGCCGGGGTGCCTCGCCCGCCGAGATCGGCACGGCGACAGTGGTTTCGCCGTTCTCGAACTTGAAGGTGAAGTCGTAGAGCAGGCCGTTGGTGACCGGCTTGGTCAGCGTGACCTTGGCGGTGACGGCTTCGGCCGCCTCGGTCTTCTCCAGCGGCTTGGTCTGGCCGTCGGGCTCGCCCACGACGAGCACCCCGGCTGCCGGGATGGTCTGGTCGCCGGTCAGTGCCACATCACCGACCGGGGACTTGATCGAGATGAGCTTGTTGGCCTTCTCGGCAGATCCGTTGGCCGCGACGAACAGAAGTTCGGCCTCGGAACCGGGCTCGACATAGGCCTTCTGCTGCGGCGCCCGCAGGTGCACATTGCGCAGCGCGATCGCGCCGGCCTGGGCGTTGACGCCGTTGACTGCGGGCTCCTGGGTCGCCGTCTGGGAGACCTGACCGGCGCTGCACCCGGTGAGAACGGCTGCGGTCAGGCCACATGCGGCCAGACCGGCCGAGGCACGCATTGCGAAGCGGTTCACTCAAGCCTCCTGAGCTGGGTCGGCGTACTTCGACTATGCACAGTAGTAGGTGGCTTCCGCGCGCGGAATGCGAGGGCCGTCTCAGCCCCGCAACGGCTTTGCGGGGCTGCCCGTTTCGGGTGTCCGGCAGGCCAGGTAGTTGCACGCTTTCGTCACCATGTCAACCCCTGTTCTTCACCTGCATGGCCCCTGACCTGCATAGTTGGTGCGCGTGTGATCTGGGCCCGTGTTAGGATGGACTAGCGAAAGGGGCTCGAATCAGATGATTTTTAAGGTCGGAGACACCGTCGTCTATCCACACCACGGTGCTGCGTTGATCGAGGCGATTGAAACCCGGACTATCAAAGGCGAGCAGAAGGAATATCTCGTCCTGAAGGTTTCCCAAGGGGATCTGACCGTTCGAGTACCCGCAGACAACGCTGAGTATGTCGGTGTCCGCGACGTCGTGGGCCAGGAGGGCCTCGACAAGGTTTTCCAGGTGCTGCGGGCTCCGCACACCGAAGAGCCGACCAACTGGTCGCGCCGCTACAAGGCCAATCTCGAGAAGTTGGCTTCCGGTGACGTGAACAAGGTTGCCGAGGTTGTCCGGGATCTGTGGCGTCGCGATCAGGAGCGCGGGCTTTCCGCGGGTGAGAAGCGAATGCTGGCCAAGGCCCGGCAGATTCTGGTCGGTGAGCTGGCGCTCGCCGAGAACACCGATGACGCCAAGGCCGAGACCATCCTCGACGAGGTTCTGGCTGCCGCGTCCTGACGCGTCGTGGCAACAACTGTTGCGGTCGTCCCGGCCGCCGGCTCAGGTGAGCGGCTAGGCGCGGGCAGACCCAAAGCGTTCGTCAATCTGGGGGACAAACCCCTGTTGGAGCATGCCCTGGACGGGCTGCTGGCCTCAGGGGTGATCGACAAGGTCGTGGTCGCGGTACCGCCCGCGCTGACCGATGAGGCCACGTTGGTTTTCGGTGGCCGTGCGCAGATCGTGGCCGGGGGAGCCGACCGCACCGAATCGGTGGCGCTGGCCCTTGCGGCGGCCGGTGAACCGGATTTCGTACTCGTGCACGATGCCGCCCGGGCATTGACTCCTCCTTCGCTGATCGCCCGGGTGGTCGCGGCACTGGCAGATGGTCATGCCGCCGTCGTCCCCGGTCTTCCGCTGGCCGACACCATCAAGGCCGTCGACGCCAACGGCGCCGTGCTGGGTACGCCGGAGCGGGCCGGGCTGCGGGCCGTGCAGACCCCTCAGGGGTTCCGCGCCGACGTGCTCGGCCGCGCCTATCAGCGCGCCGGGGCCGGTGTGGTCACCGACGACGCCTCGCTCGTCGAGCAGATCGGCACGCCGGTGCAGGTCGTCGAGGGGGATCCGATGGCTTTCAAGATCACCACTCCGCTCGATCTGCTGCTCGCGGAGGCCGTCATGGCGCGTGGGGCGTGCTGATCACATGTTGATTCCAAGGGTCGGGCTGGGTACCGACGTCCACCCGATCGAGCCGGGGCGGCCGTGTTGGCTGTTGTGCCTGGAGTTCGAAGACGCCGACGGGTGCGCAGGTCATTCCGACGGTGATGTCGCCGCCCATGCCGTGTGCGACGCGTTGCTCAGTGCGGCGGGCCTCGGTGACCTCGGCGGGGTCTTCGGCACCGATCGGCCGGAATGGCGCGGGGTCACCGGCGCCGACATGCTGCGTCATGTGCGTCAGCTGGTGCAGCAGGCAGGTTTCCGGGTGGGCAATGCGACCGTGCAGGTCATCGGTAACCGGCCCAAGATCGGGCCCCGCCGCGCCGAGGCCCAGGAGGTGTTGTCCGAGCTGATCGGGGCGCCGGTGTCGGTGTCGGCGACCACCACCGACGGACTCGGACTGACCGGTCGGGGTGAAGGTTTGGCCGCGATAGCCAGCGCTTTGGTGGTTCCGGTCGAATAGGCCGGTAAGCTGGCACGTCGTGACCGATCGCGCTCAAGCTGTCGGGTCGGCAACAGAGACCGGCCTGCGGCTGTACGACACCATGGCGGGTGCCGTACGAGATTTCGTACCGCTGCGGCCGGGGCACGCTTCGATCTACCTGTGCGGTGCCACCGTTCAGGGCCTGCCGCACATCGGTCATGTCCGTAGCGGAGTCGCGTTCGACGTGTTGCGCCGCTGGCTGACCGCCAATGGATACGACGTTGCGTTCATCCGCAACGTCACCGACATCGACGACAAGATCCTCAACAAGGCCGCTGATGCGGGCCGGCCGTGGTGGGAGTGGGCCGCGACCTACGAGCGGGCGTTCAGCGCGGCGTATGACGCCCTGGGCGTGCTTCCGCCGTCGGCTGAGCCGCGGGCCACCGGCCACATCACCCAGATGGTCGAGCTCATCGACCGGCTGATCGAGAAGGGCCATGCGTACGCGCAGGGTGGCGACGTGTACTTCGACGTGTTGAGCCTGCCCGATTACGGCGCGCTGTCCGGCCACCGGATCGACGATGTGCACCAGGGCGAGGGTGTGGCGACGGGCAAGCGCGATCAGCGAGATTTCACGCTGTGGAAGGGCGCCAAGCCCGGTGAGCCGTCGTGGCCGACGCCGTGGGGTCGCGGGCGCCCGGGCTGGCACACCGAGTGCGTGGCGATGTGCGAGGCGTACCTGGGTGCGGAGTTCGACATCCACGCCGGCGGCATGGACCTGGTATTCCCGCACCACGAGAACGAGATCGCCCAGGCGCAGGCCGCCGGCGACGGCTTCGCCCGGTACTGGCTGCACAACGGCTGGGTCACCATGGGCGGCGAGAAGATGAGCAAGTCTCTGGGCAACGTGCTCTCCATTCCGGCTGTGCTGCAACGGGTTCGGGCTGCCGAGCTGCGCTACTACCTGGGTAGCGCGCATTACCGGTCCATGCTGGAGTTCTCCGAGAACGCGCTGCAGGACGCGGTGAAGGCATACAGCGGCATCGAGGACTTCCTGCACCGGGTGCGCAACCGGGTCGGTGCCGTGTCCGTCGGCGAGTGGACACCGAAGTTCGCGGCCGCACTCAACGACGATCTCGCGGTGCCGATGGCCTTGGCCGAGGTGCATGCGGCCCGTGCCGAGGGCAACCGGGCACTGGACGCCGGCGACCACGAGGGCGCGATGGCGCAGGCCACCGCCATCCGGGCGATGATGGCGATCCTGGGCTGCGATCCGCTCGACGAGCGCTGGGAGTCCCGCGACGAGACATCGGCCGCGCTGGCAGCGGTGGACGAGTTGGTGCAGTGGGCGCTGGCCGGCCGGGCCGAGGCCCGGGCCAACCGGGACTGGGCGGCGGCCGACGCCATCCGGGATCGGCTCAAGGCGGCCGGCATCGAGGTCACCGACACTGCCGACGGTCCACAGTGGGCACTGGTGGACGGGAACGGAGCGTAGATGGCCGGGAATTCGCAGCGGCGCGGCGCAGTGCGCAAGCCGGGCACCAAGAAGGGGCCGACCGTCGGATCCGGCGGAGTCCGCCGTCGCGGGCTGGAAGGCCGTGGCGCGACACCGCGCGCCGAACAGCGCCCGCACCACCCTGCCGCCAAGAAGGCCGCCAAGGCGGCGCGCCAGGCGCAGGGCCGGCACCGCAAGACCGACGACACCGAGTTGGTGCTGGGTCGCAACCCGGTGGTGGAGTGCCTGCGGGCCAAGGTCCCGGCCACGGCGCTGTACGTGGCTCTGGGCACCGAGGCCGACGAGCGGCTCACCGAATCCGTGCAGATCGCCGCGGACCGCGGTATCTCGATTCTCGAGGTGCAGCGCCACGATCTGGACCGGATGAGCAACAACGCGTTGCACCAGGGTCTGGCACTGCAGGTGCCGCCGTACGACTACGCGCACCCTGACGATCTGCTGAAGGCTGTCCGGGATTCCGGGGAGCCCGGGCTGTTGGTGGCGCTGGACAACATCTCGGATCCGCGCAACCTGGGTGCCATCGTGCGTTCGGTGGCGGCGTTCGGCGGGCACGGTGTGGTGATCCCGCAGCGCCGTTCAGCCTCGGTGACCGCGGTGGCGTGGCGCACCAGTGCCGGCGCTGCGGCTCGTACTCCGGTAGCGCGGGCGACGAATCTGACTCGCACGCTGAAGAGTTACGCCGACGCGGGGTTCCAGGTTGTCGGCCTGGATGCCGGTGGCGACACTTCGCTCGACGAACTCGAAGGCACCGGGCCGATGGTCGTGGTGGTCGGCTCGGAGGGCAAAGGCCTGTCTCGGCTGGTGCGGGAGAACTGCGATGCGGTGGTGTCGATTCCGATGGCGGGGCCGACGGAGTCGCTGAACGCCTCGGTGGCGGCAGGTGTGGTGCTGGCCGAGATCGCGCGGCAGCGCCGAAGCCTCTGATCTGACGTTCATCTGCGGCTACGGCGCAGAAGTGCGAGTGTGCTCAGCCCTGACCGCAGAGTCAACCGAAGACCCGCAGGCTCAACCAGAGCGCGACCACGGACCCGACCAGGGTGAGCGGCACCGTCGCCAGCCCGACCTTGCTGAACTCGGTGAATCTGGCAGGCAGGCCATCGCGGTGAACCACATTGCGCCACAGCAGGTTTGACAGCGATCCGACGTAGGTCAGGTTGGGGCCGACGTTGACTCCGATCAGTACCGCCAACACCGCGGCCGGCCCCGTACCGGCCACCAGCGGCAGCAGCACCAGCACCGCGGGCAGGTTGTTGACCAGATTGGCCAATACGGCCGCCACTGCCGCCAAACCCAACAGTGCCGGCAACGAGTCGCCGACCGGGAGTACTCCCCGCATGGCGTCGCCCAGACCGTTGTGGACCACGGCGTCGACCACCACGCCAAGACACAGCACGAACGCCAGGAACGGCACATTGACGGCGCGCACGATTCCGCCGATCGTGCTGCGGCGCTGAGCCAGGCTGCGTACACCGAGCACCACCGCGCCGGCCAGGGCCGCCCACGACGGAGACACGTCGAAGACCGACGTGACGACGAAACCCGTCAGCGTCAAACCGAGCACCACGAGCACGAATACCGGGATCTCGGCCGGGGGCGGCGTCACCTCGACGGCGGGCCGGTTCAACTCGCGGCGGAAGAGCAGACGCAGCAAGACGAATTCGACGCCGATGGCCACCAACCAGGGCAGGGTCATCACCGCAGTGAACTGGGTGAAGGACAACCCGGCCACCGCGAAGGCCAACAGGTTGGTCAGGTTGGACACCGGAAACAGCAGCGACGCGGAGTTGGCGAGATGCGCGCTGGTATAGGCGTGGGGGCGCGGCGGGATGGCCAGTGTGCGGGCGGTGGCCAGCACCACCGGCGTCAACAGCACCACGGTCGCATCCAGGCTCAGCACGGCCGTTGTCGTAGCCCCGATCAGGAACACCCGGGTCAGCAGCCGCCGGGAATCGCCCTGGCTGGCGCGCGCCATCAGCGTGCCCGCGGCGTGGAACAGACCTTCGTCGTCGCACAGGTGCGCCAGCACCAGCACGGCCGCCAGGAATCCGACCACGGGCAGCAGTCGCTGGACTTCGGCGAGCGCGTCGTCCGGCGAGATCACGTCGAGCGCGATCAGCAAACCGGCGGCCGGAACCGCGACCACCGCCTCGGGCCAGCCCTCGGGCCGCGCCAGCGCGAACACCAGCACGACGGCCAGCGCGACGAGCGCGAGTATCAATTGATCCACGGATCGGCCGGCTGCCACACGGTGGGCAGGTGCAGGTCGACACCGTCACGTTCGGCCAGCCGGCTCAGCAGCCGCATCGACACATCAAGGTCGTCCCCGGCAAAAGGCAAGGCGCGCAACGGTTTGTGCAGCGGACGGAAGAAGTCATCCCAGTGGATCAGCACGACGCGGCGCGCTTCGACCGTGCGAACCGTCTCGGCCCAGTAGCTCTCGAAATACTGCTCGGACTGCAGCCCGAGTTGACCGATCCCGAGGTAGACCACCTCGGCACGCTGCCCGGCCAGTGCGCCGGGAACCGCGCCCGCACTGCCGACGATCAGCAGCCGGCGATCGCTGGGCCGATGATGCACCAGCGTCGACCAGGCTTCTCCGCACTTGTAGGCGGCGACCTTGACCGGCGGCACGACGGGCTCGGTGATGATTCCGGGGAACCGGTCCGGCGGGCAGTGCTCGGACTCGAAGAGCGTCACGTCGTAAGCGCCGAGGCTGACGGCTTCACCGGGTGTGACGGTCACCGTCCGCGCGGGATCCAGGCCGCCGCCGATGCCGACCTGGGCCGTCGAGGTGCCGCCCACCAGCTGGGCACCGGTGCGCTCGGCCACGACGGCCGAATCCATGGCGTGGTCGAAGTGGCTGTGTACCGGCAGCACCGCCTCCAGCTTGTCGACGCCGAGCCGGGCCAGGCAGCCTTCGATACGGGGAAGTGACGGCGCCAGTTTGCGCAAGACCACGGTCGGCAGCGCGGGCCTGGAGAAGAATCCGTCGGTCAGGACGGCCGACGTGCCGTCGTTCACGAGCAGCGTGCTGACCCCGGCCCAGGTGACACTGAGCGGGGATTGCGGTGTGGCCGACGGCACGTCGAAGTACCGCGCATAAGGGGCCAGGTCGGGTCTGCCGGGCTTGAGCCGCATGGCCCCACCCTAGAACCGAGGCCTACCCGTAGCGACGGCGGAACTTCTCCACCTGTCCGGCCGAGTCGATGTGCCGCGCCGACCCGGTCCAGAACGGATGGGAATCGCTGGTGACGTCGACGACGATCAGCGGGTAGGTCTGCGTGCCGTCGGCGGTCGGCCACTCGATGGTGCGATCGCTGGTCGCCGTCGAGCGGGTCAGGAATTGGGTGCCCGTCGCGGCGTCCTGGAACACCACGGGGTGGTAGTCGGGGTGGATGTCGGATTTCACTGGGATTCGCCTTCCTGGTGGGCTTGCTGGTAGGCCGAGGTCGCCGGTTCCTCGTCGGCGGGCTGACAGGGCTCTTCGTGCCAGTCGCCGAACGGGTCGGGGTAATCGGGCCACTCATGCGGTCGTGCCAACTCGTCGTCGGTGAGCAGTGCGCCGCTCAGCGCCTCGATCACCTCGCCGGGCCGGGCGCCGCAGACCAACACCGTCAACGAGATGTGCCGGTCACCGAACTGGTGATGCCAGTCGATCGCGGCGATCGCCAGGCGTTCGGGGTCGGTGTAGGCGCGCTCGGTGTCGTCCATTGCCGCCAGCCACTTTCCGGCGTTGCTGAAATGCATTCCGCCGCCGGCAGATTCGATCCACATAACGTCGGACGGCCGGTTGGCCAGCCAGGCCCGGCCACGGGTGCGCACGACGCCGTCGAGCAGGTGGTCTATCGCGTCGTGCAGTCGCGTGGGGTGAAACGGCCGGCGCGCGGCGAACTCGACGATGATGACCTCGTCGTCGGGTTCCAGCGGTGGTTCACCGGCCAGCAGCGGATCGTGCGGGGTGGCGGTGCGTCCCCGCGGGCTGTTCGGTTCCAGGTGGGCCAGGCCGAGCTCGACCCGGTCGGGGCCGACTGTGATGCGGGCGCGGGGAGCCAGCCGGCGCAACACTGCCAGGGTGGTGGCGTCCGGCTCGTTGAGTACCAGCATGTCGGCGAACTCGGCCTGGCCGACGACCACCTGGGCGACGGTGCGTCCGTCGGGCAGTTCCTCGTCGCCCACGGACTGCTGCAGCCAGACCGTCGTGTCGAGACAGGCGATCACGGCGTCGATGGTGACGTCGCGGGCGGCGGGCCCGTCGACATAGCCGGGGCCGACGTGGACCCGGATGGTGTTGATGGCCCAGCAGACCGGTTCGGCTTCCAGCCAGGGCATCAACTGCACGACGATGCGGTCCACGTCATCGCGCCGGTGCAGGCGCCGCAGCAGGATCAGCAGGTCGTCGCGCACTGTGCAGGAGACGCAGCCGTGGGCCAGCTCGAGTGCGAGTTCGGAGGTGCCGCTGCTGTCGGACACGGTCCGTAGCACCACCTGGCCGTCGAACACGTGGCGGACCAGGACTGTGCCCGGCTTGCGGCTCAGCTGTGATGCGACTTCGTCGGCGTCACCTTGTCCGGCGATCAGCACTACAGGGGTTCGCACTGCACCTCCCCGGAGTTGTTGTTGAAAACGATTATCATTATCGTAAGGCTACCCCATCCGAAGGAGACCGATGTCTGCCCACTGCCAAGTCACCGGGCGCTCGCCCGGGTTCGGCAACACGGTGTCGCACTCGCACAAGCGCAGTCGCCGACGCTGGAACCCCAACATCCAGACCAAGACGTACTACCTGCCCTCCGAGGGCCGCCGGATCCGACTTCGGGTCAGCGCCAAGGGAATCAAGGTGATCGACCGCGACGGCATCGAAGCCGTGATCGCTCGCCTGCGTAGCGCGGGAGAGAAGATCTGATGGCAAGAACCGACATTCGGCCGATCGTGAAGCTGAAATCCACGGCGGGAACCGGTTACACGTACGTCACCCGCAAGAACCGCCGCAACGACCCCGACCGGATCGTGCTGCGTAAATACGACCCGGTCATCCGCCGCCACGTCGACTTCCGCGAGGAACGCTGATGGCCAAGCGATCCAAGATCGTCAAGAACGAACAACGTCGACAACTCGTGGAGCGTTACGCCGAACGGCGGGCCGAGCTCAAAGAGGCCGTCCGTAATCCGGCCAGCACCCGTGAGCAGAAGGCCGCTGCCGTCACGGCGCTGCAACGCCTGCCGCGGGATTCCAGCCCCGTGCGGCTGCGCAACCGGGACGCGGTCGACGGCCGCCCGCGCGGCCATCTGCGCAAGTTCGGGCTGTCACGGGTCCGGGTGCGCGAGCTGGCACACCGCGGTGAACTGCCGGGCGTACGGAAGTCGAGTTGGTGATGGCGCCGAGTTCACGCAAGAACGCCAAGAAGCGACCTCCGGCCCCTGATCTCAGGAAACCGAGGCGCAACCAGCTGACCGCCCTCGGCGTGACCGAGGTCGACTACAAGGACGTCCACCTGCTGCGCACCTTCATCAGCGAGCGGGGCAAGATCCGGTCCCGGCGCGTCACCGGACTCACGCCGCAGCAGCAGCGGCAGGTCGCCACGGCGATCAAGAACGCCAGGGAGATGGCGCTGCTGCCGGTGGTCGGTCCCGCCTGAACTACCATCCGAGGCGATAGGGCGACTGCGGATCGTGGAAGCCGGTGTGAATCCGGCGCGGTCCCGCCACTGTGATAGCCAGATACACACCGCAGTCGCCACCTCGCAGGTACTGGGGCGGATCTCCCCGGAGAGGATGGGTACGCCCATGGCTGCTCGTTGGCTGATCGCCGGACTGGCGTCGGCGTTGGTGGTGTCGGGATGTGCTTCGACCGCGGCAACCGAGACCGCGCGCGACACACCGCCGGGCTTCCCGGTCACCGTGGACAATTGCGGCGTCAGTACCACCTATGACCGGCCGCCGGCCCGCGCGGTCGCGCTCAATCAACATGCGATCGAGGTGCTGCTGGCGCTGGGTCTGGACAAATCCATGGTTGGCACGTCCTATCTCGACGACCGGATCCTGCCCGAATACCAGGACGCCTACGACACGGTTCCGGTACTGGCCGAGGAGTATCCGTCCTACGAGTCGTTGCTGGCCGTCGAACCCGATTTCGTCTACGGCGGCTGGGACAGCGCATTCGACGAGAAGGAGGGCCGCGGCCGTCAACGACTGGCCGATGCCGGGGTGCACACCTACCTCAATATCGAGGACTGTCGGTCCGGGCCCGTCACCATGTCCACCGTGGACGACGAAATCCGCAATATCGGAACGATATTCGGCGTCCCAGACCGTGCAGAGCAGCAGATCGAGAAGCTGCATCGGGAACTGGCTCGATCCGAGGCGCCGTTGCGCGGCGTCCCACCCGTGCGGGTCGCGGTCTATGACAGCGGCGAGACCACGGTGTTCACCTCTGGCGGTAAGGGCATCGGCAACCTGATGATCGAGGCGGCCGGCGGCGTCAACGTGTTCGCCGATGTGCCCAAGGTATGGGGCGACGTGTCGTTCGAGCAGTTCGCCGAGCGCGCTCCCGAGGCCATCGTGATCTACGACTACGGTGACCAGCCGGTCGAGGACAAGAAGCGGTTCCTGACCGAACACCCTCTGCTGCAGCACGTTCCGGCCATCGCCGACAGGCGTTTCGCGGTGCTGCCGTTGTCGTCTGTGGTGGTGGGGGTGCGGGTGGGCCGGGCGGTCGATGCCCTGGCCCGGCAACTGCACCCCGACCGGTTTGTGTGATGCCGTACCGGCTGACCCTGGCCGCGCTGGCCGGGCTGTTGCTGATCACGATGACCGCCGGCGTCGCGATCGGTTCGGTGTCGATCGCGCCGGGACAGGTCTGGGCCATCGTGGTGCATTCCGTGCACCCGGGACTGGTCGAGCAGAGTTGGCCCGCGGTGCGGGAATCCATCGTTCTCGACGCCCGGCTGCCCCGGGTCGTGCTGGGCGCGGTGGTCGGCGCCGCCCTGGCGGCGTGCGGAATGGCGTTGCAGGCGGTGGTACGCAATCCGCTCGCCGATCCCATGCTGCTGGGGGTCTCCTCGGGAGCATCGGTCGGCGCGGTGGTGATCCTGGTGTTCGGTGCCGGTGTGCTGCAGGTGTTCACAGTGCCGCTGGCAGCTTTTCTCGGAGCGTTCCTGGCCCTGGTCGCGGTGTACTTCCTGGCCCGCTCGGGTGGGCGGATGACGACCGCCCGGTTGATCCTGGCCGGTGTGGCAGTGGCAGAAGTGCTGTCCGCGGTGGCCAGCCTGCTGATCGTCACTTCCGACGATCCGCACAAGACGCAGGCCGCGGTGCGGTGGATGCTGGGCGGCCTGGGCGGCACGACATGGCGCATGGTCTGGGTGCCTGCGGTTGCGGTGCTCGTCGGCATCATGGTGCTGCTGGCCGTCACCCGATCGCTGAACCTGCTCTATACCGGGGAGGAGGCGGCGGCCTCGCTCGGATTGGACGTGCACCGGTTTCGGGCAGCGATGTTCGTCGTCGTGGCACTGATGGTCGGTGCCATGGTCGCGGTCAGCGGCACCATCGGGTTCGTCGGGCTGATCATGCCGCATGTGGTGCGGCTGCTGGTCGGTGCCGATCACCGCAGGGCGCTGCCGGCTGCGGCCCTGCTGGGTGCGGCGTTCTTGGTGTTGTGCGACATCGTGGCCAGGACCGTGGCCACACCGGAAGAACTGCCGGTCGGGATCCTCACCGCACTGGTCGGCGGACCGTTCTTCCTGTGGCTGATGCGACGAAAGGCCGGGATGTGACCGCCGGGGTGGTGTTCGACGCGGTCTCGGTGTCGATGCGTGGCAAACCGGTGGTCGCCGATGTCTCGTTGTCGGTGGCCGCCGGTGAGGTGTTGGCCGTGGTGGGCCCCAACGGGGCGGGCAAGACCACGCTGCTGCGCACGCTCTACCGGGCGCTTCGGCCGAGTGCCGGACGGGTACTGGTCGACGGTGTCGACGTGTGGAAGCTCTCGGGCAAGCAGGCCGCACGTCGGGTAGCGGCGGTATTGCAGGAGGCCACAGGCGATTTCGAACTCACCGCCTTCGACATGGTCGCGATGGGGCGCACACCGTACAAGCGGTCCTTCGAGTCCGACAACAGCGAGGACCGCGAGATCATCGCCGAGGCGTTGACGGCACTGGACATCGCCGACCTGCGCGGGGCCGATTACGGTCGGTTGTCGGGCGGGCAGAAACAGCGGGTCCTCATCGCGCGTGCCTTGGCGCAACGCACCGATGTCATCGTCCTCGACGAACCCACCAACCACCTCGATCTGCGCCATCAGCACGAGGCTCTGCGCCTGCTGCGCGAGACGGGTGCGACGGTGATCGCCGCCCTGCACGATCTGAATCTCGCTGCGGCGTACAGCGATCGGATCTGCGTGCTCGACAGCGGAAAGCTGATTGCCGTCGGAACCCCTGTGGAGGTCCTCACCGTGGAATTGCTCGCCGACGTGTACGGTGTCGCGGCCAGGATCACCGTCGATGCCGATACCGGCACCCCACAGGTCACCGTCGTCCCCGCGGTGGTGCCGGTGCCGTGAACATCGACGCGCAACTTCGTGAAACCACTTCGGCCGGAGGGTTCTTCGGCATGGTCATCGGTGGCGATCCGGCCGGCTGGGTTGCGGTGGAACGCTGCTACGACGCCGGCTGCGCCGATCTGGTCGCCACCACCACGGCGGGATACGGCACGACGGATCTGCGCATCGGCGCCTCGCTCGTCCAGTTCAGTCACGCATCCCGGTTGTGGTCACCACTGCTGGCGTGCGCCTTGCGGTACGGCGTGCTGCCAGATCTGACCGAGCTGCAGCGCCGCAGCACGAGCACCGAACTCCGATTGCCCGCCGCCGTGGGCATGCCCGTCAACGGCCCACTGCCGCAGCAGCTTTATCGGGCGGTGATCACCGACCAGCTCGAACCGCTGGCCGCCGGGTTACGGGTGAAGATGGCGCCACGATTGCTCTACGGCAATGCCGCGGCCGCGTTGGTGGCGGCCGCACACGAGCTGGCCCGGATCCGGCCGGAACTGCGCGGCGACATCGTCGAGGTCACCCGAACCCTGTTGACCACCGGGGAACTGGCCGGCACCGGCGATCTGACCGGCCTCACGTTCCGCCGCCGCAGTTGTTGTCTCTACTACCGCGTGCCGGGCGGCTCCAACTGTGGTGACTGCGCGCTCACGAGACCACGCGGCTAGGCGTAAGGACGCTCGGGCGGATCGGTCCGCATCACGTGCAGGGCCGTCATCGTCGGGACGGTGCCTCTGCTCGAATCGCCCTGCCCCGCAGGGATCGTGCCCTCGACCTTTATCCACGTGTTGTCCGGATAGCCTGCTAGTTCGGCGGCAGCCGGCCCGGAGAGATGGACGCGGGCCAGTTGGGCGTCCGCGGCGCAACAGATGATCACCACCCGGGCCAGGTCCGTGCGGTCACCGTCGCGCATCGTGAAACCGGACACCGTGACAGTGCGGTTGTCGAGCGTGCCTGCACTGTCCTGGGCGATCCGGACCAGCATGTCCGGCAGCGAGATTTCCGGTGCGCGGCCATCGGGCAGAGCCGGAAAGGGTCGCCGCAGAACATCGGTGGACACCTCGGCCACCGACGCGGCCTGCGGACGTATCGCCGGTGGCACCACGAATGCCAGCAGGGCGATCGGGATGAGCAGCAGCCAGGTGGTGCCTCGCCGATGAGCATGGTCGTGCTGGGCGTGCTGCTCGTCGCCGCCGTGCCTGATGTCGGCCACGATCGATGCCAGTGCCAGCAGGATCAACAGCACAGAGGTGGCCGCGAGATAGGGAAGCAGCGACGGCTTCACATAGCGGGTGAAAGCACCGGTGAGGGTGATGATCCCGGTGCTGACCCCGACCAGCAGCAACAGTGCGTTCTCGGTTTCCCGGCTCACTGCGGCCCCACGATCAGCAGTCCCACACCGGTCGCGACGACGGTGGCGACCAGAAAGGTCACGGGAGCGAAGCGGTTGGCGAAGGCTCGGCCGAACATCCCGGCCTGCATCGCGAACAGCTTGATGTCCACGGCGGGGCCGACGACCAGGAACACCAGTCTCGGCAGCAGCGGCAGCATGGTGAGGCTGGCCGCGACGAACGCGTCGGCCTCCGAACACAGTGCCAGCACGACGGCCAGCACCGCCATGGTGATCACGCCGAGGATCAACTGGCCGGCCAGGTGCTCGTAGACCCAGGTCGGCACCAGCACGTGCAGCGCGGCCGCGGCAGCCGCGCCGATGACCAGGTAGGACGCTGCCGAGAGCAAGTCGTGGCGGGCCGCCTCGGTGAACACCATCCACTGGGAGCCTTCACCGTGCCGCGGCTTGGGCAAGCGCCGGGTGATCCACGCGGGGCTGCCGAACCTGGCCCAGAGTGCACCCATGATCAGCGCGGTCAGCAGCGATGCCGCGCAGCGGGCGGCCACCATCTCGGGGTGGCCGGGGAACGCGACGGCCGTCGCTACCAGCACGACGGGGTTGACTGCAGGCGCCGCGAGCATGAACGTCAGTGCCGCGGCGCCCACCGCGCTACCTTCGGCGCCGTCCCCGAAAAGCCTGCGCGCCACCGGAACCGAACCGCATTCGCACCCGGGCAGAGCTGCGCCTCCGATGCCCGCCGCCAGGATCGCCGCGCCGGTACGTTTCGGCAGCCATCTGGTCAGGCGGTCTGGTGTCACGAATACCGCGATCAGACCGCTGATGATCACACCGAGTGCCAGGAACGGCAGGGCCTGCACGAACACGCCGCAGAACACGGTGGCCGCCGTCGCGATATCCGGTGTGCCGTCCACCAAACCGCGCAGCGTGTTGCCGGCCAAGGCCAGCACGATGACACCGACCACCAGCACTTGCATGGATGTCGGCCGCCACCGGAGTGCTGCCGAAGTCGTGGCCACGGCGGACATGATGCCAGCCATGGTTGGGACCGGGCTGTGCGGCACGCAAATGACTATCATTTTCATTCAGTGGGGCTAGGCTGGGCACATGGTGTGGCATGGCTTGCTGGCGAAGGCAGCGACAACGGTCGTCACCGGCGCGGTCGGGGTGGCGGCGTACGACGGCCTACGTAAGGCCGTGGCCAAGGCGCCCATCCGGGAAGCCGCGGTGACCACGACTGCATGGGCGTTGCGCGGCGCCCGCAAAGCCGAAGAAAGCGCAGAGTCGGCCCGGCTCAAGGTCGCCGACGTGATGGCCGAGGCGCGGGAACGGATCGGTGAGGAAGTGCCGCCGCCCGCCGTTGCCGACGCCGGGCATTCGCACGATCACTGAGTGTCGTGGCCACGTTTGAGGTCGTATCCGACGCCGCGGGCCGGATGCGCGTGCACGCGCCGTGGTTTCGCGGTGACGCGCTCCGCGCCGTCGCGATAGAGGACTCGGTCGACCAGGTGGCGGGCGTGCGGGCCGTTCACGCCTATCCGCGGACCGCCTCGGTGGTGGTGTGGTACTCGCCGAAGCGGTGCGACCGTGACGCGGTGATGGCGGCGATATCGAGCGCCGCGGAGGTGGCGCGACACCTGGTGCCGGCCCGGACGCCGCGTTCGGCCGACATCCACAACGCCGATATCCTGCGGATGGCCATCGGCGCTCTCGCCCTGGTGCTGCTGGGCGTACGTCGTTACGCCTTCGCCAGGCCGCCGTTGCTGGGGCCGACCAGTCGAGTGTTCGCGACGGGGGCCACGATCTTCACCGGCTATCCGTTCCTGCGCGGTGCGCTGCGCACGCTGACCGGAAACCGCAGCGCGGGCACCGACGTCCTGGTCTCGGCCGCCACGGTGGCAAGCCTGGTGCTGCGGGAGAACGTCGTGGCGCTGACCGTCTTGTGGCTGCTCAACATCGGTGAATACCTGCAAGATCTCACGCTGCGGCGGACCCGTCGGGCAATCGCCAACCTGTTGCAGGGAACTCAGGACACAGTGTGGCTGCGCCTGGCCGACGGCACCGAAATCGAGGTTCCGGTGGACGGGCTGCGGGTCGGTGACGAGGTCGTGGTGCACGAGCAGGTCGCCATCGCGGTCGACGGTGTGGTGAGCGACGGTGAGGCCATCGTCGACCAGTCGGCGATCACCGGCGAGAACCTTCCCGTCGCCGTCACGACGGGGGCCAAGGTGTACGCGGGCTCGGTTGTGGTCCGCGGCAAACTGGTGATCACCGCCGAGGCGGTCGGGCGTCACACCACCATCGGCCGGATCATCACCCGCGTCGAAGAAGCTCAGCATCACCGCGCGCCCATTCAGACTGTCGGTGAGACCTTTTCGCGACGTTTCGTCCCCGCCTCGTTCCTGTTGTCGGCCCTGACGCTGGTGGTCACCAGGGACGTGCGCCGCGCGATGACGATGTTGTTGGTCGCCTGTCCGTGTGCGGTGGGATTGGCAACGCCGACTGCCATCAGTGCCGCCATCGGCAACGGTGCCCGGCGCGGCATCCTGATCAAGGGCGGTTCGCACCTCGAGGAGGCCGGCCGCGTGGACGCCGTCGTCTTCGACAAGACCGGCACGTTGACCATCGGGCGTCCGATTGTCACCAACGTGGTTGCCTTCCATAAGGACTGGGAACCAGAACAGGTCCTGGCATACGCGGCCAGCTCGGAGATCCACGCCCGCCATCCGCTTGCCGCGGCGGTGCTCCGGTCGACCAAGGAGCGGCACATCGAAATACCTCCCCACGAGGAGTGCGAGGTGCTCGTCGGGCTGGGGATGCGTACCCGCGCCGACGGACGAACCCTGTTGCTCGGCAGTCCTTCGCTGCTGGCACAGGAGAAGGTCCGGGTGACCAAACGTGCCTCGGAGTGGGTGGACAAACTCCGGCGCAGTGCCGAGACGCCGTTGCTGTTGGCCGTCGACGGAAAACTGGTCGGCCTCATCAGTTTACGTGACGAGGTCCGGCCCGAGGCGATCGGGGTGTTGCAGGCATTGCGGGCCACCGGTGTGCGCCGCATGGTGATGCTGACCGGTGATCATCCCGATGCCGCCGCAGCCGTCGCCGAGGAGCTCGGCATCACCGAATGGCGCGCCGAGGTGATGCCGGAGGACAAGCTGGCCGTGGTGCGTGAGCTGCGCAGCGAGGGCCACACAGTCGCTGTCATCGGCGACGGCGTCAATGATGCGCCGGCACTCGCCGCGGCCGACATCGGCATCGCCATGGGACTCGGCGGCACCGATGTGGCGGTCGAGACCGCTGACGTGGCGCTGGCGAGTGATGACTTGCGACGACTGCTCGACGTGCGGGCGCTGGGTGGTCGGGCGGTCGATGTGATCCAGCAGAACTATGCGATGTCGATCGCGGTGAATGCCATCGGTCTGCTCGTCGGTGCCGGCGGCGCGCTCTCACCGGTGCTCGCCGCTGTCCTGCACAACGCATCGTCGGTGGCCGTGGTGGCCAACAGCGCCCGGCTGATCCGCTACGAGCTCGACCAGTAGGCGCAGCTTCGGCTCACGGCAGCTCCACTTTGCTTGCCAGCCAACGTCCGTCGACCTTCTTCATGGTCATCTTGATCCTGCTGCGGTCCAGCCGAGGTTGCGGGTTTGCCGCATTGCTCACTGATTGATCGATGAACAACAACACCTCGACGGTATCGGTCGAGGCCGACTTGACGGCCGATTCCAGCACCATGCCGTGCGCCGACGCCTTGTTGTCGATGAGGAGTTGGCGCAGCTTCACACTCGACTGGGTGTACATGTCCTTGAACTCGCCGGTGGCACCGTCCAGGACGCGGGTGAAATTCTCGTCCACCTTGCCGCTGTCGATGCTCGTCAGCGCCTCGGCGTAGGACGCTGCCGCCGCCTCGGCCTGACGGCCCGCCTCGTCGAGTTGGTGCTGGTGCCAAAGCTGCGAACCCAGTAGCGCCGACGTTGCGGTGGCCGCGATGAGGACCGCCGCGCCGGCTGCCACAGACAGCCGCCGCCGACCGCTGCCGGTTTCTTCGTCGTCGACCGGAGCGGTCGTGTCGTCGTCAGTTGTGGCCGTCACCGTGCATTCCCATCGAATCTTGTTTTCGGGCAGGTCTTTAGCGCGCCCGCGTGGCGGAGGCCACATTTCGGCAGCGCCGGTGAGATCGGCGTTGACAGCGGCCGACGCTCACCCTACGTTATGTCGATAACGATAACCATTCTCATTAAGGGGGTTGCGATGGCCGCTGGAACGCCCGTCGGGACGGCCGGGACCGCCGCGGACACTCAGCAACCGCGACTGAAAGACGGCGAACATCAGCCCGGATGGTTCGTCAGTCGCCGAGTCGACATCTATTTCGTATTCGGTCTGGGGGCATTGCTTTCGGCGATCCTGTTCGCCGCCGAAAGCCACAAGGGCGTGTTTCTTGTTGGAGCGGTGGCATTTTCGTTACTGTCCGACCTCCCGCACGTGTTGACCACGACGGTGCGCGTGTGGCTCGATCCGCGGGAACGGTCCCGGTACCGGTTGCATTACGTACTGAGCTTCGCTGTCGTCGCCACGATCGTGGGCGTGCTCTGGTTCGGTGGGTGGTTGGTGCCGCTGTTGGCAATCTGGGCTTACTGGCAGGTCTTTCACGTCCTCAAGCAGCACTTCGGCATCATGAACATCTACGCGGCCAAGAACGGGTACAAGGGACCCCGAAACCGGCTCAAGTACGCGCTGTATGCCGCCTGCCTGGCTCCGGTTCTCTATCGGGCGAGCCATGGGCTGCACTTCTCCGAGTACGAGGTGTTCGGCCACCGGCTGCCGTTCTCGAACCTGAGTGTGCCGGTACCGCCCATACCCGGCGTGCTCATCGTCGTCGCGTACGCGGTGGCCGCCGTGTTGCTCGCACTGGCGGTCGCCGAACAGGTCAAGCTGCGGCGTGACGGGCAGACGACGCTGCCTCCGATGGCGGTGGCCACGTTCGTCATCGCGGCCCTCTCGTACAACTTGTCCTACCTGCTGGTGTCGGACCTGTTCGCGCTCATCCTGATCGCGACGACCACCCACAGCCTGCAGTACCACCTGATCAACTGGACCAGGAACAACACCCGCTTCGCTGCCTCGACCGACCCCGGCGAGAAGAAGCTGCTGCTGGCCCGGCTCTCGACGCGCAAGGCGCTACCGCTCTACGTGGCGGGGCTGGCGTTGCTGGGCATTCTCGCCGGGCAGTTGGACACCGTCATCTTCGCGGTCCCGCTGATGTTCGTGCTGCACCACTTCTACCTGGACGGGGCGCTGTGGAAGAGCAAGGGCAACCCGGAGCTGGCGTACGACCTGGGAATCGTTCGTGCCAAGTGATCTGAAGACCTCGCTGGACGTCCGTGAGGTCACCTCGCACGCGGAAGCCAGAAGGTTCGTGGGCCTTCCATGGGCCCTCTACCACGGCGATTCCCGGTGGCGGCCGGTGCTGCGCCGCGGCATGCGGACCAAGATGGACGCCAGGAAGAACGCGCTGCACCGCGAGGTCGAAGTCGCCAATTTCATTGCCTACCAGGGTGAAAGACCCGTCGGGCGGATATCGGCCAGTATCGACTCCGAGTACGTCAAGCGCTACGGCGACTGCGGATTCTTCGGGCATTTCGAAAGTGCCGATCAACAAGACGTGGCCGGTGCACTGCTGGAAACGGCGGAGAACTGGGCGCGCCGCCGTGGCATGGGCAGGATGATCGGGCCCTACAGCTACTCGACACGTGAGGAAGTCGGCCTGCTTGCCGAGGGGTACGACACCCCGCCGACCCTCATGCAGCCCTACAACCCGCCGTATTACCTGCGGCTCGTCGAGTCGGCCGGGTACCGAAAGAAATTCGACAGTACCTCCTACCGCTGGAACACCGGGGCTCACAATGCCATCCAGCAACGGCTCGTCAAACGTGCCGATGCGGTGATGGCCGCACAGGGCGCGACGGTGCGGTCCGTTCGGATGAAGGATTTCGACAACGAACTGGAGACTCTTCGCGGCCTCTACAACGACTCCTTCGCCCGCCATCCCGAGAACGTCCCGCTGAGCAAGGCGGTGTTCGCCGGGATGGCCGAACAGATGCGGCCCCTGATCGATCCCCAAATCGTCCGGATCGTCGAGGCGGACGATGCTCCCGTCGGGTTCTTGTTGATGCTGCCCGACGTGAACGAGATCGCCGGGCGGTCCGGCCGGCTCACCCCGTCGATGCTGATGCGCATCGCGGCCAAACGCCGGGGCCGGATCCGCGGCGTCGACACCGCCGTCGTCGTCCTGATCGGTGCGTCCGAAACCCGGTTCGGGGCGGGTATCGGCCGGATCCTGGCCGGCGAGATCGTCAGGGCAAGCACCGGCAGCGGGTATTCCTCGGTGGCGACGACATGGGTGCACGAAGAGAATGTGTGGTCGAACTCTCTTGCCGCCCAGATGAAGACCGAGCCGGACAAACGGCACCGCGTTTACCAGAAGGTGCTGTGATGAGCGGCCGAATCCTCGTCACGGGAGGAGCTGGGTACCTGGGCAGTGCGCTGGTCGCCGAGCTGATTCGCAACGGTGAAGCGGTCACCGTCATGACCGGACCAGACGACGGTGCGGCCCAGCCGGGGGGTTTGGGCGGCGCCGCCGAGGTGGTCCGTGCCGACATCACCGATGCGGCCAGTGTCCATGCGGCCATGCGGAGTATCTCGCAGGTGTATCACCTCGCCGGCATAGCTTCGCCGAATTCGCGCCTGGCCCACACCATCTGGAACACCAACGTGCTGGGCACCTATCACGTGGCACAGAGCGCGCTGCGCCTCGGGGTCCGGCGAGTCGTACACGTGTCGTCGACGGCGGCCATCGGATATCCCCCCGATGGTGTGGTTGCCGACGAGCAGTTCGACGTCAGGGATTCGGTGCTCGACAACGTGTACGCCGCCACCAAGAGGGCCGGCGAGCGCGTGATGCTCGACTTCGGCGAGCGCGGGCTCGACGTCGTGGTGGTGAATCCCGCAGCGGTTTTCGCGCCGGCCGCCGGGCCACCGAGATCCTGGCAGGCGCTGGTGACCGCCGCACGGCGTGGGCTGCTGCGCGGCGTGCCCCCCGGCGGGACAGCGGTCTGCTCAGCCCGGGACTTCGTCGCCGGCGCCACCGCCGCGATGGTCAAGGGCGGATCCGGTGAGCGGTACATCCTGTCCAGCGTCAACCTGACGTATCGGCGGATCGCCGAACTGCTGGTCGAAGCCGTCGGGCGGAGCCATCGCGTCCGGACACTGCCCATGGGCCTGTTCCGGACTGCCGGGGCAGGGAACCGGGTGATACGTGACCTGATCGGCCACCCCCGGCATGACGACGCGCTGGTGCCCGAGAACGTCGAGTTGATGGGACGGCATGTGTACTACGCCTCGGGCAAAGCCGAGCGGGAGCTCGGAATGCCGAGAATGTCTGCTGCAGAGTTGATTACGGAGTTCATCCGATGAACACTGATACCCGCCAGACAGCGGCCGGGACGGGCTCCAAGGACGTGCTCGGCATATCGATGGCCGATGCGCGGTCGCTGATCGCGGACCTGACCGCGCGGCGCGGCTGGATCTATTGGGTCGATCTCACCGCGTGCGTGGTGATCGGCTACACCGCGTTCCTGTTGTGTCCGGCCGACCGACTGCTCTCACCGCTCGGAATCGGATGCATGCTGATCGCCGCCCTGGCGTTCTACCGCGCGGTGCTGTTCGTCCACGAGATCGTGCACGCACCCGAAGAGCTGCGCAGGTTCTCGGCCGTATGGCATCTGGTGTGCGGAATCCCCTTGCTGGTGCCGCAATTCACCTACGAGTTCCACCAGGATCATCACGGCTCGCGCACCTACGGAACCACCGAGGACGGTGAGTACGTCCCATATGCGACCGAACCGCGCTGGCGGGTGATCACGTTGCCCTTCACCGCGTTGCTCGGTCCGCTCGTCTTCGTGCTGAGGTTTCTGGTGTTGGCGCCGCTGTCCTGGTTGGTCCCGCCGATTCGGTCCTATGTCCTGACTCGGGCGTCGGCGCTGATGATCGACGCGGACTTCGTGCGCAAACTGCCCGAAGGGCGCATTCCCCGATCCTGGTTGGTGCAGGAAATCGCCTGCTTCGCCTACCTGGTGGCAATGCTGGCACTGCTGGTCGGCGGGGTGTATTCGCCGAACCGGCTCGCCGAGGCCTACGTGATCGTCGCAGCGGTGCTGTTCGTCAACTGGATCCGGGTGCTGGCCGCGCACCGCTACGAGAGCCGCAACGAGCGAATGACGTTTCCCGAGCAGGTGCTCGATTCCATCGACCATCCGTCGATGCCGGTCATCGGGGAACTGTGGGCACCGCTCGGCCTGCGCTATCACGCGGTGCACCACCTGTTCCCGAAGCTGCCCTACCACCAGCTCGGTAAGGCTCGCCGTCGCCTGGCCGAGGCGATTCCGCGTGACGGCGGATTCTGGGCCACCGAAGATCGGTCGCTGAGGGCCTCCCTGAGACGGCTTCTCACCCACCCGCGGGAGGCGCTGTGATGCGGGAATCATCGGCGGCGACCTACTCCCGGCGGCTTCCGATCAGGCCGATCGAGGCGGCCGGTGCCCGGCTGCGTGACGCCGACGGCCGCTGGTACGTCGACTGTCTGGCTGCGGCCGGGGCGATGTCTCTGGGCTGGAACCACCCCGTTGTCCGCGAGGCGGTGATCAAGACTCTCGAATCGGGAGAACCGTGGCAGTCCCTGGACTTCCACACCCCGACCAGGGAACGATTCGTCGAAGATCTGCTGTCCATCCTGCCGCCGGGGCTGGCGCGGGAAGGCCGCGTGCACCTGTGCTCGCCGAGCGGTGCCAGTGCCGTCGAGGCAGCCCTGATGCTCGCCGAGGTCGCCACCGGTGGACGCGAACACATCGGCGTGCAAGGCGGCTTCCACGGCTGCACCAGGGCCGCCCGGGCAGCCAGTTCCGGCGGCGGCCTGCGGCGCCAACCCGTAGTGCTGGCGCCGCACGCCACCTTCCTGCCATATCCCCAGGACTACCGGTGCCCCTTCGGGGTCGGGGGAGAGCGTGGAGTGGACCTCGCGATCGCCGCTGTCGAGAACCTGGCCCGGCCACACTCGGGCATCACCGCACCGGCCTCGGTCCTGGCGGAGTTCGTGCTCGGGGAGGGCGGAGTGATCCCCGCGCCGTCCCGTTGGGGTAAGGCGTTGCGAGACACGGCAACCCGCCTCGATGTTCCGCTGATCGCCGACGAGGTCCAGGCGGGGATGTTCCGCACCGGGCCGGCCTGGGCGTTCCAGCGCTGCGATGTCGAACCCGACATGATGGTGATCTCGAAAGGCTTGGGGTCTGGACTCCCCATCGCCGTGCTGGTGATCCGGGACCGCTATGACGTGTGGGAGCCAGGGGCGTTCACGGGCACGTTCCGCGGAAATGCGATGGCGTTCGCCGCCGCCGGCGCGGTGATCAGGTTCGCTGTCGAGACGCGGTTGTCCGACCGCGTCCATGCGACGGGCGCAGCGTTTCTTGATGGATTGAAATCGGTTGCGGCGCAGTCAGAGGTCGTGGGCGACGTGCGTGGTGCCGGTTTGATGCTGGCGGCCGAGATCGTCGACCCGACGGTTACGGGGCAACACGGCGCGGCGGCCCCCGATGCCGAACTGGCGCAACGCATCCAGCTGGCCTGCCTGCAGCACGGCCTGATCGTCGAGACCGGCGGACAGTACGGGAACGTGGTGCGCTTCCTGCCGCCGCTGACCATCGACGAAGTCGACATGGCGGCTGCGCTCGCCGCCTTCGACGCCGCGGTGCGACAGGTCCAGCGGCAACGGCCGGCAGACAGCGTCCTGATGGGGGCAAGGTGACACTCGACGAGAGTCCGTTCGCGGGCGACTTTCTCACACCCGGCGGTCTGGCCGGGTATCGCGAAGCTCTGACCCTGGCGGCCATCTGGACCGGGACCGAGTTGCGTGATCCGGCGAGTCCGGGACTGGTATCCGGTTACGCAGAGTTGGACCGGGCGGTCGAGGAGTTCAGCCTCGACGTGCCATCGGGAATCGGACTGCCGCGCGCGCTCGGTGAGGCCGCCGGCCTGCTGTCCGGACGCTCTGCCGTCGTGACCCATCTCGGCTATCTGGCGCATCTGCACTGCCCTCCGACGGTGTCGTCACTGGCGGCCGAGATCCTGGTCAGCGCCTTCAACCAGTCGCTGGACTCGTTCGACCAGGCCCCGGCGGCCACCGCGGTCGAGCAGAAGGTCATCCGCGACCTGTGCGCCACACTCGGATACGGCGATGACGCCGACGGAACGTTCACCAGCGGCGGAACGCAATCCAACCTGCAGGCGCTGATGATCGCCCGCGACCTGTTCGCCCGGGACGAGTTCGGTTCCGACATGACTGCGGGGCTTCCGGCCGGGGCCGGAGCCTGGCGGGTGTTGTGTACTCGTCAGACCCACTTCTCGGTGCGGCAGGCGCTGCGGATTCTGGGGCTGCCGGGCGCGGTGGTCGAGGTGGCGACCGATGCGGCCGGGCGCATGCGTACCGACGCACTCAGTGATTGCATCGATCGGGCGGGCGAGGCCGGCACACCGATCATGGCGCTCGTGCTCACCGCCGGAACCACCGACTTCGGCGCGATCGATCCGCTGCCGGAGGCGATCACGATCGCCCGGCAGCACGGTATCTGGACCCATGTCGACGCCTGCGCAGGTGGTTGCCTGGCGTTCAGTGCCACCCACCGTCAGCTGCTGCGCGGAATCGAGCACGCCGACTCCATCGCCGTCGACTACCACAAGCTGTTGTTTCAGGCGATCAGCTGTAGCGCACTGCTGGTTCGACGGAGCGAATCCTTCGACATATTGGCCGATCACGCCGATTACCTGAATCCGCTACAGGATTCGGCCGAAGACGTGGTCAACCTGGTCGGAAAGTCGCTGCAGACCACCCGTCGGTTCGACGCTCTCAAGGTGTTCGTGACATTGCGGGCACTGGGTAGGCAGCGGGTGGGGGAGATGATCGACGCCACGTGTGCGGCTGCGGCCGCAGCCGCGTCGGCGGTGTCCGATCACCCACGCCTGGCACTGCTGGCACCCGTCACCACCAACACCGTCGTCGTGCGTTGGCAGCATCCCGACCTGTCCGATGCCGAATGCGACGATGCCAACCAGGCGATCCGAACGGCGCTGGCTCAAACAGGTCGTGCCGTGCTCGGCCGTTCGACTGCGGCAGGCACTCAGGCGCTCAAGCTCACCTTCGTCAACCCGTTGGTCAGCCCCGAGGCCGCCGCTGACGTGATCGCCGCCATCGCCACTGAGGGGCAACGGATCCTGCGTGCCCGGGGAAGGGAATTCACCACCGCATGAACACCACATTGCTGCGGGTTGACCACGTGCGGCCCGACGATGAACGGTTCGGTTGGGCGAAGAAAGTTGAGTACACCATTTTCGGCCTGGAGAACGACTACGCGAGCGAGGCGGACATCGCAGCCGGCGAGATGGTGCACTACCGGCCGTGGGAAAGAACATCGGAGATCTTCGTGGGCTTACGCGAGGATTCCGGCGAACCGGTCGGCGTCCTGCGGGGCCTGCGTGCCGATGCCGAACTGGGCTTGGACAGTTTCAGCACATTGCGCGACGGCCGCAACTATGCGGTGGCCGGCCGGCCCGCCCGGAATTACCTTTACCCCGAGTGGAATTCGTTCTTCGACGACATCGCGCCTGAGCGGATCGCCGAACTCGCGACCCAGGGTGTGCTCAAGAAACACCGGCGCGTGGGCATGATCGAGCAGATCTGGCAGGCATTCTTCGGCAGCCTGGCCGCCGACGGCGTCGACTACGTCACCGTGGCGCTCGTGGTTCCGCTGTTCGAGTGGTACAGCCAGCTGTTGTCGACCCGAATCCACCAGATCGGCGAGATCATGCCGGACTACATCGGTGCTGACAGCGTTCCCGCCGTCGTCGACATCAGCGGGTCCTTCATCACCGATGCCACCAGAACCCTTCTACCGTCCAGCAATTAGAGGAACACCCGAGATGCGATCGATTCACACGCAAGAGCACGTCTTCCGAAAGGTCAGCGAGATCGACTGTCCCGTCGACCTCGTGTGGGACCGCGTGACCACCCAGGAAGGCATCAATGACGAGATGGGTCCCTATCTCAAGATGACCATGCCGCGCCAGTTCCGGGGCCGGTCGATCGCCGACGTCACCCCGGGTACCCGCATCGGCAAGAGCTTCCTGCTGCTGTTCGGCGTCCTGCCGTTCGGCTTCGACGACATCACAATCGCCAAGATCGATCCCGGCCGCATGTTCCGGGAAGAGTCCGTCATGACCGGAATGCGGATCTGGGTTCATCACCGCACCCTGGAACCGTTGGGGGACAAGACCGTCGTCACCGACGAGATCACGCTGGCGCCGCAGGCGCCGATGGGCCTGATCCCCGGCTGGGGAAAGGTGATGAGTCGGGTCCTCTCGGCCTTCTTCACCCACCGGCACCGCAGGCTCAGCCGGACCTTGACCGGTGCGGGCGCGGCGAGGTGAGGCGGATTCTCGCGGCGGCCGGGGCAGGTTTGCTCGGGTCCGGCCTGCTGGGCGGCTGCGCGCCGGTGAACGAGGAGGCCGGAAGGCCGGTGGGGCACGCCTACGAGCTGCTGAAGTATCCCGACTCCGCGGCCGAGCCGGCGTCCGAACCCCGCGCCGGATCACCCTTCGGGAGTTATCCGTTGGAGATTTCGGGCTCGGTCACCTACCTCGACGAGAAGGCATCGCTGCCCACGTCGGGTGTACTGACCATCGGCCCGGGGCCGCGGCGCGGTGAGCTACAGGTCGAGCAGTACTACTCCGGCGACCGTTTCCCGTATGAGACCGGCATCGTCTCCACCGGGTCCGATGGGGCCGGGGCCGGCACACTCGATGCGATCACGATCGTCAACCCGCTCGACTCACGCGTCTCATTGCAATGCGCGGTCAACGGTGGAATCGACCTGGGAGATACCGGGGAACCGCGTGAACTGACCGGTTCCTGCGGCGGCGGTGCGGCGGTGCGCGGAAGCGTGCGTTCAGAAGGCACTCGGAACAGCACCTGGCGCGGTAAGCCTGTCGAACTGGTGCGCACCGTGGTCGATCTCGACGTGACCGGGGTGAGCACCGGAACTATCCACCAGGTCAACGAGACGCCCAAGGGCGGCAGTTTCCCGCTCTACACCGAGCTCAAGGTGGACCTGACCGCGCAGGGCATCCATCTGACCGAAGAGCTGGAACGCCACGTCCTACCCAGAGTCGGAGATTGAACGGTCCATGTCTGAAGACAATCAAGACAATTCGTCACCGGCCTTGCTCGCGGTCGACGTGACCAAGGCATATCCGGGCGCACAGAGCAGTGCCGTCGACGGACTGAGCCTGACTGTGCCCCGCGGGGTGGTCTACTGCCTGCTCGGCCGCAACGGCGCCGGAAAGACCACCACCATCCGCATGGCCACGACGCTGCTCGCGCCGACCAGCGGCCGACTGGAAGTGCTCGGCATCCCGGTCGCCGAAACCGGTCAGCTGCGGCCGCTCATCGGCGTGGCTCTACAGGAGGTCGCACTCGACCTGTGGATGTCGCCGGTCGAACAGATCCGCATGAGCCTGGCGATGGCCGGCTGGCCGAAGTCCGAAAGGCGCACGCGGGAAGACGAACTCGTCGAACAGTTCGGCCTGGGCAAGTACCTCACCCGCAAGGTCGGTGCGTTGTCGGGTGGTATGCGCCGCCGCGTCGACGTGGCGCTCGCAGTGGCGCACGACCCGAAGATGCTGTTCCTCGACGAGCCGTCCAGCGGCCTCGACATCGAGGGCAAGCAAGAGGTCTGGAACGCCATCCGGTCCCTGCGCTCGCAGGGCCGCACGGTGGTGTTGACCACCCACGACATGGACGAAGCGGTTTCGCTGGCCGACGAAGTCGGAATCATCAAGGACGGCAAATTGGTCGCCTCCGGATCGACCCAGGAGTTCACCAGAAGCCATGGATTCGTCGCGGTGATCTCGTCGGACACACCGATACCGGATACGGCCGTGCAGGCATTGTCCGCAAGCGGTTACGCCGTGGAACGCACGAGTGACACCGGGCTGACCACGGCACTCGACTCGGCGTCGGCGTCCGCCCTCGGCAGGCTCAGCGCCGAGTTGCAGCAAGTTGGACTGGGCGAGGCCGATATCGAGGTCCGGTCGACCTCACTACGTGACGCGTTTCTGGAGGCCACCCGATGAACTCCTTGTCGAACACCCTGCGGCTGTTCCGCCGCTACGTGGTCGTGGGCCTGCGCCAGCCGGTCTTCGGTTTCATCTTCCCGATCGTCTTCCCCGTGGTCCTGGTGATCTTCGTGCGATCGATGTTCCAGCGGGTCGCCGACCTACCCGGATTCCCGTTGTCGTCCTACACCGCCTACATCGCACCGGGCCTCATCATGCTGATCCCGATGCTGGGCGCCGGTTACGGCGCGGGCACACTGATCGACGAGATCCGGTCCGGCTTCACCGACCGGTTGCGGCTCTACGGGGTGTCGACCAGCCAGATCATGGCCGCCAAGTTCGGCTTCGAGATGTTCCGGATCCTGCCGGCCGCAGTCATCGTGATTGCGCTGCTGGCTCTGTTGGACGCCCCGTTGCGGGCCGGGATCCTCACTGCGGCACTGCTCGTCGTGCTGATGTTCCTGTGGTCGGCGGCCTACAGCTCGCTGTTCTACCTGGTGGCGCTGCGCACGCTCAACCCGCAGGCACCCGTCGCGATGCTGCCGCTGGCACTGCCGGTCTTGTTCATCAGCCAGGCGCTCATGCCCTCGGTGTTCCTGTCGGACTGGCTTCGGTTCAGCATCAACCTCAACCCGTTCTCCCACATCGTGGCTGCAGCGTCGACGATCATGTACGGCGAGTTCGACACCGCCACCGTAATCACGGGTTGCCTTGTCGCCGTGGGCATGTTCGCCATTCTGCAGATACCCATTCACATGGTGATTCGCCGCAAGATCGGAAGGTAATCAGGTCGTGTCAGAAGTACGCGAATTCCTCATCGAGTTCATCACCGACGAACTCGAACTGCCCGCCGAAGAAGTCAACGATTTCTCGGAGCTGGTCGGGGACCTGGGTTTCGACTCACTGTCGTTCGCCCTCGGGGTATCCGAGATCAAGAACCGATTCGGCGTCGTGCTCACCAAAGACGATGTGTTCGAATGCAAGACCGTCGGCGCTCTGGTCGAGCTGGTGGAAAGCCGCACGCTGCTGGGGCAGTCGTGAACCGCATCCTGGAGAGGCTGCAAGGGGCGCTCGAGGTCACCTCGCGCGGTCTCACCGCGGCACCGGTGGACCCCGACGGCCGCTCGCGGCTCGACCAACTCGCCAGGGCAACCTGGGCGCAGGTGCATCGGTCCGGCCGCGCCGTCGCGGGCGGGCTGCAGCAGGCCGGGGTGAAGCCGGGAGATGCGGTGGCAGTGCTTGCCGGCGCACCGGGCGAAATAGCCCCGCTGGTGCAGGGAATCTGGATGTCCGGTGCGGCCGTGACCATGCTGCATCATCCGACCCACCGGACCGAGATCTCGGAATGGGCGGCGGATCTGATCCCGACGTTGTCGACCGTCGGCGCATCCACTGTCGTCGTCGGTAGCCCCTTACAGACTGCGGGAGAGGCGCTGTCCGCGGCCGGGGTGCAGACCCTGCTGCTGACCGGGTTGCTCGACGCGGCACCGGGCCAGATCGTGGAATCGGACGAGGACGCGATCGCGTTCGCGCAGTTGACCTCCGGATCGACCGGCAGACCCAAGGCCGTCGCGATCAGCTACCGCAACATCGAGGCCAACCTGGTCGGGATGGCCGCTGCCTCGGGTGCGGACCCCGAGACCGATGTCGTGGTGAGCTGGCTGCCGCTCTTTCACGACATGGGCATGATGGGCTATCTGATCACGCCGATGTGCCTGGGCATCGAGACCGTGAAGGTCACGCCGGTGGACTTCCTCGGCGATCCGCTGCTGTGGGCCGAGCTGATCACCAGGTATCGCGGAACCATGACCGCGGCACCGAACTTCGCCTACTCGGTGCTGGCGCGCCGGCTCCGCAAGGCCACCGACGGCGCCTACGATCTGTCGTCCCTTCGGTTTGCGCTCAGTGGAGCCGAGGCCATCGATATCGCGACACTGGACCGGTTGACCACGGAGGGCGCGCGATTCGGTCTGCGCAAGCACGCCATCGTGCCGGCGTACGGGATGGCGGAGGCGACGCTGGGAGTGTCGTTCGTCCGTCCCGGCGATGAATACCGGGTATGTGCGCAGCGGGTGGCGCTCGGGCAGCCGCTGCCGGGTTGTCAGATCCGCGTGGTGGCCGAGGACGGGGCCGTGGTCGAGTCGCCTGCTGTCGGTGAACTGGAGATCCGGGGTGAGAACGTGACCCGCGGATACCGCACCGCCGAGGGTTTCGAGGCGGTCACCGACGCCGACGGATGGTTCCGCACCGGCGACATCGGTTATCTCACCGACGACGGCCAACCCGTCATCTGCGGCCGCAAGAAAGACATCCTGATCGTCTCGGGCCGCAACGTCCATCCCGAGGACATCGAGCGAAGTGTGGCCGGCGTGACCGGAGTTCGCTCGGGAGGCGTTGCAGCGGTGCGGCTTTCCACCGCGGCGGCCGGCGAGGGGTTCTCCATGGTGGCCGAGTCGGCGCTGCATGACGACACTGCCGAGGCCGCGCGGATCCGTGCCGAGATCGCCGATCGAATCTATCGGCGGCTCGGCCTCAGCCCGCGGGCCGTGCACGTGGTGCCGGCCGGCTGGCTGCCCAAGACCTCCTCGGGCAAGTTGCGACGGTTGGAGACGACGGCGCGGCTGGCCCGGCTGGGACATCCCGGGGAGCGTGAACTCGCCCGATGACAGTGCGGGACAGAAGTTCCCGTGTTGTCCAGGTAGGTGCGGGATACCTGCGGCGCCATCCGGTGGCGGCGCTGGCCACGGTCGGTGAACAGGTGGTATTCGGATTGACCACGATCCGGTTCTGCGTCACCGACCTGCTGGCCGGACGATTTCAGTGGGCCGAGTTCGTCCGGCAGGCGGCCTTCATGGCCGGGGCGGCCGTCATGCCGACGATCCTGGTGGCGCTGCCGATCGGGGTCACCTTGTCGATCCAGTTCGCGCTGCTGGCCGGACAGGTCGGCGCGACCTCGCTCGCCGGTGCGGCCAGCGGACTGGCGGTCGTGCGCCAGGCCGCCTCGCTGGTCGCCGCACTGCTGCTGGCCGCGGCGGTGGGCGCCGCGATGACCTCGGATCTGGGTTGCCGGACCATGCGCGAGGAGACGGCCGCGATGGAGGTGATGGGTGTTTCGGTGATCCGCAGGCTCGTCGTGCCCCGCTTCGCCGCCGCGATCGTCGTCGGCGTCGCGCTGACCGGGGTGGTGTGCTTCGTCGGATTCCTGTCGAGCTACCTGTTCAACGTCTACGTACAGGGCGGTGCGCCAGGGAGTTTCATCGCCACCTTCGCTTCGTTCGCCACCACGGGGGACATGCTGCTCGCATTGTTCAAATCGGCGGTGTACGGCGCGATCGTCGCGGTCGTGTCATGCCAGAAAGGGCTGGCCGCCGGGCCGGGGCCGGCCGGCGTGGCCAACGCGGTCAACGCCGCGGTCGTGGAATCGGTTCTGGTGCTGATGACGGTGAACGTCGCGGTGAGCCAGCTCTACACCATGCTGTTCCCACGGACGGGACTGTGAGATGACCCAGCCCGTGATGACGCGTCCGGTGGCACGCTTCGGACATTTCGTCGCCTTCTCCACGCACGCCCTTGCCGGTGTGCCGCTGGTACTGCGCAGGTACCGCCGGGAGTTCCTCCGGCTGGTCTCCGACATCACCTGGGGCAACGGCTCGATCGTGGTGGGCGGCGGCACCGCCGGGGTGATCCTCGTCCTCGGCATCACCACGGGCGCCCTGATCGCGGTCGAAGGCTATGACTTCCTGAATCTGCTCGGGCTCGGCCCGGCGACCGGGATCATCTCCTCGCTGGTCACCACCCGTGAGCTGGCACCGATCATGGCGGCTCTGGCGTTCGCGGTACAGGCGGGCTGCCGGTTCACCACCCAGATCGGCTCGATGCGGATCTCCGAGGAGATCGACGCGATGAATTCGCTTGCGATCAGGCCGATCCCGTATCTCATCACCACCCGCCTGCTGGCCTCGGTGGTCGCGATCGTTCCCCTGTACGCGGCGTGTCTCGGCATCTGCTATCTGTCCTGCCAGATCATGGTGGGCTTCATCAGCGGTGGGTCGCTCGGCCCCTACCTGCACTACTTCACCTTGCTGATCAGCGGCCCCGACATCGTGTACTCCACGGTGAAGGCCGTGGTGTTCGTCTGGATCGCGGCAACGGTGCAGTGCTACTACGGCTTCTGTGCCGGCGGCGGCCCGGAGGGCGTGGGTGTCGCCGCGGGGCACGCCATGCGGGCCAGCATCACCGTGGTGATCATCGCCAACATGCTGTTGACCATGGCGCTGTGGAGCGTGGACTCCGGTGCAAGGCTGGGCGGTTGACCGTGGCGAGCATGGTCGATCTGGACGGGAACCACCTCACCGGCAGGCAGTTGATCCGGCGCGGTGCGGCGGCGCTCGTCGTCGTGGGTGTAGTGGCCTCGGTGCTGCTGGTCAAATCGGCCGGGCTGTTCGACCGCAACCTGCACGTGGTGGCCGAACTGCGCAACATCGGCGACGGTCTGCCGGCCCGCTCGGATGTGAAGTTCCGCGGGGTGCTGGTCGGCGCGGTGGAAGGGGTCACGCCCGGCACCGGCGAGCAGCCGAGTCAAGTTCACATCCGGTTGGAATCCTCCTACGCACATGGCATTCCGGCCGGTGTGGCGGCCCGGGTGGTACCCAGCAACGCCTTCGCGGTGTCCTCGGTGCAACTGGTCGAGACCCCCGGCGGCCCGGCCGGTGCGATCCGTGACGGTGGGCGGATCCCCGAGGACACGGCTCTGCCGACGGTCTTGTTCCAGACCACCCTCACCAAACTGCGCGACATCCTCGCGGCAGCGGGGCGGGGGCGTGACGATCACACCGTCGGCGTGCTCGCCGCCGTCGCGGCAGCCACCAACAACCGGCGCGGGCAACTGCTGACATCGGCGGCCGAGCTCAACCGGCTCATCGATGAGCTGAATCACGTCGTCGCGACCGATGAAGGGCCGTCGACGATTTCTGCGTTGTCAGAAGCTGCGCGCGGTCTGTCTCAGACGGCGCCGGACCTGGTCTCGGCGTTGCATGAGGCGGTCGTGCCCATGCGGACCCTCGTCGAACAGCGCCGTAGCCTCGAGGGTTTCCTGGCGGCGGCCGCGCACACCACGGGTACCAGCGACCGATCGCTGGACAATCAGACCGACCGGCTGGTCCACATCACCACCGACCTGACTCCGGTGCTGGGTGTACTGGCCCAGAACGCCCAGCATTTCGTGCCGATCAGCCAGCGGATGACCAGGTTCTCCGATACGTTTTTCGCCGAGGTCTGGGACTCCGAACTCGACACCGCGCGTGGCCGGGTGAATCTCTCGTTCACGCCCTCGTTCACCTACACCCGCGCCGACTGCCCGCGATACGGAGCGCTGGTGGGGCCGAGCTGCTTCACCGCGCCCGAGGTGCCTGTCCGGGCAGACCTCCCCGAAGTCCTGCTGCCGCAGAACTATCAGCCGCCACCGGATCTGGCGCCACCGCCGGGTACAGCCATCGGGGAGAACGGCAACCTGGTCGCGGTACCCGGTGGCGCGGCACCCGCCTCATTCGGCGGCAACGTCGGCCCAGTTGGCAGCGGCCAGGAGCGCGACCGGCTGGGCGAGCTTGTCGGAGAGCCCGCGACGGTGGCCACTCAACTGCTTCTGGGTCCCGTCGCACGCGGGACGGTCGTCACGCGAACCCCGCTGCCCGCACCCGAACCCAAGCCGTAGGAGACCAACGATGTTCAGATCTGCCCTGGCGGCCGACTCGATACGACGCCGCGGCCCGCTGCTGGGCCTGTCCCTGTTCCTGGTGGTGGCCACGGTGCTGACCTGGCTCGTCTATGTCACGCTGCGGCGCGACGTCAGCGGCCCGGCCACGTCCTACTCGGCGGTGTTCACCGACGTCTTCGGACTGCGAGAGGGCGACGACGTGCGGGTGGCCGGGGTCAGGGTGGGCCGCGTCCAGGCGATCGAGTTGCAGGGCACCCTGGCGAAGGTGTCGTTCATCGTGCAGGACGGCCACCGCCTCACCAGCGGAACCGTCGCGTCGGTCAACTACCAGAACATCGTCGGACAGCGATATCTCGCATTGGACCGCGGTCGTGAAGGACCGGTCGGGGAGCTGCCGGTCGGGGCGGTGATCGGGGTGGACCGCACCGAGCCGTCTTTCGACATCGGCACCCTGCTCAACGGTTACGAGCCGTTGTTCGCCGTCCTGGACCCCGAGCAGGTGAACAACCTCACCAACGCCGTCGTCGGATCGCTGCAGGGCGACACCGCCGCCATCACCCAGTTGGTCGACCAGACATCGGTTCTCACCGAGACCTTCGTGGGTCAGGACCGAACGCTCGACCGGGTCATCACCGGCATGGACGGCGTGGTGGGCAACCTGTCCGGCCAGAACGACAACTTCGAGCGCACCATCACGGCTGCCCGGAATGCGGTGGCGGCCTTCGACAATCGCCGTGAACCTCTGGTGTCGTCTCTGGGCTCGATGACGGCCGTGGCGGGCAATCTGTCTCGGATCGCGCAGGATGTGCAACCGACGATCCGGGACATGCTCAACCGCGAGCCCGGCTACACCCGCCACATGCTCGACATCGAACCGCAGATCGCCTACACGGGGCTCAACACACCGCTGCTGTTGAAGGGATTGTCGCGGGTTTTCGGGGAAGGCGCCTACATGAACGCCTACGCGTGTGACGTCAACGCCTACGGGTTCTTCCCCGGGCTCAACGACATCGTGCCGATCGTCGTCGATGCCGCGACGCCAGGCGGTACCGCCAAGCACACCCCCAAGTGCAGGAGCATGGCCAATGGCTGACCAGGCTTCCAGGAAGGCCTGGCTCGGACTACTGGCCGTCCTCACGGTGGGAGGGCTGATCGCGGCGATGCTCCTGGTCAAGGATGCCGGCATCGGATATCACCGCTACACAGCCGAATTCGTCCAGGCGGCTGCCTTGCGTGCCGACGACATCGTGGCGGTCGCGGGCATCCCGGTGGGAACGGTCACCGCCGTCCGTCTCGCCGGGGACCACGTCGAGGCCGACATCCGCGTGCGCGACGACGTGCCGGTGGGCCGCGACACCCGTGCCGCGATCAAGGTGACCACATTGTTCGGCTCCCGTTATCTCGACCTGCGGCCGGGCGGCGACGGGGGACCCGACGACCGCACCATCGACCTGGCCCACACCGAGGTCCCCTACGATCTGCAAGCCGCCCTTGCGGATTCGACAACAACCTTCGAGCAGGTCGACGCCGATCGGATCGCTGCCTCGCTCGACGTCCTGAGCCGGCAACTGGACGGACTGCCGGCGGTCGTACCCCAGGCGATGGACAACGTGCGCGCGTTGTCGTCGGTGATCGCGCAGCGTCGCGACCAGTTGGGCAGTCTGCTGCTCAACACCGAACGCGTCACCAGCATGTTGCGGCGCCAGCAGTCCGAGATCGGCAATTTCATCCGTCAGGGCCAGGAACTCGTGGGCGAGTTCGTGGCGCGCTCGGCCGCCTTTCATGCGCTGATGCAGTCCCTGCAGTCGGTGGTGGGCTCGCTGCACACCATCGCGGTGCACGACCGGGCCGCACTGGACGGCGTGCTCGCCACCATGGAGCAGCTGAGCGGGAAGTTCGCCGAGCAGGATGCGTTGTTCCGGAACCTCCTGCAGATCGCGCCCGTCCCGATCCGTCAGATCGCGAACGCCACCGGGTTCGGCAATGCGATCGAGACCAACGCCCCGGCAGGCGCCCTGATCGATTCCTGGATGTGTGCCATCAGCGGGCGAGCAGAGCAGTTCGGGATGATCCCCTATCTGAAGGACTGCAAATGATCGGCCGGCACAGGCGTCTGATGATCGCCGCCGCGTTGATCGCCGTACTGGCGGTGGTCGCCGGCGCGGGCCGGTATCTGATCACCCATCGCGACCGCAGCATCACCGTCACCGCCCAGTTCGACAGTGCGGCAGGGCTGTACGTCGGAAATCTGGTGGCAGTACTGGGAGTTCCGGTCGGCCAGGTCACCCGGGTGACCCCGAAGGGCAGCTATGCCGAGGTCGACTTCACCGTCGACGACAACGTCGCGATACCAGCCGACGTCGAGGCGGTGACGTTGTCCACCTCGATCCTGACCGACCGCCAGATCGAGCTGTCACCGCCGTACCGAGGGGGACCGACGCTGCGCAACGGCGACACCATCGGTCTGCACCGCACCAAGACCCCGGTCGAGTTCGACCGGGTGCTCGGGATGCTGGACAAGCTGGCGACCTCTCTGCGCGGCGACGGGGCCGGCGGCGGTCCGGTGGCCGACCTGCAGAACGCGGGTGACGGTCTGGTCTCCGGGCACGGTGAGCAGATCAGGGGTGCCCTCGACGAACTGTCGCGCGCACTGCGGTTGAGTTCGGACGGTGGTGCTCGCACCCGGCAACAGGTGACCGCGATCATCACCAACCTCGGTTCGCTACTGGACGCAGCGGCGGGCAACGACGCGAAACTGCGTGAATTCGGGTCCACGGTGAGGCAACTCAGCCAGATCCTGGCCGCCGAGGACTTCGGTTCGGGGACCACAGGCAGGCAACTCAACGAGGTGGTGGAGAAGACCGGGCAGATCCTGTCGGCGAACCGGGATCTGATCAGGCAGGGAATCGCCAACGGCGACACCAGCATGCAGACCCTGAACGACCGCCAGCGCGAGCTGGCGGAGTTCTTCGACGTGCTTCCGCTGATGGCCGACAACCTCTACAACGCGATCGATCAACGCAACGGTGCCATCCGCGCGCATTTCCTGGCCGATCGCATGGTGTTCGACGGCCAGATGGCCAAGGAGGTCTGCAACATGATGGGTCTGCGCCAGCTCGGTTGCAGCACCGGCACCCTGCAGGATTACGGCCCGGACTTCGGGCTGACCAGCATGCTCGACGGTCTTGCGGCGATGGGCCAGAAATGACTGCCGCACAAGCACATCTGCGCCGGTTACTGGGACTGTTTGCGGCAACCCTGCTGACCGCGGGGTGTGCCACGAACGGTCTGGCGGACCTGCCGTTGCCTGCCCCCGGGCTCGGATCGGGTGGCTACCGGCTGACAGCGGTGTTCGCCAACGCGCTCAATCTGCCCGAGCACGCCAAGGTCAAGCTCGGCGGGGCCGACATCGGGCAGGTCGAGGACATGGCGGCCCGCGATTTCGCCGCGGTCACGACACTGCGGATCAGTGACGATGTCAGACTGCCGGTGGGCAGCACAGCCGAACTCCGTTCGGCCACACCGCTGGGCGACGTGTTCGTCTCGATCGTTCCGCCGCGCAACGGCGAGGCCGGGACGCCTTCACTGCGAGACGGCGACAGCATCGGCCTCGATTCCACCACGGCGGCGGCGACCGTCGAGTCGGTGCTGAGTTCGGCGGCGATCCTGGTCAACGGTGGCGCGGTCCACAACCTGACCAACATCGTCAACGGCATGGGTAAGGCGGCCGGGCCAGATGGCCGCGCCTTCGGTGACCTGGTGGCCAAATCGAGCCGGCTGCTCGGCACGGTCAATGCTCGCTCGGCACAGATCGATTCCGCGATGACCGAGACCACACGACTGGCCGAGCTGTTGGCTTCCAAGAACCAGGAGGTCGGCGAACTGCTCCAGGCCGCGGCGCCGGCCACCGAGACACTGGCCGACAACACCGGCCGGGTGACCGACCTCGTTCTCACGCTCGGTGACATCTCGCAGAACCTGGCCAAGTTCCCGTCCATCGCCGGAACGGATGCCAGCGGCCGCAGCGTGATCGCGGATGCGGACACCATCGCGCGCGCGTTCAACGACGTAGTCGTGGACCCGCAGACCAGCCTGGCCTCGCTGAACCGGCTGTACGCCCCGTTCATCAAGATGACGGCGGGCACGTCGATGGCAGGGGCGGCCGGGATCGACCGGTTGGTCCTCGGATCGATTCCGGATGCCGGGTTCTCGGGGGACCCCGGGCTGCACGGTCCCAAGCGGGCCGATTGGCATCAGCTCGTCGGGTCGATCAAGTTCGTACTCTGGCGCCTGCAGGAACGGGTAGTCGGCAGAGGGCCGCAACCGTGAGCGGCCCCCCGCGCAGTGCCTGGGTCGCGCTGGCGGCGTTGGCACTCACCCTGGTCGTGTCGGCCGCCTACCTCATGGTCGGCGTGTTGCAGGTACGGCCATTGTCGGCGACATACCGCGTGACGGTGCAGCTTTCGGAGTCCGGCGGGCTGCTGCCCGATCAGGATGTGACCATGCGCGGGGTGCGGGTGGGCAAGGTCGAGGAACTCGCGTTCACGCCGGGTGGTGTCGAGGCAGTCCTGAGAGTGTCGGATGACGTGCGCATCCCGGTGTCGAGTTCGGTCCGGGTCTCGGCCCTGTCTGCGGCGGGCGAACAGTACGTCGATTTCTCGGCGGCCTCTGACGGCGGCCCGTATCTGGTCGACGGCGCCGTGATCGCCCGCGACCGTACCGCTGTACCGGTCCCGATGGCCGAGTTGCTGGCCCACGCGGACGGCGTTCTGGCGCAGGTGGATCCGCAGAAGCTGGAGCGGGTCAAGGACGAGCTGAGCCTGAGTGAGGCCGGGCCACAGAAGCTCTCCGCAATCGTCGACGGCGGGATGTTCCTGCTGTCCACACTGGATTCGGTGCTGCCGGAGACGGTGGGCATCATCCGCAGCAGCCGGATCGTGTTGTCCTCGGCGGTGGATGTGAACGGGGGAATCGCCGCCACGGCAACCAATCTGCGCCACACGCTGACGGGTGTGGCCGGGATGGAGGACGGCTATCGGACGCTGCTCGGCCGGTCCCCGGAGACGCTGGGCGCGATCGACAACCTGTTCACCGACAACTCCGACACCATGGTGCAGTTGCTGGGAAATCTGGCCACCGTCGCGCGGCTGTCCTATGTGCGGGTGCCGGCGCTCGACGCGCTCTTCCCCGACTACCGGGGTTCGGCGCTGGAGGCCTTCATCAGCACGATGCACGAACACGGACTGTGGGTGACCGCTGACATCTATCCGCGGTACGCCTGCGATTACGGCACGACCCGGCGCCCGCCCTCGGCCGCTGACTATCCCGAACCGTTCCTGTACACGTACTGCCACGACGACGATCCGAGCCTGCTGGTTCGCGGCGCCCGCAATGCTCCGCGGCCGGCAGGCGACGACACGGCGGGCCCGCCGGCGGGCGCGGACCTGGCCACCACGGCCGATCCGACGCCGGCGGGCCGCTACACCATCCCGACCCCCTATGGCGGGCCCACGCTGCCCATCGAGCCGCCCCGTTGATCGCGGCGCCGGTCGGGCCACCACTCGGCGACGACGACGATCAGGCGCAGCAGTCGTACGAAACAGGTCATCGCGGCGACTTTCAGCCGGTCGCGCAGGCGGGAAAACCGGGACATATGGAAATGGTAATCATTACCAATAAGCTGGCGGAGGGCCGGCCTAGCTGAACGGCGACAACCGAATCCCGTCGGCGAGCAGGCGCTCGCGCACCGCCGTGGCGATGTCCACCGCACCCGGCGAATCCCCGTGCACGCACACCGATTCCACGGCGACGGCGACGGTGGTCCCATCGACGGCGACCACCTGTCCCGTCGTCACCATCGTGGCCACGCGGTCGGCGATCGCCACGGGATCGTGCAGCACGGCCCCGGCTTCGCGGCGAGACACCAAGGTGCCGTTGGGTTGGTAGGCGCGGTCGGCGAACGCCTCGGCGACGGTGCGCAGGCCGCGCCCGCGGGCCTCCTCGAAGAACGCCGACCCGGCTAGCCCCAGCACCGGCAGTCCCGGATCCACCGCGTGCACCGCGGCCGCCACCGCAGCGGCCTGCTCGGGGTGGTGAACGATTGTGTTGTACAGCGCGCCATGGGGTTTCACGTAGCTGACGGTGGTCCCTGCGGCATGGGCGATGGCCTGCAGTGCGCCGATCTGATAGATCACCTCGGCGGTCAGGTCCTCGGGGGTGACATCGATGAACCGCCTGCCGAAACCGGCCAGGTCCCGGTAGCTCACCTGCGCACCGACCCGCACGCCACGGCTCGTGGCCTGACGGCAGGTGCGCAGGAGCAGAGCCGGGTCTCCGGCGTGGAAACCGCACGCCACATTGGCGCTGGTGACCACGCCCAGCATGGCTTCATCGTCGCCGAGTTCCCATGCGCCGAACCCCTCGCCCAGATCGGCGTTGAGGTCGACGGATTCAGCCACGTGATCAGCCTAGGACGATGCCGGGTCCGGCCAGCCGTTCTCCGACACGAATTCGGGAAGCGGACGTCCGACCGTCCAGTGCTCGATTTCCAGCACCGGCCGGTCCGGGAATTCGGGTACCGGGCCCAGGCACAGGATCGCGACCGGTTCGGCGTCACCGGGCATGCCCATCAGTTCGGCCAGCGGCAGCGGCTGGAAGATCGACACCCACCCCATGCCGAGGCCCTCGGCGCGGGCGGCCAGCCACATGTTCTGGATCGCGCACGAGACCGATGCCAGGTCCATCTGAGGCAACGTGCGGCGTCCGAAGATGTGCCGGTCCCGGTTCTCGCCCAGGGCGACGACGAACAGTTCGGCGCAGTCGAGGATGCCCTCCACCTTCAGTGCCAGGAACTCGTCGCCGCGGGCGCCCAGTGCATCCGCGGTGTTGACGCGTTCCTCGTCGACCAGCGTGTGAATCTTCTTGCGTAAGGCGTCGTCGGTGATCCGGATGAATCGCCACGGCTGCATCAGGCCCACACTCGGTGCGGCGTGAGCGGCCTGCAACAGCCGGCCGAGGACCTCGGGCGCGACCTTGCTGCCGGGGACGAACTGGCGCATGTCGCGACGTTCGGCGATGGCGCGGTAGACGGCGCGGCGCTCGTCGGAACTGAAGGCGTGCTCGGACACGCCCCGAGCTTAGGCCGCGCGCTCCTCAGTGGGCGTGAGTGAGGTTCCAGGCCGGTAGTGGGTCGGGATAGCCGAGCCAGGCCTGCTGCCCCTGAGCCAGTTCGGCGTCGGTCAGCAGCGCGCCGTCGAGCAGCTGGTGGATCTTGTCGCGGTCGAGCTTGATTCCGATGAACACGATCTCCTGCCCCGGCGTGATCTCGGTGCCCGACCAGTACTGCGCCGGATCGATCGTCAGGTTGGGGCCGGCTTGCGACCAGATGGCCGCGATCGTCGGGCGGCTGGCGATCCAGCAGAATCCCTTGCTACGCAGCGCCCTTGTCACCTGACCGAGGGCGTCACCGAGGCGTTGGGGGTGAAATGGCCGATCGGATCGGAAGGTCATCGAGCTGATGCCGTACTCCTCGGTCTCGGGTGTGTGGCCGTCGGCGATCTCCTCGTCCCAGCCCGGGGTGCGGGCCGCGGCCTCCGGATCGAACAGACCCGTGCCCAGCACCTCGCCTATGTCGACGACGCCGTGGTCGGTGCGGATCAGCCTCGCGGTCGGATTGAGCCTGCGCAGCAGCGTCTCGACGGTGTCGAGGGTCGCCGGGCTCACGAGGTCGGTCTTGTTGAGCAGGATGACGTCGGCGAACTCCACCTGATCGGTCAGCAGGTCGGCGATGCTGCGGGCATCGCCCTCGCCGGCGGCCAGGTTCCGATCGGCCAGGCCTTCACCGCGAACAACCTCGCTCAGGAACGTGGATGCGTCGACCACGGTCACCAGGGTGTCCAGTTTCGCCAGCCGGCCGAGTTGGAATCCGTCCTCGAACTCCCACTCGAACGTGGCGGCGACCGGCATGGGTTCGGAGATGCCGGTCGACTCGATGACGAGTTGGTCGAATCGGTTCTGGCGGGCCAGGGCACCGACCGCTTCGACGAGGTCTTCGCGCAGCGTGCAGCAGATGCAGCCGTTGGTCAGCTCGACGAGCTTTTCCTCGGTGCGGTCGAGGTGGCCCTGTCCGGCGATCAGCGCCGCGTCGATGTTGACCTCGCTCATGTCGTTGACGATCACCGCGACGCGTCTGCCTTCGCGATTGGCCAGGATGTGGTTCAGCAGCGTGGTCTTCCCGGCGCCGAGGAAGCCGGAAAGGACGGTGACGGGCAGCAGGTCGGGCATCGCGCTCCTTAATGGAAATGATTTTCAATAAACCATCATCCGGACGTGCGCGGGCTAATGCAAACGGTTATCGTTATCGCCGTGCTCTCGCCCCTGAAACTCCGCGCCGCGGCCGGCGCCCTGCTGATCGCCGCGCCGTTCGCCCTCGCCGCCTGCGGCTCGGAAGAAACCCAGCAGCCCGAGGCCGGCGGGAACTGCGTAACCACGCCGGTCAACGTGGTTGTCAGTGTCGACCAATGGGGCGACATCGTGTCGGAGCTGGGAGGTGACTGCGCGAAGGTGACGACAGTGCTGGCCGGGTCGTCCGTCGATCCCCACGATTACGAGCCCTCGCCCGCGGACGCGGCAAAGTTTCAGGGCGCCCAGCTCGTCGTCGTCAACGGCGGGCACTACGACGAGTGGGCGACCAAGCTGGCCCAGAGCACGGCACCCGATGCTGTCGTACTACGGGCAGTCGGACAGTCCGACGAACCATCGGCCAACCCGCACGCCTGGTACAACCCGGCCGCGGTGACCGGCGTCGCCGATGCGGTGACCGAGGAACTGAGCCAGATGGCGCCGGAGGCGAAGGATTACTTCGCCCAGCGCCGTGCCGAGTTCACCACCTCGATGCAGCCATACCAGCAGCTGATCACCGACATCAAGACCAAGGCACCCGGAAAGCGTTATGCCGCCACCGAAGCGGTGTTCGACGACATGGCGGCCGCGGTCGGCCTGGTCAATGTGACCCCCGCGGGTTTCCAGGCCGCCTCGTCCAACGAGACCGACCCGTCCCCGGCCGACCTCGACGCGTTGCTGCGGCTGCTCGGCGATCACGGCGCCGACGTGTTGATCTACAACACCCAGACCGAGGGCTCGGTGCCCCAGCAGGTCCGGACGGCAGCCGAGAGTGCCGGAATTCCGGTCGTCGATGTCACCGAAACGGTGGCGCCCGGGACCGATTCGTTCGAGGCTTGGCAGGTGAACCAACTGACCGCGCTCGCCAAGGCGCTCGGGGTCCGGACCTAGTGGCGGCCGATACCGCAGACCCACCGGCCCTGGTCTTCGACGATGTCAGTGCCGTGCGCGGGGGTCGGCTGATCTGGTCGGAGGGCAGCTTCGAGATCCCGGCCGGTGGCATCGTGGCGCTGATCGGTTCCAACGGGTCGGGCAAGTCGACCATGCTGCAGGTGGTGCTGGGTCTGTTGCCCGCCGCCTCGGGCTCGGTACGGGTGCTCGGCGGGGCGCCCGGCGAACACAACGACCTGATCGGTTACGTCCCGCAGGATTACGCGGCCGGAGCGGGGGAGGCCATCCGGGCCCGCGGCGCGGTGACCCTCGGACTCACCGGCCGGCGCTGGGGTTTCACCCGCACCACGGCAGCCGACCGGGCACGGGTCGACGAGGCGCTGGCCTGGGTCGAGGCCACCGGCTTCGCGACCATGCGGCTCTCGGAACTGTCCGGCGGCCAACGCCAGCGCATCGCCCTGGCCAATGCCCTTGTCGGACATCCGAAGATGCTCATCCTCGACGAGCCGCTGGCCGCGCTCGACCTGCGCAACCAACACGAGATCGTGCAGCTGCTGGCCAAGCTCAACAAGGACCTCGGTGTCACGATTCTCGTTGTCGCCCATGACCTCAACCCACTGCTGAGCGTGCTCGACAGTGCCATCTATCTGCTCGACGGGCATGCGCACCACGCCGCCATCGACGAGGTGGTGGACGCCGACCTGCTGACCCACCTGTACGGGACCCAGGTGCAGGTGGCCCACACCCCGCTGGGGCAGATGTACATGAGGAGCGTGTGATGCCGGCCGGTCTGCAGGCTGCGGGCACGTTCGCCCAAAGCAGTCTGGCACTGGGCTACCAGCACAACTGGTGGCAGATCCTGACGTCGGCGTTCATGCGCAACGCGTTGGTCGGCGGCACGTTGGTGGCATTGGCCGCCGGTCTGATCGGATATTTCGTCATCGTTCGCAACACCGCGTTCGCCGCTCACGCGCTGGCACACATCGGCCTGCCCGGCGCCACCAGTGCGGCCCTGCTCGGGCTTCCGGTCGGGTTGGGGCTGGGCGCATTCTGCGTCGGGGGCGCCCTGGTGATCGGTGCGCTGGGCAACCGGGCCCACGACCGCGAGGTGGCCACCGGCACGGTGCTGGCCCTGGCGACGGGCTTCGGCCTGTTCTTCAACTCGCTGGCCACCAAGAATTCCTCGACGTTGACCAATGTCTTGTTCGGCAATCTGCTGGCCATCACCCATCAGCAGCTGATGACGTTCACCGTCCTGTTGGTGGTGCTGGCGGCCACGGTCGTATTCGTTTTCCGGCCACTGCTGTTCGCGTCGGTCAACCCCCAGGTGGCTCAGGCGAAAGGGGTGCCGGTCCGCGCCTTGTCGGTGTTGTTCATGGTGCTGCTGGGTGTCGCGGTGACGATGGCGGTGCTCGCCGTGGGCACGCTGTTGCTGTTCGCGCTCGTCGTCACCCCGGCGGCGACGGCCATCATGGTGACGGCCCGCCCGATCCTGGCGATGACGATCTCCACCGGGATCAGCGTGGTGTCGGTGTGGCTCGGGCTCGCGGTGTCGGCGATCTTCAACATGCCGCCGAGCTTCGTGATCGTCACGATCGCGTGCGGAATCTGGCTGGCGGTGTGGACGGTTGACCGGGTGAGGAATTCGGCCATCGGCTAGCCTCAGAAAGCATGCCAAGGAGTCCCCACCCGCCGCGGCGGGCCACCCTGGCTTCGCTGGCCGCCGAACTCAAGGTTTCGCGCACCACGATCTCCAACGCCTACAACCGTCCTGACCAGTTGTCCGCCGAGTTGCGTGACCGGATCTTCGATGCGGCCAAACGGCTGGGCTACGCCGGGCCGGATCCGGTGGCCCGGTCCCTGCGCACCCGCAAGGCCGGTGCGGTGGGTCTGATCATCACCGAGCCGCTCAACTACTCGTTCAGCGATCCCGCCGCGCTGGATTTCGTTGCCGGGCTTGCCGAGTCCTGTGAGGCGGTGGGACAGGGGCTGCTGCTGGTGGCCATCGGACCCAACCGCAGTTTCGAGGACGGCTCGGCGGCAGTGCTCGCCGCGGGTGTCGACGGATTCGTGGTGTATTCGGCCTCCGACGACGATCCGTATCTGCCGGTGGTGCGTCAGCGGCAGTTGCCGGTCGTGGTGGTCGATCAGCCGAAAGATGTTCCCGGGGTGTCGCGGGTCAACATCGACGACCGTGGCGGAATGCGTCGGCTGGCCGAACACGTGCTGGAGCTGGGGCACCGCGACATCGGGCTGCTGACCATGCGGTTGGGCCGTGACTGGCCGCACGAGAGCACGAAACCCGCACTGGCAGATCCGGATCGGGTGCGCTCCCCGCACTTCCACGTTCAGCGCGAACGTATCCACGGCGTGTACGACGCCATGACTGCCGCCGGGCTGGCGCCGGCCAGCCTGACGGTGGTGGAGAGCTACGACCATCTGCCGACGTCCGGCGGTGCTGCCGCCGAGGTGGCGCTGGATGCCAATCCCCGCATCACGGCCCTGATGTGTACTGCGGACGTACTGGCGTTGTCCGCCATGGATTATCTGCGCTCTCGCGGCATCTTCGTGCCGGGGGAGATGACGGTGACGGGTTTCGACGGGGTGCCTGATGCGCTGCGCCGCGGCCTGTCGACGGTGGTGCAGTCCAGTGTGGCCAAGGGGCGGCGGGCCGGTGAGTTGCTGCACAATCCGCCGCGGGACGGGCTGCCGGTGATCGAGGTACTCGACACCGAGGTGGTGCGCGGCCGGACGTCGGGCCCGCCGGCCTAGTTCGCGCTGCGCCTGTCGAGCAGGTACTTCAGTGCTGCCGCAACATCTTCCGGCTCGTCCACCCGGTAAGCCGCGAGGGTCTCGCCGGGCCCGACCTTGACGCCGATGTCGCCGTCACCCAGCCGGCGGAACGCCTTCTCGTCGGTGACGTCGTCGCCGAAGTAGATCACCGCGGAAGCCTCGTGCTCGTCGCGCAGGATCTCGATGGCTTCACCCTTGTCGGTGGTGATCACGGCGAACTCCAGGACGGCCTTGCCCTCGGTCAGCTGCGCGTCCCAGGCCCTCGACGCCGTTCGCGCCTGGTCCAGTGCGGCCTCGGCGTCGGCGGCTTCGGCATTGCGCACGTGCAGTGCCACGCTGGCCGGCTTCAGTTCGACGGTGACCCCGGGTCTGCTGGCGGCGATCGCCTGCAGCGCATCGGTGATCGTATCCAGCAGGGCACGATCGATGGGGTGAGCGAATCCGGAGTCGAACTCCGCGCCGTGGCTGCCGACCAGGTGAACGGCGGCCGGCATGCCCGAGAGCTCGCGCAGCACCTCCAACGCCCGTCCGGAGATCAGGGCGGTCGAGACGCCGGGAAGTTCGGACAGGGCGACAAGTGCCTTGGCGGCGTCGCGCAGCGGACGCGCGTCGGCCGGGTTGTTGACGATCGGGGCGAGGGTGCCGTCGAAATCGGAGGTGATCAGCAGCCTGGGGATGAGTGCGGCCCGGGCCAGTGCGTCGCGGAGGTCGACGGGAAGGCTCACTCGCTAGATCTTAGGTTTGTCCTCGGCGCCGATCAGCAACCGGACCGCCAGGTCCAGTCGCTTGCTGACATCGGTGGCCGAGGCGCGGCGGGTCAGCCAGGCCAGCAGGTTCGACAGCCACACGTCGGAGATGACCCGGGCGATGTGGTACTGGTCCTCGGTCGGCTCACCGTCGCTCATGGCGCGGGCGAACATCGAGTCCATCAGCTTGCCGACATGGTCCACCTCGCCTGCCGCGGAGGCGTCGGCGAAGACGAAGGCCCGTGTCATGGCCTCGGTGAGCAGCGGATTGCGCTGCATGGCCCGGTTCAGCTTGCCGACCATGAAGCTCAGCCGCTGGTAGGGCGTGCCGCCGGCGAGGGCGGACCGGTCGGTCTTGGCGTCGATGCGCTCGAACTCGCGGCCGAGGGCGGACACCAGGAGGTGGACCTTGGAGGGGAAGTAACGGTAGAGGGTGCCGACGGCGACGTCGGCCCGTTCGGCCACGGCCCGCATCTGGACGGCCTCGTAGCCGCCCTTGGAGGCGATGGCCAGGGTTGCGTCCAGGATGCGCTTGCGGCGCTCCCGCTGGGCTTCTGAGCCGAGTTCGGATTCGGCGAGGACTGCCACGTTCATTACCTCACGCGGCCGGGTGTCAGACCCGGACGATTCGCTGCCTGTCTGCTGTGGTGCGCTGGACATGCGGTGTGTGGCCCCCTCTCGTCGCGTGCCTCGTCGAAAACGATACGCACGGCGATCTCCTTCTACGCACCTCCGCGCCGTAAAACACACGGACGTGTCCTGCTGTGATGCGGGTCGACTTGACGGTCGAACACTGTCACCATTAGAACACGTTCTAGTGGGAAGCACGGACTTCTCGCTTTAGGGGCTAGGAGGTCCACCATGTCCGGCGCGTCTGCCACCATCACCGACGAGCAGTTTGCCGCCCGTGACCTGGTAAGGAGCTGGGCCGGCTCAACCGATACCGCTGCGGCGGTCCGGTCGGGTGAACATGATGCCGATGCATGGCGCGCACCGTTTCAGGGCCTCGCCGAACTAGGGATCTTCAGCGTCGCGGTCCCCGAGGAACAGGGCGGCGCCGGCGGCACGGTCGAGGATCTGTGCGCGATGGTCGACGAGGCCGCCGCCGCGCTGGTGCCCGGCCCGGTGGCCACTACGGCCCTGGCGACCCTGGTCGTCACCGACGAGGCCGTGCTGGAGGCGCTGGTATCGGGTGAGCGGACGGCCGGAGCGGCCCTGAGCGCAGACCTTACGTTCGAAACCGGCAAGGTGTCCGGTACCGCTGACTACGTCCTGGGCGCCGACGCCGCCGGGGTGTTACTGCTGCCCGCCGGGGACCAGGTGGTTCTGGTCGACGGGAACGCCGCAGGCGTGAGCATCGAGCTGCTCACCGCCACCGACTTCTCGTTACCGCTGGCCCGGGTCACCTTCGATTCCGCGCCCGCCCAGGTTCTCGACATCTCGCGGCAGCGATTCACCGACATCACCGCGACGATGCTGGCCGCCGAGGCCGCCGGGTTGGCCCGCTGGACCCTGCAGACCGCCACCGAGTACGCGAAGGTGCGCGAGCAGTTCGGCAAGCCGATCGGCAGCTTCCAGGCCGTCAAGCACATGTGTGCCGAGATGTTGCTGCGCTCCGAGCAGATCTCGGTGTCGGCAGCCGACGCGGCGCGCGCCGTGTCCGAATCCGACGATTCGCAGCTGTCGATCGCTGCCGCGGTGGCAGCCGCTGCCGGTGTCGACGCGGCCGAGGCCAACGCCAAGGACTGCATCCAGGTGCTCGGCGGTATCGGCATCACCTGGGAGCACGAAGCACACCTGTATCTACGTCGCGCATACGGGATTTCGCACGCCCTTGGCGGCCGGCGCCGCTGGATCCGCAGGGTCTCGGCGCTGACCCAGCAGGGTGTGCGGCGTGAACTCCGGATCGATCTGGACTCGGTGGCCGGCCTGCGGCCCGAGATCAGTGCCGCGGTGGCAGATGTCGCCGCGCTGCCGGTGGAGAAGCGCCAGGTGGCCCTGGCCGAGTCCGGTCTGCTGGCCCCGCACTGGCCGAAGCCTTACGGCCGCAACGCATCTCCGGCCGAGCAGCTGCTGATCGACCAGGAGCTGGCGGCGGCCGACGTGGAGCGCCCGGATCTGGTGATCGGCTGGTGGGCCGTGCCGACCATCCTGGAGCACGGCAGCCCCGAACAGATCGACCAGTTCGTGCCGGCCACGCTGCGCGGTGACCTGGCCTGGTGCCAGCTGTTCTCCGAGCCGGGCGCGGGCTCGGACTTGGCCGCCCTGCGCATGAAAGCCGTTCGGGCAGAAGGTCCCAACGGGGAGCCGGGTTGGAAGCTGACCGGGCAGAAGGTGTGGACCTCGGCAGCGCAGAAGGCGCACTGGGGTGTGTGCCTGGCGCGCACCGACGCCGACGCTCCCAAACACAAAGGCATCACCTATTTCCTGATCGACATGAAGACACCCGGCATCGTGATCCGCCCGCTGCGCGAGATCACCGGTGACGAACTGTTCAACGAGGTCTTCTTCGATGACGTGTTCGTGCCCGACGAGATGGTGGTGGGCACCGTCAACGACGGCTGGCGGTTGGCCCGCACCACGCTGGCCAACGAGCGTGTGGCGATGGCGGGCGGGACCGCGCTGGGCAATCCGATGGAGGAACTGCTGCGCACGCTCGGCGCGCAGTCGGACGTGGACCCGGCCGATCTGGACCGTCTCGGTGAGCTGATCCTCACGGCCCAGGTGGGCTCGCTGCTGGATCAGCGGATCGCGCAGCTGGCGGTCAGCGGTCAGGACACCGGAGCGCAGGCCAGCGCCCGCAAGCTGATCGGGGTCCGCTACCGCCAGGCGCTGGCCGAGTTCCGCCTCGTGCTGTCCGACGGTGGGGGTGCGGTGCGCAACAAGGAGGTCCACGACTTTCTCAACACCCGCTGCCTGACGATCGCCGGTGGCACCGAGCAGATCCTGCTGACCGTCGCCGGTGAGCGCCTGCTGGGCCTGCCGCGGTAGGGCTTTCCTCCGATTAGTGCCCCCGCAGATAGCCCGCGAGCATCGTGACGATGCCGTCCTCGAGTTGTTCGGCATCGGCGGGCTTGTCGCAGGCCAGCAGCCGATGGGTGAGCGATTCGACGGTCGCGACGACCATGCGCGCCGCGAACGCAGTGTCGGGCACCGCCACGTCAGAGTGGTTGTCCAGCAATGCTTTCGCGGCACTGACCGCATCTTCTTCGGTGTGGTGCAACCGGTCCAGTAGCGCCGGTGCCCGGGGAGCTTCTTCGAACAGCACCCGGTGCAGCCGGGTGTCGTCGCGATGGTTGTCGATGGCTGCCCGGACAAACAGCCGCAGCAGGTCTTCGAGTGATTCGGGCAGGCCTGCGGCGGTGCGTTCGCGCAGCAGCGCCGCGCCGGCGTCGACGTGCGCGTCGGTGAGCGCCGACAGGATCGCGTCCTTGTTGGGGAAGTACTGATACAGCGAGCCGATCGACAGATCGGCTGCTGCAGCGATGCGGTTGGTGGTTCCCGCGGCATACCCGTACTCGGCGAAAACGCGAGCCGCCGCCTCGAGGATGGCCTGGCGGGTCTCCATGGCGCGCTGCTGTCTGGGCTGCTTACGGGGACGAAACCGGTCGGTCGGGGCCATCGTCACCTCCGCGTTGAAAGCGAGTAGTCAGCGGCCGCGCGGCGCTCGAAAATTGGTGACATGCAGCGCATCCACGTTGAAACGATTCTGCCTGCCGACACCGCACGAGTGTGGCAGGCCATGCAGCAGGTCCCGACGTTTCTCTACGTCTGCCGCGGCCTGTTCGGTGTGCCGGCGCTGGCCGGACGCACCGAACCGTTCCAGGCCGGCGACCGGGGCACCGGCTGGCTGTTCGCCTTCCACGTGATCCTGGCCTACCGGCACACCATCGAAGTTCTCGACGTCGATGACACCACCCGCACGATCCGCACGCATGAGTACGGCGGGGTGCTCCGGTCATGGGATCACACCCTGCATGTCGAAGCCGTGACCGGTCACTCGTGCCGCTACAGCGACACCGTCGAAATCGACGCCGGCCGACTCACTTTCGTGGTGACGGTGCTGGCCCGAGGCATCTACGCCTACCGGCACCGCCGGTGGCGCAAGCTCGTGGACAAGCACATGTCAGAAACCGGTCTGCGTGCAGGCGGCAGGCGTGATCAGGTTGACTCCGCCCCAGACCACGTGGATGTCTGAGCAGATGATGAACTGATCCTTGGTGTTCGGCTGACCGGTTCGCCACTCGGTGGGGGTCGATACGCCCTCGACGGAGAAACGCTCGATCGGCCCGCCACCGAAGTACGTCGCCGAGATCTCGACCTTGTTGATCGACCGGTACAGCTTCGACAGCACGTTGTCGTGGTTGGAGCCCTTGATCTCCCGGGGCATGCCCGCCGGGGCGCTGTAGGACGCCTCCTGCCACGTGTCCTTGTTGGAACTGCGCAGGGTGATGGTCTGACGGGCCCATGCGTCACCGGGGAACCCGACCGGCCCGTCCGGGGTCAGCAGGTTCGCCGAGGTCCGGAAGTTGCATGTGGTGCCGGCGCAGTCCGCGCTGACGTGCATTTCGATCGTGCCCTGGGGGCTCGGGATCGAGCTGACGGCCGAGTTCGCGGCCGCCGTTGCCGACGCGGGAAACGTCAGTGCCGCCGCGGTCAGCACTGCTGCCGCGCCCGCTGCGGAGAGCCTGTTGATCGTCATCGTCAAGAAAGGTATCCGCTCGTCACTCGTCGTAGGTGACTTCGACCGAATCCGACACCGGCGTGGCCTGGCAACCCAGGATCAGACCCTCTTCGAGGTCGGAGGGTTCGAGCACGTCGTTGATCTTCATCTCGACGTCTCCGGACTTCTTGAGCACCGCGCATGCGCCGCAGTGGCCCTCGCGGCAGGAGAACGGCGCGTCCAGACCCTTGTCGAGCAGGACGTCGAGCAGCGTGGCCGAACGCGGCCAGCGGACCTCGTGGGTGGTGCCGTCCAGGGTGACGACGGCCGTGGCCGGTTCCTGGTCGCCCTCCTCTTCCTCGATCACCACAGCCGCGAACGGGTCCGAATCCAGCGACTTGAACACCTCGATATGGATGCGCTCATCGGCGGCACCGGCCTGCTGCAGTGCCTGTTCGGCCGCGGCCATGAATGGGCCGGGCCCGCAGATGAACGCTTCGCGCGAGGCGTAGGGGGCGAGCAGTCCGGCGAGGGCGGCCGGGCTGGGCAGTCCCTGCACGGTCTCCAACCAGTGCACGACCGTGAACCGATCGGGGTATTTGGCGGCGAGCTCGCGCAGGGTGGCGCCGAAGATCACCGAGTTCTCGTCGCGGTTGGCGTAGACGAGGACGACGTTGCCGCTGCCCTCGGCGAGCGCCGACTTGCAGATCGCCATCATCGGGGTGATGCCACTACCCGCGGCCAGCAGCAGGAAGTCGGTGTCGAGATCTTTCGGGACGAAGGTCCCCGACGGCGCCAGCACGTGCATCTTCATGCCGGCATGGGCGTTGTCGCACAACCAGTTTGACGCGTAGCCGTCCGCGGTCCGCTTGACCGTGACGGTCAGCTGATCGTCGGTCACCGGCGAGCTGGACAGGGAGTAGCAACGGGCCACCGAGCCGGTGCGATCGCTGGGTACCCGCAGGGTCAGGAACTGGCCGGGGGAGTAACGCAACCGGTCCTCCGGGATGGTCGAACCCTCGGGGACGGCGAATACCAGGGACCGCGCGTCGGCCGTCTCCTCGATGACTGCACTCACCTGCAGTTCGAGCACATGGCTGCCCAGTGGCTCATCAGTCACGGCTGGACCCTTTCTTCACTCATAACTAGAACATGTTACAAAAACGTACTTGCGCTGGTCCAGCCCGTCATTACAAGGCGCTGCTCGACACAAATCGTAACGTGTTCTAATCTCTGTCTAGGCGGTCAGCTCGCGCTTATCGCAGTCCGAATTTTGGGAGGCATTTCCGTGACATCCATTGAACAGCGTGACGTGCAGGCGGTTCTGGCCGGCATCGATGAATTGCTGCCGACGCTGCGTGAGCGCGCTCAGGAGACCGAGGACTTGCGCCGGCTGCCCGATGCGAACGTGAAGGCGTTGGAGGACGTCGGTTTCTTCAAGTTGCTGCAGCCGGAGCAGTGGGGTGGTTTGCAGTGTGATCCGACGGTGTTCTACGAGGCGGTCCGGCGGTTGGCCAGTGCGTGTGGTTCGACTGGTTGGGTGGCCGGCATCATCGGTGTGCACAACTGGCATCTGGCGCTGTTCGACCAGCGGGCCCAGGAAGAGGTCTGGGGCGAGGACACCTCGGTGCGGATCTCATCCTCCTACGCCCCGATGGGCGCCGGTGTGGTGACCGAGGCCGGCGACGGCTACATCGTCAACGGTGCCTGGAACTGGTCCTCGGGTTGCGATCACGCCACGTGGGCCTTCCTCGGTGGGCCGGTGATCAAGGACGGCCGCCCGGTCGATTTCGGTAGCTTCCTGATTCCGCGTACCGAGTACCAGATCGACGACGTGTGGAACGTGGTCGGTCTGCGCGGTACCGGCAGCAACACCGTGGTGGTCAAGGACGTGTTCGTGCCCAAGCACCGCTTCTTGTCCTACAAGGCGATGAACGACGGCACCGCTGGTGGGTATGAGACCAACACCGCCCCGGTGTACAAGATGCCGTGGGGCACCATCCATCCCACCACCATCTCGGCGCCGATCGTGGGCATGGCCTACGGCGCCTACGACGCGCATGTGGAGCACCAGGGTAAGCGGGTGCGTGCGGCGTTCGCCGGGGAGAAGGCCAAGGACGATCCGTTCGCCAAGATCCGCATCGCCGAGGCGGCCAGTGACATCGACGCCGCGTGGCGTCAGCTGTCGGGCAATGTTGCCGACGAGTATGCGCTGCTGGTTGCCGGTGAGGAGATCCCGTTCGAGCTGCGGGCCCGGGCCCGGCGTGATCAGGTGCGTGCCACCGGTCGTGCGATCGCCTCGATCGATCGGCTGTTCGAGGCTTCGGGTGCCACCGCGTTGTCCAATGATGCTCCGGTGCAGCGGTTCTGGCGTGACGCGCACGCCGGCCGGGTGCACGCGGCCAATGATCCCGAGCGTGCCTACCTGATCTTCGGCAACAACGAGTTCGGCCTGCCCCCGGCCGACACGATGGTCTGATTCATGACTGCTACGCAAGAGATCACTTTTGAATCCACCTCCCGCTACGCCGATGTGCAGGCCGGCGAGCTGGCCATGCGGTTGCACTACCACGAGGCCGGCGACCCGACGAAGCAGACCATCGTGCTGCTGCACGGCGGCGGGCCCGGTGCGTCCAGCTGGTCGAACTTCGGCCGCAACATCACGGTGCTGGCCGAGCACTACCACGTGCTGGCCATCGACCAGCCGGGTTACGGCCTGTCGGACAAGCACACCGAGCATGAGCAGTACAACCGCTACAGCGCCAAGGCGGTGCTCGGCCTGCTCGACAAGCTGGAGATCACGGGACGCGTTCCGCTGCTGGGCAACTCGCTCGGCGGCGGCACCGCGGTCCGCTTCGCGCTGGACTATCCGGACCGCGCGGGCAAGCTCGTGCTGATGGGCCCGGGCGGTCTGTCGGTCAACCTGTTCGCGCCGGATCCGACCGAGGGCGTCAAGGCGCTGGCCAAGTTCAACTATGAGCCGACGCGCGAGAACCTCGAAGCCTTCATCCGGATCATGGTGTTCGACCAGAAGCTGGTCACCCCCGAGCTGGTCGACGAGCGGTTCGCGATTGCCAGCACGCCGGAGTCGCTGGCCGCCACCCGCGCGATGGGTAAGTCGTTCGCCGGTGCGGACTTCGAGCTCGGCATGATGTGGCGCGAGGTGTACAAGCTGCGTCAGCCGGTGCTGCTGATCTGGGGCCGCGAGGACCGGGTCAACCCGCTCGACGGCGCACTGGTCGCCGTCAAGCAGATTCCGCGGGTGCAGCTTCACGTCTTCGGGCAGTGTGGACACTGGGCTCAGGTCGAGAAGTTCGACGAGTTCAACAAACTCACCATCGATTTCCTTGGGGGTTAGCAGATGAGCATCAAGGCACTCGGCTACATGCGCATAGAGGCCACCGATGTGGCAGCCTGGCGTGAATTCGGGCTGAAGGTCCTGGGCATGGTGGAAGGCGAGGGCGCCATCCCGGGCGCGCTCTACCTGCGGATGGACGATTTCGCGGCCCGCCTGGTGATCGTGCCGGGCGAGCAGGACCGCCTGTTGATCTCCGGCTGGGAGGTCGCCGACGCTCCTGCGCTGCAGAACTTGCGCGAGACGCTGGCCAAGGCGGGCGTCGATTTCACCGAGGCCACCAAGGACGAGATCCGCGAACGCCGGGTCGAGGGCTTCATCCGGTTCTCTGACCCGGCGGGCAATGTTCTCGAAGCCTTCCACGGGGCGCAGTACCTGGGTCGCCGGTTCGTCAGCCCCTACGGCCACAAGTTCGTCACCGCCGAACAGGGCCTCGGGCACGTGGTGCTGACCTGCGACGACGACGCCGCGGCGCAGGCGTTCTACCAGGACGTGCTTGGCTTCCGGCTGCGCGACTCGATGAGCCTGCCCCCGCAGCTGGCAGGTCGGCCTGCTGACGGCGATCCGGTGTGGCTGCGCTTCTACGGCTGCAATCCGCGTCACCACGCGCTGGCCTTCATGCCGATGCCCAACCCGACGGGCATCGTGCACCTGATGGTCGAGGTGGAGAACTCCGACGACGTCGGCTTGTGCCTGGACCGCGCCAACCGCCGCAACGTGAAGATGTCGGCGACGCTGGGCCGGCACATCAACGACAAGATGTTGTCCTTCTACATGAAGACCCCGGGTGGGTTCGACATGGAATTCGGTTGTGAGGGACTGGAAGTCGAGGACGAGAGCTGGGTCGCCCGCGAGAGCGTGGGCATCAGCCTCTGGGGCCACGATTTCTCCGTCGGGTTCAAGTGACGCAGGCGTTCCTATGACACAGGCTCAGCCGATCGACCCGCGTACATTCCGAAATGTGCTCGGCCAGTTCTGCACTGGCGTCACGGTGATCACCACTCTTCACGAGGACGTGCCGATCGGCTTTGCCTGTCAGTCGTTCGCGGCTCTGTCGCTCGACCCGCCGCTGGTGTTGTTCTGCCCGACCAAGCAGTCTCGGGCGTGGCAGGCCATCGAGGCCACCGGAAAGTTCTGCGTGAACATGCTGCACGAGAAGCAGCAGCACGTTTCGGCGCAGTTCGGCTCCAAGGCGCCGGACAAGTTCGCCGGGATCGACTGGACGCCATCGGAACTCGGTTCTCCGGTGATCGACGGAAGCCTCGCCCACATCGACTGCAACGTGCACTCTGTGCATGACGGCGGCGACCACTTCGTGGTGTTCGGTTCGGTGCATTCGTTGTCCGAGGTTCCCAAACGCAAGCCCCGGCCGTTGTTGTTCTACCGCGGCGAATACACCGGGATCGAGCCCGACAAGAACACCCCGGCGCAGTGGCGTGATGATCTGGAAGCCTTCCTGACGACGACCACGCACGACACCTGGCTCTGACTTTCCGTCGTTGACACCGACTGGGCCCCCTCCCTCGGGAGGGGGCCCAGTTTTGTCTGTCAGCACATATTTACGTATCGGAAAGTCAGGATAGGCATACCTATTGATATTTAGGGAACGCTAAGCTAACTTTTGGTCGTTCCTCAGTCAATTATCAGCTTCAGGAGAATTCGTGCATCAACCTGCTCTTTCTTCCTCCGGTACCGCCCCGGCGGTGACCCGGAAGGATCGGTTCCTTCTCGCCGGCGTCGCCATGGTCAGCGCCAGCGCCATCGCGGTGACCCCGGTCGCCCAGAACACCACGGTTATCGAGCAGGCGAAGAGCTTTGCCTACGACCTGACAGCGTCGACGATGGACGCCACCGCCTCGCCGGTCGATGTATACGGAACGCTGGTCAGCAACACCTTCAGCAACCTGGAGCTCCTTGGTGCAGCACTCGCGGCCAACCCGGCACCGTTCCTGAGCCAGGTGCTGGAGAACCAGCAGGGCTACGCGGCAAAGTTCGGTGCGGCCTTCGAGGCGATCCCCACCAACCTGAAGAACTGGTACGAGGGACCCAACGGGCAGGCGCGGTTGGCGCAGGCGCAGGAGGCGCTCGAGGCCGGCGACATCGGTGAGGCGTACCGGTGGTTCAACCACTCCATGCTCTACGCGTTCCAGGGCGCCTTCGGTTCGCTGATCGCTCCCGGATTCATCCTGTCGGGAATCCCGCGCGGCGGAACCGAGTACCTGGCCGGGATCCCCGAGCAGATCGCTCAGAACTTCACGAACGTGATCGCGGCGACCTTCACCTCGAGCGTGGTCGTGAGCGCCGTGTTCCAGGGTGCCTTCGCCACGGTCAGCGGTCCGGCGTTCGAGCTCGCCCGGGTTGCTGAGGCGATCAGCACCAGCGTGGCAGCCGGAGACGTGCAGGGCGCCTTCAATGCCGTGGTCAACACGCCGGGGATCCTCGTCAACGCGGCACTCAACGGATTCAAGTACTCCGACCCCGACCCCGAGACGGGAACCGGCGGCTACACCGAGTGGCCGGCCTTGCTCACCTGGGCCGAGCCCGGCGAGCAGGGCGGTGCCCGGGTCGTCGCGGGTCTGCTGCAGAACCTGCTGGTGAACATCCCCAAGACCCTCGCCGACGCCATCGACAACACTCCGGAGACCCCCGCGCCGGCGTCGGCTCCGTCGTCGGTCCCCGCGAGCATCTCGGCGCAGCTGGTTTCCGCGATCGCTCCCAAGGCAGTGGTGACCGAGCCGGTCGTCGAGGCAGTGAAGGAAGCAGCCCCGGCGGCCGAGGCTGTGAAGACCGAAGCCCCGGTTGCCGAGGCCGTGAAGGTCGACACCCCGGTTGCCGAGGCCGTGAAGGTCGAAACGCCGGTCACCAGTGCTGTTCCGGCGGCGACCGATGAGGCTGCTGCTGACACCGCCACCACGCCGGCCACCGCCAAGTCGGTCAGTGCGGACGACACGGGCACCAGCAAGGCCAAGATCACCGACCGGATCCGGGCCAAGTTCAACGACGCCAAGGAAGCCCGGCAGGCCAAGGCCAAGGAGTCCAAGGGCACGACAGCCACCGACGCGGCAGCCAAGGACGCTCCGGCCAAGGAAACCAAGGCCAAGGAAACCAAGGCCAAGGAGACCAAGCCCAAGGCGACCAAGGCCGGCGGAGCTGAGAAGTCCAAGGGGTCCAGTGACTCCAAGAAGAGCTCGGGCTCTGACTCGTAACAACTCGCACAAGTAGCACCGGGCGTAGCTGGGCCCCATCCGTCAGGGTGGGGCCCAGTGTCGTTGTTGCCGCCGTCCAGAGCTGATCAGTCGATCAAACTAGTCCTTGACAGTGACCTTGGGCGATGCGATCGTTTGATCGAGTGATCAAAACCAAAGCGGAAGGACTCACATGACTGGTCGGGTGGAGGGCAAGGTCGCCCTCGTTACCGGTGCGGCGCGCGGACAGGGCCGCAGCCATGCGTTGCGGCTGGCGCAGGAGGGTGCCGACATCATCGCGGTGGACGTCTGCGCCCCGGTCACCGATACCAGCGCGATTCCGGCATCCACCCCGGACGACCTGGCTGAAACGGCAGATCTGGTCAAGGGTCTCAACCGCCGCATCGTCACGGCCGAGCTCGACGTGCGGGATTTCGAGGCACTCAAGAACGCGGTCGACGGCGGCGTGGAGCAGCTGGGCCGGCTCGACATCGTGGTGGCCAACGCCGGTATCGGCAACGGGGGCGACGTCCTGCACGAGACCAAGGAGTCCGACTGGGCCGACATGATCGGCGTCAATCTTTCCGGCGTCTGGAAGACCGTGAAAGCCGCAGTGCCCCATATTCTTTCCGGCGGCCGGGGCGGGTCGATCGTTCTGACCAGCTCGGTCGGCGGGCTCAAGGCGTACCCGCATACCGGTCATTACATCGCGGCCAAGCACGGCGTGATCGGACTGATGCGCAGCTTCGCCGTCGAGTTGGGTCAGCACTCGATCCGGGTCAACGCGGTGTGCCCGACCAATGTCAACACACCGATGTTCATGAACGAGGGCACGATGAAGCTGTTCCGTCCCGATCTGGAGAACCCGGGTCCCGACGACATGGCCGTTGTCGCCCAGTTGATGCACGTGCTTCCGGTCGGATGGGTCGAGCCCGTTGACATCAGCAACGCGGTGCTGTTCCTGGCTTCCGACGAGGCTCGCTACATCACCGGTCTGCCGGTCACGGTGGATGCGGGCAGCATGCTCAAGTAGCGGACTGGCCGGTGCCGAACCGGCGCAGGAACCGTTCGACGAAGGCGCGGAACTCGGCGTGGCCCTCGGTCACGCCGACCGCCTCCTCGTTGCACAGGCTACGCGCGGACTGGGTGAGCAGCATCGACATCACCACCGGCGGAAACTCTTCCATGTCCACGCCGTGGGCCCGCAGCACGCCGGCCACCGCGGCCGCCTCGATGTCGCGGACCCGCTCGGAGTAGGCCTTGAGTTCGGCGCCGATTGCCTTGCGGTGGTTGGCGAGTGCCATGAACTCGGTGTTCAGCCCGGTCACCCGCGAGTCGGAGTTGATCAGCCACAGCGCCCGCAGCGGATCGTCGGCCGTGAGCGCCTCGCGCATCCGCGCCAGCGCGGCGTCACCACCGCTGCGCAGCACGGCGAGGAACAGGTCGTCGAGAGTGTCGAAGTAGTAGTACACAAGGGCCGAGCGCACCCCCGCCACTGCCGCGATCCGCCGGGTGGTCGCGGCGGCGTACCCCTCGTCGCGGATCACCTGGGCGGTCGCCTCGATCAGGCGCTTGCGGGTACCCGCGTCCTTCTCTTTGGTCGCGCGTGCTGCCGGCATCAGCTCAGCCTTCCAAAACGTTTGTCCGACAACAGATGTTCATCGCCCGAGGAGATCCTTGACCGCCGAAGGTCGCGGGTGGTAAGCATGAGCCATCCTAACGGTTTGATCGACTGATCAAATTCAGAACTGAGGAAACCGATGCCCGAAGACATGAGCGGAACCCGGGTCGTGGTCGACGCCGACCTGTGCGAGGGCCACGCGTTGTGCATCCAACTTGCCCCTGAGGTGTTCGACCTGTCCGACGAGGAGATTGCCGGCGCTGCCCCGATGGGCGGGCAGTGGGATCAAGGTACCTGGGACGCCGTCAAATCCGCCGTAGACGCCTGCCCGCGCCAGGCGATCAGCCTGCTCAACACCAGCACGAAAGGCCAGTGAGCCATGACCGATCTCGCCTCCGTCGACTACTTCGCCGATCCGGCCGTCGCCCAGGATCCCTATGAGTACTACGAATACCTGCGCAGCAACGGGCCGGTGTTCACCGAACCTCATCACGGAGTGGTCGCGGTGACCGGCTATCAGGAAGTGATGGCGGCCTTCAAGGATCACGCCTCCTTCTCGGCGGTGAACGCGATCGGCGGCCCCTTCCCGCCGCTGCCGTTCGAGCCCGAGGGCGACGACATCACCGAGCAGATCGAGGCACACCGCCACGAGTTCCCGATCTTCGAGCACATGGTGGTGATGGATCCGCCGCAGCACGAGCGGGCCCGCTCGTTGCTGAGCCGGTTGCTGACCCCGCGCCGGCTCAAGGAGAACGAGGACTACATGTGGCAGCTGGCCGATCGCCAGCTCGACGAGTTCATCGCCAACGGCAGATGCGAGTTCCTGTCGGAATACGCCAAGCCGTTCGCGACTCTGGCCATCACCGATCTGCTGGGTGTGCCAGAGCAGGATCGTGCCGAGTTCCGGTTGGCCCTCGGCGCGGGCAAGCAGCCGGGTAGCCGCGTCGGTGCGCTCGACGGTGAAGCGGTCGGGCTCAACCCGCTGCAGTACCTGGACGACAAATTCAGCGGTTACATCGCCGAGCGACGTGAGAATCCCCGCGCCGATGTCCTCGGCGGGATGGCTGCCGCGACGTACCCCGACGGCTCTGTCCCCGAGCTGCTCGAGGTGGTGCGCCCGGCGACATTCCTGTTCGCCGCCGGGCAGGAGACCGTCACCAAACTGCTCAGCGCCGCGGTGCAGACCCTCGGTGACCGGCCCGAGTTTCAGCAGCAGCTGCGGGAAAACCCTGACCAAATCCCGGCTTTCATCGAGGAGGCGCTGCGGATCCAGAGCCCCACCAAGATCGACTTCCGGCTGTGCCGCAAGTCCACCACGCTCGCCGGTGTGCCGATCAAGGCCGGCACCGTGCTGATGCTGTGCCTCGGCGCGGCCAACCGCGATCCGCGAAAGTTCGATGAGCCCGACCAGTTCCGCATCGACCGGCCGAACGTCCGGGAGCACATCGCCTTCGGACGTGGTATCCACACTTGTGCCGGGGCACCGCTGGCCCGCGTGGAAGGCCAGATCACCGTTCGCCGACTGCTGGACCGCATGCGCGACATCGGGATCGACGAATCCGTGCACGGCCCGGCCGGGCAGCGGAACTACAACTACGAGCCGACGTTCCTGCTACGCGGTCTCACCGAACTGAACATCACGTTCACCCCAGTGAAAGGGTGACCGTCCCGCCGCGGTGATCGGCCTTGTCGAGAATGCTCGACGGCACCCGGAACACCCGGCCCGGTGAGGCCGGCCAGGGCAGGGTCTTTTGGCCGATGACCGTGCCATCCTGGCGCGCAACCACTTTCGGTATGCGCACCAGGGTGTCGGTCCACAACAGCAGGCGCTGCCGCGCTGGGGCTGGGTCGCCGGGCCGCAGCAGGCCCGGTGCCACCCAGCGCAATGGGGCCGCTGCCTCGATGCGGATCCCGTCATCGGGCGTGACCGCGCCGCCCAGGTAGCGACGCACCTGGGCGGCCACGTGACGGCCGTCGAGCGCGGCGATGTCGGCGGTGTCCACCGGGTGCAGCAGGTTGCCGATCGCGAACACGCCTTCCCGGCTGGTGCGTAGCGCGGTGTCGACGAGCGGCCCCAGGCTTTTCGGGTCCATGTCGAGCCCCGCGGCACGGGCCAGCTCGTGGTCGGGAATCCAGTCACCGGTGAACACCACGGTGTCGCAGGCCACGATGCGGCGCTGGCCGGTGCGGGTGTTCTCGATCTCGACCCCCACGACAACACCCTTTCCGATGATTCGGACTAGCCGGGTGGTCGTGGCGACCTCGACGTTCATGAGCGGGGTGCGGCCCGCGAGGTTGAAGACCGCATATGACTCGGGCGACGGGTATTCGCTTGTCATCAGCGCGGTTTCGCAGCCGGCGTGCTTGAGGGTGAGCACCGCCGAGTAGCTGACCAGTTCGGCTCCGACGATGACGGCGCGCTTGCCCACGCTTCGGTGCTGCAGGTGCACGGTGTTCTGCAACTGTCCGGTGGTGTAGATGCCGCTGGGCCGGTCGCCGGGGATCAGCCGCGCCGGGCGGGCCCGCTCGCGAGCACCGGTTGCCAGGACGACTGCGCGGGCGTCGAGTTGTTCGCGCCCGGCGGGCGAGGTGAGTTCCAGAGACTTGTCGCCGGCCCAGCCGGTGACCATGGTGGCCGTGCGGATCTCGGCCCCGGCCGCCGTCGCCTCACGAACCAGGCGGCGGGCGTATGCCGGCCCGCTGATGAAGGTCTTCATATCGCGGATGCCGTAACCAGGGTGGTCGCTGTGCCGAGGAATGCCACCTGCCTCGGATTCGCGTTCCAGTACAACCACATTCAGGTCCGAGTTGTGCGCCAGCTCGGCCGCGGCGGTCAGGCCTGCGGGCCCACCGCCGATGATCGCGACGTCGTAGGTGCTCACTTTTTGATCTCCTGAGATTCCCGCTCGAACACCGACTGCACCTCGGCACCGCAGAAGAAGGCCTGGCAGCGGCCGTTCATCACGCGGGTGCGTCGTCGCAGGCCTTCCAGGGCTGCGGGTGGGATGACGGAATGGCAGGCGTCGCGCAGCTCACCTTCCGTGACGCGCTCGCAGAAGCACACGATCCGGCCGTAGGCGGGGTCGGCTGCGATCTTCTCGGCCTGCTGATATGGGCGGGGAAATGCCTCGCCGAGGTTGGGCATCTGTGGTGGATCGGGCAGTTCATCGACGGGTACCAGCTCGAGGCCGGCCGAGACGAGTTGAGTGCGGGCGTATTCGGCGATGGCCATGCCCGCGGTCAGGCCGGTGGACCGGATGCCGCCGACCAGCAGATAATGCTGCGCCGGATCCGCCTCGATCAGGTAGTCGCTGTGGTCGATTGCGGCCCGAAGCCCGGCATAGGTGGCGGTGACCTCTTCGTCGAGGAGCCTGGGCATCAACGCGCGACCCTTTTCCAGGAGGAACTCGAATCCACTCTCCGAGGTCCCGGTGGCGGTGCGGTCTGTGAGGTCCTCCGAGGTGGGGCCGAGCATGACGTTGCCGTAGATGGTGGGGCTGACCAGAACTCCCTTGCCCCGCGAGGTGGGGACCGGCAGCACGATCTTGTCGACCAGCGGTCGCGCCAGCTTGTCGTAGACGATCAGCTCGCCGCGGCGTGGGGTCACGGTGAACCGCGAGAAGCCGAACAGGTTGTCGATGACATCGGCTCCCAGGCCGGCTGCGTTGACCACCCACCGGGTGCGCACAGCTCCGGCGGAGGTGTGCAGTGTGGTTCCCTCTGCATCGGTTTTAACGCGCTCGACCCGGTGATCGGTCAGCAGGGTGGTGCCCCGGTTGACGGCATCGGTGGCCAGCGCGAGGTTTACCGTCCAGGTACAGATGATGGATTCGTCGGGCACCGTGAGTCCGCCGAGTGCGCCAGGTCCCAGGGCGGGGACCGCGGCGTATACCGCTGCAGCGTCGACGATCTCGCACCGGCGATACCCGTTGGCCTCGGCCTTGTCTTTCAGGCCGGGCAGTGCGGCGAGTTGTTCGTCGTCCCAGGCCACCAGGATCGCCCCGGTGTGCTCGACGGGGATGCCGGTACGGCTCGCATATTCGGACAGCAGCTCGTAACCGCGGCTGACCATGGTGGATTCCAGAGTTCCGGGTTTCGCGTCGAACCCGGTGTGCAAGATCGCCGTGTTGGCCTTGCTGGTGCCGTCGCCGACGTCGTGGCGGCCTTCGAGCAGGGCAACGGACAGTTGGTATCCCGACAGCTCACGCGCAATGGCCGAGCCGACGATTCCGGCTCCGATGACCGCGACGTCGAACACGTCGGAGGTCGGGGCGTTCATGAAATCTCCTGTTTGTATGTGGTTTCGGCCAGTTCGCGCCAGGCCGAACGGAATTCGGCGGCGCGTGCCGGGCTCCACCCGGGTTCGTAACTCGCCGACGGGGCCCAGTCGGTGACGACATCGGTCATCGGGGTCTCAGGTGCCAGGCTGAGTCTGGCCAACGCGGCGGCACCCAGTGCGGTGGCGTGTGCCGAGGGGTAGACGTCGACGGGCACCTGCAGGATGTCGGCGCAGGCCTGCATCAGCACAGTGGACTGGGTGAGTCCGCCGTCGGCCCGCAGCCGGGTCAGTCGCGGCGCGTCGGCATCGATCGCCGACACCAGTTCGGCGACCTGTGCGGCGATGCCCTGTAGGACCGCCAGCACGATGTGCCCGCGCCCGGTCGACAGGGTCATCCCCGTGATCGTGGCGGTGGCTTGCGATTTCCACCACGGCGCCGCCAGCCCGGCCAAGGCTGGCACGCACAGCACGCCGCCGTTGTCCGCCTCGGCGACGGCGTCCATCTCCGCCGCGCCGCTGATCACGCCGAGCGAGGTGAGCCATTTGACGGCCGACGCCGCGGTGTAGACCTGGCCGTCGATGCAGAACGAATCGACGCCACCGACCCGCCAGGCCACCGACGAGGTCAGGCCTGTGGTCGAACGCACCGGGGTGGTCCCGGTGTTCGACAGCAGGAAGGCGCCGGTGCCGAATGTGCACTTGGCCATGCCGGATTCGAGGCAGGCTTCGGCCAGCAGCGCGGCCTGCTGGTCCACCACGATCCCGCCGACCGGGATATCGGACCCGAAAGCTGATGTGGTGCCGACGATCTCGTCATTCGCCGCGATCCGTGGCAGGCGTTCGCCGTCCAGGCCGAACAGCGCGAGCAACTCAGGGCTCCAGTCATGGGCACCGAGCTCCACGGCGGCCGAGCGGCTGGCAGTGGTGGCATCGGTGACGAACTCGCCGGTGAGCTGGTGCAGCAGCCAGGTGTCCGAGGTCGTCACGACGCCGGAGGACTCGACATTGCGGCGCAGCCAGGCCATCTTCGGCGCCGAGAAGTACGGGTCGAGCACCAATCCTGTTCGGGCGGCGAGCATGTCGGCGTGTCCGGCGAGGTCTGCACACAGGGACTCGGCGCGCCGGTCCTGCCACACGACGGCCTGGCTGAGCGGTCGGCCGGTGTCGGGGTCCCAGGCCAACACGGTCTCGCCCTGATTCGCCAGCGACACCGCCTCCACCGGGCGACCGGCCTGGGCAAGTGCGGCGCGCCCGGCGCCGAGCACGGATTCCAGCAGCTCAGCTGGGTCCTGCTCGACGCCGCCGCCGTCGAGGTAACGCGGATGTACCGGAACCTCGGCCAACCCGACCACACCGTGTTCGGGGTCGACGACGATCGCCTTGGTCCCCGAGGTGCCTTGGTCGATGGCCAGTACGGTCATTTCACGGGTTCCTCGGTGCCGGCGACCTGATCGAGTTCTGCGTCGATCGAAGCCATGTCGGGCATCTTGAGACCTTCCTTGCCGCGGGTGACCAGCAGGTACCCGAGGTACACGGCACCGATGGCGACCATCGCCAGGACGTACAGCCAGGGGTCCTTGAAGGACGCGTCGCGGAACAACGAGAGCTCGAACACCAGCCACACCACGGCCACCACCAGAACCGGAACCTCCCAGCGTCCCAGGCTGAATCCCGCACTCGGCGGCAGCTTCTTGCGGGTCGCGATGTAGAGCGCGATGGTGATGGCATAGATGGATGCGGGCAGCAGGGTGGCCGCGGAGAACAGTTTGAACAAGGCGTCGGTGCTCGTGGAGAAGATTCCGAGGATCACCGCCGAGGTGGCGGCCATGAACACGGTGGCGTTGGCCGGGGTGCGGAAACGCGGTGAAACCTTGTGCAGCAGATGCCATCCCGGGAAACGCTGATCGCGCGACATCGCCCAGACCAAGCGCACACCGCTCATCAGGATCACCAGGCCGCAGGCGAAGATCGCGATCGCCACCAGCACGAGCAGCGCGGTACCCACGAACGAGCCGAGGATGTCACGGATCACGTCGGCGATCGGCGTGCCCGACTGGGCCAGCGTGGTCGGATCGTTGACGGCGGCGGTGACCACCAGCAGGAACAGGAAGCCCAGCACTCCTGAGGCCAGCACGGCCTGCCACATGGCGCGCGGCACGACGACTTCGGGTTTCTTGGTTTCCTCGGCCAGGTTCGCGGCGGACTCGAAGCCGACGATGGTGAAGGCGCCGAGCAGGAAGCCGAGCATCCACGGGCCCACCGAGGTGGCGGTGCCGAAGCTCCAGTACCCCTCGGCGGGGATGTCGCCGCGGGAGAACAGGTTGCCGACAGAGAGCTTGTGCGCGATCACGCCGACGATGAACAGCAGCACCACGAGCGCGACCATGCCGATCAGTTCCGCGGTCACGGCGAAGTTGTTGACCCGCTCGGTCCATTTGGTCGACAAACCGACCAGCAGCGCCTGCAGCAGCAGTACCGCGGCGGTGATCTCGAACGAGGTCAGGGGAGTGCCCGTGAAGTCGAACAGCGCGGGCACCACGGTGGCCGCCACGGTGTAGTCGACTGCGACCACCACGATCGCCAGGAACGTGAACGAGATCCAGCCGGTGATCCAGCCGAGAATCGGGTTGGCCAGCCGCGACACCCACTGGTAGGCGTAACCGGTCACCGGGATCCGGGCGGCCAGCGAGCCGAGCAGCAGGGCTACCGCGACCTGGCCGACGATCACGAACGGCCAGGTCCAGATGCCCATCGGGCCTGAGCTGTTGAGCACGCTGCCGTAGGTGGTGAAGATTCCGGTGGCGATCGAGACGAACGCGAAGGCCACGGCGAACGAGGCGAATTTGCCGGTGCCGCGTTCCAGCGTCTCGGTGTAGCCGTACGGCGATGTGGAAGAATTTGTCATTGATCGAGCTTTCTGAGGGAAATCGACTGTTTCGCGAAGGAATTGCTCGGTCCGCGGGCGACGCTGCAACGTCGCCCGCACCCGTTTCAGGCGCTTGCCGGCCGCGCCGGCATGACCACACCTCCCGTCTCCTCGAGTGCCGCGGCCACGGCCGGGTCGGTGTTCTGGTCGGTGATCAGTCCGTTGACGGCGCTGAGATCGCACACGCGGTAGGGCGCCACCTGCCCGAGCTTCGATGAGTCGGCCAGGATGTAGCTGCGGGCGCTGTTGGCGATGATCGTGCGGCGCACGTCGATCTCGTCGAGATGGAAGTCGGTGAGCCCGGCTGCGGCGTCCACGCCACCGGACCCGAGCAGGGCGATGTCGGCGTAGACGTCGGTGAAGAAGGCCTTGGTGTGCGCGTTCGAGCAGGCCAGGTCGCCGGCCCGGACCCGTCCGCCGGCCAGCAGCAGTTCGATTCCCGGACGGTCGGCGAGTTCGACCGCCACCGGCAGCGACGGGGTGATCACGGTGCCGGTGAATGCGCGCGGGATGGCCTGGGCGACGGCGACGGCTGTGGTCCCGATGTCGATGATCACGGTCTGACCGTTTTCGAGCAGCCCCGCGGCGACCCGGGCCAATTGCGCCTTCGCTTGGTGGCGGATCATCGTGCGCTCGGAGTAGGAGGGCTCGATCGGCCGGTGGTCGGCGACCGCGGCGGCGCCGCCGTGTACCCGGCGCAGTGCACCGCGTTCTTCGAGATATGCCAGGTCACGGCGGACGGTCTCAGCTGAAACGCCGAGGCGGCGGACCAGCTCATCCGTGCTGATCGCCTGGGCGGTGCCTACCGCCTCGACGATCGCCTCATGGCGCTCAACCGGCAGCACAGTTGACCGTCGATGTGGATTTCTGACCGAACATGACGGCTATTGTGGGGTGTGGTGTGGCCCACGTCAACCGGAACCGGAAATCAGCGGACGGCGATCCGGATGTTCTTCACCTGCTGGAACTCATTGAGGCCCTCGATGCCGCCGGTCCGGCCCGAGCCGCTCTGCTTGTAGCCGCCGTACGGACCCTGGGGTGAGATGTCACTGAACTGATTGATCCACACCGAGCCGGATTCCAGCTGACGGGCCACCCGATGGGCACGGTTGAGATCGGTCGTCTGAACGAAGGCGTTCAGGCCATATGGGGTGGCGTTGGCGATCCGCACGGCCTCGTCCTCCTCGTGGAACCGCATCACCGAGACGACGGGTCCGAAGGTCTCCAGTTGTGCGAGTTCCGAGGTGTTGTCCACGTCGCCGAAAACCGTCGGTTCGACGTAATAACCCGAGCTGTCGATCCGGTTGCCGCCCACCAACAATTCACCCGCACCGCTGGACAGCGCGGTATCGACGGCAGTCAGGATCCGGTCGGCGGCGGCCTGACTGATCACCGGTCCGAACGTGGTCGCGGGGTCCATCGGGTCGCCGATGCTGGCCGCACCGATGACGCCGAGGAACTTCTCCAGGAACTGGTCGTAGACCGCGTCGTGGACCAGTATCCGGCTCGCGCACGCGCAGCTCTGACCGGATTGCATGAGTGGGCCCTGGTGGGCCGACAGCGATGCAGCCAGATCGAGGTCGGCGTCGGCGAAGATGAGGTTGGCGGATTTTCCGCCCAGCTCGGTGACCACCGGGGTGAGATTCGTTGCGGCAGCCTGCAATACCTTGCGTGCCGTACCACCGCCACCGGTGAAGGCGATCTTGCCGATGCCGGGGTGACGGACCAGCGCGTCGCCGCCCTCGGCGTCGGCCGGTAGGACGGTCACCAGGCCCTCGGGCAGTCCGGCCTCCAGACACAGTTCGCCGAAGCGTAGTGCGGCGAACGGCGCGAGCTCGGAGGGTTTGAGGACGACGGCGTTACCGGCCGCCAGTGCCGGGGCGACGCATGATCCGGTGACGACGAGGGCGCCGTTCCACGGCGTGATGACGCCGATGACCCCGTACGGCTCGCGTTCGACGAGGTTGATGTCGAACGATCCGTTGACCGGTGTCGTCACCCCGTGTGGCTTGTCAACGTAGCCCGCGAAATGCCGCAGGAATCGTTCGAGAAGCATTGCGGTGCCGGCGAACGAGATCGGCACCCCGTAGTCGGCCACGTTGAGCTTCGCGAGTTCGTCGAGGTGCTCGTGCACCACGTCGGCCAGGTCGATCAGCAGGTCGCGACGCCGGTCGACGGTCAGCGATACCCATTCTCGCTGTGCTTTCGCCGCAGCCTGGACCGCTTCGTCGATCTCGGCGGCACCGGCCAGTTCCACGCTTCCGTTGGGCTCGCCGGTGGCCGGGTAAATGTGATCGAACTTCATGCCTCGGCTTGCTCCTCGTCAAGCACCCGCTGCTTCTGCTCGGCGATCACCTGGTTGAGGTTCGCCGCTTTGGGCCAGCCGTAGTACGCCGCGAAATGCAGTGCCAGTTCATCCATTTCCTCGAAGGAGACGTCGCGGCTCTTGAGTGCGGCATAGACGTGGCTGAGGATCGGCATCGGTGCATCCTGAAAGGCCACGCAGGCCACCGTCACCAGGCGCCGTTCCTTCATGCCGAGTCCGGGCCGCAGCCACATCTCCCCGAAGACGAAGTTGAGGATGCCTGCGCCCGAGTACGGGTTGTCCCGGGTCGGGGCGAACGGTATGCGGTTGATGTCCCGGAAGGACTGTTCGCCGCAGACCAGCCGTTCCTCGGGATCGCTCGGTGTGGGTAGCGGCAGCAGCGGTTCTGGCGCCGGCGCGGTCAGCCCCCGTTCGCGGTGGATCCGGTCCCACTGCTCGTCGACCATGATGTTGAATCGCGAGGCTTTCGGCCATCCGGCATACACCGCGAAATGCAGCACGGTTTCCCGCATTTCGACGATCGACACGTCACCGCTGTTCAGCGCGGCGTACACGTGGTCGCGCAGCGGTCCTTCGGCGTCGGCGGCGGCGACGCACGGCAGCGTGACGAACCGGCGGTCCCGGCGGCTCAGTGCGGTGCGCGGCCAGACCTCGGCGAACACGAAGTCGATCAAGTTCGCCGTCGCCGGGCTGCTGTCGGAGGGAGCGGCGAACGTCATCACCTCGGCGAACTCGCGTCTGCCCCGTTCGGTCCGGGTGTCGGAGGCGGTCATCGGATCGTCGCCCCGGCGTCGACCTTGAACTCCAGTCCGGTGACATGCCGGGCTTCATCGGAGATCAGGAACAGCACGGCATTGCTGATGTCCAGTGCGTCGGTCATCTGGATCGGCAGGGCGTTCTGGAAGATCGGACCCAGGTCTTGCCGGGTCTCGTGAATCAGGGTGTGCAGGGATTCGGGTCGCAACCCGGTGGCCACGCCGGTGGGATGCACTGTGTTGACCCGAACATTGACTGCGGCAAGCTCATTGGCCAGAGCGCGACTGAGGCCGACCACGCCGTGTTTGGATGCGGTGTAGGGGGTGTGCAGTGGCGAGCCTTTGATTCCCGCCACCGAACTGACGTTGATCAGGCTGCCGCCGCGCTCCACCAGGTGCGGCAGTGCGGCTGCACAGGTGTTCCAGGTGCCGATCAGGTTCACGTCCACGACGGTGCGCCATTGTTCGGCAGTGGTGGTGTCCCAGGTGCCCGCGGTGAGGACCCCGGCGTTCGCGACGGAGGCATCCAACCCGCCCAGCTTCTCGACGCCCTCGGCGACGGCGGCGCTCAATGCCTCGCCGTCACGGATGTCGACCACATAGCTCAGGGCCTGACGGCCGAGATCGGTGACCAGGCGGGCGGTTTCGTCCAGATCAGCGCGGGTCGCCAGTGGATACTCGACCGCTGGCAACGATTCGCAGATGTCGACGAGGATCACGTCGGCGCCTTCTTCGGCCAGACGTACCGCGTGGCTTCGGCCCATGCCGCGTGCTGCGCCGGTGATCAGCACGCGCTTTCCGCTGACGCGCCCCATCAGAGTTTGTTCGTGAAGCCGGCGTCGACGGGGAGGGTGACCCCGGTGACGTATTTGGCAGCGTCGGAGACCAGGTAGCTGATCGTCGCGCTGATGTCCTCGGGCTCGAGCAATGAGACCGGCATCGGGTTCTGCAGGTGCGGACCGCCGTCGGGGTAGTTCTCCAGGAATGCCGTCATCGCCGGGTTCACGGCCATCATGGTGTTCACCGCGGTAGGGTGCACTGTGTTGACCCGGATGCTGTGCGGGGCAAGGGCATTGGACAGTGTACGCATCAGTCCGACGATGCCGTGCTTGGACGCCGCATAGCCAAGGCCGCCGCCCTGCATGCCGCCGAAACCGCGCAGTCCGGCGGTGGAACTGGTGAAGACGATCGACCCGCCACGTCCGCCTGCGATGAGGTGGGGAATGGCAGCCTTGGCGGTGTGGAAGGAGCCGACCAGGTTGACGCCGACCGCATCGGACCACATCTCGAGGTCTTCTTCGACGGTCACTTCACGGAATGCGGTGGGGGCGACGCCGGCATTGGCGAGCACGATGTCCAGCCGGCCGAACTGCTCGACACCGGCATCGAGTGCGCTCTTGACGGCATGGAAGTCGCGCACGTCGGCCACCGATCCGAGCATCTTGCCGCCGGCCGCCTCGACCAGGGCGACGGTCTCGTCGAGCTCGTCGCGGCTGGCCATCGGGTACGGGTTGGATGCGATATCCGCGCAGATGTCCACCCCGATGATGGCTGCGCCCTGCTTGGCGAGCGTCACCGCGTGGCTGCGGCCCTGACCTCGCGCTACGCCGGTGATGAAGGCGACTTTTCCGTCCAGATTCCCCATTGATCCTCGCTTCGCCGAATGGCTGTAACCGTGTTACAGCGGTACGGTAACTTGGTTACTCTCCGGCGGCAAGGGTGTTTTCGAGATGGCAGAAGAACGTGATCGGATCCTCGACATCGTCGTCGAGATTCTCGAGACCGAGGGCTACGAGGCCGTACAGCTGCGCGAGGTGGCGCGCCGCGCCAAAACCTCACTGGCCACGATCTACAAGCGGTACTCCACCCGAGACGAGTTGATCTTGGCCGCTCTCGACAGCTGGATGGCCGAGAATCGGTATTCGGGCGTGGCCGGCCAGGTGCGCGAGCCGGGGGAGACGTTGTACGAGGCGCTGATGCGGCTGTTCCGCACCATCTTCGAGCCGTGGGAAAAGCACCCCGACATGCTCCGGGCCTACTCGCGGGCCAGGGCCGCACCGGGTGGGGACCGCTTGGAGCGTCGTGGCCTCGACGCGGTGGTTCCCGCGGGTCTGTCGATCCTGGCCGGGGTCGACGAGGGGTTCGTGCACGACCTCGACAACATTCTGATGAGCCTGGTTTTCGGCCTGGTCGGCCGGTTCACCGCAGGCGAGATCGCCATCACCGACATCCTGCCCAGCCTCGACCGGACGGTCTACTGGCTCACCGCGGGGTACGAGGCGCGGCGCTAGCCGATCTGCACTTCGATGAACGCCACGATGTCCGCGGCCACCTCGCGGTGCACATCCTCGTTGAGAATGTCGTGGCGTCGGCCCGCAAACTCCTTGAACTGCAAGGGTTCTATCTGCTCGGCGTAGGCCTTGACGGCGCCGGCCGGGGCGATCGCGTCGGCCGAACCGTGCAGCGCCAGGGTGGGCACCTTCAGCTCGGGTAGCTCCTTGCCGAAGCGGTCCCAGGCCCGGTCCAGCTCGCGGGTCAGGGCGCCGCCGTCGGCGTCGACGAACGCCAACGGGTCGTTCTCCAGGGAGTCCAGGTAGAACGGATCGGACGACAGCCAGCTCGGGTCGAGGTCCAATGACGGGTCCGCATCGAGCATTTCGGGGATCGGCACCAACGGGGCTCCGGAGATGATGCCGGCCCGGTAGCGGTCCGGCTCGCCGAGTAGCCGGAACAGGGTGACCACCGAGCCGAACGAATGTCCTTGCGCCACCAGTGGAATCCCGGGAGTTTCCTGCTCGGCCAGACCCGTGAGCGCCTCGGCCAGCGACGAACTGGCCTCGATCGACCCGAAGTCTCCGCGGGTTCCTGGGGTCAGTCCGTGCCCGAACTGATCGACTGCCCACAGGTCGATGCCTGCGGCATTGAGCGCGAAGCCGTAGCGATGGTAGACGCCGGTGTGCTCACCGAACCCGTGCAGGAAGATGACGGCGGCGCGGGGATCCGGTGCGGCCCAGTGCCGGTAGTAGGCCCGTCCGAGATCGTGCTCGATGAATGGCATGCCCCTTACTCTGCATCAGCGGATGCCCAGCAGCACGTCGTGCTGATCGGCCATCCGGTCGCGGATAGCCTCCACCACGGCGGCCACCACCGGCCGGCGCAGGGTCTCGGCCCGCGCCACCAGCCAGTAGCTCAACCGCACAGTGAGTTCGGCGGGCAGTACCCGCACCAAATCCTCGTGCCGGTCGGCCATGAAGCAGGGCAACAGGCCCAGTCCGGCCGCGGCGCGGGTGGCCTCGACATGGACGAACACATTGGTGGAGGTCACCGATTCGCGCATGGCCGGAGCGAAGCTGGCGGCCATGTCCAGATCGTCGACCTGCAGCATGGAGTCGATGAAGTAGACCAACGGAAACCGGGCCAGGTCCGCGACGCTCTCGGGGGTGCCGTGCTCAGCGAGATAGTCCCGCGCCCCGTACAAGCCGAGGCAGTAGTCGCCGAGTCGGATCGCCTCGGCCCGTCGCACCTGGGGTGCGCCGACGACGATCTCGATGTCCAGGCTCGACCGTTGTTGGGAGGCTCGCCTGGTGGCGGTCACGATTTCCACGGTGAGGCGTGGATGGTGGCGTTGCACCTGGGCTGCTGCGGGCGCGGCGATGTAGGCGCTGAAGCCGTCGGTCGCCGAGATGCGGACGACGCCGGCGAGTTGCCGGGTGCCAGTGGTGCCCAGACCGGCGACCGCCGATTCGACGGCTTCGGCGGCAGTCAATGCCTCGCGGCCGAGGTCGGTGAGTTCCCATCCGCCGCCTGCGCGGGTCAGGACCCGGCCCCCGATGGCCTGCTCGAGCGCGGCGATCCGTCTCGAGATCGTGGTGTGGTTGAGGCCCAACTCGTCGGCCGCGGTCGTGTAGCGCCCGGAGCGGCCGACGGCCAGCAGGACCAGCAGATCGTCGGCGCTGGGGCGCCCGGACCTTTGCGCACCGTCCATTTCTGCATTTTTGCAGACTGGTCGTGCGGTTTTACCCATTGCGGCGGCTTCAACGTGCATGAATACTCACGAAAGCTGTCAGGCACATCACAGTGACGTCATAAGGAGAGCCGCGGATGAGCGCGCCCAATGCGACCGGACTGCGCCGCGTCGTCGCCGCCTCGATGGCGGGCACGGTGGTGGAGTGGTACGAGTTCTTTCTCTACGGAACCGCGGCCACGCTGGTGTTCAACAAGTTGTTCTTCCCGCAGGGCGGCAACGACCTGGACGCGATCATGGCGGCCTTCGGTACCTATGCGATCGGCTTCCTGGCCCGCCCGCTGGGCGGCATCGTGTTCGGCCATTACGGCGACAAGTTCGGCCGCAAGAAACTGCTGCAGTTCAGCCTGATACTCGTCGGCCTCGCCACATTCCTGATGGGCTGCCTGCCGACCTTCGGGCACATCGGCTACCTCGCCCCGATCCTGTTGGTGATCCTGCGCTTCCTACAGGGGTTCGCGGTCGGCGGCGAGTGGGGCGGGGCGGTCCTACTGGTTGCCGAACACAGCCCGAACCAGTCGCGCGGGTTCTGGGCAAGTTGGCCACAGGCCGGTGTGCCGGTGGGCAACATGCTGGCCACCGTGGTGCTGCTCTTGCTCAACTGGCGACTCAGCGACGCGGCGTTCCTGTCCTGGGGTTGGCGGGTGGCGTTCTGGCTGTCGGCAGTGGTGGTGCTGATCGGCTATTACATCCGTACCAAGGTCACCGATGCGCCGATTTTCGTTGCGGCCCAACAGGAAGCCGAACGGATCAAGGCCAGTTCATTCAGCGCTGTCGAAGTGATCAAGCGCTATCCGCGCGGGGTGTTCACCGCGATGGGACTGCGATTCGGCGAGAACATCATGTACTACCTCGTCGTCACGTTCTCGATCACCTATCTCAAGGAACATGTGCACTCCGACACCAGCGACATCCTGTGGTGGCTGCTCATCGCCCACACCGTGCACCTGGTGGCCATCCCGACCGTCGGGGCGTTGTCAGACCATTACGGTCGCCGCCCGGTGTACTTCCTCGGCGCCGTCGGCGCGGCCTGCTGGGGCTTTTTCGCCTACCCGATGATGGACAGCGGCGAGTATCTGCCGGTGATCGGGGCGATCACGCTGGGGCTGGTGATCCACGCCTTGATGTATGCACCGCAGCCCGCGCTGATGTCCGAGATGTTCCCGACCCGGATGCGGTATTCCGGTGTCTCCCTTGGCTATCAGGTCACCTCGATCGCCGCGGGATCGCTGGCGCCGATCATCGCGGTGTGGTTGTTGAAGACCTACGCCTCCTCGGTGCCGATCGCGATGTATCTCGCGCTGGCCGCGCTGGTGACACTGATCGCGCTCGCTTTCACCCGCGAGACCAAGGGTGTGGACCTGGCCGAGATCGACGCGGCAGATCTCGAGCAGGCGACGGCATGAGTGATCTCGAAGGACGCACCGCTCTCGTGACCGGCGCCGCGAGCGGTATCGGCGCGGCCTGTGCCCGCGAACTCGCCTCCCGCGGGGCAGTCGTCATGGTCGCCGACGTCGATGCCTCCGGCGCCGAAGCCGTGGCCCGTGAGATCGGTGGAAAGCCCTGGGCGGTAGACCTTCTCGATGTTTCGGCGCTGGAGACGCTCAAGCTGGACTGCGACATCCTGGTGAACAACGCCGGCGTGCAGAGCATCCATCCGATCCAGGAGTTCCCACCCGAGCGGTTCCGGATGCTGCTGGCGTTGATGGTCGAGGTGCCGTTCCTGTTGATCCGCGCCGCGCTGCCGCACATGTACGCCGGGGAGTTCGGGCGCGTCATCAACATCTCCTCGGTGCACGGCCTGCGCGCATCGGAATTCAAGTCCGGCTACGTCACCGCCAAGCATGCGCTGGAAGGGCTGTCGAAGGTGACCGCTTTGGAGGGCGGATCACACGGGGTGACCAGCAACTGCGTCAACCCCGGTTATGTCCGCACGCCGCTGGTGACGAAACAGATCGCCGATCAAGCCCGCATCCACGGCATTCCCGAGCAGAACGTGCTCGCTGAGGTGTTGCTGAAGGAGAGCGCGGTCAAACAATTGGTAGAGCCGGAAGAGGTTGGCGCCTTGGTAGGTTGGCTGGCGTCGCCGAGCGCCCGGATGGTGACCGGGGCGTCATACACGATGGATGGTGGGTGGAGCGCACGATGAATCAGCCGCAATGGGAACCGACGCCGGAGGGCATCGAGGCTGCCAGGGTCACCGACTTCGCCCGGTTCGTCGACTCGCGCCTCGGCGTCAGCACACCTGACTATCAGACTCTGTGGCAGTGGTCGGTCGATGAGCCGGCGGCGTTCTGGGGCGCGGTGTGGGACTACTTCGGCCTCGGGGAGCGGCCGGAGCAGGTGCTTGTCGGCGACACGATGCCCGGCGTGCAGTGGTTCCCCGGCGCCCGGTTGAACTACGTCGACCAGATTCTCCGGCAGGCCCGCACCGATCGCCCGGCCATCCTCACCGTCGCCGAAGGCGGCGCGGTGACCGAGCTGTCCTGGGCGGAATTGTTGCGTCGGACCGCAGCTTTCGCGCACACTCTGCGGTCGCTGGGAGTGGAGCCGGGGGACCGCGTGGTCGGTTACCTGCCCAACATCGCCGAGGCCATCATCGCGTTCCTGGCCACCGCCAGCCTCGGTGCGATCTGGAGTGCCTGCGGGCAGGACTACACCGCCAAGGCCGCCTTGGACCGGCTCGGCCAGCTCGAGCCGACCGTGCTGGTGACTGCCGACGGCTATTGGTTCGGAGGTAAGTCCCACGACAAGAGCGCCGACATCGCGGCAGTGCGCGACGGCCTGCCTACGTTGAAGGCTTCGGTGCTGGTGTCGCGGCTCGGTGCGGCGCGCGAGGATTGGCTGGACTGGGGCTCCGCGACCGCGGGCAAGGCCGAATTGGCCACGACACCGGTTGATTTCGATCATCCGCTGTGGGTTCTGTACTCATCGGGCACCACCGGCCTACCCAAGGGCATCATGCACGGCCACGGCGGTGTGCTGCTCGAGCACCTCAAGGCGGTGGCGCTGCAGTCGGACATCGGTCCTGACGACACGTTCTTCTGGTACACCAGCCCGAGCTGGATGATGTGGAACTTCCAGGTGGCCGGACTCCTGGTCGGCGCCACCATCGTCTGCTACGAGGGCAGCCCTACCTACCCGACCGCCGACGCTCTGTGGCACATCGCGGCGACCGTCCACGCGACGGTTTTGGGCACCAGCCCCGGCTACGTGTTGGCCTGCGCGAAGGCCGGCTCGGTACCTCGCGAAGAGCATGATCTGTCCGCTCTGAAAACCGTTGGCATCACGGGATCCTCGCTGCCACCATCGTCGGCTCTCTGGCTGCGCGACAACGTCGGCGAACGGGTACAGGTTTCTTCGCTCAGCGGTGGCACCGATGTGGTCTCGGCATTCATCGGCGGGGCGCCCACCGTGCCGGTGTGGCCGGGTGAGCTCTCGACTCGCTACCTCGGGGCGGCAGTGGACGCCTGGGACGAGTTCGGGAACCCCGTTCGCGGGGAGGTCGGCGAGCTGGTGATCACCAAGCCGCTGCCGTCGATGCCCATCGCATTCTGGAACGATGCCGACGGATCCCGTTACCGCGCCGCCTACTTCGAGATGTTTCCCGGTGTGTGGCGCCACGGAGACTGGATCACCATCACCGATCACGACAGCATCGTCGTGCACGGCCGGTCGGATTCCACTCTGAACCGCAACGGCATCCGGATGGGCAGCGCCGACATCTACCAATCGGTGGAGCGGTTGCCCGAGGTCGCCGAGGCGCTGGTGATCGGGGCCGAACAGCCCGACGGCGGATACTGGATGCCATTGTTCGTCGTGCTGGCCGAAGGCGTCGACCTCACAGACGCACTGCGGGACAAGATTGCCCAGACCATCCGGACCGAGGTGTCGCCGCGGCACGTGCCCGACGAGATCCTGCTCGCGCCGGGAATCCCACACACCCGCACCGGCAAGAAGCTCGAAGTGCCGATCAAGAAACTCTTCCAGGGAGCGGACGCGGCCAAGGTGGTCGAACGCAGCGCCGTCGACAACCCCGATCTGCTGGATTGGTACGCGACCATCAAGCGGTAGGTCGATCCGCTGCATCTTGTCGCCCAGTGGTGGCATAATCGAACACATGTTCGAAGATGATTCCGATGCCGTACTGATCGACCGGATCAGTGCCGCGACGCGAGCCGAATCGGTGGCGATCGCCGCCCGGCTGGCCGCGATCGGAGCACTGGATTCACTGCGCGAACAAGAACTGGCCGAATCGATTTTGTGGCGGACTGATCCGTTCGAGGAAGTCGCTGCCGAAATTTCGGCGGCGATGCGGATCGCTCGGGGTCGGGCGGCCACCCAGATCCACCACGCCCGGGTACTACGCGACAAGTTGCCCCAGGTCGCGGCCCGCTTCGCGGTCGGGGACATCGATTATAGGGTGGTGCGGATGATCATCGCCCGCACCGGCATCGTCGATCCGTCGGTCTGGGCCGGGCTGGACGCCGAGTTGGCCGCCCGAGCCCACCGTTGGATGCGGTTCTCCGAACGACAACTGCGGGACCGGGTCGATCAGTGGATCGCCAAACTCGACCCCAACGGGGTACGCGTCCCGCCGGATATCAGTGAGCAACGGTTCGTGCAGATCGAACCGAGCACACCCGGCATGGCCTCGATCTGGGCCAACATCGATGCTGTCGAGGCCGTGGCGTTGAATCAACGCCTGGATGCGGTGGCCAACACAGTGTGTGAGCAGGATCCGCGCAGCCATGAACAACGCCGCGCGGATGCGATCGGGCCGCTGGCCCGGCTGGAAGCCCACCTGGTGTGCCGGTGTGGTCGTGAGGAATGTCCGGCCGCGCAGAACCGGGCGGCCGCTGATGCGGCCGTGGTGCATGTGTTGGCCCAGAGTTCCACGGTCGACGGTGGCTCGGATGCCCCGGGGTATCTGCCCGGGCATGGGGTTCTGCCCGCCGAATCAGTACGGGATCTGGCCGGGCGCGCCAAGATCAAACCCGTCCGGCTACCCGGGGACACCGCCGACGCCGGTCCCTGTGGAGAGTCGAAGCCTAGTCATTCCGGCGACTCGCCGCAGGCGGCCGAGCAGGCGGTGAATGCAGAGCCTGGGTATCGACCCTCCGCGGCACTGTCGGAGTTCATTCGCTGGCGGGATCTGACGTGTCGGTTTCCTGGGTGTGATGCCCCTGCCGAGCGTTGCGATGTCGACCACACCGCACCGTGGCCTTTGGGTCCGACGCATCCGTCCAACACCAAGCTGTACTGCCGGGCCCATCACCTGATCAAAACGTTCTGCCCGGGCTGGTCAGACCGCCAATACCCTGACGGCACCGTGGAAGTCACCACCCCGACCGGGCATACCTACACCACCGAACCCCACGGCGGCGCCCTGTTCGAGGACCTGGCCACCCCGACCGAGGACCTCAATCTCACCGACCCGCCACCAGCGCCGGGTCCGAATCGCAGTGCGAAGATGCCCAAACGGTCCCGCACCCGCGAACAAGACCGCCAAGACCGCATCACCGAAGAACGCCGGCTACGCGCCGAATTCAACAACGACCTCGCCCACGAACGCGCCTACCAAGCCTGGCTCGCCGAAGAATACGGACCACCCCCACCCTTCTGAAATGGGGCTTCAGCCCAACCAGGTACCGATGCGGCGCAATGCCTCTTCGATGTCGCTGGTCGGGCCGGCGAAAGACAGCCGCACATAGGAACCGCCCCGTTGGGTGTCGAAGTCGATACCTGGAGCGATGGCAACTCCGGTGTCGGCCAACAGCTTTGAGCACCAAGCCAGCGAGTCAGCGGTGTGATCGCTGACGTCGGCGTAGACGTAGAAGGCGCCATCGGCCGGGGCCAGCCGATCGATACCGATGCCGCGCAACCCGTCGAGCAGCAGGGTGCGGTTATCCGCGTAGTGCGACAGGAGGCCATCGGCCTCGGCCAGCGCTTCCGGTGTGAACGCAGCGACCGCGGCGTGCTGGGCCAGCGCCGGCGGACAGATGGTGAAGTTTCCGGTCAGCCGGTCAACGGCGCGCTGCAAGCCCGTTGGCACCAGCAGCCAGCCCAGCCGCCAGCCGGTCATCGCGAAGTATTTCGAGAAGCTGTTGACCACCACGGCATTCCGCGACGTCTCCCAGGCGCAGCTGGTCTCCGGGGCGCCGGGATAGACCAGCCCGTGATAGACCTCATCGCTGATCAGCCGCGCCCCAGAGGTATCGCACCAGCGAGCGATCGCGGCCAATTCCTCGGGCGGGATGACGGTGCCGGTCGGGTTGGCCGGGCTGGCGACGATCACGCCGGCGACTGGGGGATCGAGTGCCTCGAGCATCGCGACCGTCGGCTGGAACCGGGTTTCGGGGCCGCATGGCATCTCCACCACCTCGCAGCCGAGCGCGGTGAGGATGTTGCGGTAACACGGATAGCCCGGGCTGGCGATCGCCACCCGGTCGCCGACGTCGAAGCAGGCCAGGAACGTCAGCAGGAATCCGCCCGAGGATCCGGTGGTGAGCACCACCTCGTCGACGCTGACCTCGACGTCGTACTTGCGGTACGACGTGGCGATCTCGGCGCGCAACTCGGGGAGTCCGAGGGCGACGGTGTAGCCGAGCGAGCCCTGATTCAGTGCGGCGACGGCAGCCTCGCGTACTGCCGTCGGTGCCCCGGCGCTGGGCTGGCCGGCCGAGAGGTTGACCAGGTCGCCGTGCGAGCGCTGGCGTTCATCAGCGGCCAGCCACACGTCCATGACGTGGAACGGCGGGATCCCTGCTCTGAGCGACACGTCCATCCGAGCCAGGCTAGAACACCTCGGCTTCGAGCCGGCGCAGATGCTGACGCGGCGGACCCAGCAGCTGAGCACTGCCGTGCGCGCGCTTGAAGTACAGCTGGATGTCGCTTTCCCAGGTGATCGCGATACCGCCGTGCATCTGGATGGCTTCTGCGGTCACCGCGGACAGCGCCTCACTGGCGAAGTAGCGCGCCAGCGACGCCGACGTGGGCGACGGATCTGCGATGGCGTCGTTGACGACTGCGCGCGCGGCGGACACCTTGACGTACAGATCTGCCATCCGGTGCTTGAGCGCCTGGAAACTGCCGATGGGCCGGCCGAACTGCACCCGGTCCTTGGTGTAGGCGACGGTGAGATCGAGGCAGCGAGACGCAGCACCGATCTGCTCGGCGGCCAACAGCAGGGCCGCGGTGTCGGCCAGCCCGGGATCGGCGCCCAGGACAGCGGTGTCACCGGGGATCACCGCGGACAACCGGCGGGTCAGATCCATGGTGGATTTGGGCGTGGCGGTGAAGGTGGTCCACCGGGAAAGGTTCTCGCCGTCGGCGGCGATGACGACGTCGGCGATGTCTCCGTTGACGACATAGTCGGCGTCGAAGACGACGGTGCCGATCGAGGTGCCCTCGGCGAGAGCTTCGAGCGGTTCGTGGTCGTCGGCGGCCAGCAGAGCGAGCTCTGCCAGTGTGGTGCCCAGCAGCGGGGTCGGCACCAGGGCCTTGCCGAGTTCTTCGAGAACCACTGCGGCGTCAGCGAGTTCGCCTCCGGCACCGCCGAGTTCCTCGGGTACCACCAGCGCGGCCGCACCGACCTGCTCGCACAGCAGGCCCCACAGCTTCTCGTCGTAGCCGCGCTCGGATTCCATCGCGGCGCGCACGGCCTCGGGTGAGGCATGTTTGTCGACCAGCGCGGCGACGGTTTCGCGTAGCAGTTGGCGTTCTTCACTCACGAGATGGCCTCCAGCAGTCGACGACGGTGTGCGGTCGGATCGCCCCAGGCGCTGCGCAGGGCCTGCACGCGCAGCAGTGACAGGGACAGGTCGTGTTCCTGGGTGAACCCGATGGCGCCGTGCGTCTGCAGCGCGGAACGGGCGGCCAGCAGCGCGGCATCGGCGGCGGCCACCTTGGCGGCGCTGATGTCACGTGCGGTGTCGGGCGAGCCCTCTGCCAGCGACAGCGCCGCGCCGTAGACCAGCGGGCGGGCCAGCTCGACGGCGATCAGCACGTCGGCCAGCTTGTGCTTGATGGCCTGATACGAGCCGATGATCCGGCCGAACTGCGCGCGCTGCTTGGCGTATTCGACGGACTGGTCCAGCATCGCCTGGCCGGCGCCCACCAACTGGGCGGCGGTGGCCAGGACACCGAACTCGTAGGCCCGCGTGGTGTCGGCAGCCTGAGTGTCACCGGATGCGGTGACGTCGAACAGCTTTCGTGCCGGGTCGACGGAATCGTGAGCAGCTCCGGCGGTCGCGTCGCCGACCTGTCCGTCGGCGGCCAGCAGCGTCAGTCCGGCGAAATCGGCGTTGACGGCGCGCGGTGCCTGCGGCGGCATGGCCACGGTGGCGATGAGCTCGCCGGAGGCCAGGCCGCCGGCCCGTTCGTCATCGGCGAGCAGAATCGGTGCGACGGCGATCGATTCGGTCACCGGGCCCGGGACGGCCCAATAGCCCAAGCGCTCCAAGGCGACGACGAGATCGACAGGGCTGGCGTCGATACCGTCGTACTTCTCGGGCACCAGCAGTGCGGTCACCCCGAGGTCGGTCAGCTGTGCCCACACCTTGCGGCCCGGTCCGGTGTCACCCTCGCCCCAGGCTCGCACGGCGGCCGGAACGTCGGCGGCGCTCAGCGCCGCATCGATGCTGGCCGCGAAGTCCCGCTGCTGTTCGTCAATCTCGAAATTCACTTCGGCTCCCGGGGCAGGCCGAGAAGGCGCTCGGCAATGATGTTGCGCTGAATCTCGTTGGTGCCCGCGTAGATCGGGCCGCCAAGGGCGAACAGCAGGCCTTCGGTCCAGTGGTCGACCAACTCGGCGTCAGGGCCCTGCATATCGAGCGCGGTCTGGTGCAGGGCGACGTCCAGGTCAGACCAGAACACCTTGGTCACCGAGGACTCGGCGCCCAGCTCGCCACCATTGGCCAGGCGGGTGACGGTGCCGAAGGTGTGCAGCCGGTAGGCCTGGGCCTTGATCCAGGCGTCGGCGACGCGATCGGTGAAGACCGGGTCCGGGTTGGACTTCCACTGTGCGACAAGACGTTCGGCAGGCGCCAGGAAGCGCGCCGGGCTGCGCAGCGACATGCCGCGCTCGTTGCTCGACGTGCTCATGGCCGCGCGCCAGCCGTCGTGCACGCCACCGATCACGTCGTTGTCGGGCACGAACACGTCGTCGAGGAAGATCTCGCCGAAGCCGGTGTCGCCGCCGAGCTGAGCGATCGGGCGCACGGTGATCCCGGGAGCCTTCAGATCGAACATGAAGTAGGTCAGACCCTTGTGGCGCTGGGCCTCGGGGTCGGAGCGGAAAAGTCCGAAGCCGCGCTCACCGAACGGCGCGCGGGAGCTCCAGATCTTCTGGCCGTTGAGCTTCCAGCCGCCGTCGACCTTGGTGGCCGTTGAGCGCAGCGAGGCCAGGTCGCTGCCCGACTCGGGCTCGGACCAGGCCTGGGCCCAGATCTCCTCGCCGCTGGCCATCTTCGGCAGCACGCGCTGGAGCTGCTCTTCGGTGCCGTGCGCGAACAGGGTCGGCGCCAGCATGGCGGTGCCGTTGGCACTGGCCCGCCCAGGAGCGCCGGCGTGGAAGTACTCCTCCTCGAACACCACCCACTGCAGCAGGGTGGCGTCACGGCCGCCGTACTCCTTGGGCCAGGCGATCACCGACAGGCCTGCGTCGAAAAGCACCTTGTCCCAACGGCGATGCTGCTCGAAACCCTCAAGAGTGTCGTAGGACTTCGTCGGGAAGTGTTCCCGGTTCGCCGCCAGGAAGTCGCGGACCTCGGCCCGAAAGGCCTCGGTCTCGTCATCGAATGTCAGGTCCATTGCACCCCTTCTCGGGTCCCTCTGCTCCGCAGCACCGGCTTGATCACCTTGCCGCCCGGATTTCGCGGCAGCACATCCAAAAACTCCACCGATCGCGGCACCTTGAAGTTCGCCAGATGCTCACGTGCGTAAGCGATCACAGCAGCCTCGTCCAGCGTCACGCCCGGCTTGACCACCACATACGCCTTGCCGACTTCGCCGAGCCGCTCGTCGGGAACACCGATCACGGCGGACTCGGCCACCCCGTCCAGCCTGGCCAGCACCTGCTCGATCTCGGCCGGGTACACGTTGAACCCGCCGCTGATGTACATGTCCTTGAGGCGGTCGGTGATGGTCAGGTTGCCGCGCGCGTCGAGCGTCCCGATGTCGCCGGTGTGCAACCAGCCCTCACTGTCGATCGCGGCAGCGGTGGCCTCGGGGTCATCGAGGTAGCCGAGCATGACATTGGGCCCGCGCAGCAGTACCTCACCCGAATCGCCTAGTCGTAGTTCGAAATCGGCGATGGGCCGGCCGCAGGTGGTGGCCACCGTGACGGCGTCGTCGTCGGCGCTGCACATGGTGCCGAACCCGGCTGCCTCGGTCAGCCCGTAGGCGGTCAGCACGATGTCGATGTCGAGCTCGGACTGCATCCGCTCGATCAGGACCACCGGGACGACGGCGGCGCCGGTCACCGAGAAGCGCAGCGAAGACAGGTCGTAGTCGGCGCGGTTGGGATGGTCCAGCAGGGTCTGGAAGATGGTCGGCGGACCAGGTAACACCGTGATGCGCTGTTCGGCAATGGTTTTCAGCACCTGGTCGGGTTTGAACGTCAGCACCGGGTACAGAGTCGCGCCGGTCTGCAGGCAGGCCAGGATGCCGGCCTTGTAGCCGAAGTTGTGGAAGAACGGGTTGATGCACAGATAGCGGTCGGTGCTGGTGACCTGCCCGCACTCGGCCCAGGCTGCCGATCCGTCGAGCGACTGGCGGTGTGCGCACCGGACGCCCTTGCTGCGGCCGGTGGTGCCGGAGGTGAACAGGATGTCCGAGACGTCGTCGGGCTGCACCGCTGCGGCGCGCGCGTCGACCGCCTCCAGGTCCGTCCCACCTGCGACGAACTCGTCCCACGTTCCGTCATTCTTGTCGATGGGCACCCGCACGATGTGCCGGAGCGCGGGAAGTGCGTCGCGATCCAGTTCGGCGGCGCGGTCCGAGCCGAGGAACTCGCCCGACGCGATCAGGAGCGGGGCCTCGGTGCGGGCCAGGATGTCGGTGGCCTCACTGGCGGTGTACCGGGTGTTGAGCGGCACCATCTCGGCACCGGCGTAGTGGGTGGCCAGACAGGCGACCACCCAGTGCCAGGTGTTGGGGGACCAGATCGCGACGCGGTCACCAGGCTGGACGCCGAGCGCGATCATCGCCGCCGCGGCTTGGCGTACGTGCGCGCGCAGTTCCGCGTACGTGAGGCTCTTATGGTCGCTGACCAGGGCCTCATGGTCGGAAAACTCCACGGCAACCCGGTCCAGCACCGCTGGCACGGTGCGGCGATCGCTCGTCATCGATGCTCCCTTAACAAAGCAAGTGCTTGGTAGGTTAGCCTACAGGGGTGATAGAGGTCCAGGAGTTCCGGGCCGAGGTCCGGCAGTGGCTCGCAGACAATCTCGTTGGCGAATTCGCAGCGCTCAAGGGCCTGGGTGGACCGGGGCGTGAACACGAAGCCTTCGAAGAGCGTCGGGCGTGGAATCAGCATCTGGCCGCGGCGGGGCTGACCTGCCTCGGCTGGCCGGTGGAGCACGGCGGCCGCGGGCTGTCGGTCGCGCATCGCGTCGCCTTCTATGAGGAGTACGCGCGCGCGAACGCACCCGACAAGGTCAACCACCTGGGCGAGGAACTGCTCGGGCCGACGCTCATCGAGTACGGCACCCCGGAGCAGCAGCAGCGGTTCCTGCCCAAGATCCTCGACGTCACCGAGCTGTGGAGCCAGGGTTACTCGGAGCCCAACGCGGGCAGTGACCTGGCCAACGTGGCGACGACGGCCGAGCTGGTCGGCGACGAATGGGTGATCAACGGTCAGAAGGTGTGGACGTCGCTCGCGCACTGGGCGCAGTGGTGCTTCGTGGTGGCGCGGACGGAGAAGGGCTCCAAGCGGCACGCCGGGCTGTCCTATCTGCTGGTACCGCTGGATCAGCCGGGCGTCGAGATCCGCCCGATCATCCAGCTGACCGGGGACTCCGAGTTCAACGAGGTGTTCTTCGACGACGCTCGTACCGAGGCCTCGCTCGTGGTAGGCCAGCCCGGTGACGGCTGGCGCGTGGCAATGGGCACGCTGACGTTCGAGCGCGGCGTATCCACGCTCGGCCAGCAGATCCGCTATGCCCGTGAGCACTCGAACCTGGTCGAGCTGGCCAAGCGCACCGGCGCGGCCGACGATCCGCTGATCCGCCAAAAGCTGACCGAGTCGTGGACCGGCCTGCAGGCCATGCGGTCCTATGCACTGGCCACGATGGACGTCGAGCAGCCCGGCCAGGACAACGTGTCGAAGCTGTTGTGGGCCAACTGGCATCGCGAACTCGGCGAGATCGCCATGGACGTGCAGGGCATGGCCGGGCTGACGCTGCCCGAGGGCGAGTTCGACGAGTGGCAGCGGCTGTACCTGTTCTCGCGATCGGACACCATCTACGGCGGGTCCAACGAAATCCAGCGCAACATCATCGCCGAGCGCGTGCTCGGTCTACCCCGAGAGGCAAAGGGATGAGTGACCTTTCTGTCGCCCCCAAGGAGATCGAGGGCCATGGCCTGCTGAAGGACAAGGTCGTCCTGGTGACCGCCGCTGCCGGCACCGGCATCGGCTCGTCCACCGCCCGCCGCGCCCTGCTGGAAGGTGCCGACGTCGTGGTGTCCGACTACCACGAGCGTCGCCTGAACGAGACCCGCGACCAATTGGCCGAGCTGGGCCTGGGCCGGGTCGAGGCCGTGGTGTGCGACGTCACCTCCACCGAGGCGGTCGACGCGCTCATCGCTCAGTCGGTCGAAAAGATGGGCCGCCTGGACGTTCTGGTCAACAACGCCGGCCTCGGCGGTGAGACCCCGCTGGTCGACATGACCGACGACGAGTGGGACCGCGTCCTCAACGTCACACTGAACTCGGTCATGCGGGCCACCCGCGCGGCCCTGCGGTATTTCCGCGGAGTTGAGCACGGCGGCGTCATCGTCAACAACGCCAGCGTTCTCGGCTGGCGCGCGCAGCACTCGCAGTCCCACTACGCTGCCGCCAAGGCCGGCGTCATGGCGCTGACCCGTTGCAGTGCAATCGAAGCCGTCGAGTACGGCGTGCGGATCAACGCGGTGTCACCGAGCATCGCGCGGCACAAGTTCCTGGAGAAGTCCGCCGACGCAGCGTTGCTGGACCGGCTGTCCTCAGACGAGGCGTTCGGCCGGGCGGCCGAGCCGTGGGAGATCGCCACGACGATCGCCTACCTGGCCAGTGACTACTCGAGCTACCTGACCGGCGAGGTCATCTCGGTGTCGAGCCAGCGCGCCTGATCTGGTTCCTGCAATGCGGCCCCTGTCCGGAACTCCGGGCAGGGGCCGCATTGTCTGGTGCTAGTTGTCGGAGTCGGAGCTGCTGGCTCCGTCTTTCGCACTGCTGCTGGCCTTGCTAGTGGTGGCCTTCTTGTTGACTCGCTCTTTCAGGCCGGTGACCGACTTCTCGATACCCTGGCGAATGTCGTTGAGGCCCTTGTTGACTTCATTGGCCGCACTCTCCACCGAGGTACGTATCTGCTGGGCAGGCCGGCTTGCAGTGGTACCGGTCTTGCCGGGTTCTGCCTTGTTTCCGGCTGAAAGGTCGGTTGCGCCATTGGAACTGACCTTCACCGGGGTCGTCGGCCCATCGGCCTCGGTGGGTGTGGCTTCGGATTCGGTCGGTTCGAGCGTCGATCCGACGACATTGTCCAGCTGAGGTGAAGCGTCTGGTGTGGAAGCTGCGGTTGCGGTTGCGTTCTCATCCGGGGCAGCCAACGCGGTTGGCGACGCGGGCGGGGTGATCGCTGCCGCGATCGCCTGCGGAATCTTGACGAACAATGCCTCGGCGGGGGTCCAGTATGTGAATCCGCTCGGGGTGAGGATCCCGACTGACCTCGTCGGGGGCCAGGGTGGCCGCCGGATGATGAGTTGCCCGTTGAGCATCGCGTCAGTGAAGTCGGCCGGAGCGTTGACGATTGTGCTGACTGCTGCGACGGGGTCACCGGCAGTTGCCGCGTCGACAAGGGATTGGGCGATGGCGCCGGTTACGCCGATCGAGGTCTGCGCCAGACTGAGCAAGCCGAACGCGGGCTTGCCTATGATGCCGGTGTTCAAGCCCTGCGCCGCAATCAACATCGCTACGTTCGCGATGTTCTGTGTGATCTGGCCAGGGATGGAGAGGATCGGGAGCGTCGGGAACAGCGCGAAACCCAGGCCGGTGAGGGCGTAACTGATCTGTTGTGCGGCGCCTTTCGCATCACCATGGGCGAGCGCATCCTGAGCCGTTGCGACTAACGCCGGCAGGTCGCCGGCGCCTGTGCCCGTTGCAAACTTGTAGAGGCCGTCGGCGCCTGATGATAGAGCGGTGCCGATGGTGTTGGCGTACCGCGTCTGGTTGGCGATGATCTGGTTTAGCACTGGAAATGGGTTGGCGGATGCGGCGTCGACGATCCTCTGCAGATTCGTCTGTGTCGTCGTGAGTACTTCGCCCCACCTGGTCACCGGGTCGACGAAGCTGGACGCGGTGAGCTGCACCGAGGCTGACGAGATCGTCGGCGGTTGAGCTTCCGGCAGGGGTGCCGTAATGGGTGCCACCGCGACAACGCTTGCTGCGGTCAAGGCTATGGCAGCCGTTGAGAATGGACGTAGAGCTGTGTGCATCGAAACCCCTTCTGAGGGCACTAGGTGTCAGTGACCGGGCGAAGGTATCTGAGAGTCAGCTGAGAAAGCTTTTCAATTCTTGGCTACTTTTCAATTCTTGTGGAACACGTTTCAATTACTTCAATCCGCAACGATTCCGATCTGATGGCTCGGGAAGGCGTAGGGGTGAGGTGAATTCAGGATTCGGCCCTCTATCAGGGTCTATCGCGCTGACCGGCGGTAGGCGCGAGGCGACAGACCGACACGACGTCCAAACGTGGCGGCAAAGTGACTCGGGTTCGGAAAGCCCACCGCTGAGCCGATTTCTGTCATCGACAGTGAGGTTGTCACCAGCAGCGTCTTGGCCTGCTCGATCCGGCGATCCAGCAGGAACTGATACGGCGTGGTGTGGAACGCCCGCCGGAATGCCTTGATGAATGTGTCGACGGGCATCCCGACCAGTCGCGCCAGCGAGTCCACGCTGATCTCGGAGTCCAAACCATCGTTCAGGTACTCGACGATCGCCGCCTGAGTGGCGGAGTCCAGAGACCGTCGCTCGTCACGCTTTCGTTGCTGGCCTACTGTGTGGGCGTCGACGATGAGCAGTCGCAGTGTCTCTGCCGAAGATTCTTGGAGTAACCGAGCGACCGTGTCCTCACGACCGGCAACGCTGCAGATCTCCTCAACGAGATGATGGATCAGCGGGTTTCGATATTTGACCCGAGGAATCAAAGCCGCATCGCCAATCGCGCGACCAGGAATGGAGATCTCACAGTATCCCGCCGTGTCGCCTTGGACCAGTGCTGCGCAGGCAAGGCCGGCAGGTTTCCACCAGATGTCTCCCGCGCTGGGCGGAACACGTCCTGAAGGGCCCCAGTCGAGCAGCGTCTCCATCGAGCGCATGGCTCCGTGCCGGTATACGTACATCACGTGGTTGGTCGCGTCGACGCTGCACCAATCGGTGGGCGCGGATATCCGTTCGCTGACGAAGTTGAACGACAGGCCTCGGGCCGCGACGATGTCCTGCTTGAGCACCGTGCGTGGGGTTTGGGGTCGGTCACCGTCCCACGGCTTCATGGCCACGCGCGGGAGTGTATCGGCGGGAATGGCCTCGCGGCGGTGATTACCTCCACGGGATCTTCACAATCACTGCCCGTAGCCCCCACAACCTGCGCTTACGCTCAGATCTGTGAAGCGAATCCTGGTGGTCGACGACGAGCCGACGATCCTGTCCGCGGTGGCCACCAGGCTGCGCGCCGAGGCATTCGAGGTCGAGACCGCCGTCGACGGGCCCTCGGCGGTGGCAACAGCCGCGGCGACCCAGCCGGATCTGGTCGTACTCGACGTCATGCTGCCCGGCTTCGACGGACTGGAGGTGTGCCGGCGCATCCAGGCCGAGCGCGTGGTGCCGGTGCTCATGCTGACCGCACGCAGCGACGAGACCGACATGCTGATCGGTCTGGGTATCGGTGCCGACGACTACCTGACCAAGCCGTTCAGCATGCGCGAACTGGTGGCGCGGGTGCGCGTGTTGTTGCGCCGGGTGGACCGGGCGGCCGGCGATCAGCCGCTGTCGGTCGGTGACTACCGCATCGACCTGACCGAGCGTCGGGTCCATCAGGGCGATCAGGAGATCCACCTGACGCGAACGGAATTCGACCTGCTGGCCTTCCTGGCGGGCCGTCCCAGGGCCGCGGTGCCCCGCGAGACGCTGCTGGAACACGTCTGGGGTTGGGCGTCGGACGTGGAGACGCGGACCGTGGACAGTCACGTCAAGGCGCTACGGCGCAAGCTGGGGTCGGAGTTGATCCGGACGGTGCATGGGGTCGGCTACGCCCTGGAGGTCCCGCGATGAGTGTCATCGCCGAGTTCTGGGACCGGCTGCCCAGACCGCTGGACCCGTTCGCATCGTTCAAGGTCAAGACCGGCCTGTTGGTGGGCGGGGCGATCCTGTTGGCCTCGTTCACGTTCTGGGTCGGCGCCAGCTGGCAGTTCCGGTATGCGCTGCTTGCCGCACTGGCCACGTCGCTGATCCTCACGCAGTTCCTCGCCCACGGTATGACCTCACCGCTGCGGCAGATGACCGCAGCCGCGCGGGCCATGGCCCGCGGTGACTACAGCCTCCGGGTACGTGCCACCTCGCGTGATGAAATCGGTCAACTGGCAACGGCATTCAACCAGATGGCGGCCGACCTCGGGGCCGCCGACGGGTACCGGCGCGGGTTGATCGGCAACGTGTCCCACGAGCTGCGCACGCCCATCACCGCGTTGCAGGCGGTGCTGGAGAACGTGGTGGACGGGGTCGTCGAACCCGATCCCGAGACCATGCGGATGGCGCTGTCCCAGACCGAACGCCTCGGCGAGCTGGTGACGAATCTGCTCGATCTGTCGCGAATCGAGGGCGGGGCGATTCCGTTGCAGATCAGCCGGTTCGACGTTGGCGAGTTTCTGCACGACGCCGTCGAGCATGTCTCCGTATCTGCCAGTGACATACCGGTCGTCATCAGGGTGTCACCGCCCGACTTGAAGGCCGTCGCCGACCCGGCGCGGTTGCGGCAGGTCGTGGTCAACCTGGTGGACAACGCCATTCGGCATAGTTCGCCCGGTGATCGCGTCACGGTGCTGGCGACGCGTCAGGTTTCGGGCCTGCGGTTGGAGGTGGCCGATCAGGGGCCGGGGATCGCGCCCGCCGAACGGGAGCGGGTCTTCCAGCGGTTCACCCGCGGTGCCACCTCCGACGGTGGCACTGGCTTGGGGCTGGCGATTGCGCGATGGGCAGTCGAATTACACGGCGGTGTCATCGAAGTGATGGACACCGGGATGGGATGCCGGATCAGGGTCGGCATCCCCGAAATGACGACGGGGGAGGCATCGGCATGACGACTGTGGTTCCAGGAGTTCCGGCCTATCCGGGACAGCCCGTGATACCGCCACTGATCGGTCCGGCGTTGCCCAGTTCGGGTGAGCCCGGATGGACGGTGTGGCCGCGGCGGGTATGGCCGCTCGACCCGCTGGCGTCGGCGCCACGACGGCTGCTGATCCTGGCCGTGGTTGTCGGCCTGGTCGGGACGGCGGTGTGGCGACCAACCGTGCTGAGCATCGGCTACCTGGCCGTCGGGATCATGGTGTTTGGCGCGGTGTTCGGCAGCGCCGAGCGCCGGCCCACCCGCACCGAGTGGGCCGGGATGGCATTGACCCTGGCGTTGTTGGCGGTGCCCGCGCTGCTAGCGGCCGAATGGCTGGGCGTGCTGTGCGTCATGGCGGCCTGGATCGTCGGTTGGTGCACGCTTTTCGGCGGGCGCACGTGGACCGCGGTGTTCAGTGCACCGCTTCTGGCGTGGGCCCTGCCCGCCCGGGTGAGCGGGTGGGTGCGAAGAGGACTGCCGAGCCGGGTGGGTGTGGCCAACCCTGGCCGCATCGCCGTCGTCATCGGCCTCACCGTGGTGTTGGCGGTCGTATTCGGCGCGTTGTTCGCCTCGGCGGACGCGGCTTTCGCGCATTTCGTCGGCAACCTGGTACCGGCTTTCGACGGCGGCGAGGCCATCGCACGTGTCGTGGTGTTCGGGATCGTGGTTTCCTTCGTCCTGGGCGGTGCCTATCTGACCAGATTCCCGCCGCGTCTGGATGCCCTGGCGCCCGCGCCGATGAAGCCGGTGCCGCGCTGGGAGTGGGCGCTCCCGCTGGGTGTGCTCGACGCGCTGTTTCTGACATTCGTGGTGGTGCAGGCCGCCGTGCTGTTCGGCGGGCATACGCACGTGCTGGAAACCGAAGGGCTGACCTACGCCGAATACGCGCGGCAGGGCTTCTGGCAGCTGCTGTGGGTGTCGGCACTGACCCTGCTGGTGCTCGCCGTGGCGATCCGGGTGGCCGGCCGGGTCGACGCCGCCGACCGGGTTCTGCTGCGGGGGCTGGTCGGAGTCCTGTGCGCCACTTCGGTTGTCGTGGTGATCTCGGCCATTCACCGGATGTGGCTGTACCAGCAGGCATATGGCTTCAGCACCGATCGGGTGATGGTGGTGACCATCGAACTGTGGCTCGGGGTGGTGTTTCTGCTCGTGGCCGCGACCGGGATACAAATGTCGGGGCGGTGGTTGCCGCACGCGGTGCTGGTGGCCGGGGTGGTGGCGCTGCTCGGTCTGGCGGCACTCAATCCCGAGCGGCTCGTTGCCGATCGCAACATCGATCGCTTCGAGCAGACCGGCGCGCTCGATGCCGAATACCTGTCCCGCTTGTCGTCGGACATCGATCCCGCACTGCATCGCCTGCCGGCGCATATCCGCGCCTGCGTGCGATCCGATGACCCGGAACCGGACCCGTGGTACCTGTTCAATGTGTCACGGTCACGTGCTGACCGTCCGGTGGTGAGTGATCTGCCGGAGTATTGCTCGGAGTACTGGTCCTACGACTACCGGTAGCCCGCCCAGAATCGCGCCGATTCAAAGGCTGTCGTGCCGGCTGCCATCGGCCGAAGGTATGCCGTGTGACCGCACTCTCCGTCGAGAGCTCTTCTCGAACCACTCCGCTGGATCCGATCGCGCTCGACCCTCAGGAGCTCGGCTACCCGGCCGACAACCGCGCGGCCATCCCGCCGCTGGCCAAACAGTGGGAGGGGCTGGACTTCAGGGAGATCCTGTCCCGGCCCGCGGCGTTCCTGTCGATCAGCCAGTCCAACTCGCTGTACAAACCTGGCGGGGTTCAATACGCCGAAGGGCACGCGTACCGCGGCAGCCTCGAGGCGACCGTGAAGGTGGCCAAGGCCGCGCGCTCGGCGCCGAACTTCGTGTCGTTCAACTGGATCGGGTTCTCGGTGTTCCGCGACGATTACCCGAAGACCGATTTCGACCGGGTGCAATACGACGGCTGGACCGGCCACATCGACGCCACTCCGGAGCAGATCGCCTGGGACAACGAACTCGTGGGCGAGCTGCGTGAGCTGGTTGAGCCCGGTGACAACGAGTTGTACGAGAAGGCACTGCAGACGGCGTTCGTCGGCACCGACTTGCCCGGGGCGTTGAGCCGGCAGCGGGTGGAGGTGGTGGTGCTCACCGGAATCCACCTCGATTGGTGCGTGGAAGGCAATGCGCGGGCGGCCCGCGACCACGGCCTGTTGCCCATCGTGATCGGCGATGCGACGGGTACTGCTCATCCCGACCAGGAGCGCGCCGCCTTCGAGCGGATCAACAACTTCTTCGCGCCGGTGATCACCTCGGACCAGTTCGTGGAGTGGATCGGCCGCTGATGGGAAACGTCGGGTTACTTCTCGTCGGTGTGGCGTTGTTCGTCAACGGCCTGGTCTCGGTCGGTCTGGTCAGCGGGCGCGGCGCCGCCCCGATCAACCTGTTCGTCGGTGCCGCCCAGGTTGTCCTACCGACGCTGATTCTCGTGCAGGCGGACGGCGATCCCGGCATCGTCAACGCGACCTGGCCGAGTTACCTGTTCGGATTCACCTATCTGTGGTTCGGGTTCATCCAGATCTTCGAGATCGATCCGCGCGGATTCGGTTGGTACAGCACATTCGTCGCGGCCATCGCGGCGTACTACGCGATCAAGAGTGTCGGAGCCGATCCGGTTTTCGCCGTCATCTGGGCGACGTGGGCGATCATGTGGACGCTGTTCTTCGTGCTGTTGGGGCTCGGGGTCGCAAAGGTCGGCCGGCTCGATCTGGGCCACTTCACCGGATGGTTCCTGATCCTGCTCGGCATTCCCACCTGCACTGTGTCGGCGATCCTGCTGTTGAACGGGATCTGGCCGACGTCGGTGGCGGCTGGTTCGGTGGCGTTGGTGGTGCTGTTGGCGGCCACCGCGCTGTCCGTGGTGTTGTCGCGGCGTAGTGCGAGCGGCGAGGATGCGGTCGAACTTGCGGCCGCAGGAGTTCCCGAAGGGTCGGTCGTCGGGAGCGTGCCGCAGCCGGCCTGACCATCAGACGTGACCCCTGCCCGATCGGCCGGACAGGGGTCACATCGAGTTACGAGTTGTCGCCGTCGGATTCGTTGCTTTCAGCTCGCGTCTTGCCGTCGCTTGCCTTCTTGACGCCCGCTTTCAGTCCGCTGACAGACTTCTCGATCCCGTCGCGAATATCGTTCAGGCCCTTGGTCACCTGGCTGGCGGCGGTCTCCACGGATGCGCGCAACTGCTGGGCGGATCGGGTCGAGGTGGTGCCGGTCTTACCGGGTACCGCCTTGTTACCGGCCGAAAGATCCGTTGCACCATTGGAACTGACGGTTACCGTGGTGGCGTCGTCCTCGGTGGTGCTGTCATCGACCGTGTCGGCTTTGGACGCCGGGTCGACCGCTGCGGGCTCGTGAGCCTCGACTGTTTCGCTGCTGGCCGCGGGGAGTTCGGCGGGGGCGGCCGTGTTGAGCGACACCATTGTTCCTGACGCTACATCGGCGTTGGCCACCGAGGCTGCGGCGAGCGCGGGGATGGGTGGTTTGACTTTGGAGGTGATCATTCCCGGCACTTTGACCAGAAGCGACAGCAATAGTCCCCCGCTGATGAATTGGCCCGCACTGCCGGTTCTGCGGACCTCGATCAGACCCCCGGTCGAGTTCAGGAAGTGGTCGACGGCATCGGCGGGAGCGTTGAGCGCCGCCCCGAGCGCTCCCAGCGCATCCCCGGCCTCAACGGCATCGACAATCTTCTGGGCGGTCATGCCAGCGGAAACTAGTGAGGACCACGCCAGGTTCAGTGCGGGATTAACGACCGATAACAGCTGTATCGGTGCCGTTACGGCCAATGTGATGTCCACGATGTCCTGCATCAGCTTCGGCGGCACCGTCAGGAAACCCTGCAGCCCGAACAGAGGGGAAGAGAACCCGGTCAACGACATCACAGTGTCTCGGAAAGTCTGGACTGCCGCCTGCGGCCTCCCGATACCGCCTGTTCAACAGCTGTCTGCAGCCCTGTCAGCAGTGTCGTGGAAGCCCAACGCTGTAGGCCCTCGACAACCTGCGGGATGGCGCCGAATAGGTCATTCCCGTACCCGTTCAGCTTGGCCTGGAACAGGTCCAGCATTCCCGGAAGCGATTTTCCTGGATTCGCCTCGATGTAGTCACCGAGTTCGGTGAGGTTTGCGGAACTTGCTTCGAATACCTGCATCCACCTGGTGACCGGGTCGACGAAGGTGGAGGCAGCCAGCTGCACCGACGCCGACGAGACAGCCGGCACCTGAACATCGGGCGGTGGTCCTGTGACGGGCGATATCGCTAAGGCCCCCGTTGCGGCGAGGGCCACGGCGGCCGTTGAAATTGGGCGTAGAGCTGCGTGCATCAGAATCCCTTCGGGGACACGAGGTATCAGTGACCGGGCGAAGGTATCTGAGAATCAGCTGAGGAAACGTTCACATTATTCGGTACTGTTCAATTCTTGGTAGAACATGTTTCAACAATTCAGGATCCGACGACGCCCAGAGGCGTGTACGACGAGAACTTTGGATTTTGCCTGGATCTGGTGTTACTTGGCCGATTGGCGGTAGGCGCGGGGGGAGACGCCGACGCGACGGCCGAACGTGGAAGCAAAGTGACTCGGGTTCGAAAAACCCACCGCTGTGCCGATTTCTGTGATCGATAACGATGTTGTCATCAGCAGTGTCTTGGCCTTCTCGATCCGGCGATTCAGCAGGAACTGGTAGGGCGTGGTGTGAAAGGCCAGACGGAAGGCCTTGATGAACGCGTCGACTGGCATCTGGGCAAGCCGCGCGAGGGACTCCAGATTTATCTCGGTATCCAAACTGTCACTGAGGAACTCGACGATGGCCGACTGCGTAGTGGCGTTCAGAGTGCGCCGCTCGTCTTGCTTTCGTCGTCGGCCGGCCGTATGTGTATCGAGGATCAGCAACCGCAGCGTCTCCGCTGCCGAATCGGTCAGCAACTGCGCGATGGTGTCCTCGCGACCGGCGACGCTGCTGATCTCCTCGACCAGGTGATGGATCAGTGGATTCTTGTACTTGACTCGTGGGATCAATGCTGGATCACCGATGGCACGACCCGGGATGGCGATCTCGCAGTATCCCGCTGTGTCGCCTTGCATCAGGACCGATGAGGCCACGCCTGCCGGCCTCCACCAGATGTCTCCGGGGCTGGGTGGTACCCGGCCGGACGGCCCCCAGTCGATCAACGTCTCCATCGAGCGAATGGCTCCATGCCGGTACACGTACAACCAGTGGTTGTCGTCATCGACTCCACACCAATCGGTGGGGGTGGAGATCTGCTCGGTGACGAATGTGAAGGCGAGGCCGCGAGCAGCAACGACATCCTCTTTCAGGATGGTGCGAGGGGTCATGGGCCGATCACCGTCCCACGGCTTCAACGGCATGCGCGGGATTGTATTCATCTCAGATGCCCGGGCGCCGCCGTTTTGGGACAGGTTTTCCATGTCCTGTGTGACCTAGCAAGCGCTTGGTTGCTATGCTGTGGCGATGGGGGACACACCCGCCCAGCCGGCGAGCAGACGAGACGAGCTACTCGATCTTGCCGCAACGATGTTTGCCGAACGCGGCCTGAAGGCGACGACGGTCCGCGATATCGCCGACTCCGCAGGAATTCTGTCCGGCAGCCTCTACCACCACTTCAAGTCCAAAGAGCAGATGGTCGAAGAGGTGCTCAAGGACTTTCTGAACTGGCTTTTCGCCCGCTACCAGCAGATTCTGGACACTGAGACCACACCGCTGGGGCGGCTCACCGGCCTGTTCATGGCCTCGTTCGAGGCGATCGAACACCGGCATGCCCAGGTGGTCATCTACCAGGACGAGGCCAAGCGACTGTCGGCCATCCCGCAGTTCGGCTTTGTCGACGAGCGCAACCGCGAACAGCGCAAGATGTGGATCGACATCCTGCAGCAGGGCATTACCGACGGCTCGTTCCGTCAGGACATCGACGTCGACCTGGTCTACCGGTTCATCCGCGACACGACCTGGGTTTCGGTCCGCTGGTATCAACCGGGCGGACCGCTCTCGGCCGAAGAGGTCGGCCGGCAATACCTCGCCATCGTCCTCGGCGGAATCACCGCCGGGAACGCGACTGTCAAAGGAGACCAGTAATGCCTGAGGCTTACATCGTCGACGCGGTGCGCACGCCGGTCGGCAAGAAGAACGGCTCGCTGGCGCAGGTGCACCCGATCGACCTCGGCGTGCACGCGTTCCGCGCCATCTTCGACCGCAACGACGTCGATCCGGGCGCGGTTGACGACGTCATCGTCGGCTGTGTCGACGCCATCGGCGGGCAGGCCGGCAACATCGGCCGGTTGACTTGGCTGGCCGCGGGCTACCCCGAGGCCGTCCCCGGCGTGACCGTCGACCGGCAGTGCGGCTCCAGCCAGCAGGCCATCTCCTTCGGCGCCCAGGCCATCATGTCCGGCACAGCCGACCTGATCCTGGCCGGCGGCATGCAGAACATGAGCTGGATCCCGATCTCGTCGGCCATGGTGGTCGGCAAGGAGTTCGGATTCACCTCGCCCACAAACGAATCCAAGAGCTGGCTGCACCGCTACGGCGATCAGGAGATCTCGCAGTTCCGCGGCTCGGAGTTGATCGCCGAGAAGTGGGACATCTCCCGTGAGGAGATGGAGGAGTTCGCCTACAACAGCCACCAGCGGGCATTCGCCGCGATCCGCAACGGGCACTTCGACAACGAGATCGTCCCGGTCGGTGACTTCGGTGTCGACGAGGGTCCGCGTGAATCGACACTGGAGAAGCTGGCCTCGCTCAAGCCGCTGGTCGAGGGCGGGCGCCTGACCGCTGCCCTGGCGAGCCAGATCTCCGATGGTGCGGCGGCGGTGCTGCTGGCCTCGGAGGAAGCGGTCAACAAGTACAACCTGAAGCCCCGCGCCCGCATCCACCACATCAGCGCCCGCGGCGACGATCCGGTGATGATGCTGACGGGCCCGATCCCGGCCACTCAATATGCGCTGGAGAAGACCGGCCTGACGATCGACGACATCGACACCGTCGAGATCAACGAGGCCTTCGCGCCCGTCGTGCTGGCCTGGCTCAAGGAGACCAAGGCCGATCCGGCCAAGGTCAACCCGAGTGGCGGCGCCATCGCGCTGGGCCACCCGCTCGGCGCCACCGGCGCCAAGCTGTTCGCCACCATGCTCAACACCCTGGAACGCACCGGCGGTCGCTACGGTCTGCAAACCATGTGTGAGGGCGGCGGCACCGCCAACGTCACGATCATCGAGCGCCTCTGACCCACTGCGGGAGTTCATCCCGCGAGCAGACGGAACTGCCCCTTTTCGCAGGAAAAGGGGCAGTTTTCTGTCTGCTCGGCAGAGAGCGGCGTCAGGCGGGGACGCTGTCGAGCATCGAGGGTGTGTACCGCCGTGCGGTGGGGGTGCGGACGTACCGGAACCAAGTCAGTGCCATGGCCAACGCGTAGAACGCCAGGAAGATCCAGAACGCCGTCGTGGCCGACCCGCTGGAAAGGTAGGACTGACGCAACGCCAGGTTGATACCCACCCCGCCGAGCGCGCCCACTGCGCCGGCGAAGCCGATCAGAGCGCCCGACATCGCCCGTGACCACTGCTGCTTATCGGCTTCGCTGCCGATGAGCGACCTGCTGCGGGCGGCGAAGATCGACGGGATCATCTTGTACACGGAACCGTTGCCGATACCCGAGAGGACGAACAGCGCAACAAAACCCACGACGAAGCCGATCATGGTGGCAGTTCCGACGGGACCACTGGTGTGGTCGTGATAGGTCGACACCGCAACGAGTAGAGCGCCGGCGAGGATCATCCCGCCGAACACCACGGTGGTGACGCGCCCGCCGCCGACCCGGTCGGCCAACTTGCCGCCGTAGACCCGGGCGATCGAGCCGAGCAACGGCCCGATGAAGGCGATCTGTGCGGCATGCAATGCGGCGTCGGCGGGGCTCTGTCCGCCGGCGACGAAGTTGATCTGCAGCACCTGGCCGAAGGCGAACGAGAATCCGATGAAGGATCCGAAGGTTCCGATGTAAAGAAGTGCGATCACCCAGGTGTCGCGGATCGACAGAATGGAACGCATTGCGGTGGTGTCGATCTGATGCTGCTCGAGGTTGTCCATGAACAGCGCAGCGCCGATCGCCGCTACCGCCAACAACACCAGATAGACGGCGCACACCCAGTAGGGGGATCGGTTGCCCGCGGTAGCGATGACCAGCAGGCCGACCAACTGGAGCACCGGCACCCCGATGTTGCCGCCACCCGCGTTGAGCCCCAGTGCCCAGCCCTTGAGCCGTTGCGGATAGAAGGCGTTGATGTTGGTCATCGACGAGGCGAAGTTGCCGCCGCCGAAGCCGCCGACGGCCGCACACAGCAGATACGGCCACAGCGGCAGGCCCGGATTGGCCAACAGCCACATGGTGCCCAACGTGGGGATCAGCAGCACGAAAGCCGAGAACACCGTCCAGTTACGCCCGCCGAATTTCGCGGTGGCCAGGGTGTAGGGCACGCGCAGGCAGCCACCCACCAGGGTGGCGGTCGCGCCGAGCAGGAACTTGTCTCCGGCGGAGAAGCCGTACACGTCTTCGGGCATGAACAGCACCATGACCGACCACATGGTCCACACCGAGAACCCGACATGCTCGGCGACCACCGACCAGAACAGGTTTCGTCGGGCGATGTACTTGTTTTTGGCCTCCCAGGCCACGGTGTCTTCGGGATCCCAGTCGGTGATCGTACGTGATCGGAGCATGTTGCAAACCTAGGAATTACTTGTTGCCCGGAAGCTGCGTGCCGTGTCCGAGCCGTGAATATCTGCTCACCCGGAGACGAATTCCGTTGTGAGAAAGATGTTTACGTCGATCACACCCAACGGCTGCGCGGTGGCGGGGCCTGCGGTGTCACCCAGGCCTTGGCGTACCGGTTCTTGCCCGCCCGCTGCGGATCGCGGCTGCGGTAGATCACATAGGGGCGGACCAGGTAACCGATCGGTGCACTGAACATGTGCACCAACCGGGTGTACGGCCAGAACCCGAGCAGCGCAACGACTATCAGCACATGTGCCTGGAACGTCCACGGGGTTTCCGCCATCAACTGGGGTGCCGGGTGCAGGGTGAACAAGCTGCGGAACCACGGCGAAACCGTCTCGCGATAGTTGTAGGTCGAAAAAACGTTGGTCAGCGTGTTCAACATCCCGGTCGCCAGCGCCCCGACCAGCAACAGGTACATCAGCTTGTCGTTGAGCGTGGTGGCGGTGCGGACTTCCGGGACGGTGACCCGGCGGTAGAGCAGGATGGCCAGCCCGGCGACCACGGCGATGCCTGCCAGTGACCCCATGCCCACCGACATCAGGTGGTAGACGTGTTCGGAGATGCCCACCGCCGCAGTCCACGACTGCGGTATCAGCAGACCGACGACGTGCCCGGCGAGCACACCCAGGATGCCGAAGTGGAACAGCGGGCTGCCCAGGCGCAGCAACTTGCTCTCGTAAATCTGGGAAGACCGTGTGGTCCAACCGAACTGGTCGGCCTTGTAGCGCCAGACGTGTCCGAGCAGGAACGAGGTGAAGGCGACGTACGGCAGCGTCATCCACAGCACGTTGCTCATAGCCTTCCTCCTGAAGCCATTGGGTCCATCGCAAACGGCTCGAGACCGACATCTTCGTCGGGCGGGCCCTCGGCGGCGAGTTGGGCGATGCGGCGGCGGTCGGCGCTGTTCACCGGCGGCAGCGTGGCCAGGATCGCGGCCAGCAACCCGGTGTAGTAGGACCCGTTGTCCTGCAGGGAGAGCCGCAGTAGTTCGAGCACCGGGACATGCTCGGCCAGCAGGCGCTCACCTTGGACTTGATCGACCGTCGCGGCGAACTCGAGCACCATCGGCAGGTAGTCGGGCAGCTCGCCGTTCTCCAGGTCACCGACCTCCAGGCCAGCCTGGCGGTAGGCGTGCTTGAACCGCAACAGGGCCATACCGCGCTTGCGGGTGTCCCCGTAGGCATAGTAGGTCAGATGCAGGCTGCTGCGCCGCTGCATATCGAACGTCTCGACATAGATCGACGCGCGTCGCATCGGGTCCGTTTCCCCGAACCGGTGGAGGAACTCCGTCAGCGGCACACGCGCCGAGTCCGGCAGTTCCGCTGCGGCAGCGGCAAGTTGGTCAACGAGATCGGCCGTCGCGGGCGTCGGGTAGTCGAGCAACAGCGCGGCGATGCGCCACACCAGACGCTGCTGGCGCTCGGACAGGGCGGAACCTGTGCCTGTTCTGCGACCGAGGGTGAGTAGCTTCATGTGGTCGGCAACAACCCGTCTGTGCTCCGGCCGTCCCAGTTGAGCAGGTTGACCCTGGCCGGATCACCCTGCGGAACAGCATCATTGGTGTGGGCCAGGTGAAATTTGTCCACCATGGTGTCGTATGCGGTCATTCCCGGCCCGCCGTCGCCGTCCAGGCTGCATCCGGTGGCCAGCGCGTCGAGGCGGTGGGCGTCGGAGCCGGCTCCGGTGGGGATGACATAGCGGTCCGGGTATTTCGCGATCGCCAGCAGCCGGTACATCGCCTCGATCTCATCGCCGCTCAACCGCACCGATTCGGGGATGGTCTCGTCGAACTCTTCACCGAGGTTGGCTGCCCGCATGTACGCCCGCATGGCTGCGAGCCGCTGCAGGGCGGCCCGGACCGGCCCGACCTCGCCCGCGGTGAACAACTCGGCGAGATACTCGACCGGGATGCGTAATGTGTCGATCGCGCCGAACAGGTTGTTCTTGTTCTCTCCGTCATGGCCGGTCTCTTTGAGGATGTCCACCACCGGCGACAGCGGTGGCACGTACCAGACCATCGGCATCGTCCGGTATTCCGGATGCAGGGGCAGGGCCACCTGATAGTCCACGATCAGCCGGTACACCGGTGAATTCTGGGCCGCTTCAATCCATTCGGGGGAGATGCCGGCGCGTTCGGCCTCCGCGACCACGCGCGGGTCATGCGGGTTGAGGAAGACGCCGAGCTGTGACGGGTAGAGATCCTTGTCGTCCGTGACCGAGGCCGCCTCCAGCACTGCGTCCGCGTCGTAGAGCATCACGCCGATGTAGCGCAGCCGCCCCACGCAGGTCTCCGAACACACCGTGGGGATTCCGACCTCGACACGCGGGTAGCAGAACGTGCACTTCTCAGCCTTGCCGGTCTTGTGGTTGAAGTAGATCTTCTTGTACGGGCAGCCCGTCACACATTGCCGCCAGCCTCGGCACTTGTCCTGATCCACCAGCACGATGCCGTCTTCCGAGCGCTTGTAGATCGCGCCGGACGGGCACGATGCCGCACAGGCAGGGTTCAGGCAGTGCTCGCAGATGCGCGGCAGGTAGAACATGAAGGTCTGCTCGAACTCGAGCTTGACCTTGTCTTCGAGCTTGCCCAACAACGGGTCCCGGCTCACCTGCTCCGGCCCGCCGCCCAGGTCGTCGTCCCAGTTGGCACCCCAGGTGACCTTGGTGTCGCGCCCGGTGATCAACGATTTGGGCCGCGCCACCGGGGTGGTGTCCATGGCCGGCGCGGCGAGCAGGTTCTCGTAGTCGTAGGTCCAGGGGTCGTAGTAGTCCGACACCGTGGGCAGGTCGGGATTGGCGAAGATGTTCAGCAGGCGTTTGAACCGCGATCCGGACTTGAGGGTCAGCTTGCCGCGCTTGTTCAGCGTCCAGCCGCCCTTCCACTTCTCCTGATCCTGGTACTGACGCGGATAGCCTTGCCCGGGACGGGTTTCCACATTGTTGAACCACACGTACTCCACACCGCTGCGGTTCGTCCACGCCTGTTTGCACGTCACACTGCAGGTGTGGCAGCCGATGCACTTGTCGAGGTTCATCACCATCGCGAGCTGCGCCATTATCCTCATTGTCAGTACTCCACATTTTGCGAGCGGCGACGAATCGTGGTGACCTCATCGCGTTGATTTCCGGTGGGCCCGTGGTAATTCAGGGCGAAGGACTGCTGCGCGTACCCGCCGATCAGGTGCGTCGGCTTGATCATGATCCGGGTCAGCGCGTTGTGGATACCGCCGCGTTTACCGTTCTTCTCGGTGCGCGGCACGTCGACGGCCTTGTCCTGGGCGTGGTACATGAACACCAGGCCCTCGGGCATGCGGTGGCTGACGATGGCCCTCGCATTCACCACGCCGTTGCGGTTGGTGCACTCGATCCAGTCGTTGTCCTTGACCCCGATCTTGGCGGCGTCCAGCTCCGACATCCAGATGCACTGGCCGCCGCGGGACAGCGTCAGCATGTACAGGTTGTCCTGGTAGGCAGAGTGAATCGACCATTTGGAGTGCGGCGTCAGGTAGCGGACGGTGATTCCTCCGCTCGTGTCGCCTACCGCCGGCTCGTTGAACAGCGCGGTCATGTCCAGCGGCGGCCGGAACGTCGGCAGCTGCTCACCGAGCTCACTCATCCAGTCGTGGTCTAGATAGAAATGCTGGCGGCCGGTCAGCGTGTGCCACGGCTTGAGCCGCTCGGTGTTGATGGTGAAGGGGGAGTAGCGCCGCCCACCCGTCTCCGAGCCGGACCACTCCGGTGAGGTGTTGACCGGCACCGGCCGGGCTTGGGTGTCGGCGAAGGTGATTCGCTTGCCCTCGCTCTCCTTGGCCAGATCGACCAGCTCGGTTCCGGTGCGGCGTTCCAGCGCCTCGAAACCCTCGACGGCCAGCCGCCCATTGGTGGTGCCCGAGAGCGCGAGGATGGCTTCTGCGGCGTGGGTGTCCTTGGCCAACGACGGGCGTCCGATCGCGACACCGCTGACCACGGCACCGTTGACGCCACGCAGGTATTCGACCTCGGCGTCGGGGTGGGTGGTCACGCCCTTGGTGGTGAGCCCGACGGTTTCCACCATCGGCCCCAGCGCCGCCATCTTCTCGGCGATCGCTGGATAGTCGCGGTCGACCATGACCAGCCGTGGCATGGTCTTGCCGGGAATCGGCTCGCACTCACCGGCTTTCCAGTCCAGCACGCGACCGCCGGGCTGGGCGGTGGCGTCGGCGCTGTCGTGCTGCAGTGGCATGGCCACGATGTCCTTGCGCTTACCCAGGTGCTTCTCGGCCAGCCAAGAGAAGCCGCGGGCGATGCGGTGGAACGCGTCGAAGTCGGTCTTGGTCTCCCACGGCGGGGAGATGGCCGGCGAGAACGCATGCACGAACGGGTGCATGTCGGTGCTCGACAGGTCGTGCTTCTCGTACCAGGTGGCCGCAGGCAACACGATGTCGGAGAACAGCGTCGTGCTGGTGTTGCGGAAGTCCAGGGACAGCAGCAGATCCAGCTTTCCCACCGGGGCTTCGTCGCGCCAGCGCACCTCTTGAGGCCGGATACCGTCCTCGTCCCGCGCGGCCACCGCGGAATCGGTGCCGAGCAGGTGCTTGAGGAAGTACTCGTTGCCCTTGGCCGAGGAGCCGAGCAGGTTCGACCGCCACACCGTCAGACAGCGCGGGAAGTTCTCCGGCGCATCGGGATCCTCACAGGCGAACTGCAGATGACCCGACTTCAGCCCGTCCACGACGTATTCCGCGGCGTCCTTGTCCATCCGCGCGGCCTCGTCGGCCAGATCCAGCGGGTTGCGGTTGAAGGTCGGGTAACTGGGCATCCAGCCGAGCCGGCTGGCCAGGGCGATGTTGTCGGCGGCGGTGCGGCCCGCGAACTTTCCCTCGGCCAGCGGTGAGGCCATCACCTCCGAGGTGAACGGGTCATAGCGCCACTGATCGGTCGCCAGGTACCAGAACACCGTGCCCTGCATCTGCCGGGGCGGCCGTTGCCAGTCGAGACCGAATGCCAGAGTGGCCCAACCGGTGACCGGCCGGCACTTCTCTTGGCCCACGTAGTGGGCCCAGCCGCCGCCGTTGACACCCTGGCAGCCGGTGAGCATGACCAGGGACAGAAACGAGCGGTAGATCTGATCGGAATGGAACCAGTGGTTGGTGCCCGCGCCCATCAGGATCATCGACCGGCCCTTGGATCGTTCGGCGTTGTCGGCGAATTCACGCGCGATCCGTTCGGCAGCCGCCGCGGGTACGCCGGTGATCTCTTCCTGCCAGGCCGGGGTGTAGGGCTCGGAGGCGTCGTCGTATCCCGATGGCCACTGCCCGGGCAGTCCGTCGCGGGGCACCCCGTACTGTGCCAGCATCAGGTCGAACACCGTCGTCACACGGTGTCCGGCAACGATTCTGGTCGGCACGCCTCGCTCCAGGACACCGGGCTGGTCGCTGTCGAAGCGGGGCAGGGCCACGGTGGCGGTATCGTCGTGGTTGCCGAGCAAGGTCAGCATCGGGTGGACACCATGAAGGTCGAGGTTCCAGTGGCCCTCGCCGGACGCGGTGAACCGATGCCCCAGCGAGCCGTTCGGCACCACCGGACGGCCGGCCTGATCCAGGAGGACGGTTTTGGAGGACGAGGCCTCGGTATCCGCATGTTCACCCCCGAGATCGGCTGCGGTGAGGAACTTTCCGGGCAGCAGCCGACCGTCGCGCTCGGTGAGGGTGATCAGGAACGGCAGGTCGGTGTATTTCTTGACGTAGTCGGTGAAGTACAGCGTCTGCTTTTCGACGAAGAACTCCTTGAGGATGACGTGCCCCATCGCCATGGCCAGGGCGGCGTCGGTACCGGGGCGAGCCGGCAGCCATTCGTCGGCGAACTTGGTGTTGTCGGCATAGTCCGGCGACACCACGACCACCTTTTGACCGCGATACCGGGCCTCGGTCATGTAGTGCGCATCGGGAGTTCGCGTGACGGGGACGTTGGAGCCCCACATGATCAGGTAGCCCGCGTCGAACCAGTCGGCAGACTCGGGCACGTCGGTCTGGTCCCCGAACACCTGCGGTGAGGCCACCGGCAGGTCGGCATACCAGTCGTAGAACGACAACATCGACCCGCCGAGCAGCGAGATGAACCGGGCGCCCACGGCATGGCTGACCATCGACATCGCTGGGATCGGGGAGAAACCGGCCACCCGGTCCGGCCCGTACTTCTTGATCGTGTGGACGTGGGCGGCTGCGGTGATCTCCGCGGCCTCCCACCACTCGGCGCGGACGAACCCGCCCTTGCCGCGGGCGGTCTTGTACCGCTTCGACTTCTCCGGATCCTCGACGATGTCGGCCCAGGCCAGCACCGGATCCTTGAGCCGCTCCTTGGCCTCCCGGTAGTACTCGAGCAACACGCCGCGGATATACGGATAGCGCACGCGCGCAGGGGAATACGTGTACCAGGAGAAGGACGCACCGCGCGGGCACCCGCGCGGCTCGTACTCGGGTTTGTCGGCACCGACCGACGGATAGTCGGTCTGCTGCGACTCCCAGGTGATCACGCCGTCTTTGACGTAGATCTTCCATGAGCAGGAGCCGGTGCAGTTGACGCCGTGCGTCGACCGCACCACCTTGTCGTGTGCCCATCGGTCCCGATAGAAGTCGTCGGCGGAGCGGCCGCCGATCTTGTGCAGGGTGCGCTGATCCGCGGACACCTCACCGCGGTGGAAGTACCTACCCAGTCGCAGCAAAGCGTCGCCAGGTGTCGCGCTGCCCGCGTGTGAATCGACCACGATCCGTCCCTCCAAGTGCGTTGATTCACGAGCGTAGGAGGGTTGCCAGGACCGTCAAAAGAACGCACTCAGGGGTGTGCACCCCTGTGAAATCGCGTTAACGCCCAAGTCATTTCACAGGAACACGCCGGTTATGAACCGGGTTGACCGTGCCACCTGGCCAACCGTATCTACCTGCGGAGATGACGTGGCCAGCGGACAAATTGAGTGCTCGGGCGACGTGGGGCACGGGGGCGTGCAGCGCAGCCGCGCAGCCCAGGATTTAGCACCGCGGTAACACTTGTGAAGGCGCTGTAGCGCCGGCGGTCATTTGGTCCAGGCGATGGTGTGGCGGAACCCGAGCCGGCGGCGCATCTGGGCACCTGGCATGACGTCGGCGACCATCGCCCGCAGTTCGTCGAAGCTCAGCTGTGGATCGCGGACCGGAAACGGCGGCGGCACCGGACCCCCTGATACCGGACGCGGATGTTTGATCAGGCCGATGAGCGGGTTGGTCACCGCGGACGCCAGATCCCATGCGTTGTCCATCACCGACACCGGGGCGGCCAGGCCGACGACCAGGAAGCGTCCGCCCGGGGCCAGTAGGCGTCTGACGTCGTTCAGCGCTTGCCGGACGTCGAGGTGGTGCAGCACGGCGACCATGGTGATCAGGTCGGCCGGTCCTTCGAGGTCGGCGAGCTGGCTGCCGTCGATCGTCACATTGGGCAGGTGGGCGCAGCGCCGCGTCGCCTCCGAGCGCATGGCGGCGTCGCGATCCGTGCCGTGAGCCCGGGCGAACCGAGTGCCCAGTTGCGCCACCAAGGCGCCCTGACCGCACCCGACATCGATCGCGGTTCCGCGCCTGGGCGGCAGATTCGCCAGGATCCAGCGGTGGAAATGATCGTTGTGGCTCCACGGGTGCCGACTGTTGAATTGATGCAGCCCTTCGGCCGCGCGGCGGATCACCGGGTTTTCGGCGCGACGGATGTCCATACATCCACTGTGCCGGGGTTCTGAAGTCCGTCAATGCGAAGTGCCCCCTTCTCCGATGAGAAGGGGGCACTTCTGCGTCTGCGCGCTCAGACGAGTTACTGGATGTAACTCGTGGCGGACTGCAGGTGCGCGACGGCGTCGTCGACGATCTTCTCGACCAGCTCGGCACAGGACGGCAGGTCGCTGATGATGCCCGCCACCTGGCCCGAAGCCAGCACACCGGCGTCGGTATTACCCTCCACCAAACCGGCTTTCAGCAGCATCGGGGTGTTGGCCGCCATTACGACCTGCGACCAGGTGAGCTCTTTACCGTGCCGCATCGCGAGGCCGTCCTTGACCATCGACAACCAGGTCATCCCGGAGAGCTTCTTGAACTTCTGGGCGTTGCCCACGGCGGCGGCGAAACCACGTGCCCGCGAACCGCTCTCGAGCTTTTCCACCAGTCCGGTACGCAGCACCCGGTGCGGCATGCCGTCGACGCGCGTGGACACCACGGTGCCATCCAGCGCGGCCTGCAGGTAACGCTCCTTGACCGCGTCGGGCACGGTGGAATCCGAGGTCAGCAGGAACCGGGTTCCCATGGCCACACCGGCCGCACCGTAGGACAGTGCAGCCGCCAGGCCCCGGCCATCGAAGAAACCGCCCGCGGCGATCACCGGCATGCCGGTGTCCTTCACCGCGTCGAGCACCGAGGGCAGCAGCAGCGTGGTGGCGACGGGACCGGTGTGGCCACCGCCCTCACCGCCCTGCACGATCACCGCGTCGGCACCCCAGCCGGCCACCTTCTTGGCGTGCTTGGCCGCGCCGACCGACGGAATCACCACGACGCCCGCATCTTTCAGCTTGGCGATCAGCTCGGGTTTGGGAGCTAGAGCGAAGGAGGCGACTTTGACTCCTTCGCGGATCAGGAGGTCGACGCGATCACCGGCATCGCCCGCATCGGCACGCATGTTGATGCCGAAGGGTTTGTCGGTGGCGGCCTTGACCTTGGTGACGGCGGTCTGCAGTTCCTCGAGCGTCATGGTCGCCGACGCCAAGATGCCGAGCCCGCCGGCATTGGAGGTTGCGGCGACCAGTCGGGCGCCGGCAACCCAGCCCATCCCCGTCTGCACGACGGGATGCTCGATGCCGACCAGTTCGGTCAGCGGAGTCTTGAGCTTGCCCATTCGTTAAACCTTGACCTCTTTGTCGCGCAGCGACTTCGGATCGATGACCTCACGCAGCAGCTTGAGTTCCTCTTCGGTGGCCAGCCGGGTGGTCTCGGCCTCCTCGAGGCCGTGCACCTCGAACGAGGTGTTGTCGGCGACCTGCTGGGCCTCGACGCCCAGGTGCAGCGATACCGCACGCATCTGGTGGTCGGGCCCGTTGAAGTCGAACACGCCCAGATTGGACACCACGCGGTAGATGTTGGCGAACCGGTATGCCGGGTTCTCGGGATCGATCTTGTCCCAACCGATTCCGGAGACGATGTCCACCGACTCGCAGAACACCCGCTTGGTGTGGTTGCCGACGAAGTAGCTGGTGGTGTGGTTGATGCTGTTGCCAGGGGCGCCGCGGACGCCGAACATCTGCCGGGTCGGGTGCTGGATCGGACCGAACGCCGACAGGTTCTGGTTGCCGTAGCGGTCGATCTGGTTGGCGCCCATCACCACATGGCGCTTGCCCCAGGCCAGGGTCTCGAAGACCCGGTTGAACGGCATCCAGCCCTCGACGGTGAAAGGGGCGCCGATGGCCGGGGTGTCGGCCAGGATCCGGGCCTCGCCGTCGGTCAGCACGATGTCGGGGGAGAAGGTCAGCCGGGCCAGGCGCGCACCGATCTGGACGACGGTGGTCATCGGACTGGCCATGATCTCGCCGGCGTCGCGGAACAGTTCGGCGCAGGCGACGGCGCACACCTCGGCGCGGGTCACGGCGATCATGCTTGCTCCTCCTTGAACTTCCGGACCGCAGCTTGGTAATCGGCCTCGCTGCCGGACAGATACGTCTTGACGAACTCGGCCCAGGTCTCGTCGGAGCCCGCGGCCTCTGCGTAGTGGCGCTGGAACTTCTCGTCGCGCCGGTAATCGGGCTCGTTGGTGGTGAAGTGGGCGCCGTTGGGGGCCTCCACCACGGAATCGACCATCATCCGGTTGATCAGAAGGGCCTGCGTCGGAACGGCCTTGACCAGCTCCTCGGTGGACACCACGCGCTCGACCGAAAGGAACCGGCGCTGGGCCGACATGAGGAAGAGGTCGTCGAAGTACGGGTCGATGCCGGTGTAAGCCGCATTGCCCTGGGCATCACCGAGATTCATGTGCACGAAGGCCGCATCGAGGTTCAGCGCGGGCATCGCGATCAGCTCTTCGTAGGCACCGTCGGTGGCATACGGCGACTTCACGGTCTTGAGCTCATCGCCCCAGAACGCGCGGACGTCGCTGCCGAGGCCGGCGCGGATCGGCAGGAACGGCAACCGCTGAGCTGCAGCCTGCAGGCCGCAGCGCAGCATGCCCTCGTCCATCTCGCGGGCCTCGATGGCGCCTTCAGTGCGACGGCGCGCGAACCACGGGTCGTAGAACGGCGGCGAATCCAGCGACACGAAGCCGTAGTAGACGCGCTTGACCTTGCCTGCCGAGCACAGCAGACCCAGATCCGGGCCGCCGTAGGTGACCACGGTCAGATCCTTGACGTCGGTGCGCAGCAGCGCGCGGACGAAGGCCATGGGCTTGCGCCGTGAACCCCAGCCGCCGATACCGATGGTCATGCCGCTCTCGATCGAGGCAACGGCCTCATCCAGAGTTGTTCGCTTATCTGTCATTTGGACCCCTTGTCAGTTCCGGCGAACGCGTCGCGGTGCTCGTCGGACACACCGGACAGGTTGAGTTCGAAGGTGAAGCCCTGCTCCATGCGGTACCGCGCATTGACGGGCTGGACGTCGATGAAGTTCAGCGCCTCCTTGGCGGCCCGGATCACGCGGGTGTCCTTGCTGGCGATGTCGCGGGCGACGCGCAGTGCGGCCTCGTCGAGCTCCTCGCGGGGTACGACCTCGTGGACGGAACCGAAGTGGTGCAGCGTCTCGGCGGGAACGGTGGCGGCGGTGAAGAACAGCCGGCGCATCAGATGCTGGGGAACCAGCCGGGAGAGGTGCGTCGCTGCACCGAGCGCGCCGCGTTCCACCTCGGGCAAACCGAACTTGGCGTCATCGGAGGCGACGATCACGTCGGCGTTGCCGACCAGGCCGATTCCGCCACCCACGCAGAAGCCGTTGACCGCTGCGACGACGGGGACCTCGCACTCGTAGACGGCCTTGAACGCGTGATAGCACCCGCGGTTGGCATCGATGAGTGCGGTGAAGCCCTCGGTGTTCTGCATTTCCTTGATGTCCACGCCGGCGTTGAAGCCGCGGCCCTCGGCCCGCAGGATCACCACGTGGGTGCTGCGGTCGCGGCCTGCCGCGGTGATCGCATCGCCGAGTTCGAACCAGCCGGCCGACGGGATGGCGTTGACGGGCGGGTAGTTGACGGTGACCGAGACGATGCCCGGTTCGACTGTCTTGGTGGTGATCGTCATCAATCCACTTCCTGAAGGGGTCGCTACCTAAGCAAGCACTTGCTTGGTACGCTAGCACAGTGACAGTTACGCCAGAAGTCGGCGCCATCAGTTTGGGTTTGACCGGCAAGGTGGTCCTGGTGACCGGTGGAGTGCGAGGGGTTGGCGCTGGAATCAGCGCGGTTTTTGCCGGTCAGGGCGCCACTGTGGTGACCTGCGCACGCCGCCCGGTCGAGGGACTGCCCTACGAATTCCACAGCTGCGATATCCGGGATGACGACTCGGTGAAGTCGCTCATCGAAAGCATCGTCGAGAAGCACGGCCGGTTGGACGTCGTCGTCAACAACGCCGGCGGCTCACCGTATGTGCTGGCTGCCGAGGCGTCGGCGAAGTTCAGCACCAAGATCATCGAGCTGAACCTGATCGGCGCGCTCTCGGTTTCCACCCATGCCAACGCCGTGATGCAGAAGCAGGACTCCGGCGGCACCATCGTCAACATCTCCAGCGTCAGCGGCCACCGGCCCACCCCCGGAACGGCCGCATACGGCGCGGCGAAAGCCGGCATCGACAACCTCACCTCGACGCTCGCCGTCGAGTGGGCGCCCAAGGTGCGGGTGAACTCCGTGGTGGTCGGCATGGTCGAGACCGAACAGTCTGAACTGTTCTACGGCGATGCCGAGTCGATCGCTGCCATCTCGCGGAATGTGCCGCTGGGACGGCTTGCCAAACCCGACGACATTGGTTGGGCCACAGCATTTCTGGCCTCGGATGCCGCCTCGTACATCAGCGGTGCGTCGTTGGAGGTGCACGGTGGCGGCGAGCCGCCGCACTACCTGTCCACCACGACCGCCGACATCAAGTAATTCGGAAAAGGAGACACAGCTATGGGATTGCTCGACGGCCGCGTGGTCATCGTGACGGGCGCCGGTGGCGGCATCGGACGTGAGCACGCGCTCGCGTTCGCCGCGGAAGGGGCCCGCGTCGTGGTCAACGACATCGGGGTCGGCCTGGATGGTTCGCCGGCCGGTGGCGGCAGTGCAGCGCAGAACGTGGTCGACGAGATCGTCGCCGCCGGAGGCGAAGCCGTCGCCAACGGTTCCAACGTCGCCGACTGGGGCCAGGCCGAGGCGCTGATCCAGCAGGCGGTCGACACCTTTGGCACCCTGGACGTGCTGGTCAACAACGCCGGCATCGTGCGTGACCGCATGTTCGCCAACGCCACCGAAGAAGAGTTCGACGCCGTCACCGCCGTGCATCTCAAGGGGCACTTCGCCACCATGAAGCACGCCGCCGCCTACTGGCGGGCCAAGTCCAAGGCCGGCGAAACCGTTGACGCGCGAATCATCAACACCAGCTCCGGCGCCGGCCTGCAGGGCAGCGTCGGTCAGGCCACCTACAGCGCCTCCAAGGCCGGCATCGCCGCGCTGACCCTGGTGGCCGCGGCCGAGATGGGCCGCTACGGCGTCACCGCCAACGCCATCGCGCCCTCGGCCCGGACCCGGATGACCGAGACCGTGTTCGCCGACATGATGGCCACCCAGGACCAGGCCTTCGACGCCATGGCCGCCGAGAACATCTCCCCGCTGGTGGTGTGGCTGGGCAGCGTCGAGTCGAAGGACGTCACCGGCAAGATGTTCGAGCTCGAGGGCGGCAAGATCCGCATCGCCGAGGGCTGGGCGCACGGACCTCAGATCGACAAGGGCGCGAAGTGGGATCCGGCTGAGCTGGGCCCGGTCGTCAAGGACCTGCTGGCCCAGGCTCGTCCCGCGGTGCCGGTCTACGGCGCCTGAGTTTCGCCTTTTTCGCCGAGTGTGCGCTCAGATCGTGAAATCCAGCGGATTCTCGATCTGAGCGCACACTCGCTGCGTTAGTAGCAGACTCGGTTCTTTGTCAGCCTTCTGATTTGACCTTGCGCTTGTTGCCGGAATCGGCATGTGACGCCTTGGCGACGGCCTTTCGGACTGCGTCTCCGGCCTTCTCCATCGAGGACTTGACCCGCTCTCGAGCGTCCGCGACTGAGGGCTTCGCCTTGTCGCCCGAGCGCTTCAGTGCCTTCGCCGCACCGGGCACAGCCTTGTTTCCATCGCTGAGATCCGTTGCCGCAGAACGCGCCTTGAGCTCCGACTGCACCTGGGTGACAGCCGGTTCGGGTGCCTGAACATCATCGGTTGCCGCATCCTCCTTCTTCGGAATCGCCTTGTCGATGCGTTTGACGATGTCCGCGGTGATCGCGCGGTTGAACTTGGTCACGGAGAAGCCGGCGTCGGCCAGTCCGCGGTTGATCGCGGTGGCGATAGCCGCCGGATCGCGGGTTTCGAAGGATTGCACCACGCCATCTGCCGCCTGCTGCAGCTGTCTCGACAGCGTGCGCAGTTGCCGGAACGCCTCGACCCGGAACGGAGTTTCAGGGCCGATCTCGGTCCCGTTCCAGTTGACGACGCGCCAGCCGTCCTCGGGATTGCCCTCGACCACCACGTAACCGGTATTTCTCAGTGGATTGGTCATCAGCCACATGGGGTCCGCATTTTCGGCATTCAAGAAAACCCAGAACATGATCGCACCGCCATGCGAGAATGCGGCTACGTTACGGTCTCCATTGTCATACATCGTCTGAATTGCGCCGTCCATGCGGGCGTCGAATTCCCGGCCGTTGATCGAGCCTGGGATTCGTGCGTCCAGGTCCCCCTGCAACCATTTCAGAGGTGCCTGAAGGTAGCCCTTGACGGCATCGGATTCGGGCGTTCCTTCATAAATGCCGGCCTCTATTTCCTGTAGGCCGGGAACGACCTGGATGGGTAGGCCCAAGTACTGGGCCATCGGGGCGGCGGTCAGTTGGGTACGGACCATCGTCGAGGCATAGATCGCGTCATAGTTGTTGTCGCCCAGCACTTTGACGATGTCGCGCGCCTGTTGCTGACCTTTCTCGGTGAGCACCGGCCCTGGGACCGAAGAATCGGCCACGTTCGCAGCATTCGCTGTTGATTCTCCGTGGCGGATGAACGTGATGCGCATGACTTCCGCGGCGTGCGCAGCAGGGATGGCCAGGAGAAATGCCAGTAGCATCAATCCGATGCCGGTAATCGTCGCTCGGATACCCGAGCGTCTGAGATAACTCATCTTGCTACGTTCCTCCAATCAATGGTTACAGGTGGAGCGAGATGAACGTATGGCCGAATTGTTCGGAATTGTGCAGTTGTCTCGATGTTTGGGACCGGTTGTTGCCATTGCCGATGCGAATGAAAAGGCGCCCCAGATCAATTGATCTGGGGCGCCTGTAGAAATGCCGATCGGTCAGGCGGCGTCCTTCTTGGCGGCGGTGTCGCTGCCGGCGCCGTCGTTGTCGCCGGCTGCCTTGCTGGGCTGGCCGGTTGCCTTCTTGACCGCGTCGCCGAACTTCTTGATCGACGATGACACCCGGTCGTGCGCTTCGTTGACGGCGGTCTGAACCTTCTCGCCGGTACGGCTGAGCGACTTCGTGACGCCCGGCAGCGCCTTGTTGCCGTCGGACAGGTCGGTCGCACCGCGGGGCTTGACGATGCCGTCGGTCTTGAGCTTCGACTTCACGCCGCTGTCGGCGACTTCTTTGTCGGCCAGTTTGGTTGTGGCCGAGGCGGACTCCGGGGCAGAGGACTCCGGGGCGGAGGCGGCCTTCTGCTCGATGCTCTCCTTGGTCAGGTTGAGCGAGGTCTTGATGTTCTCGACCTCGGTGGACACCTTGTCCTGCAGATCCCCGGTGCTGGTCGGGATCACCTTGGTGGTCCGCTTGATGATCTCCGCGTTGATCGCCCGGCTGAACTTGGTGACCGAGAAGGATGCGTCGGCCACGCTACGGTTGATCGCCGTCGCGATCGTCACGAAGTCGCCGGTCTTGAAGGCCTCCTTGACCTGCTCGGCGGCGGCGGTCAGTTGACGGGACAACGTGCGGAACTGGAGTTTCACCTCGTGCTCGAAGGTTGGTTCCGGGCTGAACTGCTTGCCGTTCCAGTTCACCAGCGTCCAGCCGTCCTCGTTGTTGCCCTCGATCACGACGTAATCGGTGTTGTTCAACTGAGCTGTCTGGAGCAGTTGGAGCTTCTCCATCATGGTGAGGTTGTTGACGTTCATCAACGTCCAGAACATGATGGTCCCGCCGTGTGAGAACACCACGGCGTTGCGATCGCCGTTGTCGTACATGGTCTGCAACGCGCCTCTGACCCGTTCGTCGAACACGTAGCCGTTGAGGTTGGTGCCCGGCATGTACGTGCTCTTGTCGAACGGGATCTGCGGGATGGCGCCCGGCAGCGCCCAAGCGATCGGATACAGGCCGTATCCGCTGGCGGCGTTCGCCTCCGGCGTGCCCTCGAAGACGCCGGCCTCGATCTCCTGGAGGCCGGGCAGCACCTGGATCGGGAGGCCCAGGCGCTGCGACATCGGTGCGGCGGTCAACTGAGTGCGGACCATCGTCGAGGCATAGATGGCGTCGTAGTTGTTGTCACCCAGTTTGTCGGCCACGGCCTGGGCCTGCTGCTGGCCCAGGGGAGTGAGCACCGGACCCGGTGTCTTGGTGTCGATCAGGCCGGAGGCGTTGCCCTCGGACTGTGCGTGACGCACGAACGTCACACGCATGACCTCGGCGGCGTGAGCGACGGGCATGGCCAGGAAGAAGGCGAGGAATGCCAAGGCGACACTCCCCAGGAGTTTTCGATACCGTGCACCTCTGCGGCGGTTCATGTGGTTCCTCCGTTGTGGCTGAGTGGATTTCACGTGACCTGCCGGTGACGGTTCGCTGGCCGGCCAGATGAATTGTCTGACCATCTGCTGTGAGAACGAGCCGTTATCCCATTGTGCGGGAAGATATTTGACAAACGTTCTGATTCTGCTACCGCCTTGCGGCGGATTCGGCTCAGTCCCTCTCCTCGGGTGAGGAGAGGGACCGACCGGTTTGTATTACGTTGAAATGCAGCCTATTTCAGGCGGCGTCCTTCGTCTTGGTCTTGGCCTTGGGCTTGGCCGTGCTGTCGGATTTCTCGGCCTTTGCGGACTTGTCCGCTCCGGTCAGCTTCTTCACCGCGTCACGCGCCTGCTGGGCCGATGATTCGATGCCGCTGCGGACATCGCCGGCGGCCCGGTTGACGCGGTCGCGGACCGCGGCGGCGGGTTTGCCCGGTTCCGCCTTGTTGCCGTCGGCCAGCTTGGTGGCGCCGTTGGCGGTGCGGGCCGAGGCGATCTTGGCCTTGATCGGCTCGGTGGTCTTCTCGAGGACCGATTGGGCGTTCTCGCTGACGGTCTCGACTGCGGCCTTGGTGTCTGCGGTGGTGGCCTCGATCGAAGGGGCGGCGGTTTCGGTGACAGCCTTCGGGGTGCTGAGCTTCGACACCTGCGACGTGGACTGGCCCAGTGAGCCGGGGATGCCGGTGATCGCGTTGACCGTGTCGGTCACCGAGTCCTTGACGAACTTGACTCCCGCCTCGGCGACGTCCTGGATGCCCTGCGCGCCGGTGGTCACGATGCCCTGCGCATCCAGCGAGAGAACAGGAATGCGCATGTTGTAGATCGCCTTCTGCGGAGCCACGATCAGGTCACGCACGTTGACGAACATCTGCGTCGGGTAGTTCGCGGGGCCGACCTCCTGGCCGGCCCATTCCTTGAGGGTCCAGCTGCCGTCGTCGTTCTTCTCGACGACCACGGTGTCGGTGTTGTTCAGCGGATGCTGCACGATCAGCAACAGGTTCGGGTTGTCGACGTTCATCATCGTCCACATCATGATCGTGGCGCCGTGCGAGAACACCGCCGCGTCGATCTCCCCGTCACCGTTGGTGTCGGTGGTGTCCGACTCAACGTCCTCGAGGGCGTTCGTCACGCGCTCGTTGAACTCGAGACCGTTCTCCCCGCCGGGGATGGGGACGAACTGCAGGCCCATGGTCCAGGCCAGCGGGGCCAGGATGTAGCCGATGCGGCCGATGCCTTCGCTTTCGGGCAGGCCCTCGAAGATGCCGGCGCTGATCTCCTGCACGCCGGAGTTCCGCTGTGGGTTGTCCGGATCGAACGTACCCAGGACCGTGACGGGCAGACCGCGCTTGGCGGCGAACGGCGCGGCGGTCTCCTGGGTGCGAATCATGGTCGAGGCGTACAGCGCGTCGTACTTGGTGCACTCGGCGGTAGGGCATTGGGTGTTCGCCCAGTCGATCGCCTGCTGCTGACCGTTCGGACCGCCGTTCTGGTTCACCTGGTCATTGGTCAGGTGCGGGCCGGGCGTACTGGTGTCGATGTATCCGGAAGCGTTGCCTTGGGACTCCGCGTGCCGGATGAACGTCACCGTCATCGCCGCGGCGGGCAGCGTGGCCGCCGCGAACAGTGAACATGCGGTCAGGGTGGTGGCGGCGGCACCGGCAGCCCGGCGTCGAGTGGGTCGTTGCATAGGGTCTCCATCGGTTCACGAAAATGTGGGCTACCGCTCACTTGCCGTTCACTGTGTGCGGGCTCACAGAACATAATCAAAATTCTGTTCACTCGTCAATTCTGCTACTCAGAGTTGCGTAATTAGTCGGCTGCAGGACACCTGATGAACAGAAAGCGCCCCCGGACAAGTCCGGGGGCGCTGCATGTTTTCGGTGGTCAGGCCGGGTCGCAGATCACGATCGGGATCTTGCGGTCCGTGTAGGAGCGGTAGTTGGCGAAATCGGCATACATGGCGTCGAGCTTGGGCCAGTACACGTCGCGCTCGGCGTCGGTCGCGTCGCGTGCGACGAGCTCCAACGTCTCGCGCTTCGTCTGGAACTTCACCCGGGGATTGGCGACCAGGTTCAGATACCACATCGGATTGGTGGCCCGGCCGCCCTGCGACGCGACCAGCACGATGCGCTTGCCCTCCTGGAGGAACAACAGCGGGCTGTCCCGCTCCTCGCCTGACTTGCGTCCGATGGTGGTCAAGATGCCCACCTCGGCTCCACGCAGGAATTTGTCACCGATCCGCCCACCGGTCTTCTTGAAGATCCAGGTCTGGGCACGCGACATCCACTTGATGGCGGTGCCGGTCGATTTCGCGTTGAGCCGTTCGACCTGTTTGGGGCTCAGTGGGCGAGGGGTGTTGGCCATGCGGTGGACCTTAGCGGCTGAGGAATGGGCTGAGGGAGGCGCGGATGTGGTGGATCTTGCCGTCCGACGCGGGGATCAGGAAGGTCTCGTCGACGTGCGAGCAGACCCGCCATCCGAACAGCCGCGGCTTGGTCAGGACGTCGAACTTGGCGCGGATGTTGTCGCCGTCGACGGAGAACTCCGGCGTCGTCGTCTTCTCGATCAACTTGAACTGCGGTCCGCGATTCAGGCTGCGACGCAGGTGATCTCCGGAGCGTCCCGTCTTCAGCCCCATCTCGATGCGGATGCAGTCCGGCGTGAACGGAACTGCATCCGCTTGATGGGAGACGAGCGCATCAATGTAGGCCTGTGCGGCGGCGATGCGCTCGGCTTCGCTGAAAGCCATCAGATCCGCTCGATGATGGTGCCGGTGGACAGTGCGCCGCCGGCGCACATGGTGATCAGCGCCGTGCTCTTGTCGGTGCGCTCCAGCTCGTGCAGCGCAGTGGTGATCAACCGGGCTCCGGTCGAACCGACCGGGTGACCCAGCGCGATGGCGCCGCCGTTGACGTTGACCTTGTCCATGTCGGCGCCGTGCACCTGCGCCCAGGACAGGACCACGGACGCGAAGGCCTCGTTGATCTCGACCAGGTCGATGTCGCCGATCTTCATCCCGGCTTTCTCGAGCACCTTGGCGGTGGACTGCACCGGGCCGTCGAGGTGGTAGTAGGTCTCGGCGCCGACGTTTGCCTGGCTGATGATGCGGGCGCGTGGCTTCAGGCCCAGGGCCTTGGCCTTGTCTTCGTCCATCCACAGCACCGCGGCGGCACCGTCGGAGATCTGCGACGACGTGCCCGCGGTGTGGATGCCGCCCTCCATCACCGGCTTCAGCCCGGCCAGGCCCTCGGCGGTGGTGTCGCGCAGGCCCTGGTCGCGGCTGACGGTGTTCCATTCCGCGGTCGGCTGCTTGTTCTCGTCGATGACCGGTGCCTCGATCGGCGAGATCTCCCGGTCGAAGCGCCCTTCGGCCCAGGCCTGCTTGGCCTTGAGCTGCGACGCCAGGCCCAGCGCGTCCACATCGGCGCGGGTGATGCCGCGGCGCTTGGCGATCCGCTCGGCGGCCTCGAACTGGTTGGGCAGGTCGATGTCCCAGGAGGCGGCGCGGGCGCCGCCTCCGTTGGCGCCGAGACCGACCCGGCTCATCGCCTCGATGCCGCAGGCGATGCCGATGTCGATGGCGCCGGTGGCGATCAGGCCCGCGACCAGGTGGTTGGCCTGCTGCGCGCTACCGCACTGGCAGTCGACGCTGGTGGCGCCGACGTGCTCGGGCAGACCGGCGACCAACCAGGACTGCCGGGTGACGTTGTTGGCCTGCTCGCCGTACTGCGTGACGCAGCCACCGATGACCTGCTCGACGCTGCCGGGATCGATTCCGGCCTTCTCGATGAGGGCCTTCTGGACCGCTCCGAGGAGCTCGGTGGCGTGGAGGCCGGACAACCAGCCGTTGCGCTTGCCGATGGGGCTGCGGGTGGCTTCGACGATGACAGGGTTACCCATGAAGCCAGGCTAGAACACGTTTCATTACTCTGACAAGCGCGGATGTATCACTGCCTTTGATCTGCGGTCAAGCCGTGTTTCAATGGTCTCAATTGGTACTAGACCACGTTGTTTCAAGCATTGCTGGCTACGCGCACGGCTTGCTACAGACACTAGGAGTTAGACACATGGGCTGCCCCAACATCCCCAAGGATTTCGACTTCCTCGATTCCGAGCTGAACCTCAAGGGCCTGCCGGTCAAGGAACTCGCCGAGCTCCGTAAGGCCGAGCCGGTTCGCTGGGTCGACGTGCCGGGCGGCACCGGTGGCTTCGGCGACAAGGGCTACTGGCTGGTCACCCGCCACGAGGACGTCAAGGACGTCTCACTGCGCAGCGACGTGTTCTCCAGCTCGATGAACGGCGCGATCCCGGTCTGGCCGCAGGAGATGACCCGCGAGGCCGTCGACTTGCAGCGCGCCGTTCTGCTCAACATGGACGCACCGCACCACACCCGCCTGCGCAAGATCATCTCCCGCGGTTTCACCCCGCGCGCCCTGTCGCGGCTCGAGGACGAGTTGAACTCGCGCGCACAGCAGATCGCCAAGAACGCCGCGGCCTCGACCACCGGCGACTTCGTCGAGCAGGTCTCCTGCGAGCTGCCGCTGCAGGCCATCGCCGAACTGCTCGGCGTGCCCCAGGACGATCGCGACAAGCTGTTCCGCTGGTCCAACGAGATGACCGCCGGTGACGATCCCGAGTACGCCGACGTGGACCCGGCCATGTCCTCGTTCGAGCTCATCTCCTACGCCATGAAGATGGCCGAAGAGCGCGGCAAGAACCCGACCGACGACATCGTCACCAAGCTGATCCAGGCCGACATCGACGGCGAGAAGCTCAGCGACGACGAGTTCGGCTTCTTCGTGATCATGCTGGCCGTGGCCGGTAACGAGACCAGCCGTAACTCGATCACCCACGGCATGATCGCGTTCTCGCAGCATCCCGAGCAGTGGGAGCTGTTCAAGAAGGAGCGGCCCAAGACCGCGGTCGACGAGATCATCCGCTGGGCCACCCCCGTGTCGGCCTTCCAGCGCACCGCCAGCGAGGACACCGAGATCTCCGGTGTCAAGATCAAGGCCGGAGAGCGTGTGGTGATGTCCTACCGCTCGGCCAACTTCGACGAGACGGTGTTCGAAGACCCGTTCACGTTCAACATCCTTCGGGATCCCAACCCGCACGTCGGCTTCGGCGGCACGGGGGCGCACTACTGCATCGGCGCCAACCTGGCCCGCCTGACGATCAACCTGATCTTCAACGCCGTGGCCGATCACATGCCCGACCTCAAGCCCGTCGGAGAACCCGAGCGGCTGAAGTCCGGATGGCTCAATGGTATTAAGCATTGGCCGGTCGACTACACCGGTAAGTGCCCGGTCAGCCACTGACCGCCCAACGGATCAAGGAGGATTCGGGTGGATTTCACACCGAACCCGGAACAGCAGGCCGTCGCCGATGTGGTGACCTCTGTTCTGGAGCGCGACAACACTTGGGATGCACTGGTTTCCGGTGGGGTCGCGGCGCTGGGAGTGCCGGAACGCCTCGGCGGTGACGGTCTGGGTCTGCCCGAACTTTCCACCGCCTTGACCGAGATCGGACGCCACGGCACCACCGGCCCGGCGCTGGCCACCGTCGGCCTCGGCCTGGTGCCGCTTCTCGACCTGGCCTCCGACGCGCAGCACGACCGGTACCTTGCCGATGTCGCCACGGGCGCCTTGCTGTCGGCCGCGCTGAACGAGCCGGGGCACTCGCTGCCGGAGCGGCCCGCGGTGAACTTCGCCGACGGCAAGCTCAACGGCACCAAAATCGGTGTGCCCTACGCAGAGACGGCGAAGTGGCTGGTGGTCACCACGGACAACGGCGTGGTGGTGGTCTCGCCCACGGCCGACGGTGTGACGGTCACCAAGACCCCGACCGCCAACGGCTCGGATGAGTACGCGGTCACGTTCGCCGACGTCGCGGTCGACGCCGCCGACGTGCTCGACGGCGCGACCGCGCATCGGGTCAACCAGCTGGCGCTGGCCGTCACCGGGGCGTTCGCGGCCGGGCTGGTCGCCGGCGCTCTCCGCTTGACGGCCGACTACGTGGCAACGCGTGAGCAGTTCGGCCGTCCGCTGTCGACGTTCCAGACCGTGGCCGCACAGCTGTCCGAGGTCTACATCGCCTCGCGGACAATCTCTTTGGTTTCCACCTCGTGTCTGTGGCGGTTGTCGGAGGGCCTGGATGCCGATGAAGACCTCGCGATCCTCGGCTACTGGTTCACCTCGCAGGCTGCGCCGGCCATGCGGCTGTGCCATCACCTGCACGGCGGTATGGGTATGGACATCACCTACCCGATGGACCGCTACTACTCGTCGATCAAGGATCTGACCCGACTGCTGGGCGGGCAAGCGCATCGCCTCGATTTGGTGGGAGCGTAATGTACATCGATCTGACTCCGGAGCAGCGCGCGCTGCAATCCGAACTGCGCGAATACTTCTCGACTCTCATCACGCCCGAAGAGGCTGCGGCGATGGAGTCCGACCGGCACAACGAGGCCTACCGTGCGGTGATCAAGCGCATGGGCAGTGACGGCAAGCTCGGCGTCGGCTGGCCCAAGGAATACGGCGGCCTGGGCTTCGGTCCGGTCGAGCAGCAGATCTTCATCAACGAGGCCAACCGGGCCGACATCCCGCTGCCGATGGTCACGCTGCAGACGGTGGGCCCCACCCTGCAGGCGCTGGGCACCGAGGAACAGAAGAAGAAGTTCCTGCCCGGGATCCTCGCCGGCGAAGTGCATTTCGCCATCGGCTACTCCGAGCCCGATGCCGGTACGGACCTGGCGTCGCTGCGTACCACTGCGGTGCGTCATGGTGACGAATACATCGTCAACGGCCAGAAGATGTGGACCACCGGCGCGCATGACGCCGACTACATCTGGCTGGCCTGCCGTACCGATCCGACCGCGGCCAAGCACAAGGGCATCTCGATCCTGATCGTCGACACCAAGGATCCCGGCTACTCCTGGACCCCGATCATCCTGTCGGACGGGGCGCACCACACCAACGCCACGTACTACAACGATGTTCGGGTGCCCGCCGACATGCTCGTCGGCGAGGAGAACGGCGGCTGGAAGCTCATCACCACCCAGCTCAACCACGAGCGGGTCGGCCTCGGGCCGGCCGGCCGGATCGCCGGCATCTACGACCAGGTGCACACCTGGGCCTCGAAGCCCGGTTCGGACGGCGTCACCCCGATCGAGCTGGATGCCGTGAAACGCCTTCTCGGACAGATCAAGTCGATCTGGCGGATCAACGAGCTGCTCAACTGGCAGGTCGCGGCCTCCGGTGAGACCATCGCGGTGGCCGATGCGGCCGCCACCAAGGTGTTCTCCACCGAACGGCTGCAGGAAGTCGGCCGGCTGGCCGAAGAGATCGTCGGTGGTTACGGCAATCCGGCCGACCCGGAAACGGCCGAACTGCTGGTGTGGCTGGACAAGATGACCAAGCGCAACCTCGTGATCACCTTCGGCGGCGGCGTCAACGAGGTCATGCGCGAGATGATCGCGGCGTCGGGCCTGCGGGTGCCGAGGGTGACCCGATGAGCGATCTGCAGGCGGGCATCGACGAGATCGTCGCCACCGGGCGCAGCAAGCCGACCTTGAGCCGGGACCCGGTGAATCAGCCCATGATTCACCACTGGGTCGACGCGATCGGCGACAAGAACCCGATCTACGTGGACGAGGAAGCCGCCAAGGCCGCCGGACATCCGGGCATCGTGGCCCCGCCGGCGATGATTCAGGTCTGGACCATGATGGGCCTGGGCCGCACGCGGTCGGACGACGACCCGTTGGCCCGGATCATGAAATTGTTCGACGACGCCGGTTACGTCGGCGTGGTCGCCACCAACTGCGATCAGACCTACCACCGCTATCTGCGGCCAGGCGAGCGGGTCAGCATCAGCGCCGAGGTCACCGACGTGGTGGGCCCGAAGCAGACGGCGCTGGGCGAGGGCTACTTCGTCAACCAGAAGATCCGGTGGCATGTCGGTGACGAGGAAGTCGCCGACATGGACTGGCGGATCATGAAGTTCCTGCCGGCCAACAAGCAGGGCGTCGAAGCTGCCGAAAGCGGTTCGATCCCAGCCGATCTGGACCCGGACAAGCTGATGCGCCCGTCGTCGTCGCGCGACACCCAGTTCTTCTGGGACGGCGTCAACGCCCACGAACTGCGGATCCAGAAGCGGCCGGACGGCTCGCTGCAGCACCCGCCGGTGCCCGCGGTGTGGGCCGACAAAGATGCGCCGGCCGACTACGTCGTGGCCTCCGGCAAGGGCACGGTGTTCAGCTACGTCGTGCACCACGCACCGAAGGTGCCGGGCCGCAGCCTGCCGTTCGTCATCGCGCTCGTCGAACTCGAAGAGGGCGTGCGGATGCTCGGTGAGCTGCGCGGCGTCGAACACGACGACGTGAAGATCGGCATGCCGGTCCAGGCAACGTTCATCGACTTCCCCGACAGTGAGGTCAGTCCGGCGTGGACTCTGTACGCATGGGAGGCGGCGAAGTGACCGCACAATCTGATGTCGCCGCCGGGGCGGCTCCGACCATGAGCGTGAGCGTGGGCACCAAGCTGCCCGAGCTCTCGATCTACGGTGACCCGACGTTCATCGTCTCGACGGCGATCGCCACCCGGGACTACCAGGACGTGCACCACGACCGGGACAAGGCACAGGCCAAGGGCTCGAAGGACATCTTCGTCAACATCCTCACCGACACCGGTCTGGTGGGGCGGTACGTGACCGACTGGGCCGGCCCGAACGCCATCATCAAGTCGATCAAGCTGCGTCTCGGTGTGCCGTGGTACGCCTACGACACGATCACCTTCCGCGGGGAGGTGACCGCGGTCGACGGCGAGTTGGTGACCCTGAAAGTAGTGGGCAGCAACAGCCTTGGCGATCACGTCATCGCCACCTCAACGTTGACCATGGGAGCACAGTGAGCATCTCCGGCAAGGCGGCCATCGCCGGCATCGGCGCCACCGACTTTTCCAAGAACTCCGGTCGCAGCGAGCTGAGGCTGGCCGCCGAGGCCGTCCTCGACGCACTGGACGACGCCGGCCTGAAGCCGTCCGACGTCGACGGTCTGGTGACATTCACGATGGACTCCAACCTGGAGACCGCCGTGGCCCGCTCCACCGGGATCGGGGATCTGAAGTTCTTCAGCCAGATCGGTTATGGCGGCGGGGCCGCGGCCGCGACCGTTCAGCAGGCGGCTCTGGCCGTCGCATCCGGTGTCGCGGAAGTCGTCGTGGCCTACCGGGCCTTCAACGAGCGCTCGGAGTTCCGGTTCGGCCAGGTGATGACCGGGCTGACCGTCAACGCCGACTCTCGCGGCGTGGAATACAGCTGGTCCTACCCGCACGGGCTGAGCACCCCGGCAGCCTCGGTGGCGATGATCGCCCAGCGCTACATGCACGAATACGGCGCCACGAGTGCCGATTTCGGTGTGGTGTCGGTGGCCGACCGCAAGCACGCCGCCACCAACCCGAAGGCGTTCTTCTACGGCAAGCCCATCACCATCGAGGATCACCAGAACTCGCGGTGGATCGCCGAACCGCTCCGGCTGCTGGACTGCTGCCAGGAGAGCGACGGGGGCGTCGCCATCGTCGTCACGACCCCCGAGCGGGCCAAGGATCTCAAGCACCGGCCGGCGATCATCGAGGCCGCCGCCCAGGGTGCGGGCACGGATCAGTTCACGATGTACTCGTACTACCGCGACGAACTCGGACTTCCCGAGATGGGTCTGGTCGGACGCCAGCTCTGGGAACAGAGCGGCCTGTCGCCCGACGACATCCAGACCGCGATCCTGTATGACCACTTCACTCCGTACACGCTGCTCCAGCTGGAGGAGCTCGGTTTCTGCGGCAAGGGCGAAGCCAAGGACTTCATTGCGGGCGGTGCCATCGAGCTCGGCGGCCGGCTGCCGATCAACACCCACGGAGGTCAGCTAGGTGAGGCCTACATCCACGGGATGAACGGCATCGCCGAGGGTGTGCGCCAACTGCGGGGTACCTCGGTCAACCAGGTCGACGGCGTCGAGCATGTCTTGGTCACCGCGGGTACCGGCGTGCCGACGTCCGGGTTGATCCTCGGATAAAGGTGCATCGACACCCCCTCTGGGCACGGTAATGTTTGCTCGGGATGTGCATCACGCGTAGAAGGGGGCCGCGGTATGGCGTTGGAGCGCGACAGTAGCCCGTATGGGTCGCAGACGTTGCTCGGGCCGGGTTGGCCGAATGTCGATGAAGATCAGCTGACCCAGGCGGCGGCGTCGTATCAGAAGATCGCCGCCAAGATCAGCGGCACCGTCGTCCCGCAACAGACCAGCCAGCTGTCGAAGCTGCAGGGCAACTGGGAAGGCGCCGCGTCGCTGGCCGCCTCCGGTGAGGCGACCACGATGATCGGCGGCCATGAGGCCAATGGCCTACAGGCGCAGGCCATCTCCACTGCCTTGATGAAGATGGCCGCGACCGTGGTGGAGACCAAGACCGTCGTGAATGCGGCGGCCCAAGAGGTTCAGCATGAGGTCGAGATGATCTTGAACCTGGGGCCGCTTGCCGGCCCTAATGTGCAGGCGCTGATCGAGAGCCGGGTCAAGGCGGGTTTGGCGCAGAACACCGCGACGGTCTCTGCTGCCTCCGCGGAGATGGCCGACAGCCTCGGCACGATTGCCAACCTCCCACAGGTCGGCACCCCGCCGACGGCGCAGGCGCAGCAGGCGGCCCAGAAGGGCACCGAGTCGATGATGCAGCTGATCAGTCAGTTGCCCCAGTTGCTCGGCCAGATCCCGCAGATGGCCGGCCAGATTCCTCAGCAGCTTTCCCAGCCGTTACAGCAGTTGTCCCAGCCGCTGCAGCAGCTGACCTCGATGTTGGGTTCGGGCGGCAAGGGCACCGGCGCTGGGCCCAGCCCGTTCTCGGCGTTCTCCAACCATCCGGCGGCTGGTGGCTCCGGTCCCAGCAGCGGTGCGGGCATGGTCAAGGCCGCGGGTCTGCCCGGGGGCTCCGGCGGTGGCAGCCCACAGACTCCCTTGCTGGCCAAGATGGTGGGCGGTGGCAGTACCGCACCGGTATCGGTCGACCCCGGTGCCAGTGCCGCTGTGGTCGGTGGGGTGGCCCCGGTGGCGGCGGCCAACTCGGCCGGCGGCATGGGCGGTGGCATGGGCATGATGGGCGGCGGCCAGCGTGCCGGTGGCGGTGGGGGCACCGCTACCGGACTGGCGGTGCCGGCTCCTTTGGAACACGACATGGGGGATGGTGACGACGACTATGACGATTGGTGATCGTTCTCGACGGGAAGGGGACCACCGTGGGTAGCCCGGGAATGCCGATGTCGATGGCGGGGCATATCAGCTGGGATCCCGCGTCGCTGGAAACCCCTGACATGCCGCCGATTCAGCCCGGCGAAGACGCGATGAGCATGACGATCTCCGGCATCCTGCCGGCCCTGGCGACCTCGCTGACGACCAATGTGACGGCGTTGGCGGCCAAGGAGAACATGTTCAACGCCAAGCTCTCCGACGCCCAGGGCGCCTACGAGAAGGCCGACGAGTCCGGCGGTCAGGGTGTGGGCCAGCTGAGCCAGATGATGGGGCAGCTCGGTCAGATGGGCCAGATGGCCAGTGCGCCCTCGCAGGCCATGGGCCAGATGGGCGGTCAGTTCGGCTCGTTGATGGAGCCGATGATGAAGGCCATGGAGAGCGCCAAGGGCGGTGGGGAGAACGGCGGTGCGCCGGGCGCCGGCCAGCCCGGCGGCCCCGGCGGTCCGGGTGGCCCGAATCCCCAACAACAGCAGGACGAACGCGAAGCCAAGCTCAACGAGCGGGACAAGCAGCAGGACGATCGCGAGGCAGCGCAGAACGACCGCGATGTCGCCCAGGACCGGCGCGAAGCCGGGCTGGACGCGCGGGAGACGCAGATGAACAACCGCACCGATGGAGCGGCGTCGGCGGCTCCGCATTCGGCGCCTCCGGTCACGCATTCGGCACCGCCTGCCGCGTCCGCACCCCCGGCCGCCGCGCCGAGCCAACCGGCTCCGGGCCCGGTTCCGGTGGCGCCTGAGGCCCCACGGCACTCCGGCGGGGACGATCTCTGGAAGCGGATGTAGTTCGGAGTTCGCCCGCCGGGGCCGTAAATGCCTCAGCGCCCGGCGGCGAACTCCCGCAGTGACTGCACCTGCGCGGCATCAAGTGACGGCCGTACGGTCTCGCGAGCCTTCGCGACGTCGGCGGCCGTGACGTCCGCAGCGTCGATCGACCGGCGCATGGCCGTCAACGCGGCCTCCCGCAGCAGTGCGACACAGTCGGCCGCGCTGTAGCCGTCCAGCTCGGAAGCCAGGGCGTCGAGATCGACGTCGGCGGCAAGCGGAATGGATTTGCCTGAGGTGCGCAGGATTTCGCGTCGAGCATCGGCATCGGGCGGCTCCACGAACACCAGCTTCTCCAACCGGCCGGGCCGGAGCAGCGCGGGGTCGATGAGATCGGGGCGGTTCGTCGCACCCAGCACGACGACGTCGTTCATCGGTTCGATGCCGTCGAGCTCGGTCAGCAGCGAGGCCACCACCCGGTCGGTCACCCCGGAATCGAAGCTCTGTCCGCGCCGCGGAGCCAGCGCGTCGATCTCGTCGAGGAACACCAGTGACGGTGCCGAGTCACGTGCGCGGGCGAACAGTTCGCGCACTGCCTTCTCCGACGAGCCGACCCACTTGTCCATCAGCTCAGCACCTTTGACCGCGTGCACGGACAACTTGCCGGAGCTGGCCAAGGCCCGCACCAGGAAGGTCTTTCCGCAGCCGGGCGGTCCGTAGAGCAGTACACCGCGGGGCGGTTCCACGCCGAGGCGCTGGAAGGTGTCCGGGTGCTGCAGCGGCCACAGCACCGCCTCGGTGAGCGCCTGCTTGGTCTCGACCATGTCGCCCACGTCGTCGAGCGTTACCGAGCCGACCGACACCTCCTCGGCCGCCGACCTCGACAAGGGCCGGATCACGGTCAGTGCCCCGGTCAGGTCTTCCTGCCACAGCACCGGCTCGGTGCCGTCGGCACTGGCGCGCGAGGCGGCCCGCAGAGCACCTTCGCGGACCAGGGCAGCCAGGTCAGCTACCACGAAACCCGGTGTCCGGTCGGCGATCTCGCCGAGGTTCAACTCGGCGCACGGTACGCCGCGCAGCAGCACCTCCAGCAGGGCCTTGCGGGTGGCGCCATCGGGCAGCGTCAGGGCGAGCTCGCGGTCGCACAGATCCGGTGCCCGCAGCCGGGGATCCACCCCGACGGGCACAGCCGAAGTCGCGATGAACGCGACACCACGAGTCGCGACGGCCTCCCGCAGCTCGCCGATGATCAGTGCGGCGACCGGTTCGGGAGTCCGGTCGGCGGCGGCGGCCGGCAGCAGCGCGTCGACGTCGGAGATCAGCAGCACCCCGCCGCCGTCACGCACCGTGGCGACCGCATCGGATACTCGGCTGAACCGGTCGTCGGCGGCCAGCGCCCCCACTTCCGGCCCGTCGAGCTCCACCAGCCGGCGTTCGGCGCACACCGTGCGCACCATGGTGGCCTTGCCGACGCCTGCGGGCCCGGACACCAGGACACCGAGATTCGGGGTGGCACCCAGTGTTTCGAGGAGCTGAGGTTCATCGAGGGACAGCTTGAGCCATTCGGTCAGCTTGCCCGCCTGGGTATGGGAGCCCTTGAGATCGTCGAAGCTGACAGCGGGTTCTGTGCGGGCGGGACTGATCGTGTGGGCGCCGGTGGAATCCGAGGTGCTCGGCTCCAGCCCAGATCCCCACGACACCACCGAATTCGGCTGAATGCTCACCGGTCCGGCCGGGTCGACACCGGTGACGGTCAGCAGCTCAGAGGTCCAGGTGATGCCCACCGACGATGCCAGGGCAGAGGTGGCGGCCGAGGTGGAGGTGCCGGGCCCCAGATCGCGGGGCAGCAGCGACACTGTGTCGCCCACCGTCATCACCTTGCCCAACAGGGCTTGGCGCAGCGTTGCCGACGAGATCGAATCGGTCGCCAGCTTGGAGCCGGTCACGGTGACCGCGCGGGCACCGTACACCGTCACCGGGGCCACGATCACCATGGCGTTCTCCCGGACTCCGGCGTTGGACAACGTCACGTCGTCCAGCAGGGCGGTACCGGTCGGCGTACCGCCGGGGGCGATGCCGACGACAGCGGCGGTGGTGCGGGATCCGGTGAGCGACACCGCGTCCCATTCGCGGATCCCAAGGGCGGCGATGGCCTCCGGGTGCAGCCGAACCACGCCGCGCCGCGAGTCGAGCGCCGAAGTGTTCAGCCGTGCCGTCAGGCGCAGATGCCCGAGCGATGGTTCTTCGTCGATCTCGAGCTGGGACATGTCAGCGACCCGGCTTCCGCAGTCCCAGTCGTGCCATGGACCGCCGGTGCGGCTGTGCCCGGCGAATCGCGCGCCGGGCCGCGCGGCGCTGCTGCGGCTTGTCGTCCCAGGACTCGGGGTGGCTGGCCACCCACTTCTTGGTGCGCACCGCGAACGGAATGTGGATCACGTACGCCACGATGATCACCATGATCACGATGTAGCCGTAGAACACCGACGCCGCGACACCGATGGCCACCAGAGCCAACAAGGGGGCCACCATGTTCGGCGGTACGGAGAAGGTGTGGATCTTGCGCATCGGGATCCGGCTGACCACCAGCAGCGAGACGCCGATCATCCAGATCGAGACCGCCCACTCGCTGGTCCACCAGCCCTCGCCGAACTGCATCTTTGCGGCGAGTAGACCGATGGCGCCGATGGCGCCCGCCGGTGCGGGCATCCCGACGAAGTATTCCTTCTCGTACGCGGGCTGATCCACGTCGAGCAACGCGTTGAATCGGGCGAGCCGCAACACGATGCACACCGCATACAGCAGAACGACGATCCAGCCGATCCGCGAATGCGACAGCATGGTGCCGTAGATGATGAAGGCCGGTGCGACGCCGAAATTCACCGCATCGGCCAGCGAGTCGATCTCCTCGCCCATCTTCGAGGTGGCGTTGAGCATCCGCGCCACCCGGCCGTCGAGCGCGTCGAGGATCGCCGCGACCGCCAGGAAGGCCATCGACTCGGTGGGCCGGTCGTCGAGTGCCATCTTGACGGCCGACAAGCCCAGACAGATGGCGGCCACCGTCATCGCGCTGGGCAGCATCCGCACACTGAACGGCGGGGGTTTCATGCGGCCCTTGATCAACGACGGGGGCCGCATGCGGGGCTTGATCATGGCAACTCCGCCAGGACGGTTTCTCCGGCCAGCGTCCGCTGGCCCCGGGTGACGAGCAACTTCGAGCCGGCAGGTAGGTAGGTGTCCAACCGCGAGCCGTACCGGATCAGACCGTACGTCTCGCCGATGGCGAGTTTGTCGCCGACGCGAGCGTTGCACACGATGCGTCGGGCGATCAGACCGGCGATCTGTACCGCGATCACCTCGGTGCCTTCGGGAGTGCGGATGACGACGCTGTTGCGCTCGTTGTCCTCACTGGCGGCCTCGAGCTCGGCCGAGTGGAAGCGTCCGGGACGATGCTGCACGGCCACCACATCGCCGCCGATCGGGGCCCGCTGCACATGTGCGTCGAGCACCGACAGGAAGATGCTGACCCGCGGTCGCGGGGTGTCCGGCAGGCCCAGTTCGGCCGGTGGGACGGCATCCTCGATCAGGCACACCAGCCCGTCGGCGGGCGCCACCACGACACCAGGGCGGGTGGGAGGCACCCGGGGCGGGTGGCGGAAGAACGCCGCGTTCGCCCCAGCGGCCAGCAGGCCGGCCCGTCGCACCCAGCGGTGCTTGCGGCCAAGGGCCGCGACGGCGAGGCTGGCGCCGACGAACGGGAGGCCCGCCGAATGCATCGGCGGAACACTGGAGCGCACCAGGGCTGCGAGGCGTTCTGGTCCGGAATGGAGGTCGGGGCGTCTGGCCATCGGGAGGATTCTACGTGCGCCCGGTTAGCTGAGGTCCCAGACCGGAACGGGTGTACCGGCGGCCAGTTCGGTGACGTCCTCGGCGATCTCCAACAGACAGTTCGCCGAGGCGAGCCAGCGCAGATGATGCGAGGCGGGCGGGCCGTAGCTGCTGACCGAATCCCCGGTCAGCACACCCCGGCGGAACTGCCGTTTTCCGCGCGGCGATGTCAGGTCCTCGGTCAGCTGCGCGGTACGACGCGGCCGGCCGGGCTCAGCGTGACCCATCGCTGCGCGCAGCGGCGAGCGCACGAACACCTCGAAAGACACCAGCGCGCTGACCGGGTTGCCGGGCAGCGTGATGATCGGAACGCCGTCGGGACCACCCAAGGTGCCCGCTCCCTGCGGCATGCCCGGCTGCATCGCGACCTTGACGAACTCCACCTGATCCGAGAGTGCGTCCTTGACGACCTCGTACGCGCCCGCGCTGACGCCGCCGGTGGTGATGATCAGGTCCGCATCGGTCGCATGCGCGGCCAGCGCCGCGCGGAAGGCATCGACGTCGTCCGCGGACATCGGCGCGATGGTCGCCTGCGCGCCGGCCTCGCGGACCGCCGCGGCCAGCATCACCGCGTTCGACTCGTAGATCTGCCCCGGCTTCAGCTCGGCGCCCGGCGCCACCAATTCGGTACCGGTGGACATCACCATGACGCGTTGAGGCGGCAGCACGGGCAGCGTGGCCAGGCCGAGAGCCGCGGCCAGTCCGAGAGCGGCCGGACTGATCACCTGGCCGGCACGCAGTACGACAGTGCCCGCGGTGACGTCCTCACCGGCGCGGCGGATGTGCTGGCCGGCGCGGGCGGCCGCGCGGATGGTCACGGTGTCCGTCGCCCCGTCGGTGGCCTCGACCGGGACCACCGCGGTGGCGCCGGACGGCAACGGTGCTCCGGTCATGATGCGATGCGCAGTCCCTGGGTTCAGCGTCAGGGGATCCGTGCGCCCGGCCGGGATGTCCTCGGCGACCGGCAGCCGCACCGGGGTGTCCTCGGTGGCGGCCGCGACATCGTCGGCGATGACGGCGTAGCCGTCCATGGCCGAGTTGTCGAAGCCGGGCAGCGACAGCGGGGCGACGACATCGGCGGCCAGCACCAGGCCGAGGATGTCGTTGAGCAGAAGGTCTTGTAGGGCCCTGGCTTTGATCAGCCCGGCGACCACCGACTGGTGTTCTTCGACGGTCCGCATCATCACACCGGAAAGCTGACGCCGGTGAGTTCTTCGGACACCGTCCAGAGCCGGCGCTGCAGATCCTCGTCGTGCGACTGCTTGCTGGAGGACACCAGCTTCGGGTATCCGACCATCTCACGGAAACCCGACGGGCCGTAGTACTGACCGCCACGAACGTCGGGATCGGTGGCCGCGCGCAGCGTGGCGAGCGCGCCCTTGGCCGGACTGTTGGTGAAAAGGCTCGCGAGCTGGCTGTAGCCGGGCAACCCGGTGCCCGGAATGTGGCGCATGAGTTCGGTATTGGACAGGCCGGGGTGGGCGGCCACCGCGATGGTCGGCTCGTTCTTGGCGGCCAGCCGGCGCTGCAGCTCATAGGTGAACAGCAGATTCGACAGCTTGGACTGCCCGTACGCGGCGACACGGTTGTAGCTGCGTTCCCACTGCAAATCGTCGAAGTGGATGGCGGCCTGGATGCGGTGCGCGACGCTGGCGACCGCGACCACGCGCGACCCGTCGACCGGCAACAGGTGATCGAGCAGCAGCCCGGTCAGCGCGAAGGCCCCGAGATGGTTGGTGCCGAACTGCAACTCGAAGCCGTCGACGGTGGTCTGCTTGGGGGGATACATCACCCCGGCGTTGTTGATCAGCAGGTCGATCCGTGGATACGCCGACCTCAGTTCGTCGGCGACGGTCCGGACCGAGTCCAGCGAGCCCACATCCAGTTGCTGCAGCTTGAGGTCTGCCTTCGGTACGGCGGCGGTGATCCGCTCGACGGCCTGACGGCCCTTGTCCAGATTGCGGACGGCGACGACGACGTGCGCGCCCCTGGCGGCGAGCACACGTGCGGTCTCATAGCCCAGGCCGGTATTGGAGCCGGTGACGATCGCGATCCGGCCGGACTGATCGGGGACGTCGGCCTCGGTCCACTTGGAATTGGCGCTCATGGTTCGAACTCTACGGGTGTGCCCGTGTCCCTCACACCGGCGCGATCAGGGATTCCGGAGACTGCGTCCGCATGAGATGGTCGATGTGGATCTGGCGCGCGATGAACCGGCCGTTGTCGGCGACGGCGGCCAGGCCGGTCCGGGCCAGCGAGTCGCCGTCGGGCAGCCCCGCGTAGTACAGGCCGGGCAGCGCGCCCAAGATGCCGCCCTGCTGCAGCGGTGTCCCGTTCTCGTCGAGTGCCTCGGCCGGTAGGAGCTGATAGTCGGGACGGAATCCCGTGCACCACAGGATGGTTGAGATGCCGTGGTGGGCGAGGTCGAGCCGGGTGCCGAAGCCGGTGATCGCATCGAGATTCACCACCGGCTTCGTGGCGTCCTCGGCGGCGACGAAGCCACGGTCGCGCAGCCCGGCGTCGATCTTGTTGATCACCGCCCGGAATGCGAGCGCAGATTCCTCGGCGATGTCGAGGACGTTGTCTTCCAGCATCAGCTCGCGTCCGCGGGCCCCGCGTGCCGAACCGACCAGTACGACGCCCTTTTCGGCCAGTGTGCCGAGATTGAGTTCGGCGGTGCCGAGCCTGTTGCCGCACACCGGCAATCCGGCGAGCCGCGAACTGCCGGCGGGCCCCGCGGTGACGAAGTCCTCGTACAGCGCGAACACGTGCATCCATTCGTGGATGGTGCGACCGCGGTAGTGCCGCGGCCAGGCGCGGTGCCGCCCCACGGACAGGAAGACCCGTCGCCCGGCCTCAACCAGTTCATCGGCGATCTGCTGACCACTGATGCCCGCGCCGACCACCAGCACCGAACCATCCGGAAGCGAGTCGGGATTGCGGTAATCGGACGAATGGATTTGGTGGACGGCCGAATCGATGTCGCAGGACAGGATCGGCTTCCGAGGTCGGGCGTAGCCGCCGATCGCCGCGACGAGATTGCGAGATTCGACCGTCGTGCCGTCGTGTAGCCGGGTTCGGAACCGCACATCGTCGCCGGCTGCGCCGAACCGGCTCTCGACGGCCTGGACGGGGGTGTGCTCCCGGACCGTCAGGCCACGGTCCCGCACATAGCGCCGTAGATGGGCGGCGATCTGCGGTCCTGACGGCAAGGCGAGCGGGTTGTCGCCGTCGTAATCCCACCCGGGCAGCCGGATCGATCGGTTACCGCTCCCGACGAGCAGGCTGTCCCACCGTTCGTGCGCCCAGCGTTGACCCACCTCGCCCTTCTCGAACGCAATCGCCTCGTGCCCGATTTCGCGCAGCGCCCCGGCCACGCCGCATCCTTGTTGCCCGGCGCCGACGATGACGGTCTCGACGTATTCGTTGCCCATGGGAGAGCCTTTCTTTCCGCGCCCAGTTAGTTAGGGTTACCTAACAAGAGCACTTCAAGTGGGCTTCAAATCAAGGCCGGGAATGCGGGGGTGACATGAGCGACGACGACTTCATCGGCATCGGGGCGGCCGCGCGGCGATTCGGTCTGGCCGAATCGGCACTGCGGTACTGGGAGAAACGCGGTCTGCTCCACCCGGCCCAGCGCCGCTCCAGCTGGCGGCTGTACGGCCCCGAGCAACTTCACCGCATCGGGCTGATCAAGATGTGGCGGGAAAGCGGCCTGCTCAGCCTCGACGAGATCGAGGCGATCATCTCCGCCGGCAACCATGACTGGCGCGACGCCGTCCGCGACCGCCTCGGCGAAATCGAGCGGCAACAGAACCGGCTGGCGAATGCCAAGGAGCACCTTGAGCACCTGCTGACCTGCACGGACGAGAATCCCGCCCAGGACTGCACGTACCTGCGGAAGATGACGGCCGAGTACCCGGCTCGGTGAGCGCGGTGCTGGACGGCGCCGCGGCGCCATAGCAGTGTGGGAACCATGCGCAAACTGCTGACGGTGTTGCTCACCGTGTTGCTGTGCATCACCGGCTGTTCGTCGAACGATCGTGCCGCAGATCCGTTGTCCGCGTGGGGCGACACGGCGGCGAAGCATTCCATCACCGAATTCGTCGAGCGCGTCACCGCCGCAGGCAACCCTCAGTTCGTCGCGGCCGAGGACCGCATCGCCGTATTCGACAACGACGGCACGTTGTGGGCCGAGGCGCCGTTGCCGTTCCAGGCTGCGTTCCTCATCGACGAGCTCAAACGCCGGGCGCCGCACGAACCGGCGCTCGCCGCCGACCCCATGGTGCAGGCGGCCCTGAAAGGCGATGTCGCGGCGCTGCTCGCCGGTGACCGGCACGAGGGGCTGTTGCGGGTGCTCGCACTCACCCACACCGGGATGACCACCGATGAGTTCAACCAGCGGGTGACCGACTGGATGGCCACCGCGCATCATCCCCGATTCGGCAAGCCCTACGACCAGCTGACCTACCAGCCGCAGCAGCAGCTTCTGAACTATCTGCGGGACAACGGCTTCCGGACCTTCATCGTCTCCGGCGGCGGTGCGGATTTCATGCGTGTGTTCTCCCAGCGCGTGTACGGCATCCCGCCCGAGCAGGTGGTCGGTTCCACGGGCACCACCAGATACGAACTGCGCGAAGGCAAGCCGGTTCTGGTGAAGACTTCGGACTACGTCTTCGTCGACGACAAGGCGGGCAAGCCGTCGGGCATCCACGAATTCATCGGCCACCGGCCGATCCTGGCCGTCGGCAACAGCGACGGTGACCAGGCGATGCTCGAGTACACCACGATCGACAACCCTCGACCCAGCCTCGGTGTCCTGATCCACCACACCGACGCCGACCGCGAATACGCCTACGACGCCGAGCCACCGTCTTCCGGGAAGCTGGTCACCGCACTGGAAGCGGCCCAACCGAACGGCTGGACCGTCGTCGACATGAAGAACGACTGGAAGACGGTGTTCGCCCAGTGAAATTGATCGATCCGGCCCAGCGGCCCAGCCGCAAGGCCCCACTGGTCTGGGCATTGAGCGCCGCCGTCCCGTGGGCCGTGCTGTGTCTGGCCCAGTTGATCTGGTTCGCAATCGATTTCCGCATCCCATGGCTTCATGCTGTGGCCGCGCTCGTCACGGTTCTGGGCGCGGTGCTGTTCATCGCGGTGGTCCCGATGTGGCGTTACCGCGTGCACCGGTGGGACATCAACGTCGGGTCAGGCACCCCGGCGGTGTACACCCGCACCGGATGGCTGGTGCAGGAGCGTCGGATCGCACCGATCTCCCGGGTGCAGACCGTGGACACCTACCGGGGGCCGCTGGATCGACTTTTCGGGCTGGCCAATGTGACGGTGACGACGGCGTCCTCGGCCGGGGCCGTACGGATCGTGGCGCTCGACGACGACGTCGCCGAGCGGGTGGTGGCGCAGCTGACCGACATCGCGGCGATCGGCGAGCAGGACGCCACGTGACGCCGCCGGCTGATGCGGCGCTGCAGCCGCAGTGGCAGCGGCTGAGTCCGCGCATGCTCCTGGTCCACCCCGTCCACGAAGTTCTGCAACAGATTCCGCTGCTGATCGGCGCGGTCGTGCTCGGCTCGGCCACCGGCAACCAGGGATGGACCATCGCGGCCATCGTCTTGACCGTCGGCGTCGGCCTGGCCCGGTGGTTCACCACCGGTTACCGCATCGAACCCGACGAGGTACAGCTGCGCACCGGGCTTCTGCAACGCAAGGTGCTGTCGGTGCCGCGCAACCGGATTCGATCGGTGTCCACCGATGCCCGGTTGTTGCACCGGCTGCTGGGGCTGACCGTGCTACGGATCAGCACCGGCCAGGAAGCCAAGGGCGACACCGAGTTCGCCCTCGATGCGGTGGAGGCGCAACAGGTACCGCGGCTGCGGGCGATCCTGCTCGCCGACACCGTGCCGGTAGCCGAGGCCCCGGCAGGCCGGGAGCTGGCGCGCTGGCAGCCGTCCTGGTTGCGTTACAGCCCCCTGAGTTTCACCGGTCTGGCCATGATCGCCGCCGCGGTCGGCGTCATCTACCAAGCCGGTGTCGGTGCCGCACTGGGGAACTCGGACCTGGCCCAGTCCGGAATCGCGGCCGCGGAACGGCTCGGTGTCCTGGTCAGCGTGGTCGTCGGCGTCCTGGCGGTACTGGTGGCCTCGGTCGTGCTCTCGGTGCTGAGGTCGCTGCTGACGTACGGCAACCTGGTGTTGCGTAGAGATTCTGACGTGTTGCATCTGCAGCACGGTCTGCTGCGGCTGCGGGAGCACACCTACGACATGCGGCGGATGCGCGGCGGCAGCCTGCGCGAGCCGCTGCTGGTGCGGGCCTTCGGCGGTGCCCGCCTGGATGCGGTGATGACCGGGGTCGGCGGTGAGGGGGAGGCCTCGCTCCTGCTGCCACCCTGCCCGGCCGCCACTGCCAGAACCGTGCTGGCAGAGCTGATCGGCAACCCCGGCGTGGTCGACACAGCGCTGGTGGGCCACGGTCCGGCTGCGGCGCGCCGGCGCTGGACCCGGGCCCTGGCGCTGCCCGCACTCGTCGGGGTGGCGATGCTGGTGGTCGCAGTGCCGGTGTGGGCCTGGGTGCTGTGGGCGCTGCTTGTCGGGTGCGCAGGCCTGCTGGCCGCAGACCGGGTCCGATCACTCGGTCATCTGGTGCGCGACGGCTGGCTGGTCGCCGGCGCAGGCAGCCTGGAACGGCGCCGCGATCACCTGGAAACAGCCGGGATCATCGGCTGGACGGTGCGCCAGACATACTTTCAGCGCCGCGCCGGGGTGGCCACCCTGATCGCGGCGACCGCTGCGGGGCAGAAACGGTATGCCGTGATGGACGTCCCCGCGGCGCAGGCATGGTCCGTGGCGGCGGCGGCCTCGCCCTGGGTGGCCGACAACAGGTGGGCCGAGGACCCGGCGGGCCCCGAGTTGCGCTGAATTCGCAGACGTTTACTGTCGCTGCATGGCTATCGGCGGTGTGCTGTTCGACATCGATGGTGTGCTGGTGACCTCCTGGCAGCCCATCGACGGCGCGGCCGAAACTTTGCGGGTGCTGGCCGACCAGCAGATCGCCCGGTCCTACCTGACCAACACGACCACGCGCACCCGCGCCCAGATCGCCGAACTGCTGACCGCGGCCGGTATGGAGGTCGCCGCCGACGAGGTGATCACCGCCGCGGCGCTGACTGCCGAGTACGTCCGCGACCGCTATCCCGGCGCTCGATGTTTCCTGGTCAACAGCGGCCAGATCGGTGAGGACATGCCCGGCGTCGACGTCGTGTATTCCAGCGAGTTCACCGGTCCGGCCGCACCCGAGACCCCCGACGTGGTGCTGCTCGGCGGAGCCGGACCGGAGTACAACCACCTCACCCTCAGCTGGGTGTACGACTGGATGGCCCAGGGGGTGCCCGTCGTCGCGATGCACCGCAGCACCGCGTGGAACACCACCGACGGACTGCGGGTGGACACCGGGATGTACCTGGCCGGTATGGAGGCGACCTCGGGTCGCAAGGCCACCGCCGTCGGCAAGCCCGCGCCCGAAGGGTTCCTGGCCGCGGCGAACCGGCTCGGCGTGGACCCCGAAGAGATGTACATGATCGGCGACGACCTCAACAACGACGTGCTGGCCGCCCAGGTGGTCGGGATGACCGGCGTGCTGGTGCGCACCGGCAAGTTCCGTCAGGCCACGCTGGACCGTTGGGCCGCAGATGAATTCGCGATGCAACCCAACCACGTCATCGACTCGGTGGCGAATCTGCCCGACCTGCTGGGCTTGTAAGGGCCGTTCAGGCCGCGCCGTTTTCTACACCTGGGTCGCGATTTTTCGCTGGAACGACCCTCGGGTGGAAATCGGCGAACGCTGTTCCGTACCGAAGCCTCGGCTACACCGTGTAGCGGCGGTCGTATCCTGCCTGGCGCTCGGCGATCTGCTGGTCACGGTCGTAGTTCAGCTGCTCGGGGTTGTAGTTGGGATCGCTCGGATCGCTCACGATGCCCTCGACTTCCGAGAGCTTGACCACCCGCGTCGTCACCGTCGGATTGTTCTTGGCATCGGGGTCGACACCCTGGAACCGCATGGAGATGGTGCCCTGGTTCAGCCCGCCGGTGGACACCCAGTTCGCCACGCCGGGATCGTTCTTGGACACCACGATGGTGTAGGTCCCGTCCGCGTTCTTGATGGCCTGGCTGTTGTTGAGGCTGGTCTGCTGGTTGCGGGTGTCATTGGTGATGGTCCAGTCATTGGTCACCGGCACCACGAAGTACTCCGCATCACCGGGATCGACGGTGATGATCATCGCCTCGTCGTCTTTGAGCTGGAAGTAGCCGGCGCTCTGCAACTGGGTGGAGAGGAACTGCGCGTTGTGCTGCGGCTGGGAAAGGACGTTGGGCTGGCCCGTCGAGGTCGCCACGGACATGTAGGTGTTCTCCCCGTTGATGCCGGTCACCAGCATCAGCAGGGCGGTCTCGGTGGACGACAGCAGCAGCGGTGCCTTGTCGAACGCCGGGACGATCGACACCAGCGACATCAACAGCGGGTTCTTGACCACGGCCTCACCGATCACCGGGATTGCGAACCCGCCGATCTGGCTGAACAAGCTGCTGGGCGGTCCGGCGGTCTTCTCGATGGTCAGTGTCATGGGAGTCTCGGTATTCCAGTCGCCCAAGGTATTTCGTGTGGCGAGGATGGTCGAGTTGGCCGGAGCCTGAATGTAGTTCATGCCCTGCTCCGGGTTCGCCGGTGCCGCATCGGGACTCACCACGATGGTGAACGTGCCGTCGTCCCTGATGCTCAGCTCCTCGCCGTTGAGATTGGCGGCCGTGACCCCGTTGATTCCGGTGAGCACACTGAAATTGGCGTTGGCGGAAGTGGGATGCGTGCTCGGGTCGGCCGGGTCATACCCGGCGACCTTGCCCTCGATCTTGTACGTCGAGGCGCCGTTGATGCCCGTGAAGCGGTAGACGGTGTCCGGGTTGTCATACCAGATCCGGGTGCCGCCGGCGTCCTGCCCGTTCCAACTGTGCGGCGGGTTGACCTGCAGCAGCAGCTTGGGGTCGTTGGAGTTCAACAGCAGGAACTCGGTCGCCGATTGGTTGGCGAATTCGGTTGCGGCTTCGTTGAGTTGCGACAGGTTCTTGAAGTCGGGGCCACCGACGCTCGCGAAGTTCTTGGCGGCCTCGACGTACCAGGCCGCCATCAGGACCACCTTGGCCAGCTGGACAATCGGCGTGTTGACGATCTGACTGACCTGCTGTTCGGCCGCCAGCTGGTCCTCGGTGGCCAGCGTGCTCGTCGCCTGGGTGCTCACCTCGGACGTCAGCTGGGGAGCCACCTGCGAGGTCGCTTCCGGGGTGTTGACGCGCCCGATGGGAACGAGCCCCTGCTGCGTGCCGCGACGTGACCAGCTCATCAGCGCCGCCAGGCCGATGTCCTGGATCGGGCTCACCGGCCTCTCCGGGAGAAGCGGCTTGAGCCGTTCCGTCACCGCCGCCACCATCTCCGGGATGGGCTGCGGGGCGGGCGCCTGGACCCGGGGTGCTGACTCCGGGATGAGCTGATCCACAACGTCTTTCGTCAGCTTCTTGGTGACGACGGTCAGCGTTTCGAGGGGCGCGGCCGCTTCCGTCGTATCGGTCGCGTCGGCCGTCGGCCGGTTGTCCAGCGTGGCCTGCCGATTCCGGGTCGCGTCAGTGACTTTGGTGATCGCGCGCGATACCTCGGTGGCGATGGCCGGCTTGGTCGATGCCTTGTTGTCCCTGCTGTTGGGTGTCCGGTCAGCCGAGGTTGCCGCTGATCTGCGCGGGCCGAGCTTCGAGCCGCCCAGTGCGGCCTCCACCTTGGCAGTCACCTCGCTGACCCGTTCGGACAGCTTCTGCGGGCCCGAGGACGACGGTTTGCGAGGGCCTTTCTCCTGTGGAGAGCCGACGGTCTTCGGGCCGTCCTTTGCTTTTGAATGCGTGGCCTTTGAATGCGTTCCCGACGAGTCCGAACCACCGGTGTCGGCGGAGGCGATCGCGGTGCCGTTGGCGACCGCCATCCCGATCCCCAGCGCGACTGCCAGGGCGCCCACCCGCCCGATGAACCGCGCGCCTGAAGTGGTAGCGGACGTCGTCGTCATTTCGCCTCCCCCAACTGCATTGGCTGCTACAGAACGCAATTGGCAGACTGTAACAAGTTGCAGTTGGCGCTCGGGCGAGTTTGACGGGACCCAGATTTTTATCGTGCAGGCGGCTGTCAGGCCTTCAGGTCGCGCACTGCTTCGATACGAGCCTTCAATTGATCGGTGGTCGCAGCGGCCACCGGGGGCCCGCCGCAAATGCGGCGTAGCTCGTTGTGGATCCAACCGTGGGGCTTGCCGGTGCGATGATGCGCGATGGTCACCAGAGCGTTGAGTTCACGACGCAACTCCCGCAACTGACCGTGCGTGGTGCGCGGCGGCGGGGGCGCGCCGGATACCGCGGCTTCGGCCGTGCGTTTGGTGAGTTGCTCATCCTGTCTGCGGCGCAACAGATCTCGCATCTGATCGGCATCGAGCAGACCCGGGATACCGAGATAGTCGGCTTCCTCGTCGCTGCCGGCCGGGGTCGCCGTGCCGAACGAGGCGCCGTCGAAGATCACCTGGTCCAGTTCGGCGTCGGCCCCGAGGTACTCGAAACCGTTCTCCAGCTCGCTCTTCTCGTCCTTGCGCTTCTCGGCAGCCTCTAGCGCCTCGTCGTCGAGCCCGTCGGACTCCCGGTGCGGCTTGCCCAGCACATGGTTCCGCTGCGCTTCCATCTCGCTGGCCAGCAGCAGCAGGTTCGGCACCGAGGGCAGGAAGATGCTGGCGGTCTCACCGGGGCGGCGCGACCGCACGAAGCGGCCGATGGCCTGTGCGAAGAACAGCGGCGTCGAGGCGCTCGTCGCGTACACCCCGACCGAGAGCCGGGGCACGTCGACGCCCTCGGAGACCATGCGGACCGCAACCAGCCACCGGCTGGTGCCCGCCGAGTACTGGCTGATCCGGTCGGACGCGCTCGGATCGTCGGAGAGCACGACCGTGGGGACCTCGCCCGTGATCTTGGTCAGCAGATCGGCGTAGGCCCGGGCGGTGGTCTGGTTGGTGGCGATGATCATGCCGCCGGCATCGGGCACGTGCTGACGCTTCTGCTGAAGCCGCTTGTCGGCGGCCGCGATGACGGCGGGCATCCACTCGCCGGTGGGGTTCAGTGCGGTGCGCCAGGCCCGTGCCGTCTGTTCGGCGGTCAGCGGCTCGCCGAGCCGGGCCGCGTGTTCCTCGCCGGCACTGTCGCGCCAACGGGCTTCTCCCGAATAGGCCAGGAAGACCACGGGCCGGACCACGCCGTCGGCCAGGGCGTCGGCGTAGCCGTACACATGGTCGGCCTGCGAACGCTGGAACCCGGCCTCGTCGGGTTCGTAGTTGACGAACGGGATCGGGCTGTCATCACTTCGGAACGGTGTACCGGTCAGCGCCAAGCGTCGTGTCGCGTCATCGAAGGCTTCGCGCATGGCGTCGCCCCAACTCTTCGAATCGCCACCGTGGTGGATCTCGTCGAAGATCACGAGCGTCTTGTGGTTCTCGGTGCGCACCCGGTGCCGGGTCGGGTGGCTTGCCACTTGGGCATAGGTGACGACGACGCCGTGGTACTCGGCCGAGGTCCGGGAGTCGGAGTTGCTGAACTTCGGATCCAGCGCGATGCCGTTGCGCGCCGCCGACTCCGCCCACTGGATCTTGAGGTGCTCGGTGGGCACCACCACCGTGATGGCGTCGACCGTCCGGTCGTTGAGCAGCTCCGCCGCGATCCGCAGCGCAAACGTCGTCTTACCTGCGCCGGGGGTTGCCACCGCGAGGTAATCCCGCGGTTTGGCCGTCAAATACTTCACCAGCGCTTTGCGCTGCCAGCCCCGCAGTGCCTGGGTGCTGGGCGCTGCATCAGCCCGCACCCGAGGACTCCTCTCAGTCGGAAAGCAGTCTAGGCCAGTGGGTTACGTCGGCGCATATCCGCAGGAGCTCGCCGGGCGTGTCGCTCGTCGAGCGGGTTGTCTGCCGGCGGTCCGGCCCGTTCGCTCACCTGGGGGTGCGTCGTGGTCGTGCCGTGCGTCGCGGCAGCCGAGCAAACGCTCAGCATCGTTCGTTCTCGCGGGCCGGCTCGGTCCCGAGTATCGACGGGTCGGTCGAACTGGGCCACGGTGGCTGAGGCATCGAGCCCGTGTCGACGCCGGGCGGCTCGCGGACCTCAGCCCCGATCGCCCTGGCTTCGCTGCCCCGGTCGTCCACGCATCCGGCGACTGTGAGCCGGCCGTGCACGGTCAGATGAAGAAGTTGTCGTTCTTGACGAACCACTCGGCGCGTTCCTCGTCGGTGAGGTCGGCCAGTTGGGCGAAGCCCTCGAAGTAGGCCTCCCGAGGGGCGCCGGGAGCAAACAACATCAACAACGACGTCGGCGCATCGGCCTCATTGCGGAAGCCGTGGATCCCGCCCGGCGGGACGTACAGGAAGTCGCCCTGGTTGCCGTCGCGCCAGTCATTTCCGTCGTAGAGCCGCACGGTGCCCGACAAGACGAAGAACGCCTCCGACATGGCCCGGTGAAAATGCGGACCGGGCCCGCCACCCTGCGGGCTGATGTCGACGCGGTACAGCCCGTAATCGCCATTGGTCTGCTGTTGATTGGCCAGGTAGTGGTATTTGACGAGGCCGAACGAGTCGTAGTCGGGCGGCTCGTCACCCCGCTTCAGCCAGGCGCTGACCTCTGGCTCGTCCTTGGTGTAGCGAGCCGGGGGATAGGGCGGCACATTCCTGGGATCCCAGAACGACACGAGCGCCAGCCTAGCCGTGGCGCTGCCGGTTGGCGCCGAGATCGACACCAGGGCTGTTCGCAGCGCCTCGGCACTGCCCTGGCGTCGAAAGCGGCGAAGTGAATTCAGGCCCGTGCGCCCTGCAGCACCGGGAAGGTGACGCCGGTCAGTTCCTCGGACACGATCCACAGCCGGCGCTGGAGCTCGATGTCATAGGACCGCTCGTTGGAGGTCACCAGCTTCGGGTGGCCCTTCTGCTGGCCGAGGCCGTCGGGTCCGTAGTACTGACCGCCCAGGGCACCGGGATCTGTTGCCGCGCGCAGAGTCGGAAGTGCCCCCATGGCGGCCTCTTGGAACAGCGGGCGCACCAGCGGGACGGCGCGCTGCACGACGCCGGGCAGATGGCGCGCCAGTTCGGTGTCGGATCCGCCGGGGTGGGCGGCCAGCGCCGTGGTGTGTTGCCCGATCAGGCGACGCTGCAGTTCATAGGTGAACAACAGATTGGCGAGCTTGGACTGGCCGTAGGCCTGGAGACGGTTGTACCTGCGTTCCCACTGCAGATCCTCGAACCGGATGCCGGGGGCGAAGCGGTGACCGATGCTGCTGACGGTCACGATCCGGGAGCCGACGGCAGGCAGGAGCCGGTCGAGCAGCAGGCCGGTCAGCGCGAAGTGGCCGAGGTGGTTGGTGCCGAACTGCAGCTCGAAGCCGTCGCTGGTGGTCTCCCGCGGAGGCGTCATCACGCCGGCGTTGTTGATCAGCAGGTCGATGGTCTCGTGCTTGGTCCGGATCTCGTCGACAGCCTCCCGCACCGAGGCCAGCGATCCCAGGTCGAGGCGCTGCAGCTCTAGGTCGGCATCGCGCACCGAGCGGGTGATCCACTCGGCTGCCGCTTCGCCCTTGGTCAGGTTGCGCACGGCAAGGACTACGTGGGCGCCCTTGGCGGCCAGAGCTTTGGCGGTCTCGAGCCCGAGACCGGTGTTGGCGCCGGTGACAATGGCCGTGCGGCCCGATTGGTCCGGAATCTTGGCGGTGGTCCACTTGGTCATGGGAGACTCCTAGAGAGGCTAAGCGGAGCGAGCGCTCCGGTTGGGTAAACTATACGGAACGTGCGCCCCGGTTTGTCAACGGTTCGGCGGCGGATGGTTGTGAGGTGAGAACGAATGCGTGCGGATGCGGCGCGAAACCGTGCCCGGTTACTTGAGGTTGCCTACGAAACGTTTGCGGCCGAGGGCCTGTCCGTGCCCATCGACGAGATCGCGCGGCGGGCCGGCGTCGGAGCCGGGACCGTCTACCGGCATTTCCCGACCAAGGAAGCGTTGTTCCAGGCCGTGATCGCCGAGCGCATCCGCGGCGTCGTCGAGGAAGGCCGGAGCCTGCTCGCCGAGGCCGATCCGGCCGAGGCGATATTCATGTTCCTCCGGTCCATGGTGCTGCAATGGGGTGCGGCCGACCGCGGTCTGGTCGACGCGCTTGCGGGATCGGGCATCGACGTCAACACCCTGGTTCCCGAGGCCGAGGACGAGTACCTCACGGTCGTCGGTGACCTGCTCGCCGCAGCGCAACGCGCGGGCACGGTCCGCTCCGACATCACCGTTGCGGATGTGAAAGCGCTACTGGTCGGCTGCCAAGCCATGCAGTCCTACAACGCCGATGTGGCCGAGCGGGTCACGTCGGTGGTGTTCGACGGACTACGGGCGGAGGGGCAACGGTGACGACGCTTCGAGCCGGCCGAGCCGGAGTAGCGTCGGCGGCATGAAGTTCGGTATCGCGACCTTCGTCGACGACGACAGCATCGACCCCGTATCGCTGGCGCAGGCGATCGAAGAGCGCGGGTTCGCCTCGCTCATCGTTGCCGAACACAGCCACATCCCGGTCAGCAGGGAATCGGCGTATCCGAGCGGTGGCGACCTGCCGGCCTGGTACTACAAAACCCTCGACCCGTTCGTCACGCTCGCAGCCGCGGCGGCGGTAACCTCCACAATCCAACTCGTCACCGGCGTCGCGTTGCTGATCCAGCGCGATCCGATCCACACCGCCAAGGAATCCGCCAGCATCGACCTCATCTCCGACGGCCGGTTCGTGTTCGGCGTCGGTGCCGGCTGGAACCTCGAAGAGATGCGCGACCACGGCACCGATCCGAAAACCCGTGGCGCACAACTAGATGAGAGCATCGAGGCCGTCAAGGCGCTGTGGACCGACGAACCTGCCGAGTACCACGGCAAGTACGTCAACTTCGAGTCCTCATACTGTCGTCCCAAGCCGGTCCAGAAACCGCACCCGCCCATCTACGTCGGCGGCAATTCCGATGCCATGGTCAAGCGGATCATCCGCCATGGGGCAGGTTGGATCTCGAACCCGCTGCCGCGGGATGTGCTGACCAAACGGATCGGGCAATTGCGTGCCGGAGCCGATCACGACGTACCGCTGATGATGTTCGGCGCACCCGTCAAGACCGACTATTGGCGCACCGCCGAGGATCTCGGGTTCGGTCAGTTGGGCTTGTTCCTGCCGTCGGTCGGCAAGGACGAGTCGCTGCGCCTGCTCGACGAGTTCGCCGCGGAAGTGCAGAAATATCAGTTGAGCCGCTGAGTGTTGGTGGGTGGCTCGCCGCCCGCCGTTTCTTCGTGGAAACCGGTGAGCTTCCGCAGTCAACCCACAGCTGATGACGGGCTGGCGTTCAAGATTCGCGCCTACCGTCCGGCATGTGATCACCAGGCGTTCCTTCCTGGCGGCGACCGCCGTCGGTTCGATCGCCGCCGGGTATGCGCTGCATGCCGAGGTGCCGACCGCGCACGCCGACCCGCCCTCTGTCGCGGTGCTCAACAAGAGGCGTGCGCCCACACAGTGGGGGATGGCGCTGCCCGGCATCACCACATCGTTCGCCGCCGCAGGCCGCCAGATCGCCTTGACCTTCGACGCGTGTGACGGAGCGTGCGATGACGCGCTGCTCGACACCTTGCAGCGCAACGGTGTACCGGCGGTGCTCATGCTGAACTCGAGGTGGATCGACCGGAACCCAGACCGGGCACGGCAATTGGCGGCCAACCCTTTGTTCGAGATCGGCAATCACGGCACCCGCCATGTGCCGTTGTCGGTGACCGGCCGCTCTGCCTACGGGATCGGCGGGACCCGGTCGGCCGATGAGGTGGTCAGCGAGGTGTGGGGCAATCATCAGCGACTGACCGCGCTCACCGGCCGGCCCCCGATCTGGTTTCGCCCCGGCACCGCGCATTACGACGACGTGGCCGTCGAGATCGTCCACGAACTCGGCGAGCAACCGTTGGGATTCACCGTCAACGCCGACAACGGTGCGACGGCCTCGGCTGCCGCCGTGCGCGCCAACGTCATGAACGCCGCCCCCGGTTCGATCGTGATCGCCCACATGAACCATCCGCAGTCGGGCACACACGCCGGATTCGCCGATGCGATCCCCGCCATGCAGGCGGCAGGCTGGCAGTTCGTCTCACCGACCGGGCGCGCCGCGGGGTAGTCAGCGCAGGCCAACGCACAGATGCTCGACGAACATCTGCCGCAGCCCGCGTCGTCGGCGGGTTAGGTTTGGCGGATGACCTCGGGGGATCGGGACAGCGACGGCGTCGCGAAAAGCGCTCAGGCCACCTACCGCCAACCCGCGCTACTGCTGGGCCTGCTGGCGGGTCTGCTGGCGGCCTCTGTCGTATGCCTCGGGTTCGGCTGGTTGCGACGAACGCCGGAACTGCCGTTGGGTGAAGACTTTTCGTCGCTCACGACGGTGCTCTGGCGCACCACCTTCGTCGTTGCCGGCGTCGTGGTGCTGGCGGCCTTGTACCTCGCAGTCGGGCGCGTGTACCGGCAGACGTCGGGCTGGCGCGCGAAGTTCGTGGCCTACTCCAGCCCCGCGTTGTTCGTACTCGTGGTCGCGGCGTTGATGGCAAAGAGCCGGGGAACCATCGCCAAGGCCTTTCGTGACGCCACAGAAGATCAGCTTGCGCTGCGTCCGTTCGCAATCACCACGGTCGCCCACGCGGCTTGGTGGTTTGCGTGTCTGGCTCTGGCGGTGCTGGCGGTTCTGTGTGCGCTGGCCCAGCGCAACCACCGACCGCATCGCCCACCCCGCCCCCTTGCGGTGAGCCGGTGGGTCGCGGCGGCAGTGGCAGTGATCATCGCTGTCGCGCTCGTTCTTCCTGTCATGGCGGTGGCCGGAAAGTCACCCTTCCAGAACGAAACCGCCGCGCCCACCGACCCGCCCGCCCTGACCACGCTGACCGGGCAGGTCGCCTACCGGGCCGAGGTGTCGTCCCTGGCCACGTATTCTCGGCCGGGCGGAGCGGGTTGGGTTCATGTCGAGGATGGCCCGGCCTATCGGCAGGAAACTGTGGTGGGATACGACGGCGCGACAGGGCAGCGGCGCTGGACTTTCAGCGTGCCCCGATTCAACGCCAGTGAATTACGGACGACGGGCACCGGACCCGACAGCGTCGTGTTGGTGAAGGCCTACATCCCTACCGATGTGATGATCGCGCTCGACGCCACCACCGGGGCCCTGCTGTGGACTCGCGTCGACCATGACGTGTTCGACGAAGACTATCCCTTGTCATCGAGTGTGCTGTTGTCCAGCAAGGTGGATCCGGTAAGCGGTACGACGTGGACGGCCTTCGCGGTGCGGACCGGAGATGAGTTGTGGTCCAAGACGTTCGCCCGTGATTGCAAGACGTCGATGCGTGCCACCGAGAACTTCATCCTGATGAACACCTGCGGCGACGGGGCCGATGTACTGGCGCAGGTACTCGATCCCCAGACCGGGCAGCAACACGGGACGATCACCGCCGCCTCGCTGGGCATGCAGCCGGGTGCACGCGACACTGACCTGACGATCGGCGCCACGTCCGGCGACCGTGCGTTGGTGTCCGGGGCGGGCGCGCCGCTGGTCATAGATATCGCATCCGGACGGGTAGTCGTGCGGCTACCTGAGCGCCACGACGCCGTCTTCATCGACCCGGACTCGTTGATGCTGGTGCCTACAAGTGACAATCATGAAGAGCTGCAACCGGTTTCGATCCATGATCTACGCGACGGCGAGACAGTGGACACCGGCTTGTTGTTGGCGTGGCAGGGCCGCGAACAGGGCTGGGGAGCCATGGCGCGGGTCGGGGACCAGTGGCTGACATTGCTACCTGATGCCCCGCTCGCGCCGATGCGCGTCGGATCGGAGCGCGATCCGGTACCGATGCGGATCATCGGCAAGTCAGGCCCGACGCAGACGTTGCTCAACCCGTGCGAAGGTCGCATGCAAGTCGCCCCCGTGGTTTCCCTGGTGCCCGGTGCGGTGCTCGTGGAATGCGGCAGGTCTGATGCCGTCGCCGCCGTGCGGTGAGCCCACTGGCGGTGTGGTAACGCCTCAGCGCAAGCCGAGAACGTCGTAGCCGCTGATATTGCCGCTGCCGGAACGGTTGGGGCACAGCGTCAGAACCGCACCAGGCACCGGTACTACGCTCGCCTCACGGTGGCAAGGATGCGGTTTGAGTGTGGCCTGCCCACCCGTCACCGGCACGGTGGCGAGCACCTCGTCGGAGTCGCTCTGATAGGCGGCGGCCGTCACGAACTCGTCGCCCACCCGCGCCCATCGCAGCGCCCCGGGATCCACGGACATGCCCAGGCCCGTCACCGGCACGGCCCGTCGCTCTGCGGGCACATACAGGGTGACCGTGTTTGCCCCGCTGTCTGTGCGGATTTCGACAACCGGCCCGGGCAGCAGGCTTCCGGCGTTCGCGGTGCGCACGTACGGTTGGGGCGTGGCCTGCACCGCTTTGGTCTGCACATCCACGGACAGCAGGACACCGTCGATACTGGAGAATTCGTTGGCGTAGACGACGGCCACGCTTCCGTCTGCCGCCAGTAGATCCGTGGTCACATCACCCGACGGGAAGCCGGGCTGTTCGGTGAGGTCGATCGTGGCTTCTGAATCCGCGTCGTAGATGTGCATCGCGTCGCCGCACGCATCGACGAAGATCAACTTGGAGTCGACGACGTCATAACGGCTGCGGCTGCAGTCATCATCCGGACGGTCCTTGGTCCACAACGTCTTTCCGATCCGTGCGTCGAGCGCGCCGATCTGGCTGGGGCTGACCACTGCCAGCACGTCACTGGCCTGCGCGCGACCCTGCACGTGCCAGTTCGTGTCGTTCACCCACAGCTGTTCGCCTGTCATGGCATCGAGGCCGAGCAGAAATGCGACGTAGTCATCGCGGTCGGATGAATACCTGTCGGGATCGGCAGTATTCGGCGGGCGGGTGCACTGGACCACCACGACCGCGTCGTCGCCGATACCGGTCGACCACAGCGACACGTCGCCACAGCGCTCGGGCAGGTCGGCCGTCGGCACGCGCCAGCGCTGTGCACCGGTCGTCCCGTCGAAGGCGACGACGGCCCCGGCATTGGTACTGACGAAACCGGGTCCGGCCGGCAGCACGACCGTTGAGTCGAGCTTGACGGTGTAGGCCACCTGTGCGCCGACTGACGTCGGTACGGCGGGGATGGCCCCGCGCTTGGCCGTGGTGGCCGTGGACACTCCGACCGGGCTGAGAGATGTGACGACAACGCCGGCCACGGCAGCCAGGACGACGCCGGTGACCGCCAGCGCGCCGACCGCCACACGACCCGGCCTGCGTACAGGGCCCGGAGACCCGGATGTGGTACCGGCGAGCAGCAGCAGAGCCGCGCAGGCGAGTACCACCCAGGACACCTGGGCGATCGCGATGACCGGGCGCGCTCCGGGACCCGAGATCAGCAAGGTCAGTTGCGAGGACTTGGCGGCGAGGAGCCCGTAGGCCGCGACGGCGACGATCGCAGCGAGCAGCAGCGAGGCATGCCCGGCAGTGTCGAGGCCGGCGAGGGCCCGGGCGCAGAGCCAACCGGTGACCGCTGCGGCGATCAACACGCCGATCAACGAGACCAGAAGAAGGTGGCCCGCCGGAGCCAGATAGGACGCGGTTTGCCCGGCCGGGACCCGCGCCACATAGGCATAGCCCGCCAGCCCAACAGCTCCCACCGTCATACCGATGGCCAGTGCGATGGCCAACCGGCCCGCCCGCGTCACTGTGGACTCACGTTCGTCGTCGGCGCTGTCCGTCACGTCGCTCACTCGGCAACCCCCTCGGGCCAGAACTCTGCCACAGCGCCGGGCCGCCCCAGCGCGAGAATTTGCCGTCGGCGGGCGGGGCGCCACCGCTTTCTGCCCCGGGGTCGCCGGGATGCGCCGGGAACGGCCCTGACGTGGAAATCGGTGATGCCTCGTCGATGCGCGACAGGGTGGCCCATGTGGGTTTCGCCACCGGCGTAGCTCAGGCACCGAAGCGGCGCCCCAAACCTTGCACTCGCCATGGTCGAGTGCTAAGAATGCAGTTGGCACTCTCGATCAGTGAGTGCTAGGTCGGGCCGGTGAGGCAGGGGCCGCACCTGCGGGAGCACACCCACGCCGTCCGTCGCGGGCACTGAACCTGACCACACAACGTGCGATCCCCTATCCGGAGGAATCACTTCGCAATGGCTAAGACAATTGCGTATGACGAAGAGGCCCGTCGCGGCCTTGAGCGGGGCCTGAACAGCCTCGCCGACGCGGTAAAGGTGACGCTGGGCCCCAAGGGTCGCAACGTCGTCCTGGAGAAGAAGTGGGGCGCCCCCACGATCACCAACGATGGTGTGTCCATCGCCAAGGAGATCGAGCTGGAGGACCCGTACGAGAAGATCGGCGCTGAGCTCGTCAAAGAGGTCGCCAAGAAGACCGACGACGTCGCGGGCGACGGCACCACCACCGCCACCGTTCTGGCACAGGCCCTGGTTCGTGAAGGTCTGCGCAACGTCGCTGCCGGCGCCAACCCGCTCGGCCTGAAGCGCGGCATCGAGAAGGCCGTCGAGAAGGTCACCGAGACGCTGCTGAAGAGCGCCAAGGAGGTGGAGACCAAGGAGCAGATCGCTGCCACCGCCGGTATCTCCGCCGGTGACCAGTCCATCGGTGACCTGATCGCCGAGGCCATGGACAAGGTCGGCAACGAGGGTGTCATCACCGTCGAGGAGAGCAACACCTTCGGCCTGCAGCTGGAGCTCACCGAGGGTATGCGCTTCGACAAGGGCTACATCTCGGGCTACTTCGTGACCGACGCCGAGCGTCAGGAAGCCGTCCTGGAGGATCCCTACATCCTGCTGGTCAGCTCCAAGGTCTCGACCGTCAAGGACCTGCTGCCGCTGCTGGAGAAGGTCATCCAGTCCGGCAAGCCGCTGCTGATCATCGCCGAGGACGTCGAGGGCGAAGCCCTGTCGACCCTGGTGGTCAACAAGATCCGTGGCACCTTCAAGTCCGTCGCCGTCAAGGCCCCGGGCTTCGGTGACCGCCGCAAGGCCATGCTGCAGGACATCGCCATCCTCACCGGTGGCCAGGTCATCAGCGAAGAGGTCGGCCTCTCGCTGGAGACCGCCGATGTCGCGCTGCTGGGCACCGCCCGCAAGGTCGTCGTCACCAAGGACGAGACCACCATCGTCGAGGGCGCCGGCGACAGCGACGCCATCGCCGGCCGGGTGGCTCAGATCCGTGCCGAGATCGAGAACAGCGACTCCGACTACGACCGCGAGAAGCTGCAGGAGCGCCTGGCCAAGCTGGCCGGCGGTGTTGCGGTGATCAAGGCCGGCGCTGCCACCGAGGTGGAGCTCAAGGAGCGCAAGCACCGCATCGAGGACGCCGTCCGCAACGCGAAGGCTGCCGTCGAAGAGGGCATCGTCGCCGGTGGCGGCGTCGCCCTGCTGCAGTCGGCTCCGTCGCTGGAGGAGCTGCAGCTCACCGGTGACGAGGCCACCGGCGCCAACATCGTCCGCGTGGCGCTGTCGGCTCCGCTGAAGCAGATCGCCTTCAACGGTGGGCTCGAGCCCGGCGTTGTCGCCGAGAAGGTCACCAACTCGCCCGCCGGCACCGGCCTGAACGCCGCCACCGGTGAGTACGAGGACCTGCTCAAGGCCGGCGTTGCCGACCCGGTGAAGGTCACCCGCTCGGCGCTGCAGAACGCGGCGTCCATCGCGGCGCTGTTCCTCACCACCGAGGCCGTCGTCGCCGACAAGCCGGAGAAGGCGGCCCCCGCGGCCGACCCGACCGGTGGCATGGGCGGTATGGACTTCTAAGAGTCCTGCTCTTTACGGGAAAGCCCCGGTGCGCTTGGCGCGCCGGGGTTTTTCGTTTCTGTGGCCGCTCAAGTCGTTTGGTGATTTCACAACCCGGACTACCGGCTAGCCGGAAGGCGGGAGCTACCGCTGACGGTTCCCACGTTGGCCGCTAGCGTGCATGACAGCAGCCTCCACGCGTACCAGTGTTAGCCGTATACGACATCGCAGGAGGTTCAACATGACCACACTCTCGGGCCACACCAGCCACGCCGGCTCCCTGCTCACGGGCGAGATCGTCGAGGAGAACGAGTTCGGATCCATGCGACGGGTGACGGCCGACAACCTCCCCATCCTGAAAAATCTCTCGATCAAGCGGGTGCTGTTGAACCCCGGGGCGATGCGCACCCCGCATTGGCACGCCAACGCGAACGAGCTCACCTACTGCGTCGCCGGCACCGCGTTGGTGTCGGTGCTCGACAATCACAGCCGCTTCGCCAGCTTCATCGTTACCGCCGGGCAGATGTTTCACATCGATTCCGGTGCGCTGCACCACATCGAGAACATCGGCACCGACGTCGCGGAGTTCATCATCGCGTTCCGCAACGAACGTCCCGAGGATTTCGGGTTGGGTGCGACGTTCGGGGCGTTCACCGATGCCGTGCTGGGCAACACCTACGACCTGCCGTCGGCTGATATGGCGAAGATCCGCCGCACCACAACCGACCACAAGTTGGCGGGCCGCGTCGGAGCCGCGGAAATCCCCGCCTCGGCGTATTTCGACGACCCGCACAAGTTCGACGTCGAGGCCCAGGCGCCGGGACTCAATTACGTCAGCGGCAACGCCCGCTTTGCCCGCGATCAGTTCTGGCCGGCGCTGAAGAACATCTCGATGTACTCACTGCGCATCACCGAAGACGGTATGCGCGAACCTCACTGGCACCCGGTCACCGGTGAGATGGGCTATGTCCAACAGGGCGAAGCCCGCATGACGGTGATGAATCCCGATGCTGCCCTTGATACCTGGACATTGACCGCCGGTGACATGTACTTCATCCCGGCTGCCTATCCGCATCACATCGAGAATATCGGGGCTGATGACTGGCACTTCCTGATCTTCTTCGATCAGCCGTTTCCCGCAGACATCGGCTACAAGGCCTCGGCCAGTGCGTATTCACGAGAGGTCCTGGCCGCCGCATTCGACACCCACATCGACGACCTGCCCGAATTCCCGTTCACCCCGGTTGATCCGCTCGTGGTCGACCGCATCAACCCTGTCGACCCGCCGGCCACGGCCTGACCGCACCGGACAATGGGATACGCGCGGTGACGGTGGTTCCGGCACCGGTCGGACTGGTCACCTCGAAATGTCCGGACAGCGCTTCCACGCGGTCCTTCAAACCGATCAGCCCCGAACCAGCGGCCGGGTTCGCACCGCCGACACCGTCGTCGCTGACCTCGATGTGCAAGGTGGCCTCGTCGGCCCTCACGTGCACGCCCACCTCGTTGGCATGGGCGTACTTGGCGGTATTGGTCAGGGACTCGGCAACCAGGTAATAGCCGGCCACTTCGATCGATTCGGCCATCCGGCCGACCAGCTCGACGGTCAGGCTGACCGGCACCGGTGATCGCCGGGCAAGGGTCTTGAGCGCGGCCGCGAGACCGCCTCGGGACAGCACAGCCGGGTGCAGGCCCCGAGACAGTTCTTGCAGGTCGGTGTGCAGGTTGGAAAGAGAATCTACAAGGGCGCCCATTCGGGGCCGAAGTGCTGCGTCATGCGGCAGCGCGGCTTCGATAGCCCGGAGTTCGAGGCCCAGCGCCACGATGCGCTGCTGCGCTCCGTCATGGAGATCGCGCTCAAAACCACGCCTGGCCTGGTCGGCGGCCGCGACGATGCGTGCCCGTGACGCGGTCAGCTCTGCCCGGGTCTCTGCGTTGTAGATCGCGGTGGCGACCAGGTCGGCGAAGTCGGTGACCCGCACTTCGGTGTCCTCGGGCAGCGGTTCGGAGCTGACGCAGCCCGCGATGAGGGCGCCCCAAATGCGATCGCCGACCAGGATCGGCGCCCCGGCCCCCGAATGTATGCCGAGGTCGTGCAGGCGGGCCGCGCCCGCACTGCCGTGGTGCCGGTACCTCGTCACCCGTGCCGGCGCCCCGGACCGGGCGATGCGGCCGACCACAGTGTCCTCGTCCAGCCCGAACCGCTCTCCGGTGGGCAGGCGGTGGGCGTGGGAATCCTGCTTCCGTGACGCCAGGACGACTGCGTGAGAATCGGATTCATACCGGAGCAAGGTGGCGTCGTCGATGTCGAGGCCGCGTACGAGTTCGTCCACGACGACCTGGTAGAGATCGGCGGGTTCGACCCGGCGGGCGACCAACGTGGCGACGTGGCGCAGAGCCGCCGCACCTCGCAGCATCGTGCGGGCAAGCTCTGCGGCCTCATCGGCTTCCCGGCGACGTTGTTCGGACTCGACAGCACGCAAACGGGCCTGCCCGACAAGGAGATTCGTCAATAGCGCCAAGGTCAGGAAGACGGCGATGGCAGGTGCCGGGCTGCCCTGCCCCTCGCTGACGTGAAAGTAGACGTAGGCCAACGTGCTCGCGATCGACATTGCGGTGGCAAGGCGGAACCCCCACCCGGCCGACACCACCAGTACCCCGAACAGGAACACCGCGCCGAATGCGTTGTCCGGCGAAATCCGCTTCAGCTGACTGACGACTGCGAATTCCAGTCCGATGAGTACCGCGCCCGTGACGATTCCCCACCGCACCGGTGGGGTGGTGGGGCGCAGCAGGACGGCCAGCAAACGTTCGCGTCCGGGGCGACCGGACGGGATCTTGTCGGCCGTCGAGGACGGTTCGGTGGTCACCTCAGCAGATCTTTTCCGGGTAGCAGCAATGTCGATTGGTGGCTGGACCTGTCACTCTCGAGTGGTGCGAAGCGTGATGGAGACGCCATGCGCTGTCTGATCGTCGACGACAGCGCTGCGTTCGGTGACGCCGCACGCAGCATATTGGCGGGCGCGGGGATCGATGTCATCGCGGCGGCAGGAACCGGTGCCGAGGCGCTTGAGTTCACCCGTACCCTGCGGCCGGACATCGTGCTCGTCGACGTGGATCTCGGGGCTGAGAACGGTTTCGACATCGCCGAGGAAATCCATCGCCAGATGTCACCCTGCCCGGCGGTCATCATGATCTCCACGCACGACCAAGAGGACTTCGCCGATCTCACCGCCGCCAGCCCGGCGTTGGGGTTTCTGCCGAAGATGAGGCTGTCTGCCGCCGCCATCCGGGAGTTCCTCAGCGAGCTTCCAGGTACGTGATGACGGCGCGCACCCGTCGGTGATCGTCACCGGTCTCGGGCAGGTTCAGCTTCGTCAAGATGCTGCGGACATGCTTTTCCACCGTGCCCTCGGTGACCCACAACCGCCGCCCGATACCGGAGTTGGACAGCCCTTCGGCCATCAGCCCCAACACTTCCCGTTCACGCGCGCTGAGCGCGGCGAGCGGATCGTCGCGGCGTTGGGCTGAGATCAGTTCCTGCACCAGCGCCGGATCGACGACGGACGCGCCGTTGGCTATTCGCTGGACCGTGTCGATGAAGTCATCGACATCGGTGACGCGGCTCTTCAGCAGATAGCCCACGCTGTGGCCGCCGGCCAGCAGTTCCACCGCATGTTCGACGTCGACGTGAGCCGACAGCACCAAGATGGCGGTATCGGGATATTTCTGGCGCACCAGTTTCGCCGCATCGAGACCTTCGCTGGTGTGGGTGGGCGGCATCCTGATGTCGACGATCGCCAACTGAGGTTTCAGGTCGTGCACGAGATTGACGAGCTGCTCGGCGTCACCCGCTTGCCCTTCGACCTGTAAGCCAGCGCGCTCGAGCAGACTGGCAAGTCCTTCCCTGAGCAACACATCGTCATCGGCCACGACCACTCGCGTTTCGTGCACGCGGTCATTCTCCCATCGCACGTGTGGCGACGTGAGGCGTGATTCTCCCGCTGCGCGTCAGTTCTCCGACAACACGATGCAATCGCTCTCGCACTGGCCGGGCGGCCCGGGCTTCGCCGCTTTGCGATGCAACACCGCGCGGCTGGGGACGATCTGATGCGCTTCATCCTCCGTCGCGCCGGCCTGCCCTCGCCCGTCGACGATCAGCGAGTAGCCGCCGGGCGTACGCGGCGGACAGACCAGCGTGGCGCTGTCGTGCGAGGCCAGGTTTCTGCGGGTGTGCCCGCCGACCGGCCCGACGTGGATGACGCCGTTGACCAGGTGAGGCTCCACCGCGACGGTGTGCGCGTGGTAGTTGTCATCGACCGTGACGAGGTAGGCGAACGTGTAGTCCGCCAGCTTGTCGGCCAGCTGGTTGAGGTCCACTTTCACGCTCATGACGTGAGAATAGGCCGGTTGACGGCGCGGGGTGCCCGACCTGTCAGACCGGTGCAGATCGGCGTCCGCGCACGAGCCGGCCGGGCCGCGCGTCGGTCGGCACGCCGTTCTCGGCGATGACCACACCGGAGACCACGGTCGCGACGTAGCCGTCGGCGGTCTGGTCGAGGCGGCGTCCGCCTCCGGGTAGGTCGTAGGCGACGACGGGCCGCTGCAGCCGCAGCGCCGCATGGTCGATGACGTTCAGATCGGCCTTGTAGCCCAACGCGATTCGGCCGCGATCGGCCAGCCCGGCGACGCGAGCCGGCGTCGAGGTCAATTCCCGGACGGCGTCTGCGACGCTCAACATGCCCTTGCCGCGGTCCCGCACCCAGTGGGTGAGCAGATAGGTGGGGAAGCTGGCGTCGCAGATCATGCCGTAATGCGCTCCACCGTCACCGAGACCCAGCACCACGTCGTCGCGGCGGATCAACTCGGCGACGGTGTCCAGAGAGTTGTCCCGGAAATTGGCCAGCGTGACCAGCAGCATGGCGTGGCCGTCATCGTCGAGCAGGCGGTCGTAGGCCTCCTCGAGGGGGTCGACACCGCGGGCGCGAGCCCGCGCGCCGATGGAGTTCGACGGGTCGGGCTCGTAGTCGGGCTGCTCACCCAGCGGGTACATGTAGTCCCAGGCTTGCACGGCGAACATCAACGGATGTCCGTCGCTGGCCGGAGAATCGGTCAGAATCCGTTGGCGTACTTCGGGTTTCCGCATCTCGGCCACGCGCTCTGCGAGCGGCAGGTGGGCGATCTCGCGGTAGCTCGGGTAGAGCACGAACGGGTTGCCGGACAGTTCGAGGCCGAGCACCAGCCCGATCGGGCGCGGGAAGATCTGCGCGGTGATGTTGCCCCCGTCGGTGTTGGCCTTCTCCACCATGCGCAGTGCGTCCTCGAAGAACGCCGGGCCGGCATTGCCGATCGCCAGCGTGAAGGTGACGGGAAGTCCGACGTCGGCGGCCACGTCGAACACCGTCTGTAGCGCAGGCTCGTAGTCACCCGCGACCAGGTCCGGCACGAACTGGATCAGGCCGCCGCCGGCGTCGTCGACGCCTCGGGCGATCGCCTCGATCTCGGCGTACCCGGCGTCGTAACTGGGAATCGGTTTGCCGCTCTCGGTCTTGTGGATCGTGAGCCTCGACGAGGCGAATCCCAGCGCCCCGCAGTTGACCGCCTCGGCGGCGAGCTTGCGCATCAGCGCCAGATCCTCTGTGGTGGCCGGTTCTCGATCCACGCCACGCTGGCCCATCACGTACACCCGCAGCGGGGAATGCGGCAGGAACGCCGCCACATCGATATCGAGCCGGCGAGAGCCCAGCGCGTCGAGGAATTCCGGGAACGTCTCCCACGTCCACGGCAGCCCGTCGACCATGACGACGCCGGGGATGTCCTCGACACCGGCCATCACGTCGACGAGCACGTCGTGATCGTCGGGACGGCAGGGCGCGAACCCGACGCCGCAGTTGCCCATCACGGCTGTGGTGACGCCGTGCGCCGACGACGGGGTGAGCCGATCGGACCAGATCGCCTGGCCGTCGTAGTGCGTGTGCAGGTCGACGAAACCGGGCGTGACCAACAGCCCGGTGGCGTCGATCTCGCGTTCGGCGGTCCCGGCCACGGTGCCGATTTCGACGATGACGCCGTCGCGCACCGCGACGTCGCCCACGTACGGTTCACCGCCGAGGCCGTCGACGATGGTGCCGCCCCGGATGCACAAGTCGTAGGTCACCTAACTAACGTACGACGCCGCGGCCGATCTCGGAACAGGCGTCGGAATGTCGGTGCCGGGTGCAAGGATCGACCGGTGATCGATCACTTCGGAATCAACTGCACCGACTGGGCAAAATCGAAGGAGTTCTACGACTCTGTGCTTGGCGTACTCGGGTACAGCCGGCAGATGGACTACCAGGTCGCCATCGGCTACGGCAGTGAGGGCAAGCCCGACTTCTGGATTGCCGATGCCAGTGCGGGCGATGCCGGCGGGCCCAACCGGGAAATCCACGTGGCGTTCCACGCCGCTGACGCCGACGCCGTGCAGGCGTTCTACGACACGGCGCTGAGCCTGGGGGCCGAGTCGTTGCACGCGCCGCGGCTGTGGCCCGAATACCACCCGGGCTACTTCGGAGCCTTCGTCCGCGATCCCGACGGAAACAACGTCGAGGCGGTGTTCCACGGGGCTGCGCCGCAGTAGAACCTAGAGCTGCTCCAGTTCCGAGATCCGCCAGTCGCCGTCGACCCGGGTCAGACTGACCCGGTAGGCCAACGCGTCCTTGGTCGACGGGCCGCCACCGGCGGACTCGGATTGCTGGTCGACGAAGGCCACCACTTTGGCCTCGTCGGCTGTCAGTGATTCGACGCCGGTATTGCGGACCGACGCCCTCTGGGTGACGTTGTCGGCCTTGGCGCGGATGGTCTTCCGGTATTCGTCGACGGCGGTGCCGGTCAGCAGTTCGGTGACCGCGTCGATCTCGCCGCGGCTGAGCGTCGGGGTGAAGCTCAGCATCTTGCCCACGTTGCTCTTCACGAAATCGGTGACCTGCTCGCGCGCCTGGTCGTTGTCGGCGATCGGCACCGGCGCCGGAGTGTTCTTCACCGACATCTGCCAGAAGCCCAGGCTGCCGGCGATGACGATTCCCACCACCAGCGCGACGACCGACCACGTCCAGCCTCGTGTGCGTGTGCTCATAAGTTCACGAACTCCAGCTTCGAGGCCTTGTAGCTGCCGTCGACGTGCTCAACGGTGACCCTGACCCGTTGCAGCGAGACCACGCCGACCCGATTGCTGGTGACGGTGACCTTGGTGTCGACGGTGACGAGCACGACCGCCTCGTCGGAGAACAACGATTCGACGCCGGCCCCGGTGACAGTTCCGTCGGTCTTGACGCCCAGATCTTTGGCCTTCTTTTTGATCTGCGGGGCCTGGTTCTGCAGGTCGGCGCGGAACTCGTCGGTGGCTCCGTCCATGATCATCGCCAGATCGGTGTCGACGGTGTCCGCGCTCACCGTGACGGTGTGCAGCGCGAAGGTCTGGGCGGCGTCCACGTACGGCTGCCATGACGGGGTGGTCCGTGCCGCCGGGGTGTCGCGGACGAACTGGCTGATCGCGAAACCGATGGCGCACACCAGCAGCACCGCCAGCACAGTCGGCACCACAACCCTTGCCGCGCTGGTCTTCTGGGGGCTGCGAGGCTGGGGGATCGGGCTCGGCCCCGACCAGTGAGGGGAGGTGTGCGGGGTGCTGACCACCGGTTGGGTGGGCGTCGTGAAGGCCGGGGCCGTGATCACCCGGGGCGGCTCGGAGGACACCGGGTGCGGCGAGACCTGCTGTGGCGTCGGCTGAGCCGGGGTGACCGTGGCCGTCGGCTGGGCCTTGGCCAGTGCCTTCGCGAAGTCGCTGCACCGCGGGTAGCGGCCCGCGCGATCCTTGGCCATGCCCTTGAACATCACCTCATCGAGGTATGCCAGTTCAGGACGTTCGGTCCGCAGGCTGGGCGGAAGCTCGTTGAGTTGCTTGCTGATCACCACGGCCGGGTTGGAGTGGTGGAACGGCGAGTGCCCAGCCAGGAGCTGAAAGGCACTGGCCGCCAAGGCGTATTGGTCGGCCCGCCCATCCATCGGCTGCCCCAGGAGCTGCTCGGGAGCGGAGTAGGCCATCGAGCCGACGGCCATGTTCGTAGCGGTGATCCCGCTGATGTCGTCGATACGGCGGGCGACACCGAAGTCGGCCAACAGGATTCGGCGGCGCGCCACTTCCGGCCCGGTCAGCAGGATGTTCGCGGGCTTCACATCGCGGTGCAGCAGATTGCGTTCGTGGGCGTAGTCGAGGGCCTCGGCGATGGCGGCGATGATCTCGACCGCCTCTGACAGCGGCATCCCGCCGGGATGTCGCTCACGCACATATCGGGCGGCGTCGGTGCCGTCGACGTAGTCCATCGCGATCCACAACTGGCCCTCGTACTCGCCGCGGTCGTGCAGGCCGACGATATGGGGATGCCAGAGGGTGGCGGCGATGTCGGCTTCACGATTGAACCGGTCGCGGTACTGGGCGTCACCGGTCAGCGAGGCCGGCATGATCTTCAGCGCGTCCTGCCGCGGGAGCCGCGGATGCTGGGCCAGATACACCTCGCCCATGCCGCCTGAGCCGAGTAGACGTTGAATCGTGTACCCGGCGAACACGTCACCGGCATTCAACGGCATGCCCGTGATCGTAGTCGGACCCGTGCCGGGCCGGTTCGCGAGTAGCGTCGATGCCATGAGTGCCGCTGATTCCGACGCTGGTTCCGACGCCGTCCGCGAATTGCTGCGCGACGCGTTCACCCGGCTCATCGAGCATGTCGACGATCTCACCGACGGCCTGACCGAAGAGGTGTCGAGTTACCGGCCGACCCCGGAGGCCAACAGCATCGCCTGGCTGGTCTGGCACAGCGCACGCTGCCAGGACCTGCAGTTGTGCGATATCGCGGGCATCGAGCAAGTGTGGACGCGGGACGGCTGGAAGGACCGGTTCGGCCTCGATCTGCCGGCCGAGGACATCGGCTACGGCCACACCCCCTCCGACGTTGCGAAGGTGCACGCCCCGGCTGAGCTGCTGGCGGGGTATTACCTGGCGGTGCACAAGGTGACGTTGGCCTACATCGCCGGGGTGACCGCCTCCGAGCTGGGCCGCATCGTCGACACCCGGTGGAATCCGCCGGTGACGGCCAGTGCCCGGCTGGTCAGCATCATCGACGATTGCGCCCAGCATCTGGGCCAGGCTGCTTATCTGCGCGGCATCATCCCTTGATCTCCCGGTGGTGGCCGGTGGTCGGCCTTACCGCCATGGTGTTGTTGGGCTGGGCGGTACGGACGGGGCCGGCGCCGATCGACGACTGGTTTCAGCAGGTCGGGGTTGAGCTCGGTCCCTATCGCGACGTCTTCCTGGTGTTCAGTAAGCCGGTGCTGGGGGCCGTCGCGTTGCTCGTCGGCATCGTCGTGGCCCTGCGGCAACACCGAAAACGGCTGGCGCTGGCCATGGTGATCAGCCCGTTGGTGGCGATCACAATCGTGCGCGGGATCAAGCCGATCTTCGGTAGGGAGAAGGGTGGCGCGCTGGCCTACCCCAGCGGTCACACGACGTTCCTCGTGACGGTCGCGGCCCTGCTCGTCCTGGTGACGGGCTTGAGCCTGTGGGCCGCGGCCGTCGCGATCAGCCTCGTCCTACTCGGCATCTTCGGCCTGTCGATGACCTTCCACTACTTCACCGACACCGTCGGCGGCGTGCTGCTGGGCACCTCGGTGGTATGCCTCGCCGCGATATTCGCCCGCGATGCGCGGCATGGCCGGCGCGACAGCGCCTCGCCCGAACTTCGCTGAGCGATCACGTGTCCGTTCCGGACGAATTGTTCGATGGCAACACTTCGTGACGGGTCTTCAGGTGTCCCGCTGCTCCTGATCTCCCCGGTGTCGTTTCATGATCAATCAACCATCAAGTACCCGTTGATGGTTCGGGGCGGGTGATCGGTGACCGGCGTTGCATGCCGCAAGACTTTCACTCCTGAGACCGCGCTCCAGCAAACTTCGTCAGGCGACGCGAGCAGCCTCGATGGCTACGTTCCGGTTTTCGCGGCAACGACGCGGGCCCGCTGGATATTTGCATATGCAACGACCTTCAAATCCCGCCTGAGAAAAAGCTGAGATCTTGATTAATGCAGCGTAAATTTCGGCGGGTGCCGAGCAATCGGTCAGCCCAAATAGCAAGTCATCGAGGGGATTTCATCTATGAACAGTCGTGTGAGCAGCCGCGTCTCGAGCGGTCTCACTGCATGCGTCGCCGTCGCCACCGCCGGCGTCGTCGCGATCAGCCCGGTCGCGTCGTCCACAGCAGCTCCGCCCCGCGTCGTCGACGCCCAGGCCGCGCTGATGGCCAGCTTCAAGGACAAGGATCAGATCGCTCTGACGATCATCGCCGGTGAGCGCCTGATCGACCAGTTCGTGCAGGCCCCGCTCACTCCCTTCGTCCTTGCCGCCCAGCTCGCGGGCGGCGACAACGAGCGGCTGTTCTCCCAAATCCGCCAGATCGTCGATTCGCCCGTCTACGTCGCCGATCCGCTGATCGAGGCCATCGCGATCACCCTGCCGGACGAGTTCGGCGGCGGTTCGGACCATGTCACCAACACCACTGACGGCGACGGCGCGTTCATGCAGTTCCGCAACAACGAGCTCCTGGGCCTGCGCGACGCCGTCAACGCTCAGTTCGCCCAAGTGCTCGAAGTCGACAAGCCGTGGCCCAACGAGAATTACACCGCGGCGCTTGCGGCGGGCCTGCAGGAGTCGGCGCTCCGGGGCGTCAACAGCGTCGTCCTCGGGACCGTCGGACTGGTGGCGGTCGCGCAGGCGATGGCCTCCGGCGACAACCTTGCGGTGTACAAGGCGGTGAAGGAATACATCGACGCTCCGATGTGGGTTGCGGATCCGGCCATCGAGGGGCTTGCCGAAGCGCTTCCCGCTTCACTCGGCGGCGGCACCAACCACGACCCGACGGACCCGACCGGTGACGGCGCGCTCATGCAGTTCCGCAACAAGCAGCTGATCGGTGCCCGCGACTCCGTGCGGATCGCCGCCGCCAACGTGCTCGGCGTCCGCGACAAGGTGGACAGCACCGGCAACGTGATCACCAACAACCTCAACCGCACCCGGTCGCTGTCGGCCGCGAGCGAGGAATCCGACAAGCCTGACACGGACTCGAAGGTGAACAACCTCAAGCCCCATGTCACCAGCCTCAACGCTCAACTCGACAACGCCAGGGACAAGGCGCAGCGGCGCACCGACAGGGCCAAGGCGAACGTCGACAGGGTTGTCAAGAAGATGCGGGAAGCGGCCGACAAGACCGCCAAGAAGCTCAGCCCGAAGAAGGCGGAGTCGAAGGGCTCTGACGACTGAAACAGTGGTGGCGCAGTGCGCGGCGTTGAGGGGTCGCCGCGCTCTGGGTAATTCCCCTCGAAACCAACGAGATGGTCGCTCGCGCAGCCGCGGAGCGACCATTCCGTTGATCTGGGCGCAGCGCCGCCCGACTCGGACTTGACAGGTGTCAACCCCGTTGCGACGTGCGTCACAAACGGTGATTAACATAGGCCTCATGACAGCGACGCCAGATGTAGCTCGGACCGCAGAGTTCACGGGTACCGGCACTATTCACAATCCCGCGACCGGCGCCGTCGCCGGCCAGGTGACCTGGACCGATGCCGCCGATGTGCCGCGCATCGTGGCCGGGCTGCGGGAGGCTCAGAAGGAGTGGGAAGCCCGCGGAGCCAAGGGCCGCGCCAAGGTCCTTGCCCGCTACGCGGTGTGGCTGGGGGACCACCGCGACGAGATCGAGAAACTCCTGATCGCCGAGACCGGCAAGTCGGCCATGGACGCCGCGCAAGAGGTCCCGCTGCTGATCATGATCCTCTCGTACTACATCAAGGTGGTCGAGGAGGCGATGGCGCCGGATTCCCGGCCGGCGGCGTTGCCCGTCATGTCGATCAAAAAGATCGCGGTCCATTACCGGCCGCGTCCCGTCGTCGGGATCATCGCGCCGTGGAACTACCCCGTGGCCAACGCCATGATGGACGCCATCGGCGCCCTGGCCGCCGGATGCGCAGTGCTGCTCAAACCGTCTGAGCGCACGCCGCTGACCGCCGAGGTGCTGCTGCGCGGCTGGCTGGATTCCGGCGCCCCCGAGGTGTTCGCCCTCGCTCAGGGTGCCCGCGCGGTGTCCGAGGCCGTCATCGACAACTCCGACTACATCCAGTTCACCGGTTCCAGCGCCACCGGAGCCAAGGTCATGGAGCGCGCCGCGCGTCGGCTCACCCCGGTGAGCCTGGAGCTGGGCGGCAAGGACCCGATGATCGTGCTCGAGGACGCCGACGTCGAGCTGGCCGCCAACGCCGCGGTGTGGGGTGCGATGTTCAACGCAGGCCAGACCTGCGTATCGGTCGAGCGCGTGTATGCGCTCGAGCCGGTCTACGACCAGTTCGTCGCGGCCACCGTGAGAGCCGTCGAGAACCTCAAGATGGGCACCGGCGAGGGCTACCACTTCGGCTCCCAGATCGACGACAGCCAGGTCGCGATCACCGAACGGCACGTCAACGAGGCCGTCGCCGCCGGCGCCAAGGCACTCACCGGTGGCAAGCGTCCCGAAGGCGGGGGCAGCTTCTTCGAGCCCACCGTGCTCGTCGACGTCGACCACTCGATGGCCTGTATGACGGAGGAGACCTTCGGGCCGACCCTGCCGATCATGAAGGTGTCCTCGGTCGAGGAGGCCATCCGGCTGGCCAACGACAGCCCGTACGGGCTGAGCGCCTCGGTGTTCTCCAAGGATGTCGACCGGGCCAAAGCGGTTGCACTGCAGCTGGATTGCGGCGCGGTCAATGTCAACGACGTCATCTCCAACCTGATGTGCACCACTGCGCCCATGGGAGGCTGGAAGACTTCCGGCATCGGCGCGCGCTTCGGCGGCCTCGACGGTGTACGCAAGTTCTGCAAGCAGGAGACCGTCGTGGTGCCGCGCACCAGCGTCGGCGCAGGCGGCAGCTACTACAACAACTCCGAGAAGGCGATCGCCCGGATGAACAAGCTGCTGACCAAGATGGCTCTGGCGCGCCCGCGTCGTAAGGCCAAGTAGGGACATACCAGGCGTTCACCCCGGCGACACCTTCATGTTCGCCGGGGTGGATACCGTCGGCCGGTGACTCTGGACACCACCGGCTACACCGTCCGCGACGACGACGATGACGACCCCGTGCTGTTGCTGGAGCCCAGCGGCGAAGTGGTCGATACCTGGCGGGAGAACTACCCGTACTCCGATCGGATGTCGCGCCGGGAGTACGAAGAGCAGAAGCGACTGCTGCAGATCGAACTGCTGAAGCTGCAGAAGTGGAGCCAGGGCAACGGGCTGCGGCACGTCATCGTGTTCGAGGGGCGCGACGCGGCTGGCAAGGGCGGCACCATCAAGCGGTTCATGGAGCATCTGAATCCCCGTGGTGCCCGTGTCGTCGCGCTGGAGAAGCCGACCGAGAAAGAACGCACGCAGTGGTACTTCCAGCGCTACGTACAGCATCTGCCGGCCGCCGGTGAGATCGTGCTGTTCGACCGCTCCTGGTACAACCGTGCGGGCGTGGAACGCGTGATGGGCTACTGCTCGCCCAAGCAGCACGCCGAATTCATCCGCCAGGCCCCGTTGTTCGAGCAGATGCTGGTCAATGACGGCATCAGCCTGACCAAGCTGTGGTTCTCGGTCACTCAATCCGAGCAGCGCACCCGGTTCACCATCCGCCAGGTCGACCCCGTCCGGCAGTGGAAACTCTCACCCACCGACCTCGCGTCGCTGGACAAGTGGGACGACTACACCGCGGCCAAGGAAGACATGTTCGCCTGGACCGACACCGAAATCGCGCCCTGGACCGTGGTCAAGAGCAACGACAAGAAACGCGCCCGCATCAACGCCATGCGCTACGTGCTCGGTAAGTTCGACTACGACAACAAGGATTTTGACGTGGTCGGCCACGCTGATCCGCTGATCGTGGGGCGCGCCCTGTCGGATTGAACGGTCTGGCCGCCGCCCGAGAACTAGGAGGACGGCGTGCGCTTCGTCATGACGCTGTTCCTGTGGGTATTGACGACGATCCTGCTCGCTGCCGCGGTTCCGTCGGCGTGGGTGCAGAAGAACATCATCGACCAGCAGGGCTACTCGTCCTTCGCCGCGGGCGCCGCCACCGACCCGCGGTTGCAGCAGGCGGTCGCCGGCGAACTGACCACCCAGGTGCAATCCCTTGCGGCGCAGAACGGGGCCGAGGTCGATTCGCGGCGCATCCGTGCCGTGGCAGGGGCCTACACCGCAGGACCGGACTTTCCGGGCCAGTTCGCGCTCGCCAACCAGCTTGCGCATACCTGGATGTTCACCGACCGGTTGTCCCGCGACGAGAACGGCAGCTGGGTGATCGATGTGGCACCCATGCTCTCGGATCCCTCGTTCCGCGACACCCTCACCGGATTCGGTGTCGAAGTGCCGCAAACACTTACGGTGCCCATCGCCTCGTCCGCGCCGGACAGCTTGCGGCCGGGGATCCTGCGCCCGCTGGCGGTGTGGGGGCCGTGGGTCAGCGTGGGCGTGACGGTGTTGGCCGGTGTTTTCGCCCTGCTCACGTTGGCCACAGCGCGCGCCCGAGGTAAAGCCCTTGCTGCGCTGGGGATTTCCGCGCTGCTGGTAGGTGCGGCCGGCTGGGCCGGGTTGGAGGCGGGGCGGCGTTATCTCAACGAGGCCCTCAACCACACCAGCGGCGACATTCGCCAGATCGCCGACGCCATGGTCGGCCATGCGATCAACAGCCTGCACCAGTGGCTCAACCTCACCCTGACGGCCGGTGGTGCGCTGGTGGCGTTCGGGATCTTCGTCGCGGTGTTGGGTGGGTTGCGGCGCAAATCGAGCTGACCCGCCAAGTGGGACAATGCCCCATGGCCATCAAGCTCGACGCCCTCGACTCCGCGCTGCTGTCCATGCTGGCGGCCGAACCCCGCCTGCCGATTCTTGAGCTGGCGTCACGGCTGAAGGTAGCCCGCAACACCGTGCAGGCCCGGATGAAGCGGTTGGAGGAATCCGGGGTGGTCCGCGGCTACCCGCCGAACATCAACCTGGCCGAGCTCGGTTTTGCCGTGCACGCCTTCGTCGGCATCGAAACGGACCAGAACAAGATGGACGCCATCATCGAGGCGCTGCGGGACTACCCGCACGTGCTCGAGGTGCACGCGACCACCGGGCGAGCAGATCTGCTGGTCCGGATCGCCGCGCAGACCCAGCAGGAGTTGCTCGGCATCATCCAGCAGGTGCACCGGATCGACGGGGTGAAACACTCCGAGACGATGCTGGCGATGGCCACGCCGGTCGAATACCGATCGCTGCCTCTGGTGCAGCAGCTGGCGCAGCATGGAACAAAATGATGCGTACGTCACAGTGGGCCACGTCACAATTGAGCAATCTGATCAACATTTTCGCTGACTATTGACGCAGATCACACTCAAGAGCAAATTTCACTGCACCGATTGCTAGATGTTCCTCGCTTTGCAGCTCACGAACTGGGTTGTGGAAGGTGTGGTGGTTAAACGTGACAGGCGTTCTGGGCGCTTCCGAACTCGCGGTGGTGGAATCCGCCGCACCGTACGACCTCGCCGACCGGTATCGCTCCGGCGCCGGCCCGGTACTGCTGACCGGGGTGCAGGCCATCGCCAGGATGATGGTCGAACAACACGTGCGAGACGCCCGCGCCGGGCGCCGCATCGCGACCTTCGTCTCCGGCTATCAAGGCAGCCCGCTGGGCGGCGTGGACAAGATGCTGCTCGACATGCCGGATGTGCTGACCGAGCACGACATCGTCTTCACGCCCGGGTTCAACGAGGAACTCGCCGCCACCGCGGTCTGGGGTAGCCAGACCGATCTCCCGGCGGGTACACCGACCCACGACGGGGTGGTCGGTATCTGGTACGGCAAGGGCCCCGGCGTCGATCGCGCCACTGATGCTCTACGGCACGCGAACATGTACGGCGTGAACCCGCGCGGTGGCGTGCTGCTGCTGGTCGGTGACGATCCCGCGTCGAAGTCGTCCACCGTTCCCGCCGTCAGCGAACGGTCTCTCGCTGCACTGGGCATCCCGGTGCTGTTCCCGCGCAACGCCGAAGAAATCATCACGATGGGCATGCAGGGGATCGCGCTGTCACGCGCGTCGGGGTGCGTGGTGGCAATGAAGATCGTTGCCGACGTCGCCGACGGCGCCTGGACGGTCGATGCCGACGTCGCCGACCTTGCGATCACGGTTCCCGAAATCCGCTGGGAGGGAAAGCGCTTCACGTACCTCCAGCGACCGATGGCTGCACCGGCAGACAGCCTGCTCGCCGAGGCCGATCTCTACGGGCCGCGCTGGGCCACTGTGCGTGCCTTCGGTGACGCCAATGCCCTCGACGTACTCGAGGTGGACCCGGTTCGCGCACAGGTCGGCATTGCCGCCACCGGCACGACGTTCGACGCGCTGCGTCAGGCTCTGCTCGACCTCGGCGTCGACGATGCGGCATTGCACTGCGCCGGAATCCGCCTGCTGCGCATCGGCATGCCCTACCCGGTTGGCCGGCAGACCGTCCTGCAGTTCGCCCGCGGGCTCGAGCAGGTGATCGTTGTCGAGGACAAGACCGCGTTCATCGAAACCCAGATCCGCGAAATCCTTTACGGCGCAGCCGACGCCCCGCAGATCATCGGCAAGTACGACGCCACCGGGGCGCCGCTGTTCCCGGTCGGTGGTGAGCTGACCGCCGGTCGATTGTTGGCGCCGCTGCGTCGCGTGTTGCGCGACCGCCTCGAACTCAAGCGCACGCCGCCGCCCCCGCTGTCACTGGAAGTGCTGTCCGCCAAGCGAACCGCCTACTTCTGCAGCGGCTGCCCACACAACCGTTCCACGGCCATTCCCGACGGCTCGATCGGCGGCGGTGGCATCGGCTGCCACACGCTGGTCACCATGTCGGGCCGTCGTGACAGCGCGGTGGTCGGCCTGACCCAGATGGGCGGCGAGGGCAGCCAGTGGATCGGTCAGGCGCCGTTCACCGATGTGCCGCACCTGTTCCAGAACGTCGGTGACGGCACGTTCTTCCACTCCGGGCAGCTCGCCGTGCAGGCCTGCATCGCGGCGGGAGTGAACATCACCTACAAGCTGCTCTACAACGAGGTAGTCGCCATGACCGGCGCACAGGACGTCGAAGGCGGCCTGGGCGTCGCGAAGCTCACCCACAAACTCACCACCGAAGGCGTCAAGCAGATCATCATCTGCGCTGACGAACCCAAGCGGCACAACAAGAAAGCGCTCGCGAAGGGCACGCTGCTGTGGCATCGCGACCGGCTCGACGAAGCCCAGAAGCTGCTACGCGAAATCCCCGGCGTCACCGTGCTCATCTATGACCAGCACTGCGCCGCCGACGCGCGTCGCCAGCGCAAGCGCGGAACCCTGCCCACCCGCACCACCCGCGTCGTCATCAACGAGGCCGTTTGCGAGGGCTGCGGTGACTGCGGCACCAAGTCGAACTGCCTGTCCGTACAGCCGGTCGACACCGAGTTCGGGCGCAAAACCCGCATCGACCAGACCTCCTGCAACACCGACTACAGCTGCCTGGACGGTGACTGCCCGTCATTCGTGACCGTCGAACTGACACCAGAGAAGAAGGGGCGCAAAGCCTCCCGAACTTCCCGACGTAGCAAGGTCGCTGAGCCGCCGCGAGTGGCCGATCCGGGCTTCGCCGCGCCCAAGGGCACCCAGAACGTCCTGCTGGCCGGCATCGGCGGCACCGGCATAGTGACGGTCAACCAGGTACTGGCCACTGCCGCGCTGCGGGCCGGGTACGCGGTGGAGAGCCTCGACCAGATCGGGCTGAGCCAGAAGGCCGGGCCGGTGGTGTCCCACCTCCGGTTCTCGACCACCTCGCTGGAGCCGTCCAACAGGTTGACGCCGGGCAGCGCCGACTGCATCATCGCGATTGACCTGCTGACGGCGACCGACACCAAGAACCTGGCGTACGGCAGCCCCGAACGCACCGTGGCCGTCGCCTCCACCAGCCAGACCCCGACCGGGGACATGGTGTACGACAAGGCCGTTGCCTACCCGGATACGCAGTCGTTGCTGGACCGCCTCACCGCGACCACAAGCACCCTGACCCACTTCGATGCGCTCGCCGCGGCCCAGGCGCTGTTCGGCAACACCGCGGCGGCCAACTTCCTCGTCGTCGGTGCCGCCTTCCAGAACGGTGGGCTGCGCCTGCCCGAGGCCGGCATCGAAGAGGCCATCGGTATCAACGGGGTGGCGGTCGAGGCCAATGTCGCGGCTTTCCGTTGGGGTCGCGTGGCGGTCGCCGATCCGGCAGCGTTTGCCGCGGCGGTGTCGGTCCCGCAGCGTGCGCCTGCCGCCGTGGACCTGGAGCTGTTGGCGGACACCACCTTCGACGGCGAAGTCCGCCGACTGGTCGAGCTGCGGGCCGGCGAGCTGGTCCGCTACCAGAACGCGAAGGTGGCGCGGCGCTATGTCGAGACGGTCCACACCGTGTGGCAGGCCGAACGTGCCGTCACCGAAAGCACCGCGTTCAGTGAGGCCGTGGCGCGCGGGCTGCACAAGTTCACCGCCTACAAGGACGAATACGAAGTCGCGCGGCTGCTGGTCGACCCGGCCTTCCTGGCCGACGTGCGGGCACAGGTGCCTGGTGGGGAGAAACTGACGTATCGGCTGCATCCGCCGGCACTGCGGGCCATGGGCCGCACCAAGAAGGTCGGTTTCGGCCCCAAAACGCATGTGGCACTGAAGCTGCTCGCCAAGGGCAAGGCGCTGCGCGGCACCAAGCTCGACCCCTTCGGCTATGCCCACGTCCGCAAGGTGGAACGGGAGCTGCTGGCCCACTACACCGACATGGTGTTAGGGCTGGCCGCGGAGCTGACCACCGACACTTATGCCACCGCCGTCGAGGCGGCCGGCTTGCCCGACGTCGTTCGAGGCTACGAGGACGTCAAGCTCGGCAACGTCGAGGTGTACCGGGCCCGACTGCGCGACCTCGGCATCACCGCCTGACCGGCCACCGCTGAGTCCACTGCTGCCGAACATGCGGCAGCCCAACCCATGCCGCCGAACATGCGGCTACCTGAAAGGAATTTGTAGTGACTGCTACGCGCACCGCGTCGGGAGTATTCGGCCGCTCGCAGGAGTTGAGCGCACGAGCTCATGAGCAGGTCGTGTTCTGCGAGGACGCCGAGTCCGGCCTGAAGGCGATCATCGCCATCCACTCGACCGCACTGGGCCCGGCCCTCGGCGGCACCCGGATGTACCCCTACGCTGACGAATTCGAAGCGCTCGAAGACGTGCTCCGGCTGTCGTGGGGCATGTCGTACAAGGCCGCGGCGGCGGGAGTGAACCTCGGCGGCGGCAAGGCCGTGATCATCGGAGATCCCGCGACCGACAAGAGCGAGGCGTTGTTCGCCGCCTACGCACGGTTCGTCAACGGGCTCGGCGGCCGGTATGTCACCGCGGGCGACGTCGGCACCAACACCGACGACCTGGATGTCATCGGCAAGTACACCCCGCACGTGACCGGCCGCAGCGTCGCTGCAGGCGGCTCGGGAGACAGCGCGCGACTGACCGCGCTGGGTGTGTTCAATGCGATGCGCGCCGGTACCGAATCTATCTGGGGGACAGCATCGTTGGCGGGCCGTAGCGTCGGCGTGGAGGGCGTCGGCAAGGTGGGTCGCGAACTCATCGCCCTGCTGCTCGACGACGGTGCGGAGGTGTGTGCAACCGATGTGAACGACGCCGCACTGCAACGCCTCTCGGCCGACCACCCGTCGGTACGACTGTTGGGTTCGGTCGCGACCGCCCCGGTGGACGTCTACGCTCCGTGCGCGCTCGGTGCGACCCTGACGCCGGTGAGCGCCGAGAGCATCGAGGCCAAATTGATCTGCGGTGCGGCCAACAACCAGCTGGCGACTCCCGATGTCGAGCAGGTACTCGGCCGCCGTGGCATCACCTGGGTGCCCGACTTCGTCGCCAACGCCGGTGGTCTCATCCAAGTCAGTGGTGAATTGCAGGGTGCAGACCGGGCGGCCGTCGAAGCAGACGTGACGCGCATCTTCGACCGGTGCCGCGACATCATCTCCGCGGCGCGCGACGGGCGCATCGGCACCGGTGCCGCAGCGAACCTGTTCGCCGAGCGGCGACTCGACGGAGCCATCTGATGCCGACCGCCGGCGGGATGTTCCGCACCAAATCGGTCGAGCAGTCGATCCGAGACACCGACGAGCCGGACGCGAAGCTGCGCAAGGACCTCACCGCAAGGGATCTCACGGTTTTCGGTGTCGCGGTTGTCATCGGCGCCGGCATCTTCACCCTCACCGCCCGGACCGCGGGCACCATGGCGGGCCCCTCGGTCTCACTGGCCTTCATCCTGGCGGCGATTGCCTGCGGACTGACTGCGCTCTGCTACGCCGAGTTCGCCTCGACGGTTCCCGTCGCGGGCAGCGCCTATACATTCGCCTACGCCACCTTCGGTGAGGCGATCGCCTGGATCATCGGCTGGGACCTGATTCTCGAGTTCGCGCTCGCGGTTTCCGTTGTCGCCAAAGGCTGGTCGCAGTATCTCGGCGACGTACTCGGCGGAATGACACCCGTCGCACACCTCGGGGCGGTCACGTTCGACTGGGGTGCGGTAACGATCATCGCGATCGTCGGCTTTCTTCTCGCAACCGGCACCAAGCTTTCATCGCGCGTGTCCGCCATCGCGGTGGCGATCAAGCTCGGGGTGATCGTGCTGATCCTCATCGTCGGGGCCACCTACTTCAAGGCGTCCAACCTGACGCCGTTCATCCCACCGGCGGAGCCGTCGCCCAAAGCAGACGGTGTGCACCAGTCGATGCTCGCCTGGCTCACCGGATCCGGCGGCACAAGCTTCGGGTGGCTCGGCCTGCTGTCGGCGGCCAGTATCGCGTTCTTCGCCTTCGTCGGATTCGATGTGGTGGCCACCGCTGCCGAAGAGACTCGCAATCCGCAGCGCGACGTGCCTCGCGGCATCTTCGCCTCGCTGGCCATCGTCACCGTGTGCTACGTCGCGGTTTCGCTCGTGCTTACCGGGATGGTGCACTACACCCAGCTCCAGGGCGAAAATGTCACTCTCGCAACGGCGTTTGCGCTCCACGGCGCCACCTGGGTGAAGAACATCATCGCCATCGGTGCGCTGGCCGGCCTGTCCACCGTCGTGATGGTGATGTTCCTCGGCCAGACCCGCGTGCTCTTCGCGATGGCCCGCGACGGCCTGATTCCCCGCAGCCTCGCGCGCACCGGTAAGCGCCGAACGCCCGTGCGGCTCACCGTCATCGTCGGCACGATCTGCGCGGGCCTTGCAGCGTTCGTCGACTTCGGCACGCTGGCAGGGATGGTCAACATCGGCACCCTGGTGGCATTCGTCCTGGTGGCAGTCGGCGTGCCGATCCTGCGGCGGACGCGACCAGATCTGAAGCGCGGCTTCCGGGTCCCGTTTGTTCCGCTGATTCCGATCCTGGCCGCTGGCTCCTGCCTGTGGCTCATGCTCAACCTCGAAGTCGAGACCTGGCTGCGCTTCGTGGTCTGGATGGGGATCGGTGCGGTCGTGTACCTCGCCTATGGCCGTTCACATTCGCTGCTCGCGCGGCCTCGGCCACCGGCGCGCGAGGACGTCGAACAGCCTGTCGAGGTGGGGGGTCTGACCGATCCGGCGTCGGGCCGGCCGCTATGACACGTCGCCGGCAGGGGAGAGCCAGGTGTTGCACTCGCCGATCTTGTTCAGACGGTAGCCGTGGTCCCACCAGGATCCGTAGTGCTCAGGCGATCCGTGGTCGCGTGGTGAAACGGCATCCCAATTGCCGTTTGCAATCACCTGGTAATCGGCGGTAGTGAACCGGCCTCCGGTGTCGACGATGGAGCCGACGAACATGCCGGAGAAGCACTGCGCCTGTAGCTCCATGCGGCGCGACAGTTCCAGTCCTGGTTCGGACTGCTCGCCCACGGCTCGCGCCTGTTTGTACATTTCACCCAAGGTTCCGATGAGGTGCTGGACGTGATGGCCGTATTCATGGGCGAGTACCGCCAGGTTGAAGATCACCTCGGCGCTGTCTTTCCTCGGGGACAAGGTGGAAAGCGGCACATACAGAGTTTCCGTCTTGCTGCAGTACTGGCCTGCGAAGCCGCGCATCCCGTCGCTATCGCATCCTTCGGCAAGAGATACCTTGGGGCTACGGAATTCCATTCCCGCCGCAGTGATCAGGGGCTTCCACGCCGTGTCCATGCACGACACCGCTGTCTGGTAGAAGTTCTGGGCCGCTGCAGGGCCCTGGAGGAGATGCCGCAGCCCGCCGGTTACGTGGCAAGTGCGTCGGCGATCGTCTGGCCCACGTGCTGCCAGTAGATGAACGCGTCGGCTGCCTTGCGTTGATCCTGGGGTTCCGCAGCGGAGTGCGCCGCGTAGAAAGCATGCTCCTGGGCGTGCGCCGCGTACGCCACGAACGCCTGCAGATGTGCCTGGCCGCGGTTGGAAGCGCTACTGCACAGCGGCTGCCAGACGCGGTCCCACAGCTCACCTCGTTGATCCTCGGGGGGATTCGAATCTGCCGGCGCCGGAGGCAACACACTTACCAAATCGGCATCACTGAAGCCGGCGAGCCGGGCACTGATCTCCGGCGCAATCACCTGCAGACGGTCACGGCCCGTCATCTTGCCGCTGGTCGGGATGTCCTCAGGCGTCAGAATCACCTGGTGCGCACCGGCATCCGTGCCGGCGAACTGCTCCTCGGTGCCGATGACCGCCCGCAACTCCTTGTCGTGATGCTGGGCCCAACGCTGTATCGCGATGATCGGGAAGGTTGCCCAGCTGCCCCGCTCGGCAGGCGAGATCGATTCATCCGCGGAGGCCATCACCACCTGTTGCGGTAGCTGGACCTGTTCAGGGATGTAGGCCAAGCCGTAGTTGTTTGCGACGACGATCTTGCCGTCTTTGGTGACAGCGGTGATCCAGTGGAAGAAGAAGTCGTCGACGTTCACCATGTCGGGCGCGTTCAGCGCGGCCGCGATCCGGCGCGCGACACTGAGCGGATCGTGCTCACCGGCGTTGCGGCGTACCGCATTCTGGGCCGCGTCGCGTTCTGCGCGCGCTGCCGACACCGGAACCGGAGCGACTTGCGCACCACCCTGCGGCGGCGCCGCCGCAGCGGGAGGCGGAGCTGCCGCGGCTGCGGCCGGAGGAACCGGTGCGGCCGGAGGTGCCGTAGGCGGCGCACCCAACGGCATACCACCGCCCATACCGCCACCCATGCCGCCGCCTGTCGCGCCGCCGCCGGTACTGGGCGCACTGACCGGCGGGGCAGCGGCGGGGCCGCTCGCTGTTGAAGCGGCGGGGCCCGTGGAGGTGGAGGCAGCTGCCGGCGTGGCGGGATGCGGATCCGCCACTGGGGGTGCACTCAGCGGTGCTGAACTCATCGGCGAGGACTGCATCGGTGGTGCCACAGGGGCTTTCGTTGCTGCCGCATCCGCAGCCGGACCCGCGCCTGCGGGCTGAACCGGCGGTGTCGCCGACGGCGCTCCGGACGCTGCTGCCGTCGACGCGGGTGTGCCTGAGGGGGCACCAGCCGAAGGCGTCGCAGTGGTGCCCGATGTGGTCGACAGCGGTGACGCAGGGGTGCCCGCTGGACGCGCGGCTTGCGTTGCCGTAGGCGGGAGGCCACCTAGGTTTGTCGCGCCGGGTGGGGGATTTGTTGGGTTGACGGGATTAGCAATGGCGCCGCTGTCGCCATCGGCGTCGCCGCGTGGACGAGCCTGTTCTGCAGCTACGGGGTCGGGCTCGTTTGCTTGTGGCACCGGACGTTGGTCGAATGCGTTGTCGCCGACGGCATCGCCCCGCGGGGAGTCCGGTTCTGCGGTTGCGGTGACGGGCTCATTTGCTTGTGGCACGGGACGTCGGTCGAACGCGTTGTCGCCGTCCGCGTCACCGCGTGAAGAAAATGCTGTTTGTATGGTGTGTGGGTTGCTAGGTGCTGGTTGGGCAGGCTCGGGTCCACCAATTGTTGGAGGCCCAGCTGCTGGCGCAATCGGGGACTGTTTCTGGTTAAGAAATTGCTCAAGGGAATTGGCTGGCGATTTCCAGGTGTCGGCCGTCTGGATTGCATTCGCCGTGTTTGTGATCTCGGCGCGGTTAAGCTCATGATAGGTGTTTATTGTGTGATTGATTGCGATCGCCTTAATGAGGGCGCCCACGGGGCCAAAGGCCGAAAAGGCCTCGTATTCTTCGATCTTCTTCTGCGCCGCGTCAACATTGCTGGTGATGGTTTCCTTGGCGCCTTTCACCAATTCGGCCACTGCTTTGTTCCAGGTCACGACATTGACAAGGTTGTTCTGCTGCGCAACGAACTCCCGGGAGTGTTTCCCGGCTTTGTTGTCGGCGGCGCCAGCGGCCCTACCAAGCCAGCTCCCACCGTCGAACGTCTCGGAACGCTCCCGTCGCCATGGATCGAATGCGCCAAATGTCAACTGCTGCAGAGCCCGGGTGGCGTCATCAGCAACTTTGTAAAGTTCATCTTCGTCGGCCTCAGTCCACCCGTCCGGTTCCAGCAGGCGGCTGGCATAGGGACCGTCGGGCTTCGGTATTCCCATTAATTGGTCCCCGCTGCAGCGCATGCCGTCCGGACGACGGCAAAAGCACGGCGTGCTGCATCGTACAAATAGCTATCCGCGGGCGTGTAAGTAGGCAATGCTTGGGCGAAAGCTCGAAAATACTGTCCGGCAAGCGCGGCTGTGTCCTGCAGGGCCGGGTTGCTGCTGCGCTGGCCAAGTCGTTCGGCGGTTTCTGCTGTTCCGACCATAATTGGTATGACCGCCTCAGTGGTGGCCTTTTGTTCCGGAGTCCACACGCCGGCCGCGATACTCGGAGGGATCTTGCGCCATTCGGCGGTATCAGCGCTGAATCGGTCTGTTGCCGTCACCCAGTCCGAACACACTGGATCGGGGCTTGTGAGAAACATCTTCGGATTCGCCGGGTCGCCAATATCTGCCACGTGCCCCGGCTCCGCTGCGGGCGAAACAAGTGGCGCACGTGCGGCCGCAGAACCTTCCGTAATAGCCGCGCAAATATCACCAACAAGGTTGAGGACTGTGCTCGCGGTACGCACCAAATTGTCATCGGGAGGTGTGTAGGAGGGTACCTTGTCGGCGTAGGCACGTGAATAGGCGATGAACTGCTCGTACAGTTGACGCATGACGCGATGCGGAGTCAGCTTCACCAGCGGTTCGGCTTGGTCAGCGGCATTACGAATTGCCTTGGCGGCTGCTTGATACTGCGCTCGCTGGTCGGGGCTCCACTCGCTCGCGGGAATCGAGGGATCTCGCTGCAACCAGCCGTTGTCTTGGCTGTCATGAAGAGTGTTTTGGATTGGCGACGACGCGGCGCACGACGGGTCTTCGGTGATGATGGTGATGGGTCCGGTGTCGTTGGCGCTCGCGAATTCTGAGTTGGATCCTGATCCTGCGGTAGGGGCCGGACCGCTGCCGTCCCCTTTTTCCTTGTCGCCGCCGCCAAGTGACATGGTCACTACAGCGGTGATGGCGATGACTGCAATCAGAGCGGTCCCGCCGAGTGCCCACTTCAATGCCCGATTGTTCTTCGGTGGTGGTGGCGGAGTGAATTGTTGTTGGTACTGCGGGCCCCACGATGGTGGTGATTGCATCGGTGGCTGCTGGCTCGGTTGCTGTCCCTGCCAACCGTTCTCAGGCGGTGGAGGCAGCGGTTGATTGCCCCATCCGTTGGGCGGTTGGGTCATCGGATCACCTGCTCACGAGAGCAAAACGTCACAGCAGTACCTCGGTAGGGGTCTTGGGGGTGGATTCGGTGCGTGGATGGACCTGCGGCGCGGCGTGAGATTCGGGGGCCTTCTCGGTTGCCGTTGTGCCAGCGCCAGCATCGGCGTGCTGGCGTTCGTTGGAGGAATCGGCGGGATTCTCGTCGCGACGTTCATCGGAGGCGGCAGCATCTGCGCCTGACGGTGCGCCCTCGGCGCCCTGCGCGGTGCTACCAGCTTCGCTCTGGTTCCCTTGCTGACCGTCTTCGCCCTGGTTCTCGCCACTCATCTGGCTGACCTGTTGGACGACTTGCATCACCGTTTGGGGGACCGACGAGGCCATTCCTGCCATCTGCATCGGGACCTGGACGGCCTGGCCGGCCATTTGCATACCCATGCTGATTAGTTGGCCGAACTGGCCCATGCCGTCGCCGCCGGCACCGCTAGCTGCAGCACCGGAAGCGTCTCCGCTGCCGGTTTGAGAGGCGCGCGCAGCCGCTTGGTCGAGGTCCTGGCTCTTGCGACCGATGTCGTCGGCGGCTTGGCCGCCGGTCGACGCGTAGGTGTTGGCGGCCTGGCTGACCTTGCCGGCGTACTTGGCGGTCTCAGCCTTGAGGGCGGGCAGTCCGGTGCTGACGGGCTCCATTACCTTGAGCCCTTGCTCGAGGATCTTCGCCGACACAGGATCTGCACCCCCCGGCTTATACGGGGTCGGGGCGGTGGGGACCGCCTCGGCCGCGGCCGAGAAATTCTGCCCGGCCTTCGCCAACAGCGCGGTGTCCACCTTCAATGTTTGCGGTGTAGTCATGGGATCTCGTTTCTCAGGCCGGCCTCACCAGATCCTGGCATGGTCATCGTTACTCGGCGCCGTCCATGGCCACAGACCTAAAGGCAGTCTGGACGGAATCGATCGCCGCCACCGCTTTGAGCACCGAGCCCATGGCACGCCCCCTCCCTCGCGAGAACACCGCAGCGTGCACTGCCTGGTGCCTCCGTCACATCACTGCTGCGGAGTTTACCGGACCCCGGGTGACCCACCTGTCACAAAATTTGGAGCTCACAGGCATGCGCCAGCATGCTCGGATCGCCTACCGCCCATGCCCGTTGACGTCATATTTTGCAGTGCTTGGCGCTTGCCCCTGACGACCGCTCGGGACAGGCAAGGATGGCTTCCGGCGCTCGCCGAAGTGCCACGGTGACGACCACGCGAGCTACTGCTTGCTGTCCTTGACGTCTCGACGTGCACGGCGACCGATGACGCCCTCGGTGTAGGCACGGTCCTCGATGTAGAGGTCCTCGTCTTCGGCGAGTTTGGGATCGCGGCGCTTCTCCTTGCCCTGCTGGCCGTGGCCACCGCCCATGCCACCCATGCCGCCGCCCATGCCACCCATGCCACCACCGCCGGGTGCTGCAGCCGGTCCGCCGCCGCCTCGGGCACCTGCTGGGGAGGCCGCGACGGTTTCCGCACCGACGGCAGGGCCAAGCGGCCCCGCACCCATTCCGCCACCGCCCATACCGCCACCGCCGCCGCCTGCGCTGGCCGGCTTGAGGCTGGGATCGTCGAGCCCCGGCATTTCGGGCATACCTTCAGGCATCCCAGAGGGCATGCCACTGCCTGCCGGTGAACCACCACTCGAGGGCGAACCGCCACCGGAGGGTGAACCGCCACCGCTGGGAGAGCCGCCGCTGGGCGAACCTGAAGACTGCTCACCGGATGACGGCCCGGCGCTGGCGGGCGACACTGAGGGGACCGAGCTTCGACTGGTCGACGGGGCGCCGTCGGATGGGGTCTTGCTGTCGTTCGGGCCGGCGTTTGTTTCGGGGATCGAGTCCGTGGGCCGGTTTGGAACATCACCGGGGCTGACTGCCGGCAACCCTCCAATTGACGGTGGCTTTCCTGGCCGTATTTCCATGAGGTCGGTGCTATTTGCGTATTCCCGCAGCGCCGCTTCTGACCTTGCTTGAAACCAGGCCCACTTTGCGGATTTCTCCAATGGGTTAAGCCAGCTAGTCTGGTGGAAATTCTCCACGTCCGCCATTGTCGGATGGTTATCGACCAATGTTCTGTGTGCCGAGGCCAACTTTTGAGCTTCGGCGCCCAACCGTGTTGCTTCGTCACCCATGTTGTCCCACCATGTCTGCAGGCGGCCCATCGCAGTGCCGCATGCTTCCGCGGCGGTGCCCGATTCAAGACCGGTGTGACCAGCGAAATTGATCTGATGGGTCTTGAGCTTGCCGCACAGGTCGCGCCATTGATCTGCGAAATTCTGTAGCGCATCCGCCCCAGGCCCACTATGAATCGTTCGCGCCGCAGATTCCCAGCTCGTGAAGAAATCCCAGTCTGCCGAAGCCGGAAAACCAAAGCAGCGGATCGTCGGCACCGGTTCCATTCCGTTCAGGTCGGGAACGACCGGTCCGGCGGATGCCGGCGTACCACTGCCACCATTCATTTGCGCGTCAAAAACCTGTTGCTGTTCTTGGACGACCTTGTCGAAAGCATTGGCCGCGGCATTGAGGGCGAAAGCGATGCGCCGCCCCTCCTGGTCGCCCGCGTCGAGGGTTTCGACCAACCTCTCGGCAGACGTTTTTAGTTGCTCTATCGCCGCCGCCGTGATCTCCAGCCCATCCGGCGCCGGCGGGCTTTTCGGCCCTTTAGGGGAAGGCGTCGAACACTTTTGAGCACTGGCCTTCATATCCGACGAGGTCCAACCCAGTGGTTGCTCACCTGCGCCCATCGCAACCGTCCTCCCTATGCCCGTGATGCGACGCCGTTCGGACCCGGACCCGCCCGTGGTGGTACCGAGTTCGTCCGGGAACGGGCTTCTGACTACGTCTGCCCCCGCCAGCGTCTGTCGGCAATCATCATAAGGGCACGCCTGAGGGCGATTTTCAGTAATTCTGGGCGTAGCGGCTGTGCCGGGCTCGTCCTTCAGAAAACTGACCGTGACCTGGTCAGTCGATACAGCCAGTCTGCTCGGGCACTGCAAGCGATGGACCCGCTGGCTGGAGTGAGTTCTACGACACGTCGCTGGCAGGGGAGAGCCAGGTGTTGCACTCGCCGATCTTGTTCAGACGGTAGCCCTGATCCCACCAGCCACCGAAGTGTGCCTTCGACCCATGGTCGCGCGGAGCACTCGGATCCCAATCACCACGGGTGGCGTTGTCGTCCAGCGCTATTTGATAGTCGGCCACGGTGAATCGGCCGCCCGTCTCGACGATCGAGCCGACGAACATGCCAGAGAGGCACTGCGCCTGCAATTCCAGGCGGCGTGACAGTTCAAGGCCTTCTGCGGACTGCTCGCCCAGGGCTTGCGCCTGCTTGTATTCCTCACCGGAGGTGCCGGTGAGGGCTTGGATGTGGTGGCCGTACTCATGGGCCAGCATCGCAAGATAGATGACAGCCTGGTCGCCGTATTTGTCTGCGGGCATTCCGACCAGGGGCATGTAGATGGTTTCGTCGGTGCCGCAGTAAAGGGCTGGATTGCGGCCGGGCCCCACCTCGTACGTGTTGCACGGGTTGGTAACGACAGTGGCCGTTGGTATTGACAGTTTGGCCGGACGGAATTCGAAACCTGCGGCTGTTACGAAGGGTTTCCAGGCGGTGTTCAGACACTGCAGCGAGGTCTCGTAGAAGATTTTGGCGGCCACGGCGTCGCTGGGCCAGCCGGTCGGATTGCATGGTTGTTTGGCGAGGCCGGCGTCGAAGTTGGCATAGAGCCGGTTTTGTCCCAGCGCCGCTTCACCGGTGGGGAGGGGCAGAGCTCGGGTGGTGGTGGTTGTTGGCGGCGTCGTGGTGGCGGTGTAGGTCGGCGCCGACGGGGACTCGGTGGTGGGGACTGCGACTGCGGGGCTGACCGGCTCGCTGGCGGTGGTGCTGCCGCGTTTGTTGAACACCCAGACGGCCGTTGCGACGAGCGCGAGCACCGCGACGACGGCCACAGCCGAACCGATCAGCACTGCCGACCGTGAACCGCTTTTCGGCGTCGGCAGGGGCAAGGGTGTCGAATAAGCAGGGGTTTGTCCGGCCCAGGGATCGGCATGAATGGGTTGGTGCTGCTGCGGCTTTCCTGCTGGAGCGGCGGGTGTGAACGGATCGACTCCCGCGCCGAAGGGATTGTTGTTGTCCCACGACTTGGGCGGCGGACCGAACGGACCCCACGACTGCATTCCGAGAACGTTACTGCCCCGACCGGGCGCGGCCGCGCGCGAATTCCGGCAAAGCCTCCGCTAGCTGCCCAGCGTCTGCCAGAGGAACTCGTATGTGAGCGCGGCCTTGAAAGCGGCCTGCTTGTTGTCGGCCGCACCGCCGTGGCCACCCTCGATGTTCTCGTAGTACAGCACCCGGTGCCCGGCCGCTTCCAGCGCAGCCGTCATCTTCCTGGCGTGCCCAGGGTGCACCCGGTCATCGCGGGTCGAGGTGGTGATCAGGATCGGGGGATACTTCGCGTCCTTCGAAATGTTCTGGTACGGAGAGTATTTCGACATGAACTCCCAGTCGGCCGGATCGTCGGGATTGCCGTATTCGGCCACCCACGACGCACCCGCGAGCAACAGGTGGAAGCGCTTCATGTCCAACAGCGGCACGCTGCAGACCAGTGCCCCGAACAGTTCCGGGTAGCGGGTCAGCATCACGCCCATCAGCAGCCCGCCGTTGCTACCGCCAGAGGCGCCGAGCTGCTCGACCGTGGTGATGCCACGGCGCACCAGGTCCGCCGCCACCGCAGCGAAATCCTCGTACACCAAATGCCGGTTCTCCCGCATCGCCTGCTTGTGCCAATCGGGGCCGTACTCTCCGCCCCCGCGGATATTGGCCTGTACGTAGGTACCGCCGCGTTCCAGCCATGCCCGGCCGATCCCGCCGATATAGCCCGGGGTCAACGAGTTCTGGAAGCCGCCGTAACCGTAGAGGTACGTCGGGCTCGGCTTGTCGCGACGTCCCACCACGAAATACGGAATCTTGGTGCCGTCCTCGGAGGTGGCGAAGAACTGTTCGACGTCGATGCCGGTCGCGTCATAGAAGGCCGGTGCGGACTTCACCTCGACCAGCGGGCCGCCCGCGGTGCCGTACAGCAGCCGCGACGGGGTGGTGAATCCGCTTGAGTTGTAGAACACCTCGTCGCCGAGGTGATCGATGTCGACGACGATGGTGTCCGTCGCCGGCGGAATGTCCGGTGCGTCCCTGCGCTCCCATGTTCCGGGAGTGACGACCTCGACGTGGCTGGCGACGTCCCGAAGCGTGACGAGGATCAGCTTGTCTTTGGTCCACTGCACACTGGCCAGGCTGCTGTGCTCGTCGGGTTGGTAGACCATCGCGAGATCGGCTGTGCCGTCGAGGAAATCGTCGAACCTCGTGCCCAGCAGCGCACCGGCCGGGTAGGTGACATCCCCCGCCTGCCAGTCGGTCCGCAGGGAGATCAGCAGCCACTCGCGGTGCAGTGACAGCGACGAGTCGGTCGGCACCTGCAGTTCGATCAGCTCGCCGTCACGCACCTCGTAGCGGATACGGTGGTAGAAGTCGGTGTAACGGCCCAGCCGGGTGTGCTCGAAGCTCGGCGTCCGGTCGATCGAGGCGATCACCCGGACATCGGTCGGCTCCGCCTCGTACACCGTCTCGGCGTCGGCCAGCGATTGTCCTCGTCGCCAGCGCTTGGCGATCCGCGGATAACCCGACTCGGTCATCGAGCCCTCACCGAAGTCCGTGCACACCAGCAGGGTGTCCTCGTCCTCCCAGGACACCGAGGACTTGGCCTCGGGTAGTTCGAACCCGTCGGCAACGAACTCCCTTGTCCGCATGTCGAACTCGCGCACCACGGTGGCGTCGGCGCCGCCGCGGGACAGGCTGATCATCGCCAACGTGTGATCCGGCTCGATCACCTCGGGCCCGGCCCACACCCAATTCTCGTCCTCGACGCGGGCCAGCTCGTCCAGGTCGAGGATCACGTCCCATTCCGGATCGTCGGTGCGGTAGCTCTCCAGCGTGGTGCGGCGCCACAGGCCGCGGGGGTTCGCCTCGTCGCGCCAGAAGTTGTACAGGTACTCCCCGCGCCGGCCCGGATAGGGAATCCGCGCGTCGGTGTCGAGGATCTCCAGCACGTCGGCGCGCATCGTCTCGAAACGTTCACCGCTCAACTGGGCGATCGTCGGCTCGTTGTGTGCCCGCACCCACGCCAACGCGTCGTCGCCGGTGATGTCCTCAAGCCACAGATAGGGGTCCTCAGCCACCTGTCCATTGTGACCGCGCGCGTACTGTGAGCTGAACAACACCACTGCCCGGCGGAAGTGAGGACGTGATGACTCAAGCACCGGGGCGGGCCCTCATCACCATGGCCGCTGCGGATCTGTTGGCGCGGTTGCAGCAGCGGCACGGGTCGCTGATGTTCCACCAGTCCGGCGGCTGCTGCGACGGGTCGTCGCCGATGTGTTACCCGGACGGCGAATTCATCGTCGGCGACCGCGACATCCTGCTTGCCGTGCTCGACGTGGGCGCCGGCGTGCCGGTGTGGATCTCCGGCCCGCAGTTCGACGCGTGGAAGCACACCCAATTGGTGATCGACGTCGTGCCTGGCCGCGGTGGTGGGTTCAGCCTGGAAGCACCTGAGGGTATGCGGTTTCTGTCGCGGGGTCGGGCCTTCACCGACGACGAGAATGCGCTGCTGGCGCAGCTGCCGCCGGTCACCGGGGCGCAGTTCAGCGCCGGCGCCCGTCCGCCGGCTACCGGCACCCACATCGTCGACGAAGCCGCTGACGCCTGCCCGGTTCCTGGGGGACGCGCCGCACAGATGTAGCGGGTCGTCAGGGGTGGCGGCGTTATCGTCGAAGAGTGATTCCGCTGCCACGGGCGTGGCTGCTGACCGGCGCAATGTCGGTCGGCGTAGCGGTCGGGCTACTGGCAGGGATCGCCACGTCATTGCTGGTGACGGCCACCGTCCGGCCCGATGTGGTGATCGCCTTGGTCCTCGGGGTGCCCGGTGTTCTCGGGACGCTTCTGGTTCTCCTGTCGGGACGGCGCTGGGTTACCACGCTGGGAACGTTCGCCCTGGCCATCGCACCCGGCTGGTTCGGTGCGCTGGCGATCATTCAGGTGGCATCCCATGGCTGAAGACGTCGACACCTCCACCTCGGACTTCACCCCGCTGTTCGACACGGGCGAGAACGTGGTGGTCGACGAAGCTCTGAGCGGCACGCCACCCGCCGAAGACATGACACCCGACCAGGTGGAATCCGACGACGCGCCGTCGGCGCCGCTGCCCGCCCCGGTTCCGTCCGTCGTGGTCGAAGGCTCCTACCTGTCGGTGAAGTGGTGGACGTTCGTGGGCGTACTGGCCGGCGTGTGGTTCGTCTCCGCGGCGGCCGGCGCGGGCCTCTATTACTACTGGTATCAGTCGGTCGACAAGACCTGGCCGGTGTTCGTCGTGCTCGCCTATGTCGTCATCACCACAGTCGGCGCCCTGGTGGCGTCGACGGCCCAGCGCAAACCGGTGATATCGGCCCTGGCCATCGCGCTGATGTCCGCCCCGCTGGCGGCAATGGCCGCAGCTGCGGTTTTCTATGGCGCCTACGTGTTCGGCTGGATCGCCCGGTAGCACCATTGCGCCGCCCACTAGGGTGGGGTCGTGACCCACTTTGACGTTGTCGTTCTCGGAGCTGGTCCCGGTGGATACGTCGCGGCCATTCGTGCCGCCCAACTGGGGCTGAACACCGCAATTGTCGAGCCCAAGTACTGGGGCGGCGTGTGCCTCAATGTCGGGTGTATCCCGTCCAAGGCGTTGCTGCGCAACGCGGAGATCGCGCACATCTTCAACAAGGAAGCCAAGACCTTCGGCATCAGCGGCGAGGCCACGTTCGATTACGGCGCCGCCTTCGACCGCAGCCGCAAGGTCGCCGACGGTCGTGTCGCCGGCGTGCACTTCCTGATGAAGAAGAACAAGATCACCGAGGTCCACGGCTACGGCACCTTCACCGGCCCCAAGTCGATGTCGGTGAAGCTCAACGAGGGCGGCACCGAAGAGCTCACCTTCGACAACGCCATCATCGCCACCGGTTCGTCGACCCGGCTGGTGCCGGGCACCTCGCTGTCCGACAACGTCGTCACCTACGAAACCCAGATCCTCTCGCGTGAGCTGCCGGGCTCGATCATCATCGCCGGCGCCGGTGCCATCGGCATGGAATTCGCCTACGTGCTGAAGAACTACGGCGTCGACGTGACCATCGTCGAGTTCCTGCCCCGGGCTCTGCCGAATGAGGACGCCGAGGTCTCCAAGGAGATCGAGAAGCAATACAAGAAGCTGGGCGTGAAGATCCTCACCGGAACCAAGGTCGAGGGCATCTCAGATGACGGTTCCACGGTCAAGGTGACCGTCAGCAAGGACGGCAAGACCGAGGAACTCAAGGCCGACAAGGTGCTGCAGGCCATCGGCTTCGCCCCCAACGTCGAAGGGTTCGGCCTGGAAGCTACCGGGGTGGCGCTGACAGACCGCAAGGCCATCGGCATCGACGACTACATGCGCACCAACGTGCCGAACATTTACGCCATCGGCGATGTCACCGGCAAGCTTCAGCTGGCTCACGTGGCCGAGGCGCAGGGCGTCGTCGCAGCCGAAACCATCGGCGGCGCAGAAACTCTCGCGCTCGGTGACTACCGGATGATGCCGCGCGCCACGTTCTGCCAGCCGCAGGTGGCCAGCTTCGGGCTCACCGAGGAGCAGGCCAAGGCTGAGGGATACGACGTCGTCGTCGCCAAGTTCCCGTTCACCGCCAACGGCAAGGCCCACGGCCTGGCCGATCCGACCGGCTTCGTGAAACTGATCGCCGACAAGAAGCACCTCGAACTGATCGGCGGGCACCTGATCGGACCGGACGTGTCCGAGCTGCTGCCGGAGCTCACGCTCGCCCAGAAGTGGGATCTGACCGCCAACGAGTTGGCCCGCAACGTGCACACCCACCCGACCCTGTCGGAGGCGCTGCAGGAGTGCTTCCACGGGCTGACCGGCCACATGATCAACTTTTGAGAAACGAAATCGTCGCCGGCATAGCCGGATTGGTGGCCGGCCACATTGTGTGGCTGGCTGCCATCACATTGGCGACCGAGGGATCCCGGGTCAACATCTGGGTGCTGCTGGTCGCGGCCCTGTCCTTCGTCGGTGGGGCCGCGGGCGGCTACTTCGGTTGGCGCAAATACCAGCAGAAGTCCCACACGTTGGCGGCTTTCCTGTGGGCGCTGCCGGTGTCCCCGGTGCTCTTCTCGCTGGTCCTACTGGGCGTGACGTACCTCTAGGGGCGTGATTTGGGCGCACCTGGCGGCGGTGGGCGCCGGTAGATGCACCCAAATCGCTTAGTCGGGAAAGTCCAGCGGGACTCGCAGCGTCGTCATCGTGGCGGCCAAACCGTCGTATTGGGCTGCCAGCAAACAGAATTCGATGAGCTGCTGCTTCGTCAGCAGCTTCGACAGGGCCGCCCAGGTTTCCGTCGAGACCGACCGGGTGACGACGAACTCGTCGGTCGCGGTGATCAGCACCCGCTGCCGGTCGGTCAGGCCTTCCGCGTCGGGCCCCTTGAAGATGCGGGCCTGGGTCTCGGCATCGACTCCCCGACTGCGGGCCAGCCGGCGATGCTGCTGCAGCTCGTACTCGCAATCCCGCAGATGGCCCACCCGTAGGATCACCAGCTCGGCATCCTGACGGGAAAGCTTGCCCAGCGGGCCGAGCAGCAGGCCCGAATACGGCAGCCACGCCAGGAACAGCAGCTTGTGCTGGCCCAACACGTTCATCAGCGTGAACCGCGGGGCCCGGATGGCCCTGGCGCCCAGCTTGGCGATGGCCCAGTTGACCGGGCCCAGCTCACGGAATCCGCCCGGCGCGATGCGGGCCGGCTCGAGTGCACTCACCCCGCCGAGTCTGGCACAGGTGGCGCGGCTCAGAAGGTCCAGGCGCCGGTGGGTTCGATGACGAACCCGCGGTTCGTATAGCCGTCGATGCAGGCGATGCGCTGTTTCGGTCCGACAGCGCAAGTCTTGTCGCCGAGCTCCGGGTTGTCTCGGCTCCAGTCAAGATCGATCTTCTGCCCCGCATTCAGAAGCGGGTAGTCGCTGGGCTCGCATCCGTCCTCGATTCGTTCGATCGTGAAACCCCGGTCGTAATTCACCGCTCCCACTCGCAGCTGCGAGACATCGGAGCAAGAGCGGTCATCGGCCCCGTAGAAGTCCGACGAGAACCTGCCCCGACATCCGATATCGCCCAGAGAAATCTGGCAGGACAATCCGGCCGGCGTGCTGAACCGGTAGACCGGGCCGCCGCGCAACGGGATATAGAACTTCTCCAGATCGGCGGAACTGAAGGTCCCCAGGTCGGGGAAGACGTGAGGCGGTGGCTCGGGGCGTGCTGTACCGGTGATCGGTCGAGTGCAGGCAGTCATGCCCGCGAGCGCCACCAATATCGCTGCCACAGAAGCCCTTTGCCCGTTCACGGAATTCATGGCTCAGACGCATCCTGCAACTGTTCACCAAGCTCAACCGCCGTCGGTTCGGCGGTGTCCACTTCGAGCCCTGGCCCGGTCATTTCGAGAGTTTATGGCCGCACCGTGACCGTTCGGAGCAGCAATTTTCGACGAGTACGCCGGTTTCCACCTCACGGCTGTCCGTCGGCGGCCGCGACTGCCCTGCGGTAGAAAGCGGTGCGAGAGGAGCGGGGTGGCTACGGCTGCCGCACCAGATACGGCGACACCGTCGAACGGTGCTCGTTGAGATCCAGGGCTTTGCCGAGCGCAGGGAACGCACGCTGCGGGCAGTTGTCCCGTTCGCACACCCGGCATCCCGACCCGATGGGCGTGGCGGCCTCTCCGGACAGATCCAGGCCTTCGGAGTACACCAGCCGATGGGCATGGCGCAGTTCGCATCCCAGCCCGATCGCGAAGGTCTTGCCGGGCTGCCCGTAGCGCGACGCGCGTCGTTCCACGGTGCGCGCCACCCACATGTAGTTGCGCCCGTCGGGCATCTGGGCGATCTGCACACCGATCTTGCCGGGATTGCTGAACGTCTCGTAGACGTTCCACAGCGGGCAGGTGCCTCCCGAGGACGAGAAGTGAAAACCGGTGGCGGACTGACGCTTTGACATGTTGCCGGCACGGTCGACGCGGACGAACGAGAACGAGACACCGCGCATCGACGGACGCTGGAGGGTGGAAAGCCGATGTGCGATGGTCTCGTAACTCACCGAGTAGAACGCCGAAAGCCGCTCCACGTCGTAGCGGAAATTCTCGGCCACATCGTGGAACTGACGGTAGGGCAACACCGTTGCGGCGGCGAAGTAGTTGGCCAGCCCGAGCCGGGCCAGGGTGCGCGACTCATCGCTGGTGAACATGCCCTCGTCGACCATCTTGTCGATGAGTTCGCCGAACTCGAGGAAGGCCAGCTCGGCCGCCATCTTGAACACCTGCTGGCCGCTGGACAGGTGATTGCCCATCTCCAGGGTCTTGGTGGCCGGATCGTAGCGGTGCAGCACGGTGTCGCCCAGATCGATGCGTCGCACGATCCGGACTCCGTGGACGGTGGTCATTCGGTTGGCCAGCTCACCGGCCAGATCGCCGCGGTGCATCCGGATCTTGGCCGTCAGATCCTCAGCGGCGGTGTCGAGCTCGTGCAGGTAGTTCTGCCGTTGATAGAAGTAGTCGCGCACTTCCTCGTGCGGCATGGTGATCGAACCGCTGCCGCTGCCGTCGGAGTAGCGGTCCTCGGTGGCCGCGGCCAGCTGTGTGGTGGTCAACCGGTAGCGCCGGTGCAGGTTGACCATGGCGCGGGCGAAGTTCGGGTAGGCCGCCACCATGTCGGCAACTTCGGCGATGTCCATGTCGGCACCGAGGTCGCGGTCCAGCGCCACCTCGCGCATCTCGGCGACCAACCGGGTGTCGTCGTGCGAGGCGAAGAAGGTCGCATCCACCCCGAACACCTCGGTGATGCGGAGCAGCACCGCCACGGTCAGCGGCCGCACATCGTGCTCGATCTGGTTGAGGTAACTGGGGGAGATCTCCAGCATCTGGGCCAGTGCCGCCTGGCTGAATCCACGCTCGCTCCGCAGTTGCCGCACCCGCGACCCGACGAACGTTTTTGCCACGTCAAACAGCCTAACAAGGCTGTGAAGACCACCTTTGCATTCTTGGCAGTTCAGTCACTACTGGCAGTATCGGGCTGCCTGGCATGATCGGCTCAGGCGACAGCGACTGGGAGATGTGACCATGACGGGAACCGCGCAGAATACGACCACCGGGCTGAACAAGGTGTTGATGCCGGTGCCCGATCCCCATCCCGATGTCTTCGACCGGGAATGGCCGCTGCGGGTAGGCGATATCGACCGGGTCGGCCGGCTGCGGTTCGACGCCGCCGCGCGCCACATCCAGGACATCGGCTCCGACCACCTCCGCGAACTCGGCTTCGAGGAGACCCACCCGTTGTGGATCGTGCGGCGCACGATGATCGATCTGATCAAGCCGATCGAGTTTCAGGACATGCTGCGGATGCGCCGCTGGTGCTCGGGCACCTCGAACCGGTGGTGCGAGATGCGCGTGCGGATCGACGGCCGCAAGGGCGGCCTGATGGAGTCCGAGGCGTTCTGGATCAACATCAACCGCGAGACGCAAGGCCCGGCTCGGATCTCCGACGACTTCCTGGCCGGCCTGCGCCGCACCACCGACGAAGCGCGGCTGCGCTGGAAGTCCTACCTGAAGGCCGGTAGCCGTGAGGACGCTGCGGAGATCCGCGAGTACCCGGTGCGGGTGTCCGACATCGACCTGTTCGACCACATGAACAACTCGGTCTACTGGACGGTGATCGAGGATTACCTGTACTCGCATCCCGAGCTGCTGGAGAAGCCGCTGCGGGTGACCATCGAGCACGACGCCGCGGTGGCCCTGGGCGAGAAGCTCGAGATCCTGTCGCATGTCCATCCGGCCGGATCGACCGACAAATTCGGTGAAGAGCTCTCGGACCGCACTGTTAGAACGCTCACATATGCCGTCGGCGACGAGACAAAAGCGATCGCTTCACTGTTCTCGCTCTGACCCCTGCCGGTTTAACAGTACGAGCGTACTGACCTGCACCTTTGGGCTACTCGCCGGTAGCTTCTGAACCGGTACAGCCATCATATTTCTTCGCAACCTTTGCAAGTTAACTAAGCGCTTTGGCGAAACTTGGCAACTGAAACGGGTGGACCTGCGGATATGGGTTGTGCCATCTTCGGATTAGCACACCAGTGAAGCCGCAGCGGCGTTAGCAAGTAGTCGCGGCGGTCGAACCAAAAAACCGAAGGAGCAGTCCTATGTCGACCGTGGGCACCCCCAAGTCACCGGAGCAGATCCAGCACGACTGGGATCACAACCCCCGCTGGAAGGGCATCACCCGCACCTACACCCCGGCCGACGTGGTTGCCCTGCAGGGCTCCGTCGTCGAGGAGGCCACGCTGGCCCGCCGCGGCGCCGAGGTGCTGTGGGAGCAGCTGCACGACATGGACTTCGTCAACGCGCTGGGCGCGCTGACCGGCAACATGGCCGTCCAGCAGGTCCGCGCCGGCCTGAAGGCCATCTACCTGTCGGGTTGGCAGGTCGCCGGTGACGCCAACCTGTCCGGCCACACCTACCCCGACCAGAGCCTGTACCCGGCCAACTCGGTGCCGCAGGTCGTCCGCCGTATCAACAACGCGCTGCTGCGCGCCGACGAGATCGCCAAGGTCGAGGGCGACACCTCCGTCGAGAACTGGCTCGCCCCGATCGTCGCCGACGGTGAGGCCGGCTTCGGTGGTGCGCTCAACGTCTACGAGCTCCAGAAGGCCATGATCGCCGCCGGTGTCGCCGGTTCGCACTGGGAAGACCAGCTGGCCTCGGAGAAGAAGTGCGGCCACCTCGGTGGCAAGGTGCTGATCCCCACCCAGCAGCACATCCGCACCCTGACCTCGGCCCGCCTGGCCGCCGACGTCGCCGACGTGCCGACCGTCGTCATCGCCCGTACCGACGCCGAGGCCGCCACCCTGATCACCTCCGATGTCGACGAGCGGGACCGTCCGTTCATCACCGGTGAGCGCACCTCCGAGGGCTTCTACCGGATCAAGAACGGCCTCGAGCCGTGCATCGCCCGCGCCAAGGCCTACGCGCCGTACTCCGACCTGATCTGGATGGAGACCGGCACCCCGGACCTGGAGCTGGCCAAGAAGTTCGCCGAGGGCGTCAAGGCCGAGTTCCCGGACCAGATGCTGGCCTACAACTGCTCGCCGTCCTTCAACTGGAAGCAGCACCTGGACGACGACACCATCGCCAAGTTCCAGCGCGAGCTGGGCGCGATGGGCTTCAAGTTCCAGTTCATCACCCTGGCCGGCTTCCACGCCCTCAACTACTCGATGTTCGACCTGGCTTACGGCTACGCCCGCGAGCAGATGAAGGCGTACGTCGACCTGCAGGAGCGCGAGTTCGCCGCCGAGGAGCGCGGTTACACCGCCACCAAGCACCAGCGTGAGGTCGGCGCCGGCTACTTCGACCGGATCGCCACCACGGTTGACCCGAACAGCTCGACCACCGCGCTGGCCGGTTCCACCGAAGAGGGTCAGTTCCACTGATCTTCGGCTAGAACCTCGACCCCTGAAGGTTGACAGCAGCAGGCCCCGCTCAGAATTCTTGGGCGGGGCCTGTCGCATGTCCGCGTATTGAGAAAGTGAAGTCGTGAGCAATCAAATTGAACGTGTAGGTGTGATCGGTGCCGGCCAGATGGGTGGCGGGATCGCCGAGGTGTCCGCGCGCGCGGGCGTGGACGTGCTGGTGTACGACACCGCCGACGCCTTCGTGACCGCCGGACGCAACCGGATCACCAAGTCCCTCGAGCGCGGAGTTAGTGCGGGCAAGATCACCGAGGGGGAGAAGGACGCCGCGCTGGGCAAGCTGAAGTTCACCACCACGCTCGCCGATCTGGCTGATCGGCAGCTGGTCATCGAGGCCGTGATCGAGGACGAGGCCGTCAAGACCAAGATCTTCGCCGACCTGGATCGCATCGTCACCGACCCCGATGCGGTGCTGGCGTCGAACACCTCCAGCATCCCGATCATGAAACTCGCAGCAGCTACCCAGAATCCTGCCAGGGTGCTCGGCCTGCACTTCTTCAACCCGGTTCCGGTGTTGCCGCTGGTCGAATTGATCAGCGCCCTGACCACCGACGAGGCCGCCGCCGCGCGCGTCGAGGAGTTCGCCGGCACGGTTCTCGGAAAACAGGTTGTCCGTTGTTCCGACCGGTCCGGTTTTGTGGTCAACGCGTTGCTGGTTCCGTACCTGCTGGCGGCCATCCGGATGGTCGAGGGCGGGTTTGCCACAATTGACGATGTCGACAAAGCAGTAGTGGCCGGGTTGTCCCATCCGATGGGCCCGCTGCGACTGTCCGATCTGGTCGGCTTGGACACCCTCAAGCTCATCGCCGACAAGATGTTTGACGAGTTCAAAGAGCCTTTGTACGCCGCGCCGCCGCTGCTGCTGCGCATGGTGGAGGCCGGACAGCTGGGCAAAAAGTCGGGCCAGGGCTTCTACAAGTACTGAGCCAACCCGCGCTGGCACTATGGCCGAGGCTTAGCTAGTCTACCCACAGTAGGGCCCGCTGGCTCGCTCAGCAGAGTCTGCATGTAAAAACATGTATCGGCCCTAAACCATTGGTCGTCTGCAGCAGAAACGCAAAGAGGTAATTTTTCGCATGTCTAACGTCGAGTCCGATCTTGCTCCGTATTACGAGGAGTCGCAGTCGATCTACGACATCTCAAATGACTTCTACGCCCTCTTCCTCGGGCCGACCATGGGTTACACCTGCGGTTACTACGAGCGCGAGGACATGAACCTCGAGGAGTCGCAGAACGCCAAGTTCGACCTCGCGCTGGGCAAGCTGGACCTCAAGCCGGGTATGACGCTGCTCGACATCGGCTGCGGCTGGGGCGGCTGCCTGGAACGCGCGCTGATCAACCACGACGTCAACGTCATCGGCATCACGCTGAGCAAGGAACAGTCCGACTACGCCCGTAAGCGGCTGGCCAAGATCGACACCAACCGCAACGTCGACATCCGGCTGCAGGGCTGGGAAGAGTTCAACGAGCCCGTCGACCGCATCGTCTCGATCGGCGCGTTCGAGGCCTTCAAGCAGGAGCGCTACCCGATCTTCTTCGAGCGGGCCTACAGCATCCTTCCTGAAAACGGTGGCCGGATGCTGCTGCACACGATCCTGGCGCACACCCAGCAGTTCTTCCGCGAGAACGGCATCAAGCTGACCATCAGCGACCTGAAGTTCATGAAGTTCATCGGTGAGGAGATCTTCCCCGGTGGGCAGCTGCCTGCGGTCGAGGACATCGAGAAGCTCGCCGACGACTCGGGCTTCAAGTTGGAGCGCATCCACCTGCTGCGTCCGCACTACGCGCGCACGCTGGACATGTGGGCGGCCAACCTGGAGGCCAAGAAGGACGAGGCCATCGCCCTGCAGGGTCAGGAAGTGTACGACCGGTTCATGAAGTACCTGACCGGTTGCGCCGACTTCTTCCGTCGCGGCATCACCAACATCGGCCAGTTCACGCTGGTCAAGTAGTTTCGCTTTCGCTTCACACTCCACGCCGAAACTACGGCTTCTGACGGATTTCGCCTGGAATCTGTCACAACCCGTAGTTTCGGCGTGAGTGCTTATGGCGTTGTGGACCCGAGCGACGATCTCGTGCTGCCGGAACTGCAATTGGCGGGCGCTGACCCGCACGATCGTCCAACCGCGGGCCGCCAGGAACTCCAACCGGACGATGTCGTTCGGCCACCCCATGTCGATCCGTCGGCGTACCCGGCCCAGCTCATCGGCGACCGGGATCTGAGTGACGGGCCGGGGGAGTCCGCCGCGCACGATGATCTGCCCCACCGATATTGGACGTGGGGCGTGCACCGCCGGTTCCCGCGCGCGCCGAGGCTACGGCGTCGTCTCGGCGGAGGCGAGGGAGGCGGAGAAGCCTAGGCCTCAGCCAGCCGCTTCTTCTCGACCTCGATGTCGAAATCCGGTGGAGGCCAGGACATGTTGAGGCCCTTGAGCGCTTCGATGAGCAGCTCGGTGATGGCCAGCCGGCTGTACCACTTCTTGTCGGAGGGCACGATGTGCCAGGGCGCGTAGTCGGTCGAGGTCTTCTCCAGCATGGCCTGGTAGGCCTCCTGGTATTTGGGCCACATCAGCCGCTCGTCGACATCGGCCGGGTTGTACTTCCAGTACTTGTCGGGGCGTTCGAGGCGTTCGGCCAGCCGCTGCTTCTGCTCGGCGAGTGAGACGAACATGGCCACCTTCACCAGAGTGGTGCCCGCGTCGACCAGTTCGCGCTCGAAGGCGTTGATCTCGTCGTAGCGGGCGCCCCAGACGTCCGGCGGCACCAAGTTGTGTACGCGGACGATCAACACGTCCTCGTAGTGCGAGCGGTCGAATACCCCGATGTGCCCGGCCGGCGGCAGGGCGTTGCGGATCCGCCACAGGTAATGGTGGGCCCGCTCCTCCTCGGTCGGTTTGCCGAAACTGGTGTACCGGATACCCTGCGGATTTGCTGCTCCCACAACATGTTTGACGATTCCGCCTTTGCCCGCGGTGTCCATGCCCTGCAGGATCAGCAGCACCGAACGGTTGTCGTCACCACTCTTGCTGCGGGCGTACAGCATTTCCTGCAGCGAGGCGAGCCGCAGATTGCGCTCGGTCTGCAGGGTGGGAGCGTCGCTCTTGTTCCCGCGGAATCCCGGCGTGCTGTTGGTTTCGATGCGCCCAACCTCATCGCCCGGGCGGAAGGCCAGCTGTTCGTGTGGTTCGTGGGTCCACAGGGCAGGCAGATCTCTGTCGCTCACCCGATCAGTCAAGCAGCTGTGGTGGCAGAACCGGTGATGGGTGAGGCAGTGAGTTGAACTTCTCGAGCGAGCCGCCGACTTCGACGATGCCGCACAGCGCGTTCCAGGACAGCATGGTCAGGTAGTCGATCAGTTCATCGGCGGTCATCCGCGGGTTCGACATCCACGAGTGGGTGGCCAGCTGAACCCCACCGACGGTGTGGAATGCCCACGCCTCGGCGCCACGGGTGTCCATGCCGACCGAGGCCATGCGGCGACGCAGCATGACGGCCAGCATGCGCGCGATGATCTGCTCGGAATCGGCGACGGCCTTGCTCTTGCTCGCCGAGTTGTTCGCCATCACGAACGGGTAGATCTCGGGCTCGGCCGCGACGGTTTCCACGTAGACCTTGATGATCTCGCGGGTCAGATCGAATCCGTCGAGGTTCGAGGACAGGGCGGCGGCCATGTTCGGGATCAGCGTGGTCTGGGCGAACCGCATCATCACGGCGGTGGTGAGATCGTTCTTGTCGACGAAATAGCGGTACAGCACCGTCTTGGAAACGCCGATCTCGGCGGCGATCTCGTCCATGCTGACGTTGCTGCCCTGGTTCCGGATCGCTTCGAGGGTGCCGTCTACCAGTTCGTTCCGCCGCTCCACCTTGTGTTGATGCCAGCGGCGTTTGCGCCCATCGGTCTTCACCGCCACCGGCGGAGTCTGCTGTGCCACAGTCGCAGTAATCCCATTCCCTAGTTCCACTCGATAGTACGGCGAATCTGCGGATATCAGTCTGTGGGTAAGGCAGTCAGTCGCGCCGATAGCGCAAGATGGAAAGGTGGCACATCGATCCGACGCGGGGGTCCGCGCGCTTGCCGGTCCGCGGCCGAGTTTTGCCGAGACGCTGGCCGGTGCGGACAGCGCTGCCGACGCAGAACGCCTACGGGGTTTGCGGAGGATGAAGCTGGTAGCGCTGAGCTTCCTGGTCGGCGCGACCGTGATCTTCCTTTTGTGCACCTGGGCGCAGTCGCGGGGCGCGGCAGGCTGGGTCGGGTACGTGCGCGCTGCGGCCGAGGCGGGAATGGTCGGCGCGCTTGCCGACTGGTTCGCTGTGACCGCCCTGTTCAAGCATCCGCTGGGCCTTCCGATCCCGCACACGGCAATCATCAAACGCAAGAAGGACCAGCTGGGCGAGGGCCTGGGCACGTTCGTCAGGGAGAACTTCATGTCTCCCGAGGTCATCGCCACCAAACTGCACGACGCCCAGGTTGCGGGCCGGCTTGGTAAGTGGCTGAGTGACCGTCCGCATGCCGAGCGGGTGGCCGCCGAGGCGTCGACGGTGCTGCGGGTCGGGGTCGAGATGCTGCGCGACGAGGATGTCCAGCACGTGCTGGACCGGATGATCGTCAAGCGCATCGCCGAGCCGAAATGGGGCCCGCCGATCGGCCGGGTGCTCTCGACGTTGCTACAGGAGGGGCGTCAGGAAGCGCTGATCCAGCTCCTGTGCGACCGGGCGTTCCAGTGGTCGCTGAACTCCGGTGAGGTGATCGAGCGGGTGATCGAGCGTGATTCACCGACCTGGTCGCCGCGCTGGGTGGATCACCTGGTCGGGGACCGTATCCACCGGGAGCTGATGGACTTCACCGACAAGGTGCGCCGCAACCCCGACCACGAGTTGCGCCGCTCGGCCACCCGGTTCCTGTTCGAGTTCGCCGACGACCTGCAGAACGACGAGGCGACGATTCAGCGGGCGGAGAACGTCAAAGACCAGATCATGGGCCGCGACGAGGTGGCGCGGGCGGCGGAGACCGCGTGGGCAGCGGCCAAGCGGATCATCCTGGAGTCGGTGGACGATCCGTCCTCGGCGCTGCGCACCCGGATCGCGGACTCGGTGATGCGCATCGGGGAGTCGCTGCGCGACGATGCCGAGCTGCGCGACAAGGTCGACAGCTGGATTATCCGGGGCGCGAAACACCTGGTCGCCGAGTATGGGACCGAGATCACAGCGATCATCACCGAGACCATCGAACGCTGGGATGCCGACGAGGCCAGTCGTCGGATCGAGCTACATGTGGGCCGTGACCTGCAATTCATCCGCATCAACGGCACCGTGGTGGGCTCGCTGGCAGGTCTGATCATCTATTCGATAGCTCAACTACTCTTCTGACCTGCGCTAACTAGTGCTTGCAAAAGTTAGCACCCCGTCGTAGCGTTAATTTCGTCGTTAACGGATACACGGCCTACGAGGGGGAATGACATGGCGCAAGAAGAAAATCTCGCGGCTGTCGTCTCCAACGCTGCGCAGGACATCGGAAGCTTCATCCGGTCCCAGCGTGAGGCGGCGCAGGTATCGGTTCGGCAGTTGGCCGAGAAGGCCGGCGTCAGCAATCCCTACCTGAGTCAGATCGAACGGGGATTGCGGAAACCCTCCGCCGACGTGCTCAACCAGATCGCGAAGGCACTCCGGGTGTCCGCGGAAGTTCTCTATGTGCGTGCCGGGATCTTGGAGCCCAGCGAGCCCAGCGAGGTCCGCGACGCCATCGTCAACGACGTGGGGATCACCGAGCGGCAGAAGCAGGTGCTACTCGACATCTACACGTCGTTTCGGCAGCAGAACGAAGCCGAAGCAGGTGAGGAGCCGACATCTGATCCGACTGAATGACACCTCACTTGCTGCCCGATAACCATTCGCACGAAAAGCCAATCTGCGTGAAAGGAATTCACATGACCGAGAAGACTCAGCCCACCATCGAAGACCTCAAGGCGCCGCTGTTGGCTGCCGTCGGCGCTGCCGACCTGGCCCTGGCCACGGTCAACGAGATCGTCGCCAGCCTGCGTGAGCGTGCCGAGGGTGCGCGCACCGATGCCGAGGCCCGCGTCGAGGAAGGCCGCGCCCGCCTGACCAAGCTGCAGGAAGACCTGCCGGCCCAGTTCGACGAACTGCGTGACAAGTTCACCTCCGAGGAGCTGCGCAAGGCGGCCGAGGGTTACGCCGATCAGGCCACCGCGACCTACAACAAGCTGGTCGAGCGGGGCGAGGCTGCGCTGGAGCGCCTGCGCAACCAGCCGGCCATCGAAGAGGCCGCCAGCCGCGTCGAGGGCTACACCGACCAGGCCGTCGAGCTGACCCAGGAAGCTCTCGGCACCGTGGCCACCCAGACCCGCGCGGTCGGCGAGCGTGCCGCCAAGCTGGTCGGCGTCGAGCTGCCCAAGAAGGCCGAGAAGGCTGAAGCCCCGGCTCCGGCCCCGGCCAAGAAGGCCCCGGCCAAGAAGGCCACCCCGGCTGCTGCCGCCAAGAAGGCCGCTCCGGCCGCCAAGAAGACCGCGGCCGCTCCGGCCAAGAAGGTCACCCAGAAGTAATACCGGTGTCGCGCGGCGGGGTGTGAGCCCCGCCGGTCGACGCTGACGATGACGCCCGCATAGGCTGGTGAGGTGCAACTTGCCAACCTTGCGGGCGTCATTATTTCCGTACTCGGTTACCTGGTCGTTCTCGTGGGCGTCTATGCCTTCGTGCATGCGGCCCTTCAGCGCCCGGACGCCTACACGGCCACCGGCAAGCTCACCAAGCCGGTATGGCTGGCCATCCTCGGCGTGAGCACAGTGCTGACCCTGCTGGTCGGTGGTGTGTTCATTCCCGTCATCGCGGCCTGCGCCACCGGCGTCTACCTCGTCGACGTGCGGCCCAAGCTGCTCGAAATCCAGGGAAAGTCGCACTGACCCGATGCGTCTACCACTGGCCGCGTTCGGCGCGGCTTGCCTCGCGCTGGGTATGACCGTGACGGGGACACCCGCCGCCGCTGAGCCGGGCCACGTATACGTCGACCACGTCGAATGGGCCAAATGGGGCGACCTGTCGAGCCTGCGGGTGTATCCCACCGACACCGCACGGGCGCTGACCCGTCAGCCGGGCAGCGCGGCTCAGGCGGGCCAGGCCTGGGCCGAGGTGCTGGCCTTGTCCCCTGATGCGGACCTGCCAGGGATGCGCGAGCAGTTCCTGTGCCACTGGACGTTCGCAGAACTTTCCGAACCCGGTAAGACGAGCTGGAACCTGGAGCCGTGGCGGCCCGAGGTCAGCCCCGAGCTGATGCTGGCCAGCGGATGTAATCCCGGCGGCAGTGAGGAGCCGTTCTGATGGGCCACTACACCCGCGCTCAGGTCGCCGCCCTGGTCGACCACACCCTGCTCAAACCCGAGGCCACCGTGGCCGACGTCGAGAAGCTGGTCGCCGAAGGCGCCGATCTCGGGGTGTTCTCGGTGTGCGTGTCACCGTCCCTGGTGGCCACCGCTGCCGCTGCCGCTCCGCCCGGTCTGGCGGTGGCCGCGGTGTCCGGCTTCCCGTCCGGCAAGCACGTGGCCGAGATCAAGGCCCGAGAATCGGAGTTGGCGGTCGCGGCCGGTGCCGTCGAGATCGACATGGTGATCGATGTCGGGACCGCGCTCAGCGGAGATCTGACCGCCACCGCGGCCGAGGTCGCCGCGGTACGCGCGGCCGCCCCCAGCGCCACGCTCAAGGTCATCGTGGAGTCCGCGGCACTGTTGGAGTTCGCCGGCGAGAGGCTGCTGCAGGACGTGTGCCGGGCGGTCGTCGACGCCGGGGCCGACTTCGTCAAGACCTCCACCGGCTTCCACCCCAGTGGAGGCGCATCCACCCGCGCGGTCGACCTGATGGCCCGTGCGGCCGGCGATGGGGTCGGGGTGAAGGCCAGCGGCGGTATCCGGACCGCCGAGGCGGCCGTGGCCATGCTCGATGCCGGGGCGACCCGGCTCGGCCTGTCGGGCACCAGGGCGGTGCTCGACGGCCTCAGCGGCTGAGCCAGATACCCAGAAGCGGGAAACTCAGAGCTTGTCGAAGCAGGGGTCGTCGGCGGCCTTGGGCATCGACGCGTTCTTGGTCGAGAACTTCGCGACCACGCCGCTGTCGGTGACCTGCACGCTGTCGGCGTGGATCCCCATCGGGTAGTTCTCCGTCAACTGAGCGGTGAACTTGTCCAGGATCGGCTGCAGGGTCTCGCGCGGCCACGACAGTCCGATCGCGCTCAGGTCGATGATCTGCAGCGAGATGCCCTTGTTGACCACGGTGGGCTTGGCGGTGATGGTGCCGAGCAGGCCCTTGAGTTCGATCGTGCCGTTGGACGGGTTGGTCTTCACATCCGAGATGGCCGAGCCGATGAACGGCAGCTGGACCATATCGGCCACGGTCTGGCGGATGCCGTCGGTGCCCCAGGTGATGTCGGCGACCAGCGAGCCCACGGTGCCGCTGGCGTCAGCGGTCTCCTGGATACGCACGTCCTCGATGCCGAGCTTGACCTTCATGCCCTTGGCGTCACGGATCTGGTTGCCCGCGGTCTCGATGTTGATGTTGGTGTAGTGCCCGGTGACGTGCTGCATCAGGAACGGCGGCAACGGGTCGAACGAAGCCGTGGCGCCGTCATCCACGATGCACTCCACGATGGAGGCGACGATCTTGTCGGCGCGGTTGCGGGCGTACAGCTCACCGCCCAGCACGCCGGCGGCGATCAGGGCCACCACGATCACGAAGACCAGTACCACCGACAACGGGTCCGACAACAGCTTCTTGACCTTCGCCAGCGCGGAGGTGTCCTGCGGCTGGGGAGCGGGGGGTGCCGGTTCCGCGACCTGACCAGGCTGAACCGTCGGCGGCTGCGGAGGCAGCTCCTGGGTAGGCGATGGTGGGGACTGGTCGGTTGGGCGGGCCCAGGGATCGGTCACCCCAGCGATTGTGCCTTACCGAACTGAGCGAACTGTGAGCGGTTCTGCAGCACGGCGATGGTGTCCCGAACCCCGCTGGCGGCCTCGGTGTCGACGTCGGCGACCAGCAACTGCGGGTCCGGGCCGGCCTCGGCGAGAACCTCACCGGTGGGGGAGGCCACGAGGCTGCCGCCGACGCCCGTCGGCCCCGCCTTGGCGATCTCGGTGCCTGGGTACGCCTGATCCACGGCGGCGACGAAACCCGTGGTGTCCAGTGCGCGGGCCCGGGCCAGCAGCGTCCACTGTTCGAGCTTGCCGGGCCCCGACCCCCACGAGGCATGCACGGTGATCAGCTGTGCGCCGCGCCGGGCCAGCTCCACGTAGAGCTCGGGGAAGCGGATGTCGTAACACGTGGTCAGCCCGACCGTGACGCCGTCGACACTGATGGTCGTCGGGTTGAAACCTGGTGCCACAGTGCGGGATTCGGTGAAACCGAAGGCGTCGTACAGGTGGATCTTGTGGTAGTGCGCCTCGACCCCGGGGCCCGTGGCGACCAGGGTGTTGGTGACCCGCCCGTCCTCGCTGGGCACGAACATCCCGGCCACCACGACGATCCCGGCCCGCGCCGCGATCTCACGCACTGCCGTCGCCCAGGGGCCGTCGAGGTTCTCGGCGACCGGGCCCAGCGGTACCCCGAACCGGCACATCGTGGCCTCGGGGAACAACACCAACTGGGCACCCTCGTCGGCGGCGCGCCGGGTGTACTCGTCGACCAATGCCAGATTGGACGACGGATCGGTGCCGGTGGCGATCTGCGCCAGCGCAATTCGCATGAAGACAGCCTAGCGGCGCGTTGCGAGGCTAATTTGTGGCCGGCGCCACGGCGGCCCACGGCACCGTCAGCACCCCGTCACGCAACCGGCGGCGCGGCGCGGCGACCGGCCAACCCTCGGCACCCAACATCTCCACCATGGCCCGCCAGTGCACTCGCGGGCCGAACACGCCGTGCCCGGCAGTGCTCGCCCACGCCCGGTCGGCAGCGCTGAGCAGCGTGTGGATCGGCTGGCCCGCCACGTTGTGGTGGATCAACACCTTGGGCAACCGCTCGGCCAGATCCGACGGACGCTCGATGCCAAACGGGTCACACGCCAGGGTCAGGCTCACCGGTCCGTGCGCGTCCAGCAACACCCAGCAGCATCTGCGGCCCAGTTCGTCGCAGGTGCCGTCGACGATCAGCCCACCGGGGGCGAGCCGGCGCGTCATCGTCGCCCAGGCCTCGGGCACCGCCTCGACCGGGTACTGACGTAACACGTTGAACGCCCGCACCAGCACCGGGCGCAGCCCGGCCAACTCGAACCCGCCGAGAGCGAAGTGCACGTCGCTGCCGCCGGCCATCTCCCGCGCGGTGGCCACCCGGTCGGGGTGGATCTCCAGGCCCACCACCCGGACGTCGGTGCGCACCGACTGCAAGCGGGCAGCCAGCTCGAGCGTGGTCACCGGCAGTGCGCCGTATCCGAGGTCGACCACCAGGGGCTCGGCCGCGGCCCGCAACACGCTGCGCACCCGAGGTGAGTGCACCAGCCAACGGTCACTGCGGCGCAGCCGGTTGTACCCGGTGGTGCCCCGGGTGACCGCGCCGACGGGTCTAGACGTGCTCGGCGATCCACTCAGCGGTGAACGCCCCCTCGATGCCGAAAACGTCGTTGACGGACTGCAGGACAAGATCTTCGAGCTTGCCCCCGATCAGGGGCATCGGCACCTTGCACGTGCTGTCGACCTGCAGCTCGCTGCCCGCGGCCGCACCGGTGAGCACATAGCGGCCATCGAGCCGTCCCGGGGCATGTGACACCGATGCCGTGTAGTGGCCGATCGCGCTCTGCTGGCCGAACGGTTCGAAGACCTGCCTGCGGGTGATGGCCAGATCGAGCGGTACCACCGACCGCAGGATCGCGGGCAGCTCCGCGCGCGGCAGCACCTGCCGGAACTCGACGTCGATCCCGTTCTCGCCGGAGCTGAACGCCGTGATGTCGGATTTCCCGGGGGTGAGTTCGTCATACCGGTCCATCAGGGCCTGCCAGTACTTGCCGTCGGCGAATACGGCGTACATCGTTTCGGCGGGTGCATCGAACCTCAACGTCGACTGCCGGGATCGGCTCATGGCTACCGAAGGTACCGCCCGGGCTCAGCCCCGGTCGGTGATCCACACCGATGTGAAGCGCTGTTCGGCGCGCAGCAGCTCGACCAGCTGGCTGCCGATGAAACTCTCGATCTTGCCGCCGACCAGCGGCACCCTGACCTCGACCGTGATGTGCACCGACAGCCGGGACCCGGCGCCGGCCGCGGCGAGCGTCGTGGTGCCCGACAGCGACACCGGCGCCCCGGACACAGACCCCTGCACCGTGCCGTGGGTTGCGCCGTCGCGGACCGGTTGCCAGTGTTCCTCGCGCCGGATGCGCAGATCGCCACGGTGAAACTGGGACACCAGCCCGGGCAGCCGGTTCGCGTGAAGGACTTGAGTGGTGACTGCCTTGATGTCGCCGTCGTCGGTCACGTCCAGTGCGTCGAGACTGGTTTCATCGGCCCCGGAATCGGCGAGCCGGGCCAGCCAATACTGGCGGTCAGCGAATGCCCGGTGGACCTGTTCGACGCCGGCTTCGTAATCGGTGGCCATGTCGAATGATCGCGGCATAGCTGGTCAGGCTACCGTTACGGCCCGTGGTCAGTTCGTATGTTGCCGGTGTCGCGGTCGCCGAGTCGGTACCGCTGGCCCCGCTGACCACCCTGAGGGTCGGTCCGGTCGCGCGCAGGGTGCTGACCTGCACCAGCACCGATCAGCTGGTCGACGTGCTGCGCGCGGTGACCGATCCGATCCTGGTGCTGGCCGGGGGATCGAACGTGGTGCTGGCCGACGATCTGTCCGAGACGATGCCCGAGCTGACCGTGGTGCGGGTGGCCAACACCGCCATCACGGTGGAGGGCGATGTTGTGCGCGCGGAGGCCGGCGCCGTGTTCGACGACGTCGTCGTCACCTCACTGCAGCACGGACTGGGCGGGCTCGAATGCCTTTCCGGGATACCGGGTTCGGCCGGGGCGACCCCGGTGCAGAACGTGGGCGCGTACGGTGCCGAGGTCGCCGACACGATCCGCCGAGTGCGGCTGCTGGACCGGCGCACGGGCGAAGTCCGTTGGGCCGCACCGGAAGAACTCAAATTCGGCTATCGCACCAGCATCCTCAAGTACTCCGATGCCGTCATCGTGCTCGAAGTGGAATTCGCCCTCGACCGCCAGGGGCGCAGCGCACCGCTGCGGTACCGCGAACTGGCCACCGCGCTCGGCGTCGAACCCGGGGGGCGCGCCGACCCGATCCGTGTTCGCCAGACCGTGCTGCAACTGCGCGCGGGCAAAGGCATGGTGCTCGACGAGCAAGACCACGACACCTGGAGCGTCGGGTCGTTCTTCACCAACCCGGTGGTGTCGCAGGCTGAGTTCGAGCGGGTCCAGGCCATGTTCGACGCTGATACCGGCGGAGCGGTGCCTCACTACCCCGCCCCCGACGGGGTCAAGCTTGCGGCGGGCTGGCTCGTGGAGCAGGCGGGCTTCGGCAAGGGCTACCCGGGTGAGGGTGCGCCCGCACGGCTTTCCACCAAACATGCGCTGGCGCTGACCAATCGTGGTGAGGCGAACACTGCCGATGTGATTGCCCTGGCCAGAGCGGTACGGGCGGGTGTTTTGGACCGCTTCGGGATCATGCTGCACCCAGAACCAATTCTGATTGGGTGCGATCTATCAGTACCCTAGATCCACGTGAGCCCTGCCGGTGATATAGAGGCCGATGCGCCGTTGTTCAACAGGCGGCGTGCCCTGACGGTGTTGACCGTCGGAGTGGGAGCCGGACTGCTGGCTGCCTGCTCGGGTGAATCGCCCATCTCCGCGCCCCAGGCCGAGGAGCCCGCGACGCCCACGGTGACGTACGAGCCTGCCGTCGATTCCGAGGACGTGCTGCCGACGGCGCCGATCGGCGTCAAGGTCGACAACGGTGTATTCCAGCGTGTCAGCCTGACCAATGCCAACGGCAAGGTCGTGGCCGGCAAATTCAACAGCGACCGCACCGCGTTCACTGTCACCGAACCGCTCGGCTACGAATCCACCTACACGTGGGCCGGCTCGGTGGTCGGTAAGGACGGCAAGTCCCAACCCGTGCAGGGCAAGTTCACCACCGTCGCCCCGCAGAAGCAGGTCAACGGCCAGTTCCAGCTCGCCGACGGCCAGGTCGTCGGCGTGGCCGCACCGATCATCCTGCAGTTCGACGCCGCGATCGACGACAAGTACCGGGCGGCCGTCGAGAAGGCCCTCCAGGTCACCACGACGCCGCCCGTCGAGGGCAGCTGGGCCTGGCTGCCCGACGAGGCCGGTGGCTCACGGGTGCACTGGCGGTCCCGGGAGTACTTCCCGGCCGGAACGAAGGTCAGCGTCAAGGCACCGCTGTACGGCGTCAGCTTCGGTGAAGGCGCCTACGGTGCGGCCGACTCCACGCTGGACTTCGAGATCGGCCGTCGCCAGGTGGTCAAGGCCGAGGCGTCCAGCCACCGCATCCAGGTGCTCGACGGATCCGGCGCGGTCATCATGGACTTCCCCTGCAGCTACGGCGAGGGCGATCTGGACCGCAACGTCACCCGCAGCGGCATCCACGTGGTCACCGAGAAGTACGAGGACTTCTGGATGACCAACCCGGCCGCCGGCTACAGCAATGTGCACGAGCGCTTCGCGGTGCGCATCTCCAACAACGGTGAGTTCATCCACTGCAATCCGAACAGCATCAATTCGCAGGGCAACACGAACGTCACCAACGGCTGCATCAACCTGAACCTGGAGAACTCGCAGCAGTACTTCAACAGCGCGATGTACGGCGACCCGGTGGAGGTCACCGGCACCCGCATCGACCTGTCCTACGCCGACGGCGACATCTGGGACTGGGCGGTGGACTGGAGTGAATGGAAGTCCATGTCGGCGCTCTCATCGCAGGACTCACCCACGAACCTGCCCGCCACGGCCCCGGCGACGCCTACGGACGCCCCCACGTTGTCGGGTACCCCCACGACCACCACGCCGCCGAAGCCCACGCCGGGCGGCTGAGGGTCGCGCTGATCTGGCGGCTATTTCCGGTTGAAACGCCCGTGCGGTGCCTGATCGCGCGGGCGGATCACGATCTGGTCCAGGTTGACGTGTGAAGGGCGCGACGCGACGAAACCGATCACCTCGGCGACGTCCTCGGCGACCAGCGGAGTGATGCCCCGGTACACGTTGTCGGCGCGTTCCTGATCGCCGTCGAAGCGGACCAACGAGAACTCCGTCTCCACCGCTCCGGGTGCAATCTCGGTGAGCCGCACCGGTTTTCCGAGAAGTTCACCGCGCAGCGTGCGGTGTAGCGCGCCCTGGGCGTGCTTGGCCGAGGTGTAGCCCGCGCCGCCGTCATACGTCTCGAACGCCGCGATCGAGGTGACGGTGACGATCAGGCCGTCGCCGGAGTCGATCAGCTTGGGCAGCAGCGCGCGGGAGACGCGCAGGGTGCCCAACACGTTGGTCTCCCACATCCACCGCCAATGCTCCAGGTCGGCGTCCAGTACGGGCTCCAGCCCTCTGGCCCCGCCGGCGTTGTTCACCAGCACGTCGACCCGGTCCAGCTGGGCCGCCAATGCGTCGACCGCGGCCTGGTCAGTGACGTCCGCCACAATTGCGGTACCGCCGATCTCCTCGGCCAATGTCTGGATACGGTCAGCCCGGCGGGCCGCGCAGATGACGTGAAAGCCCAGGGCGGCAAGGGATTTGGCGGTGGCAGCACCGATCCCGGCGCTGGCGCCGGTCACCACTGCCACCTTTTTGTCTGCCTGCGATGTCGTCACCTGACCAACATTAGATGGCGTGCTAAATTCGTCGGGTGTCCGGAAACCTCCAGTCCCGCCTCGTGCGGCGTGCGTGTTGTTGTTGCGCACCCCGCCGCGCCTGAGGAGACCCCGGACACCGTTTTCCCGTCCTGCTGAGTCGCCAGGTGTGGTTCCTCCCCACCAGCCGACAACCAGTAAGGACCATTCACGTGACCACCGCCATTGCCGCTCCCCTCCGGAAGCGCACCAGCACTTCCTCGGCTTCTTCCGTCTCTTCCGCAGGTGCCTCTGCTCGTCCGGCGCGGTCGCTGACCGCCGCCTCGCGCTACCCGCAGTCGCGGCTCCTGCACATCGTCGCCCCGTCGCTGAAGGTGCCCGATGCGGCCGCGGCCTCGGTGTTCAGCGCCGTCCGAAGCCGTGGACCCGTCGCCCGGGATGCCATCGCGCAGCTCACCCAGCTCAGCATCGCGACCGTGAACCGCCAGGTCACCGCCCTCCTGGAGGCCGGGATCCTGCGGGAGCGCGCTGATCTCGCGGTCTCCGGGGCCATCGGGCGGCCCCGCGTTCCCGTCGAGGTCAACCACGAGCCCTACCTCACGCTCGGCATCCACATCGGCGCCCGCAGCACCAGCATCGTGGCCACCGACCTGTTCGGCCGCACCCTGGATGTGGTCGAGACGCCGACGCCCTCGGGCTCCCAGTCCGCGGCGCTGGCCACCCTGGCTTCCAGCGCCCGCCGCTACCTGAGCCGCTGGCACCGCCGTCGCCCGCTGTGGGTCGGTGTGGCTGCCGGTGGTGTCGTCGACAGTGCCACCGGGTACCTCGACCACCCGCGGCTCGGATGGGCCGACGCGCCGGTGGGCCCGGTGCTCGCCGAGGCGCTTGCGCTGCCGGTGTCCGTCGCCTCGCACGTCGATGCGATGGCCGGCGCCGAGTTGCTGCTGGGTGGGCGCCGTTCCTCTCCGGAGGCCGCCGGCGCCCCTGCGCGGACCAGCCTGTACGTCTACGCCCGCGAAACGGTGGGCTATGCGCTGTCCATCGACGGGCGCGTGCACTCGCCTGCCAGCGGGCCCGGCACCATCGCCGGTCTGCCCGCCCAGTCCGAATTGCTGGGTGGTTCAGGGCAATTGGAGTCCACCGTGAGCGACGAAGCGGTTCTCAACGCGGCCCGCAAGCTGCGGATCATCCCCGCCGAAGGCCCGTCCTCGACGCTGTCGGCGGTGCTCCGCGCGGCGCGGCAGGGCAACGAGAAGGCGGTTGAACTGCTGGCCGACCGGGCCCGGGTGCTCGGTGAGGCCGTCGCGTTGCTGCGCGATCTGCTCAACCCCGACGACCTGGTGCTGGGCGGCCAGGCCTTCACCGAGTACCCCGAAGGTATGCCGGTCGTGGAGGACGCCGTGGCGCGTCGCTCGGTGCTCGGGCCCCGCGATATCCGGCTGACGGCCTTCGGTAACCGGGTTCAGGAGGCCAGCGCCGGCATCGTCTCGCTGGGTGGTCTCTACGCGGATCCGATCGGCGCCATGCGCCGCGCTCAGACCCGCCGATCTGCAGCGGTGTAGACATGTCTGTGTGCGTCTAGCCACGGACCTCGAGATTCCGCGCCGCGTTGCGGTGTTATCCGTACATACGTCGCCGCTGGCGCAGCCGGGTACCGGTGACGCCGGCGGGATGAATGTCTACGTGCTGCAGACGGCGTTGCAGCTGGCCCGACGCGGCGTCGAGGTGGAGGTCTTCACCAGGGCTACCTCGTCATCCGATGCCCCGGTGGTCGCGGTGGCGCCGGGGGTACTGGTGCGCAACGTGGTGGCCGGACCCTTCGAGGGCCTGGACAAGTACGACCTGCCGACCCAGCTGTGTGCGTTCACCGCAGGGGTGCTGCGCGCGGAGGCGACCCATGAACCCGGCTACTACGACGTCGTCCATTCGCACTACTGGCTGTCCGGTCAGGTCGGCTGGCTGGCCCGCGACCGCTGGGCGGTGCCGCTGGTACACACCGCACACACGCTGGCCGCGGTGAAGAACGCATCCCTGGCCGCCGGTGACGCACCGGAGCCACCGTTGCGCGCGGTGGGGGAGCAGCAGGTGGTCGACGAGGCCGACCGTCTCATCGTCAACACCGAACACGAAGCGCAACAACTGGTTTCATTGCACCATGCCGATCCGGGGCGGATCGATGTGGTGCATCCCGGGGTCGACCTCGATGCCTTCACGCCGGGGGATCGCGACGCGGCCCGGGCGGTGCTCGGCATCGCGCGCGACGAACAGGTGGTCGCGTTCGTGGGCCGGATCCAGCCGCTCAAGGCCCCCGACGTGCTGCTGCGTGCGGCCGCCAAACTGCCCGGGGTACGGGTGCTGGTCGCGGGCGGACCGTCGGGCAGCGGCCTGGCCGAACCCGACACCCTGATTCGGCTGGCCGACGAACTGGGTATCACTGACCGCGTGACGTTCCTGCCTCCGCAATCTCGCGAACAACTGGTCAACGTGTACCGGGCCGCCGATCTCGTCGCCGTGCCCAGTTACTCCGAATCCTTCGGCCTGGTCGCCATCGAGGCCCAGGCCTGTGGGACGCCGGTGGTGGCGGCCGCTGTCGGCGGTCTGCCGGTGGCGGTGGCCGACGGTGTCAGCGGAGCCCTGGTGGAGGGCCACGACGTGGACGACTGGGCGGCCGCGATCGACGACGTGCTGCAACGCGAACCGGCTCCGCTGCGTGCCGCCGCCGCGGCCCATGCCGCGCAGTTCTCCTGGGGACACACCGTCGATGCCCTGCTGGACAGCTACGCGCATGCAATGAGCGACTACCGGTCGCGCCACCGCAGGCCGTCGGCTCGCCGTTCCGGACGGCGCTTCGCGTTGCGTCGGGGGGTGCGGGCATGAGCGAAGCTCGCGAGCGAATCATCGGCACTGAATGCGGTAACCGAGGCTGCGAGGAAACCGCATGAGCGACGTCGTCAAGGTCATCACCGACACCCTCGATGAGCACGAGCTGGTCTACCACCACCACAAGGGCGCCCACGGCGGGTTGCCCGGCATCGTCGTCGAGCTCCCCGGCGAACGGAAGCTCAAGACCAACACCATCCTGAGCGTCGGCGAGCATTCGGTGCGCGTCGAGGCGTTCGTGTGCCGCAAGCCCGACGAGAACTTCGAAGGTGTCTACCGGTTCCTGCTCAAGCGCAACCGCAGGCTCTACGGGGTGGCCTACACCCTCGACAACGTCGGCGACATCTACCTCGTCGGCCGGATGGCGCTGCACTCGGTCACCGCCGACGAGATCGACCGGGTGCTCGGCCAGGTCCTCGAAGCTGTCGACTCGGACTTCAACACCCTGCTGGAACTGGGCTTCCGGTCGTCCATCCAGAAAGAGTGGGAGTGGCGCGTCTCGCGAGGTGAATCGCTGAAGAACCTTGAAGCGTTCGAGCACCTGATCGACGACTGAGTGCTGTGAGGCTCGCGTGCGAGCGTGGCCCCTGCGTAGACGGATTGGCCTGAATACCTGCACGGCACCCACGCTCGGCCGCCGTGACGGCGCGCGTGAGAAGATCACACGACCCGCACGCGAGGAGAAAAATCACCCATGCCGACGCTGATCCTGCTCCGCCACGGTGAGAGCGACTGGAACCAGAAGAACCTGTTCACCGGATGGGTCGACGTCGACCTCACCGACAAGGGCCGTGCCGAGGCCATCCGCGGCGGCAAGCTGCTGGTCGAGCAGGATGTGCTGCCCGACGTGGTCTACACCTCGCTGCTGCGTCGCGCGATCACCACCGCCAACCTCGCCCTCGATGCCGCCGACCGGCACTGGATCCCGGTGCACCGCGACTGGCGGCTCAACGAGCGGCACTACGGCGCGCTGCAGGGCCTGGACAAGGCCGCCACCAAGGAGAAGTTCGGCGAAGAGCAGTTCATGGCGTGGCGGCGTAGCTACGACACCCCGCCGCCGCCGATCGAGAAGGGCAGCGAGTTCAGCCAGGACTCCGACCCGCGCTACGCGGACATCGGCGGCGGCCCGCTCACCGAATGCCTCAAGGACGTGGTCGAGCGGTTCGTGCCGTACTACGAGAACACGATCGTGCCCGATCTGCGGGCCGGCAAGACCGTGCTGATCGCCGCGCACGGAAACTCGCTGCGTGCGCTGGTCAAATACCTCGACGGAATGTCGGACGAGGAGGTGGTCGGCCTGAACATCCCGACCGGCATCCCGCTGCGCTACGAGCTCGACGAAAACCTGAAGCCCCTGGTCGCCGGTGGTGAGTACCTGGACCCCGAGGCTGCCGCTGCGGGTGCCGCCGCGGTCGCCGCGCAGGGCGCCAAGAAATAGTTCGCTGGACACTCGGGCTTGCGGGCAAACAGCAGGTTACCGAGGGTTAACGACAGCCGAACACCTGTATTTGGTGGTGTGACTTGTCCCGTTTTGGCCGCACGCTGCTGGGATGACGTTCACCGGGTGCGTACGATTTTCGCGTGAGCTTGGTGTCGGCGTTACTGCTGACGGCGGTCGTGTCGTTGCTCGCGCTGATCGTCGGTGCGGGTGTGGCTGCCGCAGTCGTACCCCGCCTCATGGCCAGGCGGCAGCGTCGCGAAGCCGATGAGGCGGGGATGACGGTGTCGCAGATGCTGGCGCACATCGTCTCCGCCTCACCCGACGGCATCGTCGTCGTCGATACGTTCAACGACGTGGTCTACGCCAACGACCGGGCCACCGAACTCGGCATCGTGCGCGACCGCCTGCTCGACGACCGGGCGTGGCGGGCCGCCGAGCAGGTGTTCGCCACCGGCCAGGCCGTCGACGTCGATCTGTCTCCGCGCAAGCTGCCGCATCCGGGCCGGTCGGGTATCTCGGTGCGCGGCTGGGTGCGGCTTCTGTCCGCCGAGGACCGCCGCTTCGCCGTCGTCTACGCCGACGACCAGTCCGAGCACGCCAGGATGGAAGCGACCCGCCGGGATTTCGTCGCCAATGTCAGCCACGAGCTCAAGACCCCAGTGGGCGCCATGCGGGTACTGGCCGAAGCGCTGCAGGCCTCCTCCGACGACCCGGACATGGTGCGGCGCTTCTCCGACAAGATGGTCGCCGAATCCCTGCGGCTGGCCGACATGGTCGGCGAGCTGATCGAACTGTCCCGGCTCCAAGGCGCCGAGCGGCTGCCCGATCTGGGGGCCGTGGACGTCGACACGGTGGTGTCCGAAGCGCTGTCGCGGCACAAGGTGGCCGCCGACAAGGCCGACATCTCGATCACCACCGATGCAGCGACCGGCTACCGGGTGCTGGGCGACCAGAACCTGCTGGTGACCGCCGTCGCCAACCTGGTTTCCAACGCAATTGCCTACTCGCCCAACGGATCCGGCATATCGATCAGCCGGCGTCGGCGAGGCGGCAGTGTCGAGATCGCGGTCACCGACCGCGGTATCGGAATCGCCAAGGCCGATCAGGAACGGGTCTTCGAGCGGTTCTTCCGGGTCGACAAGGCGCGCTCCCGCGCCACCGGTGGCACCGGCCTCGGCCTGGCGATCGTCAAACATGTGGCCGCCAACCACAACGGAACCATCCGGCTGTGGAGTCAGCCGGGCACCGGATCGACTTTCACTCTGTCGATTCCGGCCTATCCCGAAACCGATGAGTCGACAGGTGACTCAGACGACCGAGAGGATTAGCGAGACCGATGACCAGCGTGTTGATCGTTGAGGACGAGGAGTCGCTGGCCGATCCCCTGGCATTCCTGCTCCGCAAGGAAGGCTTCGAGGCCACCGTGGTGGCCGATGGTCCGTCCGCATTGGCCGAATTCGAGCGCTCCGGTGCCGACATCGTCCTGCTGGACCTGATGCTGCCGGGGATGAGCGGTACCGATGTCTGTAAGCAACTGCGTGCCCGGTCCAGCGTGCCGGTGATCATGGTCACCGCACGTGACAGCGAGATCGACAAGGTTGTCGGCCTCGAGTTGGGCGCCGACGACTACGTCACCAAACCGTATTCGGCCCGCGAGCTGATCGCCCGGATCCGGGCGGTGCTGCGCCGCGGCTCCGACCCCGACGACAGCGCGATCGGTGACGGTGTACTGGAGGCCGGCCCGGTCCGGATGGATGTGGAACGCCACGTCGTGAGCGTCAACGGGGAGCAGATCACCTTGCCGCTCAAGGAGTTCGACCTCCTGGAGTATCTGATGCGCAACAGCGGCCGGGTGCTCACCCGCGGCCAGCTCATCGACCGGGTGTGGGGTGCGGATTACGTGGGCGACACCAAAACCCTTGACGTGCACGTCAAGCGGTTGCGCTCGAAGATCGAGGCAGACCCGGCCAACCCGGTGCACCTGGTCACCGTTCGCGGTCTCGGCTACAAGCTGGAGGGCTGAACCGCCGGCCTACTCGGCGGCGCGGGTGGCCGGATGCACCGCGACCAGACCCAGGGCACTGCGCCGACGGCACATCGCGGCCAACTCGGCGTAGGCCTTCTCGCCGAGCAGCTCGGTGAGCTCGGGGGCGTACGACTCGAACACCGGTCGGGCGCCGACATGGGCGGCGGGATCTCCGGTGCAGTACCAGTGCAGGTCCGCGCCGCCCTCGCCCCAGCCGCGCCGGTCGTATTCGGTGATCACGGTGCGCAGGATCTGCGTGTCGTCGGGCCGGGTGATCCACTCCTGGCTGCGCCGGATCGGCAGCTGCCAGCACACGTCGGGTTTCATGGTCAGCGGCTCGACGCCGAGCTTGAGCGCCTTGCTGTGCAGCGCGCATCCGATGCCGCCAGGAAAGCCCGGACGGTTCAGGAAGATGCACGCGCCCTTGTACTTTCGGGTCCGCAGGTTGGGCTTTCCGTCGTACTCGTCGTCTTCCAGGTAGCCCTTGCGGCCCAAACCCTTTTCGCGGAACTGCCAGTCCTCATCGGTCAGCTGCTTGACCGCGTCATCGAGCCGCGCACGATCGTCGTCATCAGAAAGGAACGCGCCATGCGAGCAGCAGCCGTCATCCGGACGGCCCTCGACGGTGCCCTTGCAGGCCGGTGTGCCGAACACACACGTCCAGCGGGACAGCAACCACGTCATATCGGCCGCGATCAGATGCGTCGCGTCCTCCGGGTCATAGAACTCCACCCATTCGCGGGCAAAGTCGAGCTCGACTTCGCCGGGATGCACGTCTGTCACGGCGCAAACGCTACTCCCATATGGCTGAACGCATTTCCCAACCGCGGTACGACGCACGGTGGGAATTCCCACAGCCTGGGCGTGCCGGTTCCGCGTCCTGCGGGAGGTCCGGCCACGAAGTGCCGCTCGGCTGCCGTTAGGTTGGTGCAGTGCGGTTAGGCGTGCTCGATGTCGGGAGTAACACGGTTCATCTTCTCGTGGTGGATGCGCGCCGTGGCGGACACCCGACCCCGATGAGCTCCACCAAGGCGGCGCTGCGGCTCGCCGAGGCGATCGACAACTCGGGCAAACTCACCCGCAAAGGTGCCGACAGTCTGGTGGCCACGGTCGACGAGTTCGCCAAGATCGCCACCAGCTCGGGTTGTGCCGAATTGATGGCGTTTGCCACCTCGGCGGTGCGCGACGCGACCAACTCTGAGGAAGTGCTGGCAAGAGTGCGGGCCGAAACCGGGGTGTCCCTGGGCGTGCTCAGCGGTGTCGACGAGTCCCGGCTGACGTTCCTGGCAGTGCGTCGCTGGTATGGCTGGAGCGCGGGCCGCATCATCAACATCGACATCGGCGGCGGCTCGCTGGAACTGTCCAGCGGGGTCGACGAGGAACCGGAGGTGGCGCTGTCGCTGCCGCTCGGCGCGGGCCGGTTGACCAGGGAATGGTTGGCCGAAGACCCGCCTGGGCGGCGCCGAGTGGCGATGTTGCGGGACTGGCTGGCCACCGAGCTCGCCGATGCCGGTGCCACGATGCGGCGCTCCGGAAACCCGGACCTCGCGGTGGCGACGTCCAAGACGTTCCGCTCGTTGGCCCGGCTCACCGGGGCGGCCCCCTCGGGCGCAGGCCCACGGGTCAAGCGGACCCTCACCGCGGCTGGATTAAGACAGCTCATAGCTTTCATCTCTAGGATGACAGCGGCTGACCGTGCCGAGCTGGAAGGGGTGAGTGCCGAGCGCGCGCCACAGATCGTGGCCGGTGCTTTGGTAGCTGAGGCTAGTATGCGAGCACTGGAGATCGATTCTGTCGACATTTGCCCCTGGGCGTTGCGGGAGGGGTTGATTCTGCGGAAACTCGACAGCGAGGCCGACGGCACAGCCTTGGTAGAGACGTCGGCACGGGATGCCGGACGTTAAGGAAAAGCTAGCCCCAAAGGCAACATAGGTATGACAGGACCAGAGAACAGCCCATCCGGCACCCGACCGATCTCGGTAGCGGAGTTGCTGGCGAAGAACGGGACCATCGGGGCACCCCCGGTCGGTGGCCGCCGTCGGCGCCGGCGCGGTAACAGCGATGCGGTGACCGTCGCCGAGCTCACGGGTGAGATTCCGGTCATCACCGATGACATGGAGCCCGAAGGCCTCGACGAGCCGGTTCGCGCCCCCGATCCACTTGTTGACACCGCTGTCGTGCCGCCCATCCTGGACGAGCCGCGTGAGCCCCGTGAGCCGCGCGAACAACCACGCGATGAGCCCCGGGTCCGCCCCGGCGGACGCAACGGCGTCCCCCGGCCCCCTCGGGTCAAGCCGCGGCCGGTCGAGCCGGAAGAGGTGCGTACCGAAGCCGAGGACGACTACGACGCCCATCTGGCGGCGCGTGAGGCCGACCCCGAGCCCATCGAATTCCGGCCGCGTCCCCGCCGCGGGCAGCCCAAGCCGGCGGCACGCGACTACCGCCCGTCGGGCACCGGCGCGGAGCGGATGAGCCCGGACCCCCTCTACGACCTCGACGGCGATGCCGAGGCAGAGCCGGACGAAGCGTTGGTCGAGGTCGACGATCTGCATGACGAGTCGGCCGATGAGGCGGTTTTCGACGATTTCGCGGACGACGACTACCGCGACGACGAGTACGGCGATCGTTCGTACGCGGCGCTCGGATCGTTGTTCGGTGACGGATCCGACGAGGACCTGTCCGACGACACCCGCGAGGCTGCCGAGCACGATGAGCACGACGAGTTCGACGAGGACGACGAGCCTGCCTCACCGCTGGTGCGCGGGCTGTGGATCGTCGGCCAGTGCATCATCGCGGTGGCCTTCGGTGCCGGCCTGTTCGTCGCCTTCGATCAGCTGTGGAAGTGGAACACCATCGTCGCGTTGGTGCTCGGGGTGCTGGTCATCCTCGGTCTGGCCGGTGGTGTGCGGGTGGTCCGCAAGACCGAGGACATCGGCAGCACGCTGACCGCGGTGGCGGTCGGAGCGCTGGTCACCTTCGGACCCTTGGCACTGCTGCAGGCGAGTTAGTACACCAGTACACAATTAGGTCGTGCGCCCCGCCATCAAGATCGGCCTGTCCACCGCCTCGGTCTATCCGCTGAGGACGGAGGCCGCCTTCGAGTACGCCGCCCGGCTCGGCTACGACGGCGTCGAGCTCATGGTGTGGGCCGAATCGGTCAGCCAGGACATCAAGGCCGTGCAGAAGCTGTCCGCCGACTACGGCGTGCCCGTGTTGTCGGTGCACGCGCCGTGCCTGTTGATCTCGCAGCGGGTCTGGGGTGCCAACCCGATCCCGAAGCTGGAACGCAGCGTTCGGGCCGCCGAAGAGCTGGGCGCGCAGACCGTCGTGGTACATCCGCCGTTCCGCTGGCAGCGTCGCTACGCCGAGGGGTTCAGCGACCAGGTCGCCCAGCTTGAGGCCGACAGCGAAGTTCTGGTGGCGGTGGAGAACATGTTCCCGTTCCGGGCCGATCGGTTCTTCGGAGCAGGCGGCACGTCCATCGAGCGGATGCGCAAGCGCGGCGGCAAGCCCGGCCCCGGTATCTCCGCGTTCGCCCCGTCCTACGATCCGCTGGACGGCAACCACGCGCACTACACCCTCGATCTGAGCCACACCGCGACGGCCGGCACCGACGCGATGGACATGGCCGAACGGATGGGCGACGGTCTGGTGCACCTGCACCTGTGTGACGGCAAGGGCGCGTCCACCGACGAACATCTGGTCCCGGGGCGCGGCACCCAGCCCACCGCCGAGGTGTGCCGGATGCTGGCAGCGGGCAATTTCTCCGGCCACGTCGTCCTCGAGGTCACCACCTCGGCGGCCAAGACGGCCTCCGAGCGCGAGGCGTTGCTGACCGAATCGCTGCAGTTTGCGCGCACGCACCTGTTGCGTTGACCCTGAATCCCCGTAGAAGGGCCCCACATGACCGGTTCCACCCTGTTCACCGATGCCATGGCACTGACGCCCGCCGGTGACGGCGTCTATCACGGCGAGCTGAACGAGCATTGGACGATCGGGCCCAAGGTGCACGGCGGGGCCATGCTCGCGCTGTGCGCCAATGCCGCCCGCACCGAGCTCGGTACGTCCGCGCAGCCGCTGGCGGTCTCGGGCAACTACCTGTGGGCGCCGGATCCCGGTCCGATGCAGGTGGTCACCACGGTCCGCAAGCGGGGCCGGCGCATCGGTCTGGTCGACGTCGAGCTGCGGCAGGGCGCAAAGGTGGCGGTGACGGTGTCGGTGACCCTCGGCGAGCCCGAACATCACGTGCCGCCGCTGCTGTCGTTCAACCCGGTGGTGCCGCTGATGACGCCGGAGCCGCCGCCCGGGCTGGAACCGATCGGGCCGGGCCATCCGATGGAACACGTCGTACATCTGGCGCACGGCTGCGACATCCGGCCGGCGTTGCACACCATGGGTCCTCGTACCGACGGCGGGCCGCCGGTGTTCGAGTACTGGGTCCGTCCCAGGGGGGTGGCGCCCGACGTCCTGTTCGCGCTCCTGTGCGGCGATGTGTCGGCCCCGGTGACATTCGCCGTGGAACGCACCGGATGGGCGCCCACGGTCCAGCTGACGGCCTATCTGAGGGCCTTGCCGGCCGACGGCTGGCTGCGGGTGATGTGCACTTCGGTTCAGATCGGTCAGGACTGGTTCGACGAGGACCACATCGTGGTCGACTGCGAGGGCCGGATCATCGTGCAGACACGGCAGTTGGCGATGGTGCCGGCGTCGGCCTGAGCCGGACGCGAATCATCTGGCCCTGAGCCGGAGGCGAATCATCTGGTTCTGCGCCGGAGGCGTCGATATGGCGGGCCGCCCGTCATGGGATGCTGTCGCCCATGTCGAGAATCGCGATAATCGGCGGCGGAAGCATGGGCGAGGCACTGCTGGCAGGGCTGTTACGGGCCGGCCGGCAGGTCAAGGACATGGTGGTCGCGGAGAAGTACCCGGACCGGGCCAAGTATCTGGCGGACAAGTATTCGGTGCTGGTGACCTCGGTCGCCGATGCCGCGGACAATGCCGCCTACGTGGTGATCGCGGTCAAGCCGGGCGATGTCGCGAATGTGATCGACGAGATCGCCGACGCCGCGGCCCGTGCCGATTCGGACACCGCCGAGCAGGTGTTCGTCACGATCGCAGCCGGTGTGAGCACCTCGTACTACGAGAACAAGCTGCCGGCCGGCTCGCCGGTCGTCCGGGTCATGCCCAACTCGCCGATCGTGGTCGGCGGCGGGGTGAGCGCGTTGGCCCCGGGCCGGTTCGCCACTGCCGAGCAGCTCAAAGAGGTCTCGTCGATCTTCGATGCGGTCGGTGGCGTGATCACCGTCGCGGAGTCCCAGCTGGACGCGGTGACCGCGGTGTCCGGGTCGGGCCCGGCGTACTTCTTCCTGATGGTCGAGGCTCTGGTCGATGCGGGCGTGGAATCGGGTCTGTCGCGCGCGGTGGCCACCGATCTGGCGGTCCAGACGATGGCCGGCTCGGCCGCGATGCTGCTGGAACGTCTCGACGAGGTGAACGCGGCCGGAGGGGCCGCGCTGGACACCACACCGGCCCGATTGCGGGCGATGGTGACCTCTCCGGCCGGTACCACCGCCGCTGGGCTGCGGGAACTCGAGCGTGGGGGATTGCGGGGTGCGGTCTCCAATGCCGTTCAGGCCGCGAAAACGCGCTCTGAGCAGCTCGGAATTACATCTGAGTAATTAGATTAATTCCAACTGATTAGCCCACACCCGTCGCAGTAACCCCACCCGCCACGCTATTCTCCCTTTGTATGCGCGGGTCGGTGCCAGCGGTGGGGAAGCCGCTGGAACTGCCCGTGCCTGATTGATTGGGTTGCGATGACGTCTATGAACGGGCCATCGGCGCGGGATGCTGGCGACGGTCAGCCTCGAGCTCAATTTCTGACGGTCGCCGAGGTGGCGAGCTTGATGAGGGTCTCGAAGATGACGGTGTACCGGTTGGTGCACAACGGTGAACTGCCTGCGGTTCGAGTGGGCCGATCGTTCCGGGTCCACGCCAAGGCAGTCCACGATCTGCTGGAGTCTTCGTACTTCGACGCCGGCTAGGCACACGCCGCAGCGGTCTGGGTGTGCCTGAGCAGGCTGGCGTTTTCCGTTTCGGTGGTGGGCCCGGGTAAAGTAACCGGGTCAACCATCCAGCGTGAGTAGCGGAGACACCAGACTTTATGGGCTCAGTCATCAAGAAGCGGCGTAAGCGTATGTCGAAGAAGAAGCACCGCAAGCTGCTTCGGCGTACCCGGGTGCAGCGTAGAAAACTCGGCAAGTAGCCAACCGCTGCGGCCGCTAGGCTGAGCCGATGGATTCTGATGGTCGTTCGGGGGGACGCCCGACGGGAGTCCCCGGGTCAACTGGCGCGGACTCGTCTGGCGGTACCCAGTCCGCAGACACCTCGCCCGCTCCGAAAGTGGTTCTGGTCACGGGTGCGTGCCGGTTCCTCGGTGGTTATCTGACCGCCAGGCTGGCACAGAACCCGTCGATCGAGCATGTCATCGCAGTCGATGCGGTGGTCCCTAGCAAGGACCTGATGCGTCGGATGGGACGGGCCGAGTTCGTCCGCGCCGACATCCGGAACCCCTTCATCGCCAAGGTCATCCGTAACGGCAACGTGGACACCGTCGTGCATGCTGCGGCGGCGTCCTACGCGCCGCGCTCCGGAGGCCGGGCCACGTTGAAGGAACTCAACGTGATGGGCGCGATCCAACTTTTCGCGGCCTGCCAGAAGACACCGTCGGTTCGCCGGGTCGTGCTGAAGTCCACCTCAGAGGTGTACGGCTCGAGCGCGCGTGATCCGGTGATGTTCAGCGAGGAGAGCAGCGCTCGGCGTCCTCCGGGCGACGGGTTCGCCCGCGACAGCATGGACATCGAGGGTTATGCGCGTGGTCTGGCCCGGCGCCGTCCGGACATCGACCTGACCATCCTGCGACTGGCCAACATGATCGGGCCTGCGATGGACACCGCCCTGTCGCGGTACCTGGCCGGGCCGGTGGTGCCCTCGGTTTTCGGGCAGGATGCGCGGCTGCAGCTGTTGCACGAACAGGACGCCCTCGGCGCACTGGAACGCGCGACCATGGCCGGCAAAGCGGGCACGTTCAACATCGGCGCCTCGGGGATCATCATGATGAGCCAGGCGATCCGGCGTTCCGGCCGGGTCCGTCTCCCGGTTCCGCGCGGAGCGCTTTCTGCCATCAATTCGCTCAGTCGCGCAACGCGTTACACCGAACTCGACCGCGATCAGATGAACTATCTGTGCTACGGCCGGGTCATGGACACTACGCGAATGCACAGGGATCTGGGCTACAGTCCCAAGTGGACGACCGCCGAGGCATTCGACGACTACGTCCGTGGTCGCGGATTGACACCGATACTCGATCCGCGATGGGTACGCTCAATGGAGAGTCGCGCCGTGGGGATGGCGCAGCGTTTGGGACATTAGTACTGGCTCTATCCGGGGTGGGAGAAGGTATCGACGTGGCGGCTGAATCCAAGGCGAAAGTCATTCCGCTACACGGGAATTCGAATCGTTCAGCTGCTGCGCGCCGCGCGGCGTCGCGGTCTGACAGCGCACGCAGGCATCCGTCGGTCCTGGCGGACCCAGGTACCCGTGCGTCGGCCGAGCAGATCGCGGCGGTGGTGCGTGAGATCGATCAGCGGCGCAGCAGCGTGTCGGGTCCGTCGACTGCCGATGACGGCCCCAGCGAACTCGTCAAGGGCATCTCGGCGGTAGCCGAATTCGTCCGTACCCGCATGACCGGTGAGTACACGGTGGACGAGTTCGGGTTCGACCCGCACATCACCAACGCAATCTTTTTGCCTTTGCTGAGAACATTTTTCAGGTCCTGGTTCCGGGTCGAGGTTTCCGGTATCGAGAACCTGCCCGAGACCGGTGCGGCCCTCGTGGTGGCCAACCACGCCGGGGTGTTGCCCTTCGACGGGTTGATGACCCAGGTGGCCGTGCACGACCACCATCCCGCGCATCGCGATCTGCGGCTGCTGGCCGCCGACCTGGTCTTCGATCTGCCGATGGTCGGGCAGGCCGCCCGCAAAGCGGGGCACACCGTGGCCTGCACCACCGATGCGCACCGCCTGCTCGCCAACGGCGAGCTCACCGCGGTGTTCCCGGAGGGCTTCAAGGGACTCGGCAAGAACTTCAAGGACCGCTACAAGCTGCAGCGATTCGGCCGCGGCGGCTTCGTTTCTGCGGCTCTACGGGCCCAGGCGCCCATCGTTCCGTGCTCGATCGTCGGTTCGGAAGAGATCTATCCGATGATGGCCGACGTCAAGCTGCTGGCCCGGCTGCTCGGCCTGCCGTACTTCCCGGTGACCCCGCTGTTCCCGTTGGCGGGCCCGCTCGGTCTGGTGCCGCTGCCGTCCAAGTGGCACATCCAGTTCGGTGAGCCGATCGAGACGACCGACTACGACGAGAGCGCTGCCGACGATCCGATGGTGACCTTCGAACTGACCGACCAGGTCCGCGAGACCATCCAGCACACGCTGTACCAGCTGCTGGCCGGCCGCCGAAACATGTTCTTCGGCTGAGCTTTTCGTCTCAGCTCTGCACGACCGCCAGAACACGAAACTGCCCATTTCCACGCGGAAATGGGCAGTTCCATATGTCTGCTCGCGCAAAGAAAGATCAGGCGCCCGACTTTTGCCCGGCAACCATCTTGGCGATCGCGGCATCGCGTGCCGCCGCGATCTGTGAACTGATCTCGTCGGCCTCGTCGATGGCCGCCTCGCCCAGCATGGTGACGATGCTCGTGGCAACCGGGTTGCCGTCGTCGTCGGTGACCTCTGCGCGCACCTCGGCGATCACGGTGCCGTGCGATTCGATGACCGAGTCCAGATACGAGTCGAACCACAGCTTGTCGCCGACCATGATGGGCCGGTGGAAGATCAGCTTCTGGTCGCGGTGCAGCACGCGCTCCAGGTTGATCGGGATGTCGAACTTGTCGAACAGTTCGAGCTGGACGCGACGACCGGCCACGGCCAGGAAGGTCACCGGCGCCACGACCGCGTCGTGGCCGAATTCCTTGGCGGACTCGATGTCGTAGAGCGCGGGATGGTCGTCCTTGACCGCGCGAGCGAACTCACGGACCTTTTCCCGCCCGACCTCGAAGTAGTCGGGGTAGCGGTAGTGAGTCCCGATGATGTTTGCGGCGATGCTCATATTCCCTGCGCTGTTCGGTATGCGGTGCGCGGTGCGCACGAAACGGGCATGCTGTGGGCCCTGCGTGGTGCGACCCGACGCGGAATCTTATAACGCGGCCTGCTATGTCAGCGAATGTCGTGGCGGCGCGACGCGACAGCCGCCAGTGCGCCGCCCAGCGCACCGAGTGCCAGGGCCGACGGCACACCGATGCGCGCGGCCTTCCGCGCGGTGCGGAAGTCGCGGATCTCCCAGCCTCGTTCCCTGGCCACGTCGCGCAGTGCGGCGTCGGGATTGATCGCGACCGCGGTGCCCACCAGCGACAGCATCGGCACGTCGTTGAAGCTGTCCGAGTAGGCCGTGCACCGGCGCAGGTTCAGCCCCTCCCGGATGGCCAGCGACCGGACAGCGTGGGCCTTGCCGGTGCCGTGCAGGATGTCGCCGACGAGCCGGCCGGTGAAAATCCCGTCTACCGACTCCGCGACCGTGCCCAGCGCGCCCGTCAGGCCGAGGCGCCGGGCGATCGTGGCCGCCAGCTCATACGGGGTGGCGGTGACCAGCCACACCTGCTGACCGGCATCCAGGTGCATCTGGGCCAGCGCCCGGGTTCCCGGCCAGATCTTGTCGGCGATGATCTCGTCGTAGATCTCCTCGCCCAGTTCGACGAGCTCGGCGGTGGACCGGCCCTCGATGAACGCCAGGGCCTTCTGCTTGCCCTCGGCCACGTCGTCGCTGTTCTCCTTGCCGGTGAACTGGAACTTGGCCTGCGCGTACACGATGCCCAGGATGTCGCGGTAGGTGAAGTACTTGCGTGCGGCCAGGCCACGAGCGAAGTGCACCAGCGACGAGCCGTGCACCAGGGTGTTGTCGACGTCGAAGAAAGCCGCGGCCGTCAGATCGGGTGGCGGCGCCGGTGTCCCGACGGGGTCGGTGTCGGACTCGAGTTCGGTGACAGCCACTTCGGCGCTGGCCTCACCGCCAAGCTGCTGTTCGAGCGCATCGGCACTACCGGTATCGGACACGAATTCACCCTAAGTCACGGCGCCGGGATACTGGCGTTGTGGAGCGCGAGCAGACGGGTATCGACGGCCGGGCCGGCGGGGGGAACACTGTGACGTTGCTGACCAGGGCGGGTTGCAGCATGTGCGAAAGGGCGGCGCAGCAGCTGGCCGCGCTGCGCGAGGAGCTGGACTTCGAGCTGGTGACCACCGACGTGGATGCCGCGGCCACCGCCGGTGACGGCTCCCTGCGGGCCCAGTACGGCGATCTGTTGCCGGTGGTTTTGCTGAACGGGACCCAGCACAGCTATTGGGAAGTCGACGAGCAGGCGCTTCGGGCCGAGGTTCCCGCCAGGTGAAATTTGGTGGGCGGCCCGGAAACGATTACCTTGGTGACGTGGTGATGAAGCCGTGAGTGTGCTGCTATTCGGGGTTTCGCACCGCAGCGCGCCGGTGTCTGTTCTCGAGCAGTTGAGCACTGACGAGTCGGATCAGGCCAAGATCATCGACGAGGTGCTTCGCTCCTCGCTGGTCACCGAGGCCATGGTTCTGTCCACCTGCAACCGCGTCGAGGTGTACGCCGTGGTCGAGGCCTTCCACGGTGGCCTGTCGATCATCGGGCAGGTGCTCTCCGATCACTCCGGCATGTCGCTCAACGATCTCACCAAATACGCCTACGTGCGTTACGCCGAGGCTGCCGTCGAGCACCTGTTCGCGGTGACCAGCGGCCTGGATTCGGCCGTCATCGGTGAAGCCCAGGTACTGGGCCAGGTGCGGCGGGCCTACGCGACCGCCGAGGAACACCAGACCGTCGGGCGCACCCTGCACGAGCTGGCCCAGCGGGCCCTCAACGTCGGCAAGCGGGTGCATTCCGAGACCGGGATCGACGCCGCGGGCGCCTCGGTGGTCTCTGTGGCCCTCGGGATGGCCGAAACCAAGCTCAGCGGCGGGTTGGCCGGACGCACCGCAGCCGTGATCGGCGCGGGCTCGATGGGCGCACTGGCCGGCGCGCACCTCGTCCGCGCAGGCATCGACCGGGTCCATGTGGTGAACCGCTCACTGCCGCGCGCCGAGCGGCTGGCCGCCAACCTCACCGAGCAGGGGGTGCAGGCGCAGGCCTTCTCGCTCGATCAGCTGGCGGAGGCGCTGGCCGACTCCGACGTCGTGGTCAGCAGCACCGGGGCGGTACGTCCGGTGGTCTCGCTGGCCGATGTGCACCATGCCCTGGCGCAGCGCAACGCCGCCGGCGACCGGCAGCTGGTCATCTGTGACCTCGGCATGCCCCGCGATGTGGATCCGGCGGTCGCCGGGCTGCCCGGCGTCTGGGTCGTCGACATGGATCGCATCCAGCGGGAGCCGTCGGCGCGTGCCGCGGCCACCGATGCTGATGCGGCCCGCACCATCGTCGCCACCGAGGTTGCCAACTACCTGGCCGGGCAGCGCATGGCCGAGGTCACCCCGACCGTGACGGCGCTGCGGCAGCGGGCCGCCGACGTGGTCGAGGCCGAGCTGCTTCGCCTGGACAACAGGCTGCCCGGGCTGGAGGCGGCGCACCGCGACGAGGTGGCCAAGACGGTCCGCCGCGTCGTAGACAAGCTTTTGCACGCACCCACGGTGCGGGTGAAACAACTCGCCAGCGCGCCTGGCGGCGACAGCTACGCAGAGGCTCTGCGTGAGCTGTTCGAACTCGATCCGCAGGCCGTCGAAGCTGTGGCGGCCAGCGAATTGCCCTTCATGACAACAGATCTCGATAAGTCTGAGTAGAGCTTGGTAGAAACGCGCGATACGGTCATCCGGATCGGCACCCGGGGTAGCCTGCTGGCGACCACGCAGGCCGGCACCATCAGGGACGCTTTGCGGGCTGCAGGTCACGCCTGCGAGCTGGTGATCATCTCCACCGAGGGCGACCGCAACCAGGGCCCCATCGCCGACATCGGCGTCGGGGTCTTCACCGCGGCGCTGCGGGAGGCGATCCACGACGGTCGGGTGGACATGGCTGTTCACTCCTACAAAGATTTGCCCACCGCTCGTGACGATCGGTTCGTGATCGGCGCTGTGCCGCTCCGCGAGGACCCTCGTGACGCGCTGGTGGCCCGCGACGGACTGGTGCTCGGCGAGTTGCCGGCGGGGTCTGTCATCGGCACGTCGAGCCCGCGACGGGCCGCGCAGCTTAGAGCACTGGGTCTCGGTTTGGAAATCCGCCCCCTACGAGGCAACCTAGATACCAGGTTGAACAGGGTTACGAGCGGCGATCTCGACGCCATCGTGGTTGCCCGAGCGGGTCTGGCCCGTATCGGACGCCTCGATGTAGTCACCGAGTCGCTCGAGCCGGTGCAGATGTTGCCAGCGCCGGCTCAGGGTGCGCTCGCGGTGGAATGCCGCGCCGGCGACACCGAACTGATTTCGGTGGTGTCGGAGCTGGACGACGCCGATACGCGCGCCGCGGTCACCGCAGAACGGATCCTGCTCGCCGAACTGGAGGCGGGCTGCTCCGCACCGGTGGGCGCGATCGCGGAAGTGGTCGAGTCCATCGATGAGGACGGCAATGTCTTCGAAGAGCTGTCGTTGCGCGGCTGCGTGGCGACGCTGGACGGATCCGACGTGATCCGTGCGTCCGGTATCGGAACTCCCGATCGGGCCGCTGACCTGGGTGTCTCGGTGGCCGCGGAGCTTTTCGAGCTGGGGGCACGCGAGCTGTTGGTAGAGCGCGGGAGTGAAGAATGACCATGCGAGGTCGCAAGGCGAAGCCCGGCCGCATCACATTTGTGGGCTCGGGCCCGGGAGACCCGGGGCTGCTGACGGCACGGGCGCAAGCTGTGCTGGCGCACGCCGAGTTGGTGTTCACCGATCCTGACGTCCCCGAAGCTGTGTTGGCCCTGATCGGCACCGAGCTGCCACCGGCGGCCGGTCCGGCCCCGGCCGAGCCGGCCAAGGGCGACGCCGCCGGTGACGACGCGGCCGCAAACTCCGACGCGCAGGCCGCTGTCATCGCGGGTGGGCCTGAGATCCGCCCGGCCCTCGGTGATCCGGCAGAGGTGGCCAAGACACTGGTCACCGAGGCGCGGCACGGCTACGACGTGGTGCGTCTGGTCGCCGGTGACCCGCTGTCGGTGGACGCGGTCATCACCGAGATCGGTGCCCTGGCCAAGAGCCACGTGAATTTCGAGATCGTTCCGGGGCTGCCCGCCACCAGCGCGGTGCCCACCTACGCGGGCCTGCCGCTGGGGTCTTCGCACACTGTGGCCGATGTCCGCGGTGACGTGGACTGGGCGGCGCTGGCCGCCGCGCCCGGGCCGCTGATCCTGCACGCAACCGCGTCGCACCTGCCCGATGCCGCCCGCACCCTGATCGAGCAGGGGCTGGTCGACAGCACCCCGGCGGTGGTGACCGCGAGCGGTACCACCTGCCAGCAGCGGTCCGTGGAGACCACGCTCGGCGGGCTGCTCGACAAGGGTGTGCTGGAGAAGCCGGCCGGAAGCGAGCTGGCAGGGCCGCTGACCGGTCCGCTGGTCGTCACCATCGGCAAGACCGTGGCCAACCGCGCCAAGCTGAACTGGTGGGAGAGCCGCGCCCTGTACGGCTGGACCGTGCTGGTGCCGCGCACCAAGGACCAGGCCGGCGAGATGAGCGAGAAGCTGGTGGGCCACGGTGCCCTGCCGATCGAGGTGCCGACCATCGCCGTCGAGCCGCCGCGCAGCCCCGCCCAGATGGAGCGCGCGGTCAAGGGACTGGTCGACGGCCGGTTCCAGTGGGTGGTGTTCACCTCGACCAACGCCGTGCGTGCGGTGTGGGAGAAGTTCAACGAGTTCGGTCTGGATGCGCGGGCGTTCTCCGGTGTGAAGATCGCCTGTGTCGGGCAGGCCACTGCCGACAAGGTGCGGGCGTTCGGCATCAACCCCGAGCTGGTGCCGTCAGGGGAGCAGTCCTCACTGGGCCTGCTCGACGAGTTCCCGCCGTTCGACGAGGTCTTCGATCCGGTGAACCGGGTGCTCTTGCCCCGCGCCGACATAGCCACCGAGACGCTGGCCGAGGGCCTGCGTGAGCGCGGCTGGGAGATCGAGGACGTCACCGCCTACCGCACCGTGCGTGCGGCTCCGCCGCCGGCGCAGACCCGCGAGATGATCAAGACCGGCGGCTTCGACGCGGTCTGCTTCACCTCGAGCTCGACGGTGCGCAACCTGGTCGGTATCGCGGGCAAGCCGCACGCCCGGACCATCGTTGCCTGCATCGGCCCGAAGACTGCTGAAACCGCAGCGGAATTCGGTCTGCGGGTGGATGTACAGCCCGAGTCGGCCGCGGTGGGGCCGCTGGTGGATGCGCTCGCCGAGCATGCCGCTCGACTGCGGGCCGAAGGGGCGTTGCCCCCGCCGCGCAAGAAGAGCCGCCGCAGGTAGACCACCCGCCGAACCGGCATTCCGGCAGGCTTTGCAGTCGAGATCCTGCTGCTGGGATGTGGTTTCGCGGAGACGCGCAGAAGGAGGCACCGCAATGGCTTATCCCAGGCATCGGCCTCGCCGCCTGCGATCCACGCCGGCGATGCGTCGCCTGGTGGCCCAAACTTCTTTGGAGCCACGCCATCTCGTGTTGCCGATGTTCGTCGCCGACGGCATCGATGAGCCGCGCGCCATCGGTTCGATGCCGGGCGTGGTGCAGCACACCCGGGATTCGTTGCGCCGTGCTGCCGCCGATGCGGTGGCAGCCGGGGTGGGCGGTCTGATGCTGTTCGGTGTGCCCCGTGACGAGGACAAGGATCCGACCGGAGCCGTCGGTGTCGATCCCGACGGGATCCTGAACGTCGCGTTGCGCGATCTGGCCAAGGACCTCGGTGATTCGACGGTGCTTATGGCAGATACCTGCCTCGACGAGTTCACCGACCACGGACACTGTGGTGTGCTGGATGCCGCGGGCCGGGTGGACAACGACGCGACGAACACTCGATATGTGGAACTCGCTGTGGCACAAGCGGAAGCGGGTGCGCACGTGGTCGGCCCCAGCGGCATGATGGACGGCCAGGTGGCCGCCATCCGGGACGGGCTCGACGCGGCAGGGCATGCCGACGTCGCGATCCTGGCCTACGCCGCCAAGTTCGCCTCGGCGTTCTACGGACCGTTCCGTGAAGCGGTGTCCTCCAGCTTGCAGGGGGATCGGCGTACCTACCAGCAGGATCCGGGCAACATCCGCGAAGCGGTGCACGAGATCGAGCTCGACATCGACGAGGGCGCCGACATGGTGATGGTCAAGCCCGCGATGAGTTACTTGGACGTGGTTCGCGCCGCGGCCGACATCTCACCGGTTCCTGTTGCGGCATACCAGATTTCGGGTGAGTACTCGATGATCTGTGCAGCCGCGGCCAACGGCTGGATCGATCTGCAGGCGGCGGCCTTGGAGTCCTTGACCGGAATTCGGCGGGCCGGAGCCGACATCGTGCTGACCTACTGGGCGGCCGACGTGGCCGGCTGGCTCGCGTGACCGATCAGGTGACCGAACAGCAACCGAGCCCGACCGGGCGTCCAGAGGACGTCGACACCGGATTCTGGCTCTGGGTAGCTGCGCTTGTGCTCATGGTGGTCGGATACCTGATCGACGCGCTGACGGGGTCCGGGACCGGGGTGCAACGGTCCATGACGGCGGTCTTCTCGGTGATGTTCGTGGTCGTCCTGTCCTCGATCGTGGTGACATTCCTGCTGCTGATGCGGCAGGGGTATCGCTGGGCTCGCACGCTGTTGACCAGTGGCGGCCTCGTCTCGATGCTGCATGCGATCAGTAGCCTGCTGACCGGTGAACGCCAGGATGCGGCCGCGGTGGGCTACGCCGTCACCGCCATCGTCGGGTCCGTGTTGATCGCGGGCGGGCTGTACCTGCTGCATCGCAAGGATGCCGACGGTTTCTTCACCCGCTGATTCGCTACGCTTCCCGTCAATGTCCGCACCCTCGTCGTCCTCACCCTCGTCCCCGTCGCGTGGCGCGACCATCGGGTTCGGTTGCTGGCTGGTCGCCTCCGTGTTGTTGATCGTCGGCGGCCTGATCGCCGCGTTCGCGGCCTGGCCCAGTGCCGAGAGCGCCATGTTCCGCGGCGTGGGTGCGATCACCGCGTTGGCCGGCGCAGGGATGGCGTACCTGGCCGGCCGCAGCCGGTCTGGTGACGCACGGCACCGCCGGGCCGCGGTCGCATTGTCGATGGCGATCGTGGTGGTGGTCGGATTGATCGCGGCGCTCAGCCTGGCTCCGGTGCACATCCTGACTCTGCTGGCGCTGCTCCTGCTGATCGTGGGAACCGGCGCGAGCACGGTGTCGTTGCGGAGGAGAGACGAAGGTGAGTGAACCGGTGAACAAAGTTGCCTCCGAGGTGCTGTTCTATGAGCAGGGCGCCAGTTGGGCGTGGCTCCTGCTGGGGCCGTTCGCCGGGATCGGGATGGCGATTCTGCAGAAGACCGGCGGATACGGCCATGACCTGTGGATTCCGATCGTGTTCCTGGTGCTGGTGTCGGTGTTCGTCGCCATTCAGATCAAGGCCGCGCGTATCCACACCTCGGTCGAGTTGACCGCTGAGACGCTGCGCCAGGGCGCCGAGACGATCCAGGTTGACGAGATCGTGTCGATCTACCCCGAGGCGTCGGGCTCGGAGGTGCCCAAGTGGCAGTCCGCCCGCGCCCTCGGTGAGCTGTCGGGGGTGCCGCGGGGGCGCACCGGCATCGGGCTGAAGTTGACCGGCGCCCGTACTGCGCAGGCGTGGGCGCGCAAGCACCGGCGGCTGCGCGAGGTGCTCACGCCCCTGGTCGAGGAGCGCGCCTCGTGAAACGCCGGGCTGTCGTCGAGCTTGCGGTGGCCGTCGTCGCCGCGGTCGGGTGCGTGCTGAGCTGGATCGCCGCGGCGACGACGATCGAGGTGGCGCCCGTGCTGGAAGGCGAGCCGGCCACCACGGCGATCAGCTACTCGTCGCCGCTGTTGGTGTTGGCGCTGGCCCTGGCGGGTCTGGCCGGCGTGCTGGCGGTGTTGGGTATTGCCCGGTTGCGTCGCTGATCCGTGACCGAGTGGCTGCCCGTCCCACGCGGTGAATCCGGTGCCGGGGTCTTCAGGAACGCCGACGGTTCCAGCTACGCGAAGGTGGTCGACGCCGCGGCGGTGGCAGACCTGGCCGCCGAGCGTGACCGGGTGTCCTGGGCCCACAGGCACGGTGTCCCCGGGCCCGCGGTCATCGACTGGCGTGTCACCGAAGACGGCGGCGCGTGCTTGATCACGAGCACTGTGCGCGGTGTCGCTGCCGATCGGCTTTCCGAATCGGCGCTGCGGGCGGCCTGGCCGGCGATTGTGGAGGCGGTCCGGACACTGCACGCCCTTCCGGCCGACGGTTGTCCCTACCGGCGCGATCTCGACGACATGCTGGCCCGGGCCCGCGCGGTCGTCGGCGCCGGTGCCGTGAACCCGGAGTTCCTGTCCGACGAGGACCGCGAGGTACCGGCGGAGGCGCTGCTGGACCGAGTCGAACGGGAAGCCGATCTGCGTCGTCGGCAGGAGGCCGCCGACTGGGTGGTGTGCCACGGCGATCTGTGCCTGCCGAACATTCTGGTCGACCCCGACCGTCACACCGTCGAGGGATTCATCGATCTGGGCAGGCTGGGGCTGGCCGACCGGCACGCCGACCTGGCACTGCTGCTGGCCAATACGGCTGATGCCGTTCCGAGCTTCGCCGAGAAGGCCACGGCGGGGTTGGCCGCGGGGTATCCGGCGCAGGTGGATCCGGAGCGGCTGCGGTTCTATCTCGCGCTCGATCCGCTGACCTGGGGATGAGGGCTCAGGAATCGAGCCAGGCCAGCTCATCGGACAAGTGCGCGCGCCAGAAGGCCTCGTCGTGGCCGCCGGGGTAGAAGCCGAGGGCCGGGGTCCTGGGCAGCTGGTTGACGAACATTCGGGTCGCGGCATAGAACCGGTCGCCGGTGCCGCAGTCGACGCGCAGCGGGATCGACCCCAGCGCGGGCAGCAGTCTCAACGCTGAGTTCTGCTGCCAGTCGTCGAGACTGTCGAAGGCCTCGGGCGGCGCGCCCCAGTACGTCAGGTACAGCGCCGGGCTGATCGCGCAGACCGCGGCGGTGCGCGCCGCGCCCAGTCTGGCGCCCAACAGCATGGCGCCGTAACCGCCCATCGACCAGCCCATGAAGGCCACTCGCGAGGTGTCGATGCCCTTGGTGGACAGCATGGGGATCAGCTCGTTGAGCACCATCGCCCCGGAGTCGCCTCCGGAGGCTCGACGCCGCCAGAAGGAGTTGCCGCCGTCCACACTGACCACCGCGAACGGCGGCCGGCCCGCCGCGGTCAACTGGGCCAGCGCTTCCGGGATGCCCAGGCTCATCACGCCTGCGGCATCGTTGTCCATCCCGTGCAGGGCGATCACCGGACGAAGTGGACCGTGCTGGCCCGGCGGGCGGGCGATGATCCAGTTCGTTTCGACGCCGCCGCGGGCCGCGGAGACGAACGACCCCGCATCGCTGGTCGGCCACGGTGCGCCAGCAGAGGCCGGTTGGTTGGGGCCCGGTTGGTTCGGGCTCGGAGACGCGCGGGGCGTAGGCGGACCGAGCAGGCTGCCCAATGTCATGAGTCCCGCGGCGCCGGCACCGGTGACACCTAGACGCAGCGCGTCACGGCGGGTCAGCGAGGTCACCTGCGCATCATTCCAACCATGGGTCTCAGCACCGGACACGGTCCGGCAACAGCGCGATAACGCCGCCCGGCGCCCGGTGACCCCGGTCACAGAGCCGTTGGTACAAAGTGCGAAATCTGTAACACTGTGTCCATGACCGAACTGGCTCAGCCGTCCCAGCAGACCGACGCCCTGCCCCTGGGGCCGCAATCACTGGTCTGGAAGTACTTCGGCGACAACCGGATGTACCTCATCGGCCCGCGGCCCGCCGTGCTGCAGAACATGCTGGCCGAGCTCGGCCAGGGCGTACTCGATCATTCGACGTTCTTCTCCGACACCGCGGAGCGGCTCAAACGCACCATCCCCCCGATCTTCCGCACCGTGTACGGCACCGAGGAGGACAACGCCGGCACCCAGGTGCGCGACTTCCACCACCACGTAAAGGGCGACATGCCGGGCCCCGACGGCGAGCCGGTGGGGCGCTATCACGCGCTGGATCCCGACACCTACTTCTGGGCCCACGCGACCTTCGTCGAGCAGGTCCTCTACTTCGCCGACACCTTCGTCAAGCGCCTCAGCGACGCCGAGAAGGAACAGATCTACCTGGAGTCCAAGACGTGGTACCGCCGTTACGGCGTCAGCGACCGCCCGATGCCGGCCACCTACGCCGAGTTCGAGCAGTACTGGGACCGGATGATGAACGAGGTGGCCGTCCCGCACAAGTCCGCCCGCTACGGCGTCGGCTACGTCACCAAGGGCTTCCCGTGCCCCAAGGCGGTACACCCGGCCGTGTGGCGCGTCGTCGCCGCGGTGTTCAATCCCGTCGCGGCCTTCCTGACCACGGGGGGTCTGCCGCCGCGCGCCCGGGACCTGCTCGACCTGCCGTGGAGCGAGCGCCAGGAACGCAACTACCAGCGGTTCGCGGCGTTCTGGCGGTCGGCCCCGGTGAACTGGGTGTGGGATCATCTACCGATGAGCGTGCGCTACAACAAGTTTGCGCAAAAGGGCTATGCCCAAAGCTGATCCGCCGGGGCTTGATTCGTCGCCAGCGACGGTGGCGATCTTGGACGCGGCGCTGGTCGAGTTCGAGCGGCACGGCCTGCGCCGGGTCGCGCTCGACGACGTCGCGCGCCGCGCCGGGGTCAGCCGCACCACGATCTACCGCCGGTTTGCCAACCGTGACGAACTGGTGGCCGCCGTGATCGAGCGGGAGAACGTAGCGCTGTTCGCCGACATCGCCGTTGAGTTGAAAAATGCGGGGCCGCAATCGAATTACTATGTCGAGGCGTTCACGTCGTCGATCTTGCGGTTCCGCCGCCACCATGTGCTCAACCAGCTGATCGCCGATGAGCCGGCCTTGGTCATGGAGATGCTGCACACCCACTACGGCGCGGCCATCGAGCGGATGGCCGCCGCGCTCAAGGTGATCTTCCCGGCCGGTTTCGCCGACCGGATCGGTGCACAGGCGGTCAACGATCTGGCCGACACCATCCTGCGCTATGCGGCGATGGTCCTCTTGCTGCCGAGCGTCCAACCTCTGGAGACACCCGAGGATCTTCGGGCGTTCGCCACCCGGCATTTCCTGCCCAGCCTGCCGGTGTCGCTGCGTACCGTGTCGGCCTGATCGGCGGCCCGCAAAGCGTTTGGCGGGGCTGACTTTCGGGCAGCCCGAGAGGTATGACCACTGAGCAGCCCCCACCGATAACCGAAGAGAACCGAAAAGAAGCCGAGCGGGTCATGAAGGCCTACGACGACTCCCGCCCCACTGTCACCCTGCCGGGCAGTCACGGCACGGTGTCCGGCACGGCCGTCAACGACTGGGTCGACGACGACGGCGAACCGATCTACGGCAAGCCCGAAACCTCGGAGTAACAGCGAACCCGGGCCATCGCGGGCGGGTCGTTGCCTACTGTGGCTGGTGTGACTGCGACCCCGCTCGAACGAATTGCCCCCGCTTTCGTGACGATGGCGCACGAGATCGTCTGGGCGTCGGTGGCCACCGTCGACGCCGACGGCCGGCCCCGCAGCCGGATCCTGCACCCGATCTGGGAGTGGGACGGCACCGACCTGTTCGGCTGGATCGCGACCGTGCCCAGCCCGGTGAAACGCGCGCACCTCGCGGTACACCCGTACGTTTCGATCAGCTACTGGACCACCAACCACGACACCTGTGCGGCGGACTGCCTGGTGGAGTGGTACACCGACGACGACACCTGCACCCAGGTCTGGGACCGCTTCGCCAATGGCCCCGCGCCGGTGGGTTATGACCCGTCCATCATCCCGCAGTGGAGCGAAGGACCGACCTCCGAGCAGTTCGCCGCGTTGCGGCTGGCGCCCTACCGATTGCGGGTCATGCCCGGCACGGTCATGACCGCGGGGACCGGTGAGGTACTGAACTGGAGGGCGTGACACCGTGACCGCCCGCGATCGGATGCAACGGCCAGCGTGGATCTTGCCCGTTGCTGTACCCGTCATGCCAGGCGACCACGGCCTCGGCAACTTCGTGGACCTCGTCGTCGGTGTCGATCACCGCGTAGCCGGCGGAGTGCCCGGCCAATCCGTTGACCAGGCATTCGTAGCTGATCCGTCGGGCCAGGTCATGGGTCCACCGCGTGGCGGACGCACGCCGGCCGGAGGCTAGCCGGCGTGCGTCACAGATCAGCAGGACCCGGCGCGCACCCACGGTAAGCGCGGTTGACGTCACCAGGTCGCCCGCTTCGTTCGCGTAGGCGCGCAACGCCCTGCGCCAGCGACAGGTCTGGCGTCCGCCGAACCTGGATCGCACGGAGTGCTCGTCGAAAACGGCGATGACCGACTCGATCGAGTCGATCTCGACCGCACTCAGCTGCGGCACCGCCGAACCGCCTCTGCGCCGAGGTGTGCGGAACGCCGTCCCGGAACCTGGCGGATGCGCGTGCTTGACCGGGATCTCGCGTCGTTCCAGCGCTGCGGTGACCGACCGGGAAAGGTCCGTGAGCCAACTGAGCATCAGCACCTGCGGACCGGCGGCTTCTCGATCCGCCACTGCAATTCCACCCGCCGTTCTCAACCCTGACCGAAAATTGTCACGCCGCTGTTCAACTGTTTTTTCGCAGCAAAAACGGCTGTGTTCAATAAATGGATGCTCTTTTATCGAAGAGCGTTCAAAATGCACCGATTGAAAAGTGAAATTCAGTGCACACCAATTTCGGCGGGGCCGTGCGGCACTGCACTCTGCGCCGCTCAGGCGCGGTCGGGGCGCTTCCTTCTGGTGATGATTTCACCGGATTCGGCGGCCTTGTCGCGTTTCGCTGCGCGCCGTTCCTTGATGGTCATCGCCGGTTTCTTGGGCGCTCGACCTTTATCAGCCATCGTTGCTCCTTTTGCTCGCAAACAATCACTGAGCCCGACCATACATCAGAAAAAATTAAAAGCCAGTTGGGCGTTTTCGACGGGTCGTGCCCGGTCAGACGCCGCTAGGCCGGCCGGTGCCTGACCTTCGGGGTGGGATCGTCATGCCCGAGGTGGAGGCCGGGAGCCAGCATCGCCACCCGGTGCCGGTAGTCGCGGTACTGATCACCCAGGTTGTCCACCAGGTCACGTTCTTCGAGCTGGATCGCCACCAGGATGTAGCCGGTGCTCACGGCTGCGAACAGCAGATGGCCGGCGGTCATTGTCGGGATGGCCCAGAAGGCGACGATGAATCCCGCCATGATCGGTGCCGGATCACCCGGTAGAGCATCACCGTCTGGAAGCCCAGTTCGCGATACGGCTGCCCGCGCCAGTTGAGCCAGACCTGGCGTAGCCCGAACAGGTCGAAGTGGTTGATCATGAACGTCGAGGCGAACACCGTCGCCCACCCCACCCAGAACAGCGCCCACAGAATCGCCCGTCCCGCAGTCGATTCCACGTGCCACACGGTCGCGGGCATGGTCCGCCACTGCCAGTACAAGAGAAGCAACGCCAGGCTGGACAGCAGCACGTAGGTACTGCGTTCGATGGCTTGCGGCACGATCCGCGTCCACCGGTCCTTGAACCAGGGGCGAGCCATCACGCTGTGCTGGATGGCGAAGACCGCCAGCAGCAAAAGGTTGACGAGCACCGCCTCGGTGAGCGGTGCGGCGATGCCGGAGTCGACCGTCCGCGGCACCACGAAGCTTCCGACGAAGCCGATCGCGTAGAGGAAGGCCACGACGAACAGGAGATAGCTCGCGATGCCGTAGCCGATGACGAGTAGGCGCTTCATGGTGACCTCCTGTCACCGATGGGACAGATGCCGCGCCCTGCTGCCGACCGCAGTAGTGGCTTATCTACGGTAGACCTTGAATTCGCAGGTGAACAGGGGTTTGCCGGTTTGCTGTATCTGCCGGCTCGGGGTTTCTCAGTCACCGGCCCAGGGCTTGCCATAAGGATTCGATCGTCGACCGTCAAGAAAGCGTTGGGAGGGACGACGAGTTCCGGCGTCAGGGGTAGACCGGCAGGTATGCGAGACGAAACACCGGCTTCTCACGGCAGGGCTCCGCGATGAGTGAGATGTTGCAGATCATCGCCCTGATGGCGGTGCCCGCCACGATCCTGCTCGGCCTGCGGCGCGTGGTGATCAGCCAGAACCGTCGCCTGGACGCGCAAGCGGGCGACGTCGCGCCGGTGACCCCTACACCTTCTTGAGCAGAACAGCCTGCTCGAACGGCAGACGCGCGAACGGGCGGCGCATCGCGCCCGTCACATGCTCGGCCGCTTCGGCCTTGGACACCACACGGGGGTCCCTGACCTCGATGGTCTTGCCGTGGCGGCGGATCTTCGCATTACCCGCCGAGGTGATGTTCTTCAGCCAGTCCCGATCGGGGCCGTACGTGAGCATGATCGCCACGCCGTCGTCGGTGCTGAAGACGCTCAGCGGAGTCCGGTAGGTCGTGCCGGATTTTCGGCCGACGTGCTCCAAGATGCCGAACGTCGGAGCCCAGCCCGCCCAGAGGCGCTGGATGGGGTTGGTCACATGACGGTTGAACCGGGCCAGCGATTGCGGTAATTGCATGTTCACATCAAACTCGGCAGTTATGGCCTACCTCAAGCCCCCGTGGTTTGTTCGCGCAGTGTTCAACCGGATCGCGATGGCCACCGGCTTGGGCCACAGCGAGACGTTGACTGTCACCACCCGGGTGAGCAAACAGCCGCAACAGATCCCCGTCGTGGTTCCAGAAGTTGATGGCGTCAAGTATCTGGTCTCAACCCGCGGCGAATCGGAATGGGTGCGCAACATTCGGGCCGATCCGCGCGTCACGCTGGGCAAGTCCAGCTACCTCGCGGCGGAGGTTCCCGTGGACCAGCGGGCGCCGATAATCGCGGCCTACCGCCCGTTGGCAGGCAAAGTGGTGGAGGGCTACTTCCGGGATCTGCCCGATGATGCCGATCATCCGGTGTTCGCGCTGACGCCTGCTCGGTGACCGCGACCACTACACCCTGTAGTTGACGCATTTGCACCGGCTGGGACACTGGTGGCCATGCGTGTTTCTCAACCGCAGACTCAGCGATCGGCCGAACTGTTCGCCGACGCCTGCGCAGTCATCCCCGGTGGAGTGAACTCCCCGGTTCGGGCTTTCAACTCTGTGGGCGGTACACCCCGGTTCATCACCTCCGCGCAGGGCTACTGGTTGACGGACGCCGATGACAACCGCTACGTGGACCTGGTGTGTTCGTGGGGTCCGGCACTGCTCGGCCATGCGCACCCCGCAGTGGTGGAGGCGGTGCAGAAGGCCGCCGTCAGCGGGCTGAGCTTCGGTGCCCCGACCCCGTCGGAGACCGAGCTTGCCGCGGAGATCATCGACCGGGTGGCCCCGGTCGAGCGGCTGCGGCTGGTCAACTCGGGCACCGAGGCCACCATGAGTGCCATCCGGCTGGCCCGCGGCTACACCGGCCGCGCCAAGATCATCAAGTTCTCCGGCTGCTATCACGGGCACAGTGACGCGCTGCTGGCCGACGCCGGCTCGGGTGTGGCCACCCTGGGTCTGCCGTCCTCACCCGGCGTGACCGGTGCGGCGGCGGCCGACACCATCGTGCTGCCGTACAACAACGTCGTCGCGGTGGAAGAGGTGTTCGGCCGGTTCGGCGACGAGATCGCTTGTGTGATAAGCGAAGCCAGCCCGGGAAATATGGGCACGGTGCCCCCGCTGCCCGGTTTCAACGCGGTGCTGCGCCGGATCACCGCGGCCCACGGTGCGTTGCTGATCCTCGACGAGGTGATGACGGGCTTCCGGGTGAGCCGGGCCGGTTGGTACGGGCTTGATCCCGTGGACGCCGACATCTTCACGTTCGGCAAGGTGATGAGCGGTGGCCTGCCTGCCGCGGCGTTCGGCGGCAGTGCCGAGGTGATGGGGCGGTTGGCGCCGCTGGGGCCCGTCTACCAGGCCGGCACCCTGTCCGGTAACCCGGTTGCCATGGCTGCCGGGCTGGCCACCCTGCGCAACGCCGACGAGGCCGCCTACGCCCGGGTGGATGCCAACGCCGACCGCTTGGCCGGCCTGTTGACCGATGCGCTCACCGATGCGGGCGTGGTGCACCGCGTGCAGCGGGCGGGCAACATGCTCAGCGTCTTCTTCACCGACGAACCGGTCAACGACTTCGCCGCGGCGAAGGCGACCGAAACCTGGCGTTTCCCGCCGTTCTTCCACGCCCTGTTGGAGGCCGGGGTGTATCCGCCGTGTAGCGCGTTCGAAACATGGTTCGTGTCAAGCGTTTTGGATGATGCGGCATTCGAGCGCATCGCCGACGCCCTGCCCGGCGCGGCGCGTGCGGCCGCGGAGGCCAAGCAGTGACCACCAGAACGACAGTGCACGTGATGCGTCACGGCGAAGTGTTCAACCCGGAGAAGGTGCTCTACGGCCGGCTGCCCGGATACCACCTCTCCGAGCGGGGTCAGGTCCAGGCGCGCGCGGCGGCGGACTGGCTGGCCGACAGGGACATCGTCTACGTGGTGGCTTCTCCGTTGGAGCGCGCCCAGGAGACGGCCGCGCCGATCGCCGAACGGCACGGGCTGCCGATCGCGACCGATGAAGAACTGATCGAGTCGTGGAACGTCTTCGAGGGGGAGCGGGTGGCCCCTGGCGACGGTGCCCTGCGTGACCCGAGGAACTGGCCGCGGTTGCGCAATCCGAGGAAGCCTTCCTGGGGCGAGCCGTACGAGGAGGTCGCCGCGCGGATGATGGCGGCAATGCACCGGGCCCGCGAGAAGGCGGCCGGTCACGAGGCGGTGTGCGTCAGCCACCAGCTTCCGGTCGAGACCCTGCGCCGCGCGATGACCGGGCGCAAGCTCGCCCATCTGCCGTTGCCGCACAGCCGGTTGTGCGACCTGTCCTCGATCACGTCGTTCACGTTCGACGACGCAAAGCTGGTCCGATGGGGTTACACGGAGCCCTGGGGAATCTGAATGAGGTCGTTGGTCGCCCGGGCGAGTGCGGCGGTGCTGGCGGGGCTGGTGCTGCTCACCGGATGCTCGACCGGTGACGATGCGGTGGCCCAGGGCGGCACCTTCGAGTTCGTCGCTCCCGGCGGCAAGACCGACATCTTCTACGATCCACCCGAAAAGCGCGGCACCCCAGGTAAATTGAGCGGGCCGGAGCTGACGGACCCGAGCCAGACCATCTCGCTGGAGGATTTCGCCGGCAAGGTCGTGGTGATCAACGTGTGGGGTCAGTGGTGTGGGCCGTGCCGGGCCGAGATCGGTCAGTTGCAGCAGGTGTACGACGCTACGCGGGGCCTCGGTGTCGAATTTCTGGGCATCGATGTGCGGGACAACAACCGCGATGCCGCAGTCGATTTCGTCACCGACCGCAACGTCACCTTCCCGTCCATCTACGACCCGGCGATGCGCACGATGATCGCGTTCGGCGGCAAGTACCCGACCACGGTGATCCCTTCGACGGTGGTGCTGGACCGTCAGCATCGGGTAGCGGCGGTGTTCCTGCGTGAGTTGCTGGCCGAGGATCTGCAACCGGTCGTCGAGCGGTTGGCGGCCGAAGGGCGGCAGCCATGACCGGATTCGCCGAGATCGCCGCGGCCGGTCCGGTGCTGCTGGCGCTCGGGATCAGCGTGCTGGCCGGCTTGGTGTCGTTCGCGTCGCCGTGTGTGGTGCCGCTGGTGCCCGGCTACTTGTCGTATCTGGCCGCAGTCGTCGGCGTGCAGGAGGACCCGGCGGTGGCGGGAACTGTGGCCACCAGGCCCGCGCGGCTGCGGGTGGCCGGCGCGGCGGCGTTGTTCGTCGCGGGCTTCACGGTCGTGTTCCTGCTGGGCGCGGTGGCGGTGCTGGGGATGACGACCACCCTGATCGCCAATCAGGTTCTGCTGCAACGCATCGGCGGTGTCGTCACGATCCTGATGGGCCTGGTGTTCGTCGGGTTCGTCCCGGCGTTGCAACGTCAGGCGCGGTTCGCCCCGCGGCAGTGGTCGACGATGGCGGGAGCGCCGCTGTTGGGCGCGGTGTTCGCGCTGGGTTGGACGCCGTGCCTGGGCCCGACGCTGACCGGGGTGATCGCGGTGGCCTCGGCCACCGACGGCGCCACCGTGGCGCGCGGGGTGGTGCTGGTGCTCGCGTACTGCCTGGGTCTCGGCATTCCGTTCGTGCTGCTGGCACTTGGGTCGGCTCGGGCGGTGACGGGCCTGGGCTGGCTGCGCAGGCACACCAGGACCATCCAGATCTTCGGCGGAGTGCTGCTGATCCTGGTGGGCACCGCGCTGGTGACCGGCCTGTGGAACGAGTTCGTGTCGTGGGTCCGCGACGCATTCGTCAGTGATGTGAGGCTGCCGATCTGATGGTCACTTCTGATGCGCGAGCAGATACAAAACTGCCCAAAGATCCCCGGTTTGGGGCAGTTTCACGTCTGCTCGCGCTGATGCGCAACACGTGGCGCACCCTGACCTCGATGGGCACCGCGCTGGTGCTGCTGTTCCTGCTGGCCCTCGGCGCGATCCCGGGCGCGTTGTTGCCGCAACGCAGCCTCAACGAGTCCAAGGTCGACGAATACCTGGCGGCTCACCCCACACTGGGGCCGTGGCTGGACCGCGTGCAGGCCTTCGACGTGTTCTCCAGCTTCTGGTTCACCTCGATCTACGTGCTGCTGTTCATCTCGCTGGTGGGCTGCCTGACACCCCGGATGATCGAGCATTTCCGCAGCCTGCGGGCGGTGCCGGTGCCGGCGCCGCGCAATCTGGGCCGGCTGCCCAAGCATCATGCCGACCAGGTGACCGGCGAGGCCGACGAGATCGCCACCACCGTGACGCGACGGTTGAAGGGCTGGCGCACGGTAACCCGCAGCCAGGGCGGCGTCATCGAAGTTTCAGCCGAGAAGGGCTATCTGCGGGAGTTCGGCAACATCGTTTTCCACTTCTCGCTGCTGGGGCTGCTGGTGGCCGTGGCCGCGGGCAAGCTGTTCGGCTATGAGGGCAATGTCATCGTCATCGCCGACGGCGGGCCCGGCTTCTGTTCGGCCTCTCCGGCGGCGTTCGACTCGTTCCGCGCGGGCAACACCGTCGACGGCACCTCGCTGAGCCCGGTCTGCCTGCGCGTCAACAACTTCGACGCGCACTATCTGCCCACCGGGCAGGCGTTGTCCTTCGCCGCCGACATCGATTACCAGGCCGGGGCAGACATCGCCGCCGACACGTGGCGGCCCTACCGCCTCGAGGTCAACCATCCGCTGCGCATCGGCGGGGACCGGGTGTATCTGCAGGGGCACGGCTACGCGCCGACGTTCACCGTGACGTTCCCCGACGGCCGGGAACGCACCCAGACCATCCAGTGGCGGCCCGACGATCAGCTCACGCTGCTGTCCTCGGGCGTCGTGCGCATCGACCCGCCGGCGGGCACCTATCCCGACGCCGACGAGCGGCGCAAACACCAGATCGCGATCCAGGGCCTGTTCGCGCCCACAAAGGAACTCGAGGGCACGCTGTTGTCGTCGAGTTTCCCCGCGCTCAACGACCCCGCCGTCGCCATCGACATCTACCGTGGCGACACGGGTCTGGACACCGGCAGGCCGCAGTCGCTGTTCTCCCTCGATCCCCGGCTGATCGATCGCAAGCAGCTGACCAAGGCAGCCCGCGTCAACTTGGTGAAAGGCCAGGACACCCGTCTCGACGACGGCACCAGGGTGCGGTTCGACGGCGCGGTGCCGTTCGTGAACCTGCAGGTTTCCCACGACCCGGCCCAGGTCTGGGTGCTGGTGTTCGCCATGTCGATGATGGCCGGGTTGCTGGTGTCCTTGGTGGTGCGGCGGCGCCGGATCTGGGTTCGGGTCGGAGCCGCCCCGGCGGCGACATCACGGACAGGCCGGCCTCCTCCAGAAGGTACGGTGAACGTCGAGCTGGGCGGGCTGGCCCGTACCGACAACTCCGGCTGGGGCGATGAGTTCGAGAAACTGACCGAGCGGTTGTTGGAGGGCTACGCGCAGCCGGCGGCAGGAGAGAAGAAGGCGGAGCAGTGAATACCGAGCACATCGACATCGGACTGGCCAGGTACTCCGACTGGGCGTTCACTTCATCGGTCGTCGTTCTGGTCGGTGCGCTGGTCCTGCTCGCCGTCGAACTGGCCTACAGCCGCGGCCGTCGCGTCGATGAGCGCTCGCGCGAAGAGCAAATGGCTGGAGCATCCAGGGAACTGGTCGGCGCCACCGTCGGTGCCGACAGCGCCACCCCCGGTGTCGTCGTGGAGGAGCCCCGCCGTCCGTTCGACGAGCGGGTCGGCAAAACGGGCCTGGCGCTGACCTACGTCGGCATCGGCATGCTGTTCATCTGCATCGTGTTACGCGGCCTGGCGACCTCCCGGGTGCCGTGGGGCAACATGTACGAGTTCATCAACCTGACCAGCTTCTGCGGCCTGATCGCCGCTGCGGTGGTGTTGCGCAAGCCCCAGTACCGCGCGCTGTGGGTGTTCGTCCTCGTCCCGGTGCTGATCCTGCTCACGGTGTCGGGACGCTGGCTGTACTCCAACGCCGCCCCGGTGATGCCCGCGCTGCAGTCGTACTGGCTGCCCATCCACGTGTCCGTGGTGAGCCTCGGTTCCGGCGTGTTCCTGGTGGCCGGTGTGGCCAGCATCCTGTTCCTGCTCAAGATGTCGCCGTTGGCCGATCGCGACAACGCGCTCGGACGCGTCATCGGTCGCCTGCCCGACGCACAGACCCTGGACCGGATTGCCTACCGCACGACCATCTTCGCGTTCCCGATCTTCGGCTTCGGCGTGATCTTCGGCGCCATCTGGGCCGAGGAGGCGTGGGGCCGGTACTGGGGCTGGGACCCCAAGGAGACGGTGTCGTTCATCGCGTGGGTGGTGTATGCGGCGTACCTGCATGCCCGCTCGACCGCGGGTTGGCGGGACCGCAAGTCGGCCTGGATCAACGTTGTCGGCTTCGTCGCGATGGTGTTCAACTTGTTCTTCATCAACCTGGTGACCGTCGGTCTGCACTCGTACGCGGGAGTCGGCTAGTCGCTGTCGGATTGGTGAGATGACCGTGCGTCCGGAGGTCGGGGCGGGGCCGCGGTCCGTTCGGAAGCGTGTGGGAAAGTGGGGAATTCGTGTCCGAGCCAGAGCATGAGCCCGTAGTGGAGCCGTCCGAAGAGCAGCAGGCTGCGCCGCAGGAGATCAGCGAGCCGCCGGCGCAGGCACCCGTCGAGGAGCCGACTCTGATCCAGCCGGCCACACCTGCGGTCTCCGAGCCGCCGCCCGTGCCCTCGGTGTTCGCCCCGATACCCGGTTTCCGCAGTCAGCAGCGGTTCAGCAACCCAGCTGAGCCGGGCGTCTCGACGCCGCTGCCCGCCGAGTGGACCGCTCCGACGCCGCCGCACGGCGCCCCGGTGATCACCGCCCCGGCGGTGCCTGCGAGCTTCGAAGGGCCTCCGCCCGGGCTCCTCGCCGGCCCGCCGCACGGCCGGCCTGTCGCAGCCGCCCCGCACGCCGCGGCTGGTTGGCCCGCGGGCGACTTCGCGACGCCCTACCGCGACCTGTCCACCGATGCCCTGCTGGGCCAGCGCAAGAATCCGCCCACCTCGGGCTGGCGCAAGGCCCTCTACGTCGCGTCGTTCAAGCAGATCAACGTCGGTGAGAGCCCCAAGGCCACGCACCACAACAACCTGCTCGCCGAGGTCAGCCAGCCTTTGCAGGGGTGCTATCGGATCGCGCTGATGTCGCTGAAGGGCGGCGTCGGCAAGACCACGATCACCGCGACGCTGGGGGCCACGTTCGCCTCGATCCGCGGAGATCGGGTGGTCGCGGTGGATGCCAACCCCGATCGGGGCACGCTGAGCCAGAAGGTGCCATTGGAGACGGCCGCGACGGTGCGGCACCTGCTGCGCGACGCCGAGGGCATCGAGCGGTACAGCGATGTGCGGTCGTACACCTCGCAGGGGCCGAGCCGCCTTGAGGTGCTGGCCTCCGAGAGCGATCCGGCGGTGTCGGAGGCATTCAGCTCGGACGATTATCTGCGCGCGCTCGAGGTGCTCGAGCGGTTCTACAGCCTGGTGCTCACGGATTGCGGTACGGGTCTGATGCACTCGGCGATGTCGGCGGTGTTGTCCAAGGCCGATGTGCTGGTGGTGATCAGCTCGGGTTCGGTGGACGGGGCGCGCAGTGCGTCCGCGACGCTGGATTGGCTCGATGCCCACGGGCATCAGGATCTGGTGCGCAATTCCATCGCGGTGATCAATGCGGTGCGCCCGCGCTCGGGCAAGGTCGATCTGTCCAAGGTGGTCGACCACTTCTCCCGGCGGTGCCGTGCCGTGCGGCTGGTGCCGTTCGATCCGCATCTGGAGGAGGGCGCCGAGATCAGCCTGGAGCGGCTCAAGCCCGGTACCCGGGAGGCATTGATCGAGCTGGCCGCCGTGGTGGCGTCCGACTTCGCCGGGGCCCGGCGCTCAGTGAATCGCGCGCCTGACGCGCGCTAGTTGCGGGGGTTGTCGCCGTGCCCGAGGCGACGCAGGAATTCCGGGTCGTCGTCGGGGCCGATCACCCGCGTTTTGGGTCGACTGCCCGAGACCCGCGCCAGCCGCCAGCCGAGATACACCAGGCTTGCTGCGGCAATGAGCAGGAGTAGATATGCCACTCGAAACCTCCTTGATCCGAATATACGCGCCGTCGGTAGGCTCGGAGCGTGTCAGGAAGTGGTTCGACCTCCCGGATGGTCACCGACGTCGTGGTTTACCTCGTTGCCCGGCTGGTGCTGGTCGCTGTGCTGGCAGCGGCGATCTACGGGGTGGGGCAGCTGGTAGTAGCAGATTTTCCGGTCGTCGTGGCGCTGCTGTTCGCCATCGTGATCGCGTTGCCGTTGGGCATCTGGCTGTTCCGGCCGCTGCGTGAGCGCGCTACGGCCTCCATCGCCCAGGTCGACGAGCGGCGGCGCAAGGACCGTGAGCAGCTGCAGGCCCGGCTGCGTGGCGACGAGCCGCCGGCCGAGAGCTGAGCTCCGGTACGGAGGTTGCGGCGCAGTGTCTTTCGTCGCGTCGCTATCTGATGAAGGCCGCGCCCTTTTCCTGGTCCAGGTAGGTCTCGGACTTGTTCTTGAGGAACAGCACGTATACCGCCAGTGAGATGGCGATGCACACGGTGACGTAGGCGATGAACCACGGCACGTGGCCGCCCTTCTCGAGCGCCTTGTAGATCACCGGCGCGGTTCCTCCGAACATCGAATTGGCCAGCGCGTAGCCGATTCCCACCCCGAGAGCGCGCACATGTGAGGGGAACAGTTCGGATTTCACCAGGGCGTTGATCGAGGTGTAGCCGGTCAGGATCACGTATGCGACCGCGACCAGGAGGAACGACAGAATCGGCGAATGTGTCTGCGGCAGATACGTGAACAAGACGTAGGTGTAGATCACCCCGCTGATGCCGAAGAACACCAACAGCGGCTTGCGGCCCACTTTGTCGCTGATCATCCCGCCGACGGGCTGGATGCACATCAGGAAGATCAGCCCGATGAGATTCACCCAGGTGGCCGTCATCGCCTGGTCCTGGTAGGTGGACTTGACGATCGCCGGGGCGTTGACGCTGTAGGCGTAGAACGCCAGGGTGCCGCCCATGGTGATCAGGAAGCACAGCAGCAGGGGCTTGAAGTAGCGGGTGAGCAGTTCGGCGAGCGAGCCCGCGCTCTTGTCCTCGCCGGCCTTGACCGCTTCGAGTTGTTCCGCCGACAGGGATTCGTCCATGGTGCGGCGTAGCCAGAACACCACGATGGCGGCCACACCACCGATGGCGAAGCCGATGCGCCAACCGAATTCGTGAACCTGCGCGGTCTCGAAGGCGGTCAGGATGAGCAACAGCGTGAACTGGGCGAGCACGTGGCCGCCCACCAGCGTCACGTACTGGAATGAGGAGAAGAAGCCGCGGCGTTCCCGGGTGGCCGCCTCGGACATGTAGGTCGCCGAGGTGCCGTACTCGCCACCGGTCGCGAAGCCCTGCACCAGCCGGCACAGGATCAGGATGATCGGCGCTGCGGCACCGATGGTTTCACGCGAGGGCACCAACGCGATGACCAACGAGCACGCCGCCATCAGCGAGACACTGACGGTCAGTGCGGCACGGCGGCCGCGACGGTCGGCGAAGCGCCCGAAGAACCAGGAGCCGAGCGGGCGGGTGAGGAACGTGATCGCGAAGACGGCGTACACGTACACCGTCGAGTTCGGGTCCTCGCCGAAGAACTGTGCCTCGAAGTAGCCGGCGAACACGGTGTAGACGTACACGTCGTACCACTCGACAAGGTTCCCCAACGAGCCTCTGATCGTGTTCCAGATGGCGCGGCGGGTTTCGGCGCGACCCGAGGGTGCCGGCTGATGCGCCTCGGTCGAAGTGGTCATGCGCATCTCCCATGGTGGTCGGCGTTGCCTCGGCCGACGGCCACGTTAGTGCAACCGCTGATGCGCGGCGGGGAATCGGCCTCCGGCCGTCCTGGATGAGTTGTCAACTTTTCTTGACGCCTCCACTGTGTCAAGTTATCTTGACAGAGTGGACGAAGTCGATGCGCTGATCGCCGAGGGCGTCAGCAGCCCGGATCCCGCCGTGGGACTCCGGGCGGTGCGGGCCCTGCAGCGGCTACAGGAGCGGCTCGAGGCAATACACGTCGCCAATGCCCGGGAACAGGGATGGAGTTGGCAGGCGATCGCCGAGGCACTCGAGGTCAGCCGCCAGGCGGTGCATCAGAAGCACAATCGGAAGGGATGACATGTTCGAACGGTTCAGCCGTCATGCGCGCATCGCGGTGGTTCTGGCCCAGGAAGAGGCCCGTGAACTGGGGGCCAACGAGATCCGGCCCGAGCACATCCTGGTAGGCGTGCTGCAGAGCTCCGGACGCGAATTATCCGCCCTCGTCGCCGGTTTCGGCCTGACCTCAGATGTGGTCCGAACGGAGTTGGCGGCCGCCGATGCACCCGGGGACGAGTCTTTCGACGGCGACGCAGAGGCGCTGCGGTCCATCGGCATCGACCTGCGGGCCGTGCGGGCCAATGTCGACCGCACCTTCGGCGACGGCGCGTTCGACAACGCACTGCGCAGTACCGGTCGCCGGCGCAGGCGCCGCGGCCACCTGCCGTTCACCAAGTCCGCCAAGAAGGTGTTGGAGTTGGCGCTGCGGGAATCGTTGGCGCACAAGGACGGCTACATCGGCTGCGAGCACATCCTGCTCGGAATCCTGCGCGGGGGAGACGAGCGGGCTGTCGCTCTGATCACCGAGCATGTCGGTGCGGGCGAATTGCGCACCGGCATCGTGGGACTCCTCGACGACGCGGCGTGATCCGGACTCGCCGGTTTCTACCGCTGGGTCGCCGACAGCGACGAACCCCAACCCGCAGGTAGAAATCGGCGGGAGGCCGCCCGCGAGAGAAAGCTAACCGAGGAACAGTGCCAGGGACACCGTCACGGCCCACACGAGCATGGTCAGCCCGGTGTCGCGCAGCACCGGGATCAGTTGGGCGCCGGTGCTGCCGTCGCGCACCGGCCGCAGCCCACGCACCGCCGGCGCCAGCGCCAGCAGGCCGAGAGCACACCACGGGGTGGCCAGGATCAGCACCAGGGGCAGTACCAGGGCCACGCCGACCAGCAGCTGATACAGCAGCCGGGTGCGCGCATCGCCGAGGCGGACCGCCAGGGTGATCTTGCCGGACTGGCTGTCGGTGGGGATGTCGCGCAGATTGTTGGCCACCAGCACGGCCGACGACAGCGCGCCCATGGCCACCGCGGCGACCAGCCCGACCCAGTCGACGCGCAGGGCCTGGGTGTACTGCGTGCCCAGCACCGCGACCAGGCCGAAGAAGATGAACACCGCTACCTCGCCCAGGCCGAGGTAGCCGTAGGGTTTCTTGCCGCCGGTGTAGAGCCAGGCCCCGGCGATGCACACCGCGCCGACCGCGATCAGCCACGGCGCGCTCACCGCCGCCAGCACCAACCCGGCCACCGCGCCGATCGCCAGGCTGACCACCGCCGCGGTCAGCACCGCCCGCGGCGAGGCCAGCTTGGAACCCACCAGGCGCAACGGGCCGGACCGCACGTCGTCGGTGCCGCGGATGCCGTCGGAATAGTCGTTGGCGTAGTTCACGCCGATGATCAGTGCGAGCGATACGGCCAACGCCAGCAACGCTTTCCACCACACGGCAGACCCCAGCCATGCGGCGGCCCCGGTACCCGCGATCACTGGGGCGACAGCGTTGGGCAGGGTGCGGGGACGAGCGCCGGAGATCCATTGCGCGAAACTGGCCACGAGCGCCATCGTTTCATGCCGCCTTACACTGAGCGTCATGAAGGAGCAGCTCAGCAAGACCGAGATCGGCAAGGACGTGCTGCAGGAATCCGTCGAGGCAGTGGCCTCCACGGTCGGGCAGGTCACCTCGATCATCACCACGGCCGTCAAGGACGTCGCGACGGCCATCGGTGGCCTGGCCACCGATGTCTTCGAGATCGCCGACGGCGCCCGCAAGGCCAACGAGGATTTCGGCGACGATTTCGATGACGACTTCGACGATGATCTCGACGCCCCGCAGGCCGACGACGTCGACATCAAGACGGATGTCGCGACCCCGGACAAGGCCGAATAACTCTGCATGCTCGGCGTCATCGGCGGTAGTGGGTTCTATTCGTTCTTCGGGCCCGAGGCTCGCACCGTCACTGTGGACACCCCGTACGGGGCCCCGAGTGCGGCCATCACGGTCGGCGCGGTCGGTGGGCACGAGGTGGCTTTTCTGCCTCGGCACGGGGTCAACCACGAGTTCTCACCCCACACCGTCCCGTATCGGGCCAACATGTGGGCGTTGCGCACGCTGGGGGTGCGACGGATCCTGGCTCCCTGTGCGGTGGGCAGTTTGACCGCCGAGCTGGGGCCGGGTTCGATCGTGGTGCCAGATCAGTTGGTGGACCGTACCCGGGGGCGTGCGGACACGTATTTCGATTCCGGCGGCATCCACGTCGGATTCGCGGATCCGTACTGTCCGGCTCTGCGGTCGGCCGCGGCCGGTCTTCCCGGGGTGGTCGACGGCGGCACCATGGTGGTGATCCAGGGGCCTCGATTTTCCACGCGCGCGGAGAGCCGGTGGTTCGCCGACCAGGGTTTCACCCTGGTCAACATGACCGGCTACCCCGAGGCGGTGCTGGCTCGTGAACTTGAGATGTGTTATGCGGCAATCGCTTTGGTGACCGATCTGGATGCGGGGATCGAGGCCGGTTCCGGGGTGACGACGGTCGACGTCTTCGCCGAGTTCGAACGCAACATCGTGCCGTTCAAGAAGCTCGTGCACGAGGCGCTGGAAACCGTCGACGCCGAGCGCACCTGCACGCACTGCCTGGCCCACGACGGGGTGAAGCTGCCGTTCGAACTGCCCTGACAGCCGGCGTCGGCACCCCCTCTTGACACCCGTCAAGTCGGGGTGCCAATACTGACGGGGTGAAACCCGCCATCTGTGAGCAGTTCGGTATCGACTTTCCGCTCTTCGCGTTCAGCCACTGCCGTGACGTGGTCGCCGCGGTGACCAACGCCGGCGGCTTCGGCGTGCTGGGGGCCACGGCCTACACACCCGAGCAGTTGGACCAGGAGCTGTCCTGGATCGACGAACAGGTCGGCGGCAAGCCCTACGGCGCCGACATCATCGTGCCGGCGAAGTTCGAGGGCAAGGGCGAGAAGCTGTCGCGCGGACAGCTCACCGACCGCATCCCTGCCGAGTACCGCGAGTTCGTGGCGCAACTGCTGGCCGATCACGGGATCGAGCCCGAGGCCAAGCAGCGCTTCGGAGGCTCGTCGTTGTCCGGCGACACCGGCCGCGAGCTGTTGGACGTGGCGATGAGTCACCCGATCAAGCTGATCGCCAACGCGCTCGGGGTGCCACCGGATTACATGATCGAGGCCGGTCGTGAGCGCGGAGTTCCGGTGGCGGCGCTGGTGGGTGCCCGCGAGCATGCGCTCAAGCAGGTGCATGCCGGCGTGGACCTGATCATCGCGCAGGGCACCGAGGCGGGCGGGCACTGCGGTGAGGTGTCGACGCTGGTGCTCGTCCCGGAAGTTCTTGAGACGCTTGAGCAGGCCGGCAGCGACATCCCGGTGCTGGCCGCAGGCGGCATCGTCACGGGACGGCAGATGGCGGCCGCGGTGGCGATGGGTGCGGCCGGCGCCTGGACCGGCTCGGTGTGGCTGACCACCGAGGAGGCCGAGACCGCGCCGCACACCGTGCAGAAGATGCTGGAGGCGACCTCGCGCGACACGGTGCGCTCGACCGGGCGGACCGGTAAGCCGGCCCGCCAGCTCAAATCGGAGTGGACCGATGCCTGGCAACCGAATCCCGGTGGCCACCAGACCCTTCCGCTACCGCTGCAGAACATGCTGGCCGAGCCGGTCATCCGGCGCGTGGATGTGCTTGCCGCCCAGGGGCACCCGGGCGCCCAGGCGCTGGCCACCTACTTCGTCGGTCAGGGCGTTGGCTTGATGAACAAGGTCAAGCCGGCCCGCGAGGTGGTCCGCGAGTTCATCGAGGACTACCTCGCCGCCACCGAAAGGTTGAGCAACTCGCTTCCGGACTGAGCCGCTCGCGTCAGTGCCAGTCCCAGACGGACATGTCGTTGGGTGGGTAGTTCTGGCAGACGTCGGTGGTGTTGGCGGCGACGCCCTTGTTGTTGAAGAACAGCTTGGCCCAGTTCGGCCAGCGCCAGGACATGTTCTCGAAGAAGGCGTTGGTGGCCATGTTCTCGGAGTATTGGCGGCGGCCGGCGTAGTCCATGGAGAAGAACCAGTGGATGCGGTCCTGGGCGCCTTGCTGGTCGGCGACGGGCTTGTTGTTGTAGTCGATCATGTAGCGCTCGTAGTAGACGGGTTCGACGTCGCGGGCGGCGGCCATGATCTGTTCGGCGGTGCAGGGGGTGCGCAGGATCCGGTTGGGGATCGGGTAGTCGTCGGTGGCGTCGGCGCTTGCGATGCCGGCGCCGGCCAGGCTGGCGGCCACCGCGCAGGTGGCCACGCCGGTGCGGATCAGGTTTTTGACGCTGGTGCGGTTGGACATGGTGCTCCCACGGTTGGTTAGTGCGCGGCCTGTTCGTAGACGAAGCGCTGATCGGGGCAGTAGTAGTTGATGGCGGTGCCGGTGAACTGCCAGGACTGGGCGTCGGTGCTGTCCTTGGCCAGCTGGTTCTTGACGAACTTCACCGAGTCCTGGGCGGTGTGGTCGACGCCGTTGTGCAACCGCTTGCACATGATCTTGGCGATCCAGGCGTTGTAGTCACGCTGCCCGTAGATACCGAAGGTGTGCAGCTCATTGGCGAAATCGGTATCTGGGTCGGCGTAGGCCGGGGCCGAGACCGCCAGACCGGTTGCGGCACAGATTGACAGGGCAATGACCAGGCGCTTCATCAGGCCAGGGCCTCCTCGGGGTCGCGTTGAACGGGCTTCGGCCAAGGTTGCGGCACCGGACGTTGGCGCACCCGCTGTGGCCACCAGAACCACCGCCCGAGAAGCGTGGCGATGGACGGCGTCATCAGCGACCGAACCACGAGGGTGTCGAACAACAAGCCTAGGCCGATCGTCGTTCCGACCTGACCGATAACGATCAAACTGCTGACTGCCATCGATCCCATGGTGAAGGCGAACACCAAACCTGCCGAGGTGACCACGGCGCCGGTGCCGACCATGGCCCGGATGATCCCGGTCTTGAGCCCGGCGTGGATCTCCTCCTTTATTCGTGAGACCAGCAGCAGGTTGTAGTCCGCACCTACTGCCAGCAGGACGATGATCGACATCGGCATCACCATCCAGTGCAATGGGATTCCCACGATGTGCTGCCACAGCAGGACCGAAAGTCCGAACGCGGAAGCCAGACTCAGCACCACCGTGCCGACGATCACCGCTGAGGCCACCACGGCCCGGGTGAGCACCAGCATGATGATGAAGATCAGGATCAGTGCTGCCGCACCGACGATGATCAGGTCGTAGTCGGCGCCTTGCTGCATGTCGGCGTACGTCGCCGAGCTGCCGCCGAGGTAGATCTTGGATCCCTCCAGCGGTGTGCCCTTGATCGCGTCGGTCGCCGCGACCTTGAGCGGGGCGATGCGGGCGGTGCCTTCCGGCGTCAGCGGATCACCCTGGTGAATGATGGTGAACCGCACCGCATGTCCGTCAGGCGACATGAACAGCTTGAGGCCCCGCTGGAAGTCGTCGGTTCCGAAGGCCTCCGGTGGCAGGTAGAACGAATCGTCGTTCTTGGCCGTATCGAACGCTTCGCTCATGGCGGTGGCGGTGTTCTGCATCGCCATCGTCTGGTCCTGTTGGGCCTTCTGCACCTGATACTGGTTCAGCAGGATCTGCTTCTGGTTCTTCATGGTCTGGATCTGCGCGGGCAACACAGCGACCATCCGCGGCATCAGGTCGGCCATGCGCTGCATCTCGGGGACCAGGTCCTGGAAGTCGTCGGACATCGTGTTGATGCCGTCGAGGCTTTCGAAGATCGACCGCATCGACCAGCAGACCGGGATGTCGAAGCAGTGTGGTTCCCAGTAGAAGTAGTTGCGGATCGGCCGGAAGAAATCGTCGAAATCGGCGAGGTGGTCGCGTACTTCGGACATGTCGCCGGACGTGGTCTTCATCTTGTCGGCCATCCGCTGCGACACCGCGGCCAGTTCGGTCTGGATGTTCATCATCTCGGTCATCGAGTCGATGCTGGTTTGCAGATCGTTGGCCTGCTTGAGGATGTTGTCCAGATTGTTCTGCAGGTAGTCGTTGTTCATCAGCTGGGTCGTGCCGCTCTGGCCCAGCGTGTACGGGATCGTCGAGTGCTTGATCGGATCACCGTCGGGACGGGTGATGGTCTGCACCTGGGCGATACCGTGAACGTTCTTGAGTGCCTTGGCGATCTTGTCGATCACCAGGAAATCCGCCGGGTTCCGCAGATCACGGTCGGACTCGATCATCATCAGGTCCGGGTTCATCTTGGCCTGCGAGAAGTGCCGGAACGCGGCGTCGTATCCGATGTTCGTCCCGACGTCCTTGGGCAGGAAGATGCGGTCGTTGTAGGTGGTGTGGTAGCCGGGCAGGGCGAGCAGACCGACCAACGCCGCCACGATGGCGCACACCAGGATCGCGCCCGGCCAACGGACGGTCGCGGTACCGACCCGGTGCCATCCGCGGGACTTCGAATGCCGCTTGGGCTCAAGGGTCTTGCCGAACCGGCTGGCCACCGAGATGACGGCCGGCCCGAGGGTCAGTGCCATGGCGACGACCATCGTCATTCCGATCGCCAGGGGAATGCCCATGGTCTGGAAGTACGGCAGGCGGGTGAAGTGCAGGCAGAACGTCGCACCGGCGATGGTCAGGCCCGATGCGAGCACGACATGGGCCGTGCCGTGGAACATGTCGTAGTAGGCCGCTTCTTTGTCCTCGCCGGTTCTTCGTGCTTCCTGATATCGGCCGATCAGGAAGATCGCGTAGTCGGTGGCCGCGGCGATGGCCAAGGTCACCAGCATGTTGGTCGCGAATGTCGTGAGACCGAAGAAGTTGTGGTAGCCCAGCAGCGCGACGAGGCCACGGGCGCCGGACAGTTCGAGCACGACCATCAGCAGCACGATCAGGGTGGTGATGATCGACCGGTAGACGCCGAGCAGCATCACCGCGATGACGCCGAAGGTGACGAGCTCGATCAGCTCCATGCTCTCGTCGCCGACGATGTTCTGGTCGGTGCTGGAGGCCGCCGATCCGGTGACGTACGCCTTCACGCCATCGGGGGCCGGGCTTTCGGTGGCGATGCGCCGCACCGCCTCGACTGACTCGTTGGCCAGCGTCTCGCCCTGGTCACCGGCGATGTAGACCTGCACGTAGGCGGCCTTGCCGTCACGGCTCTGGGCGCCCTTGGCGGTCAGCGTGTCGCCCCAGAAGTCCTGTACGTGCTGCACATGGGTGGTGTCAGCGCGCAGGTCACGGACCATCTGGTCGTAGAACATGTGCGCTTCCAGGCCCAGCGGCTTTTCGCCTTCGAGCACGACCATCACCGAGCTGCTGGTGTCGTATTCCTGGAACTTCTTGCCGACCTCTTTGATGGCGATCATCGACGGCGCGTCGTTGGGACTCATCGACACCGCGCGCATCTTTCCGACGACCTCGAGTTGCGGGACGACGGTGTTGAGCAGCGCGACGATGACGATCCAGATCAGCATGATCGGCAGGGCGAACGCCCGGATGAATCGCGGGATCAGTGGTCGTGGCGGGGCGGCGTGGCGCCCGGTCGGGATGGCGTCGGTCGGGGTGTCGTCCGTGGGCGCGCTCATGCTGCCTTCACAAAGCAGAAGGTCTGTGCGTTCAATCCAGTAGCCGTTCTCTCTTCTTTGACCTCGTCATCGACAGTGACTCGGCAACTGATGCTGTCCCCGTCGCCCTGGGCCATGATGTTGGGCTGCACTGACGGCAAAGTGGTCTGCAGCGTCAAAGTCCATGGCAGCGGCACAGTTCCGGTGCGCTGGGGTTTGCCTTCGAGATCCATGTAGTTGATGACGGCAGTGCCGCCGTTACCGAAGATTTCGTACTTCACGAACTTGGGGTTGAAGTCCTCGGCGTTGTCCGACGTGGTTTCGGTGATGATCACGGGGTGTGCGCCGAAGACCTTGCGCACGTTCATCACGATCAGAACGCCGGCCCCCATGGCGATGACGATCAGTACCGGGAGCCATATTCGGCGGATGGCCTTCAGCATTTTGGCTGCCCCGAGGGGACGTCCACGGCGGGCATATCGAGGACAGGTGTCACTGGTGGGCCTCCCGACGTTTCGATGCGATCGCGACAACCTGCTATTAGGCGGCCTACGCACTTCGAGGGGTAAAGTTATCGGAATAAGTGGATAGGATCAATCCACTTATGACGCCGCTCACTTTGGACTGAGAGATATGACCGAGGAGACAAGACCCGCGCTGCGCAAGGACGCAGAGCGCAACCGTCAGCGGGTGCTCGACGCTGCGAGGGAGCTGTTTGCCGAGAAAGGTCTTGAGGCGACGCTCAATGATGTTGCGCGCTATGCCAATGTCGGGGTGGGCACGGTGTACCGCCGTTTCGCCACGAAGGAAGAGCTGATCGCGGCCATCTTCGTGGATGGTATGGAGCAGCTCACCGCGCTGGCTGAATCAGCTTTGGAACAAGAAGATTCATGGCAGGGATTCGCGTGGTACGTCGAGAAGATGTGCGAGATCACCGCGACTGACCGTGGATTGCGGGAAATCGCGTTCAGCAAGTCCTACGGGTGCGACCGGGTCAAGGCCTGCCAGGAGCGCCTAGTCCCGGTCTTGACCAAGCTGGTCGAGCGGGCCCAGGGCGACGGGTATCTACGTCCAGAGGTGTCATCGACAGACATGCCGCTGTTCGGGCTTCTGGCCGGGACGGTCAGCGAATTCGCCGGCCACGTCGACTCTGAACTGTGGCGCCGATACGTGGCGATCCTGCTGGAGGGCATGCGGTACCACGCTGATCAGTCCCCGATTCCGGTGAAAGCGCTCGACAGTGAAGCGCTCGACATCGCGATGCAGTGCTGGGAGCCGGCCGGGCCGCCTCGGTGATCTGACGTTTCGGAAATGCTTGTGTGGGCACAATATCCACGTGGCGATCAATGGTGATGCAGACGTGCGTGAAGGTCAGTTGTTCTGTGGTGTCGAGCTGGCCCGGCGTATCGAGAAGGCGGAGGCAGACCTGATCGTCGCGGCCACCAGGGCCGCTCACGGCCGTGGCGCCGACGGATTGGCATTGCCGCTGGCCGGCGGGTTCGCCTGTTTCGCCGAGGCGGATTCACCGATGAACAAGGTGGTCGGCCTCGGGTTCGACGGCGTTCCGGACGAGGCGGTGCTGGGCGAGGTCGAGCGGGCGTTCGCTGCCAGGGGTGCGGAAACCCGGGTGGAGCTGTCCAATTTGGCAGATCCCGAGGTCGTCGCGCTGTTGTCGGGCCGCGGCTATCGCCTCCTCGAGTTCGAGAACGTCCTCGGTCGCCGGCTCGGAGCCGAGACGCCGCCGGTGACGGAGGTGGACGTGCGTCGGGCCGACGATCTCACCATCTGGGTGAACGTCGTGGTGGAGGGCTTCGCCCATCCCGACGGGGAGGGGCCGGTCAGCCACGAGCAGTTTCCCGCCGACATCATCGAGCGGGCCGAACGCGATATGGAAAAGGCCGGGGCGACACCATATGTCGCGCTGTGCGACGGAGTCGTTGCCGGAGGCGCGATGATGCGGCTGACCGACGGGATCGCCCAGCTGGCCGGCGCCGCGACGGCACCAGCCTACCGGCGTCGCGGGGTCCAGGCTGCGCTGTTGGCGGCGCGGCTGCGTGAAGCCGCCGACGCCGGTTGTGAGATCGCAGTGGTGACAACGGCACCCGGCTCCAAATCGCAGCACAACGTGCAGCGCCGCGGTTTCCAGCTGCTCTACACCCGGGCGATCCTGGTGAAACCGGCCGCGGCGGTTCAGTAGAGAAGCTTGCGCAGATTGTCTTCGCTGTAATACGCGTCGAGCTCGGCCTGGCTCTGATCGGGTTTGAAAGCCTTGGCCATCTGCGCCACAGAGGGCACCGCCGTCGGATTCCAGCTCTCGGGTTTCCACGCGTCCGAGCGCAGGAACGCCTTGGGGCAGTGGAAGAACACCTCTTCGATGGCGATTTCCAAGGCCAGGATGGGCCGTTTGCCGTCCACCACCATGGCTTCGAAATAGTCGGCGTCCGAGAGGATCCGGGCGGTGCCGTTGATCCGCAGCGTGTCACCGCGACCGGGGATGACGAACACCGTGCCCACGTGCGGGCGCTGCAGCACATTGAGGAAGCCGTCGACGCGCCGGTTGCCCGGCCGCTCCGGGATGGCGATCGTGGTGTCGTCGATGATCTGGACGAAACCCGGCGGGTCACCTTTGGGGGAGACGTCGACGCGGCCGTGGGCGTCGGTGGTCGCCACAAAGCCCAGCGGTGACTGCTTGAGCCAGCCCTGCTGCGCCGGCGAGAGGCGGTCGGTCACCTTCTTGGCGACGGCTGCGGTGGGTTCTCCGACGATGGCACGCAGCTCGTCTGCGGAGGTCACTTCTCGGCGCATGTCTCCATCATGCCGAAGCCGACAAGTGAATTGTCTGGACGGGGAACGGGGCCCGGCTCAGCCCTTGTACCGGGCGGCCAGCGCACGCCGGTCCAGCTTGCCGATGCCGCGGCGGGGCAACTCGTCGACGATGTGCACCTCGCGCGGCGCTGCGGTCGCGTCGTGGGTCCGCGCCACATGGGCGCGCAGCTCGGCCACGTCGGGTGCCGATGTGCCGGGTTTCAGGACCAGCGCGGCCACCACCCGCTGGCCGAGCCGCTCGTCGGGGACCCCGAACACGGCGCAGTCCGCGATCGCGGGATGGTCGGCAAGTGCCGCCTCGACCAGCTGCGGCAACACCGTCAGCCCGCCGGTGCTGACCGCGTCGTCGACCCGTCCCAAAACCCGAAGCACGCCTGAATCGTCCACGGCGCCAAGGTCGTCGGTGCGGAACCAGCCTGGTTCGGCAAACGGGTCAGGACTGACCGGGTTGCGATAGCCCTTGGCCACGGTGGCCCCGCCGAGCAGGACGCGCGAGTTGTCGATACGCACCTCCACGCCGTCGAGTGGCACGCCGTCGTACACGCAGCCGCCCGCGGTCTCGCTCATCCCATAGGTGCGCACGACGGTCACCCCGGCGGCTTCTGCGCGTTCGCTCATCCCAGCCGGCATCGGCCCGCCCCCGATCAGCACGGCGTCGAGATCTGCCAGTGCCTCCGCGGCGGCCGGGGCCTGCAAACACTTGTCCAACTGGACCGCCACGAGCGAGGCATAGCGCCGTCCGCTGCCCAGAGCGGCCACCGCGGAAGGCAATTCACGCGGATCGAAGGATGCCGGCACGGTGACGGGAGTGGTGCCGGCCAGCGTGCTGCGTACCAGAACCTGAAGACCGGCAATGTGATAGGCGGGCAGCGCGAGCAGCCACCTCCCGTCACCGCCCAGCCGGGCGTGGGTGGCCGTCGCGCTGGCGCGCAGCGCATCGGCGGTCAGCAGCGCGCCTTTGGGAGTACCGGTGGTGCCGGACGTCGAGACCACCACGGCGACGTCGTCGTCGATGGCCTGCCCGGCACGCAAAGTGGTTGTCAGCAAAGCGCTCTGGCGGGCATCGTCGGCGGGCACCGGCAGGATCGCCGAGCCGCGTCCGGTGAGGACCTCGTCGAGTGCCGCAGGCAGTTCGTGCGCCGTGGATCCGACGGCGACGGGGCGAAGGACGGCTATGCCGGGCCCCCCGGCTCTTTCGGGTCGTCCCCGTTGTGGCGCCCGGTGTCGTCGGTGTCGAGGGCGTCCTCGGCGTCGCGCGGATCATCCAACGGCCATCCCTTGGCGGCCAGTCGTTCCCGTACGCGCTCGACGTCCTCGGCGCGGGGCAGCTCATCGGTGATCTGGGTGATCAGTACCCCGATGTCGATGTGATCGAAATCACCGCGATCGATGAGATCCCGTGCTACGGCCTTGACTTCGTCGTTGGTCAGGCGCCGGGTCAGCAGCGCCAACAGCGGCACCCGGTCTGGCCCGGGCACCCCCTCGGGGTACCCGGCATTGAGCCAGGCCGCGATCTTCGCGAGAAAAGCGTTCACTGTGCCTACTCCTGATGCACCCGAGCGAGGTTTCTCCGGACATACGAGTTGGAGCCGGAGGACCGCCTTGATGGTAGTGCTGTCCGCCGACTCTGGCTCGCAGTGAACTTATAGCCCGCTCGGGGATCGGCAAACCGCCCCGGCGAACAATCCGGGGTAGACAGATGAACACTCGGTGAACTCATTCGGAGCGTATCCGAATTCCCAGCTCAGCGAGGTGTTTCCGGCTGGTCAAAATTGCCAGTGGTCCTACAGAATTACCGCCATGAGCGCTGAGCTGATCGTCCTGGTGCTGTTGGTAGCAACAGCCCTGGCTTTTGACTTCACAAATGGCTTTCACGACACCGGCAACGCCATGGCCACCTCGATCGCCACTCGCGCTCTCAAGCCGAAGACGGCGGTGCTGCTGGCGGGCGTGCTGAACCTCGTCGGCGCGTTCCTCTCGGTGGAGGTCGCCATCACCGTCACGAGCTCGGTGCTGAAGATTCAGGACTCCAAGTCCGGAGCCCTCATTCCTTCGATCGACGCCTCGACAGGGCTGACCATCATCTTCGCCGGCCTGATCGGCGGCATCTTGTGGAACCTGCTGACGTGGCTGTTCGGCATTCCGTCGAGTTCCTCGCATGCGCTCTTCGGCGGCCTGATCGGCGCGGGCCTCGCCGCGATCGGATTGGCGGGCGTGAACTGGTCCGGCGTCACCCAGAAGGTATTGATCCCGGCAGTGGCCGCCCCGGTGATCGCCTGCCTGGTGGCCGGCTGCGGCACCTGGCTGGTCTACCGCATCACCCGCAACGTCGCGCAGAAGCGGCGCGAGGCCGGGTTCCGCTGGGGACAGATCGCCACCGCATCGCTGGTCGCGCTCTCGCACGGCACCAACGACGCGCAGAAGACCATGGGCGTCATCGCGCTCGCGCTCATCACCACCGGTCACCTCGGCGGTGACGTGAAGAACGACGGACTGCCGTTCTGGATCATCGCGTCCTGCGCGCTGGCCATCGGCCTTGGCACCTACATCGGCGGTTGGCGCGTCATCCGCACCCTGGGCAAGGGTCTGGTCGAGATCGAGTCCCCGCAGGGCCTGGCCGCCGAGGCATCTTCGGCCGCGATCATCCTGAGCTCCAGCGCCGCCGGTATGGCGCTGTCGACCACCCACGTGGCAACCGGTTCGATCCTGGGCAGCGGCGTCGGCAAGCCCGGTGCTGAGGTGCGCTGGGCGGTGGCCGGCCGCATGGCCGTGGCCTGGCTGGTGACCCTGCCCGCCGCCGGCATCGTCGGCGCGCTGGCCTTCTGGCTGTCTCACGGCGTCGAGTCCCTGACGTCCTCGGCGCTCGCCGGCGACGGCCTCATCTTCCTGGTCCTGGTCGCCCTGTCCGGATACATGTGGTGGCGCGCCCAGCAGCAGAAGGTCGACCACAGCAACGTCAACGCCGATTGGGACCACTCCACCAACTCGGTGGTGCCCGCCGACGTGCGCGAGGGCGCCAAGCCCTCTGCCGAGAAGAAGCCCGGCGCCGATAAAGCCAGCGTCTGATCACCCCGATCGCACCAGCGGACACAAGGAATCGCAATGACTTATCTGGAAGCCATTTTCAAGGTGCTCGTCGTCGGACTGATCCTGGGCGCCGGTCTGCCCGCGGTGTTCGCCGCGGGGCTCGTGGCCTACTCCAACGGTGAGGGCGGCGTGAACGCCGACGGCACCACCCATGCCCCCAACCCCGCGTTGAAGTTCCTCGGCATGGTGCTGTTCTTCTTGGTCGGCTTCGTGATCCTGGTCGCCATCGCCTGGATCACGCGGACCACGATCATCCACCACACCGGCGTCGACCTCTTCCCGTTCCTGCCCAAGAAGTGAGCTGAGCACCGTGACCGAGACGACGAGTTTCCTGGACAACGTCCTGAACTGGTTGCGCGCGGGCTACCCCGAAGGTGTGCCGCCCACCGATCAGTTCGCCCTGCTGGCCCTTTTGACCCGGTCGCTGACCGAGGACGAGGTGGTCAAGGCCACCCACGACATCTTGAAGTCCAGCACCGGCGACAGCCCTGTCACCGACGACGAGATCCGTCTGGCGGTGCGCAATGTCATCGACAAGGATCCCAACCCCGAAGAGATCAACCAGGTCGCCGCTCGGCTGGCCTCGGTCGGTTGGCCGCTGTCGACCCCGGTGCGCTGACGGCATCCGGCTGTTGACTTTGAACCCACGCACACCGCTACTCGTAGAAGTGCAGCGTCAGTTCTGAGTCAACGCGAATCCCGGCGCAGTGGGTGGGTGTCGGGCACCTGCACGAAGATCAGGGTGATGCCGTCGGGGTCGGTCACGTGCATCTCGTGCAAACCCCAGGGCTCCTGCGTGGCGGCCCGGGCGATGGCCACGCCGCGGCTCTCCAACTCCGCCTGGGTGGCGTAGACGTCGCGCACCTGCAACCACAGTGCGCCGGGAAACACCCCCGGCTCGCTCGGGCTGTGATGGCCGGCCAGCTCGATCAGCGACTGGCCAGCGTAAAAGACTGTGCCGGCACCGTATTCGCGGGCGATGGCCAGACCTATCCGGTCACGATAGAACTCGACCGACTTCGGATAGTCGACCGGCCGTATCAGCATCCGGCTGGCCAGGATCTCCATGTCCCTTGTCTACCACCGTCGGGTCGCCGCGCGAATCCGCGACACGGGTCAGCGCCGGGGTGCCTCAATCTCACGGCAGAACCGGTGCATGCCGTCGTCGAGGCCCTCGTGGCGCCAGCCGATCGCGGAGAAGAACCTGAACGCGGCGGGATTGTCCACGTCGACGAACGCGATCCAACACTTCGCCGCAGGATGCCCAGCCCAGGCCAGCGTCGCCGTGACGGCCTCACGCCCGATGCCGGAACGCCGAAGTCGAGGTTTGACCGCGAGATCGGTGATCGCATGCTCATCGCCCGATCGATCCCACACACATCCCACCAGTGCCGCTGGTTGCCCGTGATCGTCCTCGACGACGAGTTCCACGCCGCCGTGGTCGGAGAGAACATGTTCCAGCCACTCGTCGTCTATGGGCCCCAACTGGCGATCAAGCTCGGCGTCGCGGAACCAATCAGATATCCAAGGCCAATCGGAGCGCACCATCGGCCGGACGTGAAACCGATTCTCGAACAATTCGGCGAGATGCGGCAGCGCAACACGTGTCGCCATGGTCAGCGGCTCGGGGAGTCGGCGAAGGGGGAACCAACCCCACTCGGCGTGCTTGTCGGGCTCGACGATCCTCGGTTCCCCGCTGAACTGCCTCGCCAGGTAGACCGGAGCCACCCAGTGTTCGGGCTTGGCGGCGTCGATCTGATCGGCGACGCACAGCAGCTCGACGGATTCCAGCTCGATGCCGAGTTCTTCGCGAATCTCGCGTACCACCGCCGCCTGCACCGGCTCCAACCAGTCGACTTTTCCGCCGGGGAGTCCCCAGTGGCCGGCTTCGGGATCACAACGACGCCGAACCAGCAGCAGGGCGCCGTCTCGCATGATCGCCGCCCCGCAGCCCAATCGTGGTTCCTGGGTCATTCGTATCTGTATCTCCATCGCATGCGGTGCGGAAAGGGGTCCAAATCTCTTGCCGCACCGAAGTATTCACAAACTCCGCGAAGTTGCCAACCTGTTTTTCGCATACCGCAACGGTCAGCTGGGCTGCCCGGCATCCGGCGGGCCCGGTCGCTGGCCCGTAATCCGATGGCGGACGCGGCTTGGTCCTCGAAACTCCGCCGCGCCGGGGCGTGCTGGGCGCTGACCACCCGTTCCTGTCCGGGCGGGCCTCGCGGGCAGCCGAACTCGACCACCTCATGCGATACGTGCGCGACCACACCGATGTGTGAATCACGAACCTCGGGGCGATCGCCGAGCATGTGCGGACGCTCGGACTTGAGCCCCGCAGCATCACCAAGCCGTGATCAGACCGGCTGGACCCGTTGCCGTTTCATCACGGCGTCGACCAGACCGGGGGCGACGGTGTTGAGCGCCTTGGCCGTCACCGCCATGCGCGGCGCGATCTGCACCGGACGGGTGCGCACTGCGGTCAGCATCCAGTCGGCGGCCTCGGCTGCCGACAACCCAGGCAGCCCGTCGTAGGCCCGGGTCGGGGCGATCATCGGAGTCTTCACCAGGGGGTAGTAGAGCGTCGTTGAATGCACGCCGACAGAGGCCCATTCGGTTTCGATGACCCGGCTCACCGCTGCCAGCGCGGCCTTGGACGCGTTGTAGACGGCGAACAACGGCGAGGATTCGTTCATCACGCCCCACGTGGCGACGTTGATGATGTGCCCGTCGCGGCGTTCACGCATGCCCGGGGCGAGGCCGCGGATGAGCCGCAGCGGGGAGTAGTAGTTGAGCGTCATCGTGCGCTCGACGTCGTGCCAGCGGTCCAGCGATTCGGCCAGCGGACGCCGAATCGACCGGCCCGCATTGTTGATCAGGATGTCGACGCCACCCAGGTCGCGTTCGACGGTGGCGACCAGGTCGTCGATGGCATCCATGTCGGACAGATCCACCGCGTGGGCCCGGGCGTCGCCGCCCTTGGCCGTGATGCGTCCGACCAGATCGTCGAGCAGCTCCTGACGCCGTGCCACTGCGACCACTGTCGCGCCCTTGGCGGCGAACTTCTCGGCCGCAGCCTCGCCGATACCCGAAGAGGCGCCGGTCAGCAGGATCCGCTTGCCGGCGACGTCGATGTCGTCACGGGCCTGCAGCCGCTCGGTCAGGGGCGGACGCATGCTGGTCAGCAACAACTGTTCGGACAGCCGGCGCAGCGGGCTCTTGCTCATGTGCCGAGTTTAGGAGGCCTAGCTTTCCGCGATGACTTGTGGGCCCGGCCCGGGTCGGTATCGCTATGACGATCATCGGCAAGCTTGACCAGCGCTTCAGTGAGGCGACCGAAGCGACGAGTTGGCAGGCCGCGGTAGCCGTCCTCGACGCCGCCGGGCTGTACTGGCTCACGACCGTCCGCGGCGACGGGCGGCCCCACGTCACACCGCTGGTCGGGGTTTGGACCGACAATGCGTTCGTGTTCTGCACCGGGCCCTCCGAGCAGAAGGCCCGCAACTTGCGGGCCGGCATGGGCGTCGTCGTCACGACCGGTACCAACGCCTGGAACTCCGGCCTCGACATCGTGGTCGAAGGTACTGCCGCCCGGGTGACCGGGCTACAGCGGCTGAGAACCCTGGCCGACGCGTACCGGACCAAGTACGGCGATGACTGGGATTTCGATTGTGACGACGAGGTTTTCGACCCGCAGGGTGAGGCGGCCCTCGTCTACCGGGTCACCCCCGCCAAGGTGCTCGCGTTCGCGAAGTCACCGCATGGTCAGACCGTCTTTCGGTTCTAGCCTGGTGATTTCGGTGCGTTTACCGGCGGTCAGCGCCGGTAAACGCACCGAAATCACTCAGAAATAGCGGGGAAAACCGCTCCAATCCGGATCGCGCTTCTCCAGGAACGCGTCCCGGCCCTCGACGGCCTCGTCGGTCATGTACGCCAAGCGGGTGGCCTCGCCGGCGAACACCTGCTGGCCCACCAGGCCGTCGTCGATCAGGTTGAACGAGAACTTCAGCATCCGGATCGCCTGGGGCGACTTGCCGTTGATCTCTGCCGCCCATTGCAGGCCGACGCTCTCCAGCTCGGCGTGATCGACGACGTCGTTGACCGCGCCCATCTGATACATGGTCTCGGCGTCGTAGGCACGGCCCAGGAAGAAGATCTCGCGGGCGAACTTCTGCCCGGTCTGGCGTGCCAGGTAGGCGCTGCCGAACCCGCCGTCGAAGCTGCCGACATCGGCGTCGGTCTGCTTGAACCGGGCGTGCTGGCGGCTGGCCAGGGTCAGGTCGCAGGTGACGTGCAGGCTGTGTCCGCCACCGGCGGCCCAGCCGTTGACCAGGCAGATCACCACCTTGGGCATGAACCGGATCAGCCGCTGCACTTCGAGGATGTGCAACCGGCCGGCGCGCGCCGGATCGACCGTCTCGGCGGTCTCGCCCGCCGCGTACTGGTAGCCCGACCGGCCGCGGATGCGCTGGTCGCCGCCGGAGCAGAACGCCCAGCCGCCGTCCTTTTGCGACGGGCCGTTGCCCGTCAGGAGCACCACACCGACGTCGGGCGACATCCGGGCGTGGTCGAGGACGCGGTACAGCTCGTCGACGGTGTGCGGCCGGAAGGCGTTGCGCACCTCGGGCCGGTCGAACGCGACCCGCACCGTGGGTTGCCGGGCGCCGTCGGCGACGTGGCGGTGATAGGTGATGTCGGTCAGATCATCGAAGCCGGGCACCGGCTCCCAGGCTGTGGGGTCGAACGGGTTGTCTGCACTCACGTGCTCGACTGTAGAGCGAACGGGTCCAGAGGTTTCAGAGGTACCGCGGCGGGGTACCAAACCCGGCGCGATGGTGCGTACCGCGCACCACCAGAGGAGAGAGGGCCACGATGAAGAAGCTGGCGAGTGTGTTGATGTCGGGTTTGGCCGCGGGCGTCGTGCTCGTGGGATGCACACCCGAGGTGACCGGTGGCGACACCAAGTGCAAGGACTTCATCGGGCAGGACGAGAAGACGCAGAACGACGCCGTGGCCAAGATGCTCAAGGATGAGAAGGGCGCCGAGGCCGCGCAGCTGGAGATCACCGGCACCCGGTTGGCCGTCCAGACGTTCTGCCAGACGGCGGGCAAGCAGGACTCCAAGATCAAGGAGGCGCCGCACCTGAGCTGATGCGGGCCTAGACCGGGTCCAGCCGGAATACGGGGCACCGCCCGGCGAGTGCCTCGAATTCGTCGGGGTTGGGCCCGGTCACCAGGCCGGCGTTGCGCATGAAGCCGACGCCGGTCGGAACCAGGACCGGGAATTGGCGCAACAGCGGCCGGGCCTGTTCGGCGGGGATCTCCACCATCCGCACGCGCTGTTCGCGGCGGCCCTGGTGCACCGTGGCTTCGCCCGCGGCGCGGGCGTTGGCCGCCCAGTCGCCCTTGGGTAAGCCACCTACGACGTAGCGGTGGCCATCGACGGTCGTCGGCGTGACCGGCGTCGAGCGGGGTTTCCCGGTCTTGCGACCCGGCACCGTCAGTACCACCGGGCCCTTGTCGCCACCGATACCGAGCTTGTTCAGCCCGATCATCACCTTGTTGACGTACTTCAGCCACCACGGCGGCCGGATGCGGTCGTCAGCCATGGCTCCACACTAGGCGCGGATACCGGCGCTCCGCAGGGCCGTGATCAGCCCGTCGGGTCGCTGCGCGGTGGGCAACGGGTCGACCAGGGCGAATCGGCAACCCACCGCGCGGGCGCCGCCGTCGGCTTCCTCACTGTCCCCGATCATCAGCGAGTCCCGAGCCGATACGCCCAGGCGGTCCAACGCCGTGGTGAAGATCGCGGGGTCGGGTTTGATCACACCGACTTCGAAGGACAGCACGTACTCGTCGACGTGTTCAGCGGCGCCGATCGTCGTGAAGGCGGGACGCACGTCGAAGGCGATGTTGGAGACGACGGCGGTTCGGATCCCTTGTGCTTTGAGGCCTTTGAAGACCTGCACGGTGTCCGGGTAGGCGGTCCAGCTGTCCGGATCGATCACGCGGTCGTACAGCGATTCGGCGTGGTGGTCGGCCAGTCCGGATTCCCGCAGCACATGCAGATAGGCCTCGCGGTGCAGGTGTGGTGCCAGGTCGCGGTTGGCCCAGGCCCGGTACTGCTCGTCGGTCATTTTCACGGATCGCCCGGTGGGGGCGGTGAGCCGGCGCATCAACTCGGCTTGCACGTGGCCGTCGACCTCGCGTTCATCGACGGCCATCCCGGCGAACCAGCTGTCCTGTTCCTCGAGGCGGAACAGGGTCCCGGAAAAGTCGAACAACACTGCGGCCACCATGTCCGCCATCGTGCCACGACGCCGCCCGGGCTCAGCCGCGTTCGCGGATGGCCTTGTCCACCAGTATGTCTCGCTCACGGTCGTTGTCGGCCATGGCCGCGGCCCGGTCGAACTGTTCGGCCGCCTCGAGGTGCCGGCCCAGCCGGGACAGCAGTTCGCCGCGCACACTGGGCAGCAGATACGAACCGTCGAGGCCTTCGATGCCGTCGACGATGGCCAGTGCCTCATGCGGACCGGAGAGCATCGCGACGGCCACTGCCCGGTTGAGTTGCACCACGGGCGACGGGGTGATCTGAAGCAGTGCGTCATAGAGGGCGACGATGCGCGCCCAGTCGGTGTCGGCGGTGGTCGGGGCCACCGCGTGGCATTCGGCGAGTGCGGCCTGCAGGGCATACGGTCCCCAGCCGCGTTGCCGCCGTGCGGCATTGGAGCGGGCCAGCGCGTTGATGCCGCGTTGGATCTGCGCTCGGTCCCACCTGGCCCGGTCCTGGTCCTCCAGCAGGATCGGCCGGCCCTCGGCATCGGTGCGTGCCGCAAAGCGGGATGACTGGAACTCCATCAGGGCCAGTAGGCCGTGGACCTCCGGTTCCTCGGGTACCAGTGCCGCCAGCACCCGGCCGAGCCTCAGGGCTTCGCTGCATAGTTCGTCGCGGATCCAGCGTTGACCGGCTGACGCCGAGTAGCCCTCGTTGTAGATCAGGTAGATGACCGACAGCACCGTCGACAGCCGTTGCGGGTACTCGTCACGCGGCGGCACCTCGAAGGGAGGGTTCGCTTGTGCCAGTGTTTTTTTGGCGCGGGTGATACGTGCTGCCGCGGTCGCGGTCGAGATCAGGAAGGCACGGGCGATCTCGTCGGTGCTCAGTCCACCGACCATGCGCAACGTCAGTGCGACCTGGGCCTCACGCGACAACACCGGGTGTGCGGTGATGAAGATGAGGCGCAGGACGTCGTCGTCGATGCAGTCTGGGTCCCATGCCTCGTCGACGTGTTCGGCCAGATCATGGGCCAGCACGGCGTATTTGGCGTCGAGGTTTTCCGTGCGCCGCCAGTGGTCGATGGCCTTGCGTTTGGCCACGGTGGTCAGCCAGGCGCCGGGGTTGCGCGGCACGCCGGTTTCCGGCCACTGCGTGAGCGCGTCGAGCAGGGCATCGGAGGCCAGATCCTCGGCCAGGCCGACATCGCCGACGGTGCGGGTCAGCGTGGCCAGGATCTTGGCCGCCTCCATCCGCCACACCGCGTCGAGAGTTTCTCGCATGTCGACCACGTCGTCATTGTGCCGACCAGACGCAAAACTGCCCATTTCCCAAGAGAAACGGGCAGTTCTGCTGGGGGCCCCTCCCGCTTGCGGGGGACTGCTCGCGCAGCGAACGTCAGCCCACAGCGCGGGCGGCGCCCTCCCAGAACTGGGCCCGCACGGCCTTCTTGTCCGGCTTGCCGAGTGCGGTCACCGGTACGGAGTCGACGACGATCACCTGCTTGGGCGCTTGCACCGAGCCCTTGCGTTCCTTGACGGCGGCCTGGATCTCGGCGGTCACCTTGGCCACGGCCTCGTCGTCGGATGCCGCATCGGGACGCAGCACGATCACCGCGGTCACGGCCTCGCCCCACTTCTCGTCGGGAGTGCCGATCACGCACACCTGGGCCACCGAAGGATGTTCGGCGACAACGTCTTCCACCTCACGGGGAAACACGTTGAACCCGCCGGTGACGATCATGTCCTTGACCCGGTCGACGATGAACCAGTAGCCGTCCTCGTCCTCGCGGGCCATGTCGCCGGTGTGCAGCCAGCCGTCCTTGAAGGTGTCGGCGGTGGCCTCGGGCAGCTTCCAGTAACCGCCGGCCAGCAGCGGCCCGGACACGCAGATCTCACCGACCTCGCCCTTGGGTACGGGGTTGCCTTCGGCGTCCAGCAATGCGGTGCGCGCGAACAGGGTCGGCCTGCCGCAGGAGGTCAGCCGCTTCTCGTCGTGGTCTTTCTTGCCGAGGTAGGAGATGACCATGGGGGCTTCGGACTGGCCGTAGTACTGCGCGAAGATCGGCCCGAACCGCTTGAGTGCCTCGGCCAGCCGCACCGGGTTCATCGCCGAGGCGCCGTAGTACACGGTCTCCAGCGACGACAGGTCGCGGGTGTGTGAGTCGGGGTGGTCCATCAGCGCGTAGATCATCGACGGCACCAGCATGGTCGCGGTGATGCGTTGCTCTTCGATCACCCGCAGCACCTCGGCCGGGTCGAACTTGGTCAGCACCACCAGCTCGCCGCCCTTGACGATGGTCGGGGTGAAGAACGCCGCCCCGGCATGCGACAGCGGCGTGCACATGAGGAAGCGCGGGTTCTCGGGCCATTCCCACTCGGCGAGCTGAATGGTGGTCATGGTGGAGATCGACCGCACCGTGCCCATCACACCCTTGGGCTTACCGGTGGTGCCGCCGGTGTAGGTCAGCCCGCCGACGTGATCGGGGTCCAGTTCGGCGGCCACGAGGGGGACGGGGGGGTACTTGGCGGCCTCGGCCGTCAGGTCGGAGACCGACGCGCTGGAGGTGGCCAGGGCCTCGGGCACCGGGCCGATCGTCAGAATCTGGCGAAGTGACGGCACCTTCTCCAGCAACCCCAGGGCTCGCTCGACGAACGCGGGAGTGGGGTCGATGATCAGGGTGGACACCTCGGCGTCGGACAACACGTAGGCGTGGTCGTCCAGCGAACCGAGAGGGTGTAGTGCCGTGCGGCGGTACCCCTGGGTCTGGCCGGCACCGATGATCATCAGTACCTCTGGGCGGTTCAGCGACAGCAGGCCGACGCCTGCGCCGGTGCCGGCTCCGAGTGCCTCGAAGGCCTGAATGTACTGGCTGATGCGTTCCGCGAGCTCGCCGCCGGTCAGGGTGGTGTCGCCGAGAAACAGCACGGGTTTGTCTTTGTTGCGCTTGAGCGCACTGACCGTGAGGTGGCCGGAATGGATGGGATGGTGCAGCAGCGCATCACTCATGGAGTCCAGATTAGAACGTGTTCCAGAAATTGTTGTACCGATCCCCCGATGTGATCGGTAACACGCCGTCGCTGCCGATCGAAATACAGGTAGTGCGCTACTCACGTCGCGCTGGTCGGCGCTGTTTAGTGTGCTTGATGTGGGGGTGGGAGCCGGGCCCCGGCGGGTTAGGGACCGCCGGGGCTTGTGCTCGGCTCAGCGGTTGGCGGCCTCGCGAGCCTGCTTGGCGATCTTCTCGGCCAGGTCGGCTTTCCACCGGAGCTCTTTCTGAACCCACTCGTTGTCCTGCGGGAACTCGTCTGTCTCGCTTACCCGGCGGACCTCCAGCTTCACCCCGCAGCCCAGTGGGCACTTCCGGGCCCATTGCTTGGCTTCCTCCTTGGAGGACACATCGAGGATCCAGAATCCGTTGAACAGTTCTTTGGCTTCGGTGTAGGGCCCGTCGGTGACGACCGGGGGATCGGCGTTGAAATCGACGACGAAGCCTTCCTCGGGGCCGGTCAGTCCCTCGCCGGCCAACAGCACGCCGGCCTTGATGAGCTCCTCGTTGTAGCGGCCCATCGACGCGATGATCTCGTCGAAGTCGATGTTCTGCTCGGCCATCGCGATCTCGGCTTCGGGGGTGGAACGCATGATCAGCATGTAGCGCGGCATTGTCTGTCTCCTTCTTGTCTCGGGAAGGGGCTCGCCCATTGTTGTTCAAGCGGCCCTCGCTACTACGTCGAACGAGGACCCACCCAAATCGACAGGCCAGGCGGAAACTTTTTGAAGTTTTTCGAATCCGCAGGCCAGAAGGGTCTTAGACACCGCGGATAGATGTGGATCCATGACCAACGAGACGGGGCCCAAGCTGCGGCAGGTTGCCGGCGCGCTGGCAGTGGTGGTCGTGTCGGTCGGCGGCATGTTCGCGCTCACCAGGCTGACGGGGCGCCCCATGGTCACTTTGGGCCCGGTCGTTGGTTACGCGACGGTGCACGATCAGAACGCGGTGCTGCTGGCCTACGGCCGGACCGGCGGCACGATCGGTCCGCCCTTCGGTTCGAACGACACCTGGCAGGAACGGGTGGCCGCGGTCTCCTTGGACAGTGGCGAGCTGCTCTGGGACGTCCAGTTGCATGACAGCGAGGGTTGGGAGCGGGGTGTGCTGGCGGTGGCCGGCGGCCTGGCGTACGTGGCGACCGACGAGGGACTGTCCGTGCTCAAGACCGACGACGGCAGCGTCGTCGTCGACGATCTCGGTGACGACTACGTCGAGTCCTTCAACGGCTACAACGTCGATCCGAGGATCAACGCGGTTGTCGCCCTGACCGATTCGGGCGCCGTGGCGGCAGTGCCGCTGGGGACGACGGATGTCGCAGCGGTGAGCGACGACATCGCCGACGGGTGGCGCCAAACGCTGATCGGTGACTCCTCGCCGACGGGTGACGCCGATTTCGGGACCATTCACGTCGATCCCGCTGCGATGCCGCATGGGATGGTGTTGCCCGGCGGAGATCTCGTCTCGGTGCCCGAGCCGTACCGGTCACCCGATCCGCAATTGATGCGCGGTGGCAGAACGCTGGCCCGGCTCGACGGGCTGGTCGGCAGAGAGCTCGTGTACGAGGTGGTGCGCACGCCGGCGGCATTGGCCACACCCGAGCAGCTCAGGGAGGGCACCGGAATGTTCACCCACCATCATTCGTCGGCGGTGCCGCTCGGGATCGACCACGGTGTGGTGCTGGTGCACGGCGAGCCCGCCGAGAGACCGGGCACCGAGGAGTTCCGGCTGTTCGATGTGGACACCGGGGACGCCCTCGCGGTGATCGGTGGCATCGACGGCTATGAGCGTGCCACCGCGACCCCGGATGGATCGATCCTGATCATCGGCGCCGCGGAAGGCTCGGGGCTGGACAACGACCGGGCGATCGTCGTGCATCCGGACGGCCGGAGCACGATGACCCAGATCGGCGACACGGATTTCTGGGGACGCACCCGGGCAAACGTCACCACGCTCTAGCATCCGGGCATGACCAGCCCGATCGAATCCGCCGATCTCGTCTTCTACGGAACCATTCTCACCGTCGACACCGCGCAGCCCACTGCCGAGGCACTCGCGGTGTCGGGTGGTCGGATCGTCGCCGTAGGGTCCCGGGCCGAGGTTGCCGAGTGGGTCGGGGAGCGCACCGAGGTTCGTGAGGTCGACGGCTGCGTGATGCCGGGTTTCGTTGAAGCGCATGGTCATCCGCTCATGGAGGCAGTCGCGTTGTCGGGCCGCATCGTCGACATACGTCCGGTCACGCTGCCTCAGGCGGAGGAGGTGCTGGCCGCGATCCGCGCCGAGGTGGCCAAACGTGGGGCGGACGGCGCCTTCTTGAACGGCTGGGATCCGTTGTTGCAACACGGGTTGCCCGAGCCCACCCTGGCCTGGCTGGACGGCATCGCGCCGGACACCCCGCTGGTGATCGTGCACAACTCGGGTCACAAGGCGTACTTCAACAGCGCGGCGGCCCGCCGTGCCGGGCTGACCCGCGACACCCCGGACCCCAAGGGGGCGAAGTACGGACGCACCGCCGACGGCGAGCTCGACGGCACCGCCGAGGAGACCGGGGCGGTGTTCCCGCTGCTCGGTGATGCCATCTCGGCCAAGGATTACCCGGAGATGCTGGCCGCGGAGTGTGCGCGGCTGAACCGGGCAGGGTTGACCACCTGCTCGGAGATGGCGTTCGACCCGATGTTCCGGCCGCTGCTGGCGCAGCTGCATGACCAGTTGACGGTCCGGTTGCGCACCTACGAGATGTCGACCCCCGCGCTGCACACCGACGCCAGCCCGGCCGAGGGCGACGACATGGTGCGGCAGATCGGCATCAAGATCTGGGTCGACGGGTCGCCGTGGGTGGGCAACATCGACCTGACGTTTCCGTACCTGGACACCGATGCCACCCGGACCATCGGTGTGGTGCCCGGCTCGTGCGGCCACGCCAACTACACGAAGGAGCAACTCGCCGAGATCGTCGGCACGTTCTTCCCGAAGGGTTGGCAGCTGGCCTGCCATGTGCACGGCGATGCCGGGGTCGACACCATCCTCGACGTCTACGAAGAGGCCTTGCGCGCGCATCCGCGTGAGGATCATCGGCTGCGGCTGGAACACGTCGGCGCCATCACGCCCGAGCAGTTGCGGCGTGCGCACGGCCTCGGCGTCACGTGCAGTCTGTTCGTCGACCATCTGCACTACTGGGGCGATGTGCTTGTCGACGGGCTGTTCGGGCCCGAGCACGGTGAGCGCTGGATGCCCGCGGGCTCGGCGGTGGCGACCGGCATGCGGATCTCCCTGCACAACGATCCGCCGGTCACCCCGGAAGAGCCGTTGCGCAACATCAGCGTCGCGGTCACCCGAACCGCCCCGAGCGGACGCGTCCTGGCCCCGCAGGAGCGGCTGACCGTGGAGCAGGGGATCCGCGCGCAGACCATCGATGCGGCGTGGCAGTTGTTCGCCGACAACGTGATCGGATCGCTTGAGGTCGGCAAGTACGCCGACCTGGTGGTCGTGTCGGGCGACCCGAGGCAGACCGCCCCGGAGAGCATCGCCGACCTGGAGGTACAGGCCACTTTCCTGGCGGGCCGGCAGGTTTATCCGAAAGCCGGTTGACGGCCGGGGTGCCGTGGCACGCTCTGGGCATGTCAGATTTGCCGACTCCGAAGTTTCTGGACGAACGCGTCGCTCACTGGGCAGCGACCAAGCCTGACGAGGAGGCGGTCACCTATCTCAGCCGCACCTGGACCTGGTCGCAGTGGTACGACCGCATCCAGCGGCTGGCCGGCGCGTTGAGCGCGTGGGGTGTGGGCCGTGGCGATGTCGTGGCGTTCCTCGACAAGAACCACCCGGCCTGCGTGGAGACCACCATCGCCGCGGCGTCGCTGGGAGCCGGCACCGCCATCATCAACTTCCGGCTGGCCGCCGACGAGCTGGATTACGTGCTCAACGACTGCGGGGCCAAGGTACTGGTGGTCGGTGAGGAACTCCGGGGCGGCATCGACGCCATCGCCGACCGGCTCACCTCCGTCGAGCACATCGTCACGGTGACCCCCGAGGGTGGCGACGGGGACGAGTACGAGGCGCTGCTGGCAAGCGCGTCGCCGGTCGGCCGGTCGCCGGATGTGCAATCCGGTGACACCGCCATCATCATGTACTCCTCGGGCACCACGGGCCGGCCCAAAGGCATTGCGCTGTCCCATGCCAACGTCATCGCCCACACCATCAACGCATTCGAGGGCTGGACGCTCAGTGCGGGCGACAAGAGCCTGGTGGCCATGCCGCTGTTCCACGTCGGTGGTTCGTCGTACATGCAGTGGGGCCTGCACCACGGGGCGCCGACGTACATGACCCGTGATGTGGACGGGATGGCACTTGCCGGTGGCATTCTGGCCGGGGCGAATCGGACGTTCCTCGTGCCTGCTGTGTTGGCCAAGGTTTTCGACACCGGTGAGGATGCGGTGAAGCTGTTCGGTGCGCTCAAGACCTTCGCCTACGGTGCCTCACCAATGCCCTTGCCGCTGTTGCGCTCTGCGTTGCAGGCATGGCCGGAAACGGAATTCATCCAGGTGTACGGGCTGACGGAGGTGTCCGGGGCGATAAGCCGCTTGGGTCCGGACGATCATCGCGGGGCGAGCGAGGCGCGGCTCATGAGTGCGGGCACCGTGGTTCCCGGTTCCGAGGTGAAGGTCGTCGACCCGGACACCGGTGTCGAGGTGCCGGTCGGGGAGCAGGGTGAATTGTGGTTCCGTTCACCGCAATTGATGAAGGGCTATCTCAACCGACCGGATGCCACGGCGGAGTCCATCACGCCCGAGGGCTGGTTCCGCACGGGCGACATCGGCCGAGTCGACGACGGGGGCTACATCTTCGTCGAGGACCGCCTCAAGGACATGATCATCTCGGGCGGGGAGAACATCTATTCGATCGAGGTCGAGCGGGTGCTGGCCGAACATCCCGCTGTCACCGAGGTCGCGGTGATCGGTGTGCCGGACGAAAAATGGGGTGAGTCGGTGAAAGCTGTTGTGACACTGGACGGGGATGTTTCCGAACGGGATCTGATCGCCTTCGCCCGCGAGCATCTGGCGGCCTACAAGTGCCCGAAATCGGTTGACATCGTCGACGAATTGCCCCGTAACCCGACGGGGAAAATCCTCAAGAAGGATCTGCGCAAGCCGTACTGGGAGGGCCGCGACCGCGCCACCGTATAGGAATTACCTTCCCGCATCTCTGTATTTCCCGCCTCGAGCGGAGTAGGTTCGGCGATACGTGTGCGCGAGATGTGGGGTGCCGACATGGTGCACGGACGTAACTTGTTCAAAATATCGGGATACCGTCGCGGGACAGTACTTCTGACAGTCCTGACAGTGGCGGTCACCGTCGGTCTCCTCGGTCCACCACAGAAAGCCAACGCGTGGTCGCGGGCGGGATTACCGGTCGAGATGCTGTCGGTGCCGTCTCCGTCGATGGGCCGCGACATCAACGTGCAGTTCCAGGGCGGTGGCCCCCACGCGGTGTATCTGCTGGACGGTCTGCGGGCGCGTGACGACTTCAACGGGTGGGACATCGAGACGCCGGCGTTCGAGTGGTTCTACCAGTCGGGGCTGTCGGTGGTCATGCCCGTCGGTGGGATGTCGAGTTTCTACAGCGACTGGTACCAGCCCGCATCGGGCAACGGCGGTGTGTGGACGTACAAGTGGGAGACGTTCCTGACCAGTGAGCTGCCGCAGTGGCTGTCGGCCAACAAGAGTGTGTCGCCGTCGCGCAATGCCGTCGTCGGCTTGTCGATGTCGGGCAACTCGGCGATGATCCTGGCCGCGTATCACCCGCAGCAGTTCGTCTACGCGGGGTCATTGTCGGCGTTCCTGAATCCGTCGGTCGGCCAGTGGCCCGGTCTGATCGGGTTGGCGATGAACGACTCCGGTGGGTTCTCGTCGGCCGCCATGTGGGGTCCGCCGGGTGATCCGGCGTGGGCGCGCAACGATCCGACGATCCAGGTGGGCCGCTTGGTCGCCAACAACACCCGCATCTGGGTGTACTGCGGTTCGGGAACCCCGGGCGAGTTGGGCGGCGGCGACCTTCCCTCGACCTTCCTCGAGGGCACGGCGCTGCAGAGCAACCTCAACTTCCGTGACCAGTACGTCGCTGCCGGCGGCAACAACGCGGTGTTCAACTTCCCGCCGACCGGCACGCACACCTGGGGTTACTGGGGTGCGCAGCTGCAGGCGATGAAACCCGACTTGCAGCGAGTGTTGGGGGCCCGTTAGGCATCATTGACCCTGTGCCCGCGCTAGACGACGTCCTGGACCGCCTTCATGTCGTCTCCCTGCCGATGCGAGTTCGCTTCCGCGGCATCACCGTTCGTGAAGTCGCACTGATCGACGGCCCGGCCGGGTGGGGTGAGTTCGGTGCATTCCTCGAATACGAACCGCCCGAGGCCGCGGCCTGGCTGTCCGCCGGGATCGAGGCCGCATACCGGCCGGTGCCGGCCGTCCATCGTGACCGCGTCCCGATCAACGCCACGGTGCCCGCCGTGCCCGCCGTCCAGGTTCCCGAGGTCCTGGCTCGCTTCCCGGGGGCACGCACCGCGAAGGTCAAGGTCGCCGAACCGGGGCAGACCCTGGCCGACGACGTCGCGCGGGTCAATGCCGTGCGCGCACACGTCCCGGTGGTCCGCGTCGACGCCAACGGTGGCTGGACCGTGCGGCAGGCCGTCGCCGCGGCGGGCGCGTTGACCGCAGACGGGGAGCTCGAATACCTCGAACAGCCGTGTGCCACGGTCGACGAGTTGGCCGCGTTGCGCACTCAGGTGGCCGTGCCGATCGCTGCCGACGAATCGATCCGCAAGGCCGAAGACCCGTTGCGGGTGGTGCGGGCTCGTGCCGCTGACGTCGCGGTGCTCAAGGTGGCGCCGCTGGGTGGCGTGTCGCGGATGCTGGACATCGCCGCGCAGATCGACATCCCGATCGTGGTGTCCAGTGCACTGGATTCCGCGGTCGGTATCGCGCGCGGGCTGCTGGCCGCCGCGGCGCTTCCCTCGCTGCACCATGCCTGTGGGCTGGGCACGGGCGGATTCTTCGTCGAGGACGTGGCTGAGGTTCCCACGCCGGTCGACGGATACCTGCGCGTGGGGGCCGTGGTGCCGGACCCTGCCCGGCTGTCGGGCCTGGCGGCGACGCCGCAGCGTCGGCAATGGTGGATCGACCGGGTACGTGAGTGCTACCCCTATGTCATCTGACAGCACGGCCATGTCCTGATTTGTGGGGTACATGGCATAGACGACATCGTCGGCGTCGCGAACACTGAAGACGTGACACGATCGGTGATGATCCTGGGCTACGCCGGAGTGCAGGCGCTCGACCTGGCGGGGCCCTTCGACGTGTTCTCCACCGCGACGCTCGCGCTGGCCGGTCAGGGTCGGACCGGCGACGGCTACTCCGTCACGGTGGCTTCCGTCGACGGCCAACCCGTCGCCACCCTCACCGGGTTGGAGTTCGTCGCCGCGCCGCTGCCCGACCCGCACCATCCGATCGACACCATCGTCATCCCGGGCGGTATCGGAGCCGATGCCGCCCGGGCCAACCCCGCGGTCGTCGACTGGATCAAGGCTGCCGCGCACCACGCCCGCCGCGTAGTCAGCGTGTGCACCGGTGCATTCCTGGCCGCCCAGGCGGGGCTGCTCGACGGTTGCCCAGCCACCACCCATTGGTCCTACGCCCGCCGGATGGCCGACGAATTTCCCTCGGTCGCAGTCGATCCCGAACCGATCTTCGTCAGAAGCTCGGAACGGGTATGGACGGCGGCCGGGGTGACCGCAGGTATCGACCTGGCTTTGGCGCTCGTCGAAGACGACTACGGCACCGAAGTCGCCCAGACCGTCGCCCGCTATCTCGTGCTGTACCTGCGCCGCCCCGGTGGCCAGACCCAGTTCGCCGCGCCAGTGTGGATGCCGCGGGCCAAACGTGCCCCGATCCGTGAAGCGCAGGAAGCCATCGAGGTCGCACCCGGTGACACACATAGCATTTCCGAACTGGCGCGGCGCGCCGCGATGAGCCCGCGGCATTTCACCCGGGTGTTCACCGACGAGGTAGGTGAGGCGCCCGGCGCCTACGTCGAACGTATCCGCACCGATGCCGCGCGCCGCCAGCTCGAAGAGTCGGATGACACCGTCACCGTCATCGCGGCCCGCTGCGGGTTCGGCACCGCCGAGACCATGCGACGCAACTTCATTCGGCGCCTTGGTATTTCACCTGACCAGTACCGCAAGACTTCCGCACACGCGCGGAGCAGAGATTTAACCGCCTGAAAGGAATGACCCACATGCAGATCGCGATCGTGTTGTACCCCAGCTTCACCGCACTGGACTTCATCGGGCCCTACGAGGTACTGCGCAATCTGCCTGACGCCGAGGTGCGGTTCGTCTGGCACGAGCCCGGTCCCGTCACCGCGGACTCCGGGGTGCTGACAGTGGGGGCCACCCACAGCTTCGGCGAAACCCCGTCACCCGATCTGGTGCTCGTCCCCGGCGGACCCGGCACCACCATGGCGGCCCGCGACGAAAAGGTCCTCGACTGGCTGCGCCGGGTGTATCCGGGGACCACCTGGATGGCGTCGGTGTGCTCGGGATCGGTGGTGCTGGCCGCGGCGGGTCTGCTCGACGGCAAGCGCGCCACGTCGCACTGGTCGGTGCTGAGCGCGTTGAAGCTGATGGGTGTGACGCCGGTGGGCGACCAGCGCATCGTGCGTGCCGACCCGGACGGCAAGGTGATCACGGCGGCAGGTGTCTCGGCGGGTATCGACCTGGCGGTGTGGTTGGCCGGTCAGATCGGCGGTGAGGCGAAGGCCAAGGCCATCCAGCTGATGATCGAGTACGACCCGCAGCCGCCGTTCGATTCCGGGCACGTGTCGAAGGCAAGTGCCGCCACCAAGGCCGGCGCCACCGCGCTGCTGAGCAAGGACATGATCAAGCCCGAACCGCTCAAGGCCGGGGTTTTGCTGGCCTGGGATCAGGCGATCAGGAAGGTGCGCGGGCGGCGCAGCGCGTAAGCACCGATCAAGTAGCGTCGGCCGGGTGAATCTGGCATATGACGAGCGAGGCAAGGGCGACCCGGTGCTGTTCATCGCCGGTCGCGGAGGCGCCGGCCGCACCTGGCACCTGCACCAGGTCCCGGCACTGCAGCGGGCCGGTTACCGCGTCATCACCTTCGATAATCGCGGGGTCGGCGCGACGGAGAACGCCGAGGGCTTCGGCACCGAACAGATGGTGGCCGACACCGCCGAGCTGATCGAGAAGCTCGGCGCGGCCCCGGCGCACGTGGTGGGCGTCTCGATGGGGTCGTTCATCGCCCAGGAACTCATGTTGGCACGTCCTGACCTGGTCCGATCGGCGGTGTTGATGGCAACCCGCGGCCGTCATGACCGGGCCCGTGAGTTCTTCCGAACCGCCGAGCGCGACCTTGCGGCCTCCGGCGTTCAGCTGCCGCCGACGTTCGACGCGAAGGTCCGGATGCTGGAGAGCTTCTCGCCCAAGACCCTCAACGACGACGTGCTGGTGCGCGACTGGAGTGAGATGTTCACCATGTGGCCCACCAAACAGACTCCCGGCCTGGTGGCCCAGTCCGACGCCGCGCCGGTCGGCAACAGGCTGCCGGCCTATCGCGCGATCACCGCTCCGGTGCTGGTCATCGGCTTCGCTGATGACGTGGTCCTGCCGCCTCACCTCGGGCGCGAGGTGGCCGACGCCATCCCCAATGCGCGGTACCTGGAAATTCCCGACACCGGCCACCTCGGTTTCATCGAGAAGCCGGACGCGGTCAACGCCGCGCTGCTCGAGTTCCTCGCGGGCCAGCCCTGACGAATAGGCCGACGATCAGACAGACCAATAAGGTGGAGTGGTGAACCCCTCGACGGCACAGGCGCGCGTAGTCGTCGACGAACTCATCCGCGGCGGTGTCCGCGACGTCGTGCTGTGCCCCGGTTCGCGTAACGCCCCGCTGGCGTTCGCGCTGTCCGACGCCGACCGGGCGGGCCGGATCCGGCTGCACGTGCGCATCGACGAGAGGACGGCGGGTTACCTGGCCATCGGCCTGGCGGTCGGGGGAGGCACAGACGAGCGGTCCCCTGTTTGCATCGCCATGACCTCGGGCACTGCGGTGGCCAACCTCGGCCCCGCGGTGGTCGAGGCGAACTACGCCCGCGTGCCGCTGATCGTGCTGAGCGCCAACCGTCCCTATGAGTTGCTGGGCACCGGAGCCAACCAGACCTTCGAGCAGTTGGGTTACTTCGGTACGCAGGTGCGGGCCAACATCAGCCTCGGCCTGGCCCCCGATATCACCGGAGGGCCGCCCGGCGAACTTGATTCGCTCAATGCCCAATGGCGTTCGGCGACCTGCCGGGTGCTGGCGGCGGCCACCGGCTCGCGCACCGCCAATGCGGGGCCGGTGCAGTTCGACATCCCGCTGCGCGAGCCGCTGGTCCCCGACAGCGCGCACGGGGACACGTCGTTCCCGGGGTTTGTCGGCTCCTCGCGCGAGCGCTCGTCGGAAGGCCGCCCGAACGGCAAGCCCTGGACCTACACCCCTCCGGTGAGCTTCGATCAGCCGCTGGAGATCGACCTCACCCCGGACACCGTGGTGATCGCCGGGCACGGTGCCGGCGCGCACCCCAACCTGGCCGGACTGCCGACGGTGGCCGAGCCCACCGCTCCGCGTCCGGAGAACCCGCTGCACCCGCTGGCGCTCCGCCTCGTGCATCCCGAGCAGGTCATCATGCTGGGCCGGCCCACACTGCACCGGCCGGTGTCGGCGCTGCTGGCCGATCCGGCGGTGCCCGTCTACGCGTTGACGACGGGTCCGCGCTGGCCCGACGTCTCGGGCAACTCGATGGCCACCGGAACCCGGGCGGTCACCTCCGGCACCCCGGATCCGGCCTGGCTGGCCCGCTGCGGGGAGCTCAACAAGAACGCGGTCGCGGCGGTCCGCGATCAGCTCGCCGCGCATCCGCTGACCACCGGTCTGCATGTGGCCGCGGCGGTCGCCGATGCTCTGCGCCCGGGCGATCAACTGGTGCTGGGAGCGTCCAACCCGGTGCGTGACGCCGCCCTGGTCGGCCTGGGCACCGAGGGCATCAAGGTGCGGTCCAACCGCGGTGTGGCCGGTATCGACGGCACGGTGTCGACGGCGATCGGTGCGGCACTGGCACATGATCGCGGCGACGCCGGGGACGGGCCGCGCCGCACCATCGCGCTGATCGGCGACCTGACCTTCGTGCACGACAGCTCGGGGCTGCTGATCGGCCCCACCGAGCCGACGCCCCGCAATCTGACCATCGTGGTGTCCAACGACAACGGCGGCGGCATCTTCGAGCTGTTGGAGCAGGGCGATCCGAGATTTTCCGACGTGTCGTCGCGGATCTTCGGCACCCCGCACGATGTGGATGTGGCGGCGTTGTGCCGCGCCTATCACGTCGAGTGCGGGCAGGTGGAGGCCGCCGCGCTCGGTGCGGCGTTGGCCGAGCCCTTCGACGGCATGCGGGTGCTGGAGGTGAAGGCCGACCGGTCGTCGCTGCGTGCCCTGCACGCGTCGATCAAGGCCGCTCTGTGAGGCCCTCGCAGATCGCGGCGCGGTTCCGGGCGATGGTGCAGGCGCTGATCCCGCACCTGTACGGCGAACCGGGGGAGACGCGTTCGCAGCGGATCATCCGGCGGGTGCGAATCGGGGTGGTGATCGCTGCCTGCCTGGTCACGTTGCAGTCGATGCTTTTGGTGATGGGCGCCTGGCGCAACGATCAGCAGATCGAGCGGAACATGGGTGTGGCCGCGGCCGAGGTGCTCAGCGCGGGTCCGCGGCGCTCGACCATCGAGTTCGTCACGCCCGACCGGGTCACCTACCGTCCAGAGCTCGGGGTGCTGTATCCCTCTGAGCTCGACACCGGGATGCGGATCTATGTGGAGTACGACAAGCACAATCCCGATCTGGTTCGGGTACGGGACCGCAACGCATCGCTGGCGATCATCCCGGCCGGGTCGATCGCTGTAGTGGGTTGGCTGGTCGCGGCCGCGGCGCTGACGTTGCTGGCCTACTTGCAACGACGGCTCAGCCGGGTCAACTCCTCGGCGTAGACAGCAGTTTGGCCAGCCAGTCCGGGTCGCTGGTGTCCACGACCTGCTCGCCGACCAGGTCGTAGATCGTCGGGGTGGATACCGAATCTTGCGTTTCGCCGAGCAGTTCGGCGTTGGCGTCGTTGAGCTCCTGGGAATCGATGGCCTGGGCGCCGGCGGCGATCTTGTCGGTTTCTTCGGAGCCGACGCCGTTCTCGGAGGCCATCTGGGCCATTGCCTCGTCCGTCGGGCCGGGCGAGCCTTCGGGTTCCTGGTGGCCCCACAGATCCTGCACGAACGCCTGGAACGCCGTGCCGGTCGTGCTCGGGCCGGCGGCCAGGAAGAGGGCGTTGGCGACGTGGGCCGAATACTCGGTGCCCAACCGGTCCAGGAAGGTCAGGGGTCGGTAGGTCACCGCGAGTTGGCCCTGGCCGACAGCGGAGGCGATGGCGTCGCCGGACTCGTGCTGCAAGTGGGCGCAGGCCGGGCACTGCGGTTCGGTGAAGAACTCGATCTGGGCGGGCGCGTCGGGAAAGCCGATCTGAACGCCCCAGCCGTCATCGGTGATCGCGCTGCCGGGCTTGTTGCTGTTGGCCTGGGCGGTGCCGTCGACCAGACGGGTGCAACCGGTGGTGGACCCGGCAACGCCGAGGGTCACCAGGGCCAGCATCGCTGCAGCAACGCGGGACATTCGCATGCCGCAACAGTAGCCCCGGGCATCAGGTTTTAGCGTGTCGTATCCCCAGACGCTACCTCGGCGACAGGTGTCGCTGAGAACATCCAGGTGTGCACGTTGCAATCGTTGCAGAGTCCTTCCTCCCGAATGTCAACGGCGTCACCAACTCGGTGCTTCGGGTGATCGAGCATCTCCGCCGCACCGGCCACGAGGTACTCGTCATCGCCCCGGACACCCCGCGAGGTCAGCCGCCGGCCGAACGTGTGCACGACGGTGTGCGGGTGCACCGCGTGCCGTCACGGATGTTCCCCAAGGTCACCTCACTGCCGCTGGGCGTGCCAAGGCCCCGCATGGTGAACGTGCTGCGCGGTTTCGACCCCGACGTCGTGCATCTGGCCTCGCCGGCGCTGCTCGGCTGGGGTGGCGTACATGCCGCCCGTCATCTGGGGGTGCCGACGGTCGCGGTGTTCCAGACCGATGTCGCCGGTTTCGCCGAAAGCTACGGTGTGGGCGTGCTCTCGCGGGCGTCGTGGGCGTGGACCCGCCGCCTGCACAGCAAGGCCGACCGCACCCTGGCGCCGTCCACCTCGGCAATGGAAAACCTTGAGGCCCACCGGATTCCCCGCGTGTTCAAGTGGGGACGCGGGGTGGACATCACCGGTTTCGCGCCATCGGCCCGCGATGAGCAGCTGCGGGCGTCGTGGTCTCCGGAAGGCAGGCCGATCGTCGGGTTCGTCGGACGGCTGGCACCGGAGAAGCACGTGGAACGGCTGGCCGCGCTGGCCGGGCGCGACGACCTGCAGCTGGTGGTGGTGGGTGACGGAGTGGACCGCGCGAAGCTCCAAACCGTCCTGCCCACCGCCGTTTTCACCGGTGAACTGCACGGGCCTGCGCTGGCCGCGGCCTACGCGAGCATGGATGTGTTCGTCCACCCCGGTGAGCACGAGACGTTCTGCCAGGCCGTGCAGGAGGCGATGGCGTCCGGCCTGCCGGTGATCGCGCCCGATGCCGGCGGGCCCCGAGATCTGGTGGCGCCGTATCGCACCGGGCTGCTGCTTCCCGTGGCCGAATTCGAGTCCGCCCTGCCCGCTTCCGCGGAGCACCTGATCGCCGAGCGATCGCGTTACTCGTTGGCCGCGCGGCGCAGCGTGCTGGCCCGCACCTGGCCGGCCATCTGCGATGAGCTGATCGGGCACTACGAGGCCGTGCAGGGCATGCGCCGGCTGCGTGCGGCCTGACTGACCTGAGCCGCAATCGATTTCAGGAGCGCAGCCACTCCAGCAGATCGGCCATGATGGTCTCGGCCTGAGTGGTCGGCATGCCGTGCGGGAAATCCGGGTAGCTCTTGAGGGTCCCGTTGGGCAGCAGCTTCGCCGAGAGCGGACCGGAATCCGCGTACGGCACGATCTGGTCGTCTTCACCGTGCATCACCAGTGACGGCAGGGTGATCTTCTTGAGGTCCTCGGTGAAGTCCGTCTGGGAGAACGCCACGATGCCGTCGTAGTGGGCCTTTGGGTCACCCATCATTCCCTGGCGCCACCAGTTGGCGATGATCGCCTCGCGGGCAGGCTGTGGGGTCTTCTCCTGTGCCCGGTTGAACCCGTAGAACGGGCCCGACGGCAGGGCACGGTAGAACACCGAGCGGTTGGCCGCCAACTGCGCCTGCAGATCGTCGAATACCGACTTGGGCAGGCCTCCCGGGTTGGCCTCGGTCTTGACCATCAGCGGTGGCACCGAGCTGATCAGGACCGCATGCGCGGCCCGGTCCAACCCGTGCCGCGCCAGATAATGCACCAGCTCACCGCCCCCGGTCGAGTGCCCGACGTGAACGGCGTCGTGCAGGTCCAGGTGCTCGACCACCGCGGCGAGGTCGTCGGCATAGTGGTCCATGTCGTGGCCGTCGGCCACATGGGAGGAGCGTCCGTGGCCGCGCCGGTCGTGGGCGACGACGCGGTAGCCGTGCTGCAGGAAGAACAGCATGAACGTGTCCCAGTCGTCGGCGGACAACGGCCATCCGTGGCTGAACACGATGGGCTGGCCCGAACCCCAGTCCCGATAGAAAATCTCGACATTGTCAGAAGTCGTGATCTTGGGCATGTATTCGACGGTACGCGCATTTCGGCTGCTGGAGGCCAGATCACGACCTAGTTTGTCGGCTGCGCGGCAAGCCATGGAATGAGGCCGCCGGCCAGGACATGCTCAATCTGTCGCGATGAAAGGCGATGGCGCACCGCGAAAGATGTGTTCCGTGTGGTGTTGGCGACCATGAGCGGCTCTCCGGCCGCCAAGGTTCGACGCAGGTCGGAAAGCGCGAGGACGTCGCCCTGCGCCACCGCGTCATAGTCGGCGGGGTCAGCGAATTCCAGTGCCAGCACACCGAAATTGGCGAGATTCTGCCAATGGATGCGGGCGTAAGACTTGGCGATCACCGCTTGCAGCCCGAGGTAGCGGGGCGCGATCGCGGCGTGTTCGCGGGACGAACCCTGGCCGTAGTTCTCTCCGCCGACGATGATGTGCCCCGATGGTGTGGCCTGCGCGCGTTGCGGATAGGTCTCGTCGATCTGGGTGAAGCTGAACATGGCCAGTTTGGGGATGTTCGACCGGAACGGCAGCGCCCGCGCTCCTGCGGGGGAGATCTCGTCGGTCGAGATGTTGTCGCCGACCTTGAGCAGCACCGGTGCCTCCATCACATCCGGTAGCGGTGTGAGCTCGGGAAGGCTGGAGATGTTGGGGCCTTTGACGACTTCGACGTCGCCGGCCTGTTCAGGTGTCGCCGGGGCGACCAACATCGCGGTGTTGACACTGAAATGCGTTGGCAGATCCAGCTCCGGATACTCGATCCCGTTGTCGGCGGCCCATTGCCGCGGATCGGTGATGACGCCCGTGATCGCCGATGCGGCAGCGGTTTCCGGTGAGCACAGCCAGACCGAATCCTCTCTGGTGCCCGACCGGCCGGGGAAGTTGCGTGGCATGGTGCGCAGTGAGTTGCGACCGGTGGCCGGGGCCTGCCCCATACCGATGCAGCCCATGCAGCCGGCCTGGTGGATGCGCGCACCGTTGATGACGAGTTCGGTGGTGGCGCCCATCTTGGTCAGGTCGGTGAGGATCTCGCGAGAGGTCGGGTTGACGTCGAAGCTGACGTTGGGCGAGGTCTGATGACCGCGCACCATCGCTGCAGCGATCGCGAAGTCCCGGAGGCCGGGGTTGGCGCTGGAGCCGATGACAACCTGGGCGACAGGTTCACCGGCCACCTCCGACACCGGGACGACGTTGCCCGGCGAGGAGGGTTTGGCGATCAGCGGTTCGAGCGCCGACAGGTCGATCGCCTCGTCGATGTCGTACCGTGCGCCGTCGTCGGCGACGAGCTCCACCCAGTCGTCGCCGCGGTCTTCGCCGATGAGGAACTCCCGCACCGCGTCGTCGCTGGGGAACACCGTCGTCGTCGCCCCGAGTTCGGCACCCATGTTCGCGATGACGTGCCGATCCATGGCTGTCAGCCCCGCCAGGCCCGGGCCGTAATACTCGATGATCCGGTTGACGCCGCCTTTGACGTCATGGCGCCGCAGCATCTCCAGGATCACGTCCTTCGCAGAACACCATTGCGGGAGTTCGCCTTCCAGCCGCACACCCCACACCTCGGGTGCGCGAAGGTGCAGCGGTTCGCCGGCGATGGCCAGCGCCACTTCCAGGCCGCCGACACCGATGGCCAGCATCCCCAGCGACCCGGCCGCCGGGGTGTGAGAGTCCGAACCCACCATCGTCTTGCCGGGTATGCCGAACCGCTGCATGTGCGTCGGGTGCGAGACCCCGTTGCCGGGTTTGGAGAACCACAACCCGAAATGTTCAGCCGCCGTCCGCAGGTACTCGTGGTCCTCGGCGTTCTTCTCGTCGGTCTGCAGCAGGTTGTGGTCGACATACTGCACGCTGACCTCGGTACGGGCCCGGTCCAGGCCCAGCGCTTCGAGTTCCTGCATCACCAGCGTGCCCGTGGCGTCCTGGGTCAGCGTCTGATCGATCCGGATCGAGATCTCGTCCCCGGGTGTCATCGACCCGGAGACGAGATGGGACCCGATCAACTTCTGTGTCACGGTCTCCGGCATGTACCGAGGCTTCCCCGGGTGTTGCCGGATGAAACGTCGCTAGCCCTGGGCGAGCACCGACACCGGCTGCCACTGCTCCCACGTCGCCAGCCGGCTCTCGTAGTCCGCCTTGGCCAGCTGCAACGGCAGCTCGCCGAAGAACACCCGCAGCGGCGGGTTCTCGGCGTCCACGATCTTCAGGACCGCCGCAGCCGACGCTTTCGGATCGCCGGGCTTGGCGCTGCGCTGAGCCCGGGCGCGTTGCGCGGCCTCACGCGCCTCGTCGTAATCGGCAAGTGGGGCAGCATGTCTGGCCGAGGAACCGGCCCAGTCGGTGGAGAACCCACCCGGCTCGATCAACGTCACATGTACGCCGAAGGGCGCGACCTCGGCGGCCAGCGACTGCGAGAACCCTTCCAGCGCCCATTTGGAGGCGTGATACATGCCGACCAACGGGAACGCGGTGATCCCGCCGATCGAGGACACCTGGATGATGTGCCCGCTGCGCTGGGCCCGTAGGTACGGCAGCGCGGCCTGGGTGACCCACAGCGCGCCGAACACGTTCGTCTCGATCTGGTCCCGGGCGTCGGCCTCCGACAACTCCTCGATGAACCCGAACTGGCCGTAGCCCGCGTTGTTGACGACGACATCCAGCCGGCCGAACCGCTCGTGGGCCTGTTTGACGGCGGCGAAGTCCGCTTCGCGGTCGGTCACGTCCAATTTGATCGGCAGCAGCGAGTCGCCGTACTTGTCGGCCAGGTCGGCCAGCGTCGCGGTATCGCGCGCGGTGGCGGCCACCTTGTCCCCGCGCTCCAGGGCCGCGATCGCCCACTCCCGGCCGAAACCCCTCGACGCACCGGTGATGAACCACACTTTTTCGCTCATGATCAGGTTCAAGGCGCCGCGACGAACGCCAATTCCCGGTCGCAGGAAGTTCACAGGGAGCGCTACGGGTAGCGTCGGCGGCGTGAGCCGAGCGAGCCTGGAGAAGAACCCCCACGAAGTGGCATCGATGTTCGATGCCGTTGCGCGGCGCTACGACCTGACCAATACCGTGCTTTCGCTCGGCCAGGACCGGTTCTGGCGCCGGCAGACCCGTGCGGCGCTCGGCATCGGTCCCGGCGACAAGGTGCTCGACCTGGCGGCCGGCACCGCGGTGTCGACGGTAGAGCTCGCGACCTCGGGTGCCTGGTGTGTGGCCGCGGACTTCTCGGTGGGCATGCTGGCCGCGGGAGCGTCGCGCCCGGTGCCCAAGGTCGGCGCAGACGCGACCCGGCTGCCGTTCGCCGACGGGGTGTTCGACGCGGTCACCATCAGCTTCGGGCTGCGCAACGTGGTCGACCATGTTGCGGGCCTGCGGGAGATGGCCCGGGTGACCCGGCCCGGCGGCCGGCTGGTGGTGTGCGAGTTCTCCACACCGACAAACCGGGCGTTCGCCAAGCTGTACAAGGAGTACCTGATGCAGGCTCTGCCGCGGATGGCCACCGCGGTGTCGAGCAACCCCGATGCCTACGTGTATCTGGCCGAGTCGATCCGGGCCTGGCCGGATCAGGCGGAGCTGGCCCGGCGCATCGGAGAGGCCGGATGGTCACAGGTCAAGTGGCGCAACCTGACCGGCGGTATCGTTGCGCTGCACGCGGCCACCAAGCCGCCTGCCTAGCCTCGGGCGCACCCCACTCTCCGCGGTCGGGGGTTTTGGCGCCCGCTGCGGTGCGACTTCACGACATCATCCGGGTGGTCAACACGAACCGCCGCAGCGTCCGGCGATCGCGGGCGCTCACCGATGTCCCTGTCAGCTCGGCGGCCCGCGGATGTTGCATGGCCCGGATCGCGCGGTGTGGCACGGCCCGTGGCCACCAGTCCGTTGGCGCGAACATCTGCCGGCGGAACGGCTCGAAATGCTCGCCGACAGACAGCTGGGTGCGGCATGCGTCCTCGAAGTACTCGCCGAACTCGGCCCAGCTGGCCGGCATCGGTCGCGTCGAGATGCCGTAGCGGCGATACCACGCACAGCACTGCTGGTAGAGCTGCTCGTGTTCGCGTTCATCGAGCTTCCGGATGAAGGTATTGACCATCATCACAAGGCTTTCCACATAGGTGGCGTGCTGGAAGTGGAAGACGTCGGGATTGAGCGCGTGGTATTTGTGCCCGGCCGGGTCGCGGCCCTTGACCTCTTCATGGGCGAACCGGATGTACGGGCGCATGTCGACGTCGGTGAACGCGATCCTGATCGCCTGGGTCACGGTGCGTTTGTGGTGCAACCACACTCGCCGGTGCAGAAGAGCGTGCTGCGTGATACCGGTGGCGATCGTCGGATGCAGTGACTGCAGGCAGACCGCCCTCGGCAGGACGAACAGGAACCGCCGGTCCTGCAGATAGCGCGACAGCAGGGTGTCCGGGCCGAGCCCACTCCCCACGGTGGTCAGATCAGCGCCTTCTTACGGCGGATCCGGCGGCGCAGATCCTTCATCAGTACCGAGTAGTTGCCGGTGCGTAGCGACTTCGGCAGGAAGCGGTTGACGAACGCCACGAACAAGAAGAGATGTTCGAACCGGCGGCGGTCGGTGTCGGTCCACTCGAATTCCATCGCGTCACGAAACACCGGCGCCAGGAAGCCGATGGTCAGGAACCGCAACAACGGCGCCAGCATCTTCCGCATCGGCCAGTTGATCATCCGCAGTTCCACCAGGACCATGAGGTAATCCCGCACGAACGGGGTCATCTCGACGCGTTCGCATGCGGTGTTCCAGTACGCGTCGAAGTCGGCGCGGGTGGCCGGCCACATCTCCTCGAGCACCTGCAGCGTGGTGCCGATGGTCATCGCACTCTGGTAGAAGGTCTCGGCCTGCTCCTCGGTCATCGTGCCGTACAGGAGTTGGTGGGTGTCCTCGTAGAAGATGAAAAGGCAAGCCGCCACCCACAACTGCAGCTCTCGGTTGAACGCGTTGTACTTGACGGGACTGTCCTCGGTGGACCGGACCTGCCGGTGTGCGACATTGACGGCCTCGCGATAGGCGTTCTTCTCCTCGTCGGAGCCGAGGATCGCAACGGTCAGATACTGCGCGGTGGTGCGCAGCCGCTTCCACGGATGGTGCACCAGACTTCCTGATTCCACGCGGCTTTCGGCGACTCCATAGCCGACCTCGGGCCAGCTCATCTGCATGATGACGTTGGCTGCGGCCCCTGCGGCGGACCAGAAGTCCAGGGCGTCGGAGAGGTCGACATGCTTCTTGCGGATCCACCTCGGCACCCGCTGAGTGACGGTGATCCGGGTTTCGGCGGTGGTCAGCCGCGGCTCGGCGGACAGATCCACGTACGTCGCTGGCATGGGACTCCTCTCGGTGGACGAACTATGGCGTTAGACGGTCTGCACGTCGTCGACGATCCAGCGGTCGCCGCTGCGTACGAGCTTGACCACCATCCGGTACTTCTGGTTACTACCCTGTGGCGCAGTCACATTGGTGACATGCTGATCGACGAAGGCGATAACGGTCGCGGTGTCACCGTCGAGCGCATCGACGGCCACCCGGTCGGCGGTGGCGATCGCGACGCCCTTGCTGGTCACCACGATGTCGCGGAGCGCCTTGACCATCTCGTCGTACTTGGCCGCGAAAGCTGGGGTGGAACCCGAGACGATGTGATCCCGGTTGGCATCCATCTTCTGGTAGTCGAAGCCGGCCATCGCGATCAGATAGTCGCGCGACGTGGACACGGCCTCGGCGCGCAACGCATCGTCCAGCCGGTGCTGGTACTCGCCGAGCGACAACACCACGATCGCGGCCGCGGCAGCGAGGGCGACCAGGGCGACTGTCCCCGCCACCAGAAGGCGCTTGAGACCGCTGGGTTCGGACTCCTCAAGCGCGTCGGGCGCTTCTTCGGTGTCGTCGGTGGGATCCTCCAACGTCAGTAGCGATTCACCACGGTCGTCGGCGGATTCATCGTCGGATTTGCTCACTGTGGGCCACCTTTCAGGATGCTCCGCCATTTGTAGGCCAGCTGGGCCAGGGTCGGGATCTTGACCGGGTCGTTGACCACCTCGGGTCCGATCGGATATCCGGGGATCTGAGAGTTCTGCATGCCGAGATCGTTGGGCCGGGGCGCGTTGACCGCACCCCGCATCAGCATGTCGGGTGCCGGCGGGCAGTACATCACCAGGTTGGGTTCGGTCGGGCTGACATCTCCGATGGCGCGGCGGTCCACGTCGTAGTTGCACACCGGCCCCTGGGTGGCGATCAACGAGAAATCTGCCCGCGTCTGGCCGGTGGCGTCGAGCTTGACTATCGAGGTCAAGTCCTGCAGGCCCTTCGGGATCGTTGACAGCCCGGTCTGCAGCGAGTCGGTGCGGTCACCGATGATCGGGGTGACGGTGGCCAGGTTGGCCAGGGTGGCGCCGAAGGTGCCCTGGTAGGTGTCCAGCACGCGCTGCAGTGACTTCAACGCGGCGGGTGAGCGGTCGGTCAGGTACAGGAACGCCGGGCCGCTGCCGTCGAGTTGGTTGGCCAGGCGCGCGCTGGCACCCATGCCACGAATGAACGTGTCGCCCTGGCCGGCCATGGTGGTGACCAACTCCGCGGTGCCGTCGATCAGCGGTTGTAGTTGACCGGTCTGGTTTCGGATGCGGGTGGACATATCCGACGCGTTGTCGATCAGCATGGCCAGGTCAGGGCCCAACCCGTCGAAGGCGTTCGACAACTCGGTGCCGACATCACGAACTGCCTGGGTGTCGATGCCCTTCACCAATTGCGCGGTGTCGCCCATGATCCGGTCCATCTGGATCGGTTGACGGTCGGCCGGTGCGGCAATGGTGTCGCCGGAGGCCAGGTAAGGCCCGGCGTCGGATTGCGGCATGATGTCCACGCTCTGGATGCCTGCGGCCGTGCCCATCCCGACGGTCAGGATCGCGTCCCGCGGAATCTTGGTGTCGGGGTCGATCGACAACCGCACCATCGCGGTGCCATCGGAGGACAGCCAGACGTCGTCGACGGTACCGACCTGCACCCCGCGCACGGTGACGCTGGTCCCGGTGGTCAGACCGAACGCGTCGGTCATGGTCGCGGTCAGGGTCATCGGCGTCCGAAACCCAAGTGGTCCGGCCACATAGCGGATACCGAACGGGATGACGATCGCGGCGATCACCGCGAAGATCGCCAGCTGAACCACTACCAGGCGTCTCAATTCAGACCTCCCGACAAGAACCCTTCCAGGGCGACATCCCCGGTGATCGGGGTGCCGTTGACGATCAGGCCTCCGGTGAGGAGTTTGTCGATAGTCCCCGGAATGTCCAGTGCGCCATCGAACATCAGGTAGTCGCCGTGCACCGAGTTGCCGAACTTCTCCAGGAAGTCGTTCATCGCGGTGAGCATGCCGCCCAACCGGTCATTGAAAGCGCCCATCGTCTGTACCACGGTGCCGGCGTCGGTGACCATGGTGTCGAGGTCGGCGGACGACAGCACGCTGTTGGCGGTGGCGGCCAGTGCGGTGGTGGAGGAGAACAGGGTCTGCAGTTTGGCGCGCTGCACGTCGAGCATCGCCACCACCTTGGGCACCGCATCGAGGTATCCGGCCACGGTCTTCTGCTCCTGGCCGAATTGCCCGGTGATGTTGGCGGCCAAACTCATCGCCTGGTCGAATTCGACTTGGTGCTCGGAGGCTTTCGCCGCCAGCAGTGACATCGAGTCGATCAGCCCGCGCACCTTGTCCGAGCGGCCGACGAACGCCTTGTCCAGTTCTGTGACGATGGTGGCCAGCTGGTCGACACCGCTGCGGGACAGCAGCGCGCCGAAGGTGGCCAGCGCACTTTCGATTTGCGGACCGAGTTCGGTGTGACTGGGTGGGATCACGTCGCCGTCGCGTAGGGCGCGCTGCGGTGCCAGTTGCGCGCTGGAGAGCCGAACGAACGGATTGCCAAGGGCCGAAGGCAGTTCCACGCTGGCCACGGTCCCGGCGTCCAGGCCGTCGGCGTCGGCGAGGCTGAGCTGCACCGAAGCCCCGGAAGCGGCCAGACTCATGCCGCTGACCCGGCCGACCACCTTCTGCCCGTTGCGCACGTCGGCGCCGATGGTGATGCCGTCGGCGGTCGGCAGCACGACAGTGACAGCCATGGTGTCGCTCGGGGAGGTGCGGCCGAGAGGAAGGTCCTGAATGCCAAGCTTGAAAATGTTGCCGCTCAACGCGAATGGGATCGCGGCCGCCACCACCACGACGCAGCCGGTAGCAGCGCCCCGCAGGCTGGGCTTGGGCAGGGATTTACGCATTTCCGTTCACCTCGGGTACTTCGGGTTCGGTGCCGGGGCGTTGCCGGTGACGGCGGAGACGATGCCCAGCGGGTCCGATCGGCTGATCGGGTAGGAGATCGGGTTGGTGATCCCGGCACCTACACACATCGGCAGCATGGTGCGGTCGCAGAAGTTCTGGGCGGCGGCGAACTGGCTGAGCACGGTGGACACGTTGAGCCGGATCCGGCCGCGCCGGTCGGGACCGATGGTGTTGGAGAGGTTCTGCATCATCAGCGGAACCAGGTCCATGAACTCGGCCAACTGCGGTTGCTTGGCGGTCAGCACGTCTCCGACGGCGTTGAGGTTGGCCGCGATGGTGCCGAGGTCGTCACCGTGCTGGGAGACGAATGTGTCGACCTGATCCAGCACCACTTTGAGATCGGCCATCGGCTGGGCGATGTCGACGTTTGCATCGGCCCAGCTGCCACCCACCTGGCCGAGTTCGTCGACCATCTGGTTCAACGACACCTGACGTTGGTTGAAGGCGGCCATCAGCGTGCTGAGGTTGTCCACCACCGTGCCGATGTCCTCGGCCCGGGCGCCGAGGACGCCGCTGGCCGCGCTGAGATTGCGCATCGCGGAGTTGAACAGCTTGCCCTGATCGCGCCACTGGTCGGCACCGCGGGTCAGCACCGCGCCGATGTCACCCTGTTGCGGCCCGATCGCCGAGGTCAGCGTGCTCAGGCTGCCGAGCATGCTGTCGAAGGTGATCGGCGAGTGGCTGTGGTCGGCTCCGATGACGTGCCCATCGGCCAGGGTGGGCCCTGTTCCGCTGTAGGCCGGGCCGAGTTCAACACTGCGGTCACTGATCAGCGCCGGGCTCACCACATAGGCGTCGGGTTCGGCGGGCAGCAGGACATCGTCGGGCAGCGTCATGGTGACCCGCACCGTGGTGCCCTGCGGTGTCACCGCGGTGACCCGCCCCACCGGCACCCCGAGCACGGTGACCTTGCTGCCCGGGTAGATGCCGTTGATGTAGCCGAAGTCGGCATGTACCGTCCGCGCCCGGTCGGTGCGGCCGAACACGTACCAGCCACCCACGCCCACGCACAGGATCGTCAGGATCGCCGTCACGGCCCTCGAAAGTGCAATTCTGCGTTTCATCGGCACTCCCGCTGAACGTTGAGGAAGCACAACAGGTTGTCGGGCATCACCACGGACGGTGAGTTGACGTCGGCCCAGTTGCCGTTGCCGGTGGCGTTGGTGACGGCGCGGATCGCGGGCGGCATCTGCTGCAGGGTCTGATCGATCTTGTCCACGTTGGCTTTCAGGGTTCCGGTGACCGCGGTGAGGCCGGCGATCAAGCTGCCGAAATCGGCCTGCTTCTCGGTATAGATCGCGGCCAGGTGGCGCATGATCGCGGTGAGGTTGTGGACGATGTCGGTCAGGGCCTGACGTCGCGCGGCCAACGAGGACACGATGTACTGCGCATTGGCGGCGGTGTCTGCCAGCGAATCGGTTTGGTGCGAGAGCATTTCGGCCATCTGCCGGCTGATCCGCAGGATCTCGTCGATCTTGTCGCCGTTGTCGGCGAAGGCCGAACTGGCCGCGCTGATTCCGGCCAGCGCCTTGCCGAGCTCGGTACTGTTTCCGGGCATGGTCTCGGCCAGGGTGTTCATCATGGCGGTCAACGGCTGCTGGTCCACATGCTCTGCGGTGTCGGCGGCCTTACGGCCCACCTCGTCGAGGCTGTAGGGAACCGTGGTGCGTGACAGCGGGATCACGTTGGAGTCCAGCCCATTGAAGGTCCCGGCCGGCATCACGTCGAGGAACCGCTTGCCCAGCACGGTCCGCAGCCGCACCGTCACGGTGGTGCGGTTGCCCAGTGCCTGCGCCTTGTCCAGCCGGAAGCCGACCCGGACCCGGTCGACGGCCAGCGCCACGTCCTCCACCCGCCCGGCCGGCACCCCCGCGACATACACCGGGTCACCACCGGTCAGGCCACTGGCATTGGCCAGTTCGGCGACATAGGCGTTGGTGCGCGCGTGGTAGACCGCACGGGGGATCCCGATCGAGACCACCATGATGGCGACCAGTGTGATGGTGCCGATCATGCCCAGCGCCAACGGGATTGACGGGTTGTGTTTGCGCTGATCTTTGACGAAGAGAAAGATCACCGCGCCGACGAAGAGGTCGATCAGTTTGACGAGGAACATCTACTGACACACCTCGGAATGCGTGTAACCGAAGATGTTGGCTTCATGGCTGCGGATCTTGAGGGTGAAGTTGCACAGGTACAGGCTGACGAACCCGCCGTAGCTGGAGGTCCGGTTGATCGCGTTGCCGAACTCCGGCAGCCGGGCCAGCAGCTTGGTGAATTCCTCGGTGTTGGGCTGCCAGGCCTGCAGCATGGCATTGAGGTTGGTGATGGTATCTCCGTAGGCCGCGCTGGAGTTGTTGACCGTGTTGGCCAGGGTGGCCAGTACGGCGTTGCCCTGGTCGATGAGCATCCCGAACTGCTGGTCGCCGGAGGTCACCGCCGCGCTGAGCCGGTTGAGCCCGTGCAGCATCTCTTCCAGCTGCGGCTGGCGGGTGTGCATGGTGCTCATCAACGTCGACATGTTGTCGATGAGCTGGGTGAAAATGCCCGCGTTGTTGCTCAAACTCGATGTCATGGCCGCGATCTGGGTCAGCAGTGTCGTCAGGGTCTGGGCCTGGCCGCTGAACGTCTCGACGAATCCCCGGGTCAGGGTGTTGACCTGTTCGGGTGCCAGCGCGTCGAACAACGGCTTGAACCCGTTGAGCAGTGCGGTCAGGTCGACGGCAGGTGACGTCTGGGCCAGCGGTATGACACCGCCGGCGGCCAGGCGCGCCGGTGGTTCGTCGGTGGACACGTCCATGATTGCCCCGCCCGGATCGGACAGCGCCACATAGCGGGCGCCGAGCATGTCGCCGTAGCGCACGGCTGCGGTGACATTGCTGGTCAGGGTGAAGTCAGAGTTGACCTCGATGTCGACGTCGGCGCGGCTGGTGCCGTCGCCGTTGGGGGCGAACCGGATCGAGTCCACCCGCCCGATCCGAATGCCGTTCATGGTCACCGGGTTTCCGGCGTTGAGGCCTTCGACGCTGGTGAACTGCGCCTGGTAGGTCACGGTGTTGCCGCGCACCGGTACCGACAGGGTGTTCATCACCAGCACAGCACTGAGCACCCCGGCGGTGCCGAAGGCGCCCAGCTTGGCCCATGACTGCCAGCCACCGTTCCGGTTCATGAGACCTGCACTTCCGTGCCGCGCACCAGCGGGCCCAGCATGAGCACCGTGGCGATGTTCGGTTGGGTTGAAGGAGCACCTGCCGGGGGAAGGAGTTCGTCCTGCAGGACCGCCAGGGCGTGAGCCTGGCCGTCGGCATCGACGACCGCCGACGCGGGCGCAGCCTCGGGAATCGATGACGCGGGTGCCGCGCCTGGAACTGCCTCGGCGGGAAGCGGTTCGGTGGGTAGCGGTGCGGACTGGGGCAGTCCGGGCCCGGGCGGCAGGAACGAGTTCGTCGGCATGTGCGGGACCGGTGGCGTGAACGGTGTGACCGGTAGATCAGCGGCCGGGCGGGCCAGCACGTCGGCCGGCTGATCCGGAACCTGGCCCGACGGAGCGGATTCGGCGCAGCGTGCACCTTGCGTGGCGCCATAGACCGGGCAATCCTGAAGCGAGTACGGCATCGGACCGGCGAAGGTCGCCACGGCGGTGATGTTGAACTTGCCGGTGGCGAACACCTTGGCACCGGCCTCACCGAACGACTGCGCGCCGGCCAGGGTGTCGATCAGCCCGAGTGGCTGAGCGGCGGTGGTCGCCATGATCTTGCCGGCCGAGTCCACCACGGTGATCAGCTGTTGGCGGTGATCGGACAGGAATGCGGTGAGCACCGAGGAGAAGCGGGCGAAGCCGTCCAGTGCCGAGGCGAACTTCTTCTGGTCGTCGACCATCCGGTTGGACACCGAGGTGGCGGCCGACAGCGTGGAGATGATGTCCGGGGTGGCGGCGTTCAGTGAGGCCATCACATCACGGAATTGCGGGGTGGTGTCGAGGAACCGCACCAGTGACGGCGTCAGCACCTCGGCGCTGGCGCTCAGGTTGTCGATCGTGGTGCCCAGTTCGGTGCCGCGGTTGCGGAGGGACTGGCTGATCGCCGTGAGTGCGGTCTGCATGCGCTCCGGTTTGATCTGGGAGAACAGTGCGACGATTTTGGTGAACACGTCGTAGAGGGCCATGGCATCGGGACTGTCGTCGATCGCCACGGTGTCTCCTGGCCGCAGGCCCGTTGTCGAGCGGCTGCCTTGAGGGTCGACGAGTTGCAGGTAGATGTCGCCGAAGAACGTGCGGGGCACGATCCGCGCGACCGCCGAGGACGGGATGATGCCGAGGCTGTCGGGTTCGATCGCCAGTCGGACCCGCGATGTGCGGGTGCCCGACTCGATTTCGGCGATGCGCCCGACGTTGACGCCGTGGTAGCGAACCGGAGATCCGCCGGTGATCAATCCGGCCGACACCGGGACTCCGACGAACACGTCGGCACTGCGGTCGAGATGGCCAGACGCTCTGGCCACCAGCACGGAGGCCACCGCCACCGCCACCGTCGCCGCGGCCAGGCCGCGCACCGCCAGACGTGTCCGGCTGGGTTCCGAATACTTGCGGGTTCGACCGAACAGCTTGGGGCGCTTCACATTCCCATCCCGGGGATCTCGGGGACCAGGCCCCACAAGGCGAAGGTGAGCAGCACGTCGAGGATGCCGACTGCCAGGATCGCGGTGCGCAACGCACGCCCGGCGGCCTGTCCCACCCCGGCGGGCCCGCCCGAGGCGAAGTAGCCGTAGGTGCAGTGCACCAGGGCCACGACGATCGCGAAGACGACGGCCTTGATTCCCGAATAGAGCAGGTCCTGGGGGCCGAGGGCCAGATGGAAGAAGTAGTCGTACGTGCCGGGGGAGGCGCCGTTGAAGATCACCACCACGGTCCGGGTGGACAGGTAGCTGGCCAGCAGGCCGATCATGTAGATCGGGATGACGCAGACCACCGAGGCCAGCACGCGGGTGCCGACCAGGTAGGGGATCGACCGCAGTGCCATGGCGTCGAGTGCGTCGATCTCGTCGGAGATGCGCATCGCTCCGATCTGGGCCGTGAAGCCCGTTCCGACCTTGGCAGCCAACGCGATTGCCACCACGACGGGTGCCAGTTCGCGGGTGTTGGCGATCGCGGCCAGCATGCCCGACAGCGTGTTCATGCCGACCAGGTCAAGGCCGCGCTGGGTCTCGACTCCGAGCATCATGGCCGCGGCCAGAGACATGGCGAACACGATGCCGATGGTGCCGCCGCCGGAGAGCAGCGAGCTGGTGCCGAAGGTGACCTCACCGATCTGGCCGAGGGTGTGCTTGCGATAGCGCACCAGGGCATACGGCAGGGAGGCGAGGACTTTCGCGTAGAACGTGACGTGCTGCCCGGCCACCACGAGCGCGTCGAACCCGGCGACTGCGGGTCGCGAGATCCGGTACAGGGCAACCCCGCTGGTGACCGCGGTCATCGGTAGCTGCCCACGGCCGGCACCACCACGGTGTACAGCGCCGACATGGTGGTGTTGAGGATGAAGACCAGTGCGAAGGCCAGCACGACGGCCTCGTTCACCGCATTCGCCACGCCGCCGGCGCCGCCCTTGGTGTGCAGCCCCTTGAAGGTGGCGACCAGGGTGGCGGTGAGCCCGAACACCGACGATTTGATCAGTGCCATAACGAAGTCCGACACCTGCCCGTACTGGCTGAACGTGGCCAGGAACGTTCCGGCGGGCAGATGCTGGACACTGATGTGGTAGAGGTAGCACGCCATCACGCCGCCGAAGGTGACGATCGAGCACAGGGCCAGCGCCACGATGACGGCGGCGACCAGGCGTGGCGCGACGAGGCGCTCGATCACGTCCAGCCCCATGACTTCCATCGCGTCGATCTCCTCACGGATGGTGCGCGATCCCAGGTCGGTGCAGATGGCCGAACCGGCAACGCCGGCCATCATCAACGCGCACACCAGGGCCGCGGCCTGGCCGACGATGATGAAGGCCACCACGGCGCCCGAGTAACCGCCGGCGCCGATACGCCCGGCCAGCTCACCGACAGACACGGCGATGAAGACCCCGATCGGCATCATCAGCAGCAGGGCCGGGCCCGTGCAGACTCGCCCGATGAACAAGGTCTGGTTGACGACCTCGTCGAGCACCAGGCGCCGGCGAATCACTGCGGTGACGACGCTGACCAGCGCCTGAACCGAGAAGCCGAGCACGTAGCCGCCCTGGACCAGGACGTCCCGAACGGGGCCCTTGGACGCTGGTAGCTCGTAGGTCATCGAGTTCCTTCCCCGCCTTGTCGTGGCATGCGCGGGGCCGGCCGGTGTCCACCGGCTGTGCTGGGCACATTTCGACCCCCCGGTCGCCTGTGGAGCATGTCACATTTTGTGACACCACCGCAAGAATTAAGTGAATGATCATTCTCGAGCTTCGAGGGCTTTGTCATGCGGTTTGTAGTGGTTCGATTCAGCTTGATGTGATCCAGTGATCGCAAAGCATATGGGGTGATTCAGATCGGCGTGTCGCGACAGACCGCCGGAGAATCGCCGTTAACTTATCGCCCACAGGGGTTGCCGAGCTGAGGTGGGTGTCGGTATGTCGGGTGGGGTTGGGGAACGTCAGATCACACGTCGGTCGTTTCTGGCCGGAACTGCTTCGGCGGGAGTGGCCGCGGCGGCGTTGAGCAGTCCGGGAGCCGCGCGTGCGGCTCCCGGATCGACCGTCGCGATATTCGGTGCCGGGGTCGCGGGCCTGACTGCCGCACACGAACTGGCTGAGCGCGGGTACCGGGTCACGGTGTTCGAGCGAAAAGCGTTGGGCGGCAAGGCTCGGTCCATCGCGGCGCCATCGCCCTCGGGTAGCCCGCTACCGGCCGAACACGGCTTCCGGTTCTTCCCGGGGTTCTACCGCAATGTCACCGACACCATGCGACGTATCCCGTTCGCCGGCAACACCTTCGGGGTCTGGCAGAACCTGACCCGGGCCACGTCCTACCTTCACTCCGGGCTGGGGCGGGCGGATCTGACCATCCCGCTGCCCTTTCCGATCCCGACGTTGCCCAACCCGATCACGCCGAAGGCGTTCACAGAGTCGGTGGCTGCGGTGTTCCAGACGTTGTTCCGGTTGCCTCCATTGGAGGCGGTGTACGCCGCGCAGAAACTCGCGGTCTACGTGACCAGCTGCGACGAGCGCAAGCTCGGCCAGTGGGACAACATGACCTGGGAGCGCTACATCGGCGCCGACACGAAGTCGAAGGAGTACAACCGGTACCTGGCCGACGGCATCATCCGGAACCTGGCCGCGTCCAAGTCCAAGGACGCCAGCGCGCACTCGATCGGACTGGTAGGTGAGGCTTCGGTGTGGTCGATCCTGCTGTTGGGCAACGACATCGACAACAAGGGGTTCGACCGGGTGCTCAACGGGCCGACCAGCCTGCAGTGGATCGATCCCTGGGTGGCGCACCTGCAGTCACTGGGAGTGACCTTCCGGCTCGGGCAGGCGCTGGCGCGGCTGACCCCGAACGGCCGGCACATCGCCTCGGCGACCGTCGTGGACGGCAACGGCGTTGCCCAATCTGTGGTGGCCGACTGGTACATCTCCGCGGTGCCCTGCGAGAAGCTGGCGGCGGTGCTCACGTCCGATGTCATCGCCGCCGATCCCAAGCTGGCCGCGGTGCGCGCGCTACGCACCGAGTGGATGAACGGTCTGATGTTCTTCCTTCGCGAACGCGTCGACGTCACCAAGGGCCACGTCAACTACGTCGACTCGGGCTGGGGCCTCACGTCGATCAGTGAGGCCCAGTTCTGGAAGCGACCCCTGACCTCCTACGGCGACGGAACGGTCAAAGACTGTCTGTCGGCGATCCTTTCGGACTGGAGCACCCCGGGAAACTTCAACGGCCTCAGCGCCCGGCAGTGCACGCCACCACAGATCGCCGCCGAGGCCTGGGCGCAGATCAAGGCGCACCTCAACGACACCAGCATCGTGCTGACAGACAGGATGCTGCATTCCTGGTTCCTGGACCCGGCGATCATCGACTCCGGGACCCCCAACGTGCGCAACGACGAGCCGCTGTTCATCCAGGACCCAGGTTCGTGGGCGCGCAGGCCCGAGGCCGTCACGGGCATCGACAACTTCTTTCTGGCCGGCGAGTGGATCAAGACCGACCAGAACGTCACAACCATGGAGGGTGCCAACGAAGGCGGCCGCTACGCCGCCAACGGGGTGTTGATGGCGTCGGGATATGCGGGACCGAAGGTCAAGATCGTCGAGTTGTTCCAGGCGCCGTGGTGGGCGCCGTTCAAGGCCGCCGACAAGGCGCGGTACCGGGCCAAGCTGCCCCACGCGCTGGACATCGTCGACGCGCGCTGGCCAACCTGACCCGTCATGTGAAAACCATTCTCAATAACCCTACGATGGCCCGGTGACATCGGTACCTGTGCTGGCGGTCGCCGGTCACCTCGGCGCCGGAAAGACCACGCTGCTCAATCATCTGCTGCGTAACAGCCGAGGCGTCCGGATCGGGGCGCTCGTCAACGATTTCGGCGCGGTCAACATCGACGCCATGCTCGTGGCCGGCCAGGTCGACGCGATGGCGTCACTGTCCAACGGCTGCATCTGCTGTGCGGTCGACGCAGAGGAGGCCGGGGAGATGCTGGCCAAGCTGGCTGCCGTCAAACCCCGACTGGACCTGATCGTGGTCGAGGCCAGCGGCGTGGCCGAACCGGCCGCTCTGGCCCGCACGATCGTCACCGCCGACGATCCCCGCTTCCACTACGCGGGCCTGGTCCTGGTGGTCGACGGTCTGCAGCCCGAACTAGGTCACGGACTGCGGGTCGCCGATCTGGTGGTGCTCAACAAAGCGTCCTCGTGCGCCGACCTCGACGGCCTGCTCGCGCGAATCCGTGCGGACAGTCCTCGGGTTCCGGTGCTGCCCACCGACTTCGCCAACATCGACCCAGAGCTGTTGATCGACCCGCCCCCGCCGCGGGCGCCGCAGGCCCAACTGTCCTTCGATGAGTTGCTGCGCGAAGAGCACGATCACGATCATCCGGAGTACCAGAGCATCGAGTTCATCACCGACGCCCAGGTCAACCCTCGTCGGTTCATGGAGTTTCTGCGGGACCGTCCGCAAGGGCTGTACCGCGCCAAAGGTTTTGTCGGCTTCGGCGCTCAGCGCTTCCTGGTTCAGTTGGTCGGGAGCTCCCTGCGCTTCGAGAAGCGGGGTGCGGGTGGCACCGAGTTGGTGTTGATCGGCACCGGGATGGACAGGTCGGCGGTGCTGGCCGGGCTGCAGCGGTGCATCGGCGAGCCGGCGGACGAGAATGCGATGCTCGGCGTGCTCAAGTACGTGGTGTAGCTCGCGGCGGCTGTGCTGCGCCCGGCTATCCTGGCCGCTCACCCGAATCAAGGAGCCATGTTGTTCAAGGTCAACGAGTATTTCGGCGGCGACGTCGCGTCGATCGCCTTCACCACGCCGGAGGGCAATGCCACCGTCGGCGTCATGGCCGTGGGCTCCTATGAGTTCGGTACCTCCCAGCTTGAGATCATGCAGGTGGTCTCCGGTGCGCTGACCGTCAAGCTGCCCGGTAGCCAGGAGTGGGAAACCTTCGCGGCCGGAACACAATTCACGGTGCCCGCAGACAGCAAGTTCCAGGTGCGCGTCGAGGTCGAGACCGCCTATCTGTGTGAGTACCGCTGACCTACCCCGTGATGTCGCGGAATCTGCTGTGCAGCCTTTGCTTTGACACTCCGAGCACTCTGCCGATCTGGGCCCACGACAAACCGGCCCGGCGGCCGGCGAGGACCGCCCGCTCATAGCGGGCCTGGGCCCGGGCGAGATCATCACGGGCAAGGCCCAGCGCGTGAACCCGGGTGCCGATCGAGAGGTCCCAAACGGCTTCCGTCGGGTCGTCGGCGGCAACGGGTTCGTGTGCGGCGAGCTCCCGCTCGAACTGCTCTTGCGAGCGTCGGAGGGATTCCTTGAGCTCAGGGTCGTTCACCCACCACGGCTCGCTCGTGCCTTCCATGGCCGGAGTATGCCGACCGGCGGGGACATCTTTGCCCGGGACCTCTCGTCAAAATTTTTGACGATTTTGGCGGGCACCATGTGCCGGGAGACCGGACGGCCGTCCTGGCCTCTGCAGGCGGCATGTCCTGGCCGACTTCGTCAAGATTTTTGACGCCGGCGTATTTGGGTATGTAGACGCCATGCGACCGATCACCCTCGCCAAGACGGCCACTGCGGCATTGACCACTGCGCTCGTCGGCGGGCTGGCCAGCCGGCCCGCGCAGTCGACGTGGTACGAGTCACTGCGCAAGCCGTCCTTTCAGCCTCCGCGACAAGCCTTTCCGATCGTCTGGCCGATCCTGTACACCGGCATCGCGGTGGTGTCGGCCCGCACGATCGACCGTCTGCGCGCGGATGGCCGTGACGATCGGGCCCGCGCCTACACCGCGGCTCTGGCGGGCAACCTCGCCGTCAACGCCGCATGGTCGTGGGTGTTCTTCTCGCAGCGGCGGCTCGGCGCCGCAGCCGTCACCGCCGCAGCTCTGACCGCCAGCAGTGCCGACCTGACCCGTCGCGCGGTACAGGCTCAGGGCGCCCCCGGCGCGGTCCTGACGCCGTATCCGCTGTGGTGCGCCTTCGCGACGGCACTGTCGACCCGGATCTGGATGCTCAACCGCAAATGATCAGCTGAACGGCTTGCGCTGATCCAGTCGGCGTGAGGCCAGCCCGGCGGTGCGCCACACCCGCGCGATCCAATCGTCGTCTTCTTCGGTGACCAGGTTGCCCATCACCCGCACGGCGATGTTCATCAGGAACGACGAGCGGATCGCGATGGGGCCGGAGGCCGGCAGGAACCGGGGCAGCGTCAGCAGCAGGGCCAGCCGCCGGGCGATCGAGAACCCTTGCGCGTAATGGGTCTGTAGCAGCGCAGGCCACGCGTGTGAATAGTCGCCTGAGCCCAGCAGGTCGGCCGCCAGCCGGCCCGTTTCCAGGCCGTAGTCGATGCCTTCGCCGTTGAGCGGGTTGACGCAGGCCGCGGCATCACCGACCAGCATCCAGTTCGGCCCGGCCACCCCGGACACCGCGCCGCCCATCGGCAGCAGGGCGGACAACGCCGCGCGCGGCTCACCGGAGAATCCCCACTCCGCGCGGCGCAGGTCGGTGTAGTACGACAGCAGCTGCCGCAGGGCAGCGTGAGCGGGGCGTTTGGCGGTGGCCAGCGCGCCCACACCGATGTTCACCTCGCCGTTGCCCAGCGGGAAGATCCAGCCGTACCCGGGCAGCACCTGACCCTCGGGGGAGCGCAGCTCCAGATGTGAGGTGATCCAGGGCTCGTCGGCGCGTGGTGTGGCGATGTAGGCACGGATGGCGGTGCCATAGACGGTCTCCTTGTGCCAGGTGCGGCCCAGCACGCGGCCCAACGTGGATCTGGCCCCGTCGGCCACGATCAAGTCGGTGCACCCGATGGTGGCGCCGTCGTCGAGCTGTACCGACTCGACCTGTCCGCGCGAGCCGTAGGTGACCCCAACGGCCTTGGCGCCCAACCGCATCTTGGCGCCGTCGTCGGCGGCCACCGAGCGGATCCGGTCGTCGAGTTCGGTGCGTGGTACCGCGCTTCCGGTCGACGGGAACGACGGCCCCGGCCACCGCACCTCGACATCGGCGCCGAACCCCGACATCCGCAGGCCGTGATGCCGGATGCGGGTGTCCAGCCACGGAGCCATGCCGAGCCGTTCCAGCTCGGCAACTGCTCGTGGCGTCAGCCCGTCGCCGCACGCCTTGTCCCGGGGGAACTGGGCCGCGTCGACCACCAGCACGTCACGACCGGCTCGAGCCGCCCACGCGGCGGCCGCCGACCCGGCCGGTCCCGCGCCGACGACGACCACGTCTGCCTTGATATCCATTGCTCCCAGTATGTTGGACGAATGAGGACACCAGCGACTGTGGTGGCAGGCGTTGATTTCGGGGACGCGGCGTTCGCCGCCGACGTCCGGGACAGCGTCGCCAGGATCGAACAACTGATGTCTGACGAGCTGGGCAAAGCCGACGAGCTCATGGCCGAGGCGGTGCAGCACCTGTTTCAGGCCGGCGGCAAGCGGTTCCGGCCGCTGTTCACCGTGCTCGCAGCGTCGCTGGGGCCCCGGCCCGACGATCCTGAGGTGGCGATCGCCGGTGCGGTCATCGAGCTCGTGCACCTGGCCACGCTGTATCACGACGACGTGATGGACGAGGCTCAGATGCGCCGCGGGGCGCCGAGCGCCAACGCCCGGTGGGGCAACAACATCGCGATCCTTGCGGGCGACTACCTGTTCGCCACGGCTTCCCGGCTGGTTTCGCGGCTCGGGCCCGACGCGGTGCGTGTGATTGCAGACACATTCGCCCAACTGGTGACCGGCCAGATGCGTGAGACCCGCGGCGCGGCCGAGCATGTCGACTCCGTCGACCACTACCTGAAGGTGGTCTACGAGAAGACTGCGTGCCTCATCGCAGCCTCGGGGCGGTTCGGCGCGACGTTCTCGGGAGCCGACGACGATCAGGTCGAGCGGCTGCACCGGCTGGGCGGGATCGTGGGCACCGCGTTCCAGATCTCCGACGACATCATCGACATCGACAGCGATCCCGACGAGTCGGGCAAGGTTCCGGGTACTGACCTGCGCGAGGGCGTGCACACCCTGCCGGTGTTGTACGCGCTGCGCGAGACGGGGCCCGATTCCGACCGGCTGCGCGAGTTGCTGGCCAAGCCTGTCGAGCGGGACGAGGACGTAGCCGAGGCGCTGGCCCTGTTGCGAAGGTCGGCCGGCATGGCGCAGGCCAAGAAGACAGTGGCCGAATACGCCGCGCAGGCACGTGACGAGCTGGCCAGTCTTCCGGCGGGCCCGGGACGCGACGCGCTGGCCACACTCGTGGACTACACGGTCAACCGCCACGGCTGATTCCGGAACCACGTGGGGTAACTGAGCGTTTAATCAGCGATGGTTGCCGAGTAGTTGCCTGTTAGGAGGAAACTGCGATGACGTGGAACCCGCACGCGAACCGGATCAAGACATTCCTGTTGCTCGTCGGTTTTTCGGCGCTGATTGTGTTTGTCGGTTCGTTGTTCGGCCGCAACGTGATGTACCTGGCGGTGCTGTTCGCCGTCGGCATGAACGTCTACGTGTACTTCAACAGCGACAAGATGGCGTTGCGCGCGATGCACGCCCAGCCGATCACCGAGGTGCAGGCGCCCGAGATCTACCGGATTGTGCGGGAGTTGGCTACCACGGCGCACCAGCCGATGCCGCGCCTGTACATCTCGGACACCGCCAACCCGAATGCGTTCGCCACCGGTCGAAATCCGCGCAACGCGGCGGTGTGTTGCACCACCGGCATCCTGCAGATCCTCAACGAGCGTGAGCTACGTGCGGTCCTCGGTCATGAGCTCTCCCACGTCTACAACCGCGACATCCTGATCTCGTGTGTGGCCGGCGCGATGGCGTCGGTGATCACGGCGCTGGCCAACATGGCCATGTTCGCGGGCATGTTCGGTGGTAACCGTGAAGGATCGAATCCGCTTGCCATGCTGCTGGTTTCACTGCTCGGCCCGATCGCGGCCACGGTGGTGCGGATGGCGGTGTCCCGCCAGCGTGAGTACCAGGCTGACCAGTCCGGTGCCGAATTGACCGGTGACCCATTGGCATTGGCGTCGGCGCTGCGCAAGATCTCCGGTGGCGTCGAGGCGGCGCCGCTGCCGCCGCAGCCCCAGTTGGCCGATCAGGCGCATCTGATGATCGCCAGCCCGTTCAGGGCCGGTGAGCGCATCGGCAAGTTGTTCTCGACGCACCCGCCGATCGAAGACCGTATCCGGCGCCTGGAGGACATGGCCGGCCGCGGCCCCGGTTACTACTGACCTTCTCCGGTCTCTCTTCGCACCGCGAGCGTGCGTGTCCATAGGTAGGCATGCACGCTCGCGGTTCATTTTGTCTGCAACTCCCGCACACTCGCGCGGGGTCTGATGTCCGGCACTGCCACACACGCGGGCGCCGAGGTCGGCTCGGGTTACTCCACCCGGCCCTGCATGCCTGCCAGGATCGTCAAGAACTTTGACGAGGTGCCCAGGACTACACCCACACTGACGCCCGAAACACCACGAGCGACCGGGAAGTACGCGGATCACAGTGTCGGCGTACAACCACGGTCGCTCGTGGTGGAGGGGAATGGCAGCCCTACGCGGCGTCGACGAGCGCCTCGATGTGGGTCGGGGTCACCTTCAGCACAGCGGCGCTGGCGATGTCGTAGAACAGCCCGATCACGTTGACCCGGCGTCCCAGCGGATGCGACTGCAGCGTCTGCACCTGCACCGCGACGTTCACCATGGACAGCTGGTCGACGGCTCCGAAGCCGGCCTCGGCCGCTGACTGCGCGACCGGGTGGCGGCCGTCGTCGAACGCCTCGATCGACGGACTGCCATGGGCCAGCCAGGATTCCAGGTGCTCGTCACCGGCATCGGTCTTTCCGAGCATCGCCGTCATCGCCCCGCAGCTGGAGTGTCCACACACCACGATCGAGGTGACGTTGAGCTTGTCCACGGCGAACGCGATGGCGGCTTCGATCGACTCGTCGACCTGGTCCGCAGGGATGATGTTGCCGACGTTGCGGACGGTGAACAGGTCACCGGGGCCGCTGCTAGTGATGACGTTGGGCACGACCCGGGAATCGGCGCAGGTCAGGAACAGTGTTTCCGGATTCTGGCTCTCGGTCAGATCCTGCATGTGCGGGCGCAACACCGGGGCGGTGCGACGGTGGTAGGCGGCCAGCCCGTGCAGCACCGACGGGGTGTCCTGCGGCTGCCAGGAACTCCACGGCACCACACCCGAACGCTTGTCGAACGGGGTGAAACTGCGGATCGGCGGTCCCAGCACCGCACTGTCCATCTCGACGGCCCCCAGGTCGTGCAGCTCCACGGTGTTGCCGGCGGCGCGGTGCTGACGGCACCAGTCCTCGATGGCCTGATGGGCGGCGTGGTCGATGAAATCGACGGACAGTTCCACCGTGGCGTCGGCGTCGGCGGGCACGGTGGCCAGAGTCTTGGTCAGCTTGGGCAGCGACAGGAAGGTGCAGGAGCCCTCGATGGTGACCAGCCAGTCATTCTGGCCGGCGGGCTCGGCATGAATCTTGGTGCGCACCACGCGCCATACCGTCAGCGCGATCGCCAGCGCCAGGCCGATCGCCACACCCTCGAGCAGGTTCAGGAACACCACGCTCACGATGGTGATCAGGTAGACCGCCAAATCGCCTGTGAGCTTTGCTGTTTCGATATGTGCGCGGTTGACAAGCCGGAGGCCGATCATGATGAGGAGGCCGGCCAAAGCGGCGGTCGGGATCATCTGAGCCAGGCCGGCAAAGGGCACGGCGAATGCCAGCACCCAGACACCGTGCAAGATCGCCGAGGCGCGGGTGCGGGCTCCGGCGGCCACGTTGGTGGAACTACGCACGATGACACCGGTGATCGGCAGGCCGCCGATCGCGCCCGAGACCATGTTGGCCGTGCCCTGGCCGATCATCTCGCGATCGAAGTTGGTGCGCGGGCCGTTGTGCATGCGGTCGACGGAAACTGCGGACAGCAGGCTTTCCACGCTGGCGATGAGCGCGATGGTCAAGATGCCGCCGACGAATGCCGCCCAATTGCCGTCAGGCAGGCTGGGCAATGCCAGCGCATCGATCAGCGATTCGTTGATCTCGATGCGGCTGACGTCGAACGGCGCCAGCACCGACAGGGCCGTCACGCCCACGATCGCCACGAGCGGGGCCGGCACCTTGTTGACCGGGGCGGGAACCCACCGCCAGCCCACCAGGATGATGATCACCAGCACGCCCAACAGCACGGCGGGCCAGTGGGCGCTCATGAGCTGTGCGGGCAGCTCAGAGATGTTGGCCCAGGCCGAGCTGTTGGAGCTGCCGCCGAGCAGTACGTGAACCTGCTGCAGCGCGATCGTGACGCCGATGCCGGCCAGCATTGCGTGCACCACCACCGGGGAGATGGCAAGCGCGGCGCGTGCCACCCGGCTGAGTCCGAACAGCACCTGCAAAATGCCCGCGCCCACGGTGATGGCGCAGGTGACGGCCCAGCCGAACTGGGAGATCAGGCCGGCGACCACCACGGTCAGGCCGGCGGCGGGACCGCTGACCTGCAGTGGGGACCCACCCAGGGCGCCTGCCACGATGCCGCCGACGATCGCGGCGATGATGCCGGCGAGTACCGGAGCACCAGAGGCAACAGCGATACCCAGTGACAACGGCAGGGCGACCAGGAACACCACCAGCGATGCGGGTAGGTCGTATCGCAGAACAGAACGCGCCCGTTCTGCGAAATCAGTGGTTTGCTGCATTGCACTCCTCCGTCTGGAGATGGTGATGCGCGGAGCCGGCCTCGTTGCGGGGCCCGCACAAAGTTATTGACGCCGTTGTCGGTGGACAACTTCGAGGGCAGCTGGAGCGCAGTGAGATCACGAGCCGACTCATGGCTCGTATGCGCTTCGATTACACCCAATTGCTGTGGGCGAGCGTATTTATCGCTGTGAGCAGGCGCAAGGAAGTTTGCCCCTCACATAGAGAACCCAAATGTTTCGATGAGGTATCCGGGGGCGAATATGCCTGGTGCACAGGGGGAAACGTCGCAGACGTGCCGGACTGCAGCCCCAAGTGTTCACCAAGGCGTTTGAAATCGTATGTATTCCACAGATTTTGACCTGGATCACCGTTGATCTTGAAGGTGATTCAGGTCATAGAAAACTCATAGAAGCGGTATTCCCTTAGAACTCCATATGAACTCCGTGACAACCGTCTGTGTACTCCGCACAATGGAAATATGACGACGATGTCCGTTTCCCCCCGTGCCCAGCAACCCCGCCAGGCCATCCTCGGACAGTTGCCGAAGATCCATCGCGCCGACGGATCTGCGATTCGCGTACTGCTGGTCGACGATGAGCCGGCGCTGACAAACCTGGTGAAAATGGCCCTGCACTATGAGGGCTGGGAAGTCGACGTGGCCCACAACGGTCACGATGCCGTGGCCAAGTTCGACGAGATCGAACCGGACGTCGTGGTCCTCGACATCATGTTGCCCGACATCGACGGGTTGCAGATCCTGCAGCGGGTTCGTGAAGCCGACGGCTACACGCCCACGCTGTTCCTCACCGCCAGGGATTCGGTGCTGGACCGGGTATCGGGCCTCACCGCGGGTGCCGATGACTACATGACCAAGCCGTTCAGCCTCGAGGAGCTGGTGGCCCGCCTGCGCGGGTTGCTGCGCCGCTCCAGCCACACCACGCCGCCGGCCGACGAGACCCTCAAGGTCGGCGACATGGTGCTCGACGGGGCCAGCCGTGAGGTCACCCGCGGTGGCGAGCCGATCAACCTCACCGTGACCGAGTTCGAGCTGTTGCGCTACCTGATGCGGAATCCCCGCCGCGCGCTGAGCCGCGCCGAGATTCTCGACCGGGTGTGGAACTACGGGTTCGGCGGGAAGTCCAGCATCGTGGACCTGTACATCTCCTACCTGCGTAAGAAGGTCGACACCGACCGTGAGCCGATGATCCACACCGTGCGCGGCGTCGGTTACATGTTGCGGCCTGCGTCGTGACTCGCTGATGCCACCCAGGCGTTGGGGGCCGCGCTCGCTGCGCCGGCAACTGGTACTGGGTGTCAGTGCGCTCGTCACGGTGGTGCTGTTCGCGGTCGGCGCGCTGTCCGTGTACAGCCTGCACACCTATGTGACGACGATGAGCGACACCGAGGTGTCGCGATCGCTGGCAGCGTTCAGCCATTCCCTCGAGAAGTGGCGGGAAAGCCGGAACGAGCATGAACTCGCGTCGGACGCCGAGGCGCTCACGGCATTCGTCGGGCAGGCTCCGGGCAACCTGATCGCGGTGCTGCACGACGGCGAGGTGATCCAGTCGGCGGTGTTCTCCGACGGTGAGCCGCATCCCGCGCCGGAGGCGGTGACCGCCACGCTCGACCAGTACGACTGGACCGATGAGCATCCCCGCACGGTGAAGCTTCCCGTCCTGGGTTCGTACCGGCTGGCCAGCCAGCCCGCGGGCAACGGTGACGTGCTGGTTTCCGGGGTGTCGCTGGACAGCGCCAACTTGGTGATCGCCCGCAAGACGGTGACCGTCGGGGTGATGATCGTCATCGCCCTGATAGTGGCGGCACTGGGCACGGTTGCGGTGGTGCGTTATGCGCTGCGGCCGTTGAGCCGGGTGGCTGCCATTGCGGCCAAGGTCGCGAACTTGCCGTTGGACGGCGGCGATCACCGCATCACGACGCGGGTGCGCGACAAGGACACCGACCCGGATACCGAGGTCGGCCTGGTGGGCGAGACGCTCAACCAGCTGTTGGCCAACGTCGACAGCGCGTTGGCTGCACTGGCCGAGTCCGACCGGCGCACCCGGCAGTTCCTCACCGATGCCAGTCACGAGCTGCGCACCCCGTTGGCGGCGATCCAGGGATATGCCGAACTCACCCGGCAGGACAGCGCGAACCTGCCGCCGACCACCGAATACGCGCTGGCTCGCATCGAGGCCGAGGCCCGACGGATGACCGGTCTGGTCAGCGATCTGCTGTTGTTGTCGCGGTTGAGCGAGGGGCAGGAGCTGGAGACCGACGACATCGATCTGAGCGATCTGGTGGTCGACGCGATCAACGATGTGGCGGTCGGCTCGCCCGAGCATCACTGGGTCGCCGAGTTGCCCGACGACCCGCTGTGGGTGCGTGGAGACCTGGCCCGGCTGCACCAGGTGGTCAGCAATCTGTTGACGAATGCCCGGATACACACGCCTCCGGATGTGACCGTCACCATTGCATTGACCGACGACGGCGAATTCGCGGAATTGACAGTCACCGACGACGGCCCCGGAATCGATGCGGAATTGTTGCCGAATCTTTTCGGCAGATTCGTCAGGGCGGACAAATCGCGGTCACGAGAATTGGGTAGCACCGGGCTGGGGCTGGCGATTGTGGCCTCGATTGTAGAGGCCCACAACGGCACCGTCGCAGTCGCCTCAAAGCCTGGTCGCACGGTGTTTACGGTGCGGATCCCACTCGCCGGCGAGGTCGCGGCGGAGACTGCCGTCAGCCTGCAAAAAATATGAATTAGGCCTGAATATTCTTTGACGCTGCCCCGTATGCAGTAATTCGTATGCGTTCAATATGAGTTGATGGACCTGGGTTAATCGGCTCCCTAGGCTGGAACTACCTCAGTAAGGGAAAGGCCAGGTAATTCAATGGTGAACATCTGGAAAACTGTAGCCGTCGCCACAGTGGGCGCCGGCCTGACAGCGGGCGCGCTGGCACTGGCCGGCCCAGCCGCCGCGGCGCCCGGTGGCGCCGGCTCGGCCCAGCAGACGATCAAGCAACTGGAGGACGAGGGCTACCGCGTCATCCTGTCGCGCGTCGGTAGCGGCTCGATCAGCGATTGCAACGTCAAGGCGGTCCGGCCCGGCCGCGACATCACCGAACTCAAGGCCGCACCGCGGGGTAACACCGAAGAGCGGGTCCGCTACACCACTGTCTACGTCGACCTGGCCTGCGGCCAGGACAAGTAGTCCCGAACCCGGAGCGGTGGACCGCACCATCGCCCCGGGTTAGGGTGGCGGCGTGCTGAGCAGAGTGGTGATTGGCCTGGTGAGCGCCGCCGGGACGGTAATGATGGGCATGCCCGCAATCGCGTCTGCCGATCCGGAACCGGCACCGGCCGTCCCGAATGTCAACGCGTATGCGCCCGTCAAGACCTCCGAATACGCGGTGATGGACAAGACCTGGTACGCGTTCAGCATCCCCGACGGCATCACCTGCGTCATCCAGCGCAACGGCAGCTACGGCTGCAGCGGGCCCATCCCCGCCGCGCCCAACGGCGCCAACCTGGTCAGCGGCGGGCCCGGCGTACCCGGGTTCGCCAGTTCGCCGGCCCCGGTCTTCGCTGTCGTCGAGAACCCCAAGCCGCTGCCGCCGAATTCGCGGCTCAGCTATCAGACGGTCAGCTGCGGCACCGACGGGGTGACCACCTCGTGCATCGACGGGCGCAATCAGGCCGGTTTCGTGATCAGCCCGGCGGGCAGCTTCGTCATCGGTGAGCAGGAGTCGGACTTCAAGCCCACCTTCCAGATCGGCTGAGGCTCAGCCGATTCCCTCCAGCGTCTCCATGTCGCTGGTGCCGATCTTCGCGATCACTTCCGGTGACCGTCGGCTCAGAATCCAGTACCAGGCCAGCGCGGCGGCCACCGTCGCCAGGAACAGCCACGGGATCACATTGAGCGGGTAGGCCGGCACCGGATATACGTTGGCGTAGAACACGTATGCCATCGATCCGATGGCCAGCGCGGCGGCCGGCCAGACCAAGGGGACACGGACTTTGATGCTGCGCAGGAACACAACGGCCGCGATCGCGGCGGCGGCGTAGGCGACCATGTAACCGTAAGTCCCGTAGGTGTCCACCCAGGTCACGACGTCCATCGCGTCGACGCCGACCAGGTACAGGACCACGGGCACCGCGATCACCAGCGGGCTGACCGAGATCAGCGCGCGGTGCGGGGTCAGGTGCGTCGGGTGGGTCCTGCCGATCGCCGACGGAACCACACCCTCCTTACCCATCACGTACAGGATGCGGCCGATGACGTTCATCGGAGCGACCACCACGGCGAAAAACGATGCGGCGATACCGAAGTTGAGGATCGGGTTGAACCAGCCCGGCATCCCGACCAGGGTCGCGAGATCGTTGAGCGGTTGCGCGGATTCGCCGAGCGCGGGGCCCAACGCGGCCACCTGGGTGTAGGCGGCGAAGACATACAGCACACCCACGCCGGCAGCGCTCCACATGATGGCCCGCGGTACCGCGCGGTAGGGATCCTTAGCCTCGCGGGCCAGGGCGTCGGCGCTGGAGAATCCGACGAAGCCCAGGATCGCCAGCACCATGCCCACTGCGATGCCCGACGGCCTGGCACCGCTCAGGTCGAACTGGCCGGCATCGAGAGCGCCCGCCCCCAGGTGCACCAGGGTGAAGACCAGTAGCAGGGTGATGATGGACACCGAAACTAGTTCCAGCACAAGCGAAACCCGCGCCGAGAGCCGGATGCCGCGGATGGTGAACAAGGTGGCCAGCGCACCGAGAACGGCGGCCAGCACGATCTGCGCGGCCACTCCGTGGATCGGAATGCCGAGTTGGTTGAGCAGGGTGGCGGTGTAGGCGACCGAGCCGCTCAGTGAACCCGCGGCGATGCCGAAGCATCCGATGATCAGGCTGACGCCGGTCAGGTAGGCGCCGAACGGTCCCAGCGCGGTCGCGGCGTAGCTGTACAGCGAGCCCGCGCTCGAACGGCGCTTGGCGAACTGTGAGATGCAGTAGCCCACCGAGAGAATGACGACGGTGGCCAGCGCGAAGGAGACCCAGGTGCCGTTACTGGCGGTGGTGTAGATGGCGGCGGCGGTGAACGCGATGACGGCGCTGGGCGCGATGTTGGCGATGGCCTGCGCGGCCAGTTCGCCGCCGCCCATCACCCCACGGCGCAGGCCCGCGTCCCCGGTCGGGGTCTCGGCCCGGGTCTGAAGATCTTCAGTCACTTGGGATCTCGATTCTGCTCAGGCGTTCGGGACGAGGAGTTGGCGCAGTGCGTGGCCGGCGGCCAGATCGTCGAGGGCGGCCGCTGCCTCGCCCAGCGGCCGCCGGGCGGAGATCATCGAGGCCAGGTCGAGGTTGCCCGCCATCACCTCGTCGACCAGCTGCGGGATGTCGCGCTCGGGCACCGCCGAGCCGTAATTGGAGCCCAGGATCCGTTGATCGGCTTCGGCCAGTGCGAGCGGGTCGAAGCTGGCCCGCTCGCCGGCCGGCGGGAGGCCGACGATGACGGCGGCCCCACCGAGACCCAGTGCCGCGATGGCCTGCTCGGTGGTGGCGATCTTGCCGATGGCGTCGAAGACGTAGTCGTAGCCGTCGGGTAGCACCTCACGCAGGGCTGCCACGACGTCCTCGACCGCCGAGGCGTCGACGGTGTCGGTGGCGCCGAGTTTGCGTGCCAGGTCGAGCTTTTCGGCGACGACGTCCACCGCCACGATGCGCGAGGCGCCGGCCAGCCGGGCGCCCTGGACACAGGCCAGGCCCACTCCGCCGCAGCCGATCACCGCGACGGTCGAATCGGGTTGTACGCCGGCGGTATTGCGCACCGCGCCCACTCCGGTGGCGATGGCGCAGCCCACGATGGCGATGTCTTCCAGGGGCGCGTCCTTGCGGACCTTGATCGCGCCGCTGCGGGGTACCACGACCTGCTCGGCGTAGGAGGACACCCCGAGGTAGTGATGGATCTGGCCGCGTTCGTTGGACAGCCTGGTGGTTCCGTCGTACAGGGTGCCGCCGGTGGCCACGACAGAGGCCACGAGCGAGCACTGGGCCGGCCGGCCGGCCTGGCAGGCCCGGCATTCACCGCAGCCGGGAACCCAGCTGAGCACCACATGGTCGCCGGGTTCGAGGTCGTCGACTCCTGGGCCCACCGCGGTGACCACACCGGATCCTTCGTGTCCCAGCACCACCGGCGCCGGCACGTCCCAGGCTCCGGTGGTGACGTGCAGGTCGGAGTGACACACGCCGGCGGCGGCGATCTGCACCCGCACCTCGCCGGGCCCGGGTGCGGCGAGGTCGACGTTCTCGATGCTGATCGTTCCGTTGCCGTCGAGGACGGCGGCCTGGATGCGCGTCGACTCGCTGGGTTCGGTTGCAGGTGCAGACACCGCGTGCCTTTCTGTGCTTCGGGGACACCGCCCACGTGTAGGGTTCAATGCCATAAAACGATGGCTGTGTTTTACACCACTAAACGAATGGGCGTCAACAGGAAGGGGGAGCTTCGGTGACGGACGGAGGCCAGACCGGCACGGAGACCGGTATGGGGCGGGCCGGGGCACGGCTGCGTGAATTCCGTGGCCAGCGCGGGTTGAGCCTGACCGAGGTGGCCGCCCGGGCCGAGGTGACCAAGGGTTTCCTGAGCCTGGCCGAGCGGGGGATGACCAACGTGTCGGTGCCGGTGCTGATGCGCATCTGCGACGCGTTGGAGATCGGTATCGGCGATCTGTTCGAGTACCCCTCGGCGCCGGTGGTGCGCAGCGGGGCCGGCGCGCCGCTGGAGATGGGCGGACACGGGGTCCGCGAAGAGTTGCTGACCCCGAAGTCCGAACACCATGTGCAGGTGATGCACACCATCATGCGGCCGGGCGGTGGTTCGGGCGGGGCCTACCGGCTCGACGCCGCAACGATTTTCGTCTACGTGCTCAAGGGCGGGCTCAGCATTACCGTCGAGGGCCAGACCACCTTGCTCGACACCGGCGACAGCATGACTTTCGGTGCGACCCAACTGCACGACTGGCACAACCCGACCGACGCCGAGGCCGAGGTGCTCTGGACCATCGCCCCACCGGTCGGGGCCGAGGACTTCCGTGCCGCGGTGCGCGGCGACGCCGAGCCCGGTTCCGCGAAAGTGACGTAGCGGTCGAAGGCAACCGACCGAGAGCGACCGCAGCGTCACTCTCGGCGCAGAAAATCAGAACCCCGAGCCGTGCACCTCGTGGCCGGGCTTCTCGATCATCAAGCCGTAGTACGCGTCCTCGACCTTCGCGCCGTGGTTGATCACGGCGTCGACCTCGCGGGCGATGGGCATGTTGAGCCCGTATTTGTCGGCGAACTCCATGATCACGCTGGCGGCCTTGACGCCCTCGGCCACCTGATTCATCGACGCGATGATCTCGTCGATGGACTTGCCCGATCCCAGTTGTTCGCCGACATGGCGGTTGCGACTGCGCTGGCTGGTGCAGGTGACGATGAGGTCTCCCATGCCGGCCAGGCCGGCGAACGTGTCGCGCTGACCGCCGACGGCCTCGCCCAGTTTGGCCATCTCCCGCACCGCCCGCGCCATCACCATCGCGCGAGTGTTCTCGCCGATACCCAGTGAGTAGCCCATGCCGACGGCGATGGCGTAGACGTTCTTGAGCGCCCCGGCCATCTCGACGCCTACCACGTCGTCGGTGGTGTAGGTGCGAAAACGCTTGGTGCGGAACAACTGTGCCAGGTTCGCGGCCAGATGTTGGTCGGGCATGGCCAGCACGGCGGCCGCGGCATAGCCTTCGGCCACCTCGCGGGCGATGTTCGGCCCGGCCAGGATGCCGGCCGGATGTCCGGGCAGCACCTCGTCGACGATCTCGCTCATCCGCATGTTGGTTCCCTGTTCCAGGCCCTTGACCAGGGACACCACGGGCACCCAGGGGCGCAGTTCGCGGGCCAGCTCGGTGAGGACGCCGCGGAAGCCGTGTGACGGGACGCCCATCACGATCACGTCGGCACAGTTGGCCGCCTCGCTGAAATCGTTGGTGGCCTTGAGGCTTTCGGGCAACACCACCTCATTGCCCAGGTAGCGCGAGTTGCGGTGGTTGTCATTGATGTCCTCGGCGGTCTCCGCTGAGCGCACCCACTGCAGCGTCGGCCCGCGTCGAGCGCAGATGGAGGCGACGGTGGTGCCCCAGGATCCTCCGCCGAGGACGACGACGTTCGGTTCGCGCTGCGCTGGTGCCATGGCGATCAGAGTATTGCCGACGGGCCGTTGCTGAGCGGAAGTTGTCGAACTGGGTCAGGCGCCGGCGGTCCTGCGTCGACTCAGCCCGCCGATTGCCGCGGCGGCCAGACACGCTGCCGCCACGGCGGCGGCGAACCAGGGGAAGACGGTGGCCAGATCCCAGCGGGTGGCCGCCCAGCCGGCCAGCAGGGTCGGGACGGCCATTGCGGTGTAGGCCAGCAGATAGAACGCGGACATGGTCTCGCCACGCTGGTCGGCAGGAACGACGTGGGACAGGTGCCGCAGCGAGCCGCCGAAGCCGAGGCCGAACGTCGCACCGAGCATTGCTGCCGCGACGAACACCAGAGGCCATGAGTGGCTGAGCAGCACTGGGACGGTCAGCATGAGCGTGATCGCCATGCCGATGTCACCGGCGATCGCCGCGCGATGTGCCGGGATGCGCGTGGCGGCCAGCTGGGCCATCGCCGCCGAGAAGGCGGTGACGGCCACGACTCCACCGCCGAACACCAGGTTGTCGATGTGAGTTTGGCGCGCGGCCAGTGACGGATACAGCGAAAGCAGCACGCCCAGCACCGACCAGGACGCCATGGCGCCGAGGGCGGCGAACCAGAAATCGGACCGGATTTCTTTCGCCACAGCCGGTTTCGAGATGTTGATGGGGCCCGCGGACCGCGTCGTATGGGTTTCGCGCAGGGCGAGGACACCGACGCCGACGAGCACGCAGATGACCGCCACGACGGCGTAGGGAGTGCGCAGCGGGTGCGGAGCGTATTGCGCGAGGACGGCGGACCCGATGATCGCCACGGTCATGCCGATGTTGAATGCGACGCCGCTGAGCTGTCCGGAACGCACACTGCGGTGTGGGCGCAGGTCGAGCAGCGCGGCGGCGGACACCACCACGATCGAGCCGATGGCCGCGCCGTGAATGGTGCGGGCCAACAGGAGCAGGGCCATGTTGTCGGCGACCAGGAACACGCCGAGTCCGATCAGCATGGCGATCAGTGCGCCGACGAGTACGGGCTTGCGGCCGATCACGTCGGAGATTCGGCCGGAGACCAGTACCGCTGCCAGCGCTGCCAGCGCATACACCGCGAAGATGATGGTGGTGGCCAGCGGAGTCAGATGCCATGCGGTTTCGTAGATCCCGTACAGCGGCGCGGGCAGGCCCGAGACGCCCAGGGCGACCCCGCTGAAGATGAGCAGCAGCGGGTAGGCCCAGCGTTGGTCGCCCTCGATGTCCCAACCGAGTGCGTCGTCGGCTGAAATCTGCGCCATCGCCACTCCCCGTCCGGTAGGTTTGATGTTCATCGAACCTGGCCGAGCCTACGCGGGGTTTGACGTTCATCAAACTTATTTTCCGGTGACAGGGGACGCTCATGGCAGACGTACCGGCGGTCGAGGCGCCGAGTCCGGTCGCTGCCCTGCCGCAGTTGCTGGCCGCCCTGCAAGACCCGGTCCGGCTGGAGATGGTGCGACGGCTACACGATGCCGGTGAGCCGGTGAAGTGTGCCGCGCTCTATGACGGCATCAACAAGTCGACGGCCACCCACCACTTCAACATCTTGCGCGACGCCGGGCTTACCGAGCGTGTCGTCAGCGAAGGCCACATCCACCAGAGGCTGCGTGTGCGTGAGGTGAACATCGCGATGCCCGGCCTGCTCGATGCGATCGTCGCGCAGGCGAACCGTGAATCCGGTGCCACCGGTTGACGGCCCCTCGTCGATGAGATTCCGGGTCCAGATTGGTGCGCCCGGGCCGGCCGGTTGCGGGTTATCGTGCGGGTGTCGTCAGTCCTCATGTGAGAAGTCGCGAAACCCGACTGACATCGCATGTAGTCAGTAGACTTCGGCGCGGGCGGTGGGCGATGACGGGCACGCCTCGCCGTCGGCAAAATTCCGGCGAGTTTTCGAGGGTTTCGACAGGATCGGCAAAGTTAACGGCCATACCGGGCACTGATTCCGTAGCAAGTCCGTCGCTGGGGCTCGGCTCCCGAGCCGGCCCGAGCGCGACGCTTGCGTCTGCGTCAATCTGTATCGAGCTCCCGAAGGCCTACATGCACTGCTTTTACACGTGATACGGGAAGTGACACGACCCCGTCGATACGTCCGGGTGGGGGCGGCAACGCGATGGTGGCGGTGGGCGGTTTGCCGGAGATTGATGAGCCCATCTCGCTAAGTGAATGATAATTCGGCAAAACGTTGACGCGGATCGAGTCTCGACGTTACGGTGCCATCCAATGCGAGTTATTCGGCCGAGAGTGGCCGTACCTCGGCTTCGGGAGGGATGGGTCTGTGCTTGTTCTGCTGCTTAATGAGAGAGGATGACGGCGCCGCCCGAGAGCGTGTCTGATGGGGTCGAACCGGAGCGGGGAATCGACGCCATCGAGAATTGGGCCACCGGGTATGCCCGGCGTCATCCGTTGGCGTCGCTCGCCACGGTCGGGGACCAGTTCGTGCTCGGCGTCCGCACCGTCCAGATCCTGTTCCTCGACCTGCTGACGGGCCGCTTCCAATGGCAGGAGTTCATCCGGCAGGGCGCGTTCATGGCCGGCACCGCGGTGCTTCCGACCGTGCTGGTGGCCCTGCCGATCGGCGTCACCCTGTCGATCCAGTTCGCGCTCTTGGCCGGGCAGGTCGGTGCGACGTCACTGGCCGGTGCGGCCAGTGGCCTGGCGGTGATTCGCCAGGCCGCGTCGCTCGTCGCAGCGGTTCTCATGGCCGCCGCGGTCGGGTCGGCGATCACCGCCGACCTGGGTTCACGGACCATGCGCGAGGAAACCGACGCCATGGAGGTCATGGGCGTCTCGGTGATCCAGCGACTGGTGGTTCCGCGCTTTGTCGCTGCCATCATGATCGGTGTGGCGCTGACGGGGGTGGTGTGCTTCGTCGGCTTCCTGGCGAGCTTCCTGTTCAACGTCTACTTCCAGAACGGCGCTCCGGGCAGCTTCGTGGCAACCTTCGCCTCGTTCGCCACGACCGGCGACATGATCGTGGCTCTGGTGAAAGCGGTGATCTTCGGTGCCATCGTGGCCGTGGTGTCCTGCCAGAAGGGGTTGTCCACCAAGGGCGGGCCGACCGGGGTGGCGAACTCTGTGAACGCGGCGGTAGTGGAATCGATTCTGTTGCTGATGGTGGTGAACGTGGCGATCAGCCAGCTCTACATCATGCTGTTCCCCCGGGTCGGGCTGTGACATGACGGCCTCGACATTCGTCCCGCCGATACTGGCGCCCTGGGTCCGGCTGTACCGGCGGGCGTCGGCGCCGGTGATTCGGCTGGGGCACATGATGGTGTTCTTCGTCCGGGCACTGACCGCGGTACCCATCGTGCTGCGGCACTACCGCGGTGAGTTCGTCCGGCTGCTGTCCGACATCGCTTGGGGCAACGGTTCACTCGTGGTCGGTGGCGGCACTGTCGGGGTGGCGGTGGTGCTGGGCATCACCATGGGCGCGCTCGTCGGCATCGAGGGATACAACTTTCTCGACCTGCTCGGGTTGGGCCCGGCGACCGGCATCATCTCGTCGTTGGTGAACACCCGCGAACTCGCACCCATCGCGGCGTCGCTGGCCTTCGCGACCCAGGCCGGCTGCCGATTCACTGCGCAACTCGGGTCGATGCGCATCGCCGAGGAGATCGACGCGCTCGATTCCATCGCGATCCGTCCGATTCCGTATCTGGTCACCACGCGGTTGATGGCCGCCGTGATCGCCGTGATCCCGCTCTACGCGCTCTGTCTGGCGGTGAGCTACCTGACCACCCAGGTGGTGGTCTTCCTGATCAGCGGCGGTTCGACCGGTTCCTATCTGCATTACTTCAGCCTCATGCTGTCCGGGCAGGACATCCTCTACTCGGTGCTCAAGGCAGTCATCTTCGTGTGGATCGCCTCCACGGTGCAGTGCTACTACGGGTTCTACGCCTCGGGCGGCCCCGTGGGTGTGGGCGTGGCCGCCGGTCATGCCATGCGCGCCAGCATCACCGTGGTGGTGATCGTCAACATGCTGCTCACCATGGCGCTGTGGACGGTCGATTCAGGAGCGAGGTTCGGCGGCTAGATGGGTAACTCGCTGGAATTGGATGGCCGGGGTCCATCCGACCGTCAGCTGCTCGGCTGTGGTGCCGCGGTACTTGTTGTGGCAGCGCTGGTTTCGACGTTTCTTCTGGTGAAGGCCACCGGCAAGCTGGACGATCGGGTGCCCGTGGTGGCCGCGCTGGTCAATGTCGGCGACGGTCTGCCGCAGCGGTCCGACGTCAAGTACCACGGCGTGCTGGTCGGGATGGTCGACGACGTCGTCCCGGCGGCCAACGGCAATCCGAACTTTGTCCACATCGATCTCAAACCCGAATACGCCGGCTCCATCCCGAGCACGGTGACCGCGCGCGTGGTACCCAGCAACGTCTTCGCGGTGTCGTCGGTGCAACTGGTGGATGGCGCCGGCGGGCCGGCAGATGGTTCGACTCCGGGCACCGCCATTTCCGCCGGCGCCCAGATCCCTGAGGACACCGAGCTGCCCACGGTGCTGTTCCAGACCACCATCAGCAAGCTGCGCGACGTGCTCGCCGCGACCGGGCGCGGCCGTGAGGACAAGACGGTGGGCATCCTGGCCGCGGTGAACGCTGCGACCGAGAACCGCCGCAACGAATTGCTCACCAGCGGAGCGCAATTGAACCGGTTGATCGATCAGCTCGATGCGGTGGTGGCCAACGAACCCGACTCGACCACCGTGTCCGCGCTGATCGACGCCACCCAGGGACTGCAGCAGACCGCGCCTGATCTGCTCGACGCCCTACACAAGGCGGTGGAGCCGATGCGCACGCTGGTCGAGCAACGCTCGCAGCTGAACACGATGATCAACGGCGGTATCAACACCGTCGGGACCACCCACACCGCCCTGGACAACCACACCGATCAGCTGGTCAAGACCACGTCGAACCTGACGCCCGTCCTGGGCGTGCTCGCCGAGACCTCCCACAACTGGGTGCCGGCCTTCGTCAAGCTCAACCAGCTGTCGGGCAAGTTCTTCGAGCACGTGTGGATGCCCGACCATGACTTCGGCAACATGCGGGTGAATCTGTCGTTGACGCCGAGCTATGCCTACACCCGTGCCGACTGTCCGCAGTACGGCGGGCTGAAGGGGCCGAGCTGCTACACCGCCCCGTTGGTGCCGACCCGTCCGTCGCTCCCGGATGTGTTGCTGCCGCAGAACTTCCAGCCTCCGGCCGATCTGGCACCGCCGCCGGGAACAGTGCTCGGCGCCAACGGCAACCTTGTTGCGGTCGGTCCTCCGCTGGTCAATCCGAACCCCAATTTGTCCGATCCGAATCCGCCGCTGCCGTCGTGGATGCCGCCGTCCGGACCGGTGCCGGGCACAGCGAACCCCGCGCTGATGCCGACACCGCCCCCGCCGGTGCCGCTGTCGCCCGTCGCGCCGGTGGCGCCGCGGCCACCGGGTTCACCCCCGGCCGCGTCGGTGCCGGGCTCGGCTCCCGCACCCGGTGGGGCACCCGCACCGGACGGGCCGCTGTTGCCCGCTGAAGCCGCCCCCGCCGCACAAGCTGTTCCAGGAGAGGGAAGCCGATGAAGTACCGCGGTGCGATGGTCGGCCTGTCGCTGTTCATGGTGGTCGCGCTGGGATTGACCTGGCTGGTGTATGTCACGCTGCGCCGTGACGTCGCCGGCAAGACCGTGCCCTACGCCGCAATGTTCTCCGACGTGTTCGGCCTGCGTGAAGGCGACGACGTACGGATGGCCGGGGTGCGGGTGGGCCGGGTCGAGAAGATCGAACTGCAGGGCGCGTTGGCCAAGGTGTCGTTCGTGGTGCAGGACAACCAGCCAATGTACGGCCGGACCGTCGCCTCGGTGACCTACCAGAACATCGTCGGGCAGCGTTATCTGGGTCTGTCGCTGGGCAATATCGGTGATCCGGGGCCGCTTGCGGCCGGCAGCACCATCCCGGTTGAGCAGACCGATCCGTCGTTCGACGTCGGGGCCCTGCTCAACGGTTATGAGCCGTTGTTCAGTGTGCTCAATCCCCGCGACGCCGACAACCTCACCAAGGGAGTGATCGCCTCGCTGCAGGGTGACAACGCATCGATCGTCGCGCTCGTCGACCAGACCTCTCAGTTGACCGATTCGTTCGCCGGACGAGACCAGGAACTCGGAGAGGTGATCAACAACCTGAACGCGGTCGCCAAGAATCTGGCCGAGCACAACGACAGCCTGGACGAGGTGATCACCCAAACCCGGGGAATGGTCGCCACATTCGACGCCCGCCGTCCCGAGATGGTGGACTCGCTCGGGTCGATCTCCAAGGTGGTGCGCCAGCTGTCGACCATCAGTGACGGGGTGTACCCGTCACTGAACGAACTCGTCACCCGCCAGCCCGGTTTCGCCGCGCACATGGTGGGGATCGAACCGCAGCTGGCGTTCACCGGTGCCAATCTGCCGTTGTTGCTCAAGGGATTCGCGCGGATGACCAACGAGGGCGCCTACGCGACCACCTATGCCTGTGATCTGAACGCGACGGGATTCTTCCCCGGCCTCAACGACGTCACACCGATCATCGTCGACGCGGCCACCCCGGGGAACAAGGCTCAGTACACCCCGAAATGCAGGAACCTGGCCAATGGTTGATCAGCTGACGAAAACTGAGACACCGGCACCGACGAAGCCGAAGAAGCGGCGTCGTCCGCTGGAGAGCTACAACAGGACGTGGCTCGGGATCATCGCGATCGCCGTCGTGACCGTGCTGATCGGGGCGATGCTGATCGTCAAGGTCGCCGATGTCGGCTACCGGCAGTACACCGCGCGCTTCCAACAGGCTGCCGCGCTCAAGGCGGGCAACCCGATCACCGTGGCCGGTATGCCGGTGGGCGAAGTGAAGAGCATGAAGCTGGCCGGTGACCACGTCGAGGCCAAGCTGAAAGTGCGTGACGACGTTCCGCTCGGAAAGGACTCCCGGGCCGTCATCAAGATCACGACGATCTTGGGTTCGCGTTATCTGGCTCTGCAACCCGCGGGCTCAGGGGCACTGCCCGACAACACCTTTGATCTCAACCACACCGAAGTTCCCTACGACCTGCAGGAGGCGTTGGGGGACGTCACCACCACCTTCGAGCAGGTCGACTCCGACAAGTTCGCCGAGACGCTGGGCATCCTCGGCAAGCAGATGGAGGGTCTGCCTGCGGTGGTACCCAAGGCGCTGCAGAACACCCACACGCTGGCGACCATCATCGCCGACCGCCGCGACCAACTGGGCTCCCTGCTGGAGACCACCGACCTCGTCGGCAATACGCTGCGGCGCCAGCAGGCCACCATCGGCAACCTGGTCAACCAGGGCAACGACCTGGTCGGCGAGTTCGTGATGCGCCGGGCGTCATTTCAGGCGATGCTCGCGGCCCTGACCAATCTGGTCCAGACGTTGTCCGGCATCGTCATCGACGACCGGCCTCAGCTCGAACAGCTGCTCACCAATCTGCGCGATCTGTCCAACATGTTGGGTCAGCATGACGATCTGCTGCGCAGCACGCTGCAGTCGGGTCCGGTGGCCCTGCGCGGGCTCGCCAACGCGACCGGTAACGGCAACGCAGGCGAGATGCACGTCGGCAACGGACTGCTGATCGACTCCTGGATGTGCGCGATCAGCGGCCGGGCCAAGCAGTTCAGCATGATCCAGTACTACAAGGACTGCCAATGAGCGTGTTCAGGAGCAAGATCCTCGTGCTGTGCGTGGCCGGTGCGGTGCTGGCCGCTGCGGCGGTCGGCACCGGCTGGTGGTTTCTGAAGGACCGGACCGGCAACATCACGGTCACAGCCCAATTCGACAGTGCGGCGGGCCTTTATGAGGGCAACACGGTTGCGGTGCTCGGCATGCAGGTAGGGCAGGTCACCAAGATCACGCCCAAGGGCAATTACGTCGAGGTCGAGTTCACCGTCGACAAGGACGTCTCGGTTCCCGCCGACGCACAGGCGGTCACCATCTCGAACTCGATTCTCACCGACCGCCAGATCGAGCTGACTCCGGCCTACCACGGTGGGCCGACCCTGCAGAACCACGACACCATCGGCCTGAACCGGACCAGGACCCCGGTCGAGTTCGCCCGTGTGCTCGACGTTTTGGACAAGTTGTCCTCCTCGCTGAAGGGCGACGGCAAAGGCAACGGCCCGCTTGCCGACGTGGTCAACGCCACTGCGGCGATCGCCGACGGCAACGGGCAGCAGATGAAGGACGCTCTCGGTGAACTGTCCGACGCGTTGCGGCTCAGTGCGGATCGGGGAGCGGTGACCCGCGACCAGCTCACGACCATCGTGCGGAACTTGAGCTCGCTGTTCGACGCGGCCTCCCGTAACGACGCCACGCTGCGCGAATTCGGTTCGACAGTGCGTCAACTCAGCCAGATCCTGGCCGATGAGAACTTCGGCAGCGGCACCACCGGCAAGAAGATCAACGAGGTCATCACCCAGGTTGGCGAAGTACTGCAGACGCATCGCGACGAGGTGAAGCAGATTGTCCTCAACGGCAACACCGCGCTGACCACCACGGTGGATCAGCGGCGGGATCTGGCCGAGTTCCTCGATCTGGCGCCGATGACACTGGACAACATCTACAACATCGTCGACCAGAAGAACGGCTCGGCGCGGGCACACGTCCTGGTGGACAAGGTGCTGTTCGACTCGCAGACCGTCAAGGAGGTCTGCAACATGATGGGACTGCGGCAGTTGGGGTGCAGCACCGGAACAGTGCAGGACTTCGGTCCCGACTTCGGGCTTTCCTACATGCTCGACGGCATGGCGGCGATGGGGCAGCGATGAAGAAACCGTGGCGCAAATACGTTCTGCCCGTGGTGATGGCGGCCTGTCTGACCATCTCGGGATGTGCATCCGAGGGCCTGGCCAGCCTGCCGCTGCCGGCGCCCGGCGTCGGCTCCGGCGGCTACCGGCTGACCGCGGTGTTCTCGAATGCCCTGAATCTGCCGGCCAACGCCAAGGTGAAGCTGGCGGGTGCCGACGTGGGTGAGCTCGAGTCGATGGTGGCCAAGAACTACACCGCGGTGACCACCCTGCGAATCATGGACGGCGTTCGGCTGCCTCGCGGCACCACCGCCGAATTGCGTTCGGCGACACCGCTGGGTGATGTGTTCGTCTCGGTCAGGCCGCCGAGCCCGGTCGACCCGAACGCCCCGCTGCTCAAGGACGGCGACATCATCGGACTGGACGACACCAAGGCTGCCGCAACCGTGGAATCCCTGTTGGGTTCCGCGGCGATCCTGGTCAACGGCGGTGCCGTACGCAACTTCACCAACATCATCAACGGTCTGGGCAAGGCCACCGGTGATCAGGGGCAGGCCTTCGGCAATCTGATCGCCAAGACCAACCACACCCTGGGCACCCTCAACGCGCGTTCGGACCAGCTTTCCACGGCGATGACCGAGACCTCGCGGCTGTTGAAGCAGATCGAAGAGAAGAACCAGACGGTCAGCGAGTTGATGGATGCGGCCGGGCCCGCCACCGACACGCTGGCCGAGCACACCACTCAGATCGCCGACCTGATCACCCAGATCGGTGACACCTCAGCGCAATTGCGCAAGTTCCCCTCGATCGCGGGTACCGACACCAGCGGACGCAGCGTGATCGCCGATGCCAACAAGGTGGCAGGTGCGTGGAACGATGTGGCGCTGTCTCCGGATGCCTCGCTGTACGCGCTCAACCGCATGATGCCGCCGTTGGTGAAGGCCACCTCCGGCAGCGGCCTGTCGGTGCGCGCCAGCATCGACCGGCTGATCCTCGGATCGATTCCCGATATCGGATTCGCGGGTGATCCGGGATTGCACGGTCCCAAGCGCTACAACTGGCACCAGCTGGTCGGCTCACTTCAGTACACGCTGCTGCGGCTGCAGGAGCGCGTCGTGGGTCGTGGCCCTGCGGTGCCGCAGATGCCGGTGATCCCCAGCCCGACCGAGCCCGGTGTGATCATTCCGGCCCCCGAGGCTCCTCCGGAGCCGCCGCCGGCTCCTCCGGCTGAGGCACCGGCAGCCGTGCCGCCCGCGGAGGTGCCGCGGTGATCAACGCTCTCGCGGATTTCGTCGTCGGCGCAGTCCGGGCCGGTTACCGGCGCCGCGCCTGGCTCTCGGCCGGCGCGCTGGTGATGACCCTGGTGGTGGCGGGTGCCTACCTGCTGGTCGGGGCACTGCGCGTCAAGCCGTTCGACTCGAGTTACCGCATCACCATCGAGCTGCCGGAATCCGCCGGCCTGCTACCCAACCAGGACGTCACATTGCGTGGCGTGCGGGTGGGCCGGGTGGAGCGCCTCAACATCACCCCGGCCGGGGTGAGCGCCGTCGTCAAGGTGAACTCGGCGGTCTCCATCCCGAAGTCCAGCGATGTGCGGGTGTCCGGATTGTCCCCGGCCGGTGAGCAGTACATCGATTTCACCGCAGATACAGCAGACGGGCCGTATCTCGCCGACGGCAGCGTGATCGGTCTGGGTAAGGCCACGGTGCCGGTCAGCCTGGCCCAGTTGCTCGCCGACGCCGACGGCGCGCTGGCCCAGGTCAACGTCGAGAAACTCGAGGTGATCCGTCGGGAGCTGAGCATGTCGCAGGCCGGCCCGCGCAAGCTGGCCGACGTCATCGACGGCGGCACGTTCCTGCTGTCCACCCTGGACTCGGTGTTGCCCGAAACCGTGAGCGTGCTGCGCAACAGCCGCGTGGTGTTCAACCTCATGTCGGAGAAGAACGCCGGTATCGCCGTGGCGTCGGACAACCTCGATTCGACGTTCGACGGGATCAACAAGATGCGGGACGGTTTCCGCAGGCTGACGAATCAGACTCCGGGAGCGTTGAACTCCGTCGACAACCTGTTCACCGACAACTCCGACACGATGGTGCAGCTGCTCGGAAGCCTCGCCAGCACGTCGCAGTTGCTTTATCTGCGGGTGCCGGCGCTGAATGCGCTGTTCCCGAACTACCGCACGTCGGTGTTGGACGCGTTGGGCAGCGTCATGCACGACAACGGGCTGTGGGCGACAGCGGACATCTATCCGCGCTATTCCTGTGACTACGGGACACCGCGCCGGCCTCCGGCGTCGGCCGATTACCCCGAGCCCTACATGTACACGTATTGTCGCGACGACCACCCCGGTGTGCTGGTTCGCGGTGCCAAGAACGCGCCGCGCCCGGCGGACGACGACACCGCAGGTCCGCCGCCGGGAGCCGACCTCGGACGCACCACCGACCCGACCCCCAAGGGGCGCTACACCATTCCGACGCCCTACGGCGGCCCGACCCTCCCGATCGAACCGCCCCGCTAAACCACCCAACCTCAGCCAAAGGAGATGACGGTGACTGTGACGACGGACAAGAAGACCGACGACGACAAGACCGAGACCGTCGACGACGCCATCGGAATCGAAGAGCCACAGGAAATCGCCGAGTCTGAGGCTGCAGCTGAGGACGAGGCGGAGGAAGAGGCTGAGTCTGGCGGCGGCGAGAAGAAGGCGGACGAGCCCGAGGTCAAGAAGGCCGAACCTGAGGCGCAGGCCGGAAAACCTGTTTGGCGTCGACGTGTGCTCGTTGGTGTCGTCATTGCGGTGTTCGTTGCCGCACTGGCCCTTTCGGGATTTCTCGGCTGGAAGGTGTGGCAGGCAGATCGGCTGAGTCAGGCGAGTAAGCAGGCGCAGGACGCTGCGGTGTCCTACGCCCAGATCTTGACGAGTATCGATTCCAACAAGGTCGACGAGAACTTCAACCAGGTGCTGGCCGGGGCCACCGGTGAGTTCAAGGACATGTATTCGCAGTCGAGCATGCAACTGCGCCAGCTGCTCATCGACAACAAGGCCTCGGCACACGGCGTGGTGGTCGAGTCGGCGGTGCAGTCAGCCGACATGGACAAGGTGGTGGTGTTGTTGTTCGTCGACCAGTCGGTGTCCAACACCACCGTCCCCGACCCGCGGATCGACCGCAGCCGCATCAAGATGACGATGGAGAAGGTCGACGGGCAGTGGCGGGCAAGCAAAGTGGAACTCGCCTGAGGTATTGACATGTTGCGCAAGCTGATCGGCGTGGCGGCCCTGCTGGCAAGCTCGGTGGTGGCCGTTGCGACCGCCCCGTCCGCTGCGGCGTCGGCGGCATCGTTCTGTGACGAACTGGGCGGGCAGTGGGACGGCCAGGCCTGCCATACGTCGGTGACCTCGGACCGAAAGGCGGTTCGTGACATCAAGATGGCGCTGCCCGGCGATCTGGTGGAAAACCCCGTCATCCGGCAGTACCTCACCAATCTGATGAACAACTGGCGCAACGCCGCGGGCAAGATGGCTGCCGACAGCTTCGGTGAGGAGCAGTTCGAGATCTTCCAGCACGGCGACGCGATGACGGCTGTGTTCCACGAGATGTACTCGGGGACGGTCGGTACCGACGCCCTTTCCCACCCGAACGCACCTATCGTGAGCGACGCCTATCGCACCTTCACATTCGTGGGCGGCCGGCAGGTGCAGTTGGCGGACCTGTTCAAGCCGGGAGTCGACCATCGTGCCGAGATCCCGCGCCTGGGCGAGCGGTTCATCGTCGCCGCACTCGATGCCGCACCGCCGCCGCACCAGCCCGGTACCTATCCGTTCACTCCGGATCGCTGGACTCCCGACAAGGTGTATTCGGGCGGCTACAAGGCTTGGGCGCTGACCCCTGACGAGTTGATCCTCTACATGCCGGACTATCCGGTCGGCCGGGACTCGCCGATCGATTTCACACCGGGCAGGATGCAGTGGTCGATGGACGGCGGCACCGTGCAGGCGCACATTCCGCTCTCCGCGCTGGCCCCGGTTCTGCAACCGCAGTACGGCGGCGTCTGACCCTTTCGATTCTTCGCGAGGCTAAAGGGTTACCCAGCCTGAGTTTGTTGCCACCATGAGCCGCACCAATCAGTGCGACTCCATGGGGGACTACGGCCATGCGCCTATTCAGTTCGGTACTGGCGATGCTCGGCGCACTCGTGGTGGTACTGACCGCGTGCGGCTCGTCGGGTGGATCGGCGCGTATCGAGGACGGCAAGACCGTGTTGCGATACCAGGGTTGGACCGGTGAGGTCGAGTTCCACGAGCTCGCCGAGGAACTCGGCTATTTCAAGAACGTCAAACTGGAATGGGTCGGCAACACCACCAGCGGGCCGCAGGACATCCAGTCGGTGGCCACCGGCGACATCGACTTCGGTTCGGCGTTCAACGGCGCCGTGGTCAAGCTCAACGCCGCCGGTGCGCCGATCACCTCGGTGCTCAGCTCGTACGGCGCTGACGAGGACGAGTACACCGGCTATTACGTGCTGGAGAACAGCCCGATCCGTTCGGCCCGCGACCTGATCGGCAAGAAGGTCGGGATGAACACTCTCGGTGCTCATCACGAGTTCCTCACCCGAGAGTGGTTGGCAAAAGAGGGATTGACCAACGACGAGATCAAGACCGTGACACTGACGGTGGTTCCGCCGGTCAACACCGAACAGGCGTTGCGCGACGGGCAGATCGACGTCGCCGCGCTCAACGAGATCTACCGGGAGTCAGCCCTGCAGCGTGGGGGCATCCGACCGTTGTTCACCGACAAGTCGCTGTTCGGGGCGTTCAGTTACGGCACCTACGTGGTGCGCGACGACTTCCTGGCCGAGAACCGGGACGCTGTGGCCGATTTCGTCCAGGGGACCGCACGGGCCATCCGCTGGACCCAGGTCACTCCACGTGAAGAGGTGGTCGCGAAGTTTGGCGAGATCATCAACAAGCGCCATCGCAATGAGGACACCAAGGCCATCGAATACTGGCGCAGCTCAGGTGTTCCGGTAGCCGGTGGGGTGATCGCCGATCGCGAACTGCAGACCTGGATCGACTGGCTGGTGCGCAACGGCGAGCTCAAGGAGGGGCAGTTGAAGGCCGAGGATCTCTACACCAATGAGCTCAACCCCTACGCCAACGGCACCTACCCGGACGGTAGCGGCCCTGATGGGAAAGCGCTGGCGCACAAGTGAGTGGGCCGGCCAGGGATGCGCAGCCCAAGCTCAGCCTGCGCCACGTGACGAAGCAATTCGCCATCCGCGGCGAGAAGACCCACTTCACCGCGCTACAGGACATCAGCATCGACCTGGCGGCCGGCGAGTTCCTGGTGCTGGTCGGGCCGAGCGGTTGTGGCAAGTCGACGCTGCTGGACCTGCTGGGCGGGCTTACCCAACCGACATCGGGGGAGATCCTGCTCGACGGTAAGCCGGTGACCGGTCCCGGACTCGATCGCGGCATCGTCTTTCAGCAGTATGCGTTGCTCCCGTGGCGGACCGCTCGGAAGAACATCGAATTCGGTTTGGAGGCAAAGGGTTTGCCGGCAGCCGAACGTCGCCGGCGCGCAGAGCAGTATCTCGAGCTGGTCGGACTGCAGGGCTTCGCCGATCGCTATCCGCACGAACTGTCCGGAGGCATGAAGCAACGCGTCGCAATCGCCCGCAGTCTGGCATTCGACCCCGAGGTGCTGCTGATGGACGAGCCATTCGCAGCGCTGGACGCCCAGACCCGGGAGTCTCTGCAGGACGAGCTGTTGAGGATCTGGCAGGCCACCGGCAAGACCATCCTGTTCATCACCCACGGCATCGACGAGGCGCTGTACCTCGGCCAGCGGGTTGCGGTGCTGACATCGCGGCCGGGGCGGATCAAGAAGATCGTCGACGTCGACATCGACCGCAGCACCGACGACATCCGATCCAGCGAGGGATTCCGGGCGCAGCGTCACCACGTCTGGTCGCTTCTGCACGACGAGGTGGAACGTGCCCGGTCCGAGGAGGTTCAACATGTCTAGTGCCGTCGCGGTAGCACCCGTCACGCCGCACGTCGAAGCCTCGGCCGACGTGCCGGCCACCACGCAGCCGGCACGTCGCGCTCGACGGTTACCGGCCCTGGCATGGCGTCTGCTGCGTCCCACGGTGGTGGTCGCCGCTTTCCTGGCCCTGTGGGAGGTGGCTCCCCGGACCGGGCTGGTCGACAAGGTTTTCCTGCCGCCGTTCTCCGAGGTCGTCGGCGCGTGGTTCACCCTCTTGGGCAACGGTCAACTGGCCGAGAACGTTTCGGCCAGCCTGTCGCGTGCCCTGGCCGGTCTCGCTGTCGCGATCGTGGTGAGCATCCCGCTGGGCGTGGCGATCGCCTGGTACCGGCCCGTCGCGGATTTCCTCAACCCCATCTTGGAGCTGTTCCGCAACACCGCGGCCCTGGCCCTGCTGCCCGTGTTCATCCTCATCCTCGGGATCGGGGAGACCTCCAAGGTGGCGCTGGTGATCTATGCGGCGTCGTTCCCGATTCTGCTCAACACCATCTCCGGGGTCCGCACGGTCGATCCTCTGCTGATCAAATCGGCCCGCTCCCTTGGTCTTTCCCCGGTTCGACTGTTCCAGAAAGTGATCCTGCCCGCGGCGGTGCCGACCATCTTCACCGGTTTGCGCATGGCAGCGGCCTCCTCGATCCTGGTGCTTATCGCGGCCGAGATGGTCGGGGCCAAGGCCGGGCTGGGCTACCTGATCACCGCTTCGCAGCTGAACTTCCAGATTCCCAACATGTACGCCGGCATCGTCACCATCGCCCTGGTGGGCGTGATCTTCAACGGCATCGTCGTCGCCATCGAGGGACGGCTGTCGGGCTGGCGGGCCACCACCTAACCGAAGGACGTTCATGACGCGAAAACTCCATCTCAATGCCTTCCTCATGGGCGTCGGCCACCATGAGGCGGCGTGGCGGCACCCGCGCACCGACGTGCGAAACCTGACCGACGTCAAGCACTTCCAGCGCCTCGCCCGACTGGCCGAGCGCGGCAAGCTGGATTCGGTGTTCTTCGCCGATGGGCTGGCGGTGGGGCCGCGGGTCAAGCACAACACGCAGGCGATCTTCGAACCGATCACGCTGCTGACCGCCATGGCGACGGTCACCGAGCGCGTCGGGCTGATCGCCACCGCCACCACCGGCTACATCGAGCCATACACGCTGGCCCGCAATTTCGCGTCGCTCGATCACATCAGCGGTGGCCGGGCCGGATGGAACATCGTCACTTCGGCCGGGGAAGACGAGGCGGCCAACTTCGGTGTCCAGGGCATCCCCGATCACGCGGGGCGTTACCGGCGGGCCGCCGAATTCGTCGATGTGGCAACGGCATTGTGGGACAGCTGGGAAGATGACGCCCTCGTCCTCGACGAGGCCACCGGGATCTTCGCCGACCCGGACCGGGTGCACCGCATCGATCACGACGGGGACCATTTCAGGGTCCGCGGCCCGCTGAACTCGCCCCGTTCGGCGCAGGGCCGTCCGCTGTTGGTGCAGGCCGGCTCGTCGGAGTCAGGCAAGGATTTCGCCGGGCGGTATGCCGAGGCGATCTTCACCGCACAGCGTTCTGTGGCGGACGGCAAGGCGTTCTACCGCGACGTGAAAGCCCGGGCCGTGAAGTTCGGCCGCAGCGCAGACGAGATAAAGATCCTGCCCGGCATCGTGCCGTTCATCGGCCCGACCGAAGACGCCGCACGTGAACTTGAGCAACAGTTCACCGACCTGATCTCGCCCGAGTACTCGCTGCGTCAGCTCTCGCAGATGCTCGGCGTGGACCTGACTGCGCACGCGCTCGACGCGCCGTTGCCCGCGCTGCCACCCATCGAGCAGATCCAGGGCAACAAGAGCCGCTACCAACTGGTGAAAGACCTGGCCAGCAGTGAGTCGCTGACGGTGCGGCAGCTGATCGCCAAACTCGGCGGCGGCCGCGGGCACCGGACGTTCGCCGGCACCGCCGAGCAGGTGGCTGACAACCTCGAGCTGTGGTTCACCGAGGGGGCCGCCGACGGTTTCAACATCATGCCGCCGTATCTGCCCGGTGGTCTGGAAGATTTCGTCGGACAGGTGGTGCCGATCCTGCAGCACCGCGGCCTGTTTCGCACCGACTACACCGCCACGACGCTGTGCGGACACTACGGGCTGGCGCACCGGCCCAGCCGCTACTCGGCGACGGCGGCTGAAACCAGCGCGTGAGTCTGCGGTGAGGGCGCCGAACTTCGAGTAGGCGGCGCCCTCAACGCAGCCTCAACGGTGTGCGCTAGCGGTAGTTGACGAACTGCAGCGCCACGTCGAGGTCGGAGCCCTTGAGCAAGGCGATGACGGCCTGCAGGTCGTCGCGCTTCTTGGAGCTGACCCGGATCTCGTCGCCCTGGATCTGCGCCTTGACGCCCTTCGGGCCCTCGTCGCGGATGATCTTGGTGATCTTCTTGGCCTGCTCGCTGCTGATGCCCTGCTTGATGTCGCCGGTCACCTTGTAGGTCTTGCCGCTGGCCTGGGGCTCGCCGGCATCGAACGCCTTCATCGAGATGTCGCGGCGGACCAATTTTTCCTTGAAGACGTCGACGGCGGCCTTGACGCGCTCCTCCGTGCTGGAGGTGAGTTCGATCACCTCTTCGCCCTTCCAGGCGATGCTCGTATCGGTGCCGCGGAAGTCGAACCGGGTGGACAGCTCCTTGGCGGCCTGGTTGAGCGCGTTATCGACCTCCTGGCGGTCGACCTTGCTGACGACGTCGAAGCTTGAGTCCGCCATTGGACGCCCCTCCTCTTTCCTCGGTAAATGCTGCCGGTTTGTAACTTAGGTACATCCTCGTTGTACCCTGCTAGTCGCACCAAACCGGAAACGGGGCGGGGCACCACCAAGGCAGATTGCCCGAGCGGCCAATGGGAGCGGACTGTAAATCCGTCGGCTTACGCCTACGCAGGTTCGAATCCTGCATCTGCCACCCAAGTCAGGCCCCCTTTCGAGGGGGCCTGTTTGGTTTCTGTGGGGTTCGGTTCGGATACCTAGCGGGGGTCGTCAGATCCTTGGCATCGGCTTGCCGGGTCTGATACCGGCCGCTGGCCGGCAGTGTCGGGTGACCACCAGCTGAAACGCTGGACCTCAAGGCGGTGGTCCGGTTCTGCGTGTTCTTCGGCCCACTTGAGCGCGGTGCGTTTGCGCCAGAACCCAGCGATAGGCATCACGCCACCGTCAGGGCGGTGCATGAACACATACCAACCAATTTTCATCGGACCCCCCGGTGCCGACAATGCCTACGCGATTCGAACTCTATTCTGGCGCGCCGGTACTGGTTTCCGTCAAATCCGCGCCAAGTGTTGCGCGACGCAACCGCCCTCGGCAAGCCGGGAATCCGTGTCCACGCAGGGGGAATCCGCCCGCTTGCCCGTGAGTTGATGCCCGGCTCTCGACCAGCCTAAACAAACCTCTCGACAGCGTCGGCAGAATCGACGTCATGACTACGCATCGCGTCGTCGACCACAAGCTGTTGAACTTCGCCAGCCACATCGACGACAACACCATCGAACAGGCGAAGCAGACCGCGTCGATGCCGTTCGTGCATCCCCATGTCGCTCTGATGCCCGATGCCCACAGTGGAAAGGGGTCGGCCATCGGCACGGTCATCCCCACCATCGACGCCGTGATCCCTGCGGCCGTCGGTGTGGACATCGGCTGCGGGATGATCGCGGCCCGCACCGAGTTCTCCGCCACCGATATCCAGGGACGTGATCTGGCGGCCTTGCGGTCGGCGATCGAGACGGCGATCCCGCTGTCACCGGGCAACTACAACGACACGCTCGCCCGGTTCCCGTTCACGGCCGGGCGGATCACCGATCTGGAGCACTTGGCCAGCGACGGTGGCATCGACCTTTCCCACTCGCCGAAGTGGCGCGAGCAACTCGGCTCCCTCGGCGGCGGCAACCACTTCATCGAACTGTGCCTGGACCAGGACGACCGGGTATGGCTGTTTCTGCACTCTGGCTCCCGTGGCGTCGGAAACAAGATCGCGCAGAAGCACATCAGGATCGCGCAGAAGCTCATGAAGCGGTGGTGGATCGATCTGCCCAACCCCGACCTGGCGTACCTCCCTCAGGGCACCCGGGAGTTCTCCGAGTACCTGCGCGACCTCAACTGGGCGCAGCGGTTCGCCTTCGAGAACCGCGCCGAGATGATGGACCGCTACATGTGGGTGTTCGCGGCGTGGATGGGTTACGCCCGTCTGGACCAGCCGAGGACGGCGGGCGATTTCGAGGTGGAACGTATAAACACCCATCACAACTACACCCGCAAGGAACACCACGGTGGCCGTGAGGTGTGGCTGACCCGCAAGGGCGCCATCGATGCCCACAACGGCGTCATGGGCCTGATTCCCGGCAGCATGGGGACCCGGTCGTACGTCGTGCGCGGCAAGGGCAACCCCGCCGGATTGTGCTCAGCGCCGCACGGCGCCGGACGCCGGTTCTCCCGGAACGAGGCACGTCGCCGTTTCACCGCCGACGACCTCGCCCAGCGGATGCGGGGCATCGAATACCGCCACGGTGAGCAGTGGGTCGACGAGATCCCTGACGCGTACAAGGACATCGATGTCGTCATGGCTGACGCCGCGAGCCTGATCGAGATCGAGCATGAGCTCCGTCAGGTGCTCAACGTGAAGGGCACGTAGGTCCTGGGCTGAGGGCTCAGGACCTACGTCCGACAACGAGGTAGGCCACGGGCAGCACGCCGGACGTGGTCAGCATCCCGAGGGCACTGCCCCACAACCACTTCGGCCCGTTGATCCGGCTCGCGTCGCGGCCGGCGAGGTCACGCAGCGCCCAGGCCCGCAGCCCGGCGTCCACTGCGGCCATCGCGATCACGGTCGTCTTGGCGGTGGGGGACAGGTCATTCCAGCGCTTCTTGGCCACTTCGGCGTTCCTTCCGGATGAATGGACGTCAGTGTCCAAGATAGAGAGGCCCGGAGTCACCGGTCCTGCAGGAGCCTGGCCTGACGAGGTTCGCCCGGTCTACCGACTGCCCGGCATCGTCGTCACCGGTGAGCTGCCTGAGCCACTCCCGCTCCCACTCCCGCTCCCGAAGAGTCCACCGCTCGACGAAGAACCGGTTGACGAGTCACCGCTCGACGACGATCCGCTCCCGTAAGAGGACTCACCACCGCCGAATGGCGACTGCGGTGCCACTGTCGTCGCCGGAGCCTGGTATGTCGGCTGTTCCACCGGCGGGGTGTATGCCGGTGCGGTGTGGGTCGGCACCTCGATCGGCGGCACGGTCTCCTGGGCTGACGTACGGGTCGGAGCCACCGTGGTGGTCGGCGGAGCCGTGGTCGTGGGTGGCGCCGTGGTGGTAGGCGGTGCGGTGGTGGTGGGCGGAGCCGTCGTCGTGGGCGGTGCCGTGGTGGTCGGCGGCGCGGTGGTCGTCGTCGGCGGAGTGGTCGTCGTGGGCGGTGCCGTCGTTGTCGGCGGAGTCGTCGGAGGCGTCGTCGGCGGAGACCAGGTCGGAACCGTCGGCCACACCACCGGAGGCAGCGGGATCGGGATAGGCACCGGCACAGGGACCGGAACCGGCGCCGGCGGAGCAACCGGAGGGGGCGCCGGCTGTACCGGAGGCGCGACCGGCGGGGCCACCGGAGCAGGTGCCTGGTTGACCGGCAGATCACCCGTGCCCTGGCGCACCTTGGGTGCCGCGGGAGCGGCCGGTGGCGGCGTCAGCACCGAGACGGGAAGGGCCACGGGATCCGGTTCGTGCGGGACCGGCGGCAGATAGTTGCCGGGCACGGTCTGAGCCTGCTCGGTGGGTGCGGGCTGGGCGCGCACGTCGGCTGTCGGTCGGACGTTGATCGCGACCGCAGTGGCCAGCGTGGCGAAGCTCACCACCACGAAGCCCAGGGCGCTGCCCATCAACAGCATCCGTGGCGGTGGCGGTGCGATGACGGTCGTGTAATCCGGGTCGTCATCCTGCTCGGGGACGAACTCGTTGACCGCGTCCATCGGCATCTCGTCGGCCCAGGGTTGGTCCTCGGGCTCTTGGGAGTACGCCAGATCCGGCCCGACGGCAGCGGAATCCGCCTGTGCGGGCGCCATCTGCGTGGCATCGGCGGCAGGAGCCATCGGGGCCATCTGAGTGGCCTCTGAAGCCGGTGCCATCTGGGTTGCGTCGGAGGCTGCCGGGGCCATCTGGGTCGGATCTTGCGGCACGCCGACCACGGGCGCCATCTGAGTGGACGCGCTGGCCGGCGCGGTGTCGCCGACCAGCTGGGCCGCTCCCCGGGCAATCGCATAACCGGCATCGGGGGCCACCTCGATTGGTGCGGTCGAACGAAGCTCTGCCGCAACGGAATCGAGGTCAAGGCGTTGACCGACCAGCAGCACCCGTCCGGGAGCCTCGTCGGCGGGCACCCGGTTGAGCACAGCGGCGCACGCGGCGGCGGGCCCGGCGGTGCCGATCGGCATGGTGGCCAGGGTCGTCAACGCCGGCGCGGGAGCCGCGGTGTGGTCACCCACGGTCGTCAGTGACACGGTGTCGTCGTCGGCCAGCAGTAGTGCGGCGTCAGCGCCCACACTGCGGGCCAGGGCCGCTGCGGCTTCGGCTTCGGTCACCACCTCGACGTTCGGCACCCCGGCGTCGAGCACGGTCTGGCGCAGCGTATCGGCGGCCGAATCGTCGGGCAGGCACAGTCGGGTCGCGGCAACCTGGTTGCCGGACTCGGTCACCGCGCGGTAGGTGCCGATGATGGTCTCGGCAAGCTCTGACATCTCGGCAACGAGGTCGTCGGGCAGATCCAGCGCGTACTGATCCAGAACCTGGCCGCCGCTCGCGGGCGATCCGATCATGGCCAAGCGCGCCACACGCCCGGTGACCGCCACCCCGAGGACTACGTCCACGGTTCTTCTCCTTGCTTCGTGCATCTTGTAGGGGCCCCGACGGACAAATCCAAGCTACCGCACAGTTTCGGCGAACCTGATTGGCCGAAACGACCGCGGCTGCCAGCGCTGCTTGTGCGCCGGAGCAAAAGTGAGCACGCTGGTTGGGTCCGTGCGGTGTCACTCATAGAGAGGAATCGGTACGTGAGCGACGAGCGTTACGACCCGTCCGCCACCGTCCAGGTGGCGACGGTGGCTGCGCCGGCCGGCGGCCGGCCCGGGTCGGTTACGTACCCATCCGCACCAACCGGGTGCGCGACGGCCTTGCCGTGGTGTTGCTCGTCGGAGCGATGCTGCTGCCGTGGAATCTCGAGTTCGGTGTCGGTGTCCCCGGCAGCGCCGGTTCGACGTTCGTGATGCTGGCCATCGTGACGCTGCTGGCGATCGCCGCCGCGCTGGCGCCGCATTTTGGACCGTTCCGTCTCGGCGGCGGCCGCTCGGATGTCCGGCGCACCAGTCGGGTCCGGCTCGCGCTCAGCGCCGCCTACCTGCTGGTGGTCGTGTGCTTCGTCGGCTATCACGTGGCGCAGACGGTGCGCGGTGGCGGTACCGGTGCCGTCCCTCCGGGGGTGGGTCCAGGCATGCTGCTCGGTGTCGCGGGTGCGTTGTTGGCGGGGCAGCCGCCCATCACGTCGATCACGGTCGAGGACAACAAGTTTCGGCGCTGGTATGCGGTGGCGCGGGTGATCGGTTTTCTGTCGATCGCGTTGGCGACGCTGTCGGTCGCGTTCAATCTCTACTGGCGGCTGCGGTACCTGTTCGTCACACAGGTGGAGTTCGGCGGACATGACATCGCCGTCATCGTCACCACGTTGCTCTACGGCGCGGAGGCGATGATCGCGCTGGTTCTCGCCTCTCGCTGGCTGACCGAGCGGACCGGCGCAGCTCGGCTGGCCACGACGGCCATCGGTGTCTCGGGCGCGATCGCGGCCACCCTGGTGTGGCTGACCGGAATCGGCCGCGACATCGACGCGTTTCACGGCATCGCCCAGAACACCTCGACGGCGGCCGTGGGCTACGAGGGCTATCTCGCCTGGGCCGCCGCTGCCGCGATCGTTGCGCCCACGACGCTGTACGCGGTCTTTCTGATCAAGCCGCCGACCATCGGGGCCTACCGGGGTGCCGCGCAGAAGTGCCTGACGCTCATCGCGTTCTGGGCGTTCGCGGCGGCCGCTCTGCGGGTCGTCGACTTTCTGATCGCCTCGTCTCTCGACCTGCCTCGCGCGCCATATGACACGGTTGCGATGGCGGTGTTCAACCTGGTGACCGCGTTGGTCGCGCGGTGGCTGCACCGCCAGCTCGACAGGGGATTGACGTCGACGACCGTGGCGGCGGCGTTCAGCGCGGTGCTGTTCGTCTTCACCGTGGCGAACGTGGCCATCGGGGTGGCGCTGGCACCGCGCTATGCCGGCCCCGCGCCCGCGGCGATCTACGGCAACAACCTGGCCCAACAGATCACCAGCACCTTCGATGTCACCGTGTGTGTGCTGAGCCTGCTCGTGCTGGCGGTCATGGTCTTCACCGGGCCATTCGCCGGCTACCTGGTGCGGCGCGAAACCCGTTCGGCCAAGCCTGCGGTCGCGGAACCGCCGACGGAGGTCGTCCCGTCGAACGGCACCGCCGGAGAATTCGCGCCGCCGACCATCGTCCGGCAACCGCGTGCCGCTGCGGTCCCGAGAATCGTTCGCCTCAAAGAGGATTCGATGACAGTGCTGGCTGTGCCGCCGACCACCGATCTTCAGGTGCCGACGCAGGCGCTGCGGATCCAGCGTCGTCCGCAGCGCCCGCCGTCGTAGCGTTAACCGGCCTTGGCGCTCTGGCGCTTGGCGGGCCGGTCACGCTTGGCTTCCGCCGATTTCGTGGCTTCCTTCGCCGCGTGCTTGGCGGCGGCCCGCACAGATGTCCGGTCGGGCCGGTCCTTGCCGGGCACGGGCTTGGGTGCGGGCGTGCGCGTATCCGAATCGTCGGTGTCCCTGACGACACGCAACCGCGGTGCGGAGTCGGTGCCGGACGCCTCGGATCGGGGGCGCGGATTACGGCTCACCGGGGTGGACGTCGGCTGCTCGCCTGTCTCGCCCACGGCCTCGACTGTGCTGTCGGCCGGGTCGACGGTCTTGTGTGGGGCGGTGGCCCCGCCGATGGCCTGCAGCACCTTGGCCAGTGGGCGGGTGGCATCCGACAGTGCTGCCGCCACGTCCTCGACCGTGTGGCGTACACCTTGCTCGACCGGCGAGGTGCCCACCGGGTCTATCGGGTGTTCGGTCACGGGCGTCTCGGGTTGGGTACCGGAGACGACGGGCTGGGGCAGCGTGGGGGTGTACTTCTCGCCGCCCAGGATCGCCAGCGATTGCTCGAACGCCGCCGGTAGCGCGTTGAGCGCTTCGTGGATCTTCTCCGGTGGGGTAACCCAGCCGAATTCCTTGACCTGGCTTGGATCTGCGGTGCGGTCGTAACCCATTTCGACGAAGACGCGCAGCACCGGGTCCATGGCGTCGACGAATCGTTCGGCGCCGATCAGCGACGCGGGGATTCTCAGCGGTGCCAGCAGCGGAAGGTACTGGGGCAGCGTCACGTAGGTGGTGTTGCCGACCTGGGTGGTGACGGCGTTGGGCGCGTCGGGACGTTCGAGGACGTAGCCGGGGAAGACGTGCTGGAACACGATCCCGGCGAGGGCGTTCGCGATGGCCAGTGCGTTGAAATACGCCGGGAAATCGGCGAAGCCGTCGTACTGGTTCTGGTAATAGGTCGTCTTGAACGGGCTGTCCGAAGGCCCGGGACGGCCGAGTGGGAAGAGGTCGCCGAGCACGGGCACGTCGCTCCATGAGGTGAAGCGGGCCAGGATGCCGCCGTTGGGCTGATACGGATCGCCGATGAAGACGAACTCGTAATTGTCGGCGTTGGCAACATATTTCGGGTCCTTGGCCATCTCGGCGCGCACGATCTCTGCCACCTCGGTCCCCTGTGACATGCCGATGATCGTGATCTTGTCGTCAGCCGGGGTATTGGCGATGTCCTGCTGGAGGTAGCCGGCCCCGATCTGCTCGGACCGTTTGAGCGAGTGTGGCCAGTACGGAATGTCGGACAGTCCGGGCAGATCGGAGATGACCGGGATCTCGAGATTGATCTGGGCCGGGTAGGGGACGGTGTGGAACGAGTCGCCTTCGGGCACCGTGCTCCCGTAGAAGAACATCGGAACGCTCAACCCGAACCCGTCGAAGGAGGGGCCGACGCCGATCGTCGTGCCGACCAGTCGAACCGCGGCAATGTAGACGGCCTCAGGCGTACTGACGGTGACGCCTGCCGACACCGCGACGACGACTCCGCCGGTCAGCAGCATCGAGCCCCATCGCCGCGAACCGCGCTGCCGGCGCGCCTTGCGCGACGACTCCCCCCGACCCCAACCCCTCATGCCGTTCCTTCTTCCTCATCGTGGTGAGCGGCCGTCCCCGGTGGTGCGGCCGGAACATCGGAGCGTGTGACCAGCGCGGGAGGAACTTGATGTGATGCGCGCCACGTCGCATGCTGCCGGAAAATTACCAGCGGGTAGCGATTTATGACAAGAGTCACTTTTCGTAAAAAGGATCCTTGTTGCAAACGATCGTTTGCAGATTCAGCGCGCGGACGCGGCAATTCCGGCGCGAACCACCCCGACGAAGCTCGTCAGGTTGCTGATCAGAGTGTCGATGGTCGGAGGCGAAGCACTGTCGGTTTCCCTTTGGTGCAGCCAGTCCGCCACGCTTTCGAACAGCCCGCCGACGGTCGACACGGCCAAGGCGTGGTAGTCGACCGAGCCGGTGTCGGACAGGCAGGGAAACTCGCGCTGCCGCCACAGATTCTCGAGAAAGCTCGCGGTCCAGCGCCGATTCTCGCGGCGCAGCCGCTCGACGCGTGGCGAGATGCCCGCACACTCGCCGAAGGCCACCACCGCGACTCGAGGATCGTCGACGAGCGCGTGGGCGAACGCCGACAGCAGCCGGTGGACGGTTTCGTCGGGATCGTCCGGCGCGTCGGCGAGGGCCTCGACGGCTTTCTCCTCGATCTGTGCGGCGATTTGGGCGAGCAGCGCCAGGTAGCAGTCCTCTTTGCTGTCGAACACCTCGTAGAACGCCTTGTTGCCGACATAGGCCGTCTGGCAGATCTGCTCGATCGAGGTGTTGGCGTAGCCGTCGCGCGCGATCAGCTCGAAGGCGGCCGTCAACAACTGCTCACGGCGGTGGGCGCGACGCTGCTCGGCGTCGAGTCCGCGGATCGTGCGCTGTCCGCGGGGTTTTGCGGCCGGCTCCGAGGTTGCGCGTTCGCCGGAAGCCGCCGGCGGTCTACCCATGGCCCGGAGTGTAGTGCGGTCAGGTGCCCTCTCGTCGTCGGACGACAGCCCGAGGCTCAGCTGGCACGACCACTCTTGTGTGTCGAGGGGCGGTGACGTTGAGCATGTCCGGATTTCGGAGTCTTCTCGGCTGAGCCGATCGCCGACCGGAGGGTCGAGCGCACGGAATCGCGGTCGGGACGCTTCGTTTCGCCGACCGGTCGCAACCGCTGTACGGGAGAGTGGCGCGCGTCCGTCGGCGTCGTCGCGGGTCGCTTGAGGCGGTTCGATCCCGCGGATTCGCCTACCGGTCCAACCGGCTCCCGCACCGTTCGACTGCCTCTACCGCCGATGGCCTGCATCATCTTCGCTACCGGTCGGCTTGCGTCCGACACCGCCTTCGCCACGTCGGTCAGTGCCTGTCGTACGGCTTGGCCCAAGGGAGAGGTGTCCACCGGCTCCGCCGGGTGTGGGGTCACCGGGGTTTCGGGTTCTGCGTCCGAGACGACGGGCTGGGGCAGGGTCGGGACGTATTTCTCGCCGCCGAGAATGGCCATCGATTGCTGGAACGCGCGCGGCAATTCATTCAGTGCTTCCTGCAGTTTCTCGTCAGGGGTTATCCAACTGAATTCTTTGACCCGGCTGGGGTCGGCGGTGCGGTCATAGCCCATTTCGACGAAGACGCGCAGGACCGGGTCCATGGCGTCGACGAATCGTTCTGCGCCGACGAGCGATGCAGGGATTCTCAGCGGTGCCAGCAGCGGAAGGTATTGCGGGAGCGTCACGTAGGTGGTGTTGCCGACCTGGGTGGTGACGGCGTTGGGCGCGTCGGGGTACTCCAGCACATAGCCGGGGAAGGCGTGTCCGAAGGCCTGTCCGGCGAAGGAGTTGACGAGGGACAGCACGTTGAAATACGCGGGGAAATCGGCGACCCCGTCGTACTGGTTCTGGTAATAGGTCGTCTTGAACGGGCTGTCCGAAGGCCCGGGCCGGCCGAACGGGAAGAGGTCGCCGAGCACCGGCATGTCGCTCCAGGATGTCAGCCGGGTGAGGATGCCTCCGTTGGGCTGATACGGATTGCCGATGAAAATGAACTCGTAGTTGTCGGCATTGGCAACGTATTTCGGATCTCTGGCCATATCGGCGCGCGCGATCTCGGCGACCTGTGTGCCCTGCGATATGCCGATGATCGTGATCTTGTCACCGGCGGGCATGTTGGCGATGTCCTGCTCCAGGTAACCCGCCCCGATCGCCTCGGATCTCTTCAGGGATTGCGGCCAATACGGGAGGTGTGACAACACCGGTAGGTCCGAGATGATCGGCAGGCTGATGGTGAGCTGCGCGGGGTAGGGCACGGTATGGAACGAATCGCCTTCAGGGACGATGGTTCCGTAGAACATCAGCGGGAAGCTCAGCCCGAACGGTTCGAAAGATGGACCAACTCCAATCGTCGTCCCGGCCAACCGGACCGTGGCGCTGTAGGTGGCGGTTTGAGTGCTGACGGTGACTACCGCCGACGCCGCGACGACGACGCTCGTCAGCAGCGTCGCTGCCCACCTGGATGACCTGTGCTGCCGGCGCGCGGCGCGCGACGACTCCCCCCGACTCGCCATTCATGTTCCTTTTCTCGCTGGCCGCATTCCTTGCCGTCACGCCAGAAAAGACAGTGCCACTTCCGGGGCCCTTAAGGTGCCGAAATGCGATGAACCGGCCGCGCAGTCTTCGCGCGTCACGGCGGAAAAGTGTGCCGGAAAGAAACCGAATTGTCGGGCGGGATTCGCGAAGATTTGGCTGACGAAAGCGAAACGTGCTGGGGTAGAACGGCCTTCGACGCGCTGAAGTGAAAACCGGGGTGGCGTCCGAGCCTTCGCAACGGTTTTCTGAGAATTCTCTTTGGTTCTTGAGGGAATTCTATGCCTACGCTTGCTCGAAGCGCGCTCAATGCGGCTTTATGTCACAGTGCATTAGTGGGGAAATTCGGAAGCGCCGGTTTGGTAGCCGTCATGGCGGGGGCGGCTTCCATGGCGAGCAATTTCGCGATGCCGTCCGCCATTGCGGCACCGTGTCCGGATGCCGAGGTGATATTCGCCCGCGGCACCATGGAAGCGCCGGGAGTAGGGGATACGGGGGAGGCGTTCGTCAACTCGTTGCGTGCCAACGTCGGCGCGAAATCGGTGGAGGTGTATCCCGTCGATTACCCCGCCACCACCGACTTCCCAACCGCTGTACAGGGAATCGCGGACGCCCGAGCACACATCATGGCCACCGCCGCCAACTGCCCCGACACCAAGATGGTGCTCGGTGGCTTTTCTCAGGGCGCGGCGGTCATCGGCTTCGTGACGGCCAGTGTTGTGCCTGACGGGGTTTCGGTGGCCGACGTCCCGGCGCCGATGCCGCCGGAGGTGGCTGACCACGTGGCGGCAGTCGCGTTGTTCGGCAAGCCGTCACCGCGTTTCATGAGGGTGCTCAACAATCCGTCGGTTGTGGTCGGCCCGTATTACGCGGCCAAGGCCATCGACCTCTGCGTCGACAACGACCTCGTGTGCGACCCTCAAGGCAGAAGCTTCGGTGTCCACACCGAGTACGCCGGAACCGGCCTGGTGAACCAGGGGGCGGCATTCGCGGCGAGCAAGCTTCAGGATGAATGGGCGCAAGACGCGGCACGGCAGCCTCTGACGGCCACGCTCGTCGGTACCGGGCCATCGCAGCCGTCTCGGGTCGCGCCGCCGGTCCAGCCGGCGCAGCACATGGGCCCGGCGCCGCAGAACCTACCCGGTCCGGCCCCTGCCCACAGCCCCGCTGCGCCCGCGCCGGTCGCGCCGGCCCCGATTGCGCCGCTGGCCTGACCCGGCAGATCGACTGCGGACCCGCGGCCTAGTGCTGCGCGTTGTTGCCGAAGACGTAGGCGCCGGTGTGATGGCCGATGAAGCTGTTGGCGATGTACAAGACGCCGACGACGACCACGACCAGCACCAATGCGAACATCACCCAGCTGAGAACCAGCAGCAGGCGCCGACGGCCCGCCGCGGCGGGGCCATCGGCGACATCGCCGGCGATGTGCAGCCGGACGCCGATGGCGAACAGGGTGGGCACCGACGCGCCCACCGCCAGCCCGAAGAGCAGGATCTTGGCGACGGCAACGAGATTGATCCAGTTGGTCATGTGCCCGTCCCTACTTGCCCTCGACCGCGGTGAGGCTGCCCTGCCATGCGTCGTTGACGTTCTTGTGGTCGATGGGCGGTTTCCGTGACTTGAGCCAGATGGGCACGGTTGCCGCGATCAGGCCTACGAATCCCACCAATGGCCCGGCGAAGCCGCCGATCCCGTGCACGAGGAAGTAGGTGAGTGCACCCACCAATCCGGCGGCGGGCAGCGTGATCAGCCAGGCGGTGGCCATGTTGCGCGCGACGGCCCACCGCACCTGGGTACGTCGGCCCAGTCCGCTGCCGAGGATCGACCCGGTCGCCACGTGGGTCGTGGACAGCGAGTAACCGAAGTGGCTGGACAGCAGAATGGTTGCCGCCGAGGACACTTCGGCGGCCATGCCCTGCGGTGCCTCGGTGTCGACCAGACCCTTGCCGAGGGTGCGGATCACGCGCCAACCACCCGAGAGGGTGCCCAGGGCGATGGCGACGGCGCAGGCGGCGATCACCCAGAACGGCGGCATGGTCGCGGATTCGTCCACCGCACCGTACGAGATCAAGGCCAGGAAGATGATGCCCATCGTCTTCTGGGCGTCGTTGGTGCCGTGGGCCAGTGAGATCAGGGAAGCAGAACCGATCTGGCCGTAGCGGAACGCGGCGATCGTGCGGTCCTTGGGCAGGCCGCGGATCACGCGGTAGACCAGCCAGCTGGCGATGCAGGCCACCACGCCGGCGATCAGGGGCGAGAGCACGGCGGGCACGATGACCGTAGAGACCACCCCGTGCCAGATCACGCCGTGACCGCCGGCGGCGGCGATCATCGCACCGACGATGCCGCCGATGAGCGCGTGGGACGAGCTGGACGGAATACCCAGCAACCAGGTGAACAGATTCCACAGGATGCTGCCGACGAGCCCGGCGAACACCAGCTCGAGAGTGACCAGATCAGCGTCGACGAGACCCTTGGCGATCGTGGCAGCCACGGCGGTGGAGAGAAACGCGCCGACGAGGTTCAACAGGGCCGACAGTGCCACGGCTGTGCGTGGTTTGAGCGCTCCGCTGGCGATCGATGTCGCCATCGCATTGCCGGTGTCGTGAAAACCGTTCGTGAAGTCGAACATCAATGCGGTGAATACGACGATGCACAGCAGGAGGAACTGTAACGACACGGTAAACAATTGTTGAACACAATCGCTACGGAAACCTAATTAACTGGCTGAGTTCTCGATCACTTTTGAGCTGTTCAGCGTTTGGGGACGTCGACACCGAGGAGCTTGAGGCCTTCGTTGATGTGCAGATGGGCTTCGTCGATGGTGTCGCCCAACTTCGTCAACCGGGCGGAACTGTTTGCCGGCGTCAACGCCACACACTGGTCGGCCATGCTGCGGAAGCTTTCGAAGCCCGCCCCGAGCGCGTTGTTGACCGCGACGTCGGGCCCGGGCAGCACCTTGCGCTGGATCGAGTCGACGTACGTGCGCAAGTCGGTGCACGCGTTGTGCAGCGCGCCGTAGTCGGTCATACGGCCCGGCGTCACCATCGCATTGCCGATCGGGCCCAGCTGCGTCCCGAGCCCGGCGACCGCATCGATGACGGCCTGTCGCCATTCGTCGGTCACCGGAGCCGCCGTGGGCTTGCCCGCCACGGTGCATCCGGCCAATACGGACGTGGCGGCCACGACTGCGGCGATGTACCTCATACGCAGCGAGCTTATGGTGCACAGCCGTTTCGGTGTGGCACCGAGCAAGAGAAAGCGTTTGCGCGTAGATTGCCGCACCCACGTGTAAGCGGCGTCACACCGGTAACCTGACTGAAGACTGACTAGGCAGATCGGGGGATCGGTATGGATCTCGTGCTCGGCCTCGCGATGACTTCGAGAGCCGTTCGATGGGTGCTCGTCGAAGGCACGACGGGGGAGGGGCGTCCGGTCGACCGCGGCGCGATCTCCCTCGACGACGCTGCCGGTTACAACCCCGACGGCCTGCTGCGCGGGCTGGTGGACGACACCGAACTCGATGGCGGACACCGCCTTCACGCGATCGGTGTGACGTGGACCAACGACGCTGCGCCGCTGGCCGGTCACATCATGCAGTCCCTGGATGCCCGCGGCTACGGAAATGTCTTCGCGGTTTCGGAGATCGAGGCGGCCGGAATGCTGGCCAGCGGCATCGCCGAGATCACCGAGCACGACGACATCGCCGTCTGCATCGTCGAACCGGACGCCGCCGTGGTGGCGATCGTGACCCCCGACGATGTCAGCGCCGACCGCATCGAGCGTTCCGAGAACTTCGTCGCCGACATCGCCGGACTCTTGTCCCTCACCGGCCGGCCGATCAGCGCGATGTTCATCCTGGGCTCGGATGCGCATGGTCCGGTGGTGGCCGATCTGGTCGAGTCCATTCCCGCTTCGGTGATCACCGCCGCCGAATCCGACCTGGCTTTCGCGCGCGGCGCGGGCCTGGCGGCGGCGCTGGCAGTGAATACCGTTGCCACGCCCGTCAAAGCAGTGCACTGGACCAAGGTCGGCGCGCTGTCGTCCGTCGTCGGCGGTGCCCTGGTGACTCTCGTCGTCGCGACTTCGGCCGCGATCGGGCTGCACCTGCACCCCGGAGCGGTATCGGAAACCGCGCAGGCGTCCAGCATCCACGAGTCGGCTCCCGAGGCCGGGCCGGCACCGAAACCGGTTCAGAAGCCGGTGGACAAGGCCATCACCAAGCCGCCACCGGCAGCGCCGCCGCACCCTCCGGCTGCCCCACCGCCGGCTCAGGCGGTCGAGGCGGCGAATCCGCCGGCACAACCGCCGCCCGCCCAGCTGCCGCCAGCCGCTCCGGCGCCTGCGTATACCCCGCCCGCACCGGCTCCTGTCTACGTGCCGCCGCCGGCCCCGGTGTACACCCCGCCGCCGTACGTGCCGCCTCCGGTCACGTATCCGCAGCCGCGGTTGCGGGACCGGATCATCGAACGCATCCCGATCATCAACCGGTTCCACTGAACTTGGCGGTGAGTCCGGCTCGGGCGAGTCGGGCCTGTTCGGCCCGCACGACCTCGTCCTGATGAGGGGGCGGAGCGTCAGGTTGCTGCGCGAGGCGGCGGATCGGTTCGTCGACGGTGCCCCTGGCCAAAAGGCGGTAGACCCGCACGGTGGGCAGTTCGCTGAGCCGCTGGGTGCGTCCGATCACCTGGCGTTCGGTGCGTGGCTGCCACTGCGGCTCGGTGATGATGAACACCGCGGGCGCGTTCAGCTCGCGAAGGTCCAGCTTGCCTGCACCGATATGGACCAGCAGTGTGGCCGGGCCGCGGTCGGTGGCGAACGCGTCGATCACGGCCTGCTGATCCGGCACTGACGCATCGACAGTGCCGAAGATGTTGGCTGGCAAAGCTTTCCGAACTACCTCGAGTACCGCGGGGAAGTGTGAGAACACCACCACTTTCGCCCCGTTGATGTGGGCCTCGTTGGTGAGCTCGACGAGCCGGTCCAGCTTGGCGGCCGGGGTCGGCGAACCGGACGGCCACATGCCCTGCCGGATGGCGCTGAAGTTGCCGCTGTTGACCGCCTGCCGGTAGCGCTCGCGGTCCGCGCGGCTGGGCCGTACCCACTCCTCGGTGGCTATTCGCACCGGCAGTTCGTCCACCACGTCGCGGTAGTCCCGTCGCAGGTAAACCTGGTCCACTGCGCGACGGAATGCGATCGACCCGCGGTCACCCGCGTTGGGTGCGACCTTGCCCGCGACGTCGGGTTGCAGGAAATCGGCGAGGTGGCGAAAGCCGCCTATCCGCTGGTGCATCGGCACGCCGGACAGGAACAGCACGCGGTTGTCGGAGGTCAGCACATTGCGGACGGCGCGGGCCCGGTCAGACTTCGGGTCGCGGAGCAGATGGGCCTCGTCGACGATCACCAGGCCGGGCCGCTCGGGCAACTTGATGCGCTGCAAGGTGTCATAGGAGACGATGGCCACGCCGCCGGCGGCCTTCCACCTCTCAAGACGGGCGTCGCGTTCGCTGCCGCGGATCTCGACTGCCCGCAACGCGGTGTGTTTGGCGGTCTCAGCGGCCCAATGCAGTCCGGTGTTGGGCTGGCAGATCACCAGCGCGTGACGAAGCTGCTCGGCGGCGGCCAGATGTGCGGCCACCGCCAGTGCCTGCACGGTTTTGCCGAGACCCAGGTCGTCGCACAGGAGGACCCGCTCGCGGGCGACCGCATATCGAGCGCCGAACTCCTGGTATCCGCGCAATTGGGTGTTCAGCAGGGAGCGGTTCAGCACGGTCTGCTCCACCTGGGCCACCACCTCCGTCCCGACGAAACCCTGCGCGGCATCCACATCGGTTGTCCCCGAGGCAAATTCACTGAGCAGCCGATCGACCGGGCGAGGGTCGGCGCGGTACGAACGCCACGGGTCGCCCGGTGCGTGGTGGGCCTCCTCGATCCGGACGAGCAGTTCGCCGACCGATTCGCGCAACTGATCTGAAGCCGTGTGGCTGCGAAGCCGCGGCATCAGCCGCCGCAACTGTTTGACCGGTGCGTCGGTGTGGACGAGGGTCAGCAGCGAGGTCAGCAGTTCGGTGTCGTCTTCCCGCAGCCGGAGGCGGGTGGTGGTGCGGATGTGGTCGGCCATGGCCTGGGCGGCGGACTGGACGGACCGGGCGGCCTCGATGTCGACCCCGGGCACCTGGGTCAGCAGCCGGGCGGGCACGGTGTGGACGTCGGCGACGGTGCGGTACTCGGAGTTGGCCAGTCCGCCCAGGCGGGCACCGCGCGCCAGATAGGGGCGCAGGTGCTCCAGCGGCGCGCTCTGCAGCGTCCGGGTCACCACCTCGTCGGTGCCCGCGTGGATGCGGTCGGCAATCTCGGCGCGGAGTTTGCCGATGTCGGCGAGCGTCGCGTCGGCACGGCGGATCAGCTCGGCTAGGTCGGCGCTGTCCATGAGAAATCATCATTGCACTGTCGGGGCGCGGCCGGGTGCGCGGATTTCTCCGATCGACCGGAATTCGCTGGCGTCCTCTTCGCCAACTTCTCGCATCCGCTCACCTAGGCCACAGGGAATGCCCAGCCGCCCGGACTACCTTGAGGATGGTCCGTACAAAAACATATGGAAGGTGGCGGATCATGCGAATCGTTCCTGCCGCCGCGCTGGCCACGGCCGGCGTCGCGGCGTCGCTCATCTTGGCGCCCGTCGCGGGAGCCACACCGGTACCGACAGGCGGTCAGCACATCGCGCCGCCACCACAGTCGTGCACCACCACCAACGTGGGTAGTGAGTGCATTTCTCCGGGCAACGCGCAGATCAACGATGCTCCGCCGTTCGTCAACACCTTCCCGATGTACGGGAACTTCCCGTGGATCTTGTAATGCGTGCGGTTATGAGGAGGTCGGGGCATGGCCGTCGACAACCGCTTGGAGGCGCTGCTAGATAATGATCGACCCACCGGGGCGCTGCGCGAACGCGTCGATGAACGGCAATTCGCCGGAGGTATCGCACAGGTGCCTGCCAGGTTCCCTTCGGTGCGCGTGGGTCGGCACTGGGTCAGTGCGTTGTGGTTGGTGCCGCTGGCTGCCGTGGGACTGATTGTCGTCATCGCGGTGGCCCAGCAACTGCGCCAGTACAGCTGGATGCAGGATTTTCTCGCCCGGTATCCCGGTACGTCGACCAGCTACGCGCCCGCTGTCACCACCGGTTTCCCGGCGTGGCTGCGCTGGCAGCACTTCTTCAACATCGTCTTCATGATGTTCATCCTGCGTTCCGGACTGCAGATCCTGGCCGACCACCCGCGGCTGTACGGGAATGCGGGTTGCCGTCCGGGGACCGAGTGGCTGCGGTTGCGCGCAGCTGTACCGGCTGACCGGATGGACAAGGCCGACGTGCAGAACGTGTGGACCTCCAAGGATGACGCGGTGGCCCTGCCGAAGTGGTTGGGGATCCCGGGTATTCGTCACTCCATCGGGCTGGCGCGGTGGTGGCATCTCAGCTTCGACCTGCTCTGGCTGGTCAACGGCGGGGTGTTCTACGTACTCCTGTTCACCACCGGGCAGTGGCGCCGGATCGTGCCTCAGTCGTGGGATGTCTTCCCCAATGCGGTGTCGGCCACGGTGCAGTATGCGTCGCTGGATTTCCCGCTGAACCAGGGCTTCACGGTCTACAACGGTCTGCAGGTGCTGGCCTACTTCATCACCGTGTTCGTTGCGGCACCGTTGGCGTTCGTCACCGGATTGCTGCAGGCGCCGGCCGTGGCAGCGCGGTTCGGCACCGGCCGGGGGCCGTTGAACCGGCAGGTCGCCCGCACCGTCCATTTCGGGGTCTGGTTGTGGATGGTCGGGTTCATCGTCGCCCACGTCACCATGGTGCTCAGCACCGGCGCCCTGGCCAACCTCAACCACATCACCTTCGGTCGCGACACCCGATCCTATTGGGCGCTGGCCATTTTCGGCGTGGCCGCCGCGCTGGTGATCGGATTGTGGCTGGCTGCCTCACCGTTGACGCTGCGCTATCCACGCGTGGTGCAGACGGTCGGAAGGTTCGTCGTGGGCTGGGCCAAGGCCTGGATGGAGCGCGCCCATCCGCGAGCGTCATATCGGGACAAGGACATCAGCCCCTACCTGTGGGCGAACGGCCGGTCACCCGCCAGCGAAGAATATCGCCGATTGCGCGACGGTGGCTGGGGCCGGTACACCCTTCGGGTCGAAGGGCTGGTGGCCAATCCGGTTGCGCTGTCCTATCGAGAGTTGTTGGCGTTGCCCAAATGCGAACAGATTACTCAGCATTACTGCATCCAGGGCTGGTCGGGGGTGGCCAAGTGGGGCGGGGTCCGGATGGCCGACATCCTGGCGCTGGTACAGCCACTACCGGAGGCGCGATGGGTGGTGTTCTACTCGTTCGCCGACGGCGCCGAACCTGGTCACGGCCGGTACTACGACTGTCACCGCGTCGAGCACATGCGGGAGCCGATGGCGTTGCTGGCCTACGAGATGAACGGGGAACCACTCACCGAAACCCACGGTGCGCCACTGCGGTTGCGCAACGAGTTGGAACTCGGCTTCAAACAGGTCAAGTGGATCGAGGCGGTCGAATTCGTGGCGGATTTCCGTGGCATCGGATGGGGCCGCGGCGGATACAACGAAGACCACGAATACTTCGGCTACCGGATGCCGATCTAGCCGGTTCGTGCGCGCAGTCGATGTGCCCGCCTGTCAGCGACAACTCAGCGACAACCGCAACACCAGTAGCGTCTGCCCCGTCAAACCCATTGTCGCTGAGCGTTTTCGCCCATCCAGTGCCATGGGCCTCACCAGTCTCACCCGTCCAGTGCCCGCCTATCAGCGACACTGTCGCTGATAGCTGGGCAACCCGAATTCCGTTGCGTACGAGGCTGATGCGCACTTGAGTGACGCACGTTCACGTCGCACCCGTGACCGCCGGTGCTCACGATGCACATGTGGCGTTTGTCGCTGAAAAGTCGCTGACAGGCGGGCACCTCGGTACCTGTTTCCCGGCCGCGACACACGGTCACGACACACCGACAGGCGCGTCAGATCATCTCGTTCTTCGTCAGCCACCGCATCACCGGCCATCCGATGAACACCGGCAGCCAGCAGGTCAGCACCCGGTAGAGCAGCACCGCAGGCACGCCGATCGCGGCGGGCACGCCGAAGGCTGCCAGACCACCGATCAGGGCCGCCTCGACCGCGCCGACACCGCCGGGCGTGGGGGCGGCCGAGGCCAGGGTGCCGCCGACCATCGTCACGACGGTGACGGTGACGAATGACGTGGTGCCGCCAAAGGCTTCGACGCTGGCCCAAAGTGCCAGGGCCGCACCGAGTGTGGTGCCCGCAGCGCCCAGCACGATCAGGGCGAGCCGCTGGGGTTCGCGGGCCAGTTTGACCAGGTCGGCGGTGACCTCTTCGAGTTTGGGCCGCACCGAGGAGGCCAGCCAGCGGCGCAGTTTGGGCACCGCCAGGAATGCGCCGATGAGGCCGAGGGCAAGTCCGGCGATCAGATAGAGGATGGTCGAACTCGGTACGAAATGGGACAGGTCGGCCGAGGCGCCTGCCGCGGTGCTGAACAGGATCAGCAGAATCACGTGCACGATCACCTGTACCGACTGCTGCAGGGCCACCGCGGCGGTGGCGCGCGCCGTGCTCAGCCCGCCCTTCTGCAGGAACCGGGTGCTCAGGGCCAGGCCGCCCACACCCGCGGGTGTGGTGGTTGCGGCAAAGGTGTTGGCCACCTGCATGATCGACAGGTTGCGGAAGCTGACCAGCCCGTCGGCACATGCCCACAGCGCGGCCGCCGCCCCTACATAGGTCAGGGCCGAGACGGTCAGCCCTAGCAGGGCCCACGCCCAGTTCACCGTGCGCAGTTCGGAGAAGAAGGTCGGCACCGTGCTGATGAACGGGTAGGCCACATAGACCAGAGCGCCCAACAACACCAGCTGGATCACCTGGGTGCGGGTGAACCGAGTGATGGTCTCGGTCTGGATCTGGTCGGCACCGGTCTGGCGTTTGACCTCGTCACGTGCGGCGGTCATCACGGCCTTGGCGTCGGGTACGGCATCGCGGACCCGTGACGGCACGGCAGCCTTGGTCAGCCGGCGCGAGGCGGTCAGTACGGCGTCGCGACCGAATGCCTCGATCGCGGCGGTCACCGCAGATTCCGCGTCGTACAGCGCTGTGGTGGTGACGAGCAGTTGGGCGATGTCGGACTGCAATTGGGCGTCGGTGGCCCCGTACTCGGCGTTGCCGAACCCGCCGAACAGTACGGCGCCGTCCTCGACGGTGATCTCCTTGCCGCGTAGGTCACCGTGGGAGATCTGGTGGTCGTGCAGGGTGCGCAGCGCGTTCCACACCCGGCCGACGGTGGTCTCGTCGGTGGACTGGTCCAGCGCGGTGCCGCGTTTGCGGTTGTGCGCGTAGAGCGTCCAGCCGCGGTCGAGCGCGGCCACCGACATCGTCGAGGTGCTGGCCAGGCCGAGGTCGCCGATGGCGATGGCCATCAGGGCCCGGTGCTCGACGGCGCGGCGCATCGAGGTCTGCAGCGGCGCGGTCTCGTTGGAGCGCAGGCGCAGTTTGCGCCATACCTGCCGCACGGCGCCGCCGCTTTGTTGGTTGGGACCGTAGAGCTCGACGACGGCACTGGAGTCCGGATCCTGCGAGGCGGCGTCGAGCATGAGCGGTCCGGCGCCGGCCGGGCGCACCACGGTGAATGCGGAGACGACGAAGCCGCGCCGGGCCAGCGCGCGCACGGCGCCGTCGAGCGGGACCTCCAGCGCGGGGGTGCCGACGATCCACACCACCAGGGCGCCGACGAACCAGCCGGCGGCCAGACCCAGCAGGGAGCGGGCCGGCACGACGGCACTGACCACGAGATGGATGGGTACGAACGCCAGCAGCAGCGTCCACCACCAGCGGCGCAGCCGGCGGGACAGCCAGGGCCCGGACACGGTCAGTACCGCGGCGAGCATGCCGATCCAGCGTGGGTCGTCGAGGAACTGCGACAGCTGGGAGCTGAGGCGATCGGAGAGATCGAAATGCCATTTGGGTGCGGCGATGCCGTTGGCGGTGATCGACAGCGACAGCATGGTGATCAGGGCCGCGGCGGCATAGGCGCCCAACAGTTTCCACTGTCGCCCGAGTACCAGGCTGACCAGGATCACGAACGGCAGGGCCAGGATGGCGATGCCATAGGCCAGGTAGACCAGGTTCGACTGGGTGGGCGTCAGGACGCCGACGATCTCGGAGATGGAGCGTTCCAGCGCCACCCATTCGTAGCGGGTGATCAGCGAGCTGGTGATGACGGTCGCGAGGAAGATCGCGGCCAGCGTCAGACGCAGGATGTCGTTGGTGCGACGGGTCAGCGGTTGCAGGAGGCTGCCGGTGACGGTGATGTCCCGTCCGTCAACGCGCATGTTCCCCCTTCCTGACCTGTTATGGAGACCCGCTGTCAAAGCCCGCGACCAAGGTAGCCGGATCGGATGCCGATATCGGCATTTGGTGGCGATCTGAACCGTTACGAATTCACATCGTTCTCATGCGTCACCGCGAGCGACAATTTTTGCTCGTCCTGTGTGATCTAGGCCGACACATGCGGCGAACGTGATGTAACTTCGATCGACATGCCGACGCCGAATTGGCCGGTCCGGAGGAGTTGAACGGTGGATTCGACCCCATTCGGGCACTATCAGCTGCAGAAGCTGATCGGTCGGGGCGGAATGGGTGAGGTTTACCAGGCCTACGATTCCGACACCGACCGCATCGTCGCGCTCAAGGTTCTGCCACCGCACCTGGCACAGGATGCGACGTTTCAGGAACGCTTTCGCCGGGAGTCGCATGCCGCGGCGGGCGTGAGCAATCCACATGTGGTGCCGATCCACGGCTACGGCGAGATCGACGGCCGGCTCTATCTGGACATGCGGCTGATCGAGGGACGCAACCTCGGTGCCATGCTCACCAAGACCGGCAAGCCGCTGGATCCGGCGTTCGTGGTCGGCATGGTCGAGCAGGTGGCCGAGGCCCTGGACGGGGCGCATGCGGCCGGGCTGATCCACCGGGACGTCAAACCGTCGAACATCTTGATCGCCGACAACGATTTCGTGTACCTGATCGATTTCGGCCTGGCCCGTACCGCGGGCGATGCGGGCATGACCACGGCGGGCAGCACGTTGGGCACGCTGGCCTACATGGCCCCGGAGCGGTTCGACGGCGGCAAGGTCGATCTGCGTTCGGACGTCTACGCGTTGGCGTGCGTGCTCTACGAATGTCTCACCGGAGAGCGGCCTTATCCCGCCGACAGCCTGGAGCAGCAGATCGCCGGGCACATGGTGTCCCCGGCGCCGCGGGCCTCCGACAAGGATCCGCGTCTGGCGGCCTTCGATGAGGTGATCGCCAAGGGCATGGCCAAGAAGCCGTCCAAGCGGTATCAGAGTGCCGGGGCGCTGGCGGCTGCGGCTCGAGCTGCGCTGCGGGTGCCGGTGCGGACCACCGGGCGGTCGGGACGCCATTCCGCGCAACGGGTTCCGACCCGGGTGCGGGTGTCGAAGAAGGTGGCCGTGATCGCCGGTGCCACGGTGCTGGTGGCCGCGTTGTGCGCGGTGGGGATCTGGCAGCTTCGCGGCAGCGACCCAGACCGGGTCGCCAATGCGGCCGGTTCGGCCGGTTCCGGTCCGGTGCAGGCGCCGACGGGTGCGGTGGACAAGATCGCCAAGACGGTGCCGGCCGATATCCGTGACTCCGGCCGGTTGGTGGTCGGCGTGAATGTGCCCTACGCGCCCAACGAGTTCAAGAACTCCAGCGGTGAGATCGTCGGGTTCGACATCGATCTGATGAAGGCCGTGGCGCGCACGATGGGCCTGGTGCCCGACTTCCGGGAGACCGGTTTCGAAGGGATCCTGCCGTCGGTGGCCGACGGCAACTTCAACGTCGGCATGTCGTCGATGACCGACACCGCCGAGCGTGAGCAACAAGTCGATTTCGTCACCTACTTCGAGGCGGGCACGCTGTGGGCGCGGCGAGCCGGGTCATCGGCAGACCCGGGTTCTCCGTGCGGGCTGCGAGTTGGCGTGGCCTACAGCACGATTCAGGACACCCAGGAGATCCCGTCCAAGTCGGATGCGTGCGTGGCGGCCGGACTGCCGCCGGTCGAGAAGGTGGTGCGCACCCATCAGGACGAGGTGACGGCCGCCCTGATCGCCGGTGAGGTGGACGCCATGACGGCTGATTCGCCTGTGACCGGGTTTGCGATCAAGCTGAGCGGTAGCGCGTTGGAGCCGGCCGGCGAGGTGTTCGACTCCGCACCTTATGGCTGGCCGGTGGCCAAGGGATCCGGGCTGGCCGAGTCCCTGCGGTTGGCGCTGGAGCATGTGATGAGCACCGGCGAATATCGCACGATCGCCACGATGTGGGGCGTGGAGAAGGGCATGATCACCCAGCCGGTGGTCAACGGGGCCTTCCCCTGACCTCAGACCGCGTTGCGCCCGGCGATCGCTTTCGCCAAGCCGACCACCTGACTGTCGGTGAGGTTGGTTCCGGTGATTCGCACGTCGACCACGAGGTTGTCCACGGCCAGGATCGCGCGCCGGCTGCCCTGCTGCGGGCTGAACGGTGACTGCTCGTTGGTGACGTCGATGTCGTCGACGACGCTCGGGCTTCCGAGCGTGTACGTGCTGGGCCGACGGTTGTCGCTGTAGCTGATCTTGAGACTGTCCCCGGCGCACTGCCGCCAGCTGTCCACGGTGCGGCTGACGAGTGTCCGTGCCGCCGTAGGGGAATCGAAGGCGGCGACGGCTTGGTCGACCTCGAGATCGTTGCCCTCGTCGGCGAACAGCGACTCGCGGAACTGCCGGAATCCACTGTCGCGGTAGACCTCGTCCATCGCATTGCCGATCACCGCCAGACACACCGGACGCGACGCGTGCTCGTCGGCGTCGAGTCCGGCGGGCTGGCGCAGCGCCGTCTTGGGACGCAGACCCGTGGTGGACAGGATGGTGTTGAGTTCGGATTCGCTGGCCAGCATGCTGCCCAGGACGTCGACCTGTGAGCCGGCGTCGTCCTCGGTTGGCTTGGTGCCGCATCCGGTGAGCGCGGAACCGGCCAGCGCAATGGCCACGATGGCCGGTACCGCGGCCCGCTTCACGTCCATCTGCCCCCCTTGATCGTGTTTGCTGATCGTAAACGGTCAGAGGGGTCCGGCGCAGCGCCCCGGCGTTGCTGCGGCATCTGCAGGCACACGGGTCACAGCAGCACCGCGGAGGCTGGGGTGATGCCGCAGGCCGCGGCGAACTGCACCGGGGTGAGGCCGTCGGCGGAGTTCATGTCGCAGTTACCGAATGGCGGGGCGCCCTGCGGTAGCCCGAACCCGAATCCGCTTCCGTCGGTGTACTGGTGGGCGACCTTGCCGGGGTAGTCGGCGTTGCTGCCGTATGCGGCGACGACGAGCCGGATCCCGCTGGGTTTGGTGCGCCACATGCTGTTGAGGTCGCCGACGTTGCCATAGCCGATGATGCGGGCGCGGTCGCCGGTGTACTCGGCCAGGTTCGCGTACAGCAGGTTGATCCAATCCGAGCCGTCGCCGTGTGGGTTGCCCCCCTGTTCGACGTCGAGCATCAGCGCGATGCGCGGGTGCAGGCCGCCGTTGGCGTCGATCATCGCGCGCACGGTGGTGGCGTTGGCCAACCAGTTGGGCCGGCAGTAGGTGTAGACGATGCCGAACACCAGCCGCCCGGAATCCAGCGCGCCGCGCATCCAGGCGTAGTTGGCCGCGAAATTGTGGTCGCGGTACGTGCCGTCGCTGACCCGGATCGACAGCACCTGATACGGGTAGCTGTCATCGACCGGGTGTTGCCACTCGGAGACGTCGGCGAACAGGGTGTCCTTGAGGACAGCGGCGGTCTGTACCACCCGCGGGGCTCGGCCGGTCTTGCGCCGCTTTCCCTGCGGGACCCTTTGATTCACAGCACCACTGGGCATGGTCGTACTCCTATGACCAGGGTAGGCCGGTGGGAGTCAGAGCGCGTTGCGGCCGGCGATGATCTTGGCCAGCTGCACGGTCTGCTGGTCGGTGATGTCGCCACCGCTGATCCGCAGGTCGACGACGAGGTTGTCGACCGCCAGGATCGCCCGGTGGGTGATGCGGTCGGTGACGTCCACGGGTTCGTCGTGCGTGATGTCGACACCGTCGAGCACGCTCGGGACGGCCATCCGGCGGGCGTCTCGCGTTTTGCCGCCGTCGTAGCTGAAGGTCAGGGTGTCGTTGCCGCAGCGGCGCCAGATGTCGACGGTCCGGGCCACCACGTCCTTGGCCGCCTTGGGGGTGTCGAACTTGGCGATGGCCTGGTCGACCTCAACGTCGTCGGCGTCGTCGGCCAGTTGGGTTTCGCGGAATTCGCGGTAGCCGCTGGGGCCGTAGATCCACTCCATCGCGTTGCCGATGACGACCATGCATTCCGGGCGGGAGACGGGCTCGTAGTTGGCGTTCGTCATCGGGGAACGCAGCGCGGTCTTAGGCCGGACCTGGGCGTTCATCACGGCGTTGATCTCGGATTCACTGGCCATCATGCTGCCCAGCACGTCGACGTGAGTGCCGTCGGAATCAGGGGCCGTGGGGGTGCAGGCGGTGAGCAGGGCAGTGCACAGCGCCAGGCCGGCCGCCGCGTTGCGATGAGCGCTCATCGGGTCCCCCTTGGATCTGTTTGCTGATCCTAAACGTGATCGCGGGGTGCACCAGACGGTAATCGGTGACCAGTGGGTGAACTGGCGCGTTCCCCCGATCGGGGGACATGGGATTCGTCCGGTGGTTGGGCCGGTCGGTCGATACATCCGCCGCCAGTGACGGCGCATTGTTATTTCAACGCCGGAACACCCCGGAAAGAACCGAAAAGCTTTATCCGACAAAGGAGTCGACATGAGCACCATCACCCGCCGCATCGCCGCCGGATTCACTCTCGCCGCCGCTCCCGCGCTGATCGCCCTTGGCGCCGCCACTTCTCATGCCGATTCCGCCACCCTGAACGCCGGGCCGTCGGTCAGCGCGCATCAGGCCTTCCCGCACCAGCACAACATGCCCCAGCCGGGCTCCTCGACCCACCATCACCACCAGCGCAACCACGCCAAGTAGGCCTGGGGGAGGCAAGGCCCGGACGCAAGCCGGCGTCCGGGCCTTTGGTATGCGGCGGACGGCTCGTATGGTGGGGTTATGGGCGGTACCGCGTCATTACCGCCGGGGCCGCCGTTGCCCCGGGTCGCTCAGGCCGCGTTGATGATGCATTACTGGCCGCGTTTCGTTTCGGCCTGCCGCCGCCGCTACGGCGACGTGTTCACGCTTCGGGTCGCGGCGATGGGCACGATGGTGTACCTGGCCGACCCGGCCGACATCAAGGTGGTGTTCGCCGGGGATCCGACGATTTTCCATGCCGGGGAAGCGAATTCGGTGCTCAGTGCGCTGCTGGGTGACAGCTCGGTGCTGGTCGTCGACGAGGACGAGCACCACGAGCGGCGGCGCCAGATGCTTCCGCCCTTCCACCGCGACGCCGTGGCCCGCCAGACCGAGGTCATGGCCGAGATCGCCGCGGAAAACATCGCAGGTTGGCCGGTGGGAACCGCGTTCCCGGCTGCCCCGAAGATGGCCGAGATCACCCTTGAGGTGATCCTGCGGACCGTGATCGGTGCGTCGGATCCGGCCCGGCTGGCGGCGTTGCGCGAGGTGATGCCGCGGCTGCTCAGGGTGGGCCCGTGGGAGTTGATGGCGGTCGCCCGGCCGGCCCTGATGCAGCGACGCCCGTGGCGGGCGCTGCGGCGAAATATCGAAGAGGCCAACCGGCTGTTGGGCGCGGAGATCGCCGAGCGTCGCGCCGACCCGGAGCTGGCGTCCCGTACCGATGTGCTGGCGATGCTGGTGCGTTCCACTGACGAGCGTGGGCACACCATGACCGACCGTGAGTTGCGCGACCAGCTGATGACCTTGCTGGTGGCCGGGCATGAGACGACGGCGACGGCATTGTCGTGGGCGCTGGAACGGCTGACCCGTCATCCTGCGGTGTTGGACAAGGCGGTGCAGGCCGCGCGTACCGGCGACGACGAGTACCTCGACGCCGTGGCCAAGGAGATCCTGCGGATCCGGCCGGTGGTGTTCGACGTGGGGCGGGTACTGAAACAGCCGGTGGAGGTGGCCGGTCACCGGCTGCCGGCCGGGGTGATGGTGGCCCCGGGCATCGGACTGGTGCACGAACGTGACGACGTGTATCCCGACGCCGACAAATTCGACCCGGACCGGATGCTCGGCGCGACACTGGGGCCCACCACCTGGTTCCCGTTCGGCGGCGGCAACCGTCGTTGCCTGGGCGCGACGTTCGCGACGGTCGAGCTGCGGGTAGTGCTACGCGAAATCCTGTGCCGGGTGGACCTTTTCACCACCACCGCGGCAGACGAAAGGCAGCGCGTCAAACACGTCACGCTGGTCCCGAACCGTGGGGCGCGGATCTGTGTGCGGGCGCTGAGGGAGGTGACGTCCGCCAGCGCTGCTCACGCGTCGCTGGTGGGGGAGGGCTAGTCCACTATTCGCCGCAGACTTTCCAAGCGCCGCCCTCTTTTTGGAAGTCCAATTGACGGGTTGTGCCGGTTTTGTCGAACGTCAGCGTCGCGGCGGCGCTGTCACCGTTGACCGTCACATCGGTCACGGTGAAACCGCGATCCTGCGGTTGTTCGTCCGGCGCCGAATGCGATTCGGCATCGTCGGTGTCCTGCAGGCTGTGTGCCCGGTCGGCGCACATCAGCGCGGCCGCAGCCGACATGTCGTCGCGGTTGATCGCGTCGGCAAACGAGTAGGTGGCGTTGGTGATCAGTTCCTTGTCGGACTCGTGGAACACGAAAAACGCGGTGAGCCCGGCTGCGATGAGGGTCACGGCCACAACAGGAGCGCCGATCAGCAACCACTTGCGCGACTTTTTCGCGGGGGGAGCGCCCATCGGGTAGTAGGCCGGCTGCGGTGCACCGGGAGGACCGTATAGGCCGGGGGTGCCGAACTGACCTGGGGGACCGTACGGACCGGGGCCCCCGAACGGTCCGGGGCCTCCGAACGGTCCAGGACCGCCGAACTGACCAGGGCCGCCGAACTGACCTGGGGGACCGTACGGACCAGGCGGGCCGCCGAAGATCGGCGGCGGCGGAGGCTGGGACATCATTCCACCTCGAATCGGACGAGTAGAAGAGCGTCGAGTTGCTCTGCGAACTCACCTGGCGGGTCCGGATCGTCATAGCGGTATACCTGGACGCCCATGCCGGGCGGCACATCCGGGGACAGACACAAGCGCAGGCCGCTGTAAGTCCGAGTGACCATCAGCAACCGGTCGGCCGCCGGCCCCTCATCCCACTGTGGGACGTCGTCGGGGTCGCCGTCGGACACCGCCTCCGCCAGGGTTGGCATCGCGTCCACGGCCATCAAGCCAAAGGACTGCCCGTCGGGCACGGTGAACGAGCCATGGACTGTGCGATAGAAATCGATCAGCTCGGCCGGCGCCGCCGACCACAGCTCCGGATACCGCGCGACCGCCTTCGCCGTCGGCGGCTCGCCGACCCATACGGCCACGGTGCGCTGGGTCTGCTCGTACCCCACGTCGGCGAAACGGAAGAGGAACTCGACGACATAGACGAGCACTGGACGGTCATCGCGCTGACCCACCCATGCGTCGACCAGGAACTCTTGCAGCGTCCCCCAAAATCGCGGGACCAATGTCCGCGCGCCGTCGGTCCACAGCGACAGCGCCGCCACCGCACGCACACTCGGATCGGCTGCGTCGAACACCGGTAGCCACGACGCCGGGACCATTTCCCGCTGCTCGGGTGCCAGACGGGACACGGCCGATCCGCGGCGGAACTGTTCGTCGATCTCGGCGTCGGTGACGCTCATATCGGGATACCCAGACTGTCGAGGATCTGCTTGGTGATTTCGGTCAGCTCGGCGACTGTCGCGAGTTCCAGCTCTTGTTGCTGGTCGATCCAATCTGGATCTGCTCCGGTCACCACGGCGGCCTCGCCTGCCTGCTTGGACCGGTTGGCCTTTCGGGACAGCCACTGCATGTTCAGCGGCGAATGCGCCACCTGATACATGTACTGCGGAGGGAGCTTGACGAATCCCGGAATGTAGAACAGCCGGGCCAGCGGCACGATGTGGTCGGGCTCGACCTTCGGGGTGCCGTTGCCGTTGGTGCCGATCATCACGCCGCTGCCGGACGGGTAGGCAGGATCCGGTGACCCTGCCTCTGGCCAGCCCTCACCCTGCAACGGGATGTCGCCCAGCGCCTCCTGGTCTGGCGAGGTGTTGCGCAACACGTCGTACAGCTCCCGGCCCGGCTCCCAGACCGCGGTCTTCGCGTTGCCGCGGATGTTCGGCAGCACGGGCGGCTTCTGCTGGCCCAGCCGATCCTGCGCCTGCTTCATCTTCTGCACAGTCGTCGCAAGAGGTACGCGGATCTTTCCGCCGGCGGCGAGGCGCGAGGTGGCTGCGGCGCAAGAGGCGAGATTCGCGTTCGCCGCGTCCTTCTCGGCATTGAGTCGGGCTGCCTCTTCGTCATATGCATTGGCTTCGGCCTGCTGTCGCGGCACGATGAAATGGTGCGGTATGGCGTTGTGGCTGTCGATCTTGGCCTCGACGGCCTGGCTGGCCGACACCTGGATGGGGCAGGAGTCGGCGAGGGGGTCTGCGTGCGCGCGCGCCGCACCGCCACTTGCGATGAGGACCGCCGCGGCCAGCGCTGCTCCGCCGCGCCGGGCCCACCACGACGGGCCCTTCCTGTTGTTGTGTGACTGGCTACGCACGGCGCCGCCCTTCCCCCGGTGAAGCTAGTGGTAGCAACCCTACTGCTCACACGATTGGGTAGTCGGGCAAATCGAGGTCGTCGCGCACACTGCCGGCGAACAGCCCCGCTATCGGGCGTCCCAGGTTCATCGCGCGCAGCGCGACATCGCGGAACCACAGCCCGAACCGGGTCCTGGTGGCGAAGAATCCGAGCATCCGTTCGGCCCCGGCCTGCTTGCCCTCGATGAACGGCCGCAACAGCGACTCGTAGCTCGCGAAGGCGCGGCGGTGATCGTCGCCGGCGCGGGCGAGTTCTCCGGCCAGTGCGTATGCCTCGGTGATCGCCAGTCCGGTGCCCTCGCCGCCGAGCAGCGAGATGCAGCCCGCCGCATCGCCGATCAACAACACCCGGTCCTCGGACCAGCGGTCCATCTTGATCTGGCTGACCACGTCGAAGTAGAGGTCGTCGACGTCGTCCACCGCGGCCAGGATCTGTCGCGATTCCCAGCCGGTGCCGTCGAAGTGATTGTGTAACTGCTCTTTTGGTGTCAAGCCGCGGTTGTCGTGCTGGTCGCGGAACACGAACAGGAACATGGTGCGGTCCCCGCGTAAGGTGAACTGCCCGATCTGGCGCCCGGGAATGCTGTACGTGAGATAGGTATCCGAACTTCCGCCGCGGTAGCCGTCGACCACACAGGCGGCGACCTTGCAGCCCAGGTAGTGCTCGAACCGCTCCTCGGGTCCGAACATCAGGCGGCGCACGTTGGAGTGCAGGCCGTCGGCGCCGATGACGAGGTCGAAATCGTCGGCCGGGTTCTTCTCGAAGGCCACCCGCACGCCGTCGGGTCGCTGGTCGATGCCGGTGATGCTGTCGTCGAACACCGTCGGCACCGAGCCCTCGACGGTGCGGTAGATGGCGGCGGCCAGATCGCCGCGGGGCAGGCTGGTGTAGTCGTTGCCGACCATGCGGCGGAACACGTCGACACAGAGCTCGGCACGGGTGGCTCCGTCGGGTCCGAGTGACCGCACCGACTCGACGCCATAGCCCGCCTCGCGGATGGCGGATTCGATGCCCATCTTTCGGGTGACCCGGTAGCCGATGCCCCAGAAGTCGATCATGTAGCCGCCCGTGCGAAACGCCGGTGCCCGTTCGATCAGCGTCGGGTTGTGGCCGGTGCGGTGCAACCAATGCGCGAGCGCCGCTCCGGCGACCCCGGCTCCACTGATGGCTATCCGCATGATGATTCGAGGCTACTCGTGGGCCGGCATGCTCAGCCGTGCCGTTTATGAGGACGCTGCTTTCGACACCAGGGCGGCTCGCGTCGCGGGAGAACAGCCCCGACGTCCAAAACGGCGCGCAGGCAGAGCAGGTCAACCGGCGTCCCGATGTCCAGCCGAGCGTCAGACTCGCATGCCAAGCTGGGGGCATGGCTGCGAAACGTTCCCCGCACCGTGCCGACCTCGTGCTTTCCGGCGGTGGCGTCAAGGGTATCGGCCTGGTGGGCGCCGTTGTCGCGCTCAAGGACGCCGGGTATTCGATCGAACGGATCTCCGGAACCTCGGCCGGCTCACTGGTCGGCGCCGTGGTGGCGGCGGCCGAGCAACGCCACGAGTTGACCAGCGCGCAGCTGCGCGAGCTGGCGCTGAACGTGCCCTACCGCAAGTTCCGCGACAGCGGGCCGATCGAGCGCATCCCGGTGGTGGGAACGGCGTGGGGGTTGCTGCGTGAGACCGGTATCTATCGCGGGGATTTCGCATACGACTGGATACGCAGCGAGCTGAAGAACCTGGGCGTCAAGACTTTCGGTGATCTGGCGATCGACGACGATCATCTCCTTCCGGAGCGACGCTACCGATTCGTGGTCACGGTCACCGACGTGACGACGGGGCAGCTGGTGCGACTGCCCTGGGACTACCAGCGGGTGTACGGGCTCGACCCCGATGAGCAGCTTGTCGCCGACGCCGTGCGGGCGTCGATGGCGATCCCGTACCTCTTCCATCCGGTCACACTGAACACCGCTGCGGGCGAGCCGTGCACGCTGGTGGACGGCGGGGTGCTGTCGAACTTCCCGATCGACTCGTTCGACCGACCCGACGGCGCGGAGCCGCGCTGGCCGACGTTCGGGGTGACGGTGGTGCCGTATCTACCGGCGCCGTCGGCCGAGCAGCTCATCCCCGGGTTGGGGATGTTGCGCTGCGGTGAGCCGACCTTCCTGGAGAGTCTGCTCACCACCATGCTGGTCGGTCACGACCAGGCCCATCTGAGTCTCCCGTGGGTGAAGGTACGTGCGGTCCAGGTGGATTCGACCGATGTCGGGGTGCTGGACTTCGACATCACCCGCAATGAGGCCGAGGCGCTGTATGACAAGGGCTACGCCGCGACGACGGAGTTTCTGTCCACCTGGGATTGGCCCGCCTACCTGGACCGCTTCCGCCGGGCCACGAGGGTGGATCCGCGCTAGTGCGAATCAGGTACTCCGCGCCGGGCCGGGTCAATCTGATCGGCGAACACACCGACTACAATCAGGGCCTCGCGCTGCCGATTGCGCTGCCGCAGCGGACCTTTGTGAACTTTGAGCCGGACCCGTCGGGCGTGCTGTCGGTATCGAGTGCGTTCGGCGACGGGCCGGTGCGGATCGGTCTGGATACCGTGCCCGGGCAGGTCACCGGCTGGGCGGCCTACGTCGCCGGGGTGGTGTGGGCGCTGCTGAATGCCGGGATCGCGGCGCCGGGCGGGACGATGACGATTACGAGTGAGGTGGAGATCGGGTTGGGGCTGTCGTCGTCGGCAGCGCTGGAATGCGGGGTACTCGGCGCGTTGCTCGCCGCCGTCGGTGTCGATCTCGATCGCGTCGATCAGGCGTACATCGCCCAGCAGGCCGAGAACGAGTACGTCGGTGCGCCAACGGGACTGCTCGACCAGCTGGCGTCACTGTGCGGTGAACCCAGGCAGGCCCTGCTGATCGATTTCCGCGACGTCACTGTGCAACCGGTGCGCTTCGATCCCGACGCATCCGGCGTGGCACTGCTGGTGATCGACTCGCGGGCCCGGCACGCGCACGCCGGTGGCGAGTACGCGGCGCGGAGGGCATCGTGTGCGCGGGCTGCCACCGCACTCGGGGTGGCCTCGCTCCGGGAGGCTGATCTGTCCGCCCTGCAGAGGGTCACCGAAGTCGATGCCCGGCGGGCGCGTCATGTGCTGACGGAGAACCAGCGGGTGCTCGATTGCGTTGCCGCGCTGACATCCTCGGATTTCGCGGCGGTCGGTGCGCTGTGGAACGCATCGCACGCCTCGATGCGCGACGACTTCGAGATCACCACCGGCCATCTCGATCTGCTTGCGGCGGCCGCCGTGCAGGCCGGCGCGCTCGGTGCGCGGATGACCGGTGGCGGGTTCGGTGGCTGCGTCATCGCGCTGGTGCCGGCGCAGCGGGTGGATGCCGTCAGCGACGCGGTGGTCGCGGCCGCACGTGCGGCCGGCTACCCGAAGCCCGGTGTCACCAGGGCGCGCGCGGGCGCCGGTGCGGGGCCGGCTACCGCAGCTTGACCATGCGCGTCGTGGAACTCTCGTCCAGCTCGACGACATCCGAGCGCGACCTCAGGAAGTCACTGAACGATTTGAACCCCAACGACTTCTCGCTGAACGACGGGTCCATCCGCTTCATCTGCGCCTTGACCGCCGAGTTGTGCAGCCATTCGACGTCGTCCTTCTCCAGGCCGATCTGCAGCGCCCGGGTGAGCAGCGCGGTGGCCTGAGCCTGCGGGTCAGGACCTTCCTTTTTGCGGGTTCGCTTCTGCTGCTGGGGCTCCGGCTCCGGGGTTGCTGTAGGGATGCCGGGCAGGGCGTCGTAGACGACGAACTCGTCGCAGGCGGCGGCCAGCATCCGGCTCGAGGAGCCGGCCACTCCGATGCCGACGACGTAGCGGCCCAGACGTTTGCAACGCTGAGCCAGCGGGATGTAGTCGGAGTCACCGGCCACGATCACGACGTGGGTGAGGTCGGGCAGGCGGAACATGTCTTCGACCGCGTCGACGGCCAGCCGGATATCGGCACCGTTCTTGCTGTAGGCGGCGGTGGGGAACAGCTGCACCAAGTCGACGGCCCGGCCGACGAGCTGTTCGCGGTATCCGGCATTGACGTCGGCCGACCAGTCCGCATACGCGCGGGTGAGCACCAGCGTGCCGAAGGACGAGGCGAAGTCCAGAATCGCGGCAACGTCGACGGTGGCCTTGGTGAGCTTGTCGGGTTCCAGGCCCTTGGCCTTGTCTTTCTGAAAGGAGTTACGACCGTTGACCTGGTCGTACCGGGAGATGACGATGTTGTCGAAGTCGAGGTAAACCGCGACGCGGGTGTCGAGTTCGGTCATATTTCCAGTCTGGCAATTCGGATGTATGTGGGTATATGCAGTTCTAAAGTGGGAACTACTTTCTCGCAATTGTTTCGCTCGCAAAAGGAGAATAGGGAACTCAGCACCATGTCCGCGCAGGCCGCAGGACCTTTCGCCGATGTCGTCGTCACCGCGATCGCATCGACTACCTCCCTTGCGGCCGATGCCGAGGAGACGTGGGCGCTGTTGTTGGAGGGCCGAAGCGGTATCCGTCCCCTGGACAAACCGTTCGTCGAGGAATTCGACTTTCCCGTGCGGATCGCCGGGGAGCTCACCGAGAACTTCGAGGACATCCTGACTCGTGTTGAGCGGCGCAAACTTTCGTACATGGGCCAGATGTCCACGGTGCTGGGCAGACGCCTCTGGGAAAGCGCCGGGTCGCCCGAGATCGACACCCGGCGGCTGATGGTCTCGATCGGTTTGGCGTTGGGCACCACCGAGGAAATGATCCTGCAATACGACACCTGGAAGGAGAAGGGGCTGCGCGCGGTCGCGCCCACCTCGATCCAGAAATACATGCCCAACGCGCCGGCGGTGGCGGTCGCCTTGGAGCGGCACGCCAAGGCCGGCGTGATGTCCCCGGTGATGGCTGACGCTTCGGGAGCGGCGGCCATTGCGCAGGCATGGCGGCACATCATCCTCGGTGACGCCGATATCGCCATCTGCGGAGGTGTCGAGACCTGCATCGAGGCGGTGCCCATCGCGGCATTTGCGCAGGCCGGGATGATGTCGATGTACCACGACGACCCGGCCGCGGCATGCCGTCCGTTCGACAGCGACCGCGACGGCATGGTGTTCGGCGAGGCAGGCGCCCTCATGCTCATCGAAACCGAGGAGCATGCCAAGGCGCGCGGCGCCCCGATCCTGGCCCGGCTGATGGGCTGCGGCATCACCTGCGACTGCTACGACGCGGTCCGGCCCGACCCGACCGGCGAACGTGCCGGTGACGCGATCATCAGGGCTGTTGAGCTGGCCGGACTCACCCCGGCCGACATCGATCACGTCAACGCCCACGCCACCGGCACGGGCTGCGGGGACGCGGCCGAGTCGCGCGCCCTCCACCGGGCGCTGGGCCGGGCGGTGCCCGCGGTGTATGCGTCGAAGGCGGCGCTCGGCCATTCCCTGGGCTCAGCCGGGGCGGTGGAGGCGGTGTTGACGGTGCAGGCGCTGCGCGACGGCGTCATCCCGGCGACGCTCAACCTGAAGAACCGCGACCCCCAGATCGATCTGGATGTGGTGGTCGACCAGCCCCGACGCGGCAATTACCGCTACGCGATCAGCGATTCGTTCGGCTTCGGCGGCAACAACGTCGCATTGGCATTCGGCGCGTATTAGGGCTTTTTGGTGAAGGTGAACTGGGCGACTTCCGAGATACCGCGCCGGAAGAAGTCGGCGCAACCGGTGATGTAGTGCATGTAGCGGTCGTAGACCTCCTCGGAGGTGGTGGCGATCGCCTTGTCCCGCTGCGCGACCAGGTTGGCGGCCCAGGTATCCAGGGTCCGCACATAGTGGGTGTTCATCAGCTGCAGTTCATCGGTGGAAAAGCCGGCAGCCGAGGAGAATTCGAGCATGTCCTGGTCGGAGGGAAGCTGACCGCCGGGGAAGATCTCTCGGCCGATGAACCGGGTGAATTTCATGTCGGTCAACGTGATGGCGATGCCGTGCTCGCGCCAGTAGTTGATCGGATGGGTGAAGATCGTCTCGATCACCATGCGCCCGTCGTCAGGCATCACCCGGTGCGTGGTGTCGAAAAATGCTGCGTAGCGGGATTTTCCGAAGGCCTCGAATGCTTCGATGCTGACGATGCGGTCCACCGGCTGATCGAATTGCTCCCAGCCCTGCAGACACACCAGGTGCGAGCGCGGGGTGTCGATGCGGTCCAAAAGGCCTTGGCAGTAGGCATATTGGTTGCGACTCAGGGTCAGACCGACGACGTTGACGTCGTATTTTTCGAGAGCACGTTTCATCAGGGCGCCCCAGCCGCAGCCGACGTCCAGCAGCGTCATCCCCGGCTGCAAACCCAATTTGTCCAGCGCCAGGTCGATCTTGGCCATCTGGGCTTCTTCCAGCGTCATGTCGTCGCGCGCGTAGAAAGCGCAACTGTACGTGCGGGACGGGTCTTGGAACAGCCCGAAGAAGTCGTCGGAGAGGTCGTAGTGGGCTTGAACGTCTTCGAAGTGCGGCCGCATCTGGGCCGTCCCCGTCATCCCGTCGGCCATGCGCAGTAACCTCCCCGGTAGTTACATCTTTTCGCAGGTGAATTGGCACACGTCGGTGTAGCCGACGCGGAACAGGTCCGCGCAGCCGGTCAGGTACTTGAGGTAGCGCTCGTAGACCTCTTCGGAGGTGATGGCGATGGCCTCGTCCTTGTTGGCCTGCAGGTTTGCCGCCCAGGTGTCCAGCGTGCGGGTGTAGTGCGGGCGTAGCCGTTGTTTGCGGGTGACGTGGAATCCGGCCTCGGTCGCCCGGTCTTCGACCATCTTGATCAGCGGAATGCGGCCGCCGGGATAGATCTCGGTGACGATGAACCGGAAGAAGCGCATCAGCGACATGGTCGTCGGCAGGCCCAGCTCGGCCACTTCTTCTTCGCTGGTCGAGACGATGGTGTGCAGCAGCATCACGCCGTCATCAGGCATCAGTTCGTAGGTCTTCTTGAAGTAGTCGGCGTATTTCTCGAAGCCGAAATGCTCGAAGGCGCCGATCGAGACGACGCGGTCGACCGGCTGGTCGAAATCCTCCCAAGGCTGCAGCCGCACCTCTTTGCGACGGGGACTGTCGGATTCGGCGAAGCGCTGTTCGATGTGAGCCAGCTGGTTGTGCGACAGCGTCAGGCCGATGACATTGACGTCATACTTCTCCACCGCCCGCATGATGGTGGACCCCCAGCCGCACCCGATGTCGAGCATGGTCATGCCGGGTTCGAGGCGGAGTTTGCCCAGTGCCAGATCGACTTTGGCCATCTGGGCCTGCTCCAGCGTCATGTCGTCGCGCTCGAAGTAGGCACAGCTGTAGGTCTGGGTCGGGTCCTGCCAGAGCCGGAAAAACTCGTTGGACAGGTCGTAATGCGACCGAACTTCGTCTGCGGTCGATCCGTGCCGTTGCCCGGGCGCCGCGCCGATGAACGTTTTTGCGGTTTCTTTTTTGTGCTTGGTATCTGTCACTATTCGGCCTCGGACATCTTGAGGACTCGGTAGCTGACTTGGCGCACCGCTTTCTTCATACGCCGCGTCGGGACGTTACTCCTTTACCGTGCACTCTGGTAGCCCTTGGGAAATAAGGGGCACCGATCAGTCCTCGGATTCGGGCTGCCCGATCAGGTTGCGAGCGCCTGTGGGACCGAGCAGTTCCCGGAACGCCTGGATGGTGTAGCCGACGACGAGGGCGTCGGTTTTCGCGCGCGCGGTGGCAGATCGCGGCAGGCTGAACAGCGGTCCCATCTCCCCGAAATAGTCGCCCGGGCCGACGATTTTGATGACTTCCTCACCGCCACTGGCCAATTCGCGGGCCAGTTCGATTTCGCCCGCGGTGACGATGTAGATCAGGTCGCCCATCTCGCCCTGGGAGAACAACACCTCGCCGGCCTCGATGGTCACGGTCTCGGTGTTCTGATGCTCGACGGCCACGTGCGGAACGAGCTCCACCACTTGATCGGCCAGCGGCAGGATGCGGGTGTCATGGGTGGCGACGACGACCACGTGTTCGCCGCTGGCCAGCTCACGGATGAGCCGCAGCACCTCTTCTACCTGGATGAAATCCAGATGTGCGGTCGGCTCGTCGGCCAGGATCAGCGGCGGGTCCAGGGCGATCGCCCGCGCCACCGCGACGCGCTGCTGCTGACCGCCGCTGAGGTCGCCCGGGCGATGGTGCAACCGGCTTTCGAGGTTCACTCGGGCCAGCAGTTCGGTGGCCCGCTCGCGGGCTTCACGTCGTGTCCTGCCCGCGGCACGCAGCGGCACCATCACGTTTTCCAGGGCGGTCAGGCTGGGCACCAGGTTGAAGGCCTGGAACACGATGCCGACGGTGTCGCGCCGGTAGTCCGAGAGGGCCTTCTTGTCCAGCGTCGTCACGTCGATGTCGCCGAACTCGATTCGGCCCGCGGTCGGTTTGAGGATCCCGCCCAGGCACGACAGGAGTGTGGTCTTCCCGCAACCACTGGGGCCCAACAGGATTGACAATGATCCAGCGGGAACCTCAAGGTCCAGCCCGTCGATCGGACGTACCGCGTAGCCACCGCTGGAGTACTCCACGACCAGGTCTTTGACCATCAGATCAGCCATATCAGGGTCCTCGGAATGCCAGGGCGGGGTCGACGTTGACGGCGCGGCGCAGCCCGGCCACGCTGGCCAGCAGGCCGACCGCGACGGCGACGATCGGGAGCGCGACGAAGGCCACCGTCGGCACGTCGCAGCGCATCGGGAACAACGGTCCGAGCAGCAGTGACAGGCCCGCGCCCAGCACCGCGGCCAGCAGTGCGACCGTCACGGCCTGCATCGCCAGGCCGGCCATGATGGAGCGGCTGGCCACACCGACGGCCTTGAACACGGCGAAGTCGCGGGTGCGTTCCAGCGCCGACAGGTAGATCACCGAGCCGACGATCAGCACCGCGACCGCCCACAGCAGGCCGGCCATCAGGCTCATCGCCTGGTTGGCGCCTCGCAACGGGCGCACCATGTCGTCGATGGCGCCGGCGCGGTCGACGATGCGGAACTCCGGTGGCGGGGGACCGGGGTTGCCCACGATGCCGACCGAGGAGATCAGCTTCTGCCCAGAGAACAGCAGTTGTTGGGCGCCGGGAACCGTCAGGTAGATGTTGTCCTGGGCGGCCAGGGCGGTGAGGTCGTCGACCAGGCCGACGACGCGCAGTTTCGCCGCGCCGACCGCGACGTCGGCGCCGATCGGCTCACCCATCGTCGTCGATACCGCGACCTCGTCGGTGGCGCGCGGGGCCCGGCCGTCCTTCAGTGCCGGGGTGCCCGGGCCTGCTTCGGGTACGCCGAACACGTTGACGTTGCGCGGGGTGCCGTTGTTGGGAATGGTCGAGGAGCCGTAGACCAGCGGGACGGCCGCGGTGACACCGGGCAGCCGCGCTGCGCGCTGAACATCGGTGATCGGCAACGGTGCTGAGCCGAGGAACGGGCCCGCCGCACCGGCTTTGATCATGAAGGCGTCGAGTCCCAAGGCGTCGACGCTGCGCTCGGCTTCGACGCGGAAACCGTGGGCCAGGCCCGTCAACACCAGCGTCATGGCAAAGACCAGTCCGGTGCCGACGGCGGCGATCAAGAATCGCCGTCGCCGCCACTGCAGATCGCGTAACGCCGCCATCAACACGTCAGTGCCCTCCGCATCGCTGCCGACGTTACCGAGATGGGTGTGGCAGGAGGTGCTTATTGGGGCATTTGGTGTGAGGAGGGGGCCGAGATCGACTTCGGGGTGGTGCGCATCGACTCCGAGAAGTGCCCGTGACGGTGTGAGCCGCCGGTTTACTGCGCCGGCACAAGTCCGCCACGCCCTAATCTGATTGAGGGCGAACCGGGGGGCGACATGTTGCGAGCGATCGTGTGTACATCAGTGCTGTTGGCAGCGGGCGTATCAACGACAGCGTGTGGCCCCCAAGCGGAGGCACCAGCTCAGGCCGATCAATCGAAGACGTTCTTTCCGGGGACGGTTCAGACCTACGGACTCGACCTCACCCCTACCGACCGGGACCATCTGACCGAGCTGTACGCGCTTCGTCAGATGGATCCGTGCGGCTTCGTCGACCGGAAAACTCTGGAAGACAACGGCCACAAGGACTTCAGCTATACCTACACTGCGGCCCACGCGATCGCCGTCGAGGGTGTGTCCCCGAGATTCCCGATCGGGGGTGACGGCTGCACCATCGCCTTCCCGTCCATGAAGGTCGGCCTTGAACTCTCGGTCGCGGCGGGTGAGCGCCGGGCCAATGACAGGCAGTTCGACCCCGACCCTGCACATCCTGGTGTCATGAAGCGAACGTCGATGTGCACATTCCGTGCGCCGATTCCGCTGTCGGTGTTGGACGGTGCGCCCGCGTCGATGCGCGATCCCATGCTCGAGGTGACCCCGATCAACATCGCCGATGGTCGAGTGAACTTCGATGACACCGTGATGTGTGAACTCGGTGGCGTGATCGCGGGTGGCGTCGCAGCGCAGATTGACGCGAACGGTGTCCCGGTGCACTCCGACAAGTCCTCCACTGCGGCACGGTTTCTCACCGCTGATCCGTGCGCGGCCGCAGCGGACGTCCACGCGGTGGGCTTCGAGTGGTGGCAACCAAGCCCGGAAGCTCAGTGGCCGACCACCTGGCGTCACCCGAGTGTCTGTGAGTTCCTAGGGGAAAAGTCTGCCGACAGGCCCGCAACCCGGACGGCCATCGTCAAGTACGGGCTCACCGTCTGGTCAGACGATGTTGTCGAGTCACCGTCGGGGAATCTTCCTGTGCGCAGCGAGAAAGACGACGTCGAACTGCTCGACTTCAGTTCTGCCGACTCGCCCTCCTGTACCGTCGTCGCCAAGACCGACCTCAGCATCGAACCGGCCACGGTGGGAACCGGTGCACCTGATCTGGCACCACCGACTCCGGTGGTGTCGGTGTGGCTGCACACGCCGGCTGGGGAGAACTGCGCTGACCGCGCCAAGACTGTGGCACTCGCGGCTGTCCAGCGGGCGCATTGAGCCTCGACTACCTCTTGCAGTTCTCGACCAGCTCCGTATCCGCGTCGACAATGCGTTGAGCGATGTTGAGGTAGCTCGCCTTTCGGATTTCGATCCCGCCGTTGGTGAGTCCGGGTGTGCGGGATTGTTCGACGATGTCAACGGCCTCGGCCGAAAGATCACTGATTTGTTGCAGATGCCGGCCGATCGTCGGGTCGTCGACCCGATCGGCATAGCGGCCCAATTGAGCTGACCAGGCTCGGTACTCGGACAGGTCCGGCCCGCCGGGCCCGATCCGGCTGGGGTCGAGAAGCTCTCGCTGGTCGCTGATGTAGCTCGCCGCAGCGATCGCGGTGCGGCAGTCGCGGCCGGAGTCTTGGCTGAGCCAGACCGTTGCCAGCCCCGCTGCGACAACCAACACGAGCGCCAGACCGACCCGCAGCCATCGTTCCCGGCCCGTAGGCACCGCAGGGGCCACCTTCTGCGCGACCGCTGCTGCGACCTCCGGATCGGCGTCAGCTGCGGCGCGCAACCGTGCCAGATGTGGCTCACGGCGACGCCGGGCCCACGCCGGCCACACCTGGAGCACCACCAACACCACAGCAAGCCCCAGATAGGTCCACCCCAGTCGCGGACGGTCCGCCACGAATTGCAGGGCCGGGAGCACAATCCCGAATAACCCGATGAGCACCCAGATGCCACGGCGCTGGGCTGGGGTGACCCGGTCCCGATATGCCCGCGCGAGGTCACTGGCACGCACAGCCGCGGTCAGGACGGCCGGGTCAGCGGGGATGGGCTCGGTGCGTAGCGCCCGGGCCACGGCGGTGCGTTGCGCGCCGGTGAGCCCGTTCAGCACGGTGGCGTACGTCTTCACCACCGGCTGGTTGAGCATGGTGATCGGAATGGCAGCGAGTAGTCCGAATGCGGCCAGACCGATGGCCACGGCCCAGACCGGCCATGGTGTCCACCAAGGGTATTGCGGCTCCAGTACTACCCAGACGAACAACGAGACCCACACCGTCATCCACGCCGACACGACGAGCCACCGAGCCCACCACGGTGCGGTGTTGTACCAAACCCACAACGGACTATGCCCTTTCGACGGATGGCGCTACGTGACGCTCGCTCCTTGCGATTGTGGCATCGCTGGTCACCGGCCGTTGCGCCAATTTCCGGGTGAGTGAACCTGCGACCCCGAGGTTCCCGCGCGTCGATCGGGATCAGTTGCCAGGTGAATCCGTCAAACGTTTTGACGGATTTACCCAAACAGGTTGTAGAGAGCCAGGACTCGATCAACCCGCGCTTCTCATCACAGATCAGTTGAACGCAGTGCTGCCTGCCACCCCGTGCGTCTTGCTGATCAGCTTCGCGTAGCAGTGATTCCGGTCGAATCCCTGCTCGCGGCACCACGCCAGAGCACCACTCGCCGTCGGGTAGGTGATCGGCGCGATGGTGACCCAGAAGTTCGGTGCGTCGAACGTCGACCAGTCACCTGACCACAGCAGCTTGGCGCCGTACTCCTGGCGCAGCCGCAGATGCTCTTCCAACGTCAACTCGTTGTCCCACACCACACCCTGGTCGACGACGCCCGGCCGCTTCGAACTCAGCTGCGGCACCCATCGATCGGAACCCTGAGTGCTCACCAGGGCGTGGTCTTCCAGTGAAATCTGGCGTAGCTGCGCCGAACTCGATGCGTCGGGGGTACGCGTAGCCGTCGGCGTGTACGACGGGACGGATGGCGTCGTCGGCGCCGGAACCGTCTTGTACACGGTGGGCCCGGCGACGGTCACGCTCGTCGGTGCGAGGGGTGAAGTCTGTGCCTGCGGCGAGTTGTCCGGCGGAGAGCTTTTCGACAGGAGCAGGCCGATGACCAGTCCTACGCCGCCGAGCAGAAGCGCGGCCACCAGCACGACGGCCGCCAGCGGGACCAATGGTTGCCGCGCAGGCGGTCCGGGATCAGTGGTGCCGGATGAGAAGTGTGCGACGACCGGTGGTGCCGGGAGCACAGTCGGTGGAACATACGGTGCCATCATGGTTTCGGCGCTGGCCGCGATCACCTCGTCGGTGGTGTGCAGTGCGCGTTTCGCGGCGCGACCCAGTGCGCCGGCGCTGCCGTAGCGGTCGTCAGGCTCTTTGGCCATGCCGCGCGCGATGACGGTGTCCAGGGACGTGGGTACGCCTGAGTGGGCCGTACTGGGCCGCGGCGGTGGAGTTGTCAGATGCGCTGCGATCAGTTGTTCGTTGCTATGCGTCGGGAACGGCGCGTCGGCGGTCAGCGCCTCGTAGAGCACGCAGGCCAGTGAGTAGATGTCGGCGGCGGGCGTGCACGGCTCGTCACCGAACCGCTCCGGGGCCATGTAGCTGAACGAGCCGATCCGGGTGTCTGCCTGGGTGAGGCTCGAATCGCCTTGGGCCTGAGCGATACCGAAGTCCAACAGGTAGGCGAAGTCGGCAGAGGTGACGATGATGTTCTGCGGCTTGACGTCGCGATGGATCAGCCCGTGAGCATGTGCGGCATCCAATGCCGACGCGATCTGCTCGACGATGGACACGGCGCGGCGCGGCTCGAGCGGACCGGTGCTGATGAGGTCGTGCAAGGTGTGGCCACGGACCAGGCGCATGTCGATGTAGAGGTTGCCATCGATCTCGCCCCAATCGTGGATCGGCACGACGTGGGGCTCCTCCAGTCCTGCCGCCGCCCGCGACTCACGGAGGAACCGGGTCCGGAACTGCTCGTCGTGGGCAAACTCCGCACGCAGAATCTTCAACGCGACGGTCCGGCCCTTATCGGTGTCGACAGCCTCGTATACCTCGCCCATGCCGCCACGGCCGAGCAGCGCGGTCAGCTCATACTTGCCGAAACGGCTACCCACGCCCGGGTTGTTCTCGACCATCCTGTGTGCCTCCTCGACTGGCGAACAGGCGAACGTAGCGCAGGGTGCCGACAAGCTTATTCGGGTTTGCGGGTTCCGTACCGGGAATTGGCGCGTAGTCGGTGCGGGTATCGGTCTTAGGCTGGTGACCATGCGTTTTGCCTCTGTTGTCGCTGCGCTGTCGATTGCCGTGACGGTCGGCGTGAGTGGCTGCACCGGTGCGCCCGACCGTGAACAGGAAGCCAGCGACATCCGGGACCGCATCGCGGCCATGCCGGGGGTGTCCGAGGTCGATCTGATCTACAGCAACGGCATCATCGAGGGCGTCCGGTTCGAGCTCAAGGTGGACATGGCGCAGGCCACCGATCAGCAGGTCGGTGCGGTGGCCGCCGAACTCGACGAACTCCGCGGCCGAGATTTCGCGAAGTTCGACCAGTCGATCAAGATCATTGTGGGGGAAGACACTTCGATTGCCGCGAGTACCGATCTGCCCGATGACACCGAACACCTCACCGGGCTGGTGCGTCAGCTTGGTGTCGACGCTCCGGCCGGAGACATCATGTGGTCCGTCGGCGCCGCGCCGGACTCGTCACGGGTGCAGATTCTGGAAGCTCAGCACCCTGATCAGGCGGTCGACGCCATCCTGCGCCTCTTTGCCGACCGGCCGCCCAGCACCATCGAAGTCTCCGCCGCCAACCGGGTCGCGGATCCACACTGGATGATCTTCAACCGGTTTACCCCGGCAGATAAGCAACGCATCGAACAGCAATTGGCTGCGGCGGCGCCGGCCGACCCCGGCTGGATCGGCGTCCGTGACGGGTGGATCGACCACTTCACGTTCGGTGTGCCGACGCGGGCGACCGCCTATGAGGACATTGTGCGCACGATCCACGCGATCGAGGCCGGTCCGGAGCATCCGGTCAGCCTCACCTGGGCCTGGCACGGCGTTAAGTACCGCTACGACGAGCCACGCTGGGCGGGCAGCGCGATGATCGGTAAGTGTGAGTACGTCAACGGCAACCGGACCGCGTCCGAACCGCTCGTGCCCGAGGCGTTGGCACTGCAACAGCGCATCCGCGACGAGTTCGACACCTGCCTCAGGTAGCGGCCTGTATCGGGGTCAGCTTGATCGCGGCGAGGTGCTCACGGTCGGCCGCCTCGGTGAACTCCTCCAACGTGGGGATCCGCTGATCACGGAACGTCAGTCCCATCATCCGCTGCGCGCGTTTGACGCCGTAGGACTCGGCGCAGCGGTGGAACAGGTCCGCGACGGTGGCGCCGTCGTCGATGAGTTCACCGTGCATGGTGGTGGTCTTGCCATCGAGCAGGACCTTGGCCTTGGCGCCGTCGCGGAAGTTGTACTTCCACGTCGCGCTGGTCATTGCGTACAGGGCGTTGTCGATGAAGTGTGCGCTCAACGGAATCGCGTACTGCCGACCGGTTTTTCGGCCGTGCACGGTCAGGACCATGAACTGCTTACGGGCGGCGCCGGCGATCGGTGTGTGTACCAGCAACCGCATGATCGGGTTGATGATGCGCAGCATCGTCTTTGACGGATGGGCGACGGTGACCATGGGCGATTGCTCTGACATGTCTTCGATTGTTCTCCGTTTCCGCTGTTTGGCTTCTGTCTCGCCTGATACATGTCCGCGAAACCGTCAAAATTCTTGACGGTCAACTTGCCCATCACCTCGATTGCGGCCGGTGGACGATGGGCGTCACCATGGCGATATGGCCGGTTTCGTGACCGTCCGGGTCTACGCCGAGCTCAACGACTTCTTGGAAGCGGACTCGCGTGGCCGGGCCGTGCGTCGTCCCGTCCAAACCCATCAGACCGTCAAAGATGTGCTGGAAGCGACAGGTATACCGCACACCGAGATCGACCTGATCCTGGTGAACGGGGACCCGGTGAGCTTCGAACACCGACCCGCAGTCGGCGACCGCATCGCGGTTTACCCGATGTTCGAAGCGCTCGACATCGGGTCGACGGCTCGGTTACGGCCGGAGCCGTTGCGTCATCCGCGGTTCGTGGTCGACGTCAACCTCGGCCGGCTGGCGCGATTGTTGCGCGTGCTGGGGTTCGACGTGTGGTGGTCGAGCGCTGCCGACGACCAGACACTGGCCGACATCAGCCTGGACCAGCAGCGGATCCTGCTGACCCGCGACCGCGGGCTGCTGAAGCGTCGAACGATCACCCATGGCTTGTTCGTGCACTCTCAACACCCGGAGGAACAGACGTTGGAAGTGCTGCGGCGGCTAGATCTGCGGCGGCGGATCAAGCCGTTCACCCGGTGCGTGCGATGTAACGGTCAGCTCGCCGCGGTCGCGAAGGAGCGGGTGATCGACCAGCTTGAGCCGTTGACCCGCCGGTACTACGACGAATTCAGCCGGTGTCCGGAATGTGGCCGGATCTATTGGGCCGGATCGCATTTCGAGAAGTTGAGCCGTCTTGTCGATCGGCTTCTCGAGCGACTCTGAGCGGTACCGCGGGACTGGCTGGGCGAGAACGAGTTTGGTTGTTCCCACTCTCACTATACGGCCGGGGGTGGGGCTTGCGGCAAGGCCCCTGAGGTGCTGCACAATCTGTCGATCCGTGACGAGATGGGGGATGTTGTGACGAGTACGCCGAAACCATTCGAGGTGCATGAGTCCGGTGCGCTGCTGCACGGCACCAAGGCCGACCTGGCGGTGGGGGATTACCTGGTGCCCGGACGCGAGTCGAATTACGAGGCCGGGCGGATCATGAACCACGTGTATGTCACCCGCACGTTGGACGCCGCGGTGTGGGGAGCCGAGATGGCCGCCGGCGAGGGGCGGGGCCGCATCTACATCGTCGAACCCATCGGTGAGTTGGAAGACGACCCGAACGTGACCGACAAGAAACTGCCCGGCAACCCGACCCACTCCTACCGCACTCGCGAGCCGGTGAAGATCGTCGGTGAGATCACCGACTGGGTGGAGCATTCGCCCGAGCAGTTGCAAGGCATGCGTGACGGTCTGGCGGACCTGCGGCGGCGTGGGCTGGACGTCATCTACGACTGATCGCTTGCGCGGGCGCCGTTTCGCCCGCGGCCAGGTCGTATGTCCCTTCGGGACACTGTGACGAGCGTGCAGCTTTTCACTGCCAGAACGTGGGATTGCGCAAAAATCCTGCACGCTCGCCACAGTCCCTCAGCCCGACCTCTGTGCGAGGCCAGTTCGCTCGATACGGGGATTTGTGCCCACTCCCCGTACCCTTCCATCGTGGACGCGATCGACCCCGACCAGCTCAGGACGTGCCTACGGGTGCTGTCTGAGGTGGACAAGCTGCCTCCCGAGCACCCTGACGCCATTGCTGTGCGCCAGGCCACCGCGAAGATGTTCAAGGCATTGAAGAAGGTTCGCCGGGCCGCTGCACGCGATCGGGTTGCGGCCGCTGATCGCGCGGTCATCGCCGCCACTGCCACGGGTGCGCCGGGACGGATCGACGACGAAACCCAGGGCTTGCCGCTGGTGTCCACCGCGGTCGGGGCCACCGCGGGCACACTGCTGCGGTCGCGCGCCTGCTACATCTGCAAGAACCACCACACCGTCGTCGACGCCTTCTACCACCAGCTTTGTCCCGATTGCGCCGCGATCAACCGGGCCAAGCGCGATGCCCGCACCGACCTGACCGGGCGCCGGGCGCTGCTCACCGGCGGGCGCGCCAAGATCGGCATGTACATCGCGCTGCGGCTGTTGCGCGACGGCGCGCACACCACGATCACCACCCGGTTCCCCAACGACGCCGTGCGCCGCTTCGCCGCGATGGAGGACAGTGCCGACTGGTTGCACCGGCTGCGGGTGGTAGGCATCGACCTGAGGGACCCCGCCCAGGTGGTGGCGCTGGCTGACGAAGTAGCCGCGCAGGGGCCGCTGGACATCCTGATCAACAACGCGGCGCAGACGGTGCGTCGCGCGCCGGGCTCGTACGCGGCGCTGGTCGAGGCCGAGCGCACACCGCCGCCGGCCTTGGTGGACGTCGTCACCTTCGACCATGTCAGTGACGCGCACCCGCACGCCCTGGTCGGAAGTCTCGGCGAGCACCCCTCCGCGCACGCGCTCACGGAACTGGCCCTGACCGCCCGCAGCGCCTCACCGGAGCGGATCTCCGCCGGGACGGCCATCGACGCGGGTGGGTTGCTGCCCGACACCGCGCCGGTGAACAGCTGGACCCAGCGCGTGCACGAGGTCGACGCGATGGAACTGCTCGAAGTGCAGCTGTGCAACCAGACCGCCCCGTTCATTCTGGTGAGCCGGCTGCGTCCGGCGATGGCCGCGTCCTCCGCTCGACGCAAGTACGTGGTGAACGTGTCGGCGATGGAAGGCCAGTTCAGCCGCGGCTACAAGGGCCCCGGACATCCGCACACCAATATGGCCAAGGCCGCGCTGAACATGCTGACCCGCACCAGTTCTGGGGAAATGCTGGAACAAGACGGGATCCTCATGACCGCCGTCGATACCGGGTGGATCACCGACGAGCGTCCGCACCCGACGAAGCTGCGGCTGGCCGAGGAAGGCTTCCACGCCCCGCTGGATCTGGTGGATGGTGCTGCGCGCGTGTATGACCCGATCGTGCGTGGGGAATTGGGCGAGGATCTGTACGGGTGCTTCCTGAAGGATTACGCGAAGGCGAGTTGGTAAGGGCGTCGGTAGAGGCACTGCGCAGACGGCGCAGGCTTTCTGGCGAACTGGCAGCTCGTCCACAGGAATATTCCAGTATTGCGCAGTAGCCTCGGCCGGTCGCGATGGTAGGGGGGAACCAATGTCGATGCAGGTGACGCCTGACGGTCTGCGTCTTGCGGCTGGCTCCGACGAATCGTCGGCGGTCGATCTCGCGGACAGAGCTGGTCTCTCGAGCTCATCGGGAGCCGGCGCAACAGTGTGCGCTGTTGAGGCGGTGTACACGGCGCTCGCCCGTATACGTACAGATCAAACCACCTATCTGGAGGTCTCTGCCGAATCATTGCGATCGGGGGCCAGCAGTTATGAAGAATCAGATGTCGAGGGGGCTCGCGGTATCGCGAGGACGATGTGAACGCCGCTGCCGTTGAGGCCGGCCTGCCGACACGTTCGCAGATTGAGCGTTGGTCAACCGCGCATCTGGATGCAGCCGCGACCCACTGGGAGAAGGTAGCCGCTGGGTCGCAGGCGGCGTTCTCCGCGCATGTGTCGCGCATGGAGACGCCCGGCGCCACTCAGTGGAGCGGCGGTGCCGCCACCGCTGCGTACAACCGCGCACGGGACGCTCAGGAAGTGGTGACGGCGCAATGCGCGATCACACGAGACTGTGTGGCGATTGCCCGGCGCGGAGGTGACGACATACGCGCCATGCAACGCGTGGCGCTCGAGGCGATTTCAGAAGCTGAGGAAAACGGGTTCGCGGTCGCTGATGATCTGTCGCTGATTGATACCAAGCGCGCGGTGGCTTCCACCAGCGATGCCGCCCAACGCTCCATTGAAGGTCAGCATCTGGCTGAGTTTATCCGTTGGCGGGCAAGTCACTTGGTACAAGTTGATGACCGTGTCGCGAATGAGCTGGCCGCCAAGGCCTCAGAGCTTGAGCGACTGAAGATAAGTGGGAGAGACAGCACTGTCCACATGCTTAGTGGCGGCAGTCATGCGAGCCAGTCGTTATCTGAGGCCCGACGTCGCGCTGTGGAATACGCAGACCAGTGGGCGGACGGTGCAAATCCCGAATATCGGAATTTCGGCGTGGGGCACGAGTGTGTCGGCTCCGGTCGAAAAGTGAGCAGGTAGTTCCGGTCGAAAAGTGAGCACCCTTCTGATTGGAGAGTGATCACTGTGGAGGATTGGGCGGAGATTCGCCGGCTTTATCGGTCGGAGAAGCTGTCGCAGGCTGCGATCGCGCGGCAGTTGGCCCTGTCACGAAACACGGTGGCCAAGGCGCTGCGGTCCGAGGCGCCGCCACGGTATGAACGCAGGCGGGCTCCGATGTCGGCGTGGGCGCAGGTCGAGATGGCGGTACGGGCCCTGCTGGATCAGTTCCCGACGATGCCGGCAACGGTGATCGCCCAACGGGTGGGCTGGACCGGTGGGCATTCCTGGTTCGCCGAGAACGTGGCGCGGATCCGCCCGGAGTACGCCCCGGCCGATCCGTGTGACCGGTTGGTGCATCTGCCCGGTGAACAGGTGCAGTGCGATCTGTGGTTCCCCGGTGGGTTGGTTCCCGATCACGCCGGGGTGCTGCGGTCGTTCCCGGTGTTGGTGATGGTCGCGGCGCACTCGCGGTTCATCGCGGCGATGATGATCCCGTCGCGGGTGACCGGGGATCTGCTGGCCGGCATGTGGCGGCTGCTCCAGGACATCGGTGCAGTGCCTCGATCACTGTTGTGGGACAACGAGTCCGGTATCGGTCAACGCGGCCGCCTGGCCGAGGGAGTGACCGGCTTCTGCGGCGTCCTGGGAACCCGGCTGATCCAGACCCGACCGTATGACCCGGAGTCCAAGGGCCTGGTGGAACGGGCCAACGGTTACCTGGAAACGTCGTTTCTGCCCGGCCGGACGTTCACCTGTGCGGCGGATTTCAACGCGCAGTTGTGGGCGTGGTTGGCCACCATCGCCAACCGCCGCACCCATGCCAGCACCGGCCTGATTCCCCTCGACGCACTCGCGGCGGACCGGGCGGCGATGGTCGCATTGCCACCGGTGGCCCCGACAACCGGCACGACGGTCACGACACGGTTGGGTCGCGACTATTACGTCAGCTGCGGCGGTAACGCGTATTCGGTGCATCCGGAGGTGATCGGCCGGATGATCACCGTCACTACCAGTTTGGATCGGATCACCGCCCATTGCGGTGACCGCCTGGTTGCTGATCACGAAAGACTCTGGGGCAGTTCGGGTCTGGCTGCCGATCCGAGCCACGTGGCAGCCGCGGCCGTCCTGCGTGAGCAGTTCCGCACCCGACCTGTCGCCGGTGCACATCTGGCGATCGACGTCGAGGTGGAGATCGCCGACCTGAGCGCCTACGACACGCGGTTCGGGACCGGGGAGGTCGCCTGATGCCCGCCAAACGCACCTCGTCGGCACCGGGTGACGCTGACAAGCTCATCGCCCACCAGGCCCGCCTGTTGAAAGCTCCACGGATCGCCGCGCACTACCACCGGCTGGCCGAGCAGGGCCGCGACGCCGGCTGGACACTGGAGGACTACCTCGGTGCCGTGCTGGCAGTCGAATCCAACGCCCGCGCTGAATCCGGTGCCCGCCAACGCATCCGATACGCCGGATTCCCCGCGATCAAGACGATCACCGACTTCGACTTCACCGCCCAACCCGCCATCGACCGCGCCCAGATCGCCCGCCTGGAAGCCGGCGGCTGGCTGTCTGAAGCTCGCAACATCGTGCTGCTCGGCCCACCCGGAACCGGCAAGACACATCTGGCGACAGCGTTGGCGATCGCCGCCGCACATGCCGGGCACCGCGTGGCATTCGCCCCGGCCACCGGCTGGATCACCCGGCTGGCCGAAGCGCACCGCACGAACCGCCTCGAGGCCGAACTGCGCAAGATCAGCCGATACGGACTCATCGTGATCGACGAGGTCGGCTACATCCCCTTCGACACCGAAGCGGCCAACCTGTTCTTCCAGCTCGTCTCCACCCGATACGAGAAATCGTCGATCATCCTGACCTCCAACCTGCCGTTCTCCCGCTGGGGCCAGGTCTTCGGAGAGGCCACCATCGCCTCAGCGATGATCGACCGGATTGTCCACCACGCCGACGTCATCGCACTCAAAGGCGCCAGCTACCGCATCAAACACACCCCGATCGACACACTGCCCTCCGTAGAAGCCGATCGTCAGGCAGACTCAACCCCGTAAACCTGCTCACTTTTCAACCGGAGCAGGCTGCTCAGGATTCAACCGGAGCCGACAGAGTGCGCCAACTTTGTGTCACAAGCAATGCGGGCTGGTGGATTTCAGGATGTCGGCCCTGGTATCACGAACATCCACGGCGGCGCGAGTAATCAGTGGTACTACCAGGAAACCCATTCTTATCCCGTGGTTCTCCCGTGGGGGCAACCAAACTCGACGACATGGGCACTGGCGCGGGAAAACCACAACTTTGTCACCCAGCATTCGGGGCGTGGGTCGATTGTCGGTGTCGTGGGCACGCCCGTCGATCCAGGTAGCGCCGAACACCTTCCAGACAAGACCGTTCTCGGGCCGCTGGCTCCATCGCAGGCGGGTCTGGTTCCTGGCGACCTGATCTACTACAAAGAAAACACCGGCGAGATCAGTCATGTCGCAATGTATGTTGGGCAGCAATACATTCCGAACAGTAAAGGCGAGTTGGTGCTTACCGATGTCGTGGATCAGCATGCCGCCGGCGACAACAACTTCCGTAACGATTGGATGCCCGATTCAGCCGACTACGGTGGCGGGCGGGCCGAGTTCGTCCACCTAAATTACCCAGGGGATTAGACCGTGTCGAACCGCCGAGTCGTAGCGATCAGCGTGGCCGCTGCCGTCGTAGTGCTGACTGCAGTTGCCGTCTTTGTGCTGCGCCAGTGGTCCAAGGAGGACACCGAGCTTTACGGAATGAAGCCCTATACCGCCAAACAGCAGCAGGACAGAGCTCGGACCTTAATTGATGAGCTGAACACACACGATCCCAAGCGGGTCGGTCTCCTTCGGGGAACTGACGCGAGATCGCAGATGGACAACGCCCGGTTGGACCGTCTCATCCAGGCGGCGATGCCTCTTCCCGGTTGCTCATACTCGCTGGATTCGGTCACGGACCGAGGGGAGCAAGGTGAGCGGCAGTTCTGGTGGGGAAGCGCGCCGATTTATCGGTACGACATGAATGTCACGGAAAGCTGTCCGAGCAAACCTCCGCTGGACCGTGTGCTCGGCGTCTTGGCTAGGCCGACGGAGGGCGCACACTGGACCGACGCTCTCATCGTCATCGACCAGTGAGGCGAAGCGGCACCGAGTGCCGCAGGCCGCTACACCAGCCCTACGGCACCTAGGGAGTGCAGCGCGCTCGCAGCAGCTCGTGCTGCGCAGCCGACTCTGGACACGGGTATGCGGCTTTCCTTGTCCCTGCACGTAATTCGATGATCCGGTCGATGACGCCGTCGTAGCTCAATCCGGATTCGGCGAGCAGGCAACCGATCACTGTGCTGGTTCGGCCCTTCCCGCCCCAGCAGTGCACGTAGACGTTTCGACCGGCATCCAACTCGGAGTGGATGCGCGCCAGGATGGCGTCGTAGCCCGCATCATCGATCACGCCGAAATCGGGGATCGGATGCGCGAAGAGCCGCACCGTGCGCCCGGACTTCTCGGCCGCTGCGTGCAGAAGCGCTCGGTAAGGCGTCAGATGGTCAGCTTCGATAGTGAGGTCGATGACGGTGTCGATTCCGGCGTCGAGCAGGACGCGGATCTTGGCTTCCGCACTCTCGGCCGTGGTGGCACCCGGGTATTCACCGGCCAGCAGTCGGTTCGGGTCGACCCACCAGGCGTGAAGCACGTCATCGTGCGGCCACTGCATGCCGCTGAGGTTAGCGATCGCTGTCAGGCGAGCTGGCCGAGCACCGCCGCGACTGCCGCGCGGACCGTCGAGGCGACGGTGTCAGGGGAGGACGCGTCGAACTTGCCGTCCAGGTGCAGGAAGGCCAGACCGTGCGCCAGCGCCCACACCGCGTTCGCCATCGCTTCCGGATCTGAGGTGGGAAGCGCTTGTCGCACAATCGATCTGAGGTATTCACTGATCGCCTCCACCGCGGCGACGCGTTCCGGGCTGGTGGGATCGCACGGTTCGGCGAACATGGCCCGGAACAGGCCGGGGCGCTGCAGCGCGAAGTTCACGTAAGCGATGGCGATGTCGGCGAGATCGTCGGGCGTCTGAGGTGACGGGTTGGCCGCGGCCAACTGGGCGGCCAGATCGCGATAGCCCACCGCGGCGACCGCCGACAACAGCGCATCACGGTCGGCGAAATGCCGGTACGGCGCAGCGGTCGAGACCCCCGCGCGCCGGGCCGCCGCGCGTAGCGAGAGTTCCGTCGCGCCGCCCTCCTCGAGCAGCTCCAGGGCCGCCTGCACGAGGGCGGTGGGCAGGTCGCCGTGGTGATACGACCGCGTTGACGTGGGCATTCGGGATCTACCTCACAAGTGTTGACACCGCTTACATGGCACCCGTATGTTAGCAGCAAGATGAAGTAAGCACTGTCAACATTGCTAGGAGTTCCCATGTCGAAAGCGTCGGAGGCGTTGTTCGCGCCCCTGCAGCTCAAGTACGGCCAGGTCTTGGGCAACCGGATCGCCAAGGCGGCGATGGAAGAGGGCATGGCCGGGCGGGCGCAGTTGCCCGATGAGCGCCTGATCACGCTGTATCGGCAGTGGGGCGCCGGCGGAACCGGCCTGCTGATCACCGGCAACGTCATGGTTCACGCCGAGGCGATGACCGGGCCGGGTGGCGTCGTGCTCGATGCCGACTCCCCGCTGGAGCCCTTCGCGGCATGGGCGCGAGCAGGCAAGGACGACAGGGCGGCGATGTGGATGCAGATCAGTCATCCCGGCCGACAGGTCCAGGCCAACATGCCGGGTGTGGTGTGGGGACCGTCGGACGTCGCGGTCGAGCTGGGCCGGCACTCGAAGCGATTCGGGCAGCCCGTCGCGATGACGGGGCAGCAGATCGCCGACACCATCACCCGCTTCGCCACCACCGCGCGACGCGCCGAGCAGGCCGGGTTCGACGGTGTCGAGGTACACGCCGCGCACGGATACCTGTTGTCGCAGTTCTTGTCTCCGCTCGTCAACACTCGCACCGACGAGTGGGGCGGCTCGTTGGAGAACCGCGCGCGACTGCTGCTGGAGATCGTGCGCGCCATCCGCGCCGACGTGTCACCGGGCTTTTCTGTTGCGGTGAAACTGAATTCAGCGGACTTCCAACGCGGCGGCTTCGACGCCGACGACGCCCGCAAGGTCATCCACATGCTCGCGCCGTTGGGTGTCGACCTGGTCGAGCTGTCCGGCGGCAGCTACGAAAGCCCGGCCATGACCGGACGCCCGGCCGACGAGCGGACCGCCGCCCGTGAGGCGTACTTCCTGGAGCTGGCGGCCGGACTCGCGGTGAGCAGCCCCATCCCACTCATGCTGACCGGCGGCATCACCCGGCACCAGACCGCCGAGCGGGTGCTGGCCAGTGGCGTCGCCGTGGTCGGCATGGCCACCGCGCTGGCCGAAACCCCGGACCTGCCTGCGCGGTGGCGCCAGGGTAGGGAAGCGACGGGTCGGCTGAAGCCTGTGACCTGGTCGGACAAGCCGCTGGCCTCCATCGCCAGCATGGCGATGGTCCGCTACCAGATGCGCCGACTCGGTGCGGGGAAGAAGCCCGCACTGGGCGTCGGGCCGGCGTTCGCGCTGGCCGCCGATCAGCTGGTGTCGCGACGGGCCCTGCGTGGGTACTCCAGGTGGTTGAAGTCCCGGCCGCGGCCGGCTCGCGTTGTTGGTACCCAACACATTTAAGGGGAGACGGACCATGACGAAAGTTCTGATGGTGATCTCGGCGGCCGACCGCTGGACACTCAACGACGGGACGGTGCATCCGTCCGGGTACTGGGCCGAGGAGGTCGCGCGGCCACACCAGATCTTCACCGAGGCCGGGTGGGAGATCACCGTGGCGACGCCGGGCGGTAAGGCGCCGACGCTCGACAAGCTCAGCCTGGGCATCTCCGGCGGCATGGCGTGGAAGCGCAAGGAGGTCAAGAGCTACCTGGACAGCATCGCCAACGTGCTGGCCCATCCGGTCTCGCTCGACAGCGTGAACGCCGACGACTACGACGTGGTGTTCTACCCCGGCGGACATGGCCCGATGGAGGACCTCGCCTACGACCCCATCTCCGGTGCACTGCTGGCGCACCGGTTGAAGTCGGGCCAGCCAGTCGCGCTGCTGTGCCATGCGCCGGCGGCGATCCTGGCGGCTTCAGCGGACGGGGTGTCACCGTTCGCGGGTCGACGGATGACCGGGTTGTCGAACCGCGAAGAGCATCTGAACAGCTTCGGGTGGAAGGCGCCGTGGCTGTTGGAGGACAAGCTGAAAGAGGCCGGCGTGGACTACTCGAAGGCGCTGTTGCCGCTGCGTCCGCATGTCGTTGTCGACGGGAACCTCTACACCGGGCAGAACCCGCAGTCCTCGGAGAAGCTGGCCGAGCGCTTGGTGGCCGACGTGGGGAGGGGCTGATGTCTTCTGTCGAGGTCGAACTCGGTGGGCATCTGGTCACCGTGCCCAAAGGTGGCCTGTACGACCGCTTTCGGATGCGGACCGACCTCGACGAGGTGGAGTGCGATCCGCGTGTGCCCAGCGTCGACTTCTTCCGGAAGCTGCCCAAGACCGAGGTCAACTCGGCGATCGGTCCCACGCTGACCCCGAACTTCTACTACCGGATCTCTACCGCGCGACTGGTGATGCTGGCCCGGTCCCGGGATATCCGTAGTCGGCTGCCGAAAGTCCTTGCACCGCTGGAGGTTGCGCCCGGTATCGGGATCGTCTCGGTGATGTTCTTCCGCTACGACGTGTGCGATATCGACTTCTACACCGAGGCCGCCGTCGGGGTGGCGGTGCGGCCGGCGCGGCACGGCAAGCTCGGCCTCGCCGACATGGCGAGCAGCCTGGCCAACGATCACCTGCACTCCTATGTGCTGTCACTGCCGGTGAGCACCCAGATCGCCCAGGTCCGTGGGCATGACGGGTATGGCTTCCCGAAGTGGGTGACGGATCTGGATGTGTTGATCGACGCGGCCCGGGTGGTGGCGCGTGTTGGGAATGATGCCGGTGGGGTGGATCTCGGGTTGTCGGCTGTTACTCCGTCTCAGTCGAAGTACGCGACGGGGGAGCGGGTTTCGACGCTCACGTCGTATACATCCTTGGCGGGGGCCTGGCATTCCACGTTGAGCCAGACGAATGTGTTGTCCGCGGGGACAGCACGGTTCCCTCGGGGTGTGGATCTGCAGATCGGCCAGGGACGGATGGCGGCCGACTTGCGGGCGCTGAAGCCGATCAAGACCATTCAGTTCGATGTCGTCACGGAAGGTCAACTCGCGCTGCAGATGCCGGTGCCGGTGTCGGTGCGGGATTGAGGCGGCGGTTTTGAGCGCGATGGCGAGTTGCCCGCCAATGCGGACGCTTTCCACATTAACGACGTGGGTACGCGGAATGCGGGTCGTGTGGCGCGCCGGTCGCGGCTCGTGCCGCATCGAATCTGCCAACCTATGTTCGCGAGCCCCGTGAGGCATCGAGACAGTTGGACCGGGTGGTTCGACATTCTATTTTATGGGTGAAACGCAGTGCTGCCTCCGACTCGGTGTGGCTCACCTGACCGTCACTGGGTGTCGCTAGAGTTGCGGCTGTAAGCCGCGTCCGGCGCGGGGCGATCGCAGGCCGTGTGGAAATTAAGCGCCAGTCGTTTGACCCTGTCTGTACGCACGTCGAAACAGGAGTCAGCATGACGTTGCCCAAGATCGTCAGCCTCTTCTCGGGTGCCGGTGGACTGGATCTCGGCTTCGAACGTTCGGGATTTCCACTCAGTTTTGCCGTCGACCTCTCGACAGCGGCTATCCAAACTCACCGCCGGAACTTTAAGGACACGGTCTCGGTCGCTGCTGACCTTGAGAAACTAAAACCTGCCGGAGTTCTCGCGCATCTGGAGGAAATTCTCGAACCGGGTGACTCGATCGGCGTCATAGGTGGGCCACCATGCCAGGGCTTCTCCCGGGCAAATACAGGCTCCGCTGCGAACGATCCGCGCAACCGGCTCCCTCTACTTTACCTTCAAATCGTGCAGGCGCTGCAAGCCAAGTACGAAGTAGAGTTTGTACTTTTCGAGAACGTCTTGGGTATCCGCGATGCCAAGCATTCCGTCACTTTCCGTGGGATTCTCTCGAAGTTCCGCGACATCGGACTTACCTCTGACGTGAGCGAGTATTCGGCACTTGACTACGGCGTCGCGCAAACGCGGAATCGTGTCATCATTTCTGGCTTCCGAGAAGAGACCGTTGCGAAAAAATTCAAGCCGGAGAAGGTTCGCGCGACGGGCCTAACGGTCGGCGGCGTCATCGGTTCGCTTCCGGAGCCTGCGTTCTTCGCGCGAGGTCTCGACAAGGCCGCAATACCCCACCACGAGAATCACTGGACGATGAGACCCGTGTCGAAACGGTTCTCGCGCCCTGGAGGAGCGGATCGTGCAGGCCGGAGCTTTCGACGGCTCGAATGGGATAAGCCCAGTCCGACCGTCGCATACGGGCACCGGGAGATTCACGTTCACCCCGACGGTCATCGGCGACTCAGCATCTACGAAGCAATGCTTCTTCAGGGATTCCCAAGCGACTTCGTCCTTGAAGGTACGCTGTCTTCTCAGGTGGAACAGGTTTCAAACGCAGTGCCGCCGCCGCTCGCGCAGGCACTCGCGACTGCAATCGTCACCGCGATGCGTCAGGCATCCCAGCCGTCGGCCGTCAACGAGACTTTGAGCGCGTGAGCCCGGAGGACTGCCTCACAAATCACTGTGGTGTCGTCGACAGTGTCAATTCTCCGGATTCTGTCAGTGGCCGTCGCTACACTCACACCCGCTAACAGCAGGGCAGCGAGGGTAAAGGGGGAATGCCTGTCCATGGCTTCTCCGCAGGGCAGGCCGGTCCAGCTTGAGCTGTCGGACTCTGCCGATGATCCGGGTCGAGCAGCGCCGTGGATTGGTCCACTCCTGGCGCTCGGAACACGGGCCGCGCGCTATTCGCGGAAGTCCACGGACCGACAGATGGTTATCGCTCTGTCAGTGCCGAAGCGCGATTTCGCAGCGTGTCTGATTGGGTGCGGCTGGGTCCTCGCAAGCGAGGCGCCGATTCTTAAGGAGCCGCTGGAAACATTGCGTGAGATGGAACCCGGACAACCGCTCAGGGCAGTTAATAGCCGTCAGGTAATCACTGGGACATTCTCGTATCTAGACGAACGTGTACAGCCTCCCCGGGCAGGATTCGCGGGGTCGGCGTGGAGAGTCGACGGAATCAGGGCAATTGCTCCGATCGACAACGTTGACCAACCTGAACGTGCGGTGCGCCCGGCACCCGGAAGCGTTGAACGGATGGCGCGACTTGATCTGGCATGGGATGCCCGCCTCGCCAAGCCGGCTGCGGACCTCGCGATCGTCGGCACGTTGGCGTGGCTGAAGGAGGATTTCGAAGCACACCTTGCTCGGGAGAGTACCCTCCTACCGTCGACCAGCATAGGCTCTGTGCTGATGCCGAAGAGTTCGCGCGCGGCGACCTGGTATACACGGATCTATCCTTCCGCCCGGCTCGCAGACTTTCTGCCCATCCCGCAGGATGTGACCGCCGCAATCCTTGACGGCAGTGGTGCGATCAAGTATCTCGCCCAGATCGAGGCGCCGGTTATCATCTGTGTGTTGGACCGCTCGATTGCGGACGAAACAGCAGCAGATCTCGTGATCCAACTCCGCAACACTCGTGGCGAGCCCTTGTCTCTCTCAAGCGATCTTGGCTGGCAGCCACCGACTGGAGTCGAAGCTCTAGCGTTCACGGTTGCTCTATGAATCGCATCGATGCGCTGAACCAGCGCTACGCTGCCGTCACCAGAATCGTTCGCACTGGTGTTGAAATCCTTGCCGTGGGAGATCCACCTGGAGCACGTTTTAATGCTGCAGTGCGCCGTCTTTTGACGCTGTTTAAGGAGGAAGGGGGAGGCTACCTCGACGATTTGGCCGGGGTCGCCAAGGCGCTGCGCTGGCGGTGCATCACCCAACCTCAGCCTCTTGAATTCAATCCCGGTCGGATCCACTTGGCCGACGAGGTCGTCAAGCACGCCACGCGCCTGCGTGGCGCAATCGCAGATCAGGGGCTGCTCGACGAGCTTGCTGCCGCAGCTGCCTTCGTGGCTTCCAACAATTCAGTCATCGCGGAGGCGCTGCTGCGTTCTATCGAGGAGGCTGGCTCCGATTGCAGCGTCGTGGTTGCTTCCAACAAGCCTGCCGCGACTGGGCTCAAGGCATGGCTGCAGGATTACGACATATTGGTGCTAACCGCAGGCGAACTCGAACGTGACGAGCCTCAGCGGGAGCACGCGTACGTTGTTGGCTCTCCCGGTTTCTATCCGTCATCGCTTGTAACAGCGCCGGTAACGAGCGAGGTTAGTTTCCTGCTGCCGACGTGGTTGAGCGACCGCGCTGTGCCCCACTCGGCGATCGCCGCTTACGCCGAAGGCGCGATCCGAATCGAAGCCCGGATTTTCACCGAAGGTGACACAACCGATCCGGCGCATGACCTGCCGGGTGAGCCTGAGGACGAGAAGGAGTATCTCCCGCAGCCGGTTTGGGGGACTCGGCGGGAAGGCGACCGTCAGCCGACTCGCGAAGAGGTCGAGGCTCACAAGGTGCTGCTCAGCGGGAACCTAGCCATGTGGCTCGACGATGGAGAAAGAATCCGCTCCCTCGACCCAGAACAGCCAGCCGGAGAGCGTGTCACCTACACAGAAATCCCCGGGGTGCGGGTCGGCACGTATCTTCTGCTGCGGCAAGGTGAGACCGAGCGGGCCGTGCTGTACCAGGCGGCGATTGCTCGGCTCGCCGACGGCGCGGCGATCGACCGGACACAGGAGTCCTGGAAGCACCGGCTAGCTGAGCGTATCCAGCAAACCGGGCACCGGGAGGTGGACAAGCAATTGCGGGCAGCAGGGGTAACGGCTGCCGACCGGGCACGCGCCTGGACGGACCCCAATCTCATCCGACCGCACAGCGATCAGGACTTCGAACGGCTTCTGCACTGGCTCGATATTCCGACCCAGCCGACGTTCGGGTACGCCACCCTGTTGCGCAAAACCCTCTACCAGGTGAGCGCCGAGATCGGCAAGCAGCTCGAAGTTGCCGTGTCCGCCGCCGACCTTGCGGAGCTCGACACCACTGGCCATCTGAGCCTCGACGCTATGACCGACGGGTTTCGGGGCATTCTCGCGACTCGTGTGCTAGCAATTTCACCGTTCACCGAGATCGTCCCACGGCACGACGCGAGGGTCCCGTTTGAAGATAGGAGTGGGCAGTGGCTCGAATGATGCCCGCCTTCTGCCCGGCCGGTGCGCCGCCAGGGGAGAAAGCTTTGTACAGGGCGCTACAAGAGAGCAGCGACACTGGCGACTGGATTGTGCTCCACTCCCTCGGCATTGCAGATCACGTGCGCCAGGTTGAAGGTGAAGCCGACTTCGTCGTCATTGTGCCGGCCGTCGGCGTACTGATCATCGAAGTCAAGTCACACCAGACGGTTGACCGCCGTAGCGATGGGACCTGGAAACTCGGCAACGACGCACCGACCGCCCGCGGTCCTTTCCAACAAGCTGGCGAAGCGATGCACAGCTTGTTCAAGTACCTGGAAAAGAAGCACGTCGACCTACGTTCGGTCCCGGTTCTGGCCGCGGTGTGGTTCACCAGCGTGCGCGCTCGCACCATGCTGCCGACAAATCCAGAGTGGCACGACTGGCAGGTTCTGGACTCCGAAGACCTGAAGGCCGCGCCGACAGCTGTCCTGCGGACGCTCTCTGCCGGGATGAAACACCTCGATGACAAGATCAACTACTTTAGCTACGGGGGCGTCGGCCCGGATGAGGAGACCGCCGAACGTATTGCCGGATTGCTCCGCCCGAAGTTCGAGCTGGCAACGGTCGCGGGAGATCGCCGACGTGCCCGCGAATCCCAGCTGGTTTCCTTCATCGAGGAGCAATTCTTCGCACTCGACGCTATGGCTGAGAACCGGAGCGTGTTGTTCTCAGGCCCAGCGGGCTCGGGTAAGACATTTCTCGCGATGGAAGCAGCCCGCCGCGAGCTTGCAACTGGGAAACAGGGACGCCTGCTGTGCTTCAACCGCCTCCTCAGTAAGCGACTAGGCTCCGATATGGCAGACCTCGAGGACTTGGTTGTCGGCAGCTTCCATCAAGAAATGCTGCGTCTTGCCGGGCTGGACCACGCTCCAGGCCGTCGGGCACCTCAGTTCTGGAGCGAGGAACTTCCAGAGCGGGCAGTGGAGGCGTTAGTCGACGCCCGTGCCCCGCTGGCTTCCGATTTTCTGATCGTTGATGAGATCCAAGACATCGCAACCGATCCATATCTCGACGTCCTTGACTTGATGGTCGACGGCGGGCTGAAGGAGGGGCGTGTGCTGTTTTTCGGCGACTTTGAGCGCCAAGCGATCTACGCGAATTAGCTTGGGCGCGAACAACTTCGTGTGCGTGCCCCCTACCTGACTAGCCACAGGTTGATGCAGAACTGTCGCAACCTTCCGCGGATCGGTTACCACGTGAACATGCTCAGCCACCTCCAGCCGGGTTACCGACAGTTCCGCCGTCTCGACGACGGCGTGGACCCAACGGTCCACCAGTACCAGGCAGGGCGGGACCAGTCGGCACTCCTTGTTGCCGCAATTCGGGGGCTCAGGGACGAGGGTTACGAGCTGAACGAGATCGTTGTATTAAGCCCCTTGCGCGAGAGTTCAACCGCCGCCACCACCGGGGACCAGTGGCTACGACAGATCCTGAAGGCCGCCGACGGGCTACCACCCCGGCGCGGTCAGGTGCAGTACTCAACCGTGCACGCCTTTAAAGGATTGGAATCGCCGGCGGTTGTTATCACCGACCTTGACCAGACGACAGCCAACGAGAATTTCGACTCGCTGCTCTACGTCGGACTGACCCGCGCCACCGACCGCCTGATCGCTCTCATTGAAACGAACACACTCAGGAAAGCCATAGGAGGCGCCGCATGAGCGGACTCGAAGCCCGCGGCATCGTTGAAGCCGAACTGCGGCGCGAGCTATTCGGCCCCCTCGGTGAGGAAGTCGCCGGGACGCCCGTCGACTGCACTAGCGGCACCATCACCTTCACCACTGCCGAGGAGAGCAGAGGGCAGTTTCACGACGCCGCTACCAAGCAGGAAATCCTCACCATCGGGACGCCGTTGTCTCGTTACGGCATCGGAGTGCTTCACAGCGGTGGCGCGTCGGGCGGCACCGCTATCGGGGCAACTGGAGCATTGGACGGCGAGGATGTCGACCTAACTGGAGTTCCTGGCCTGGCGACCAGCGAAGATGATCCTAGTGGTCCGCCCGTCGAGATCAGGGGCTCGCTCCGTCAAGACGAGGCCGATTCCGATGACTTCGACCTGACCGACGCCAATAGTTTCAAGCCGTCCGCCATGGCGATGTCGTTCCAGTGCCGTGTCCGCGAGGGCGGCTCGCTGCGAATCCGGGTTAGCGGGGCGCATTATGAGATGCTTGTTGTCCACATCCCGGGCCTCAGCAAGCCTGTCGACTGGTGGCGCCGGCGCCCGTTCACGCTGGTGGGCACCATCCCAGGAAGCGTGCTGCGCGACGAGACCAATCGTCTCAAGGTTGTGCCGACGGCACCTGAGGGCGACGCGCCCGGCATCGCTCCCACGACGCGGGTGTTCAGCCGACTGGTGCCGGGTGCGGACGATCCGGAGCTACGGCTCGTCACCGTCGCCGTTGTCAACAATGTGGTGGGCACCGGGCCTCGAAGTGCGTTATTCCAAATGGAATTTAGCGTTACTTCCGAGGGCCTTGTGATCGAACCCTATCCGGAAGTGGACGTGCCCGATCGAGACGACGAAGAGCAGTCGATCGACCTGCTGTACCGCAACAAGCGCACCTTCGCAATCGGCCACGGTTGCGCTGCGGAGTGGGATGGTAGTCCGGGGTCGGCCGTGCCGTTTGTGAAGGCAGTCGCACTGCCCGCCTACGAGGTTGTCAGCTTGACGCCGAATGTCTACCGGACCGACGACCGCGGCAATTACTTGTTGGACGCTGAAGGTCGGCGCCAGGCCGTCACGGTGAGCATGAAGGAGCTTGCTGACGGCACCGACAAAGGCAAACAACAGGTCGAAAACGTACTGCGTCTCTACGGCGAATGGATCGCGGCCCGAACGTCGGAGATTGACGAGCTGCCTGAGCGCTTCCGCCCGGCCGCGACCCGGCACATGAAGCTAGCGGCCGACGCTCTCGAACGGATGCAGGAGGGATGGGAGCTGGTGGGGTCGGACCCTACAGCGACTAGGGCATTCCGGTGGGCAAACGAGGCGATGCTCTATCAACAGGTGCGGTCCAATTTCTCGCTGCGCGAAGTCGAGCGCGGAAAGGACGACGTCCTCCGAGTCAAGGGCACTCACCCCAAGCCCGATATCCCCAAGGGCAGAGGCACCTGGAGGCCCTTCCAGATCGCATTTATCCTCGCTACGCTGCCTGAGTTGGTCGACCCGGCCCGGAAGACCCGCTCGCTCGTTGACCTGATCTTCTTCCCGACCGGTGGCGGTAAGACCGAGGCATATCTCGGCGCCTGCTCGATCAGCTTGTTGGCGCGGCGACTCCGCAACCCGGACGATGCTGGCACAGATACCCTAATGCGGTATACGCTCCGGCTGCTCACCGCTCAGCAGTTCCTTCGTGCCGCATCGTTGGTGTGCGTGCTCGAAGAAATTCGCGACAACAACCAGGAGTCCCTGGGAACCTCGCCGTTCGGAATCGGGATCTGGCTGGGTGGATCATCGACGCCGAATAGTTGGAAAAAGGCCGTCGATGTGCTCGGGAGGCTGCGCCGCAACCCGTATGAACAGAACCTATTTCTCCTTCTGCGCTGCCCCTGGTGCGGTGCCCAGATGGGTACCAAGCCGAAAGGCAAGGGCGGGCAGGACGTCATCGGATACGAGCAGGTCGGGCAGAAAGTCGTCCTACGCTGCGTCGACTCAAAGTGTCGCTACTCCCGACGAGCTGGACTACCTATCCACGTTGTCGACGAAGACATCTACACGGTACGGCCCTCGATCGTCATTGGCACTGTCGACAAGTTCGCCATGATGGCGTGGCGTCCTGAAGCGCGGAGCCTTTTTGGGTTCGATGCTCAGGGCGAGCGCGAAGTTTCGCCGCCCGCTCTTATCATCCAGGACGAACTACACCTCATCTCGGGCCCCCTGGGTTCGATGGTTGGGCTCTACGAGCCAGTCATCGACGAGCTATGCACCGATCGCCGCGGTGAGGCGCCACTTTCGCCCAAGATCATCGCCTCGACCGCTACCATTCGGCGCTACGAGGACCAGATCAAGGGATTGTTCGGCCGCGAAGACGTCGCCCTGTTCCCGCCGCATGGGCTGGAGGAAGGTCGCTCATTCTTCGCCGAACCTGCCCGGCTGCCCAGTGGGGAACTGGAACCGGGGAGGCGTTACCTGGGTATCATGAGCGCCTCGCTCGGCTCGACCCAGACCGTCCAGACCAGAGTCGCTGCTGCGGCTCTGCAGGGTGCCACGAAGGTGCCCGAGGATGACCGCGACGGCTACTGGACCAACCTTAACTTTCTGAACTCGCTGCGCGAGCTCGGCAACACTGTCTCGCTGCTCGAATCCGACATACCGGACTACCTGACAGGCATGGTGCGTCGCGACGGTATCGATCCCCGATGGCCAAACCGCACCATGGAGTTGACCTCCCGCCGCCGCTCAGACGAGATTCCCAAGGCGATCGAGCAGTTGCAGGTCCGCTACCTGCCAAGACAGGAAAAGCAGGAGGCGATCGACATCTGCCTCGCGTCGAACATCATCGAGGTGGGGGTCGACATCGACCGCCTTGGTCTGATGACTATCGTCGGCCAGCCAAAGACGACAGCGCAATACATCCAGGTCTCTGGTCGTGTCGGCCGCCGCGCCGACGTTAGCCCTGGTTTGGTGATCACCATTTATGGTGCCGCGAAGCCGCGTGACCGCAGCCATTACGAGCGTTTTCGCACATACCATCAGCAGCTCTACGCTCAGGTTGAGCCCACCTCGGTCACGCCCTTCGCCACCCCGGTACTGCGCCGCGCGCTCCACGCCGCCGCAGTGGCGTACGTCCGTCAAGCCTCGCCCGAGGACCTGCCGCCGTACCCCTTCCCCGCCCAAGAATTCGATGCGGCGATCCAACTGCTCCGCGAGCGCGCCCTCATCGCAGACAAGGGAGAGGTGCCGGTATTGGACAAGATGGCGGAGAAGCGCGCCCGCCAGTGGGATGGCTGGGAACGGACACAGTGGGAGGCCAACCCGCCGCCATGGGGCGACCCTAAACAGGGACTCATGCGGTACGCGGGCACGCTGCCCGACCTGGATAGCAAAGCCACTATCTGGGATGTGCCGACCAGTATGCGGAACGTTGACGCTGAGTGCCGCCTGGCGATTTCCCTGGCCTACGCCTATGCCGATGCAGACACGGAGGACGGACTTTGAGTACCGGAGCAATGCGGCGAGCTCAGCTCGTAACCCCGTTCGGCGTCGGTGCGATGAGCGTGCTCGTCAACGGCACGTCCGTTATCACGGCCGGTCTTGACCACTGGTATGAGTGTGACGACGCCAGCACGCTGGCGCTCGAGGAGTACCAGGAGCACGACTGGCGGCTTGAGGCGCGACTGCGGGTTTCAGAGTTCCGGTTGCCGCCGGATTTCCGCTCCCAGGGACAAGGCAACGACAAGCGCAATATTAAGCTGACCGTGCCAGTGCTCCGCTTCCCTCGATGGTGCTTCTGCATGTTCTGCAAGCGGCTCGAACTGTCAACGCTCACTATGCAGCAGTCAGTTATTTGTAAGGACAGAAAGCACTCCGACTGGAAGTACAAGCCGCGCATGTCGCAGGTGCCGTTCGTTGCCGTTTGCGCCGACGGACACATCGACGACTTTCCGTTTGAGAAGTGGGTGCACCGAGCGCCTCGGCCGACATGCAGTGGGACGCTGCGCCTAAAGTCGCTTGGTGGCGGTGGCCTGGAAGGACAGCGGGTGGTCTGTGACGGCTGCGGCAAGGAGCGCAACCTTCGTGGCATAACTATGGCGCGTTACGTCAATGGTGAAGAGCGCACTACACTTAGCGACGAGCTGTCTTCGTCCGACGAGCCTTTCCTCTGCACGGGCGCTCGTCCATGGCTGGCGAAACTCGACGGGGTATGTGACCAGCCGATCCGCGGTGCCCTGCGCGCCGCCGGCAACGTCTACTTCCCGAAAGTAGAGTCCTCGATCTATTTGCCGCGCAAGGAAGGCGCAGTCAGTGAAGAGATGCATGAGCTGATGCGGCACCCAGCCGTTAGCGGCACCATGCGCACGCTGCACAGCATTTTTGGCGCGGAACTTGACGTGAACATGCTCCGAGAACAGCTTCTCAAGAACGTGCCTCCGGAGCTATTCGGCCCCATCGCCGATGAGGAGCTCATTGCCGGGTACCGTGACCTGCTTGGGGTAGGCGAGGAAGAGCCCGCGTCCGGTGAAGAATCCGATGCCGAGCTTCTGACTGGCGATGACGAATGGCGCTACCCGGAGTTTCAGCGCATCCGCGAGATGCCGAAAGACGATTACCTGACGGCCACCAATCCCGGTCTCCACTCCGACCTAGATATCTACTTGGACCGCGTCCGCTCAGTCGACGTGCTCCGGGAGACACGAGCACTGCGCGGCTTCACCCGTGTCAGAGACGATGTGCTGAAGCTGAGCGCCGGCAAGGCACTGCTTCGGCGAAAGCCGCTGCCGCCGGTCCAGGACTGGCTGCCTGCTTACGTTGTTAAGGGCGAGGGCATCTATTTCGAGCTTGATCCAGGTTACCTCGCGGGGTGGGAGGCCCGCGCCGAAGTCCAAGCCCGTGCCGAGATGATCGCCGGTCACTATGGCCTGGTTGCCTCGCAGCGCGGCCTTCAAGAGCGCACCCTCGCTCCGCGTTTCGTGCTCCTACATACACTCGCGCACTTGCTGATCAATCAGTTGGTCTTCGCGTGTGGCTACAGCTCCGCGTCGCTTCGTGAGCGACTGTACGTCTCCACGGCCAAGGCACGAGACATGGCGGGGCTATTGATCTATACGGCCGCCGGAGACTCAGAGGGCACTATGGGCGGTCTGGTGCGAATGGCGCGTCCCGACAACCTACGCTCCGTTTTCGCTTCGGCGATCTCGGACGCTCGCTGGTGCTCAACCGATCCGGTGTGCATGGATGCTGGCGAGAAGGGGCAGGGGCCCGACTCGTGCAATCTGGCTGCCTGTCACGGCTGCGCGCTACTTCCCGAGACCAGTTGCGAAGAGTTCAACCGTTTCCTTGACCGGGGTCTCGTGATCGGGACGTTTGCTGATCCGACTCTTGGCTACTTCTCCTCGTTCGTTGAGTGAGAGTCGAGTCTTGCGCGGACGGCCTGCCTGATGTTCTCCACGACCTTGACGGTGTCGTCATGTTCCCAGAACCGCAGGACGAGCCAACCGGCTTCGCTAAGCCGGGCATTCGTCTCTGCATCACGAGCCGCGTTGGCAGCAATCTTCGCGGGCCAGTAGCCGGCGTTGTGGTTAAAGGTCGATCGGCCGTGTTGAGGGCAGCCATGCCAGAAGCAGCCATCGATGAACACAGCGACACGAGCACGCGTAAAGATGATGTCTGCGCGGCGACGGAGAGCGGGCTCCGGCGCGATCGCCACCCGGTAACGAAGACCGAGGCCGTGAAGGCGTCGGCGAACTTCGAGTTCGGGCTTGGTGTCTCGTGAACGGTTTGCCTGCATGTTGCGTCGTCGTCCCGGACTCGACGCCCAGGAGCCCCTCAGTGCCACGTCTTCAGCGTACTTCGAGGTTGGCAGGCATACTTGCCCATACGTTTCAGTCCCGATGTTTCGGCACTAGTCCGTGCGTTGAATCGCGCTGGTGACCATGCCCATCGAGGCTTGCTGCCTGTGCGTGTCTGTCACTGCGAGGTCCTGAAGTCGATGACGTGCAACGCGCTGCGTTCGGGATGATTCGGGACGTCGGAAGCTGTTCGGCTGGAAGCCGTGGGTTTGATGATCAAGTAAACCAGCGTGAATCCGCCAAAATCGACTCGAACTTCGCGGAGCGCGTGCGTGATTAGCGCGGCGGCTCGGTGTCCGCCGTCAGCAAGCATACCGTGAGACGCTCGAGCCTGCTGAGCAGTCAACGCCTGGGTCTGCGCCCTTTTCTCAGCGTGGCAGTAGCACCTTGCCTACGGCGTCCCCTCAAACCCCGGCCCTCGCAACGGCTCCTCGAACCGCGCCCGCAACTCCAACAGCGGCTCGACCGTGTTGACCGCGAGATCGAGTCGCTCTTCCAGCGTCCCGGTCAACAACACCCACGAGTGCCCGGCCGCGGTGAGCGCATCGGCGAACCAACCGGTCATCGCGGCACGGATCGCCAGGTCGCCTTCCCGCATCCCGTCGTCGTGCTAGGGCACGCCTTCGTGATCGGTGAGCAGGCACACCGCCCGCGGCGGGACCTCCGTCCAGGGGCCGCCGGACGCGTCGCCGAGATAGCGGCGTTTCCGGATGGCGGTGGCGAAGGCGTCGGTGTCACAGATCAAGATCGGGGACCCCACCCGCGCCACCTCTTCTTCGAGCCGTGTCTGCTCAGGTCCGATGACATCGAAATCATCTGCTTCCCATCCGCGGCGGATAGAACTTGCCGATCATTAGGCCGTGCCGAAACTCGGTCATCGGACCGCGCTGTCTGCCGGCAGAGTGTCATCGGCCGGTGCCAGCTAACGGGTCCAGGCCCGCAGCCCGGCGACGCAGAGGCCGAGGAACAGCAGGTGCACCGCCGCGGTGAGGATCAGGCCCTGGCTGAGATAGAGCGGGATGAAGATGCAGTCGGCGGCGATCCAGAAGTACCAGGTCTCGATCCGCCGCGTGTTGAGCAGCCATTGCGCGATCAGTGACAGACACGTCGTCACCGCATCCAGGAACGGGCCGCATCGTGGGCGGCCGTCAGGATGACGTACAGGACCCACGTGCCGAGCACCAAGAACACGGCGCACCAAGCCAACTCGGTCCGGCTGCTGCGTCGCACCACGGTGGCGCCCGTTTCCGCTCGGCCGCGTAGCCACTGCCACCACCCGGCGAAACCGAGCGTGGTGTAGAGCACCTGCACGCCCGAGGCCGCCCACAGACTGGCCGAGGTGAACAGCACGAGGAAGAACGCGTTGTTGGCGATCCCGACCGGGAAGTTCAGGATGTTGCGCCGCACCGACAGCGCGACGCACAGCCCGCCGGTGACGAAGCCGAGGAGCTCGGCCCAGCTGACCGCGTCGGTGCCGATCGTGAAGAGCAAAGTGTTGAGCGGCTCCCCATCCGGTCCAGCCCGTCGATCACCTGGCGCAGCCGATTATTTACGTCGTTGCCCACCACGGCGGGAACGCGATATCCAGCCGTGTGCTCGTCTTATAGCCGGTCCACGTCGGGATACCGGCTGGTTGCCCCCGGTAGATCCCCCGCGCCGCGGCCACCACGCGGTTGTGCTCTGTCGGCCAACGGATTTCGTCGGCGATCTGTTCCAGCACGTCGCGGTCTCGGTCGAGGACCCGATCGACGATGCTGACCGCGGGCAGGGCATTGCTCTTGTCGCCGTTGCATCGACGGCAGGCCAGCACCAGGTTGGCCAACCCGTCGATGCCGACCAACGACCACGGCAGCACGTGGTCGACCGGATCGCCTGGTTGAAGATGGGTATTGCAGTAGAAGCAGTGCGGGCCGAAGGCCTGCGTCAAGGGGCCACGGACGGCGGCGAGGTCCGTGCGGTCCCGGCCGAACAGATGCCCGGCGACGTCGGGCACGTCCGCCGTCAGGAACTTGTTCATCCCGCGGACGTCGTCGACCCACATGATTTCCAGTGCGGGTTTGAGCAGCCCGGCCAGCCGGGCCAACCCGTGCGCCACGCCGGGCATCAACTCGATCGCATCGCCATGGGCACGTAGGGTCTTCCGGGAGACGTTCTCACCGAGGAACGAGTCGTCGTATAGAAACGGGTCACCGGTTGCCGATCCTGGCAGCTTCTGCAGCCGCGGCAGCGGCTGCTTGGCCATGGCGATCACGATCTTGTCGATGGCCGCCTGATAGTCCGTGGGTGCTCGGACCTTGGCCAGTTCCAGCGACAGGCCACCGTTTCCCGCGCCGGCCGCCGCGCGAAGCTCCAGCGTGGCATCGATGATGCGCGCCTTCGAGCCGGTCCGGCGTTGCCGCAGGACGTGGCCGTCGAAGGTCCGCACCTGCCGCCAGTAGATGCCCAGCACGCGGTGCGCGAGGTCGGGGAGCGGTACCCGCAGTCGATCGTCGGGTTCGGGTGGCAGGTTTTCGATGCAGTGCTCGATCAGACCCATCAGGGTGGCCAGCTTGTAGGTGGCGTCCCGTTGTCCGGTCTCCAGGATCGCCACCACACGCTGGCCGAGCAGTAGTGGATCGTCCACAGTCGCACTTTCTCACACCGCACACTCGTTCACCCGCCCCTTCTTTGCGCTAGTCCAACATCGCGACCAGCCCCGAATGGTCCGTCTCGCCGGCCAGGCGCGGCGCGTGGTCGAACTCGCAGGTGCGGACGCGTCCCGCATACTCGGGCGTGGCGTAGATGTAGTCGAGGCGGAACCCGTTGTCACCGGGGCGGCTGAACCACGAGTACTCGCGGACACCGGGATGCAGCGATCGCCACACGTCCACGTAACCGGACGCAATCAACCGCCCGGGCATCTCCGGCCCGACGAAGTTAGTGCCCTTGTCGAGATCGTTGTTGCCCGTGTTGAAGTCGCCGATGAGCAGGTCGACCTCACTGCGACGGGCCCGGTCGATCAACGCCTCCCAGTAGGAGAGTTTCGCGTGGGCCTGCGGCAGGTAGACACCGGCGACGATGGTCCCGTCGAACTCGACGCACCATACGTGATGGGCGGATACATCCCGGCTGAAACGCGAGGCCCGGTCGATCGGGGTACGCGAGGCGATGAGCACGGTGTTGTGCCTCGGGTCCGACGCGGGATGCGAGGTCTCATATCCGGCCTGTTCGAGTTGGGCGACCAGGGCAGCACCCGCGTCGCTGGTCCGGAACTCGGTCACCACGAGCAGGTCAGCGTCATAGCCCAGCAGCCGTGCGGTGAGTGTGTCAGCGTTCTTGCTGCCGCCGTGGCGGATGTTCAGCGTGGCAGTTCGCAGCGTCATCGGGAGCTTCCTCTCGCTCGACGTGGAATCTCCAGCGAGCCGCACAGTATGAAGGTGGGCACCGACAACTCGCCCGAATGACGGTGACCGGCCATGCCGTCGGCGCCCGGCAGCCGGCGGCGACCGCCCGGCGTAGTGTTGTGCGCCCGGATAGGGGGCGCCGTGCGGAGAGTAAAGGTCAGGCGTGTGGCTTTGGCCGCCGTACTTGTGCTTTCGTCGTCATCCCCGGCGGTGCTGTCGAGGGCTGGTACCTCAGGAAGTCGAGGATGACCGTATGCGCCAGATGAAGCGCTACCTGCCGGACAAGCAACAACGGGCGCAGGACCTTGGCAGTGCCCTGAACTCGCGAGACCGCAGAAGACTGCAGCTGCTGCGCAACACCAGCGCCGTCACCTCGGTGCTCTTCGTCTGTCGGGTAAACACATATTTCGAACGACATACTGCTGCGACGTGGCCGGGGCTGTAGGCGAAGGGCAACCTACCGCATCGATGAAAGCCCTGGCTGTGAAAGGACTCTCAACGGCACCGAGCTCAACGGATGCCCACAGCTACCGGCGTCCAATGGCCCCAGTGGTGAACGAGCAGGATGGGAAGGGCGCGTGGCACAGGGGACTGCCCGGGACATTGTTGGTCCACGTCGGCATTCAGTTGATAAGTCTGCATCGGTTCTGGCAACCCGGGGACAAGCTTCGTGCCTTGAACTCCGAGGTCTTCGATGTCCTTCAGGTAGTAGCGGCAACCGCCCGGCGGCATGGCAGCGTGGATGTTGCGTTCCTGCTCCAGATAGGAAGGGTCTGCTGCACGATCAGGTGACAGTTTCGGTCACGCGGCCTGACTGGCCGGTGCGGTCATAATCGCTTCGAATTCGATCGGGGTCAACCGCCCGAGTCCGGCTTGGCGTCGGCGGCGATGGTAGGTCCGTTCGATCCAGGTGACGATCGCGATCCTCAACTCTTCTCGTGTGCTCCACCGGCGGCGATCGAGCACGTTCTTCTGGAGCAGCGCGAAGAAGCTCTCCATGGCTGCATTGTCGCCGGCCGCTCCGACACGGCCCATCGATCCAACCATCTCGTGATGGCCGAGCGCGTGCACGAATTTCCTTGACCTGAACTGAGATCCGCGATCAGAGTGCAGAATGCAACCGGCCACATCACCGTGGCGTGCCACCGCGCTACTGAGCGCTGCAGCGGCCAGCCGGGACTTCATTCGAGAGTCGATCGAGTACCCGACGATGCGGTTGGAGAACACGTCCTTGATCGCACAAAGATAGAGCTTGCCCTCATCGGTGCGATGCTCGGTGATATCGCTGAGCCACAGCTGATTTGGACCACCAGCGGTGAAGTCGCGCTCGACAAGATCATCGTGCACCGGCGGGCCCACTTTGCCGTTCTTGCCGCGCTTCTTGCCGAACACGCTCCACCACCGGTTCTGCGAGCAGATCCGCCAACCAGTGCGCTGCGCCATCGGCTCGCCGGCATCGGATGCCTCTTCGACAAGGTAGCGGTAGCCGAACTCCGGGTCATCCTTGTGAGCATCGAACAGGGCATTGGCGCGATACGCCTCGATGACCTCAGCGTCGGTGATGGGATTGGCCCGCCAGCGGTAGTAAGGCTGGCGGGCGAGCTTGAGTACCCGGCACGTCACCGCGACGGGGATCCCATCGGCGGCGAGCTCACTTACGAGCGGGTAGAGCCTTTTCCCGGAAGGTTGGCCTGTGACAGATAGGCCGCAGCCCGGCGCAGCACTTCATTCTCCTGCTCGAGCAGCTTGATCCGACGCCGCGCATCCCGCAGCTCAGCGGACTCGCCAGTGCGCTTGCCCGGCTTGGCGCCCTCGTCGATATCGGCTTGGCGCATCCACTTGTGCAGCGTCACCGGGTGCACACCGAAATCAGTGGCGATCTGCTCGATCGTCACCCCGTCATCGCGGTCGCGGGCGACCCGGACGACATCGTCACGGAACTCGCGAGGGTAGGGCCTTGCCATGCTGACATCCTTCCAGCTCACCCACCCTGGGCAAGCCAACTCAGATGTCACCTATCCGTGCAGCAGACCCGAATCGCTTTGCACCGTCGAGCCAGGGACGTATGTCAAACGAGTGAACCCCTGCTCCAGCTTGCCGTCGTTGAGCGCGTCGATAGCTGACTGGACTCTGTCCCGCTGAATGGTGGGAGTGAAATCTGCCAATTCGGAATCAGTGGCGTCCTTGTCGTGAGCGAGGGTGACAAACCCCATGTAGCCGACCATGAGAGCCGTGATGATGCATCCCAGCGTGAGCAAGGCTATTTCGCTGCGGGCCAGTGTTTTCTGCCGTGGTTGGCGTAGACGTGCGAATCTGCGCAGCGCCATTCCACCGGCCAGTAGCACCAAGCCGCCAATAAGGACACCGATGGCTTGCCTTGCCGCGACAGCGCTGATCGCCCCGTTACTCCGATGGAGAACGAGAACACCGACCGCTGCGAACACCGCCAGTGCCAAAGCGGCGATTGCGTATTTGATTGCGGGACCGCCCCGCTGTTCGAGGCTCATTCGCCTGGATACGTCACATGGACGAATTCGGCCTGCGCGGGTCCGCCGATGAATGCCGGATCCACTGGAATCCAGCTCTTTTGGTAGTTATCAGCTCCGGAATGCTGGTCTACGACGTCCATCAAACTCCCGTCCGGTGCATGGGCTGGATAGCCATGCTGGCCCTGAAGATTCGCCAGACGGTTCACCTCTTGCGAGGTTTTCAGCAAGGACATTCAGCTGACGGGCCGCCTCATGCAGATCGCTTACGTTCACGCGCAAGGTCGTCACCGCCGCGAGTCCTCGTCGCCGAAACTGGCACCAATGTGCATCGCCGTCCCCGCGGTCCGTCGTTGGCGGCAGAATATCGGCGATAGCTGTGGATTTGCTGGACATGGTCCGCGGCGGCAGCGCGCCGCCCAGTCACGCCCATGGTCACCTCACGTGGAGCTGTTTCGCGGGCCCGTGCCTCAGCTCTTCACCAGCTCACGCGCAGAAATCCGCCGCGTCCGCTTGTACAGCCACAACAGCACCGCCGCGAACCCGATGATCCCGGCAACCTCCGCGAAAGTCCCGTCATTGCCACGGAAGATCGCGAACGGATCATCGCTGCCGGTACCGGCGACGAACCCGGCGAAGACGACACCGTAAAGGCTCTCGCCGACGATCATGCCGGTGGCCAACAGCACACCGAGGCGCTTCTTGCGGTCGACATCGCCGCCAGTCCGGTCCGCCCAGCGGTTGTAGAAGAAACCCAGCAGGGAGCCGAGCGGGATGATCAGCGTCAGGCTCATCGGCAGGTACATGCCCATCCCGACGGCAAGCGGCGGCAGGCTGAACCGTGATGTGCGGGTAAGGATTTCGTCGACAATCACGACCACCGCCCCGATCGCCGCGCCCAGCCCGATCAGTGACCAGTCCAGGGACCCGCCGAATACGCCTTTGGCGAGCGACGAGATCAGCGCGGCCTGCGGTGCGGCCAGCGCGTGGTCGGTGGCGCCGGGCGCACCGAGGAAGCCGAAGGCCTGCTGCATCAGGTCGAGCACCGGCGGGATGATGGCCGAGCCGAACAGCACGCCAATTACCAAGGCCACCTGCTGTTTCCACGGTGTGGCGCCGACAAGCTGGCCGGTCTTGAGGTCCTGCAGGTTGTCGTTGGAGATGGTGGCGACCCCGAACGTGACGGCCGCGACGAACAGCGTGAAGGCCACCAGTGCGGTGGACTGCTCGGCGTCGGCGCGGCCGAAGACCACCTTGATGACCAGCGCCGCGATCAGCACGGTCAGGATGCCGACGCCGGAAATGGGACTGTTCGACGAACCGATCAGGCCGGCCATGTAGCCGCAGACCGCGGCGATGACCAGGCCGATGACGAAGATGAACAACAGGCTCGCCACGATGATCGTGGCCGCACTGCCCTGCAGCGCGGTGCCGCGGCTGAAGTCCCACAGCAGTACGGCGATGGGGACCAGCATCGCCACCACAACACCGGCGACGAGCGGGAACGGGATGTCGCGCTGGGTGATGTCGACCAGCTGGCCGTCGCGCCGCTCCCGTGCCGAGGCCATGGCCTCGGTGATGCCTTTGATGATCGGGCGCAGGATCTTCAACAGCGTCCACACCGCGGCCACGGCGATCGCCCCGGCGCCGATGAACCGCACCTCGTGCACGAACACGCCGTCGATCACGTCGGCCACCGACTCGCCGGTCCCGAACGTCCCGGTGGTGCGGATGGGCAGGAGTACCCCGAAGGAGATGACCAGCCCGACGAGCATCGCGATGCCGACGGTCATCCCGATGAGGTGGCCCACGCCGATCAGCGCCAGCGACAGGCTCGCGCCGAACATCGAACCGCCCGCGCCGACCCGAAAGTACGCCGCGACGTAGTTGGCCAGCACCTTCAGATTGGCCAGCAGCCCGAAGCCGGCCGACACCAGCGCACCGAACGCGATGACCCGGATGCCGACGCGGTTCTCCTCGTGACCCTGCGTGCTGTCGCCGACCTTGAGCACCTCGGCCGCGGCCACCCCTTCGGGATAGGGCAGGTCCGAGCCGGTCACCAGGGCCCGGCGCAGGGGGATGGAGTACATGACGCCGAGGGTGCCGCCGACCGCGCAGACGGCCACGGTCATCCAATAGGGGAACCCGGTCCACCAGCCGATCATGATCAGCCCGGGCAGAACGAAGATGATCGCAGAGAGGGTGCCGGCCGCCGAGGCGACGGTCTGCACGATGTTGTTCTCGACGATGGAGTGGTTGGCGAAGTTGCGCAGGATGGCCATCGAGATGACCGCGGCCGGGATGGCGGTGGCGAACGTCAGCCCGACCTTGAGCCCGAGATAGACGTTGGCGGCGGTGAACACCAGCGTGATCGCGCCGCCGAGCAGGATGCCGCGGACGGTGAGCTCGCGCAGCGTCGGCGTGGTCGGGTTTACGGAGCTCTCCAGGGCCAACTCGACGTCCTCTCGGTTGCTGGTGGATACACGCTAGGCGTTGGGCGGCGGCAACGCTGGCCGATCGGTTCACAGACACGAGCCGCGACCAACCACCTCATGGCACGCCAATCCGCAGTGTGTCCGACAGAACTTTTCGAAAAAGGATTCACGGGGTACCTGAGCCCGAACCGCTCAACTGTATTCGACGCGCCCGAAAGTTCTGTCGTACGGTCGAAGTCATGACTGTCTACAACTTGGCATTTGAATGGACAGACACTAATCGACATTGGTTCATCGAAGTACCGATTCGAATCGTGGCGTATGTCGCCCTTGCGTTAATCCTGCGTTTTTTGCTGCACCGAATGATTGATAGGGCTACCACTGGGAGGGCGGTAAAAGCCAATAGCGGAGAGGTGGAGGGGCAAGCCAGGAAGCCGCCGCTGCTTCGCTACTTGCGGGACCGGACGTCAGCGACGGAAAGCAGTGTCCGCCTGGCCGAACGTCGCCAACAGCGCGCACAGACCATCGGGTCGGTGCTGAAGTCGACGGTGTCGATCGTGCTGCTGGTCTGGGCGGTGCTGGCCATTCTGAGCGTGCTCGGAGTGAACATTGCGCCGTTTATCGCCTCGGCCGGAGTGGTGGGGCTGGCTATCGGGTTCGGTGCGCAAAACCTCGTCCGCGATTTCGTCACCGGCGTATTCATGCTGCTCGAGGATCAGTATGGGGTCGGTGACACCGTCGACGTCGGCGACGTGGTCGGAGAGGTGCAGAGCGTCGGGCTGCGCATCACCACCATTCGCGATATTGACGGCACGCTCTGGTACGTCCGCAACGGGGAGATCGCCCGCGTCGGCAATATGAGCCAGGACTACGCCGTCGCCCGTGTGGAGGTGCCTGTTGCCCTGACTGCCGATGTCGACCAAGCGGAGCAGGTGGCACTCGACGCCGCCAATCAAGCCGTCGCGGACCCTCACATTGCGCGAAAAGTCTTGGGAGAGCCGGAAATGCTCGGAGTACAGGAGTTCTCGGCTGACCAGGTGACGTTGCGGATGACCGTGAAGACCCGGCCGAACGCGCAGTGGTCGGTGCAGCGCCGGCTCCGCCGTGAGATTCTGCGGGCCTACGACGAGAACGGCATCGACCTGCCCTATCCGCAGGGGCGCATTCACGCGGTGGTCGGTGGGCGTGAGGCGGAGTGATGTCACCGTGTGGCGCGCACATAGTGCTGCGGGCGGATTCGGTCTTCTCCTGACCAGCGGTAGGCGGTTAGCGCCCCGCCTTTCACCGCGCTGAAGTCCACACACGCGGTGTAATCGGTCCAGTCGTGCAGATGCTCCGGGGAGCCCTGCCGCCAGTAATGGCCGTAGAACACCGGCACCCCCGGCGGGTAGACGTAGGACAGATCGGTTCCTGACAGATCCCGTTCGGGCAGCGGCGGGTAGGGGGCGCCGGCTTCGGTGGTGAAGTTCCCACCCATCTCGGCGAAGTCTCGCAGAGTGACGGCCTCGCTGTTCCACCACCGCATACGCGCGTTGCCCCGAGGGATACCGTCCTTGTCGAGGTATCTGCCCTGGCCGTGAGCCACCAGACTGATCTCGGGACCCTTCAGCAGAGTCTCGACCGCCTGATAGAGCGGAGCGCCTTCGGTCGCCGCCGCCACGAGATGGTCGAGTTCGTGGAAGGGTGTGCTCGACCCGCACTGCTCTTCGACGACGGAGATCGATTGTGGGTGCCAGCACGCGTGGACGACGCGCAGGCCGCCCAGGTCCAGCCACAGCGGAGTCGTGGCGAACCAGTCGAGGTAGCGACGTCGGTCAGCACCCGTGACCTGCGCCAAGAACGCCGCGTGCTGTTTGGTGTTCTTCGCCGACCACGGATTGTCCGGATCATCATGTGCCCGCAGGTATTTCCCGCTGCTGAGCGGCCATTCGGTATCGTAGGCCAGCGCGTTGAACTCGTGATTACCCATCACGATGCGTGCACTGCCCGCGTCGACCATGTCCTTGGCGATCTCTAGCACCCGCAGTTGTTCGTCACCCCGGTCGATCAAGTCACCGACGAAGATCACCTGGCGCTCGGGATGCCGGTATTCGCTTGTGCTGCTGCGTTTGTGATACCCGAGTTCGGAAAGCAAAGCCTCTAGCTGGGTGGCGCAGCCGTGGACGTCGCCGATGATGTCGTACCCCTGGACGGTGGCGTCGGCCATCGCAGCCCTCCTGTCAGCTGATGAGTATGGATCGGGGGCCTTCCGGCGATAACCCGGGACGCAACGTGAGGATAACTGGGGACACCGACAGCTCCGAGGCGTTCGCCGCCCCTCGGGCGGTGGCCGATGTGTGGTTTGGGTGCGCTGTGGCGAATGTGCAGGTTCTTGTCGCCGGGCTCGCGGATTGGCGCGAAAGCCTGCACGCTCGTCGCAGTGTCCGGCGCAGGACATATTGGTTGCTCGCGAACGCGAACTGACACCGTCCATCGCGGGAATAGTCTTTCCCGCATGCAGCTGAGCGGACCGGCAGAGTGGGTTTTCTGGGCAGGTGCGGCCATCGCGATAATCGGCGTCGGGAGTGGCATCTTCCTCAATGACCGCCGCCTCCAGCGGCGGATCTACTGGCTGTCCTGGCTGGCCGGCGGGCTGCTGATGACCCTTGCCGCCAACGAACAGAACCCAGACCGGGCCCTCGGGATCGCAGGTTTCGCTGCGGCGATGTCGGTGATGATGGCCTTCTTCAGGACACCGTTCCTCAAGTTCGGCAACACCATCTACGCCGCATCGAGCAGCGACCGGGAACCGGATCCGCCCGAGAACGACGAGGACGGGTCGGCACTCAGCTACGGAAAACTGAGGGCATCGACAGTGTGGTGGTTGCTAGCGATCTTGGCCGGGGCCAGTGCTTACGTCGTGTGGGTGGAGGGGTGGACCGGCCGGCCCGCCGTCGCGGCCGCGATCTTCGTGTTGTGTGCGGCGGTGATCGGATTCGTCGACATGGCAGGGGACTTTCCGTGTTTCCGGCGCCAGTATGTGCCTGCTGCCGTCCTCGCCGCGGTGACCGTTCCGATGTACTGCGCGCCTGTGGTGCTCTATCTCGTCTGCTACCAAATCGGCCGCTGGCTCAAGGGGTGAACTGGCCCGAACTCACCCCAACTGACGATCCCGACAAATTTGTCGGATCGAGGTAGTTAAATCGTTGCATGCCGCAAGAGGGTGGGACGGCCGAGGCCGCCGTAGGTGCTGAACAGTCCGTGCATGACGTGATCTTGGAGCTGCTCGGAGCTGACGACGCGTTATCCGACCGGTCCAAGGACGTCGTCCTCAGCGCCTTGGCTGAGGTATCCGGCGGAAGCGTCGAGGCCGGCGAAAACAACCCGGCACCAACCTTTCTCAGCTCGATCACGGTGTCGGGATTCCGTGGCGTCGGCCCGTCGGCACGGTTGGACCTCTTCCCAGCGCCGGGTCTGATGGTCGTCAGTGGCCGCAATGGCTCCGGTAAATCGAGCTTCGCCGAGGCACTGGAGCTCACCCTCACCGGAACCAGCTACCGCTGGAACAAAAAGGAGAGCCTGTGGGCCGAGGCCTGGCAGAACCTCCACCACCCCGACCCGTGCCAGATCCAGGTCGGGTTCACCCGAGAGGCCCTTGGCCCGTTCACCGTGGGGGTCAACTGGGATCAGGGCGAGAAGCTGGAGAACTGCACCACCTGGACGCAGGCCGCTGGGGATAAGCGAGTCGACGGCACCGAGGCGTTGGGCTGGTCGCGGGCACTGGAGCTGCACCGCCCGTTGCTCTCCTACGAGGAGCTCGGCCGGCTGTTCGACGGCGGACCCTCCGCGCTGTACGACGCACTGGCCAAGCTGCTGGGGCTCGACGCGCTCTCCGAGACCGAGAAGCTCCTGGCTACGCGGCTCAAGACGATCAGGGCCGCCAGCGACACCGCCGATGCCGAACGCAAGCGCGTCCTGACCGCGTTGGCCGACCACGCCGACGAACGCGCCAAGCGGGCAGCCAAACTCCTGCGCAAGCGCCCTGTACCCCTTGACGATGCTCGCGCCCTGGCGACGGGCGCGGGGGAGGCCCAATCCGACGCGGTGCCGGCGTTGCGGACCTTGACCCAGTTGGAGACACCGACCATCGAAGTTGTCGAGGCCGCGACGGGGCAACTGCGTGCTGCGGCAAGAGCCGCGGCCGATTCGGCGACCGCCGCGATCGATCTCACCAGTCAGCGGGTCGAGCTGCTGCGCACCGCGCTGCGGTTTCACGATCAGGGCGGTGACGCCGACTGCCCGGTGTGCGCGCAGGGGCGCCTCGACGCGGACTGGGCGACGGCCGCACAGAACAGCATTGCGCAAAGCGAAGAGCTACTGGACGAATATCGCTCCACCGCACAACAACTCAAATCCGCGCGGGCGCAACTCACGACTCTGATCCAGGGACTCTCTGCGGCGGGCGCTGTGCCAGGAATCGACCTCCCGGCCCTGGCGAACTACAACAACGCGGTGGCCGCCGCCCGGAACATCCCTGTTACCGACGATGCTCTGGCGACGCACGCTGAGTCGGCGCTGACGGAGGTGATCGCGGCCGCCGAAACACTTCGTGTCGAAGCGGCGGACGAACTCACCCGCCGCGAGACCGCGTGGGCGCCGCTGGCCGCCCAACTCGGTGGCTGGGTCGGTCTCGAAGAACAGGCCCGAGCCGTCGACGACGAACTCAATGCCGTCACGGCTGCGAAGAAATGGCTCAACGAGCACGCCGCGGCCTTCCGCAACCTGCGGCTCAAACCCATTGCCGCCCAAGCCCGCGATATCTGGCACCAACTGCGTCAGGAAAGCAACGTCGACCTGGTCGAGATCTCCCTCGAAGGCACCTCCACCCGGCGCAAGGTGGTGCTGGAAGGGGCAGTCGACGGCAAGCCCACCAAAGCCCTGTCGGTAATGAGCCAGGGCGAGCTGCACGCGTTGGCGCTGGCGCTGTTCCTGCCGCGGGCGACGTCGGCGAAGAGTCCATTCCGGTTCGTCGTTCTCGATGATCCGATCCAGGCGATGGACCCATCGAAGATCGACGGCTTCGTCCAGGTGCTGTGTGAGATCGCCAAGACCCATCAGGTGATCGTCTTCTCCCACGACGACCGGCTGGCCTCGGTCATCCGGGACACCGGGGTCGACGCCAGACTCATCGAAGTGGTCCGCGAGAAGGGATCGCGGGTCACCGTGCGCGACAACGTCAATCCGGCATTACGGCAGCTGGGCGACATCTTCGCGTTGATCAAAGATGCGAACATGCCCGAGGACATCAAAGGCCGTGCCGCGCCGGCGCTTTTCCGGATGGCGCTGGAATCCGCCGCCAAACAGACCTTCTATGCCAAGCAGGCGCTTGCCGGCCGCTCACTCGCTGAGTCCGAGGATAAATGGTTGTCGGCCAAGAAGACTTCCAGCCGACTGGCGCTGGCGATCCACGGTCATTCACGGGCTGATCTGACGCCATGGCTCAGAGGTGAACGCCAACGGGCACTGCGTATCTGCAACGCCGGCGCGCACGGCGATGCGAAGCTGGTCTCCATCCACGACGCCCGGGACCTGGAAAAGACCGTGCTCGAAGTGCTGGCGTTGCGATGAGCGCGATGAACCTGCTCGGCCAGGCGCAACGCGTCCTAGTGGCTCCCGGATCGGCAGAAGGGTTGTCGTCACGAGTGGCAGCGTTTCTGGCCCGTCAGGCGTTGGAAGAGATCATCGACCAGCGGTGTGCTGCCCTCAATGCGGATGCACCCTGGGCGAATTCACGCAGCAAGCTCGTCGTCCTCAAATCGCTGGACACCGCAGAGGCAGCCGACTGCGCGGACCTGGCGTGGAACCGCCTCAGCGTCGCTTGTCACGTGCATGCCTTCGAGATGCAGCCCTCGACGGCCGAGATCGAGTACTTGTGCGGCGTGGTCGCATCCTTGATTCCCACTGAGCCCTTCTGAAGGACCCACAGCGGGGCTACGATCCCCACATGGCTGGGTCCAGGGTGGTGCTGTTGTCAGCGGTGGTGATCGCGTGCTTCACCGCGGCACCGGCCCACGCCGATCCAGCGCCGCCGTGCGCGTTCACGCTGTCGCCGCCTGCCGTCGTGCATGTTGACGGTGCCGACATGGTCAGCGTGACTGTGTCGCCGGACGCATGCGGAGCGCCGGCAAATCCCCGCTTCAGCGTGGCCTGCGTGCAGCGTCAGGACAACGCTTCGCCCGTGCAATGCAACCAGGGCAAGGGCGCCACGCCGGCCGAAGTGCGGACGCCCTACCGGCCCGGTGCGACGTACGTATCGACCGGCCGGGGATGTGGCGGGTGGATGGGCATCGCGGAGATCGCCCCGCAATGCCAGGTGCTCGGTCCGCTCTCGGCGCCGCTGTAGCCGCGCGTCGCTTTCCGTTCACCTGTGGACTCCCTGCCAGTCACCTGTGCGGGGCAGGCTCGTGCGACGCACCGGCACAACTGAAAAGGGTGACGAATGACAACGGCGAGACGGGCCGCGGCAATGACCACGGCGGCAGCGCTGATCCTGGCGGGCTGCTCCACCGAGGACAAGAAGTCAGAGGAGAGCATCCCCAAGGCGACGTCGCCGATCGACTGGAACCTGCCCGACGCGGACCGCTACCACCGCACGTCCACCTATCCGGTGTATCTCAACAAGCCGGCTGAAGATCCGGCCGAAAAGGAAACCGTCGCCGAGATCTCCACCGTCACTCCCGATGGCAACACGCTCATCTACACCGACGCCGCCGCCAAACGCATCGGCTTCCTCGACATCATGGATCCCGCCAAACCAGTTGGCAAAGGCACGCTTTCCCTCACCGAGCTGGGCCACAAAGACGATCAGCCGACGTCGGTAGCGGCAGTGAAGGACCATGTGCTCGTCGTCGTGGACACCACCGGCGGTGACTTCGCGCACCCGTCGGGGCGCGTCGACATCGTCCGGACCGCCGACCGCACCCGCGTACACAGCATTGACCTGGGCGGTCAACCCGACTCGATCGCCGTCAGCCCCGACGGCACCTTTGCCGCGATCGCGATGGAAAACCAGCGCAACGAGGAGTTCACGCCGCCCGGCAAGCAGGAAGGTGACCTTCCGCAACCGCCAACAGGTTTCGTGCAGCTGATCGACCTGACCGGTGCCCCGAACACCTGGAAACCGCGCAAGGTCGACTTCGACGTCGACGCTGCACGCAGCGCCGGCCTGGACACCCCGGAGGATCTCGAACCGGAATACGTCAGCATCAATTCCCGCGGCCAGGTCGCGGTGACCCTGCAGGAGAACAACGGCATCGCCGTCATCGACTGGCATTCCGGCAATGTGCAGAAGATCTTCAGCGCGGGAAGCGAATCCGTCGAAGGCATCGACACCGAAGACGACGGCACCATCAACCAGACCGGTTCGATCAAAGAGACTCCACGCGAACCCGATGCCATCGGCTGGATCGGCGACGACCATCTGGCGACCGCCAACGAAGGCGACTGGAAGGGCGGCACCCGCGGCTGGACGATCTTCGACGCCAACACCGGCGAGGTCACCTGGGACGCCGGCAATTCCCTCGAACAGCTCGCCGTGCGCACCGGGCTCCACATCGAGGCCCGGGCCGACGCCAAGGGGCCCGAACCAGAAGGGCTGGCCATCACCAACATCGGTGGCCGCCCCACCGCGCTGATCGCCTCGGAGCGCAGCAACTTCGTCGCGGTCTATGACGTCAGCGACCCCAAAGCGCCGGTGTTTCGGCAGATCCTTCCGACCACGCCAGGTCCGGAGGGTGTCCTGCCGATCCCGTCGCGCAATCTGCTGGCGATCTCTTCCGAAGCTGACGATGCCGAAGCCAGAGTGAGGGCCTCGGTCACCCTCTACGGCTATGGCGATGCTTTCAAAGCCGAAGGCAAACCGGACTTTCCGTCGATCGTGTCCGGCGACGTCGACGCTGCCCCGATCGGATGGGGCGCCCTCGGCGCATTGTCGGCTGACCCGCACGACGGCAACCGGCTCTACACCGCCACCGACAGTGCCTACGGCCCGGCCCGCATCCTCGGCATCGACGTGGCACAGAAGCCCGCCCTGATCGACACGGCATCGCCGGTCACCGAAGATGGCAAGCCCGTCACCCTCGACACTGAGGGCGTATCGGCCCGACCCGACGGCGGATTCGTGCTCGCGGTTGAAGGCGAGGATGGGCCCGGCAACCAGCTGGTCTACGTCGCCGCCGACGGTCACATCGAGAAGCGGGTGCCGCTACCCAAAGAGATTGCCGCGCAGCTCGGTAGCCAAGGTCTCGAAGGAGTCGCCGTCGAGGGTGACGCCGTCTGGGTGGCGCTGCAGCGCGAGCTCAAGTCCGACCCGCCGGGTGTGGTCCGCATCGGGCGCTACACCGACAAGTGGGAATGGTTCGGCTACCAGTTGGAGTCCGCCGATACCAAGGACGATTGGATCGGCATCTCCGAAATCGCCGTCCTCAACGGCGAATTGCTGCACCTCGAGCGCGACAAGCTCAACGGACCCGATGCGCGGATCAAGGCGCTGTACCGGGCGGCCATTCCCGACGCCCCAGGTGTGACGTCGGCGGCCGACAAGCCGACAGTTCTGCCGAAGACATTGGCCCGCAACCTGGTACCCGACCTGCAGGCCACGAACGGCTATGTGCAGGAGAAGGTCGAAGGCTTCGCGATCGCCGGCAACCAGAACCTGTACGTGGTCACCGACAATGACGGGCTCGACGACGCCAACGGCGAGACGGTGTTCCTCGACCTCGGTCCGGCGGCGGAGGCCCTGAAGGGATAGCGCTGGTTCCCGCCGTCGAGCGGGTCAAGGTGAGAAGATGACGCGCATGACGGCGGTGTTGATCCGGTCCGACAAGCTGTTGATCTTCGGTGGCCTCGCCATCTGTGTGGTGGCGGGGCTGTCTCACTACGGTGGCTGGCCGCACCTGGTCGGCTTCGTCGTCAGCGCATTGGCGGTCACCGTATTGGCATCATTGGTCGGCTTGGCGGTCGACCAACTGGGAGACCGGTTCGGCCCCGGGGCGACCGGGGTGCTGCAATCCGCGCTGGGCAACCTGCCGGAGCTGTTCATCTGCATCTTCGCGCTCAAGGCCGGGCTGGTCGATGTGGTGCGCGCCGCGCTCGTGGGTTCCATCCTGGCCAACCTGCTGCTGGTGTTGGGGCTGGCCTTCCTGGTCGGTGGATTGAAGCACGGCCCGCAGAAACTCGGCTCCGCCCAGGTCCGAACCATTCTGGTGCTGATGGTGCTTTCGGTGACGGCCATGGCCATCCCGTCGATCGCGCACGAGGTGCACGCGCCTGCCTCCGAACACGAAGTGTCCTTCTCGATGATCGTGTCGGTGGTGCTGCTGGTGCTGTTCGGATTGTCGCTGCCGTATTCGCTGCGGCGCGACAAGACCGAGGCTGGTGCGCAGGTGGCGCAGCCGCACAAGGAGCAGCCGCGTTGGCCGGTGGGCCTGGCGATCGGAATGCTCGCTGTCGCAGGTGGATTGGCGGCGTTCGTCTCCGATTGGTTTGTGGCGGCACTGGAACCGGCGATGGACTCGTTGCACATATCCCAGGCGTTCGCCGGTCTGGTGATCGTCGCGATCGCGGGTAACGCCGTGGAGAACGTCGTCGGTGTGCAGCTGGCGGCCAAGAATCAGTCGGAGTACGCCTTCTCGATCATCCTCAACAGCCCCATCCAGATCGCTCTGGTGTTGGCGCCGGTGCTTGTGCTGGTGAGCCAGATATTCGGACTCGCCTCACTGACCCTGGTGTTCGGTCCGATGCTGATCGTCGCGCTGTTGGTCGCCGTTGTGCTGGCCGCGATCATTGCCTTCGACGGCGAGTCGACCTGGCTGGAAGGCGCGGCGCTGATCGCGTTGTACTGCATCATCGCCGCCTCGTTCTGGTGGGGATGACGGGTACCGCCGGCGAGCCGCCGTCAGGAACTTTTCCGTCGTGGCCATGGGTAGCCGGCCGTTAGGGTTCCAGTAGGACGGCAGCAACGGACCGGCCGAACCTTGACGGGGCGGCGAGGGGAGTGGACTAAATGGTCATGGAGATGGCACACCGATCTGCACGTGGCGCCGCGGCACTGCTCGCTGTCATCGCGTCGCTGTCGGCGTGCAGCAACGAGAAGCAAGAGTCGTTCGAGGACATCATCAAAGACCACGTGCCGAGCCCGAGGGCGGCACCGACCACTCCGGTGGCCGACTCCATGGGAGATCCGAACGCCTGCGCGCACTTCGACGGGCAGTTGCTCGACGTACCGGCACGAGGCGCCGCTGAGCCGCGACTGCGAATCCCCCAAACAGAGGGCTGGGACCGCAGCACCAAACTCGACAGCGAGGTTATCCGGTTCGTCCTCGCAAACAGCGATCTGGTGGCCAACCAGTTCGCACCCAATATCGTGGTTGCGCTTGAGGACACCCCCAAGGCTGATGTTCAGACCATTTTCACGCAACAACACGCCAATCTCGTGAAGTTGGCGGGGGCGCAGAACCTCGCATCCGAACCGGCGACGGTCTGCGGGCTGCCCGCCGAGACCATCACCTTCACGGCTGCTCCGACCGGCCCAGGCGCGAACAGTCGTGAGGTGACCATTTTGTCGGTGCCTACCATCGTCGGCGGCCACCAGTACTTGGTCACAGCCACCGTGCAGACAACTGACCCGGATAACCCGACCTATCAGCACGACGCTAAAACTCTCCTGGACGGATTCCAGGTGCTGCCGCCCGAACCCGGCGCGCCGTGACGGCCACCGCAGCTCGGTAAAGACACAAGTGGCTGCGCGCCGGTTAGCTGTACTGACCTGAAAGGTTAGGTACGCGGGTGGCGGGTGGTTGGCCGCCGAGTGCGGTGTGGCCGCGGTGGTGATTGTAGGTGTGTAGCCACAGGGGGTATTCGGCGCAGCGTTCGGTGTCGCTGGTGTAGAGCCGGGCGTAGGCCCATTCATCGGCCAAGGTGCGGTGGAACCGTTCGACCTTGCCGTTGGTCTGCGGCCGATACGGCCGGGTGCGGCGGTGTTCAATCTGCCCGAGTGCTTCTTTGAAGGCATGGGAACGGTAACAGGAACCGTTGTCAGTCAATACTTTTCGAACGGTGATCCCGTATTCGGTGAACCATGCGTGTGCCCGCGACCAGAATGCTGCGGCGGTGTCCTTGCGTTCGTCGGCGAGTATCTCGCTGTAGGCCAGTCGTGAGTGGCCGTCGATGGCGGTGTGCAGGAAGTGGTAGCCGATCGCAGGATGTCGCGAGGTGTTGCGTACCGATTGGTGGGCTTGGGAATGGCGTCTGCCCGTGGCACGGCCCAGTAATCGCCAACCTCCACCGTCGGGGATCTTGCCCAGTTTCTTCACGTCGACGTGGACCAGTTCGCCGCACTGTGCGGGCTCCATCCGGCGTACGACCAGGCCGGTGGGTCGGTCGAGCCAGCGCAGTTTGGCCAGGCCGTAACGGGTCAGAACGCGATGGACGGTGGAGGGATGCAGACCGAGCAGATAACCGATGCGGGCTGGCCCCCACCGGCGCAGGACCCGGACTTTGATGATTCGACGTTCGGTTCGTGTGGGTGTCCGGTTGGGGCTGTGGTGCGGTCGTGAGCTGCGATCGACCATTCCGGCCCTGCCGAGCTCGCGGTAGCGGCCGGCCCAGCGTGCTGCTGTGGTCACCGCGACCTGGAATCGCTCAGCAGCACGTCGTAGCGTCCAGCCGTCCTCCACGACGCATCGGGCTAGGCGCAGACGACCGGTTTCTGACAACGGGGCATTACGGTGGGACACGAAGACCTCCGAAGTGAGTTGGTGCGTTCCTCGACAGCTCGCACTTCACTCGGAGGTCTTCGTCATGTCACCACGCCACGCCGTCCCTAACGTCCGTGGTCAGTACAGTTAGCCTTCCGCAGCCACCAAAGACCCCAGCTTGATATTGGGGTTGTCGCGCTGGAAACCCTCCAGCCGCCACGGTGTCGAGAACAGCACCAGCATGACCCCGTCGGTGCGCGTCAGCACTTCGCACGACACCTGCTTGTTGACGAATTCGGCGTCTTCGGGAGAGACCACCCGCGCCACCTGATACGGCAGGTTCTCCAGGGAGATCGGCGCACTGAGCTCGGTGGCCATCCGGTGGGCGGCCACCTCGAACTGCATCGGGCCGACCGCGGCGAACACCGGGGCCTGCTCGCCGCGCTTGTCGGACCGCAGGACCTGCACGACGCCTTCCTGCTCGAGCTGCTCGATGCCCTTGCGGAACTGCTTGTGCTTGCTCGGGTCGGTGCCGCGGGCCACCGCGAAGTGTTCGGGGGAGAAGCTGGGGATCGGCGGATAGACCACCGGGATGTCCCGGTACAGGGTGTCGCCGGGGCGCAGCACCGCCGCGTTCGCCAACCCGATCACGTCGCCGGGCCACGCGTCGTCGAGCGTCGAGCGCTGCTGCCCGAACACCGACTGCGCGTACTTGGTGACGAACGGCTTACCGGTGGCGGCGTGGGTCAGGACGTCGCCGCGTTCGAACGTGCCCGAGACGACGCGCGCGTAGGCGATGCGATCGCGATGCGAGGTGTCCATGCCGGCCTGCACCTTGAACACGAACGCGCTGAACGGTGAATCCACCGTCCGGCGGTTGCCGTCGACATCGACCGACCCACTGGGCGACGGGGCCAGCTCGACCAGCACGTCGAGCAGCTGGTTGACACCGAAGTTCAACGCGGCGGAGGTGAACAGCACCGGGGAGGACTCGCCGGACAGGAAGGTTTCGCGGTCGTAGTCCGACCCGTCGGCAGAGAGCAGCTCGGATTCCTCGACCGCGGTGTCCCAGTCGTCGCCGGCAGCGGCGTGCGCGTCGGCGGCGGCGATGTGCTCTTCGGGGGCCGCGGTGGCGCCGCCCGCGGTGCGGGTGAACCGGATGAACTTCTCGGCCCGACGGTCCATCACACCCTTGAAGTCACCCGCGATACCCACCGGCCACGTCAGGGGCGTGGTGCGCAAGCCGATCCGCTCGTGGATCTCGTCCATCAACTCCAGGGCGTGCCGGCCCGGACGGTCCCACTTGTTGATCACCGTGATGATCGGGATGCCCCGGTGCTTACACACCTGGAAAAGCTTCAGGGTCTGCGGCTCGAGGCCCTTGGCGGCGTCGATGAGCATCACCGCGCAGTCCACGGCCGTCAGCACCCGGTAGGTGTCTTCCGAGAAGTCGGCGTGGCCGGGGGTGTCGAGCAGGTTGATGACGCAGTCGCGGTACGGGAACTGCAGCGCGGTGGAGGTGATCGAGATGCCGCGCGCCTTCTCCATCTCCATCCAGTCCGACACCGTCGACTTGCGGCCCGCCTTGCCGTGGATCGCGCCCGCCTCGTTGATCACCCGGGCATGCAGTGCCAGCGCCTCGGTCAGCGTGGACTTACCGGCGTCGGGGTGGCTGATGACCGCGAAGGTGCGGCGACGGGCGGCCTCGGCGGCGATCTTGGCAGCTTGGGCGGTGTTGGAGGGCGGGGTCGCCAGGGCATCTTCGAGGGCTTTTTCGGTCATCTCGACTAGCGATGGTATGGCGGTTTGGGGGCAAACCCGTAATCGAGGACGTCGATGCCCGCTACTCCGACGGGTCGCTCCATGCGCGAAGCTGCGCGGCGATGTCCTCGAGGTCGGATTCGGCGCCGGTGGCGACCCGGATCACGAAATCGAAGCGGTCGTCTTCGGACGCCGCGATCCGCTGCCCGTTGATGCCGAGAAAGGTCAGGCAGCTCGTCCACGCCAGCCGTTTGTTCCCGTCGACAAGTGCGTGGTTGCGGGCCAGGGAATGCAGCAGGGCCGCGGCCTTGAGATGCAGGTCGGGGTAAGCGTCATCACCGAACACCGATGCCCGCGGTCGCGCCAGCGCCGATTCGAGCAATCCGTAGTCCCCGACTTTCACGTCGGCTCCGATAGCGTGGCGTGCAACTTCCAAGAGGTCATCGAGATCCAGGTACTCGATCATGCGTCCTTCAGTCGCTCCAGAACCCCGGCCTCCTCGGCGACCACGCGCTGCAGAACTGATTGCACCTTGGATTGATGCGTGCGACGGGCGATGTACTCATCGATCGCCGACAGCGCGACAGCCTGCATCGACCGCCCTTCGGCGGCGGCCTGCCGACGCAGAGCCTCGGTCTGCTCGTCACTGGTGCGCAGAGTCATGCCCATGACGCGATGATACCAATGTGATACCATTCTGGTCTTACATTAAACCGAGCGCAGCACGCAGCCGGTCGACGTCCATTGCGCCCCGGGCGCCGACTCCGGCCGGGAAGCTGTCGAGAAGCTTGATCAGGTCGCCGCGGCGGGTTGGATCGTCGGCGGCCTGCCGCGGTGTGTAGCCATCGAGGGCCGGGATCGGTTGATCGAGCCAGTGGGTTTCGTACTCACGGACGTACTCGTCGAGGGCGGCGGCGACCTCGGGATCGTCGGGGTCGAGCGCATCCGTGTCGTCACCCGGAAACCGGTCGGACAAATCGCGCACGTCACCCACCGGCTCGCGCGTGTCATCGAGGATCTCCACGCCGGGATCCAGTCGTTTCAGCGTGGAAAGCGCACTGTCCATTCGATTTTCGCTGTTGGTTTCCACGCGCAACTCATCACCCTCGAGCAGTTCGTCGTCGTAGTCGACCATCAATACGGTCACCGGTGCACCGTCAGCGAAGCGATGGTAGGGCTCGTGCTCGAAGAGATCGGTGAGCGCGCCGAGATCCGGCAGCACCGTGAGCATGTCGTGGGCGACCTCGGGCGCCTCGAGCCGATGCGTGAACACCCGGCCGCCCAGCAGTGTCGGCAGCCACACCCACCGGTCATCGGTCAACTGACCCGCCGGACTGTTCAGCATGTGAAGGGCGTCGTAGACGACGGCATCCGGGTCCGCGACACCGCCGCCGCGCAATCGCCGTTTGATCTCGTCCTCGCCCAGCGGCCCGTGCTCGGCCAGGATCGTCGACAGCGGCTCAGCCGCGTCAACCATGGCGGCCACGCTATGCCACGGTAGAGACAAGCGTCCGCATCGACCTGCCGCCGAAAGTGCCCCATGAACATCTGCGTCTTCCTCTCCGCCGCCGACCTCGACGAGCGCTACACCGAACCGGCGCGCGCCTTCGCCGAACTCCTCGGCAAGGGTGGACACACCCTCGTCTGGGGCGGGTCCGACAAGGGCCTGATGAAGGTGGTGGCCGACGAGGTGCAGGCCAGTGGCGGCCGGCTGGTCGGGATCTCGGTGGAGTTCCTGCGCCAGCAGGCCAGGGCGGGAGCCGACGAGATGGTGATCACCGCCGATCTCTCCGAACGCAAGGCAGTGCTGTTGGAGCGCTCCGATGCTCTGATGGTGATGCCCGGTGGCCTCGGCACCCTCGATGAAGCCACTGAGATCCTGGAACTGCGCAAGCATCGTCGCCACGACAAGCCGGTCGTGCTGCTGAACACCGCGGGCTTCTACGACGGTCTGGTGATCCAGTTGCGGCGGATGGAGCAGGACGGGTTCCTGCCCGTGCCGCTGGATGAACTGGTCTTCGTCGCCGAGGAACCCGACGCGGCGATGGAGTACCTGGAGCGCGCCGTCAACTGAGGCACCGACGCCCCCTCGACTCGCCCGCATGCCCTGGGCGTTGCGTCGGAGCCGAAGCGGCCCGGCTACGATTGAGTCACTGATCACGCCCTGATCAATCAGGCCCTCGCCGAACCACATTGGAGTGACTTTGACGTCTGTTCGTCGTGCCTACCTGGCGGTCGCACTTGCCGTGCTGGCCATCTCAGGTGGTGTCGTTGTTTCGGCCCTGCCGGACTGCGCCGAGCATTGCCAGACGTTGGCTGCTGCACCTCAGGGCGCCCCGCAGCCGTCACCAACCGAGCCGGCCAAGCTGACCATCACGCCCAAGGCCGACGCCGAAGTCGACCCGCTGGCCCGCGTCATGGTCACCGCCGACACCGGCACCGTGGCACGCGTGACGATGACCAACGACGCCGGCAAGGAGATCCCCGGCATCCTGACGCCCGACGCCAGGACCTGGAAGCCGACCACCACACTCGGCTACGGCCGCACCTACACGCTGAAGGTCGACGCGCGCGGACCCGGCGGAATGCCGACTCGCAAAACCATCAGCTTCTCCACGGTGACCCCGGGCTACCAGGCCCGGGTCTACCTCAACGGTACGAACTACGCCCCGCTACAGGACGGTGCCACCTACGGCGTCGGCATGGTGATCGTCGCCCGCTTCGATGAGCCGATCACCGATAAGGCCAGCGCCGAAAACCGGATGAAGGTCATCACCGAGCCCAAGGCGGTCGGCTCGTGGAACTGGATTGACGACCAGACCGCACACTGGCGTCCGGAGAAGTACTACGCACCGGGTACCAAGGTCACCGTCGACGCCGGCATCTACGGCGCCAAGCTCGGCGACGACCTATACGGTGCGCAGGACGAGAAGGTCTCGTTCACCATCGGCGCCTCGCACGTCACCATCGCCGACGACACCGACAAACAGGTCAGGGTCTACGACAACGGCAAGCTGGTGCGAACCATGCCCACCTCGATGGGCATGGGCGGCACCGAGACCGTCGGCGGCACCACGATGAGCTTCTGGACGCCTCGCGGCATCTACACCGTGATGGACAAGGCCAACCCCGTGGTCATGGACTCGTCGACCTACGGCCTGCCCGTGAATTCGCGGCTCGGCTACAAGACGACCATCCCGTGGGCCACGCGCATCAGCATCGACGGCATCTACCTGCACCAGCTCAACTCGACGATCTGGGCTCAGGGCAAGGAGAACGTCAGCCACGGCTGCCTGAACCTCAGCGGCGAGAACGCCGAATGGTTCTACAACTTCTCGGTGCCCGGAGACATCGTCGAGATTCGCAACACCGGCGGTGACCCGCTCAAGCCGACCAACAACGGCGACTGGTCCGTGCCGTGGTCCGAGTGGGTCAAGGGCAGCGCCCTGCGCTGACTTTGCCGCTGAACGCGCCGTCGGACGGCACTTAGCATTGGACGGTGCGTCGTGCATCCGTGGTGTCGGCCTTCTGGACAGCGATCGTGCTTGCCGTTGCGACGGCCCCGACCGGCGATGCGGCACCGCCCGGATTCCCTGACCTCGACGCGTTCTCCGCGGTCGATCCCGCGCCGTATGTCCAGCACGGCCTGAAGGCCTCCAGGGTCGGCTTCACCACCTCGACCCTGACCTGTATGTGGGAGTACCGCCCAGACCGCAACGACCACGTCGTCGCCGGATGCAGCGGAACCATCGTCGGCATGCCCGCCGAGGCGCCGCAGAGCGAGCTGGAAGCGTCGTGCGACGGAGTCAGCTCATCCTTCGTCCGCGGCCGCGGGCCCTGTCCGCCGCCGGCCGGATATCCGAGGCTGGCCCCAGGCCACAAGCTCACCGCCGTCAACACCACCTGCGCGGTGACCGATGACGGGGTCGCTTGCATCGACCCGATCGTCAACCACGGCTTCGTCGTGCAGCCTTCGGGCAGCTGGGTTTTCTAGCGATGCGCCGAGGTGTCCTCACCGCGCTCGCGGCGGCCGCCGTGGTTGCGGTGGCGGCGACCGCCGCGGTGTTGTGGGTGCGCCGTCACGGCCCCGAGATGCCTGCGCCGACGGCGCAGCTCATCGGCTTCTCGCTGCAGAAACCACCGGCGCAGGCGTGGCGGGTGACACCGGCCGACATCGGGCTGGCCGACGGGATTCCGGTGGGCAAGCCGTTCGGCAGCGTCGGTGAGCGTGCCTACTTCCTCGCCGACTGCGACCTGTCTTGCGGGGACGGATACCGCGGCTGGGTGTACGGCATCGACCTACGCACGGGCGCGAGACTGTTCGACCCGATCATGTTGGAGGGCCTACACGTCCGGTTCGACGGGAATTGCCACCTGAACGGCGAACAGACCGCGGTGTGCCTGACCGACGAGGACTCCGCCCGCGGCGAACCGCGCCGGCTCTGGGTGCTCGACCTGGCGCGCGGACAGGTTACCCACTCGGGCGAAACCGACTTGCGTATCAATGGTTACGACACCCAGCCCGTTGTCGAGGTGATCGGAAATCCACTGGGGCAGACCCGGCTGGTGGCCACCGTGTCTGGCACCGGTGTCTACGGAGTCGGGGCCACCGGTGAGCGCACGTGGTTCGTCCCGGGCAGCGGGCAGCTCGAGGTGCCGGCTCTGACCGTGTCCGACGACGCGCCGCTGACCCTCGCGACACAGATCCCGACCCCGGACGACCCGACGTACCGGGTGTTCTCGCTGATCGACGGCACTGAGCTGACCCCGGCACCGCCGCCGGGCACGACGCTGCGACGAGCCGCCGTCTATCCCGGCGGGTTCGCCTATCAGTACGAGGCGCACGACGTGGCCGGTGTGCTGTTCTATGACACGGTCGGCGAGCTGCAGGCACAGCACGAGCTCAAGGGTTACAACCTGCTGAACGCCACGACGGTGCCGATCGTGTTCGACCGTTCGGTGGTCCGGGTGTACTCCCGCGAGGGGCGGCAGGTCTTCGAATACCCCGGCGCCGCAGTCGATTACCGGGAGGCCAAGTTCCGGGTGATCGGCAACGACCTGTATGTGCGGCAGGGTGAGGAAGGCTGGGAAAACGAAACCTGGCAGCAATGGAACCTGGACTCCGGCAGCCCGGGCGCCCGGTGTCAGGTCGATTTCACCCACTACGCGGGATCCGACGGCGACATCGTTCTCAGCATTGAGTATCACGGGTCGGTCGACGACATCGTCGCCACGGATCTGTCGACCTGCCAACGGTTGTGGCGGATGCCGGCTCCGAATCATCGGGGCGTGGTGGAACAGGTCGGGACGTCGCTGATCGCCCGGAACTCGACCGAACTGGTGGGACTGCGGGCGCAGTAGCCGGGGTTATCCGGATCCGCCGGGGAACACCCGCTGTGGCGCGGGCGGCTCGTGCACGATCGCAGGCAGGACGAACGTCTGGATGTAGCGCCGCGCCACGTCGGGGTCGGTGATGTCGGGGACGGTCTTCACCAGGAAGCCCAGTGCGGTCGCGATGATGAACTGCGCCAGGTCATGTGGGTCGAGACCGGGCCGGAACTGGCGGGCGTCCTCGGCGATCATCGCCTTGATCGTGGTGGTCACCAGATCGGTCAGCTCGGAGTCGGTCGCGATCAACGAGGCGATCGTGCCCTCCGGGGTCTGGTCGGCGATCGTGTTGAGCAACGGGTCCGACACCAGTTCGGTCGCGACGATCACCAGACTCTCGACCAGAAAGTCGACCGGCCCGGCGCCCTCGGGTATCCGAGGGATGATCGACGCCATGTGCCGCTGGGTGGTGCGCTGCACCATGGCGGCGATCAGCTCATCGCGGTTGGCGAACTGGCGGTAGATCGCCGTGCGTGAATATCCGGCCTCGTGGGCGATGACTTCCATGGTCGACGCCCGGTACCCGCGGGTGACGAACAGGTGCTCGGCGGCATCCATCAACACCTCGCGCGCCTGCTCGGCGGTATTACCGCCGCCTACGGGTCGACCCCGGGGGCGACGTTGCGGTGCTGACAATCGACTTCCCTGCTCGGCGACGTAATGGGGTTTCAGTATGCCCGACGGGTCGCACAGCCTCGTTAAAGAAACATTGTGCTTGATTTGTTCATTTTCCTGCGGATGGTCTGAGGTGCCGGTTAGCGTGCCTTCGTGATCAAACCGGGGCGGGCAATTCATGTGTTCATGGCGGCTGGATGGGGCGTGTTGCTGACCGCTCTGTGGATCGGGCTGATCGGCGGGACGGTCACGACCGCCCATGCCGACCCCGGCCGCGACAAGTCAACCACTCAGTCCGCCAACGACTCTGGCACACCGAAGAAACACCGTGACGGAAGCACGCGGCCCGGTCCGCGCAAGGACAAGCGCCCGCAACTCTCACTGCCGAAAACGCTGCCGACGCCTCCCTCGGTGCGCGACATCGCCGACCGAATCACCGCTCAGGCCCGCGCCGCGCTGACGGTTGTCGCCGAACGCAAGCCGAACCTGAAGTCCTCACAATCACTTCCGCATCGCAAACTCACGGTGAGGCGTGGCGCGCCCCCTCGAACCGAGACGCGTGTCGCTGCTGCCGTCGTGGCCGACAAGGCGCCCGGCTTCGTCGACGCGCGCCCGGTCGAGGCGGAGGTGCCCACAGCCCTCAGCGAGGTCGTCGGCCGTGTCACGACCGAGGGTCGCGCCGTGCTGACCGATATCGCCGACAGGATCGCGAATCCGGTTTCGGGTCAGGACCGTCGGGTTGTCAAGCCGATCGCCGCGATGACCCCACCGGTCGCCGCGCCCCGGTCGGCGCCGCTGGTCAACATCGTCGGCTCGTTGGTATTCAACGTGGTCGGCGCTGCACTGCAAGTGTTTTCGGGTCCGCCCGTCCTCCCGCCGGGCAGCAACGTCACGGTCCGCACCTCAACACTGGAGATGCCGGGCACCAATCAGACCGTGCGAGCCGATTGGTACTTCCCCGAAGACCCGGACTCCGCCGGCGGCGTGATCTACCTACAGCACGGATTCATGGCCACCGGTCCCATGTACAGCTATACCGCGGCGTATCTGGCGGAGGAGACAAACAGCATCGTCGTCGTCCCCACCCTGTCGTCCAACCTGTTCGACACCCGTGGCGAGTGGATCGGCGGTGAACCGATGCAGCAGTCCGTGGCCGACCTGTTCGCCGACGGCCGGCCCGAACTGACCGCGAGCGCCAGCGCAGCGGCGGGGCACCCTGTCACCCTGCCCACCAAATTCGTCCTGGTCGGCCATTCTCTGGGCGGCATGCTGGTCACCGGTGCCGCCGGCCGCATGGTCGACAACGGCGCCGTCGATGACCTGGCCGGGGTGGTCCTGCTCGACGCGGTCGACACCCACAACGACATGCCCGAGGCGCTCGAACACCTCACGGGCGCCAATTACCGTCCTGTGCTACTCATTTCGTCCGAGCCATACGTCTGGAATCGCAACGGGACGGTGGGCCAGGAGCTGCAGACCGCACGGCCCGGCGAGTTCAACGGCGTAATGCTGGTCGGTGGGCGTCACATCGACGGACTGCAGGGCGCCAACCCGATTCTGCAATTCGCCGAGTACCTCATCGCTGGATTCTCCCAGCCGCAGAATGTCGATGCGGTCAAGACGATTTCGGCCGGCTGGATCAACGACATGTATCACGGCACCGACAGCGGTGTGCACGGTGCGCCGCAGGAGAGCATCGAGATTCCCACCTCATCGGGCACTGCCACTGCAGTGGTGCTTCCGTTCACCTCGACCGACCCGGTGCAAGCCACGCCGTGGGACGGCCTGGTGCAACCGCTCCTCGATGCCCTGTTCCAGTTCGCGGTGTACGAACCGTTGGCCGGACAGTCCGTATTGCTGACCGTCTGACGGTCCAAATCGGTGTCAGCCGATCTGAGGTGGCGGTTCTATCCTGGTGAGGAAGCCGAACCGGGGGGTGCTGTGGAGGAAACGCCGCCAGAGGAATACCCCCACGAGTGGGTCGACCGGTACGGACCCCAGGCGTACCTGCCGCAGGCGTACGTCCCGGCACCTTCGGTGGCCGATCGGCACTACCAAGCCATCTTGGCCATCCGCTGCGTCGTGGGACTCGTCGGCGGCGGCGCCGTGGTGTTCTGGGCGCTGGTGGTCTACGTGATGTTGGGCTCGGCCTTCGACACGAATCCGGCCACCGACCCGCACGGCTACGGGATCGTCTTCGGCGTCCTCATCTCCGTGCCGGTGAGTCTCTTCTGGGCCCTGGTGTTGCCGTTCGCGGCACCCAGGAACAAGTGGGGGCCTGCCTTCGCCGCCTCGTTGCTGGCGTTCCTGGCGCTCAACGCGCTGGTGTTCTGGGCGTTGAGCGTCTCAGGCGCCGGCTAGCGTCACTTCGAAGTTCGCTGAGATGTGCTGAACAAGACATATACCAAGCTCAGCTATACATTTTGCCGCGAAATCGTTAACCGAATTAGTGCCTCATCTGTATGTGATTCAGCGCACGGACGATGTACATTGTGATCGCTGTCATAGGAAAGGGCGTGCAATGGTCGGTGCATTTGTGGGCGTACTTCTGCTGGTGCTTGGCATCGGCGCGGTCGCCGGCGTGGTGACGGCTGTGGCGATGGGCTTACCTACCCTGGCAATCGTGATCGGCCTCGTCTCCGGTGCATTTTTCGCCGGACGCGCTGTTTAGAGCTTCAGCCGCTTTCGCAGGCCGGTCGCACGGACTGCCTGCCGGGCGATAGCTGCGCGGATCTCCGCTTCGGACCCGACGACGCGAACGCGCGTCTTGGCCCGGGTGACCGCGGTGTAGAACAACTCACGCGTCAACAAGCGCGATTCCTCGGGTGGTAGCAGCACGGTCACCTCGTCAGCCTGGCTGCCCTGAGACTTGTGGATCGTCATGGCGTGCATGGTCTCCACCTCGGTGAGCCGGCCCGTCGCGAACGTTCCCGAACCACCCACCACGGCACGCAGCCCGTCCGGGGTAGCGACGGTGACGCCGGTATCGCCGTTGTAGAGCTTGAGCCCATAATCGTTGGCGGTCACCAGAATGGGCCGTCCGACGTACCACGTTGCCCAGGTCGGTTCTCCGGTCGCCTCGGCCAGCCAACGCTGCACTTGACGGTTCCACTGCGCGACACCGAACGGACCGCTCCGATGCGCACACAACAACCGGTGCTCGTCGAGAATGTCAAGTGCCGTACCGGCATCCCCCAGGACCGCCGCCTGGCGCAGCGCAAGAGCATGCGGCACAAGCACTTCCCGCAGTCGCTCATCGGCCTGCGAGGACACCCACTCGACGTGCTCACCGCCGGCCGCCAGTACCTCGACCGCACCGGAGACGTCCCCGGCCCGGATTGCTGAGGCCAGCGCACCGATCGACTCGCCGAACCGGTGCGAGGTTTGCAGCGCCGCGACCCCACGTGATCCCAGCCCGTCGACCAGATCGGCCAACACGGCACCGGCTTCCACCGAGGCGAGCTGATCGGGATCGCCGACGAGCAGCAGGCGGGTTTGCGGCCGCACCGCCTCCAACAATCGGGCCATCATGGTCAGCGACACCATCGACGTCTCGTCGACGACGATCACGTCGTGCGGCAGACGATTCCCCCGATGATGCCGGAACCGGGACGACGTGTCCGGGCGTGACCCCAGAAGCCGGTGCAACGTGGTGGCCTGCAGGCCGGAGATCCGGTCACGGTCCACCGCGTCGAGCCGGTCCACCTCCAGCTGCACCGCCTCCTGCAGGCGGGCGGCGGCCTTGCCGGTGGGTGCGGCAAGCGCGATACGCAGTGGCGGGTGACCGGCCAGCGCGGCCTGTTCGGCCAGCAGCGCCAACAGGCGCGCCACCGTGGTCGTCTTGCCGGTGCCCGGACCGCCCGTGAGCACTGTGAGGCCCTGCGACAACGCCACCTTCGCAGCTGCCCGCTGTTCTTCGAAACCCGGTGGGAACAGCCGGGTCACGTCCGGGATCGAGCCACCCGGTTTGGTGGCGACCAGCGTCAGCACGTCGTCGCACACCTGCTGTTCCTCCAACCAGTACCGGTCGAGGTACAGCAGATCGCCGAATAGTCGCAGTACCGGGGGAGTGCCCAGCAATGGGCTGGCCGCCACGGCCGCCAGCCACTGATCGACGGCGGGCCATGGCAGCTCGGGCAGCTGGGTCTGCTCTGCCACGGACCGCAGATCTACACACACCGAACCGCCGCGCAGGGCCCGCACCGCCAACGCCAGGGCCAGAGTGACCGATGCGTCGGTGGTCCCGGACAGGGTGCTCAACCGTTGGGCCACTTGGACATCGGCGGGCTCCAGGATCTCGGCGAACGCGTCCAACATCACCGAGCCCCCTTGTCCAGCAGCTCCGACATCGCGATGACCAATGCGGCGGGCGGCTCCCAGCTGAACACCCCGGCCGGATGTCCGTCGACAACGGGTGTCTGTGCCCCGCACATTCCGCGGACGAACAGGTACATCACCCCGCCCAGATGGGTCACCGGGTCGTAGCCGGGCAGTCGCCAGGTCAGGAACCTGTGCAGCACAACGCTGTACAGCAAGGCCTGCAACGGGTAGTCGGAGTGCAGCATGGCCTCGACCATCCTGGCCCGTCCGTAATCGGCCGCGGTGAGCGTCGCGTCGCCGGTGCCCAGCCAGTTGGTCTTGTAGTCGACGATCACGAAACGCTGCCCGATCCGCAGCACCACATCCACCGAACCGGACAGATAGCCGCGTAGCGGCTGGCGACCCAGCAGCCCGGAAGACAGCCGCTCGGCATAGACGGCCAGCGGATCGTCAGCGGGCAGATGCTCGGCGAGCAGGGTCCCCACGTCGGACAAGCGAGCGAACTCACCGCCACGCAGATCCCCGCCGGCCATCGGGAATTCGAAGTCCAACTCACACAGCCGGTCTGCCAGCCCGATCTGGCGCAGTGTCAACCCCGGCGCCAACGGGCCCAGCGGGGTGTCGTGCATCGGCAGCAGCGCGGCGGCCAGCTCGTCGGTCTCGACCTCGACCGGCCAGCGAGCCGCATGCCTGCGCACCTCGGCCTGCAGTTCGGCCGTCAGATCGACGGCCAGTGGGTCAGCGGTCTCCAGCACCGCGTGCACGAGCGAGCCGAACGCGGCTCCCGTCGGCAGTGCGGCCATGGGGGAGGGCACGTCGGCACCCTGCGCGGGGGCCAGGACCGGGATATCGGCTGACTCGTCGTCGAGCTCGACGACCTCCGGCTCACTGGAGACCCCGGAGTTCTCGCCGTCCTCGGCCGCCCGCAGCAGCCCCGAGTACGAGGTACGCCGCCATGCAGTGTCGATGGAACGGTGGAAATGCCGCGCCGCCAGGCCATCCGGCAACACCGGGCCGGGCATCGGTTCGACCGCACCGATCACCGACTCCTCCAACACCGGGCCACCCGCGGCCTCCCACGCCCGCAGCCGCGCCAGCGCATCGTCATCGGAGACCCTGGCCGGTGCGCACCGATCGGGCACCGCGGCCTGCCCGGGCGCCCGGCCCCGCAGCAGCCGCGACAGGCCGCCGTTCGGCTCGTCGTTGGACGGTGCCCACCACGCCACCACCTGCGACTGGGCTCGAGTCACCGCCACGTACGTCAGGCGGCTGTCGTCGGCGGCCGCCTCGGCCCGGCCCGCCCGCGTCACCGCCGGGTCCGGTCCGCCGATCTGCAGGCAGCGCACCCCCTCGTCGTGGAACAGGACCAGATCCGGTTCCGGCACATACCGATTGAACGCGAACGGCAGATACACGATCGGGAACTGCAGCCCCTTGCTCACCCACACCGTCATGATCTGCACCGCAGCCGCGTCGCTGTCCAGACGACGGTTGCGCTCTGACGCGCCGCCACCCTCACTGCGCTGAGTGCGCAGCCAGTCCCGCAGGGCGGCCAGCCCGAACCCCTCCCGGTGTGCGGTGTCGCCGAGCAACTGGGTCATGTGGGCCAGGTCGGTCATCAACCGTTCCCCGCCCTGCCAGGACAACACGCGCTTGCCCATCCCGGCCAGCTGCGCGGCCTCGAAAATCGCTGCCACACCACGCTCACGGGCGTGCCCAGCCCAGGTGCGCAGCGTATCGGCGATACGATCGGTCAACGCATCACCGCCCGCGGCAAGGGTTTCCGCCGTCTCCCCGAAAAACACCGTGGCCGCCGCGGCCCGCACCAGGCCTGGGCGGTACGGCTGATCGAAGGCTTCCAACAGATACAGCCAGTCCTCGGCCGCCTCGGAATTGAACACGTCCGAATCACCGGTGTAGACGGCGGGGATGCCGGCGTCGAGCAGTGCGGTGTGGCAGGCCCGGGCATCCTTGTGGGTCTCGACGATCACCGCGATGTCGCCGGCCTGCAGCGGTCTGTCACAGAAGGTGGCGTCGCTGTTCAGCAGGGCGCCGATGTCGGCGGCGAGATCCTTGCCGATGTGGTTGCGCAGGTCCGCGATCGGAATCACCCGGGTGCCGGTGCGATTCCGCGTGACCACACGCAACCGGAACGGATCGTTGCGCGGCGCGCCGGCCAGTCGATGCCCCTGATGGTGGGCCTGCACGTCATGCACCACGATGTCGGGCCCGCCGAGTTCGGCGCCGCCCAGCACCACCTGCAGCCGCTCCACCAGCACGCTGTCGCTGCGCCAGTTGGTGCCCAGCGTCTGCTTGTCCCCGGCCGTGGCGGCGGCCCGCAGATAGGTGTCGATGTCCCCGCCTCGAAACGCATAGATCGCCTGCTTGGGGTCTCCGATCAGGATCAGGGTGGACTGTCCGGAGAACGCCCGCTCGATCACCTGCCACTGCACCGGGTCGGTGTCCTGGAATTCGTCGACCATGACGATCGGCCAGCGTTGCGCCATCCGGGCCCGGGCCGCGGAGTTCTCCGCCGCCAGGGCGCCGGCCAACCGGGTCAGCAGATCGTCATAGCCAAGCACGCCGCGACGCCGCTTGCGAATCTCCAACTCCGCCAGCACAGCCCGGGCGAAGCCCAGACGAATACCGGCCGGGGATTCCGGTTCGGGATCGAACGGGCGCAACTCGGTCGCCGGATTGGCCACCACGACGCGGGCCAGTCGTAAGGCTTCGGCGTATCCCAGCTCCGGAGTGTCGCGCTGCGCGCCGAAGTGCGCCAGATACAGATCGTCGACGATCTCGCAGACCAGTTCGTCAAGACTCTCGACGAGCGTCACACCGGAATCGCTGTCCCCGGCCACACCAAGGGATTTCAGCACGATCTGGCAGAACTGATGTGTGGTGGCGATCGTGGCGGCATCGAAACCGGCCAGGGCGTCGCGCAGCCGCTGCCCCCGCACCAGCTGGTCGTCGGCGATCAGGTACTGCAACAGATCGTTGTCGGCGCGTGACGGGTCCTCCAAAGCTGCCAAGGCCCCGACGATCTGGGCCCGCACCCGCTCCCGCAGTTCCTGGCTGGCGGCCCGGCCGAACGTGATGAGCAGCATCTGATCCAGCGTCGCGGCGCCCTCGGCCACCAACCGAGTCACCAAACCGGCCAGCGCGAAGGTCTTGCCTGTGCCGGCGCTGGCCTCCAGGACCGTGGTGCTGTTGGTCTGCGGCAGCGGGCCGAGGAGATCGAAAACGTTCACCTGGCCGACCTCTCGGCCTGCAGCAGCGGTAGCCACAACCGCTCGGAATACTCGCCCAGTCCGACCAGGCTGCTCAACGGCGCACCGCGGCCCCACGCCCGCACATGAGCGGGTGCCTCGTTCTCGCCGGGAAATTTGCCGCTGCGCCAACGGAATCCGGCCTCGTGTTCAGGGTCGTCGCCCGCGTGGCGCGCCGCTGCCCACGCGTAGGAGGTCTTGATCGGCAGCGGCAGCGGTTCACGCCGGCCGGCGTCGTAGATGGCCACCAGATCGGCCAGCAGGTCGACCGGGTTGTCCGGGCTGCCCAATCCTTCGACGCGGGGTGTGTCGCCGCGACGTGGCCGCCCGATGCATACCGCCGACCAGTCCCGTCCGGGATGCCCGGCGGCCAACGCCAGCAAGGGAATCCACGATTGCAGCAGGTGCTTGCCGTCCAGCTTCGAGTAGGTCACCGACACCAGCCGGTCGCCGAACACCTCGGCGATCGTGCCCGTGAGCCGCCGCCCACCGCCCAGGTCGATGTCGACGTCATACGCCTGCGGGTCCGTGTCCCGGTACCGCAGGGCCTCGGTGGCCAGCAGCGCGCACTGATCGCGCAGCGCGATCGCACGACGCCAGCCCAGTTGTCCCGGCGGCAGGGTGCCGCGGCGCCACTCGGCCTGCTGGGCATCAGCCGGGGTCATGCCACGCAGGATGTCGCTGAGCATGCGATCGCCGACGGTCCATTCCTCCAGCGCATCGATCTCGACCGGCATCACGTCCGACACCCCGTCCACATCCCAGGGCAGCGTGTAATCCAGTGCCCGGAAAAACCCTTTCACCGGATCTTTGAAGAACGTGACGAGGTCCTCCAACGCGACGTCACCGAGGGGTGGTGCCGGTAGTCGATGGGCGAAGAACGCGGGGCGTTCGGCTCTGCGGCCCGCGTTGGCCTGCGCTGCGGTGAGGGCAGTCGGATCGAAGGTGAACGGACCTTCGGGCAACAGGGCACCGGGGGTGACGTTGCGAATGTCGAAGGGCTGCAAGGGATGAATCGTCACCACGTCCACGGGTTGCTCGGCGGTGATCCTGAGCGTGTCGAGCAGTTCGGCGAGTGGCACTGCGGGCGGGCGGGCCTGGCCGGAGTACTCGTTGGCGCCGGTATAGGTGACCACGAGCGTCTGGGTGGCGGCACCGATCGCGTCGAGCAGCAACTGGCGGTCTTCGGAACGGATGTCACGCTCACCCGTGCGGGGGTCGCGGGCCAGCGCGTCGTCGCCGTCGATCGCCCCCAATCGGGGAAACACCCCGTCGTCAAGCCCGACCAGGCACACCACCCGGTGCGGAACCGAACGCATCGGCACCATGGTGCACACCGTCAGGGTGCCGGTGCGGAAGTTGGCCCGCGTCGGCCGCCCGGCCAGATGTCGATCGAGCAGTGCGCGAACATCACTCAGCCGCATCGGTGTCCCGCCTGCGCCGGCATCCTCGATGATCTCGGCGAACTCACGTTGCACCTGGGCCGCGGGCCACTCCTCATCGGAATACGCCAGCGCCTCGATTCCGCTGCCCAGCGCGGTCAACCACTCCTGCAGGGGGCGGACGCCGCTGAGCTGGTCAACAGTACTCCGGAGCTGTTCCACGAACTCGGCGAACCGGCCGGCCAGCTCGACCCGGTTGCTGCTGACATCGTCGAGCGGCAGCGTCGTGCCCAGCCAGGCGTGTGAATCGTCGGACATCGCTACCCCGGCGAGGATCCGGTCGATCCCGAAACGCCAAGTGTTGTGCAGGAATTCGACCCCGTAAGGGCTGCGGTGCTCCTGATCGAAACCCCAGCGGATGTTGGCCTCACGCACCCAGGCGGCGATGGCCTCCAGGTCGTCGTCGGTGAACCCGAACCGTGCCCGCACCGGATCGGATTCGGCGAGGTTGAGCACCTCGCTCGCGGTGGCGCGCCCACCGGCCAGATCCAGCACCGACGCGGCCACCGACAACAGTTGATTCGTCTGCACCAGGGCACGATCGGCCAACCGGACCCGTAGCTTGTGTGCCGGATGGGCGCCGATGCTGATCTGTGCTCCTCGCGTGCGCGGCACCACCTCACCCAGCCCGAACCCGGCCGTGATCAGCGGTGCGTAGGTCTCGATGTCGGGGCACATCACCAGGATGTCGCGGGGCTCCAGCGTCGGATCGTCGGCGAGCAGTCCGAGCAGCACCTCACGCAGTACCTCGATCTGCCGGGCCGGGCCGTGGCAGCTGTGCACCTGCACCGAGCGGTCCTCACGCCGTGGCACCCGCCCGGCCGGTCGGACGGCGTTGGCGGCGATGTCGGACTGCAGCCAGCCCAGCAGGGTGTCGGGATAACCTGTGCCGCTGAGATATTCGTCGGTGTCCGGAACCGGCAGGCCGCGCTGCAACTCCCGCAGGTCACGGCCGAGGGTGGCCAGCAGCGGATGGCGCACATCGCGGTGGCTGTTGTCCTCGCGGCGGGGGAGCGGGCCGGTGTGCGCGGCCAGTGGCTGCCACAGGTCATCGCTGGGGTGCGGCAACCACAGGTGCAGATCGTGATGTATGGACAGCGCGGTGAGCAGTTCGATCTCGGTGACCGGTAACCGGGTGTGACCGAACAGGGACAACCGCTCGGGCAGATCGGTGCGGGACTCGGTCAGCCGGGCAACGGTTTTCGCGTGGCGGACGTGGGGCGGCTCGGCATCGATCCGCTCCACGAGTGCCTGCCACAACGGTTTCTGCCACGACAGGTCGCCGGGCAGACCGGCCCAGTCGACCAGCAGTTGCGGACGCTGGCGTGCATACGAGGCGAACAGCCCGGCCAACCGGCGGGCCACCGCATAGCGCCGGCCCTGGCGCAGCTCATACTCGTCGCCGGTCTCGAAGTGGCCGAGATGGGTGGCCACCGGCTCGCACCAAGGCTGATCCAGGTTGTCGTCGATGGCTGCCAGCAGGGGCCACGCCATCGCATCGGCTGACCACGGGTCGTCCTCGGCGGTCCCGGTGAGTTCGGCGATCAGAGAACGCGGGTTGCGGAACTCGACTGCCGCGCAGATTCCCAACCGGTTCGACAGCCGCTGACTCAGCCACCGCTCCACGCCCTTGGCCGGCACCAGCACCAGTTCCTGGGCGAACGGGTCGACAGGAGGGTGCGAGAGCAGATCTGCCAGCCCGTCGGCGAGCAGATCGGTGCGCTCGGCCCGGTGCAGGTGCAGTGCCATCGAGAGACACCATAGGAGACCCGGTCAGAGTGCCGCTGTGTTTGGCTCCGACAGTGCGGCGGGTCGGGCCGCGAGCGCGACCGCCAGTGTCACCGCACCTGCGATGACGAACGCCACCCGCACGCTGAAGACGTCGGCAGCGCCGCCCAACAACGCCGCCGCGAACGGGCGCGACCCGAGAAAACCGACGAGCCACAGCGCCATGATCCGGCCCCGCAGCTGTTCGGGGGCTCGCTCCTGCACCACGGTGCTCAGCCCTGTCATCGCCCAACCGAAGCCGAGTCCGGCGACCGCGAAACCGGCCAGGGCCAGGGCGGTGACCGTGCCGATGGCGAGCAGCCCGCACCCGGCCACCAGCAGCCAGAGCCCGATCGCCGAGACCCGCGCGGCCGCCAGCCATCCACCCATCGAGGCCAGCGCCACCATGCCGACGGCCGCGCCGATGCCGAACGCCGCCGACAGCGCACCCACCAGGTGGGCGCCGCCGCCGAGATCGTTGGCCATGGACGGGGTGAGCGTGATCGAGGGATCAGAGGCGAACCCGACCGTCGTCACGGCGAGCAGCGCCAGCAGCAGAGGACGGTCCCGCCAGACGTACGCCAGTGCCGCACGCACCCGATAGTCGCCGTGCGGGCTGCGTTCGGGCCGCGGCGGGAAGGTGACCAGCAGCAGGAAGATGGCGAACACCAGGTGCAGGCCCGCGCTGATCGCGAAGCCCGGGGCGGCGCCGAGGCGTGCGGCCAGGAAGGCGCCGATGGCCGGGCCCAAGATGCGGCCGATGGTCATCGGAATGCTGTTGAGTGCCATGGCTGTCGGCAGCTCGCCGTCGCGGATCAGGCTCGGGACCACCGACTGCATGGCCGGACCGCCGATGACGAACCCGAAGCCGACCAGGGTCGAGCCGACGAGCACCGGAACCGCCGCCGCGGTGCCTTGCAGGTCGGGAGCCAGGGCCAGCCACAGCGCGGTCGATCCGGAGCCGATGATGCACAGCACCCGGCCCCACAGGATCTGGCGGGCCGGGTTGCCGATGTCGGCCCACTTGCCGCTGGTGGGGCTGAGGATCAGCTGGGGCAGGAATTGGGCGACGCCGACCAGGCCCACCATCACCGCAGAACCGGTGGCGTCGAAGATCACGATGGCCGCGACGATGCCGTGTGTCCACACCGCGACGACCGAGAACATCTTGCCCCAGAACAGGGCGCCGAAGACCGGGTCGAACATCAGCCGCAGGGCGCCCCGGGGCTGCGGACGGGCAGAGGCCTGGGCTGTCATGAGCCGATTCCCCGTTCGAAATCGGTGACCAGCTGCTCCAGCAGATCGACGAGTTTGTCGACGTCGGACTCCGGCCAGTCGGCCACCGTCTCGGCGACCATTTCCCGCCGCCGTTCGGTGACATCGGCCAAGGCCATGCGGCCTGCATCGGTGAGTGTGAGCACACACCGGCGCTGATCCTCGACGTCGTGGGTCTTGGTGAGTAGCCCGGCGGAGACGACGTTGGCCACTGTGCGACTGGCGGTGGAGTGCTCGACGGCCATGTATTCGGCGACCTCGCCGACCGAAGTGCTCAGCCCGGCCTTCTCCCGCTGCTCGACAGCGCGCAACACCCGCAGCGTCGACAAGGACGGGACACTGCCCGATGCGTCGATCAGCCGGCGCCGCCAACCCGGGCGCTGCCGGACGATGTGGATGCGCACCAGAAGCTCATCGAGTTGGCTGTAGCGGGACACTATATGTGCATAGCACATACATATATTTGCGGGAAGTCAGCAGGTGGGGGTTACCGCTGGCCGACGCGCACGCTCAGGCTCGCGTTACTCGGATCACGGCCGTGTTTCAGGCCCCGATGAACGTGGGTAGACCACCGTCATGACCTCAAAAGTGATTGCCTCGATGTTCTTTGCAGGCGCTGCGGCCGGAGCTGTCGCCTTTGCTCCGCTGGCCGTGGCCGACCCGCCTCCGGCGCCGCCGTGCACGAACGCGGACGGCACGGCCTGCGCCGACCTCGGCACTGCCGGACCCGGCGGCGCCACCGGTCAGATCCCCGGCGGCCCCGGCGGGACGGCGGGCCCCGGTGGTGCCAGCGGCGTGATCCCGGGCGGTCCCGGCGGCGCTGCCGGTCCTGGCGGCGCGACGGGCGAGATTCCCGGTGGGCCGGGCGGGACGGCTGGTCCCGGCGGTGCCACGGGCCAAATTCCCGGTGGACCTGGCGGCACTGCCGGGCCGGGTGGAGCCAGCGGGTGTATCCCCAACGTCGGCTGTGCCTCGGTCCCGGGAGTGGGCTAGATCCGACCGCTAGGCCGAGCGCCCGCGCTCCACTCGATACCGGCGCACCAGCGCATCAGTGGACGAGTCCGACTGCGCGGCCGGTGACTCCGATTCGGTGATCACCGGAAGCAGCGCCTTGGCCTGGGTCTTGCCCAGCTCGACGCCCCACTGATCGAAGGAGTCGATCCCCCACACCACTCCTTCGGTGAACACCTGGTGTTCATAGAGGGCGATGAGCTGGCCGACGACCGACGGCGTCAACTTGGTTGCCAAGATTGACGTCGTCGGTCGGTTTCCGGGCATCACCTTGTGCGGTACCACGGCCGCGGACGTCCCCTCTGCCGCAATGGCCTCGGCGGTCTTGCCGAAAGCGAGCACCTGGGTTTGCGCGAAGAAATTGCTCATCAGCAGGTCGTGCATGCTGCCGGTGCCGTCAGCCGTGGGCAGATCATCGGTGGGCTGCGAGAACCCGATGAAGTCGGCCGGCACCAACCGGGTGCCCTGGTGCAGCAGCTGATAGAAGGCGTGCTGGCCATTGGTTCCTGGCTCGCCCCAGAAGATCTCCCCGGTGTCGGTAGTGACGGCGCTGCCGTCGGCGCGGACCGACTTGCCGTTGGACTCCATGGTCAACTGCTGCAGATACGCAGCGAACCTGGACAGGTCGTTGGAGTAGGGCAGCACCGCACGAGACTGTGCGCCAAAGAAATTCGAGTACCACAGGCCGATCAGGCCGAGTAGAGCCGGAGCGTTCTCCGACAACGGCGCCGTGCGGAAGTGTTCGTCGACCAGATGGAACCCGGCGAGAAACTCGGCGAACCGTTCACGGCTGATCACAGCCATCACGGACAGCCCGATCGCCGAATCCACCGAGTACCGGCCACCGACCCAATCCCAGAACCCGAACATGTTGTCGGTGTCGATGCCGAACTCCTGCACCAGCTTGGCGTTGGTGGACACGGCAACGAAATGTTTGGCCACCGCGTCGTCGCCGAGGGCATCGACCAGCCAGCGGCGGGCGGCGGTAGCGTTGGTCAGGGTCTCCAGTGTGGAAAATGTCTTGGACGCGACGATGAAAAGCGTTGTGGCCGGGTCCAAATCGGCCAGGGTGGCAACCAGGTCGGCGGGGTCGACGTTCGACACGAAGCGGGCGCTGATGCCGGCGTCCGCGTAATGCCGCAACGCGTCGTACACCATCACCGGGCCCAGGTCGGAGCCGCCGATGCCGATGTTGACCACCGTCTTGATGCGCTCGCCGGTGGCGCCCGTCCACTCGCCGCTGCGCAGCCGGTCGGTGAATGCGCCCATCCGGTCGAGTACTTCGTGGACATCGGCCACCACGTTCTGGCCGTCGACGGTCAACGTGGCGTCGGCAGGTAACCGCAGCGCGGTGTGCAGCACGGCGCGGTCCTCGGAGGTGTTGATGTGCTCACCGGCGAACATCGCGTCGCGGCGGGCCTCCAGCCCCGCAGCACGCGCGAGGTCGACCAACAGTTCCAGCGTGCGCCGGGTGACGCGGTGCTTGCTGTAGTCGACGTAGAGATCGCCGACGGTCAACACCAGTTCGGTTCCGCGCGCCGGGTCCTCGGCGAAAAGTTCCGTCAGGTGGAGATCACGGATCTCGTCATAGTGCTTCGACAATGCCTGCCATGCGGGGGTTGCGGTGATGTCAGCACTCATTCTGTCGACCTTAATGCGGGGTTGGGAGCGAAGGTGTACATGATGGATGTATGGCCATTGAAGACTTGATTTCATCCGTTCCCACGGGTCTGTGGATCGGTGGTGAGGAACGCCAGGCCGCATCGACGTTCAATGTGCTGGATCCCAGCGACGATCAGGTGTTGGCCACCGTGGCCGACGCGACCGCCGATGATGCCGTCGCCGCGCTGGACGCCGCCTGTGCCGTGCAGGCCGAGTGGGCCGCAACCGCACCGCGCAAGCGCGGCGAGATCCTGCGTTCGGTGTTCGAGAAGATCACCGAACGCGCCGACGACATCGCCGCACTGATGACCCTGGAGATGGGCAAGGTGCTCGCCGAGAGCAAGGGCGAGGTGACCTACGGCGCCGAGTTCTTCCGCTGGTTCTCCGAGGAGGCCGTGCGCATCGCCGGCCGTTACACGCCGGCGCCTGCCGGCACCGGGCGGATTCTGGTCACCAAGCAGGCCGTCGGCCCGTGCTACGCCATCACGCCGTGGAACTTCCCGCTGGCCATGGGCACTCGAAAAATGGGGCCGGCCTTCGCCGCGGGCTGCACCATGATCGTCAAACCCGCCCAGGAAACCCCGCTGACCATGCTGCTGCTGGCCAAGCTGATGGACGAGGCCGGCCTGCCCAAGGGGGTGCTGTCGGTGCTGCCGACCAGCAACCCGGGCCCGGTCAGTGCCGCACTGATCGACGATGGCCGGTTGCGCAAACTGACCTTCACCGGCTCCACCGGGGTGGGCAAGGCGTTGGTCAAGCAATCTGCCGACAAGCTGCTGCGCACGTCGATGGAGTTGGGCGGCAACGCCCCGTTCATCGTGTTCGACGATGCCGACGTGGACGCCGCGGTGGACGGCGCGATCCTGGCCAAGATGCGCAACGGCGGCGAGGCGTGCACCGCGGCCAACCGTTTCCACGTCGCCAACTCAGTGCGCGAGGAGTTCACCGAGAAGCTCGTCAAACGGATGAGCGAGTTCACCCTCGGCAAGGGCATCGACCCGTCGTCCACGTTGGGTCCCCTGATCAACTCCAAGCAGGTCGCCACCGTCACTGAACTCGTCTCCGACGCGGTGTCGAAAGGTGCGACGGTCGCCGTCGGCGGCGTCGCCCCCGGCGGTCCCGGCAACTTCTACCCGGCCACGGTGCTGGCCGATGTGCCCGCCGATGCCCGGATCCTCAAGGAGGAGGTGTTCGGCCCGGTCGCCCCGATCACCGGTTTCGACACGGAGGACGAGGGGGTGGCCGCCGCCAACGACACCGAATACGGCTTGGCGGCTTACGTTTACACGCAGTCACTGGACCGGGCGTTGCGGGTCGCCGAGAACATCGAGTCCGGGATGGTCGGCATCAACCGCGGTGTGATCTCGGATGCGGCTGCCCCGTTCGGCGGCATCAAGGAGTCAGGCTTCGGCCGTGAAGGCGGCTCCGAAGGCATCGAGGAATACCTCGACACGAAATATATTGCGCTAACCCCTTAGCGCCTCGTCGCGCCTTCCCGGTTCGGCGCCCCTTCCCCCCTAAACTCTGGGGCTCGGACGCCAAGACGGGAGGGCATGACGTGACTGCGGCGCCAGTCCGTGCTGCCAGTCGGCGTCGGCGTGCCTCCATCCGGCGTGACATCCCGGCACTCGACGGAATCCGCGCGATCGCGGTGGCCCTGGTGCTGGCCGGTCACGGCGGAGTGCCGGGTGTGGCCGGAGGTTTCATCGGCGTCGACGTCTTCTTTGTGCTCAGCGGATTCCTGATCACCTCGCTGTTGCTCGACGAGTTCCGCCGCACCGAGCGCATCGATCTCAAAGGATTCTGGATCCGACGGGCCAAGCGCCTGCTGCCGGCGATGGTGTTGATGACCTTGGCGGTCGTGATCGCCCGCCCACTGTTCCCGTCCGAGGCCGTGGCCTCGCTGCGGGAGGATGCAGTCGGCGCGTTCTTCTGGATGGCCAACTGGGTGTTCGTCGCGGCCGACACCGACTACTTCAGCCAGGGCGCCACGCCCTCGCCGCTACAGCACACCTGGTCGCTGGCCGTCGAAGAGCAGTACTACCTGCTGTGGCCGCTGCTCGTACTGGCCGCGGCGCTGTTGGTACGTCGTTTCACGACGGACCGTCCGCACCCCCATTTGATTGGCGCGACCCGCGCCGTGGTCTTCCTGCTCGCCGTCCTCGGCATGGCCGGCTCGGCGGCAGCGGCGATCTGGTTGTCCGGCGATGCCGGTGAGCTCAACCGCGTGTACTTCGGCACCGATACCCGCGCGCAGGCCCTGCTGATCGGCGCGGCGGCTGCGGCGCTGCTGGTGCGTGACTGGTCGGCGCTCACGGTGTCGGGCACGCTGATCCGGACCCGGTGGCGGCGCTGGGTGGCGTGGACCCTGCCGGTGGTCGGCATCGTCGTACTGGCCCTGGCCGCGCACCTGGCGACCGGCAGCGCCGACGAATTCCACCGCGGGCTGCTGATCGTGGTGGCCGCGGGTGCTGTGCTCGTCGTCGCGCCGGTCGCGCTGGACCAGGAGGGTTACGTGGCGCGGGCCCTGGCCTGGTCGCCCCTGGTCACCCTCGGCGTCATCTCCTATGGCGTCTATCTGTGGCACTGGCCGATCTTCCTGATCCTCAACGGGGAGCGCACAGGACTGTCCGGCTGGTCGCTGCTGGCGTTGCGGTGTGCGGTGACGATCGCGGTGTCGTGGGTGTCGTGGTGGGCGATCGAGCAGCCGATCAGGCACTGGCGCCCGCAACACGTCCCGATGCTGCGGCTGGCTGCCGCGACGGTGGCCACCGCCGCGGTGGTGACGATGACGGTCGTGCCGGTGAGCGTCCCGACGCGCCCGGCCGGGCCCGACGTGCTGGCCGCCGCCGCATCCGAGCAGGATGTGGGCGCTGAACGCGCCGTTCCGGTCGGACCACCGCCGGCGCTGCCGCCCGGCACCCAGACGGTCGCGGTGTTCGGCGACTCGGTGGCCTGGACGTTGATGCGGTATCTGCCCGCCACCCCGGGTTTCCACTTCAGCGACTACACGACGATCGGCTGCGGCGTCGCCCGGGGCGGGCCGTACCGGTCGGCCGGCGAGACGCTCAATCAAAAGCCGGAGTGTGATTCCTGGCCGGAGCGCTGGGCCCAGCGGATCGCTCACGACCGCCCCCAGACCGTCTTGCTGATGATCGGCCGCTGGGAAGTTGTCGACCGCACCTGGCGCGGGCGGTGGACCCACATCGGCAACGACGCTTACGACGCGTACCTCAAAGGTGAGCTGCAGCGAGCGCTGGACATTCTCAGCTCGACCGGGGCCCGGGTCGTGGTGACCACGGCGCCGTACAACCGGCGCGGCGAGCGGTCGGACGGCACCTTGTATCCCGAGGACCAACCCGGTCGCGTGCAGGCCTGGAACACCATGCTCCGCGATGTGGTCGCGCACCGGCCGAACGTGTCGGTGCTGGATTTCAACGCCAAGCTCAACCCCGACGGCAAGTACACCGCGAAGATCGACGGCGTGCGGATGCGCAGCGACGGTGTGCACCCGACCTCAGAGGCCGTGCAGTGGCTGACGCCGTGGTTGCTCGACTCGCTGAAGACACCGGTCAAACCGGCAGGCCGCTAGTCGATCTAGCGGGGGCAGGTGTCGAACTGCTCGCGGAGGCGTTGCTGGAGGGTCTTGTGTTCGTTCGGCAGGCTGTCTACCCGAGGTGGGTCCGGATACCCACAGCCACCCACATGCACCGTACCTTCGGGTCGCGGGAGATTCCGGCTCCCCCAACTCAACATGACCGGTGAATCGGGCCCGGCGCCGAGTGCGGCGACGACCTCGCCCAGTTGGGTTTCCGGGGACTGTCCCGGGCGCAGGGAGACGGCGAGATCGGTAATCACACCGGAGGCGACGGTGACGGCGGAGATGTCTACCGGTAGTGATTCGAGTCGAGAATTGACGCGTTGTAGCTGATCGGCTGAGAACGGTGGGTGGATCTTCCAATCCTGGACGAGGTTCGGTTTGCCCGGGATTATCTCGACCAGGCCGACGTCGCCCAGGGCGCCCCGAATCGTGGCGAGTGTCGGGGCGATTGGCGGTTCGGGTGATTCTTCGGATGTGTACAAGACCAAGGCCCCGTCCGGAACATCGTCGCGGGTCCATCTGATGCGTGCGGGCGGATCGAGTGCCGGGCCGAGTCGACGCAGGCGCTCGGCGTCGTCGACGAATTGATCGGTATCGATGTCGGCGATCCTGCGACTGGCGTTGATCATCGGAGAATCCGACACAGTTATGTGGACGGTTTCCAGATCCTCATGCGGGTCGTGCTTCAGCAGATCGACGACCGCGCGGATCTGCTGGGGGGTCGCGGTGGACATTGTCACGTTGAGCTGCGGCATGTCGACGCTCGAGAGGACGCCTGTCTCCTGTGTGGGAATACGGGCGAAGCTGACACCTGGCATCGCGGCGACGCTTTCCCTGACGTCCTGGTTAGTCGGTCCGAAGAAGCATCCACTGAGCAGACCGGCGACAAGGAGAGCGATGCCGCCTTTCGCTCGCGTCATGCCGGTATTCCTGGGGTTCGTCCCTCGGTGGGGTAGGGCGTGGGGTGGCCGGGCGGGAGCTTGACCGGTGGACCGCCGTCGGCTGGTGCGTCGGGGTTGCCCCCGTGCGCACCCATCGGCAGGGCTTGGGTGTTGCTGCTCCATTCCAGGCCGCGGCCGTCCATGCTGACGATCACCGTGTCACCGTTTCGTACGGCGGATCCGACGAGGTCGGCGAGTTCCTCTGTCGACGCATTGGGGTGTGTCATCCCGATCTGGCGGCCGATCTCGTTGTTGTACAGATCCATCGCCTCGCGTGGTGCCGGTTCGCCTGGCCGGCGCTCATGAGCGGTGGCGAACTGGCGGGTCCACTCCTCACCGAACCGCTGCGTCATCAGGGCATTCCAGTAGGTGTGCCGGAACGCATCGGTGCGATTGTCACTGGTGGCTAGAGGCGCGGGAGGCGGAAACCTGTTGATCGCTTCTTCTTCTGCAGCGCTCTTGATGTCGAAGAAATCCCAGACCGCCATGGGGCCTTGCGTCGCGCCCAACTCCGCAACCAGTGCGTATTCGCCTGCAGTGAGGTCGGCATGCCCCGCGATATCTTTTCCCCTGTCTCCGAACTTCCTGATCAGATCGAGAAGTCCCGTCGGCATCGGCTTCCAATCCTCTTCGACCTGATATTCGCGCAGGATATCGTCGAGTTTTTCGCGGGGGTCCTCGTCGCATGTCCCGAATCCCTGGTCCCCTGCGAGCTTCTGATACTCGTCGGCGATTTCGGTGATGTCCTTGCTGATGTCCGAGAGGTCAGCCGCGGTGCGACTGACGATGTCGCCGATCTGGCCCATGCCGGCGGCGACGATCGGCATCAGCATCACCTCACGAAGCGGACCTGGTGGCACGGAGTCGGCCAAGCTGATCACCTGGTCATGGACCGTGACGAGGTCCTGGCGTCCTCGGCTGACAGAATAGGCAGCTGCGTCGATCTGGGAGCCAAGACGCTTATCGAGGGCGGCGAATGCCCTCATCTTCGTGGTGTTTTCGTTGTTGGCCTCCGCGTACGCATCGGAGGCGGTACCTGTCCATGTGTCACCGGGGATGGACCGTGCCATGTCGCTCGCGACGGCACCGACGGCTGCGCTGCTCTCGAACAAGGGTGTCCCGGGCTGCAGAAGTGTGTCGCCGCCGAAGTTCGACCGTGCAGTCTCGTACGTCGTCAGAAACGCCTCGAGCACGCTCACCGGTACCACCTGCGGTTTGTCACCCACCAATTATCGGGGCGGACGACGCAGGGTCTTTACAGCAATTTGCCAGGCGGAGGCGCCTAGTGCCCCAGGCGGCCGCGGCCGAGTTGCAGCAGCAGGATGGCCAGGTCTTTACCCTCGGGGCCCAGCACGCTGTAGCGCTCGATGACCTGCATCTCGCGGCTGTGTACCAGGCGGGTGCCGCCGGAGGCCATCCGGGCTTTGCCGATCATCTTGGAAACCTCGGCGCGGCGCTGAACCGCGGCAAGGATGGTGGCGTCGAGCTCGTCTATCTCCCGGCGCAGGTCATCGATCTCAGGCACAGCCTGATCGTCCCAGTCGGTCCGTGCCAGCGCAAAACTGTCCCCGCTCAGCGGTAAGTTTGAACGCAAGATGACCACTTCCTCCGTCGCCTCCGAAATCGACCAACTCCTTGACGGCCTGAACCCTCAGCAGCGCCAGGCTGTGCTGCACGAAGGTTCGCCGCTGCTGATCGTCGCGGGCGCGGGTTCGGGTAAGACGGCGGTGCTGACCAGGCGCATCGCTTATCTGCTGGCCGCCCGCGAGGTGGGTGTCGGGCAGATCCTGGCCATCACGTTCACCAACAAGGCCGCCGCCGAGATGCGGGAGCGGGTGGTGGGCCTGGTCGGCCCGCGGGCCCGCAACATGTGGGTGTCGACGTTCCACTCCACCTGCGTGCGGATCCTGCGTAACCAGGCTTCGCTGCTGCCCGGGCTGAACTCCAATTTCTCGATCTATGACTCGGACGATTCCCGGCGCCTGCTGATGATGATCGGCAAGGACATGGGGTTGGACACCAAGCGATATTCGCCGCGCCTGCTGGCCAACGGCATCTCCAACCTCAAGAACGAGCTGATCGGCCCCGAGCAGGCCGCGGCCGAGGCGTCGGAGGCCGCCGAAGAGATGGCCGGCGTCATCGCCCAGGTCTACGGCGAGTACCAGCGCCGGCTGCGCGCGGCCAACGCGCTCGACTTCGACGACCTGATCGGTGAGACGGTCGGCATCCTGCAGGCGTTCCCGCAGATCGCCCAGTACTACCGGCGCCGGTTCCGCCACATCCTGGTCGACGAGTACCAGGACACCAACCACGCGCAGTACGTGTTGGTGCGGGAGTTGGTGGGCCATCACCTCGACGAGAACGACGGGGTGGGCCCGTCGGAGCTGTGCGTGGTGGGCGATGCGGATCAGTCCATCTACGCGTTCCGCGGTGCGACGATCCGCAACATCGAGGATTTCGAGCGCGACTATCCGGACGCGACGACGATCCTTTTGGAGCAGAACTACCGCTCCACCCAGACCATCCTGAACGCGGCCAACTCGGTGATCGCCCGCAACACGGGCCGCCGCGAGAAGCGGCTGTGGACCGAAGAGGGCGAGGGCGAGCTGATCGTCGGCTATGTGGCCGACAACGAGCATGACGAGGCCCGCTTCGTAGCCGAGGAGATCGACGCGCTCGCCGACAGCGAGGGCCTCAAATACGGTGATGTCGCGGTGTTCTACCGCACCAACAACTCCTCGCGCGCGCTGGAGGAGGTGTTCATCCGTGCCGGCATCCCGTACAAGGTCGTCGGCGGTGTGCGCTTCTATGAACGCCGCGAGATCCGCGACATCGTGGCCTACCTACGGGTGCTGGATAATCCGGGTGATTCGGTGAGCATGCGCCGCATCCTCAACACCCCGCGCCGTGGCATCGGTGACCGCGCCGAGGCCTGTGTGGCGGTGTACGCCGAGAACACCGGTGCCAACTTCAACGATGCGTTGCAGGCCGCCGCCGAGGGCCGAGTGCCCATGCTGAACTCCCGCTCGGAGAAGGCCATCGCGAGCTTCGTCGAGATGCTGGACTCGCTGCGCGCCAAGCTCGACGACGAACTGGGGGATTTGGTGGAGGCCGTGCTGGAGCGCACCGGCTACCGCCGTGAGCTGGAAGCCTCCAGTGACCCGCAGGACCTGGCCCGGTTGGACAACCTCAACGAATTAGTCAGCGTCGCACACGAATTCAGCACCGACCTGGCAAACGCCCGGGCGCTGGCCGAACAGGGCGAGGGCGAGCCGGTCGACGAGGACATCCCCGACACCGGGGTGCTGGCACAGTTCCTGGAACGGGTGTCGCTGGTGGCTGACGCCGACGAGATCCCCGAAGACGGTGCGGGCGTGGTCACGATGATGACGCTGCACACCGCGAAAGGGCTGGAGTTTCCCGCGGTGTTCGTCACCGGCTGGGAGGACGGCATGTTCCCGCACATGCGGGCATTGGGCGATCCCAACGAGTTGTCCGAGGAACGCCGGCTGGCCTACGTCGGCATCACCCGCGCCCGCAAGCGGCTGTACCTGTCGCGGGCCAAGGTGCGGTCGTCATGGGGGCAGCCCATGCTCAACCCGGAATCTCGGTTCCTGCGCGAGATTCCGGAGGAACTGATCAACTGGCGTCGCGTCGAGCAGCCGGCGTCCTCACTGAGTGCGCCCGTCGGAAACGCCGGCCGCTACGGCAGCCCGCGTCCGTCGCCGTCCCGGCCGGCAGCGGCGCGCAACCGTCCGGTGATCACCCTGGAGCCGGGCGACCGCGTCACCCACGACAAGTACGGGCTGGGCCGGGTCGAGGAGGTCTCCGGTATGGGTGAAACGGCGATGTCACTGATCGACTTCGGCAGTGCCGGCCGTGTCAAACTCATGCACAATCACGCTCCGATTCAGAAGCTCTGAGGTTTGCACCACTGCTTGGTTCCGGGCGTCAAGGCGAATATGAGGGTCAACACCGGCACCGCGGACAGCACGTTGGACACCACGTCTTGTGGCCCCTCGACGAAAAACTCGACGACCGCCACTGCCGCGTACAGCGCGCTGCTGACGATGACGATGGTGCGTCCGCTGGGGTTGTGCCGCAACAACTTCATCGCACCCACCGTGAACGCCACGGCAAGGGCCGTCGCGACGGCCGTGTACCCGAGTAGCGGAATACGGAACTCTGAGCGATCCACGTCGGCGGGCCCGAACAGCCCCACCAGCACGCCGGTCCCCACGATGACCATCAAGGCGAAGTAGCCGAACCCCGCACAGATGAAGCTCAACACGACGGTCGTCATCGCGGCGCCGCGGCCGGCTTGCTCGGACTCCGCGTACATGGCCCCTCCTCACCGTCAGAGCAAAACTTAACAGTGCTCGGACGGGCATCGGTGCACCAATTTTCGGTCAGGCATGCCCCTGATGATTCCAGGGCCCGTCGGCCAGCGGGGCTGGAGTGCCCAGGCGCGGCTCGGCCAAAGGGGGAATCGAGGTCAGCACGGGATTCTGGTCCAAACGAGATCCCGGCGTGCGGCCCCGACCCCAGCCGACCATCTCGCGGTACCCACCCAGCAGACCCGAACTGCGCACCGCTTCCTCGGACGCATGCGGGCTGCCGACGCCAACGGGAACGGACACCGGCGAAACGTAGAGCGCATCGGTGGGGCAGTAGGCCTCGCACATGAAGCAGGTCTGGCAGTCGGATTGGCGGGCGATGACGGGCACTCCGTCGACGCCGCGGTCGAAGACATCAGTGGGACAGACCTTGACGCAGACGTCGCACTTGACGCAAGCGGCCGCGCTGACGATCTCGATCACGCCACCGCCTCCGAGGAGATGAGCTGTGGAGCAACGGGATCGGGTGCAGTCCAGACCTTGTCGAGGCCGCCGACCAGGATGCGGTGCTCGAACCGGTGATCTGTTTCGGGCAGATCTTCGCGCCGGTGCAGGCCGCGCGTCTCCGGCCGGGCCAGCGATGCGGCGGTGATCCAGCGCGCCGCGGCGACCATGGCCACCGCCTGACGTTGCTTGTAGACCTCGCGCGCCGGGACCGGGGCCAGGCCGTCGGCGATGTCACGCCACACCGCTTCCAGAGCTTCAGCCGATTCGCGAAGCCGCTCAGCTGATTTCAGAAAGCTGCGCTGTGGCGGCAAGGTGTGGGACTGGACCACGCCCACCACTTCCTCCACCGTCGGAGCGCCGGCACGTGACAGCCGGGGAGTCGGCGCCGCCGACGCCGCGGGGACCCGTCGGGTGCGGCTGAACTCCGCCGCACCCCGGCCGGCGAAGGTGCCCGAGGCGATCGCCCACGAGCCGTTTCGGCTGCCGCCACCCGACAGCGAGCCGGTGATGAGTTCGCGGGTCGCTGCGTCACCTGCCGCATACAGTCCGGGAACTGTTGTCGCGCAATCGGGACCGATCAGCCGCAGGCCGCCGGTACCGCGCACCGATCCCTCGTAGACCATCCGGACCGGGTAGGCGGTGGTGAACGGGTCGATACCGGCCTTGTCCAGCGGCAGGAAGTAGTTCGGCTGGGCATCGCGCATGGTCTGACGGATGTGTTCGGGGGCGCGGTCCAACCGGGTGAACACCCGCTCGCCGCGGGTCAGCGCCCGCTGCGCATCCTGGCGTCCACTCAGCCCACGCTGGGTGGTGAACGGCCGGCCGTGCTCGTCATAGAAGCTGCCCCACTGCAGCATGCGGCCTTTGGTGTGCACGCCCCACTCGGGCGCCAGCGCGTAGGCGGTGCAGAACTCCATTCCCGACAGATGCGCACCGTGTTCGGCCGCCATGAGCAGACCTTCACCGGTATCGACGTTGGTGCCGAAGGTGCCGGACAGGAACGCGGTTCCGCCGGTGGCCAGCACGACGGCGCCCGCGGTGATCTGCCACGGTCGCCCGCCGTCTTGACGGGCGATGCCGGTGGCCCCGGTGACCACTCCGTCGCGGTCGGCGGTCAGCTCCAGTGCGGGGTGGTGATCGAGGATCAGCACACCACTGCGCTGGGCCTTGCGCCGCATGCGACGCATGTACTCCGGGCCCTGCAGGCTGCTGCGCATCTCGCGGCCGTCGGCTCCAATGGGGAAGGGGTAGCCCCACTCGGAGAGCTGTTCGAGCCGGTCCCACGAGGTATGCAGTACCCGGAACATCCACTCGGAGTCCGTGATCCGGCCGGCCGCCAGTTCGCGTTCGCGTACCGAATCCTCGCGCCGTGGGCCTGGCCCGATCGCCCACAGATTGTTGCCGCCGGCGGCAGTCGCACCGCTGGTGCCGCAGTAGCCCTTGTCCACCAGGATGACCCGGACTCCGGACTCGGCGGCCGAGATGGCCGCCCAGGTCGCCGCGGGGCCTCCGCCGATCACCAGGACCCCGGTGCTGAGCGTCTCAGCGGGAACGGTCATGCCCTACCTCCTCTCTGACGCCGAGTTCCTCGAGCAGTGCACGGCGCAGATCGTCGAAGCCATCGTCGCTGCGGGTGCGGGGGAAAGGCAGTTCGACGCGGACATCGAGCGAAACCTTCCCACCGGAGAGCACTACCACCCGGTCGGCCAGCAGGATCGCCTCGTCGACGTCGTGGGTGACGTGCAGAACGGCCATGTGTCTGCGCGCCCACAGATCGTGCAGCAGCCCGTACATCTTCAGCCGGGTCAGCGCGTCGAGTGCACCGAACGGCTCGTCGAGCAGCAACAGGTCGGGCTCACGGACCAGGGCGCGGGCCAGTGAAACCCTTTGCGCCTCACCGCCGGAGAGTGACAGAGGCCAAGCCCTAGTCTTCTCTGCCAGACCCACTTCCTGCAGCGCGGCGTGCCCGCGTGCAGTGCGGCTGGGCGCGTCGGGGCCCGCGTCGGGCAGGGCAAAGGTCACGTTGGCCAGCGCTCGTCGCCACGGCAGAAGACGTGGGTTCTGGAACACCACCGCGCGGGAACGGGGCACGCGCACCGATCCGGTGACCTGATCATCGAGACCGGCCAGCACGCGCAGCAAGGTGCTCTTGCCGGAACCCGACCGGCCCAGCATCGCGACGAATTCGCCGTCGGCGATCTGCAATTCGAGATCCCCGAGCACCTGCTGATCGCCGAAAGCCCGCCGCAGACCACGGACCTCGACGACGGGCGAACTCATGCCGGCGCTCCGAGACCCTCGAAACCGTTGCGCCAGGACAGCAATGCCCGCTCCAACACCCGTACCAGCGTGTAGGACAGCAGGCCTGCCACCGCGTAGATCACGATCACCAGCAGTGACACGTCGAACTGCAGGTTGGTCTGGGCCCGCGACATCAGGTATCCGATGCCCTGGGTGGTGTTGATCATCTCGGCGAAGATCAGGCTCAGCCATGCGCTGGACAGTCCTAGGCGCAAACCCACGAGAAAATTCGGCATGGCCCCGGGCAGGATCACCTGGGTGATCAACGTGTGGCGCGGCGCCTCAAGAGTCTGGGCCATTTCGACGAGTTGGCGGTCCACAGCACGGATCCCGGAATAGGTGTTGATGTAGATGGCGATCGCCACGCCGGTGGTGATCAACACGATCTTCGGCCCCTCACCGATGCCCATCCAGATGATCAGCAGCGGGGTCAGCGCGAAATTCGGGACCGCCTTGAGGATCTGCATGGTCCAGTCGAGCAGGTCCTCGCCGGTGCGGGTCAGCCCCGCCAGCACCGCGAGTACCACGCCGATGACAATGCCCAGCACCGTGCCGGTGAGCACCCGGACCGCCGAGGCGCCGACGTGTGTGGCAAGTTGGCCATCGGACAGGAGCCGCCAAGCGGTGGCCGCCACCTGGTCCGGAGGCGGGAACAGATCGGTGTTGAGAAGCCCGGTGGTAGAACCGACTGTCCAGATCGCGAGGATCAGTGCGGGGCTCATAAGTCGCCGCAACGGTCGGGGGAGGCGGTCCCACAATCCTTTTCGCCGGGTGCGACCTCCCACGACCTCGACGAGTTCCGGGCCGGCGGTCAGCGACCGCACAGCGGTTGCCGTGGTCATGACTTGGCTCCGGCCCACTCCCGGACGGAGTACTCGTGGTCGAACGATCCGTCGGCGTTGAGGAATTTGTACGCGGCGTCGAGTTGGTCGAGTCCGGCCTGCGGGAACGGTTCGGTGTTGAATTCCTCTGGCCGCGTCGACTTCTGGACGAACTCCAGGTCGGTGTTGTCGGTTTGCGCGACCCAGGAGAGATAAGCGTCGAAGTTCTCGGTGATATCACGGTTCACGGTTGTGACCGCCTGCTGCCAGGCGCCGACGAACTCCGGGTGGGCGTCGGTGAACGAGCGCAGCGCGATGTTGGTACCGGTGCTGCCGAAGCCGTGACGTGACAGGCTGTCGATGATCGGAAAGCCCTTGGACTGCAGCTCCGCCGCGCTGGCTCCGGTCAGGATGGCCGCGTCGATCTTGCCCGAACTCAGCCCGGCGATGGACTCGGGCGTCGGCACGTCGCGCACGTGGATCTGGCCGGTCAATCCGGCGGCGTCGATGAGCTGACGGGCAGCGCGGTCGCGGATGGTGCCCTGCGGAGCGGTGATGTCCTTGCCGACCAGACCCTTGATCTCGGTGGGCCCGCCCTTTGCGCCGACCAGCCAGGCGTCGCCGTTTATCGAATCCAACGACAGCAGGACTACTTTCGGATCGCGACTGCGGGCCCGTAGTGCGGGGTTGTCGCCGATGGCGGCGACGTCGATGGCGCCGGCGAAAAGGGCTGAGGCGACATCGCTGCCGGACTGGAAGAACGAGTACTCGATCTTGCCGACCCCGGCGGACTTCAGCTGCTCGGCCAGGATGCCCTGCTTGTCGCCCCAGCCCAGCGAGCCCGCCGGAGTCCCGGTCACCGAGGTGGCGCCGATGCGGAGCAGGTAGCCGTCGGCCTTGCTGTCATTGCTGCTGCAGGAGATCGCGGCGCTGATGAGGGTGAGCGCAAAGGCGGTGCGCAACAGGCGGTTGAACATGGGAGCGGGCCTCCGGAGGTCAATGCGTACGAGCGCACGCGAATGCGCCTCAGTAGACGCCCGGCACTGATTTCGGGTCGACCGTTTGGCTCAGGGTGACTGGAAGAATGCTGTGAGCCCGTGATTGACCGGCCCGCGAGCCGCACAGTACGGTGGAACAACTATTTGGTACCAGTGAAATGGGGAAGCGGATCGGTGACGACGCAGCAGGCTGTGGAGCTCTACTACGACCCGTTCGACTACGACATCGACGACGACCCGTACCCGGTCTGGAAGCGGATGCGCAGCGAGGCACCGCTTTACTACAACGAGAAATACAACTTCTACGCCCTGAGCCGGTGGGACGACGTGGCAAGGGAACTGCCCAACTGGCAGGCCTACCGGTCGGGGCGGGGCACCACGGCCGACATTCTTTTCAGCGGAATCGAGGTACCTCCGGGAATCCTGCTTTTCGAGGACCCGCCACTGCACGATCTGCACCGTCGGCTGTTGTCACGGGTCTTTACCCCGCGCCGCATGCTCGCCGTCGAGGATCTCGTGCGTGACTTCTGCGCGAAGGCGCTGGATCCCCTTCTCGGACAGGACGGCCTGGACTTCGTCGCCGACCTCGGTGCATTCATGCCGATGCGGACCATCGGCTATCTGCTGGGCATCCCCGAAGAAGAGCAGCAGAGCATCCGGGACCGCAACGACAAGACCATCACGGCGGCTTCGGCCGATGCCAGTGCCGACGGGGTCAGCCCGATGATCTTCGCCGACGCCATCGCGATGTTCGCCGAATACATCGATTGGCGGGCGTCACATCCTTCCGACGATCTGATGACCGATCTGCTCACCGCGCACATCGAGGAGGCCGACGGCACCACCCGGCCACTGACCCGCACCGAGGTGTTGGCCTACACCGCGATGATTGCCGGTGCCGGCAATGAAACCACCGCTCGGCTCATCGGTTTCATGGGGCAGTTGCTCGGAGAGCATCCGGACCAACGTCGCGAACTCGTCGCCGACCCTGGCCTGATCCCGAAGGCGGTAGAGGAGACATTGCGTTTCGAACCGCCGTCACCGGTGCAGGCCCGGTATGTCGCGCAGGACGTCGAGCACTACGGGCAGGCTGTCCCCGAGGGCTCCTACATGCTGCTGCTCAACGGGTCGGCCAACCGCGACGAGTCGAAGTTCACCGAGCCTGACCGCTTCGACATCCACCGCACGGGCAGCCACCTGAGCTTCGGTCAGGGCCTGCACTTCTGCCTCGGATCGGCGCTGGCCAGGCTGGAGGCCCGAGTGGCCTTCGAGGAGGTGCTCAAGCGGTGGACGGACTGGGAAGTCGATTACACCAACGCTTTTCGCGCTCACACTTCCAGCGTTCGCGGCTGGGCGCGGATGCCGGTCAAGTTCTAGGGTTTCGTGCCTATCGGCTCGCGCACCAGCGTCCGGTCGAGGGCAGCACGGTGAACACGATGGCGGTCAGCGGCAGGGCCGGCATGGCGTAGACGACCGGATGCAATCGGGCGCCGGCGATGAAGAGACTCGCGAAAATCAGCAGGCCGATGACGGCACCGACAATTACGAGCAGCCGACCCATGCGGCGCCGCAGCAACATTGCGATGAGCCCTCCGATGGTTGCTGCGGCCGAGATCGCGGCCAGGAATCCGATGGCCACGCAGAACAATCGGTCGGTACGCCACCAGCCCGCGATCAGATCCGTGGCGATGACGCCGGTGGCCCAACCGCTCAGGATGGCCAGCGTGGCCGCCACGATCGCCGTGCGCGGGTTGGTGCTGCCTGAGGTGCGGGGGATGATCACCGGCCGGGCGCGAGGGACGTAACTCGTGCCGGCGTCGTCGTCCGCGCGGCCGATAAGGCCGGTCTGCGGCTCGTCGGCCGAGCTGCCGGCCAGGCCCGACATCAGGCTGGTCTGAGGCTCCGCGTGACCAGCGCTGGGCATGGCGCCTGTGGGGTGACGCCGGATGATGCTTGTGTGGGGTTCCTCGACGGCCGGTTCGGGACGGGAAATCGGGTCCTGCGGCTGGCGCCGGATGATGCGGGTGCGGGCGTCGTCCTCGTCGGGGTGATCGGCTGGTAACTGACCGTCGTCGCTCACTCAGCCAACATAGCTGCCGACGCTGAGCCCGCGCTTGGACAGCCACGGCACAGGGTCGATGCGGCTGGTGCCGTTCTGCAGCACCTCGAAATGCAGGTGGGGGCCGGTGGAGTAACCCCGGTTTCCGACGGTGGCGATCTGATCGCCGGCCATCACACGGTCACCCACGTTGACGAGCCAGGTGTTGATGTGACCGTAGAGCGTGACGGTGCCGTCAGCGTGCCGCAGCTTGACCCAGGCGCCATAACCCGCGGTCGGGCCCGAGGCGATCACGACACCGTCGGAGACGGCCACGATCGGGGTGCCGATCGGGCTCGCGAGGTCGATGCCTGCGTGCAGGACGCCCCAGCGGTAGCCGAAGTTCGACGTCCAGACGTAGCCCTTGGTGGGCATGACGAACAGCGGTCGCGACAGCCGGGCTTCGCGCTCGGCACGCTCCTGGGCGAAGGCGGCGGCCTTGGTGATCTCTTCGGCGTGCACCGAGGTATCGGCAGTCGAGGACACCGAGACGATCTGCATGCCGTCCACCGAGCCGGTGACGGAAGCGCCTTCGATGTGGGTGCCCTCGGAAGCCAGGATCGTGTCGTCGGCGTTGGTCTCGGTGGGATTGCCCAGCGAGTAGGCGCCGGCGGCGGTGGCGCCCGCGGCCATGGCGGCGATCATCAGGCGGCTCTTGACGGCCCCGGCGTGCTCCTTGCGGTGGGCGCCGCGGCGGCCGGACATGTTGATCACGTCAGTGGCGGCGATGCCGTCGCTCACGTCGGTGTGGCTGTCCCGGTACGCGTAACGGGAGCTGCGCTCACTGCCGGCCTCAGGGCGGAAACGGGACGGCACGGCCAGCCGAACGGGCACAAGATCGTCGGTGTCGTTTAGATCGTCGAGTTCCGGGGCATAGATGACGCTGGATTCGTGATCGTCAGAACGTTCGTCGAACTCTTCGAAGGCGCTGAACGGGATGACGTCCGTGACCTCGGCGGCGTCCGGCTCAACAGGCGAAACCGGTCGCCTGCGGCGGCGCGCGTCCGTCGGCACCCCTCGCGGAGCTGCGGACGAACGATGCTGCGGCAAGACTCGAGAATCCTTCTTCGTCGTGACCCGAACGTTATCTGGACCAGAGGCACGTTAACCAAATCCCAATGATGGTGGCAACTTATGGGTCTATTCCGCTTCGGAATGTGATCCGTATCACCTCCCATGGGCGGTGAGATCTACCACATGAGCCGGAGGCGATGCTAATCCATCACTCGCCGGTGGATAAAGTGCCAGCGGGCCCGCCACACGAGGTATGGACCGGGCAGTTTCAAGTCAACGCAGACAGACAACGCCTATCTAGGAAGCACATGGATCTCTTCGAATATCAGGCGAAAGAGCTGTTCGCCAAGCACAACGTCCCCACGACACCGGGCCGCGTGACCGACTCGGCAGAGGACGCCAAGGCGATCGCCACCGAAATCGGCAAGCCTGTGATGATCAAGGCGCAGGTGAAGGTCGGCGGCCGCGGCAAGGCCGGTGGAGTGAAGTACGCAGCGACCCCCGAGGACGCCCTTACCCACGCGCAGAACATCCTCGGTCTCGACATCAAGGGTCACGTCGTCAAAAAGTTGCTGGTGGCCGAGGCGAGCGACATCGCCGAGGAGTACTACATCTCCTTCCTGCTCGATCGGGCCAACCGCACCTACCTCGCCATGTGCTCGGTTGAGGGCGGCATGGAGATCGAGGAAGTCGCCGCGACCAAGCCCGAGCGGCTGGCCAAGGTTCCCGTCGACGCCGTCAAGGGTGTCGACCTGGCCTTCGCGCGCGAGATCGCCGAGAAGGGCCACCTGCCCGCCGAGGTTCTCGACGCCGCTGCGGTGACCATCCAGAAGCTGTGGGAGGTGTTCGTCAAGGAGGACGCCACCCTGGTCGAGGTCAACCCGCTGGTGCGCACGCCCGACGATCAGATCCTGGCGCTGGACGGCAAGGTCACCCTCGACGCCAACGCCGACTTCCGTCAGCCCGGCCACGCCGAGTTCGAGGACAAGGACGCGACCGATCCGCTCGAGCTCAAGGCCAAGGAAAACGACCTCAACTACGTCAAGCTGGACGGCGCAGTCGGCATCATCGGTAACGGTGCCGGTCTGGTCATGTCGACGCTGGACGTGGTCGCCTACGCCGGTGAGAAGCACGGCGGTGTGAAGCCGGCCAACTTCCTCGACATCGGCGGTGGCGCTTCGGCCGAGGTGATGGCCAACGGTCTGGACGTCATCCTGAACGACAGCCAGGTCAAGAGCGTGTTCGTCAACGTGTTCGGTGGCATCACCGCGTGTGACGCCGTCGCCAACGGCATCGTCAAGGCGCTGCAGATCCTCGGTGACGAGGCCAACAAGCCGCTGGTCGTCCGCCTGGACGGCAACAACGTCGAAGAGGGCCGCCGCATCCTGGCCGAGGCCAACCACCCCCTGGTGATCCAGGCCGAGACCATGGACGCCGGTGCCGACAAGGCCGCCGAGCTGGCGAATAAGTAAGGGACACTTCAAATGTCGATTTTTCTGAACAAGGACTCCAAGGTCATCGTCCAGGGCATCACCGGCGGTGAGGGCACCAAGCACACCGCGCTGATGCTCAAGGCCGGCACCCAGGTCGTCGGCGGCGTCAATGCGCGCAAGGCCGGCACCAAGGTCAGCCACAAGGACAAGGATGGGAACGACATCGAGCTGCCGGTGTTCGGCTCGGTGGCCGAGGCCATGAAGGAGACCGGCGCCGACGTGTCGATCGCCTTCGTGCCGCCGGCCTTCTCCAAGGACGCCATCATCGAGGCCATCGACGCCGAGATCCCGCTGCTGGTGGTCATCACCGAGGGAATCCCGGTGCAGGACAGCGCTTATGCCTGGGCCTACAACGTCGACAAGGGTCAGAAGACCCGCATCATCGGCCCCAACTGCCCGGGCATCATCACCCCCGGTGAGTCGCTGGTCGGCATCACGCCGAACAACATCACCGGCAAGGGCCCGATCGGTCTGGTGTCGAAGTCGGGCACGCTGACCTACCAGATGATGTACGAGCTGCGCGATTTCGGCTTCTCGACCGCCATCGGCATCGGCGGCGACCCGGTCATCGGCACCACCCACATCGACGCCATCGAGGCGTTCGAGAAGGATCCCGAGACCAAGGTCATCGTGATGATCGGTGAGATCGGTGGCGACGCCGAAGAGCGTGCTGCCGACTACATCAAGGCCAATGTCAGCAAGCCGGTCGTCGGCTACGTCGCGGGCTTCACCGCTCCGGAGGGCAAGACCATGGGCCACGCCGGCGCCATCGTGTCGGGCTCGTCGGGCACCGCCGCGGCCAAGAAGGAAGCCCTCGAGGCCGCCGGTGTGAAGGTCGGCAAGACGCCGTCCGAGACCGCCGCACTGGCCCGGGCGATCCTCGAGGGCTGATTCCCCTCGCGAGCAGTCCCCCGCAAGCGGGAGGTACCCCCAGCGAAACCCCCCTATTTCCCGTGGAATAGGGGGGTTTCGCGTCTGGTGGCCGTTAGAGGCGCCCGCCCAAATGCTCGGCGAGGAACCGCTCGACCGCGTGGTACATGTCGATCTGGTTGTCGGGGTTGAGGAATCCGTGGCCCTCGTCCGCCTTGACCATGTACTCGACCTCGACACCGCGGTTGCGTAGCGCTTCGACGAGATTGTCGGACTCGGCCTGAACCACGCGAGAATCGTTGGCGCCCTGGATGACCAGCAGCGGGGTGCGGATCTGATCGACCTTCGTGATGGGGGAGCGGGCCAGCATGTCGGCCTCCTGCGCCGGGTCGCTCGGATCGCCGACGTAGCGGTGCCAGTTATTGGCCAGGAACGGCCGCGCCACCGTCGGCAACGTACGCATGAAGTTGGCCAGGCTGGAGATTCCGACATAGTCGATGGCCGCGGCGAAGACGTCCGGGGTGAAGGTCACGCCGACCAGGGCGGCGTAGCCCCCGTAGGAGCCACCGAAGATCGCCACCTTGTCGCGGTCGGCGTACCCCTGCTTGACGGCCCAGTCCACCGCATCGATCAGGTCGTCGTGCATCTTGCCGGCGAACTCACCGATCGCGGCCTTCGTGAAGGCCTTGCCGTAACCGGTAGAGCCGCGAAAGTTGACCTGCAGCACCGCATATCCCCGGTTGGCCAGCATCTGCACGTCGGGCTGAAAGCCCCAGCAATCCCGCGACCACGGGCCGCCGTGCACCAGCAGCACCATGGGTAGATCGGTCGGCTCGATCCCGACGGGCAGGGTCAGATACGAGTGCAGCTCCAGTCCGTCGCGTGCGGTGATGGTCACCGGGGTCATCGGCGCTAATGAATCTGAATTCAGATTCGGATACGGCCGGAACAGCAGCTTGCTCTCGCCGGTGTCGTGGTCATAGAGGTACGTGGCCCACGGGGCGCGGTCATGGGTGAAGTTGACTACCCAACGCCGCCCGCTGTCATCGGAAGAGATGCCGCCGAGGTCTCCGTCGGACAGTTTGGTCAGATTCTCCAGTACCGCAGCGAAATTGGGATCGAGCGCATGAATCACCTGGCGTTCCCCGTAGTAGCGGGCGCCGATCAGTTCGCCCGTGCGTTCGCTGAGGATCAGTGGTGACGGCAGCACCATCTGCGCTGCCAGATCGTAGGCCGGGTGGCTGTCCACCTCGGTCTCGGCACCGGTGCCGACGTCGATGCGGACCAGGCGCGTGCGGTCGGTGCCGGTGTTGGCACCCAGCCAGATACCGGTGCCGTCTGGGGTGACGGTGATCGGGTGGATGCCGAGCGGATAGTCGGTCCCGTCGAAGGTGGTGATGGTCCGCAACGATCTGGTCCCCGGAACCCATTGCGACAGTTCGACATCGCCGTCGACTGTCTGTGTCGAGCTGAACAGCTCACCGGTTTTGCTGGACAGCCAGCTGAATACGTTGCCCGGATTCTCGGCGAGCAGGGTGAGTTCGCCGGTGGCGATGTCGAGTTCGTAGACGTCGAACAGTTCCGGGTTGCGGTTGTTGATCTGCACGACGGCCTTGCCGGGGCGGCCCTTGGGCAGGTCGAGTTCGACTCTGGCGCCGGGGAACGGAGTGAGGTCGACAGCGGGAGCCTCGGGGTTGTCCAGATCGACGCGGAAGATATGCCAGTTCTCGTCACCGCCGGTGTCCTGCATATAGAGCAGCCATCGGGGGTCGTCGGTCCAGTAATAGAGGTAGACACTGCGGGTGTCGTCTGCGGTGACGCAGCGTGGCGGTGCATCGTCATCGAGATGCTGGATCCAGACGTTGAGGCGGTTCTTCCACGGCGCCAGGTAGGCGATCTTGGTTCCGTCCGGTGAGATCCTGGCGGCGGTACGTTCGGGCGGACTGAAGAATTCCTCTACCGAGATGAGTTCGGGCAGTGCCATTTTGCTCCTATCGGGGTTTGGCGGGACCGCCGAGCCGCCCGTTGGTGGCATCGCGGATTGCGCGGTCGATCAGCGAGAGCGCCTGCTCTTCAGTGACTTTCTTGCCCTCGACGATCACCGCCGTGCTGACGTCTTCGTCGACGACGCGGAAGGCGCCGGTGACGGCCGCGGCACACAGTCGGACGGTGAGGTCATCTTTGAGCAGTCCCAACCGGTCTGCGATCACCGGGATGAAGCCCTGCTCCATCCGGTCATGCACCATCAGGTACGACGTACGCAGGGCAGGCTCGGACGGTGTCATGGTGGCGATCCGCATCGCGCTGATCTCGTCCTCGACGTCTTGAGGCGACATCGGATGTGAAATTCCGTCGGCGGCAAGATGTTCAGCCAATGACAGGTCATGTGGCCAGCGGTTCAAGATGGCGATGAACCGGTCGGCGGATTTGGCCAGTACCGGTTCGACGCAGCTCTCCTTGGCGCGGAAGTATCGCCAGATCGTCCGTGTCGAGAGCCCTGCCGCAGCAGCGATGTCGTCACCGCTGGTACCGGCGACACCACGTTCCCAGAACAACTTGCAGGCGTGTCGTGACACCTCGAGGCGGGCTTGTTCCTGTTTTTCGCCCACGCTGCTCACCTCCAGAACTTGTCACTTAGTGACAGCCCCAATGTGTCACTAAGTGACAGCGAGGTCAAGGTGTGCTGGTTGGCGCCGCTTTTTACCTCTGGGTTGCGCTGATTCGCTCAAAGTCAAGTGGTTAGCGCAACATCGGCTATGCGGCTTGGTTGATGAGGGCGGCGAGGCGTTGGGCGGGGGTGTCGTAGTCCAGGGTGGGCCGGGGTCGGGTGTTGAGCTTGTCCTGGACGGATTTGAGGTCGGCCTTGGTGTAGCGGCTGAGGTCGGTGCCTTTTTCGAACCAGAACCGCAGCAGCCTGTTGGTGTTCTCGTTGCTGCCCCGCTGCCAGGGTGAATGCGGATCGCAGAAGTAGACCGGAGCCTGCAGGGCCATGCTGATGTCACACCAGCCGGCCATCTCCGAGCCGCGATCCCAGGTGAGGCTGCGCCGCAGATGCGCTGGTAACTCATTCATCGCCGCGATCATCGCCTTGGCCACCGAATCCGCGGTGTGATCGTTGGGCAGGTGCAACAAGATGGTGAATCGGGTGCTGCGCTCGACCAGGGTCCCGATCGCGCTACCAGAGGCGGTGCCCACGATCAGATCTCCCTCCCAGTGCCCGGGCACGGCACGGTCCTCAACCGTGGCGGGGCGCTGGCTGATGGTGATCACGTCGCTGAATCTGCCGCGGCGCTCGCTGCCACGGGGTTTACGGGCGGTGCGTTTGGTCGACAGGCACTTGTTCAGATCGGCGCGCAGCTGGCCACGGCCTTGCACGTAGAGGCACTTGTAGATGGTTTCGTGGCTCACCCTGCCCAGCCTGTCATCAGGGTGAGCGCGGGCCAACATGTCAGCGATCAGCTTCGGGCTCCACCCATCGTCCATCCACCCTTCGATGGCCGCGCACAATCCGGTGTTGTTGAGCTTGAACGCTTTGGGCCGCTTGGCTTTCTGACAGGCTCGGGCATGGGCCATCCCGGCGTGGTAGTCCCCGTCGGCGTTGCGGTTACGTTGCACTTCGCGCCAGATGACGGTGCGGTCGCGGCCCAATTGCTGCCCGATCTGGGCGTGGCTGAGGCCACGATCCAGGCCCCGCATAATCGTCACGCGTTCGTCGTAGCTGATCCGGTGGCCCGGGCCGCCCTCGCGGGTCCGCTCTCCCGGGCAGGCGATACCGCGAGTGCCCTTGCTTCCTTTGAGCAGAGTCATGCCGCCAGCCTGATACCACCAGTACCGTCCAGCACCGTTGGACACACCGACCCGACGCTCGGCATCACGCATCGCGACACCGTCACACACCAGGTCAAACAACACCCGACGCATCGAACGATCAAACACCGCAACCTCCCAAACCAGTGGATGTTGCAGTGACCGTATGAATCCGCCTCGCCGACGGCGACCGTGGCGTAGAAACCGGCGGCGCTGAACCCCGGGCTACTGTCGCCCGGCCGCCAGCAGTCCGGCCGAGGCGAACTTCAATCCGCTGCGCAGCTCGTCGAGCTGGATCGGGTCGTCGCTTTCGATATAGCGGGTGGTGGTGGCCACGGCCATGTTGAAGAACAACCACGCCAACGCCCGCGGGCTCAGCTCGTGGCGGTACTGGTCCCGGTAGTGCGCCATGTGCAGCGTGGTCAACGCCAGCAGCGTCGCGTTCAGGCCAGAGGCGTTTTCCAGCGTGCGGGCATAGTCGGGCCGGTCTGCGACATAGCGGATCAACTTCCGGTTGGCGATCGTGAAATCGATCAGGATGTCGATCGACGCCTGCATGGCCTCCTGCGGCTGTTCCATGGTGACGGAGCGAAGCATGTCCTCGATCAACGGTGCCTGCTCGGCGGCCAGCTGCTCGATCGCGGCATGGATCAGCTCCTCCTTGTTGGCGAAGTACTGGTAGACCGATCCCTTGCTGACCCCGGCCCGGGCGGCAATGGCGTTGGTGGTGATCTGCTCGGGATCGGTCTTCTTCAGCATCTTCACCGCAGTCGCAATGATTTTTGCGACCATCTCACGAGAACGCTCCTGCTGGGGGATCTTGCGCTGGGTTGACGTGCGGTTTTCCATGTCAGCCCCCGAACTCAAATACGACTTGAATGCGACCTTTTGGTCAGATTACCGTCGCGTCACGCTCAAGGAGGTGCGCTACATGACCGCTACATCGGACGTCTCAATGCCGGCCATCGAAGAATCGGACGACATCGAACTGGTTCCGCTCGACTCCCTGACCGGTGAGCACACCGGCAGGTGGACCTTCCTGATCGTCGACGGGGCGGCGTTCATGATGCAGGCGATGCACCCCGTCATCGCCGAGATCACCGGCCGCTATTCGGCTGCGTTCCACGGGGATCCGGGCGGACGAGCAATTCGCAGCGTCGACTCGGTGCTGCGCTGGACCTACGGCGGCACCGAGGCTGTCGCCGAGGGAAACCGGGTGCGCGCACTGCACCAGCCGATCACGATGAAGAGCGCCGAGACCGGAAAGCAGATCAGTGCGCTCAATCCCGAGGCATATCAATGGGTGATCGCCACCGGCTACATCGTCAACGCCGAAGGCGGCGGCAAGCTGCTGATCGGACGCGACTTCACCGACGCTGAGAAGGACGAGCTACTGCGGGACAACCGCCGGCTCGCGCGCCTGCTGCACGTGCCGATGAACGGCTATCCGTCGACGCGCGCCGAGATGACCGAGTACTACGAGGCCATGATCGACAAGGTGGAAGGTACGCCCCAGGCCTTACAGCTGATCGATGAGATGCAGACCGGTAATGTCGCGCTCCCGCCGTCAGTGCCGAAGCTGTTGCATCCCTTGGTTCGTCGGGTCCTACGACCCGCACTGCGGTTCAACTATCTGTCGGTGGTCGGGCTGCTCGATCCCCGGTTGCGGGCCAAGCTGGGTGTCACGTGGAGCGAGGCCGAGGAGCGTCAACTTCAGCGCATCTATGCCGTGATCCGCGCCGCCTACCGGATCCTGCCCGACCGGCTCACCTACTTCCCGCTGGCTTATCACGCGCGCAAACACCATGAGTGCCTTGAGAAGATGAAGCTGCGTCAGCAGAGTTCGTTCGCCTACAACCTGTCAGAACGTCCAGCTGCCAGAGGGTTGTAAGACGAAACCGTGCTTGTGGTCGGCGTCGATACAGGCCACCAGGTTCTTCTTGCCGACGACGCAGGTGCTGTTGTCGCCAACGAGTTTCTTTCCGGTGGAGATGGGTTTAAACCTCGCGGATGTACATGCACCCTGGGATCGGGACATGGTGTACGGCGCTTCGTCTGGCCCATTCTCGGGCTTGCTCACCCTTGGGCAGCCGGCGCCGCCTACCGAGTCGGGGACACCCTCGATGTTGCCACCACAGACGACCGTCTTTCGCGGTCCGTTGTCGAGCACGCAGTGGATCTGCTCTGGACTGACAAATGCTCTTCCGCCCAACCTGAAATCAGCGGGGTCTACGGCCGTGAATCCGTTCAGGTCGGGGAAACCCTCTGGCGGAGCGGGCAACTCCGGTGTTGATGAACATGCCGTAAGCCCGAGAAATATGGTGGCCAAGCACCGCGCCAGCCGCATCAGAACACCCAGCTGCCCGACGGTTGCAGCACGAAACCATGCTTTCCGTCGCCGTCGATGCACGCGGTTAGTCGGTCCTCGCCGACCACGCACGTGGTGGTGTGGTCTGCTGTGAGAGTTAGCTTCTGACCGATGTTGAGAAGATCGTCGGCGGGTGACAGGCACCCTTCGGCTGACTTCTCGAATCTAAAAGGGGCTGAGCGACTGGTCTCTTCGTGGGTCTGCAGAACGACGGCGCATTCGCCGTATTCCACGGGCAGGCCGGGTATAGGTCCACTGCACCGTCGGACGCCACCGATCATGCAACTTAGACCGTCGGGCGTGCGAAAAAATGCATATCCGTTGGCCCAACGGTCTGGGCGCGAGAAGTCGAGGTTGGCCGGTGCTTCTGTAAACGCATTGAGATCAGGAAATCCAGGTGGCTGTGCCTCCGCCGATGGCATTGCAGGGCCAACCGTGAGGGCTGCGACCATTGCGGAGACAGCGAGGACCCGACGCGGTAGGTGCACTCTACTCATGATTGTGAGTCAATGGTCCAGTTCGTCGCTCAGCCCGGCCAGTTCTCGGGCAGCGCTCCGAAGCGCTGCGGTATCAACTCTCAGTGGCTGCGTCACCCATCAACGGTAATGCGGCTGATGACGGTCGATATGCACCGATTTCACTCTCCAGACAGCAATCGGTTAGCCTCACGAATTAACAGCTGTCAAGGAGATTGTCATGGTCGATCCGCGCACCCCTGTCATCGTCGGCGTCGGGCAGTTCACCGAACGCATCGACCTCGACGGCTACCGCGGGATGTCCTCGGTCGAGCTGGCCACCGAGGCTGCCAGGGCAGCCTTGCGCGATACCGGCGCTGATATCGCCGCCGTGGCGCACGCCATCGACACTGTGGCGGGCACGCGGCAGTTCGAGATCTCGGGCCCGCAGTCCGCGACGCTGGGCGTATCCAACAACTACCCGCGTTCAGTCGCGCGCAATGTCGGCGCCGAGCCGGCCCGCGCCATCCTCGAGGTGATCGGCGGCCAGAGCCCTCAGCACCTCGTCACCGAATTCTCGGCCGCCATCGCAGCCGGCGAGACTGATGTGGTGCTGCTGTTCGGCTCGGAGAACACCTCGACGCTGCGGTATTTCTCCAAGCGCGACGACAAGCCGGACCATTCCGAGACCATCGAGGGACAGCTGGAGGACCGTGGCTACGGGTACGACGGCATCTTCGACGAGTACACGGTCAAGCACGGGCTGATCGGCGCTCCGGTGCAATACGGCCTGCTGGAGAACGCACGCCGGGCGAGGCTCGGGCTGTCGGTGAGTGATTACCGGCAGGCGATGGCCGAGTTGTTCGCGCCGTTCTCCAAAGTGGCCGCCAAGAACCCGTATTCGTCGTCCCCGGTGGAGCGTTCGGCGCAGGAGCTGGCCACCGTCACCGAGAGCAACCGGATGATCTGCGACCCGTACCCGCGGTTGATGGTGGCGCGCGATCAGGTCAATCAGGGTGCCGCGGTATTGCTGATGTCGGTCGAATCCGCCCGCAAACTCGGTGTGCCCGAGGAGAAGTGGGTTTACCTGCGCGGGCATGCCGACATGAAGGAGATCAAGCTGCTGGAGCGCGCTGAGCTGGGCTACAGCGAAGCCGCGGTGATCGCGGTGAACGAAGCCCTGCGCGTCGCGGGTATCACCCTCGACGACATCGCGGCGTTCGACCTGTACAGCTGCTTCCCGTTCCCGGTGTTCAACATCTGTGACGGCACCGGACTGGCGCCCGACGACGAGCGTGGTCTCACGCTGACCGGTGGTCTGCCCTTCTTCGGCGGCCCGGGCAACAACTACTCGATGCACGGCATCGCCGAGGCTGTCAATGAAATGCGGGACAAGCCAGGTCAATTCGCACTGGTCGGCGGCAACGGTGGTATCGCGAGCAAGTATTCGGTCGGCATCTACTCGACCGGGCCCGCCGACTGGGTGGCCGACGGCAGCGCGGCACTGCAGGACGAGTTCAATGCGCAACAGCGGGTCGCCATCACGGAAAAGGCCGACGGTCCGGCCACCATCGAGACCTACACCGTCCGCTACGACTGGACGCCGCGCACCGGCATCATCATCGGCCGGCTGGATTCCGACGGCGGCCGCTTCCTGGCCACGACCACGGACGAGGCGCTGCTGGGGTTGCTCACCGATGGGGAGCCGCTGGGCGCATCGATCGTCGTGACTTCCGGCGAGAAGCGAAACACCGCGACGCTGGCATAGCCATCAACGAGATCAACGCCATGGTCGTCGAAACCGAACTTTTGCGACCATGGCGTTGATCTCGGCGCGTAAACCGCCGCAAGCCACCGGCAACTAGACCAGCGTGGCCAGCTTGCCCGCGAGCCGCTCGACGTATGCCGACACCTCGGCCTCGGATTTGTCGGGCAGGCCGAACAGCACCTCGGTGACGCCCAACTCACGCCAGTGGGCGAGCTTTTCGGGGTCCGGCTTGAAGTCCAGCGCCACGATCTGCGGTGCACCGGAACGTCCGGCGGCGGCCCAGGTGTCCTGCAGCAACTTGACCGGCTCGTCGATGTTGAAGTCGCGCGGCGTGGTGATCCAGCCGTCGGCCGACTTGGCGATCCACTTGAAGTTCTTCTCGGTGCCGGCCGCACCGACCAGCACGGGGATGTGCGACTGCACCGGCTTGGGCCAGGCCCACGACGGTCCGAAGTTCACGAATTCGCCTTCGTAGGAGGCTTCTTCCTCGGTCCACAGCGCGCGCATGGCTTCCAGGTACTCGCGCAGCATGGTGCGGCGCCGGCCCGGGGGAACGTTGTGGTCGGCGAGTTCATCGGTGTTCCAACCGAACCCGACACCCAGCGATACGCGTCCACCCGACAGGTGGTCGAGGGTGGCGATGGATTTGGCCAGCGTGATCGGGTCGTGCTCGACGGGCAGTGCGACGGCCGTCGACAGCCGGACCCGCGACGTCACCGCGCAGGCGGTACCCAGCGACACCCACGGATCGAGGGTGCGCATGTAGCGGTCGTCGGGCAGGGACTCGTCACCGGTGGTGGGGTGAGCGGCCTCGCGCTTGATCGGGATGTGGGTGTGCTCGGGGACGTAGAACGTCGTGAAGCCGTGATCGTCGGCGAGTTTGGCGGCCTTGGCCGGGGCGATGCCGCGGTCACTGGTGAAGAGAACGAGCCCATAGTCCATGACCAGAATTAGAACGTGTTTCAGTCTCAGTCGCAAGACGGTCCGTCTCGTTAGTTGTGTCGGCGGCGAGAAAAGTTCATCGCGAGCGATACCCGCGACGGGTCCGCCGCGGTTTGCTGGGATCACCGGCATGACGACTGAACGCATCGCCGACCACGTCAAGTTCGCCTACTGGGTGCCCAACGTCAGCGGCGGCCTGGTCACCAGCGATATCGAGCAGCGCACCGACTGGAACTACGAGTACAACAAGAAGCTCGCGCAGACCGCGGAGAACAACGGTTTCGAATATGCCTTGTCGCAGGTTCGCTACGAGGCCAGTTATGGCGCCGAGTACCAGCATGAATCCACCAGTTTCAGCCTTGCCCTGTTGCTGGCCACGCAGAGACTCAAAGTAATCGCCGCGGTTCATCCGGGGCTGTGGCAGCCGGCAGTGCTGGCCAAGCTCGGTGCCACCGCCGACCACCTCAGCAATGGCCGCTTCGCCGTCAATGTCGTCTCGGGCTGGTTCAAAGACGAGTTCACCCACTTGGGTGAACCATGGCTCGAACACGACGAGCGCTACCGTCGCAGCGCGGAGTTCCTGCAGGTGCTGCGCAAGATCTGGACCGAGGACGACGTGGATTTCCGCGGCGACTTCTATCGAATCCACGATTTCACCCTCAAACCCAAGCCGCTGAACACCCCCGATCGTCCCAACCCCGAGCTGTTTCAGGGCGGCAACTCCACCGCGGCCCGACGCAACGGCGGCCGCTACGCCGACTGGTACTTCTCCAACGGCAAAGACTTCGAAGGGCTGACCGAACAGGTAGTCGAGGTACGCGATCATGCCCGCAACGCCGACAGAGAGGTGAAGTTCGGCCTCAACGGATTCATCATCGCCCGCGACTCAGAGACGGAGGCGAAAGAAGTCCTCAAAGAGATCATCGCCAAGGCCAACAAGCCCGCTGTCGAAGGCTTCCACAGCGCGGTGCAGCAGGCGGGCAACTCCACGGGCGACAAGAAGGGCATGTGGGCCGATTCAAGTTTCGAAGATCTGGTGCAGTACAACGACGGCTTCCGCACCCAGCTGATCGGCACGCCCGAGCAGATCGCCGAACGCATCGCCGCCTACCGCAAACGCGGCGTGGACCTCATCCTCGGCGGATTCCTGCATTTCCAAGAAGAAATCGAGTACTTCGGCGCCAAGGTTTTGCCGCTGGTTCGCGAGATCGAAGCAGCGGAAACGGATTCCGTCGACGCACCCGTCCTGGTATCAGCTTGAGACCGCGCTGACACCCCGCACGCGCGCCCGGCACCCAGCCGGGTGCGCTAGCGTGGAAGCTCGAATCGCTCACGTGGTCGGTATTCATGCCTGCGTGAACACACGTCGCGAAGCTTGATAGCACAGGAGAGGTCATGACCTACCCGCCCAGTAATCCCGGATACCCGCCGACCCCGCAGTCGGGTTCGCAGTTTGATGCCACCCAGCAGTTCGCGAAGGCTGTTCCCGCTCAGACACCCGCGGCGCCGGCAGCGCCGGTCGCGGTCAATGTGGTGCCCGGCGAGAACAAGCTGCCCGAGATCCTGCTGGCAGTGGTCGCAGGTGTGGGCCTGCTCATCTACTTCGTCAGCTTCGCTTTCGAGATCCAGGCGGTGATCGGTTCGCTGATCATCGCGGTTCCGCTGGTGGCCGGGCTCGTGGCGGGTGTCAGTGTGCTGCCGAAACAGAAGAACCGTGTGGCGCCTGCCGCGGTCCTGGCCACGCTGGGCCTGCTGCTCGCCATCTCCGTCTCGGTGGCCGCGGGCGGCGGCGCCGACTGGACGATCTGGGTGCTGCTCGTCCTCACCCTGATCCAGGCGGGCGCCGCGATCGCCGCGCTGCTCTTCCATGCGGGCATCATCACGCCTCCGGCTCCCAAGCCGCAGTTCGATCAGCAGCCGCAGTATGGCCAGTACGGTGGCCCGTCGCAGTACTACGGCCAGCAGCACCAGCCGCAGCACGGCGGTCAGCCCTACCAGCAGGCCCAGCCGCAGCAGCCCGGCTACCCGTCGCAGTACGGCGGCTACTCCAGCGGTCCGAACACCGGTGGTTACCCGGTGCAGTCCCCGCAGGGCCCGCAGGGGCAGCAAGGTCAGCAGCCGAGCGGTCCGCCCACGCCCCCGACCGGCTACCCCACCTACGGTCAGCCGCAGCAGTCCGGCTCGTCGGCGCCGTCCGGCGGCCCGGCACAGCAGCCGCCTTCACAGCAATCTGGCCCTGCGCCGTCGTAAGCTGATCGGCGCGTGCGCTTCCCGCGCACGCGCCGATCATTGCGAGGAGCAGCCCACCAAGTGAGTAACCGGCCAGTCGGCACCCGCCAGGCACGTGAGTTGCTCCGGGTCGCGTTCGGGCCGTCCATTGTCGCGCTGGTGGTCATCGCCGCAGTGGTGCTGTTGCAGCTGCTGATTGCCAACAGCGACATGACGGGCGCGTTCGGTGCGATCGCCAGCATGTGGCTGGGCGTACACCAGGTGCCGGTGTCCATCGGTGGCCGTGAGCTCGGTGTGATGCCGCTGCTGCCGGTGCTGGCCATGATCTGGGGCACGGCGCGCACGACAGCCGCCGCGACCGCCCCCAATTCCTCCTGGTTGGTCACCCGTTGGGTCGTCGCCTCGGCGCTCGGCGGGCCCATTCTCGTCGCGGCCATCCTCTTGGCCGTCATCCATGATGCCGCCTCCGTGATCGGCGAACTCCAAACCCCGAATGCCCTGCGGGCCTTCTGCAGCGTGCTGGTGGTCCACGTGATCGGCGCGCTGATCGGCGTCGGTTCGAAGGTCGGTCGCCGCACGCTGGACACCCTGCCGCTGCCGGGCTGGCTGCCCGACGCGATCCGGGCCGCCGTCGCCGGTGTGCTCGCCCTGTTCGGACTCTCCGGTGCGGTCACCGCCGTGTCCCTGGTGGTGCACTGGGGCACGATGCACGATCTTTTCGCCATCACCGACAGTCTGTTCGGCCAGCTCAGCCTGACCCTGTTGTCGATCCTCTACATCCCCAACGTGATCGTGGGCGCCTCGGCCATCGCGGTGGGTTCCAGTGCGCATGTCGGATTGGCAGCCTTCAGCTCCTTCACGGTGTTCGGCGGCGACATCCCGGCTGTGCCGGTACTGGCGGCAGTGCCTACACCGCCACTGGGCCCGATCTGGGTGGCGCTGTTGATCGTGGGCGCAGCCTCCGCGGTAGCGGTCGGGCAGCAGTGTGCACGACGCCCGCTCCCGCTCGGGCCGGCCACCGCCAAGTTGCTGACGGCGTCGGTGTTGGCCGCGGTGACGATGGCCTTGGCCGGTTACGCCGGTGGCGGCCGCCTGGGCAATTTCGGCTCCGTCGGGGTGGATCAGTCGACCTTCGGACCTGCGGTGTTCCTGTGGTTCGTCGGGATCGGCGGGCTGACGGTGGCGATGTCCGGCGGCCTGACCCGCAGGCCACGACCCGTGGCCCCGCCCCAGCCTGAGCCGGCGCCCCCGCAACCCGAGTCCCCCGACGAAGTCGACGACGATGTCGTCGAGAGCACCATCCAATACGAGGAACCGGACCCTGAACCCGAGCTCGAACCTGACGAGCCGCTGGTGTCGTGGTCGGCGGACGAGCCGTCGGTGGACGAGCCGGAGGTCCGCGAAGCCGCTCCTGACGAGTACGTCGACGGGTATGTCGAGTACGACGACGTGCAGGAAGCCGTCGTTGAACCCCGTCCTCGGCGTTACGAGGACCTCGAGGACGATCCCGAGGACCACTTCATCGTCGACGACATCCCCGATGACCCCGCGACCGGCGATCAGCCGCGCCGCACGGGCGACTAGGCTGCTCGCGTGCAGCAACCGCTACAAGTGCCTCCGAGTGCACCGGCGCGGCTGGTAGTGCTGGCTTCGGGGACAGGATCGTTGCTCGCTTCGCTACTGGCCGCCGCCGTCGACGACTATCCCGCGCGCGTGGTCGCAGTCGGCACCGACCGCAGATGCGCCGCAGTGGACATCGCCGCAGCCGCGGGGGTGCCGTCCTACACCGTGCGGCTCGGCGATTACGCGGACCGCAGTGCCTGGGATACGGCGCTTACCGAGGCCACTGCCGAACACCGACCCGATCTGGTGGTCTCGGCCGGTTTCATGAAAATTCTGGGCGGCCAGTTTCTTTCCCGGTTCCCAGGCCGCGTCGTGAACACCCATCCGGCCTTGTTGCCCGCGTTTCCCGGGGCCCATGCGGTACCGGAGGCGTTGGCATACGGCGTGCGGGTGACGGGCTGCACGGTGCACCTCGTGGACTCGGGGATGGATACCGGGCCGATTCTGGCCCAGCAGGCTGTCGAGGTGCTCGATGATGACAGCGAAGAGACGTTGCATGAGCGCATCAAGGTGGTCGAACGTCGACTGCTGGTGGATGTGCTGGCCGCGCTGGCAACCCGCGGCGTGACCTGGACTGGACGAAAGGCAACCATCGGATGTTGAGGATGACAGCGTGAGCGAGAAGAAACCGATCCGGCGGGCGCTGATCAGTGTCTATGACAAGACCGGTCTGGCCGATCTGGCCCGCGGCCTGCACGAGGCGGGCGTGGCTATCGTCTCGACCGGCTCGACCGCCAAAACCATTGCCGCTGCCGGTGTTCCGGTCACTCCCGTCGAGGATGTGACGGGCTTTCCCGAGGTGCTCGACGGCCGGGTCAAGACCCTGCACCCGCGTGTGCACGCCGGCCTGCTGGCCGACACCCGCAAGCCCGAGCATGTTGCGGCGCTGGCCGAGCTCGAGGTCGAGGCGTTCGAGCTCGTGGTGGTGAACCTGTACCCGTTCTCCGAGACCGTCGAGTCCGGGGCGTCGGTGGACGAATGTGTCGAGCAGATCGACATCGGCGGGCCGTCGATGGTGCGTGCGGCCGCCAAGAACCATCCGAGTGTGGCTGTCGTGGTCGACCCGCTCGGCTATGACGGCGTGCTGGCCGCGGTACGCGCCGGCGGCTTCACGCTGGCCGAGCGGAAGATCCTGGCCTCGTTGGCGTTCCGGCACACCGCCGAGTACGACGTGGCGGTGGCGAGCTGGATGGGGTCGACGCTGGCGCCGGAAGAGCCCGCCCAGAAGCTGCCGCAGTGGTTCGGCGGCACCTGGCATCGCAACGCGGTGCTGCGCTATGGCGAGAACCCGCATCAACAGGCCGCGGTGTATCGCGACGACTCGGCGTGGCCCGGACTGGCCCAGGCTGAGCAGCTGCACGGCAAGGAGATGTCCTACAACAACTACACCGATGCCGATGCGGCCTGGCGGGCGGCGTTCGACCACGAAGAGATCTGTGTGGCGATCATCAAGCACGCCAACCCTTGTGGCATCGCCATCTCATCGGAGTCTGTGGCCGATGCGCACCGCAAGGCTCACGAGTGTGATCCGCTCAGTGCGTTCGGCGGCGTCATCGCCTCCAACACCGAGGTCAGTGTCGAGATGGCCGAGACCGTCGCCGACATCTTCACCGAGGTGATCATCGCCCCGGCCTACGAGGCCGGTGCCGTCGAAATCCTGGCCCGCAAGAAGAACATCCGCATCCTGGTGGCCTCCGAGCCGCTGGTCGGTGGCATCGAGCTCCGCCAGATCAGTGGTGGGGTGCTCCTGCAGCAGCGCGACGCACTCGACGCGCCGGGCGATGACCCGGCCAACTGGACCCTGGCCACCGGTGAGCCGGCGGACCCGCAGACTCTCGGCGAGTTGGTGTTTGCCTGGCGGGCCTGCCGGGCGGTGAAGTCCAATGCGATCGTCGTGGTCAAGGACGGCGCCACCGTGGGTGTCGGTATGGGACAGGTCAATCGCGTCGACGCGGCCGGGCTGGCCGTGCAGCGGGCCGGGGATCGGGTGGTCGGTGCGGTCGCCGCCTCTGATGCGTTCTTCCCGTTCCCGGACGGCTTGGAGACGCTGACCAATGCCGGTGTGAAGGCCATCGTGCATCCCGGCGGGTCAGTGCGTGACGCCGAGGTGACCGCAGCCGCCGAGGCTGCCGGCATCACGCTGTACCTCACCGGTGCAAGGCATTTCGCACACTAGGTCTGGATGCGCCGTTTCCTGCGCTTGGGCTGTGATCGTCGTGGCGTCACGACCCTGGTGCAGGAAATGGTGAAGCACCGCGGCGAGCGAACGCCTCTCGGACTCGGTGCAGGATGTACGCCTTGCTGTGTTCGGCGACGACTCGGATGTCGATCCAGCCTTCACATTCGATGAGTGCGCTGCGGCCGATGTCATGCACATACCGCGGTCGATCCCTGGCATGGTGCCTTCCTTCGTAGTCCAGGCCCACCTTGACGTCGTCATACCCCATGTCGATGAAGGCCTCGTTGAAGCCGTCGCTCACCTGGATCTGCGTGCGTGGGCGGCGGAAGCCTGCGTCGATGAGCAGTAGCCGCAGCCAGGTCTCCCGCGGTGACTGCCCACCGGCGTCCATCAGGTCGAGTGCAATTCGGGCGCTTCGAATTCCACGTAGTCCGCGATAGCGCGCAGCGAGCTCGAGCACTTGTTCGGCGTCTATGCCTGTCGCGATGGCCAGCGCGTCGAGGTGGGCTACCGCGTCGTCACGGGGAAGGAATCTGGCCAGGTCGAGCGCCGTGCGCAATGGAGTGGTGACGTTGAAGTCGCCGATCTGGCAGACCTCATCGGGCCGGATGCGTTCCTCCCGCACGATCACCCCGGGCCGGCGACGACCGTGCTCGGTAATGAGTTCCACCGGGGCATCGTCGCGGACCCACTGCGCGCCGTGCAGTGCTGCGGCGGCTCGTCCGGCGACAATCCCGCGGCGGCCGGTCCACAGCCACGCAGCCATGGTGTTGGCGTGCAGTGTCCGGACCGTGTCCTTCGGCAGATATACACGCGGATGCGCCGCGGCGTAGCGCCATCGCAGCTGTCCGCGGGTGAGCACTCCTGCCGCGAGCGCTTCGGGTCCGATGAATGGCGCGTTCATGGCTATCGATGGTCGACGGCGCGGCCGACGAAGCGTCGGCGCCCTCGTGCGCTTCAGGCGGAGTTGGGGATGAACCGCGTGCTGTGGATCGACGGTCGACGCGGCCGTTCAGTTCACCGGTTTCTACCTAGAGGTCGTGATCACGCAGGCGGCACAGCCCGCAGGTAGAAAACGGCGGCGCCGGCCCGGAGCGGCTTCTCGCCGACTTCTACTTGGGGGTCGCTGAACTACGCGAGCCGCTGCCCAGGAGTAGGAAACGGCGCAGGCGCGCGGGCGCGCAGGCCGGCCGCGGCAAAGGACAGCGCCTACGCGCTGACTTCGTCCTCTGCCTCGGTGGTCGCGTACGCGATGAACGAGGTGATCTCTTCGACCGCGCGGCACGCATCGGGGTTGATGTCGAAGCTCAGCTGGAACATGTGCATCGCCCTGTCCCACACCTGAACCCATACCGGCACCCCGGCGGCCTGCAGCTTGTCGGCAAGGGCGAAGGCGTCGTTGAGCAGCATCTCGTGCGTGCCGACCTGGAGCAGGAAGGGCCCGAGCCCGTGCAGGTCCGCCTCGGGCGGCATCACCGGTGTGGGCCGGGTGCCGTTGACGGTGGCGAACACGTCGTAGATGAACTTCACGGTCATGAACGGGAACATGACGTCGCGATGCTCCTGCAGCGCACGGTATTTCAGGTCCATGTCGGAGGAGGTCAACGGTGAGAGCAGCACCTGCCCGGCGGGCACCGGCAGCCCGGCGTCGCGGGTGGCCAGCGCGGTGTCGGCGGCGAACAAACCACCGGCTGAATCACCGGCCAGGACAATCTTTTCGGGGGCGAACCCGAGCGACAGCGCCAGGCGGTAGCCGTCGAGCCCGTCGGTGACGGCGTCGTCGATGTCGGCCTGCGGGGCCAGTCGGTAGCCGACGTTGAGCACGCGCGCGCCGGTGGTGGCCGACAGCTTGGACACGAAGCGGCGGTGTGAGTTCAGCCCGAGGGTCACCAGCGCGGAGCCGTGCATATAGACGATCACCCGGTCGGAGTCGCGGGCCTCGGGCGCGATCACCCATTCGGCCGGGCAGTTGGGCAGCGCCACGGGCGTCACCTCGGTGCCTGGCAGCGGTTTGATGACCCGCAGGGGCCGGTCGATGACGTCGAGATGGGCGCGCTGCAGCAGTTCCGGTGCGACGCGGTTGACCCCGAGCCCGATCAGGGTCAGCAGACCCAGCAATGGGCGAACGAAGATCGCGGTGGTCCAGCCGAGTGCCCTGGACTGCAAGGATGCGGGGCCGAAGTGCACGGTGGCCGGCCGGCTACGCCAATCGAGCGAATTCACGGTACCAAGGGTACTGGGTACCTGAAGTAACTCCCGCTCAGGGCAGGGCAATGGTGGCTTGGGCCTCGATGACCTTGTTGACGTCGGTCAGCGCGCCTTTGTCGCGTTCCAGCGCGTCGGCGTTGATCTGCAGCACGTACACGGCGCCGGGAGCCTGGATCACCACAGTGGTCTGGGTGATCGCGCGGCGCTGTTCCCCCTTGGCATAGCTGCCGCCGAGGTGGACCGAGGGGAATCCGCTGATTTCCCCGCGGACCGGGTCACCACTTCCCTTGTAGTCCGCGAGGTTCTGCAGCTCGTTGGGGGCGTATTCGAGCAGCTTGTTGGGATCAACGTCGCCGGTCAGCTTGGAGATCAACGAGATGACCGACGGCGGATCCGGCGGGTTGACCGGGTCGTTGACCATCGCCGAGTAGGCCCAGGCCGGCGTGCGGGTGCCTGCGTCGATCCATCCGGGCGGGATGGGCCAGTTGAACACCGGCGCACCCGGATCGCCGCGATGGACCGGTGTCTCGACGATGCCGCTCTGCTTGATGTAGTCGGCGATGGTGAAGGCGTGTGTGGCCGGCTTGGGCGAGGTGGAGGTCGTCTCGTCGGACGGTTCTGTCGGCGCCGACGACGTGGTGTCGCCGGGGGTGGGGTTCTCTTCGCCCCCGGAGCTGACAGCGAACGTGATGCCGCCGACGAGCAGGATCACGCCGGCGATCGCGGCCACAGCCACGATGAGGTTGCGCCGGTTGTTCGCCTTCTTGGGGATCGGCGTGTGCGGCAACGGGGGCGGCCCGAAGTTGGTCTGCGGCGGCCCCACCGGTCCGGGCGGTGCCGACGGCCCGCCGAGGTTCTGCATGCCGACCGGCGGATTGCTCACCACGGGTTTGCGGGACGACGTTTCATTGCCCGCCCACGACGAGGTGAACACCGGAGGTTCCGACGGCGCGGGCTGCCGCGGGTTCGACGGTGACAGCGGCGTCGGAGGCGGGTTCACCGGCTTCGGGATGATCAGCGGTGTGGTGGGCGGCGCGGGCTCCTGGACGGGCTTCGGAGTGCGTACTTCCGGAGTCGTGCCGACGGCAGCCTCAGCCAGTGCGACGGCGAAGTCGTGACAGGTGGCGTAGCGGTCCTTGGCGTCCTTGGCCAGCGCTTTGGCCATCACCGAATCGAACACGGCCAGTTCAGGTTTCGTATCGGCGAGCTTCGGTGGCGGCGAATTCAGGTGGTGGCTGATCACCACCGCCGGGTTGCTGTGGGCGAACGGCGGGGTGCCGGTGAAAAGACGGTAGGCGGTCGCGGCCAGGGAGTACTGATCGGCCCGCCCGTCGAGCGGCTGACCCATCAACTGCTCAGGTGCGGTGTAGGACATCGAGCCGACGGTGATGTTGGTCGAGGTGAGCCCGTTGACCTCATCGGCGCGACGTGCGATGCCGAAGTCGGTCAGCATGATGCGGCGCTTGGAACCCTGTTTGCTGGTGAGCAGGATGTTGGCCGGCTTGACGTCGCGGTGCAGCAGCTTGCGCTGGTGCGCGTAGTCCAGTGCGTCGCCGACAGCGGTGACGACCTCGATGACGTCCTCGGCGGGCATGCCCTTGGGGTACTGATCGTGCAGCAGCTTGGCGGCGTCGTGCCCGTCGACGTAGTCCATCGAGATCCACAACCGGCCCTCGAATTCGCCGCGGTCGTGCACGCCGACGATGTGCGGGTGCCACAGCGTGGCTGCCATGTCTGCCTCGCGGATGAACCGCTGCCGGAATTCGTTGTCCGAGCTGACGCTTATGGGCAGCACTTTGAGAGCGTCCTCGCGGGGTAACCGCGGGTGGGACGCCAGATAGACCTCGCCCATGCCACCAAGTGCCCACCAACCGCACGATGGTGAACCCTGCGAATTCCTGACCGCTAGCCAACGGCATGGAGCGCAGACTACCGGTAGCAACGCTCGCGCAACGACTATGCCGGGGGAGTGGCTTCCACGCGCCGGATGCTAGTTCTGCCGGGTGGCGATGTGCGCGGGCGGGTTCAGTCGTAGCGTGGAGTGGTGAGCCAACCCAAGGATCTGCCTCGCACCGTCGGTGAGCTGCGCGCCTCCGGCCACCGTGAGCGGGGCGTGAAAGCCGAAATTCGCGAGAACCTGCTGTCCGCGCTTGCCGATCGCCGGGACCCTTGGTCTGGGATTCTCGGTTTTCAAGACACGGTGATCCCACAGTTGGAGCGAGCGTTGATCGCCGGCCACGACGTGGTGCTACTCGGTGAGCGTGGCCAGGGCAAGACGCGGCTGCTGCGTGCGTTGACGGGACTGCTCGATGAGTGGACGCCGGTGATCGCCGGATCCGAATTGGGTGAACACCCCTACAGCCCGATCACGCCCGAGTCGATCCGCCGGGCTGCCGATTCCGGCGAGGACCTTCCGATCGAGTGGCGGCACCGCAGTGAGCGCTACACCGAGAAGCTGGCCACCCCCGATACCAGCGTGGCCGATCTGGTGGGCGACATCGACCCGATCAAGGTGGCCGAGGGGCGCAGCCTCGGCGACCCGGAAACGATCGCCTACGGGCTGATCCCGCGGGCGCACCGCGGCATCGTGGCCGTCAACGAGCTGCCCGACCTGGCCGAGCGCATTCAGGTGTCGATGCTCAACGTGATGGAGGAGCGCGACATTCAGGTCCGCGGCTACACGCTGCGGCTCCCACTTGACGTGCTGGTCGTGGCGAGCGCCAACCCCGAGGACTACACGAACCGCGGCCGGATCATCACCCCGCTGAAGGATCGCTTCGGCGCTGAGATCCGTACCCACTACCCGCTGGAGATCGACGACGAGATCGGGGTGATCCGCCAGGAGGCCCAGTTGGCCGCCGAGGTCCCGGACTACCTGCTCGGCGTGCTGGCCCGGTTCGCCCGCAATCTGCGTGAATCGAGCTCGATCGACCAGCGTTCGGGTGTGTCCGCTCGGTTCGCGATCGCCGCCGCGGAAACGGTGGCGGCCTCGGCGCGGCACCGCTCGGCGATTCTGGGCGAGGACGATCCGGTGGCCCGCGTGGTCGACCTGGCCACCGTGATCGACGTGCTGCGCGGCAAGTTGGAGTTCGAGACCGGCGAGGAGGGACGTGAGCAGGCGGTGCTTGAGCATCTGCTGCGACGCGCCACCGCCGACACCGCGCAGCGGCTGCTCGGCGGCATCGATGTCGCCCCGCTCGTGGCCGCGGTCGAGGAAGGCTCGCCGGTGACCACGGGCGAGCGCGTCTCGGCCAAGGATGTGCTGGCCGCTCTGCCCGACCTTGCCGTGGTCGATGCGCTGGCGTCGCGACTGGGTGCGGTGTCGATCGGTCAGCGGGCTGCAGCGGTCGAGTTGGCTTTGGAGGCGCTGTATCTGGCCAAGCGCGTGGACAAGGTGACCGGGGAGGGCGAGACGGTCTATGGCTGATCTGGGTCGGCGACACGGGCACACCTCGCGGTATTCGCGATACACCGGTGGCCCGGATCCGCTGGCACCACCGATCGATCTGCGCGACGCGCTCGAGCAGATCGGTCAGAGCGTCATGGAGGGCAGCTCGCCGCGCCGCGCGCTCTCGGAGTTGATGCGTCGCGGGACCGAGGGCATGCGCGGCACCGACCGGCTGGCCGCCGAGGCCAACCGGAAGCGGCGGGAGTTGCTGCAGCGGCACAACCTTGACGGCACGCTGCAGGAGATCAAGAAACTGCTCGATGAGGCCGTGCTGGCCGAGCGCAAGGAGCTGGCCCGCGCTCTCGACGACGACGCGCGGTTCGGCGAACTGCAGATGGAAGCGCTGTCGCCGTCGCCGGCCAAGGCCGTCCAGGAACTGGCCGACTATGACTGGCGTAGCCCCGAGGCACGTCAGAAGTATGAGCAGATAAAGGATCTGCTCGGCCGCGAGATGCTGGATCAGCGTTTCGCCGGCATGAAGGAGGCGTTGGAGAACGCCACCGACGAGGACCGGCAGCGGGTCAATGAGATGCTCGACGATCTCAATGACCTGCTGGACAAGCACGCCCAGGGGAAAGATACGGCCGAGGACTTCCAACAGTTCATGGACAAGCACGGCGAGTTCTTCCCGGAGGGGCCGAGGAACATCGACGAGCTGTTGGATTCGTTGGCCAAGCGGGCCGCAGCCGCGCAGCGGTTCCGCAACAGCTTGTCGGCCGAGCAGCGGGCCGAGCTGGACTCTTTGGCGCAGCAGGCTTTTGGTTCGCCGTCGTTGATGAACGCGCTCAACCGGCTCGACGCGCATTTGCAGGCCGCCCGCCCTGGCGAGGACTGGAGCGGTTCGGAGCGGTTCTCCGGCGGCGACCCGCTGGGTATGGGTGAGGGTGCGCAGGCGCTGTCCGACATCGCCGAGCTGGAACAGCTCGCCGATGCGCTGTCGCAGAGCTACTCGGGGGCGTCGATGGATGACGTGGACCTTGAGGCGCTGGCCCGCCAGCTCGGTGACGACGCCGCGATCGACGCGCGCACGCTGTCTGAGCTGGAGAAAGCCCTGGTCAATCAAGGCTTCATCGACCGTGGCTCCGACGGGCAGTGGCGGCTTTCTCCCAAGGCCATGCGCCAGCTCGGCCAAACCGCATTGCGCGATGTGGCGCAACGCCTTTCGGGTCGGCACGGCGAGCGGGACACGCGCCGGGCCGGTGCGGCGGGGGAGTTGACCGGGGCAACCCGGCCCTGGGAGTTCGGCGATACCGAGCCGTGGAACGTCACGCGCACGGTGACCAATGCGGTGCTGCGCCAGGCCGGTACCGGAATCGCGCAGCGCCCCATCCGGTTTGCCGTCGAGGATGTCGAGATCTCGGAGACCGAGACGCGCACGCAGGCCTGTGTGGCGCTGCTGGTGGACACGTCGTTCTCGATGGTGATGGAGAACCGCTGGCTGCCGATGAAGCGCACGGCACTGGCGCTCAACCATTTGGTGAGCACCAGGTTCCGCTCAGATGAGCTGCAGATCATCGCGTTCGGCCGGTACGCACGCACCGTGACCGCGGGTGAGCTGACCGGCTTGGAGGGCGTGTACGAGCAGGGCACCAATCTGCACCATGCGCTGGCCCTGGCGACGCGGCATCTGCGTCGTCACCCCAATGCGCAACCGGTCGTGCTCGTGGTGACCGACGGCGAGCCGACTGCCCACCTGGAGGATTTCGGTGACGGCCATGGAAGTGAGGTGTTCTTCGACTACCCACCACACCCGCGCACCATCGCCCACACCGTGCGCGGTTTCGACGAGGTGGCCCGACTGGGCGCGCAGGTGACGATCTTCCGGCTGGGCTCCGACCCCGGCCTGGCCCGGTTCATCGACCAGGTGGCCCGCCGTGTGCAGGGGCGCGTCGTGGTGCCCGATCTCGACGGACTGGGCGCCGCGGTGGTCGGCGACTACCTGCACTCGCGTCGGCGCTAGTTTGCGACACAGTCGGCGCGCAGTGGGCTCGCGTAGTCTCTGGGGGCGATGGGGGTCATGAAGAGCGTTGCGGGTGTGGTCGTGCTGGCGGCCGGGCTGACCCTCAGCGGGTGCACACAGCTGACCGACGGCACCGCGAAGGCCGGGTTCGAACCGCCCGGGGGATCGGCGGCGTCGGGCGGGTCCGGGTACAAGGCCCAGAACTGCGAGCAATTGCATTCGGATGCCTGGATCGAAGTTCCCGGGACCGGGCCCGACGAGCCACGGGTGCGCGTCGCGCAACCGCCGGGCTGGGAGCCGGCGCCCGAGTTCGCCAAAGGTCCCGTGAAACTGGTGCTGCGCAATGTCTCGCTCAGCGACGGCGTGTCGAATCCGGCGATCTCGGTGTCCACCGGCGACGCGACGGACGGCAACCGGTCGCCGCGGGACCTGCTGAACGACACCATCAAGGGCTTCGAATCGATCGGCGCGCAAAACATCACCCAGGTGCCGTCGGAGATCTGTGGCTTCCCGGCGCTGATGGTCAACTACACGACCCCACCTGACGAACAGATCAGCAAGACCAGCTACATCACTGCGGTGTCGGTGATGGTGCCGCTCGGGGCGAAGGTCTTCAACATCGTGGCGCTGGCACAGAGCACTGCGCCGAACAATCCCACCTTCATGGCCGATGCTCAGGTGATGCTGGCGGGATTACGGATCGCGATGCCGCGCTGAGTGCTCGCGCCCGCAGTCGAAGCGATGCAGCCGGCGGTGGGAATTCCGAAGTGCTCAACCGCCACTTTCCATTCATTTGCGGCGACAATTAGTGGCAGCTCCTCATGGCAGGTCTTGGGGTTGAGTAGCCAAGTGAAATAGCGCCGCTGCGGCGATCCTTTCGATTCATTGCGTTGGCAATGAAATGGCAGTAGCGGTTCTTCATTGCCGGCGTGTGTCGTCCTCGTGAAGTAACCGATGCGGATCGGTCAATGCCGGAAGCTACCTTCTGACCTGGGGCGTCGAGCGGTTGATCTTGTTTATCCGATTTGTGTCGCTACATTCGGGCAGCTCAATGCGGGAGGTGACATCTCCCTGCATGCCGGATTTGCCAAAGGCTTATGAGCCTTTATCGGTTGCGGGAGCGAATGGGGGCATTTAGCATTCTCAGCAGTTTCTAAGTTGCCGCCGGCGCGGATTTTTGGAATCGGCCGTTTTCGTCCTCTAGTTAAGGGGCCCCGCCACATGGCTGTACGTCCGCTCATCACCACCGGTGCCGCACTCCTCAGCGCAGGCGCACTCGTCGCCGCAACCCCGGCGTTGTTCGTCCCCCGTGACCAGATCACTGTCGCCGCTACCGCCGCGCCAGCTCCGACCAAGCTGACGCAGGAGCAGATCAATCTGCTGGCGCTTTCCCTGCAAGGCGCATGGCAGTCCTTCACTCAGGGATATGGCGGGCTGTGGTTCCCGGGGCAGGTGCCGCAGATCGATCCGGTCACCGGTGAAATCGTCACCGACGCGGACGGAAATCCGGTGATGGTCGATGCGCCCGGGGACTGCACCGCGGAAGGCGCGGTATGCCACAAGGGCTTCACCGGCCTGGCGTACTACCTCAGCGACAACATCCTGCCGCTCGGCGACATAGACAACATCTTCTTCGAGGGCGGCTTCACCGAGCTTGCCCACCAGGCCATCCGTACGGTGGCTGTGGCCATCGACGCGGTTGACCCGACCGGCCGCCTGGATCTGACCAAACGCGTCGACGACTTCTTTGAAGGCGGCGCAACACAACTCGTCGGCAATCTGCTGCTCGACAACCTGCCCCAGGACGGCTACGCCTACGGGCTGACCAACTCATTCTTCTTCGGATACGGCGCCAACACCGGTATCTACGCGGCGTTCACCTACGTGGTGGACGCCATCGTGCAAGGGACGCCCACTCCTGAGCCGAACCTGATCAACCCGCTCGACTCCGGCCCCGGGGTCCAGACGCTGGATGAGTCCGGCCCCGAGACCACCACACTGCTGGCTGAGAAAGAGACCGGCTCGAGCCTGACCAGCCTGCCGGGGCCGGTGTCACTGTTGAACCTCTCGACTGCCAAGGTCGATTCACCGTTCAAGGGCCTGGTGAAGTTGCCGTTCAAGGCACCGGCCGCGGACGAGACCAAACTCGTCGAAGACGCTGAAACCGCCGACCAGCTCGTGGACAAGGGCGCTCTGGATCCGGCCGAGGGAGGCCCAGAAGCCGACCCGCTGGGTGGCGTCGTCCAAACACCGGAGGCTCCGAAGTTCGAGCCCCCGACCTTCGAACCGCCAAAGTTCGAACCCCCGAAGGCGCCTGAGTTCAAGGTGCCCGAGCTCAAGGTGCCGGCGCTCGACCCCAAGCCCACCGCCAAGATCAAAGAGAAAGAGGAAGAGCCCGCGGAGCAGAACACGGGCACGGATACCAAGGGCGGCAACAAGTTCACGCCGCCGATCCTCTTCGACAGCGGTCGGCCCAAGGGTGAGTCGAACGGCAGCAAGTTCTTGAAGAAACTGGGCGAGGCTGTCAAGAACGCCACCGACGGGGGCAAGGACGCGGGCACCGACGGCGGCAGCGGCGACAAGTAGTCGCACGGCACGAAACTGAGCGTCATCTCAGGTTTCTCTCAGGTCTATTGACGCGCGACGATGTTCGCTCGCGCCTGTGACCTGGACATATTGACTGCCGGGTAAGGCGACGAGTGCCTCGCGTTTCCCGGCGCTGTCGTCATTCTGCAAAATGCCGATCGAATTGAATGGTGGCGGCGGTCGGTTTTCGTAACGGCGATGGTTCCTCCCCGTTCTGGCGGCCGGAGCGGCCAGTCGTCCCTGAGGGCGGGAACGAGGGTGGCGAAGCGCGGAGCGGACAGCACGGAGCGGCGACCGATCTGCGGTAGGGGCGTCCGTGATCATGCCGTTGACCTAGTTCTATGGAGAGCATCGCGTCCCCGCGGGCAAGTGTGCCGGACCGGTGCCGGCGACCTTGCTGCCACGGATTCCGAACGCAGTAACCGGGGGGTTTGTCGTCGGCGGACTGAGTGGCAACGGTATGCGAAATTAGCTGAACAGGGATGGGTCGGGAATTTCCGGTTCGGTTTCGAAAAAATTCGCATCCATTGCCCGGAAAAACAGCTCTGAAGCGGCGTGTCAAGGGGTCCGGTCCCGCATCGGAACAGGTTGCGGGAGGTGGTGACGGGAATTACCCTTCTCAAGGACTTTTAAGGTAGTAAGCAGATACCAGGACGGATTCTCAGGAATCCGTCCTGCGCATGAGATAAGGGGCCACACCCACATGGCAGTCCGTCCGCTCGTCACCACTGGTGTGGCCCTCCTCAGCGCCGGTGCGCTGGTTGCCGGGACCCCCGCGCTGTTCGTTCCTCGTGACGAGATCACGGTTGCCGCCTCGACCGCCGAAGCGACCGTGCATCGGACCATGACGGCCGAGCAGATCAACCTCGTGGCGCTTTCGCTGCAGGGCGCGTGGCAATCCTTCACCCAGGGCTATGGCGGTTACTACTACCAGGGCGTCGTTACCGGCCCCACTACCGGCTACATCCTGAACGAGGACGACGAACTCGAGTACCCGGACGAGAACACACCAGCCGACACCGCTCTCGTCGATCGATACGGACGGCAGCTCTACTACGAAAACGAAGAGGGCCAACTTGTCGCCGCGACCGTCGGCGACATGGGCGATGGCGTCCAGTTCTACGACCAGGCCGGCAACGAGGCCAATGAGAACTACTACGCTCCGGGTGATTGCTCGGCCTCCGGCGCAGTCTGCAAGGACGGCTTCACCGGCCTCGCGTACTACCTGAGCGACAACATCCTGCCCCTCGACGTCGTCGACAACATCTTCTTCGAGGCCGGCTTCAACGAGTTCGCCTATCTCGGTTCGGTGATCGGCGCGTCGATCGTCGATGCGTTCGACCCGACCCAGCGTCTCCAGCTGTCGAAGCGCGTCGATGAATTCTTCACTGGCGGAGCCGCCATGGTGGTCGGCAGCATCTTGAACGACAACCTGCCGGACGGTGGCTTCGCGCAGAATCTGAGCAACTCGTTCTTCTTCGGCTACGGAGCGAACACGGGTATCACTGCTGCCGTCACCTACGTTGTGGATGCGATTACGCAGGGGACGCTGAATCCGGTGCCGGGCGGTGTGCCCGAGGAGGAAGTTGCCGACGTCAGTCTGCTGTCGGCACAGCAGGAAACCCCGGTGAAGACCGAAGCCGAGCCCGGTTCGGTGACCTCCACCAGCCTGCCCAACGTCAGCAAGCTCCTGAGCCTGCCGACCGACATCGAGTCGTCGTTCAAGAAGCTTGCGGAGAAGCTCGAGGCACCTGCCGAGTCCAAGCTCGTCAAGACGCTTGAGGTCAAGGCTGAGGACACCACGGTCGACGAGGCTGCCGAGACCGCCGAGGAGAGCAGCGGGGCAGTCACTCCTGCCGTCGAGGTCTCCAAGCCCGAGGCTCCGAAGTTCGAGCTGCCGAAGCTGGACCTGGGCCTGAAGCTGACGCCCAAGACCACGACCACCAAAGAGGTCACGGAAGTCAAAGAGGCTGCGGCACAAGAGGAGTCCGAGGAGAAGGTCGGTGGTACCGAGTCGGCCGACGCCGGCGCCACCACCAAGGCCCCGAACAAGTTCGCTCCGAAATCGAGCACGACCGAGCGTAAGAAGTCGGCCGGCGAGAGGTTCGTCGAGAACGCCACGAAGAACCTAGAGAAGGCCTTCAAGCCCACGACCAAGGCCGGAGCCGACAAGCAGGACACTGCCAAGGGCGCGGCTGCCACGGGTGCTTCCGCCAAGGGTGCTTCTGGCGGCGACTCCAGCGCGCACGCCGGCAATGCCCATGCTGACAACAAGGACAGCAAGAGCAACGACACCAAAGGCAACAAGGACAGCAAGAGCCACAAGGACAAGTAACGCCTGTTCTCCAAACGCAACGGCCCCCTCCAAAACGGAGGGGGCCGTTGCGTTTTCACGTATCTCGACGACTCCTGTGGACGAGCTGTGAATTCTCATGAGCATGTGCCGAACAGCAAATGAACAACTTTGCCACTACCTATCGCCCGCGCTCGCGGTGCCTTAGGTTCGCTGGCGGGCCAGCGGCAATGTCGGCCGGATAGGTCCAATTCAGCTGTGGCGCAACGCCACTCACGAGAGGTTACAGGCATGGCAAAGCATCGGAAAATGTCCGAGCGTTCGGTGCGGACGCGGACATTGGTTGGGGGCGTCATCGCGGGCGGCGCGTTGGCGGTGGCCTTGCCGACGGGGCTGGCATCCGCTGACACCAGCGCATCAGGCAACGCGGTGGGCAGACCAGCCTTCGACAACCCCGCCCCGGGCGTCCGCGCGGCGCAGGCCGTCGGCGACAAGGTGTTCAACCAGACGCCCGGCGTCAACAAGACGCTCGACGACAGCCCGTTGGGCGAGGTGTACCACACCAACTTCGGCACCGCGAACTACGCCGATCCCAGCAAGGGCACCAACGGTGTGATTCAAGGCGAGCTGAACGTCAACGCCGGCAAGTACTACTACAACCAGACGCAGAAGTACTCGAATCAGTACCTGGGCAACAAGATCCTCCCGGACGAGAAGGACCTGCCGGGCACGCTGCCCAAGGCCATCGCCGGGGACGGGCCCACCGCCAAGGTGTCGAGCGCCAAACCTTCCAACTCGAACAAGTCGCTGACCTGTGTGGCCGCCGCAAGCTGCAACCACTGACCGTTCGACATCAGAACGGGCGGGCCTTCGGGCCCGCCCGTTTTGCGTAGGTGACCGCCGGCGATCGGTGGTGCGATCGCAGCAGCGGCGGCCGAGCTCTAGTCGATCTGGTTACGGCGCTTCTTACGCTTGACGCTGACGCTGCCCCACAGCGAGAAGCCGCGGATGTGCACACGCGGAGCGCCGGAGGTGCCGTCCCCGTCGACGCTCTGATCGAAGTTCCCCATCACGCCGACGCCGTCGACATCGACATTCACCTCGGGCGGCACCAGGATGGTCTGCCCGCCGAAGATCGAATAGGTATGGACGTCGACATCGGGTGCGGTGAAGTCGGCGTAGCGCAGATCGACCACTCCGCCGCCGAAGAGTGCGAACGTCGTCAGCTTCTTCGGCACGTTCCACCGGCCGCGGCGCTCGAACCCACTCATTATCGCCAGCAGCAGCGTCGAGGGGGCGGGGCGACAGTGGCTCGCCGAACAGTTCACCGCGCCGGGAAGGTCGCGGCTGAGGCGGGCCAGATCATCGTAGGTCTCGGCCGCGTAAGCCTTTGCTAGCCGGTCCTCATATTCGGACATCGGCAGCCGGCCCGCGGCGGCAGCATCGGTGAGCAGCTGCGCCACCTGGATACGGTCGGTGTCGGCAGCCCGCATCGACCTGTCCTGCGGCGCTGAAGTGCTCATCGCTGTCGAGCCTACGACGATCGCTGTGACATGCAAGGCCAGTAGCCAAACTGTGTCGCCGGGGTAGTGCCAATGGTCACCGATCGAGGCCGCTGAGCTATCCGCCGCCACCCAGATAGTCCTGGAACGAAACGCCGTCGACTGCATTTTCCGGGGTCAGGTTGGCCCCCGACCTGTAACCGGCGACGATCCGCCCGGGAAGCGTGAAACTGGCCACGCGACGCACGCTGTTGTGTGCTGACAGATACATCTGTCCCAATTCTGAGTGACTGTGGACGCTGGGCCCGCCGATGTCGGCCGCCCGCCCCGCAGGTTCGGAATCGATCAGGGAGACCAGCCGGGCGGCCACATCCCGGGTGTCGATCGGCTGAAATCGGACGCCGCGCAGCGTCCACAGCAGGGGTGAAAATCGCTGTGTCGAGAACGTCTTTTCTATTAGCTCGTGGAACTGGGTGGCGCGCAGGATCGTGTGCCCCACCCCAGACATCTCGAGAGCCTGCTCCACCCGCAGCTTGGTCTTGTAATAGGGCAGCGGAATGTCGTCGATCCCCACGATCGAGACGTAGATGAGGTGCCCCACGCCCTTGCGCCGCACCGCCTCGATCAGGTTCCGCGCCGCCCGGACGTCCTTACTGCCCGCGGCTTGCGTGGCGCAATGGATAACGGCGTCTACGCCGTCGAGTGCGGCATCCAACCCCTCGGGCGAGAGCAGGTCGGCCTGATGCCAGTGCACCCCGGTATATCCGACCCGCTCCCGACGGCTCAATGCGCGCACCTGATGGCCGGCTTCCGTCGCCTCGGGCACCACATGGTGGCCGAGCGTGCCGCTTGCCCCGGTGACGAGCACAGTGCATGGCATGTTGGCCACGCTACCGACGCGTCACCGGAGCTGTCAGCGGTTACGGCGGGCGCGTCCTACGCTGCGGCGTGCTTCGGGGCCTTCTTGGCCGGCTTCTTCGACTCCTTGACCTTCGCCTTCGCGCCGTCCGCTGTCTTGTCGAGCTTCTTCGCAGTGTCCTTGCCGGCCTTCTCCACCTTGTCGGCGGTGTCCTCGGCGGCCTGACGCACCTTGGCCACGGTTTCCTTCACCGATTTCTTCAGCGGATTGTTCGCGTCGGTGGCGTGACGGGCCTTGGCCTTGGTCTTGGCCGACTCCGAGAGTTTCGTAACGCTCTTGGACACCGCGGTGTCCGTCGACGAATCCTGCTCCAGACCAAGGTCGTTGAGCGCGTCCTTGATCGGTGTGGGCTTGGCGCCGGTGTCGGTGTCGGACGCTTCGACGCTCAACGTCTTCAACTGCGTGCCTGCCGACGGCAGCGAGTTGATCGACTGGCTGCCCGCCTTCTTGTTGGCAGTGGAGCCGTTCACCTTCAGCATGTTGTCGATGGCGGTTTCCATCTGAGCATTCATGTCATCGAGGGCATGGGTGACGGGAGCCAGGCCCTTCTCGACGGCATCGAACATCGGGTCGGCACCCTTCTGCACGGCCTCCAAGGCGTCAGAAAGGGCCTTCGCGACTGCCACCGACACGGCGTTCTTCACGATCGGCTCGAGGTTCGCACCCGGCAGTTTCGCCACCCAGGCATCGGGGTTCAGCGCGTTGTCCTGAATGCCGTCGATCAACGCATCGAACACGATCTGGTTGGCGGCCAGCTGTTGCGTAGGAGTGAGCGGGGAGTGCCAGAAGTACGCCTGCTCGCCGGCCTCGTTGAACGTGCGCTCCAGGGTGTTGGGGTCGACGTCCTGGTAGCCCATGTTCACCAGCTTGCGCAGCGCAGGCTCGATGCTGTCGGTCAACGGGGTCGGGATGTCAACGCCCGGAACGAGGTTGAGCAGATGCGGCGCCATCCGGAACGGCTCGAGCAGTGGGAGATTGCCGGAGTCGTAAGTGATGTAGGTGGCGTTGCCGGGGAAGTCGAGCACATTCACGTTGAACAGCTTCAGCAAGTCGCCGAGGACCGGGATCATCTGCAGACCTTGGCCGCCGGTCGGGTCGATCATCACCTTCACGCCGTCACCGATACCGGTGATCAGCCTCGGCAGCACATGGTTGCCGATGTTGTTGCCCTCGTCTGGCAGCAGGTAGGTGAGGAACACTCCGGCGGCGGCCGAGTTGGCCCAGGCCAGCGGGTTCAGGGTGGTGGGCACATCCGACAGCGGGTTGTAGGCCCAGGTGATGTCGAGGATCGAGGTGTTGAGGACCTTGGTCTGGTCGTCGTTGGTGTAGCTACCGGCGTCGGGCGTGGTGAGGTTCAGCCCGAAGAGGTTGGTGAGAGGTGTTGCGAGAGCAAACAATCCGCCACCGGGTCGGCTGACGTTGTTGACGAAGATCAGCCACTGTCCCGTCACGCCAACGCCCCATTCTGGGTCATCGGACTGCACCGCTTTGATCATGTCGCGGTAGGCCAACGACGTGGTGAGCCCGCCCAAACTCTCCGACAGGATGATGTCGCGCCGCTGATTCAGGACGGGTGCGTGTTTGGCGATCCAGTTGATGAACGCATTGTTATCGCCGAGCCCGAACATCTTGGAAAGCCCGGTGAAGGTGTAGTCCAGGCCGTTCACGGCGTTGTACACGTCGTCGGGCAGCGGGCCCTTGACGCCGGCCTCGATGGGGGAGATGGCGTCGAGCAGATCCAGCAACCCGATGACGGTCTCGGCGAGCGCGGTGTTGCCGGTCAGTCCTCCGGCTGTCCTGATCACGTTCTCCGGCGTGATCCCCAAGAGTTGGGCGGTCCAGAAGATCGGGCCGACGCCGTAGATCCCGACGATGTCAGGAATCTTGCCCACATCGGGGTTTGATGCTGCCGTCAGCTCAACCTCTGCTTGCACGCTGCGGTTGTGTGCCGCGAGCGCTTCCGGTGCGGACGACGCCACGCCTGCGGTCAGCGCAGCCGTGGTGGCGACGACGGCAGCCGCGGTGGCAGCGGCTTTGGCCTTGGGCAGACGGGGAGAGGTGGGCTGTGACATCAAAGCGCGCCGCCTTCGATATGTGACCTGGCTGACAAATGCTTGCACACTGTAGCAACACTTATTTCCCCGATGGCAAATTTGCTCAGACAGCACGAGTCCGGCGGATTCCGGTGACCATCCATCGAGGCTCGGCACTCCGGCGGCGGTGGTTGCGGCGCGCAGCTGAATCCTCGGTTGTAGCGGCGGGCACAGGCCTCGCTCAGCAAACTATTGTGGAGTATCCGTCGACCGCGAGGTTCCCTCAATCGGGCTCCAGGATCTCGGGAGGTTTCCGCGTCGTCTCCATATCTGTGGTGCGGGTGCGTCTCAACTAGGGCCCTTAGTCCCTATTGGCTCAGTCCCTCCACGCTTAGCGTTGCGATCCAGTGAACCGTAGGAACGTGTTCTAGTTTTATGGGAGCTGGTGGCAGATGGCGGGTTTGAACAACGACTCCACTCGCGCCTCGGTGCGTGAGATCGACGTCGGGCAGCTGCCGACGCGGTTCGCCCGGGGCTGGCATTGCCTGGGACTGGTCTCCGATTTCGTGGACGGACAGCCGCATTCGATCACCGCCTTCGGAACGAAGCTGGTCGTCTTCGCCGACAGTCACGGCTCGGTGCACGTTCTCGATGCGTACTGTCGCCATCTCGGCGGTGATCTCTCTCAAGGCAAGGTCAAAGGCGACGCCGTCGCGTGTCCCTTCCACGACTGGAGGTGGGCGGGTAACGGCCGCTGCGCGCAGGTGCCCTACGCGAAACGCGCTCCACGCCTTGCCCGTACACGTGTCTGGAGAACAAGTGTCCGTTCGGGGCTCCTGTTCGTCTGGCACGACCCCGAGGGCAGTGTGCCGTCACCGCATCTCGACATCCCCGACATTCCGGAGGTTCGTGACCCGGGTTGGACGGAATGGTCCTGGCGCAGTGAACTCATCGGGTCAAACTGTCGAGAGATCGTCGACAACATCGTCGACATGGCGCACTTCTACTACATCCATTTTGGGTTCCCGACATACTTCAAGAACGTGTTCGAAGGCCAGGTCGCTTCCCAATATCTGCGGACGATCGGCAGGCCGGATGTCCACCTGGGTGGTTCGCACTACGCAGGCGAACAGGTACTCGATTCCGAGGCGTCCTACTTCGGGCCGTCCTTCATGATCAACCGGCTGCACAACAGCTACAGCGGCTACGAAGTCGAAGCGATCCTGGTAAACTGCCACTACCCGGTGACGCCGGAATCCTTTGTGCTGCAATGGGGCATCATGGTTCGTCGGCCCCAAGGCCTGTCCGAAGAGGCGACGGACAGGCTGCTGCACGCGTTCACCGAAGGGGTCAGCAGCGGGTTTCTGCAGGACGTCGAGATATGGAAGAACAAGACCCGTATCGACAATCCACTGTTGGTCGAGGAAGACGGCCCGGTCTATCAACTCCGGCGATGGTACGAGCAGTTCTACGTCGATGCCGCCGACGTCACACCGGAGATGACCGATCGGTTCGAGTACGAAGTCGATACCACCGCCGCCAACGAATACTGGCGCAGCGAGGTCGCCGAAAATCTTCGGCAGCGCGGCGCGGCGGCAGCGCCGGCCTCCGGTTAGCGGTGCGGGTCGATATCCCAGTGCACCGAATAAACACTTGTATGTCAACGAATTCGAGAAGATCGGACCGCCTTGGTGGCGGACTCGCTCTTGCCACACCCGGCGTTGGGAAGGTAGCTCAGTGACTTCAGTTCAACAGATCGATACCCAGGTCTTTTGCGACACCCACTCAGTTCTGGCCGGCATCGATGAATTGCTGCCGACGCTGCGTGAGCGCGCTCAGGAGACCGAGGACTTGCGTCGGCTGCCCGATGCGAACGTGAAGGCGTTGGAGGACGTCGGTTTCTTCAAGTTGCTGCAGCCGGAGCAGTGGGGTGGTTTGCAGTGTGATCCGACGGTGTTCTACGAGGCGGTCCGGCGGTTGGCCAGTGCGTGTGGTTCGACTGGTTGGGTGGCCGGCATCATCGGTGTGCACAACTGGCATCTGGCGCTGTTCGACCAGCGGGCCCAGGAAGAGGTCTGGGGGGACGATCCGGCTGCACGCATCTGTTCGTCTTACACACCGATGGGCATCGGAAAGCTCGTCGAGGGAGGCTATCTGGTCAGCGGTGAGTGGAAGTGGTCGTCAGGGTCTGCGCACGCCACGTGGGCCTTCCTCGGTGGGCCGGTGATCAAGGACGGTCGCCCGGTCGATTTCGGTAGTTTCCTGATTCCGCGTACCGAGTACCAGATCGACGACGTGTGGAACGTGGTCGGTCTGCGCGGTACCGGCAGCAACACCGTGGTGGTCAAGGACGTGTTCGTGCCCAAGCACCGCTTCTTGTCCTACAAGGCGATGAACGACGGCACCGCTGGTGGGTATGAGACCAACACCGCCCCGGTGTACAAGATGCCGTGGGGCACCATCCATCCCACCACCATCTCGGCGCCGATCGTGGGCATGGCCTACGGCGCCTACGACGCGCACGTCGAGCATCAGGGTAAGCGGGTGCGTGCGGCGTTCGCCGGGGAGAAGGCCAAGGACGATCCGTTCGCCAAGATCCGCATCGCTGAGGCGGCCAGTGACATCGACGCTGCCTGGCGTCAGCTGTCGGGCAATGTTGCCGACGAGTATGCGCTGCTGGTTGCCGGTGAGGAGATCCCGTTTGAGCTGCGGGCCCGGGCTCGTCGTGATCAGGTGCGTGCCACCGGTCGTGCGATCGCCTCGATCGATCGGCTGTTCGAGGCTTCGGGTGCCACTGCGTTGTCCAATGATGCTCCGGTGCAGCGGTTCTGGCGTGACGCGCATGCCGGCCGGGTGCACGCGGCCAATGATCCCGAGCGTGCCTACCTGATCTTCGGCAACAACGAGTTCGGCCTGCCCCCGGCCGACACGATGGTCTGACGGGCACGCAGTGCTGCGGAGGTCCAGGGCCGCGGCCGGCCCTGGACCCTTACTGCAATCAGCTCAGGCGGGCGCCTTTTGTTGCGCCCCTGCGGGGATCAGGCCGAGCTGCTGCAGCATGCCGAGGGTGTCCCAGGTGACCCAGTTCTCGGCGATCTTGCCGTCCTCGATCCGCGTGGTGTCGGTCAGGTTGATTCGGGCGTGCTTGCCCGTAGCCGGCTGGCCCATGAGCTCGCCGGTGTTGTCTCCCTGAGCCTCCAGCAGGGTGCACACGTAGTCACCCTCGGCGATCTGCATCTTGATGTCGAACTTCATGTTGGAGAACGACTTCCGATACATCTCGATGAGGCTCCTCATATGATCGGGGCCGCGCTGATCACCGAACGGATCCTGGGTGTCGTGATAGGCGGCACCTGGAGCGACGAGATCATCCAGTTCACTGAGGTCACCGGAGGCAAATACCTCCCATACGCGTCGGGAAATCGCCTTGTTCTGATCATCGGCCATGATTCCGGCCTTTCCGGGGGTCACCGCACGGCAGATAACGTCCGCACAGGAAACGGTAGAGCTGCAGCCGATGATCCGACAGACACGCTGCACCGTGTGCTGTCACTGGCAATTACCGGCTGGCCGACACACCTGGGCTGACCTGCGCCGATCCCGATGTCGCCACCGGCCGATGGCGTCGCTTCGGCTCAATGGTGGTGCTCGACCGTGAGAACGATCTTGCCGGTGGTGCGGCTGTCGCCGATCACCTTGAGGGCCTGCGCCGCTTCGGATAACGGATATTGGGCGGCAAGGTGAACCCGTAATCGGCCGTCCGCGGCGAGCTCGGCGATGGACTGCAAACCTGCTGCGTCTGGTTCCACCAGATAGTCGTATGCGTGGACGTTCAACTCGCGCGCCCGGTCGAACAGGCCTGGCGTCCAGGCGGCCTGGGCGCTCACCAGTACGCCGCCGGCGCGCAGACAGTACAGAGCGTCACATCCCGCGGCGCCGCCGAACATCTGGATCACCGCGTCGACATCGCGGACGGCCTCGTGGACAACAGTTGTGGTGTAGTCCACCACCTCGTCAGCACCCAGCCCACGGACGAAGTCGTGTTTGGCGGTGCGTGCGGTGCCGATGACATACGCGCCGCGGGCCTTGGCGATCTGCACCGCGAGGTGTCCCACGCCGCCGGCGGCAGCCGACACCAGCACACGTTGGCCGGACGCCAACCGGGCCACGTCGACGAGCATCTGCCACGCCGTAAGCCCTGCCAGCGGCAGCGCCGCCGCCTCGACGAAGCTGAGTCTGGTTGGGATGGTGGCGAAGTGGCGAGACGGTGCGGTGACGAACTCGGCATAACCGCCCGCCTCTCGCGGAAACCAGGGCATCCCGAAGACGCGATCGCCGACGTGGAACCGGCTGACGCCGTACCCGACCTCTTCGACGACTCCTGCCACATCCCAGCCGTGGCTGAACGGCAGGTCGAGGACCCGGTTATAGGCCAGCCCGCGGCTGGTGTAGTAGTCGACGGGGTTGACCCCGGCGGCATGGACCCGAACCTTCACCTCGGTGGGCGCTGGGCGAGGTTCCGGTGCGTCGACCAGGCGCACCGAGTCTGGTCCGTCCCATTCGTCTTGAACGATGGCGCGCATGAGTGTCTCCTCGGTTCAGCTGGTGGCGGGAACAGTGGGCAGTACGGATCGGGTATCGAATACGACCGTGGTCTCGGCTGTGCGGTTTCCGCGGAGCCGGAAACGGTCGACCCCTGGCCATTGACGCAACTCTCCGCCGATCGTTCCGCGGCCTTCCCACGCGAGCATGAGATGACCGTCGCGGTGGGCAAATTGGACCGCTGACAAGGTCAGGTCGGGAATGAGCTGCACCGCGGCGGCCAGTCGGCCGGCGTACGCGTCGCGTCCGCGGAGCGGCTCGGTGGCTCCGGGCCAGTACAGGGCCACGTCGTCGGTGACAAGGTCGTGAACCCCAGTGGCATCCCCGGGCGCCGCCCAGAATTGCTCCCAGCCCGCGACGAAGGTCAGGATGTCTGGTTCTGTGGCAGGTACACCGGCCTGTTGGTAGAGCAGTTGGGTATCGAAATATCCGGTGTCACTGGTGAGTTGACCGTTGCGGAACGTGCAGACGAACGTGACCGGAATGTCGATGCGGTTACCTGCCGTGGCGGGCAGTCCGAGAAGATCGTCGCTGACCGTGCCGGTCATCCTGCCCCAGACCACCGCGGTGTTCTCGGCGAAGGCCACACCGTCGAACTGCCCGTGATAGTCGGGGATCGACCGGAATACCGCCTGGTAGAACGCCCTCAGCTGGTCCTGGCCCGAAATCGGCCGGCCGACACCGGAATCCCGGTAGCTACCGTCAGGTGTGTACGCCGCCACGACGGCGTCCACATCGTGTCGGTTCTTGGCCTCGGCGTAATTGCGCAAGGCATCACGCAGTGTGCCAACCTGGGCATTACCCATCGAAGTCTCCTCTCATTGGTGCGGTGCAGATCTGCACCGGGATGCCGTTGAGCACCGCGGTACCCGACAGCGGATCGAGCTCCGAACCGTCGGCCATCGGCCGTCCGGACGAGGCCGTAAGCAACCGGTCGGAGTCGACTGAAGTTCCTTGATGCCGAGGGCTTTCGGGCATATATGACCCCGGCTCAACACGTGGTCGCGGTTGCCTCCGATGGTGACGACCTCGCCGGCCTCCACGCTGCTCTCGAGCCCACATCCAACCTCGCAGAGCGGGCGGACGTGACGCTGAACTTGCATACCTCGAGTATTAACATACGGGAAGTATGTACCTCAAGTATGAATCGGGTAGATTGGCGATATGCCCGGACCGCGCACCCAGGCCGAACGCACGCGCGCAACCGTCGACCAGATCCTGGTGGTGGCGCGTGAGCGGTTTGCCGTCGATGGCTACGACAACACGTTCGTCGACAACGTCGCCGAACGCGCCGGCATGACCAAAGGTGCGCTGTACCACCATTTCGAGGGCAAACGCGGACTGTTCGCCGCGGTCTTCGAGAATGAACAGCGCGCGATCGGTGAGGCGGTCAACCATGCGGCGAGGGGCGCCGAGGACAGCTGGCAGCGTTTCCTACGCGGCTGTCGCGGGTTCTTCGATGCCGTGCTCGATCCTGGCGTTCAACGCATCACGTTGATCGACGCGCCTGCCGTGCTCGGCTGGGAGTCCATGCGAGCGCTGGAAGACGAGCACGTGACGTCGCTGCTGCGGTTGGGTCTGAGCCAGGTGATCGCCGACGGACACCTCCCGAAACAGCGCGTAGAACCCCTCGCGCATCTCATCCATGGTGCGATGTGCGAGGCGGCGATGACAGTCGCCCGCTCGGCGGACCCCGAGCGGGAGAGCCGGGATTCGATTGCCGCACTTGAGAGGTTGCTCAACGGCATCGCCGTACAGGGCAGGTGATCAGCAGAGGATGAGTGAGAGTTCCGCCCCGCCGGTCCAACTTCGGCTGCTGGTCAGGGCGGTCACTCCATTGGTGAAGGCGGTGCTGCGGAGCCCGGCACATCGCTGCCTGAGCGGCACGATGATGATCCTCACCGTGACCGGCCGTCGAACCGGCCGAAGCTACCAGATCCCGATCAGCTACGTGGCTGACGGTGCCGTCGTCACGTGCATCACGGGCATCGAGAACACCTGGTGGAAAAATCTCCGTGGTGGTGCCGAGGTGACGGTGTTGTTGCAGCGGAAGCGCTTTGGCGGATATGCCGAGGCGTCGACCGGCGTCGCCAACATCCCGGTGATCGAGAGCTTCCTGTCGGCCAGGCCACGCGATGCGCGGTTTCACCACGTACGGCGCAGCGGGCCCGGACAGTTCGACGCGGATGACCTTGCCCGAGCCGCGCAAACGCGTGTGGTCATCCGCGTCCAACTCTGGCCGGAGGGCTGAAACTCAGCTGGTCACCCAACTCGGCGGACGCTTCTGCAGAAACGCCATCATGCCTTCGCGAGCCTCATCGGAGACGAACAGCTGAGCCGACTGCCGCGTCAGCGCTTCGGCGTCCTCGTCGAACCGCCGCAGGATGGAGGCCGTCGTCAACGCCTTCGACGTGGCCAGCCCCTGCGGTGAACCCTTCGAGATCTCGGCCGTCAGCGCGGACACGGCGGACTCGACGTCCTCGGTCGCCTCCGTGATCAACCCGATCTCGGCCGCCTCGGCCGCACCGAACTTCTCACCGGTGACGAAGTACCGCCCCGCCGCCCGCGGCGACATCTTCGGCAGCAGCGTCAGCGAGATGATTGACGGCGCAACGCCGATGCGTGCCTCAGTCAGGGCGAAGGTGCTCTTCGGACCGGCCACAACGAGATCGCACGCACCGACCAGACCCATCCCGCCGGCCCGCACATGCCCGTCGATCGCACCGATCACCGGTATCGGAAGCTCCAGGATGGCCCGCAGTGTCCGGGTCATCTCCCTGGCCCGGTCCACCGCGACGTCACCGGGATCCTGGCCGGCCGCCTCACTGAGATCGGCGCCCGCGCAGAACGTTCCACCGGCGTGGTCGAGCACGACCACGCGGACGCCGGGCTCATCGGCCGCGTCGGCCAGGCCCTGGTGCAACTGCTCCACCAGGGCCGTCGACAACGCATTGCGGTTGTGCGGGGAATCCAGGGTCAAACGGGCCACAGCGCCCTGGACCCGATAGTGAACTAAAGACGTCATCGTCGGTACGGCCCGTCAGTATGAGCGCGGCAGGCCGAGCGAGGTCTGGGCGACGAAGTTCAGGATCATCTCCCGGCTCACCGGGGCGATCCGGGCCAGCCGCGACGCCGTGACGGCTGCGGCGATGCCGTACTCCTTGGTCAGGCCGTTGCCGCCGAGGGACTGCACCGCCTGATCCACCGCACGCACCGAGGCCTCGCCCGCGGCGTACTTGGCCATGTTGGCGGCTTCCGCAGCTCCGAAGTCATCGCCGGCGTCGTACAGAGTGGCGGCCTTCTGCATCATCAGCTTGGCCAGTTCGACCTCGATGTGGGTCTGTGCCAACGGGTGCGACAGGCCCTGGTGCGAGCCGATCGGCACCTTCCAGACCTGGCGGGTCTTCAGATAGTCGGTCGCCTTGGTGATGGCCAGCCGGCCGGTGCCGACCGCCATGGCCGAACCCATGATTCGCTCGGGGTTCAGGCCGGCGAACAGCTGAGCGATGGCGGCGTCCTCAGAGCCCACCAGCGCATCGGCCGGCAACCGCACGTCGTCGAGGAAAACCTGGAACTGGCTTTCCGGGCTGATGATCTCCATGTCAATCTTGGTCCAGCTCAGGCCTGGAGTATCGGTGGGGATGACGAACAGCGCCGGCTTGAGGTTGCCGGTCTTGTGATCCTCGGTGCGGCCGACGACGAGAACAGCCTGCGCCTGGTCGATGCCGGAGATGAAGGTCTTCTGGCCCTTGATGATCCAATCGCCACCGTCTTTGCGCGCGGTGGTGGTGATCCGGTGGCTGTTGGAACCCGCATCGGGCTCGGTGATGGCGAAAGCCATGGTGATCGAACCATCGGCGATACCGGGGATCCAGCGCTTCTTCTGTTCCTCGGTACCGAACTTGGAGATGATCGTGCCGTTGATCGCGGGGGAGACCACCATCATCAACAACGCCGAACCGCCGGCCGCCATCTCCTCCATCACCAAGGACAGCTCGTACATGCCGGCCCCGCCGCCGCCGTACTCCTCGGGCAGGTTGACCCCGATGAAGCCGAGTTTGCCTGCCTCATTCCACAATTCGGTGGTGTGTTCACCGGCGCGGGCCTTCTCCAGGTAGTAGTCCTGCCCGTAGTTGGCGACCATAGCGGCCACCGCCTGGCGCAGGGCCTTCTGTTCCTCGGTCTCGATGAAGCTCATGACTGTTCTCCTTCAGATTCAACACGGGCTAGTACGGCACCGACTTCGACCTGCTGACCGGCGGCGACATTCAGTTCGGCCAACACCCCGTCCTCGGGGGCGGCGATGGTGTGCTCCATCTTCATGGCTTCGAGCCAGATCAGGGGCTGTCCGGCCGTGACGGTATCGCCGACGGCCGCGCCGACCCGAATCACCGAACCGGGCATCGGTGCCAGCAGTGAGCCGTGTGCGACGGCGTCGGCAGGGTCGGGGAAGCGGGGCACCGCGGCGAGCTGGACCGGGCCGAGCGGTGAGTCGACGAATACCTGATCGCCGTACCGCGCCACATCGAATGCCCGCTCGACGCCGCCGATCGACAGCACCACCCGATCCGGCGCAGCCGAGACCAGGGAAACCCCGTCGGCCTCGGGCAACTCGACGCCGGTGCGGGTGAACCGGTAGCGCACCGGGACGTCGTCACCGGCGGCGTCGCGGTAGGTCCGCGACTGGTACCCAGAGGCAAGATTGCGCCAACCGCTGGGCGCCGCACCGAAAACCCGTGCGCTGCTGCGGTTGTGCGCAGCGTCGGCCAGCGCGGCGGCAATCGCCGACAGGGTCACGGCGTTCGCGTCGGCCAGCGGGGTCGCCAGGGCATCGAGCCCGTGGGTGTCGAAGAACGCCGTGTCGGTGGCCCCGGCCAGGAACGCGGGATGCCGCAGCACGCTCACCAGCAGATCGCGGTTGGTGCGTAGCCCGTGAATCCGGGTGCGGGCCAAGGCGTCGGCGAGCACCGTTGCGGCCTGTCGCCGGGTCGGGGCGTAGGAGATGACCTTGGCGAGCATGGGGTCATAGAAGATCGACACCACCGAACCGTCCTCGACGCCGGTGTCGACGCGCACCTGCCCGGGCACCTCGAACCGGTGCACCGTGCCGGCCTGCGGCTGCCAGCCCTTGGCTGGATCCTCGGCATAGAGCCGGACCTCGATGGCCGAGCCTTTCGACGGCGGCGGCTCGTTGTCCAACCGGTCGCCGTCCGCCACCGCAATCTGCAACTCGACCAGATCCAGCCCGGTGGTGGCCTCGGTGACCGGATGTTCCACCTGCAGACGGGTGTTCATCTCCAGGAAGAAGAAGTCGCCCTGTTCGTCCGCCATGAACTCGACAGTGCCCGCACCGGCGTAGCCGATCGCCTCGGCGGCCAGCCGGGCCGCGTCGAACAACTTCTCCCGCATTCCCGGCGTGCGCTCCACCAGAGGCGACGGGGCCTCCTCGATGACCTTCTGGTGGCGACGCTGGATCGAGCACTCGCGCTCGCCGACCGCCCACACCGTCCCGTGCTGATCGGCCATCACCTGCACCTCGACGTGGTGACCGGCGGCCAGGTAGCGCTCGCAGAACACCGTCGGGTCGCCGAACGCCGACTGAGCCTCACGCTGGGCGGCAGCCACCTCGGTTGCCAGATCGGACAGTTCACGCACCACGCGCATGCCTCGGCCTCCACCACCGGCCGATGCCTTCACCAGCACCGGCAGTTGATCGGCCGTGACCGTGGACGGGTCGAGTTCGGCAAGCACGGGGACTCCGGCCGCGGCCATCATCTTCTTGGCCTCGATCTTGGAGCCCATGGCCTGTACGGCGTTCACCGGCGGCCCGATCCAGGTCAGCCCGGCATCGATGACCGCCGCCGCGAAATCGGGGTTCTCGGAGAGGAACCCGTAGCCAGGGTGAACAGCGTCGGCGCCGGAAGCCCGGGCCGCGGCGATGATCTGGGCGGAGTCGAGGTAGCCGTTGTTGCCCTCCAGCCGCACCCGGGCGTCGGCCTCGGCGACATGGGGTGAGCCGGCGTCAGGATCGGTGTACACCGCGACGGTGCCGATGCCGAGGCGGCGGCAGGTCTCGAACACCCGGCGGGCGATCTCGCCGCGGTTGGCGACCAGAATCTTGGTGATAGTCATGGGTGTGAAACTCACATCCTGAAGACGCCGAAGTTCGACGTCCCCTCGATCGGCGCGTTGGCGATGGCGGACAAGCACATTCCCAGCACGGTGCGGGTGTCGCGAGGGTCGATCACCCCGTCGTCGTACAACCGGCCGGACAGGAACATCGGCAGCGATTCAGCCTCGATCTGGGCCTCGACCGCCGCCCGCAGTGCCGCGTCGGCGGCCTCGTCGACCTGCTGGCCGCGGGCCTCGGCGGCGGCGCGGCTGACGATCGACAGCACGCCTGCGAGCTGGGTGCCACCCATCACCGCTGACTTCGACGACGGCCACGCGAACAGGAAGCGCGGGTCATACGCCCGCCCACACATGCCGTAGTGGCCCGCGCCGTAGGAGGCGCCGAGCAGCAGCGAGATGTGCGGGACCGTCGAATTGGACACCGCGTTGATCATCATCGAGCCGTGCTTGATCATCCCGCCTTCTTCGTACTGCTTGCCCACCATGTAGCCGGTGGTGTTGTGCAGGAACAAAAGTGGGGTGTCGGAACGGTTGGCCAGCTGGATGAACTGGGTGGCCTTCTGCGACTCCTCGGAGAACAGCACGCCGCGGGCATTGGCCAGGATGCCGACCGGGTAGCCGTACAGCGTGGCCCAACCCGTCACCAGCGACGACCCGTACAGCGGCTTGAACTCGTCGAAGTCCGACCCGTCGACGATGCGGGCGATCACGTCACGCGGGTCGAACGGGATGCGCAGATCGGCGGGAACGATGCCGATGAGCTCTTCGGCGTCGTACAGCGGCTCGACCACCGGAGCGGGCACCGGCCCCTTCTTGCGCCAGTTCAGCCGGGCCACGATGCGCCGGCCGATCCGGATGGCATCGAGCTCGTCGTTGGCCAGGTAATCGCCGAGACCCGAAGTGCGGGAGTGCATCTCGGCCCCACCCAGCGACTCGTCGTCGGACTCTTCGCCGGTGGCCATCTTGACCAGCGGTGGACCGGCCAGGAACACCTTGGAACGTTCCTTGATCATCACCACGTGATCGGACATGCCCGGGATGTACGCACCGCCGGCCGTCGAGTTGCCGAACACCAGCGAGATTGTCGGGATACCCGCGGCCGACAGCCTTGTCAGATCGCGGAACATCTGTCCGCCCGGGATGAAGATCTCTTTCTGCGTCGGCAGGTCGGCGCCACCGGACTCGACCAGGGAGATCACCGGCAGCCGGTTCTCCATCGCGATCTGGTTGGCGCGCAGGATCTTCTTCAGCGTCCACGGGTTGCTGGTGCCGCCCTTGACCGTCGGATCGTTCGCGACGATCAGGCACTCGACACCTTCGACGGCGCCGATGCCGCAGACGACGCTGGCGCCCACGGCGAAATCGCTGCCCCAGGCCGCCAGCGGGCTCAGCTCGAGGAACGGCGCGTCCGGATCCAACAGCAGCTCGACCCGCTCGCGTGCGGTGAGCTTGCCGCGGCCGTGATGGCGGTCGACGTACTTGGGGCCGCCACCGGCCAGCGCCTTGGCGTGCTCGGTGTCGAGTTCGGCAAGTTTGGTCGCCATCACCTCGGCGGCCTCGGTGAACGCGGCGGAGCGGGGGTCGATGGTGGACTTCAGAACACTCATAATGCGCAATCCGCTCCGCTACTTGCTTGGCTCATGACTGGAACCCCAATGTCTTGGCGGCCAACGAAGTCAGGATCTCGGTGGTGCCGCCGCCGATTCCCAGGATGCGCATGTCACGGTACTGACGCTCGACCTCGGATTCGGCCATGTAGCCCATCCCGCCGAACAACTGCACGGCCTGGTTGGCCACCCACTCGCCGGTCTCCACCGCGGTGTTCTTGGCGAAGCACACCTCGGTGATCAGATTCTGTTCCCCGGCAAGCTGGCGCTCGACGACGTGGCGGGTGTACACCCGGGCCACATCGATGCGCCGGGCCATCTCCGCCAAGGTGTTCTGCACCGACTGCCGCGAGATCAGCGGTTTGCCGAACGTTTCGCGGTTGCGGCACCACTCGACGGTAAGGTCCAGACAGCGTTGCGCGCTGGCGTACGCCTGCACGGCCAGCCCCACCCGCTCCGATACGAACGCCGCAGCGATCTGGAAGAAGCCGGAGTTCTCCGCGCCGATCAGGTTGGCCACCGGAACCCGCACGTCGGTGTAGGAGAGCTCGGCGGTATCGCTTGAGCGCCAACCCATCTTGTCGAGCTTGCGGCTCACTTCGAACCCCGGCGTGCCCTTGTCCACCACGATCAGTGAGACACCGGCGGCGCCGGGGCCGCCGGTGCGCGACGCGGTGACGACGTAGTCCGCGCGCACGCCGGAGGTGATGTAGGTCTTGGCGCCGTTGAGGATGTAGTACAGTCCGTCGCCGCCAGAATCCAACTCAGCCTTGGTGGTGAGGTGGCCGACGTCGGAGCCACCGCCCGGTTCGGTGATGGCCAGCGACCCGATCTTCTCGCCGCGCAGCGTGGGCTTCACATACGTCTCGATCAGCCGCTCATCGCCCGAGGCGATCATGTGCGGCACCGCGATGCCACAGGTGAACAACGAGGCGAACACGCCGCCGGGCGCACCTGCGTAATGCATTTCCTCGCAGATGATCACGGCGTCGGCTCCGTCGCCGCCGCCACCGCCGGCCGACTCGGGGAAGTTGGCGCCGAGCAGACCGGCCTCGCCGGCCTTGCGGTGCAGTTCGCGCGGCAACTCGCCGGTCCGCTCCCACTCGGCGGCGTGGGGCAGCACCTCACGCTCGGCGAAACTGCGCACGGTCTTGCGCAATGCTTCACGCTCGGGCGAAGTCCAGATGCTCACTTGATGAGTTCCTCCGGGATATCGAGATGACGGCTGCGCAACCATTCGCCCAGCCCCTTGGCCTGCGGATCGAACCGGGCTTGATAGGCCACGCCCTGGCCGAGAATGCCTTCGATCACAAAGTTCACGGCCCGCAGATTCGGCAGCAGGTGCCGGGTGACCGGCAGATCGGCTGTCTCGGGCAGCAATTCACGTAGCTTGTCGACAGTCAGCGTGTGGGCCAGCCACCGCCACTGCTCGTCGGTGCGGACCCACACCCCGACGTTGGCCGATCCGCCCTTGTCGCCGCTGCGGGCACCGGCGATGGTGCCCAGCGGGGCGCGCCGGGTGGATCCGGCGGGGAGTGCCTCCGGAAGGTCCGGATCGGAGACCGGTGCCAGCGGCTGTGTTTCGGCGGCCGGCTCGATACCGACCCGGGTGCCGTCGGCATGCACGGCGATGTGTGGCACCTCGGTGGCGTCGACATATCCGGGGACGAACACGCCGTAGATCTGACCCTCACCCGGAGGTGCTGTGGTGGTGAACCCCGGGTAGCTCGCCAGGGCGAGTTCCACACCTGCCGAAGAAAATTGGCGTCCGACCATGTTGGGATCCGGATCACGGACCACGCAGTGCAGCAGTGCGCTGGCGGCCTCCTCGGTGTCGGCATCGGGATGATCGGTGCGGGCCAGGGTCCAAACCAGTTCGGCAGGACGGGCTTTCAGTCCCGCCTCGAGCTGGCTGCGCACGAGTGCGGCCTTGGCCTCGATGTCCAGGCCGGTCAACACGAACGTGGCGGCGTTGCGGAACCCGCCGATGCTGTTGCACGACACTTTGAGCGTCGGCGGCGGGGCTTCACCGGCCACTCCGGAGATACGGACCCGATCGTCGCCGTCGGAGCTCAGCTGCAGGGAATCCACCCGCAGTGTCACATCGGGATTGGCGTAACGGGCACCGGTGATCTCGTAGAGCAGCTGCGCGGTCACTGTGCCGACGCTGACCTGCCCGCCGGTGCCTGCGTGTTTGGTGATCACCGAGGAGCCGTCGGCGGCGATCTCGGCGATGGGGAATCCGGGACGCGCTAGATCGGGTATCTCGCCGAAGAAGGAGTAGTTGCCTCCGGTGGCCTGGGTGCCGCATTCGATCACGTGGCCTGCGGCGACGGCCCCGGCCAGTGCGTCGTAATCGGTACGGGACCACCCGAAGTGCGCGGCGGCAGGCCCGACGATCACCGAGGCGTCGGTGACCCGGCCGGTGACCACGATGTCGGCGCCCGAGTTCAGGCATTCGACGATGCCCCACGCGCCCAGGTAGGCATTGGCGGCCAGCGGCGTGCCCAGCCCCAGCTCAGAAGCCCGGCCCACCAGGTCGTCACCCTCGACATGGGCGACGTTGACGTCGAGGCCCAGACGTTCGGCCAGGGCCCGCACGGCGGTGGCCAGCCCCGCGGGGTTCAGTCCGCCGGCATTGGCCACGATCTTCACGCCCTTGTCGAGCGCCAGGCCGAGGGACTGCTCCAGCTGGGTGAGGAAGGTCTTGGCATAGCCGCGGTCAGGATTCTTCGCCCGGTCGCGGGCCAGGATCAGCATGGTGAGCTCGGCAAGGTAATCGCCGGTCAGATAGTCCAGCTCGCCGCCGGTGAGCATGTCGTGCATCGCCGAGAGCCGGTCGCCGTAAAACCCCGAACAGTTGCCGATCCGTACTACTGGTGGCACACGAACTCCCGTCAACGCTGAAAGGGACCAACCAACCGGTAGGTTAGCGGGTACCGCCGGTCCCACGTCAAGGGGTGCTCCCGTCCACGGTGATACCCCGAGTGTGACGCAGACGTCCTTCGGTGGGACCGAGTCGCGACACTTGCGTCGCACTCGACGTGGACAGCCCCCCGCGTTTTGGAGCGGCGCCAGGTCAACCGTTACTCTGTACCTAATCGTCGCCGCCGGTGAGCTCATTTCGATTCGCGCGGCAGCAACCCAGAACAAGGAGATGCACGTCATGGCTGTGCCCAAGCGCAGAATGTCGCGCGCGAACACCCGTAGCCGGCGCGCGCAGTGGAAGGCCGAGGCCACCGGTCTCGTCGGCGTCAATGTCGCCGGGCAACAGCACAAGGTGCCGCGCCGTCTGCTCAAGGCCGCTCGTCTCGGCCTGGTCGACCTCGACAAGCGCTAGAACGCCAAGCACTTATCCAAAAGCGCTATCACTTGTGATAGCGCTTTTTGGCGTGCTCAGGGTTGTTCTGTGGTCACAAAAACGCTCGGCGAATTTGCGGCGCGCCTCTCAGCCCACTCTCAGACAGCGGGTTGAAACTGTTGCCTGTGCGCATACTTGTCGTTGACGACGATCGCGCTGTGCGCGAATCCCTGCGCCGGTCGCTTTCCTTCAATGGTTATACGGTCGAGCTCGCCCAGGATGGGGTCGAAGCGCTCGAGGCGATAGCCAATGACCGGCCCGACGCTGTGGTTCTGGACGTGATGATGCCGCGGCTGGACGGCCTGGAGGTGTGCCGGCAGCTCCGCAGCACCGGTGACGATCTGCCGATCCTGGTGCTGACGGCGCGAGACTCAGTGTCCGAGCGGGTCGCTGGGCTGGACGCCGGTGCCGACGACTACCTACCCAAGCCGTTTGCGCTCGAGGAATTGCTGGCGCGGATGCGGGCATTGCTGCGCCGTACGGTCAGCGATGACGGCTCCGATTCGCAGAAGATGTCGTTCTCGGACCTGACCCTGGACCCGGTCACCCGCGAGGTGACCCGCGGTCAGCGCCAGATCAGCCTGACCCGCACCGAGTTCTCGCTGCTGGAGATGCTGATCGCCAATCCCCGCCGGGTGCTGACCCGCAGCCGCATCCTCGAGGAGGTGTGGGGTTTCGACTTCCCGACGTCCGGCAACGCCCTTGAGGTGTACATCGGCTACCTGCGGCGCAAGACCGAAGCCGAAGGTGAGTCCCGGTTGATCCACACTGTGCGCGGCGTCGGCTATGTGCTGCGCGAAACGCCCCCCTGATTTGATGGCGCTCAACGCGAACACCTGGCGAACAGCCAATCTACGAAACACCAGCTCACTGTCATTGCGCTGGCGCGTGATGATGCTGGCGATGTCGATGGTGGCCATGGTGGTCGTCCTGATGGCCGTCGCGGTCTACGCCGTCGTCTCCCGCGCGCTGTACGACGATCTGGACAACCAGCTGCACAGCCGCGCCCGGTTGCTCATCGAGAGCGGATCGCTCGCCGCCGACCCGGGCAAGGCGATCGAGGGCACGGCCTACTCAGACGTCAACGCGATGCTGGTGATCCCGGGCCGGTCCATCTACACCGCAAACCAGCAGGGCCAGATGCTCCCGCTGGGCAAGCCCGAGAAAGACGTCATCTCCGGCGAGCTGCTGATGTCGCTGCGCACCGCCAACCACCAGCGGGTGCTCGCGGTGCACCTGGCCAACGGCAGTTCCCTGCTGATCTCCAAGAGTCTGGCGCCCACGGTTCAAGTGTTGAGACGGCTCGGCACCGTGCTGCTCATCGTCGGAGGCGTCGGCGTGGCAGTGGCCGCCATGGCCGGCGGGGCGGTGGCCAGAGCCGGGCTCAGACCGGTGGGCAGACTCACCGAAGCCGCCGAGCGGGTGGCCCGCACCGACGACCTACGGCCCATCCCGGTCGTCGGCAGCGACGAGCTGGCCCGGCTCACCGAAGCGTTCAACATGATGCTGCGGGCGCTGGCCGAATCGAGGGAGCGACAATCCAGGTTGGTGTCCGACGCCGGGCACGAGCTGAGAACGCCGCTGACGTCACTGCGTACCAACGTCGAGCTCCTGATGGCCTCGCAGGCACCCGGGGCGCCGCCGCTGCCCAAGGATGAGATGGACGGGCTGCAGCAGGATGTGATCGCGCAGATCGAGGAGCTCTCCACCCTGGTCGGAGACCTCGTCGACCTGACCCGCGACGATGCCGGTGGCATCACTCCCGAACCGGTCGACATGTCCGAGGTCGTCGACCGCAGCCTCGAGCGGGTCCGGCGCCGCCGCAACGACATCGACTTCGACGTCGACGTCATCGGGTGGCAGGTATTCGGCGACGCGCCCGGACTCGGCCGCGCCGTGCTCAACCTGCTCGACAACGCTGCCAAGTGGAGTCCGGCGGGCGGGCGCGTCGGTGTACGGCTGCACCAGATCGATCCGACGCACGCCGAGTTGGTGGTCTCAGATCACGGGCCCGGTATCCCTCCGCAGGAACGGGCGCTGGTGTTCGAGCGGTTCTACCGATCCGATGCAGCCAGGGCGATGCCGGGGTCCGGTCTCGGGTTGGCTATCGTCCAGCAGGTGGTGCTCAAGCACGGCGGCGCGCTGCGAATCGACGAGACCGTGCCGGGTGGCACCCCACCGGGGGCTTCTTTTCACATGGTGCTGCCGGGGCAGCCGATCTCGAATGCCGATGCGACACACGCGCACCGGGTCGACGGTGGGCACACGGTCGGCGCAGAGAAAAAGTGAGACAGTTAGGTCGGTCGGGGGACCGGACATGGATGGATCAGAAATCTCTAAGTGGATTCTCAGCCCATCTGGGCAACCTGAGTGACCACGACTTCGTTTGACGAAGTGACGGACACGAGGGTTGGACATACGGGTCGGACCGGGCCGGTGGAACTGGCCGGCGGACCATTTACAAGAGAAGAGCACGCAGCACAATGACGAACCACCCGAGGTACCCCCAGCAGCCGGAGCAGCATCCCGGCGGCGCCCCCGGATACGCCGGTGCGCGTCCTGATCCGTACCAGTCACAGCCCTACGACTGGCGATACGCCCGTCAACAGCAGCAGCCTCAGCAGCAGCTCCCGCCGCCGCAACAGCAGGCGAGCCAGAGCCACCAACACCAGAGCCAGCAGCAGGCCTACCGCGCGCCTTACGACCCCTACCGGATTCCGGCCACCCCGCAGCCCATTCCGGCCAAGAAGCGGTCAAAGGCCGGGCTGGTCGCCGGTGCGCTCGCCGTCGCCGTGGTGTCGGCGGGCATCGGTGGCGGTGTCGCCACCCTGGTGCACGACGACCACCCGCGCCTGGGCACACAGGGCCTGGGCGCCGCACCGACAGTTCCCGCGGCCGCATTGCCCCCGGGTTCGGTGGAGCAGGTGGCGGCCAAGGTGGTGCCAAGCGTGGTGAAGCTCGAGACCGATCTGGGCCGCGCCTCAGAAGAGGGCTCCGGCATCATCCTCACCGCCGACGGGCTGATCCTGACCAACAATCACGTCGTCCAGGCCGCCAAGCCGGGTGGGCCCGGCCCTTCACCGATGCCGGGCGGGGCACCCGCACCGGCCGGAGCCCAGACCAAGGTGACGTTCTCCGATGGAACCACCAAGCCGTTCACCGTGGTGGGCACGGACCCGAGCAGTGACATTGCGGTGGTCCGCGCCCAGGACGTCTCGAACCTGACCCCGATCACACTCGGGTCCTCACAGAATCTGCGGGTCGGCCAAGACGTGGTCGCGGTCGGCTCACCGCTCGGTCTCGAAGGCACGGTCACCACCGGCATCGTCAGTGCGCTCAACCGCCCGGTCGCCGCCGGCGGCGATGCCCGCAACCAGAACACCGTGCTCGACGCCATCCAGACCGACGCCGCGATCAACCCGGGTAACTCCGGCGGTGCCCTGGTCAACATGAACGGCGAACTGGTCGGGATCAACTCGGCGATCGCCACCATGGGAGGGGATTCGCCGCAGGCACAGAGCGGCTCGATCGGACTCGGCTTCGCGATCCCGGTGGATCAGGCCAAGCGGATCGCCGACGAGCTGATCCAGAACGGAACGGCCTCGCACGCCTCGCTTGGCGTGCAGGTGGCCAATGACAAGACCAGTGACGGCGCCAAGATCGTCGAGGTCACCAACGGCGGGGCCGCAGCCGCAGCCGGTCTACCCAGCGGTGTGGTGGTCACCAAGGTCGATGAACGGGTGATCGGAAGCGCGGATGCCCTTGTGGCCGCAGTGCGCTCCAAGGCCCCCGGCGACAAGGTCACACTCACCTTCCTGGACCAGGGTGGCAAACCTCAGACCCTTGAGGTCACCCTCGGCAGGGCCGAGCAGTGAGCACGGTTACCGGGCCCCGCGGGATGGCCACACTGCGTCTGGCTACACCGTTGTCCGCCGCCGGATATACGGTTGCAGGCATGGAACAGCCAGGGGAGTTGGTGGGCCGGGCGCTCGTCGTCGTCGTGGACGATCGCACCGCACACGGCGAGGAAGACCACAGCGGGCCGTTGGTCACAGAGTTGTTGGGTGAGGCCGGATTCGTCGTCGACGGTGTCGTCGTCGTGGCAGCGGACGAAGTCGAGATCCGCAACGCGCTGAACACCGCGGTGATCGGCGGCGTCGATCTGGTGGTGTCCGTCGGCGGGACGGGCGTGACCCCGCGCGATGTGACGCCGGAGGCCACCCTCGACATCCTCGACCGTGAGCTGTTGGGCATCGCCGAGGCACTGCGGGCGTCGGGGCTTTCTGCCGGAATCGTCGACGCCGGGCTGTCCCGTGGACTGTGTGGAGTGTCGGGCAGCACGCTCGTCGTGAACATCGCAGGGTCGCGAGCGGCGGTGCGTGACGGCATGGCCACGCTGGGGCCGCTGGCCGCACAGGTGATAGGCCAGTTATCAAGCTTGGAGATCTGAGCAGGACTCGAAACGGCGGCCACCCGGCCGCCGTTTTTGTTTTGTTGGCGAATGTCGCGCGCAGCGTTCATGCTGGTTAAGAGCAGGTTAACGGGCGTTGCATACCGCTCGACACGGAATGTGATCTCAGTCACAAAGGGGAATGCAGATGCCGGAACCGAACAAAATGTCCCGTCACGCAGTTAACAAGATCTTCGGCGATGCCCTTCCGGACATCGCGCCCGACGAGCGCGACACCGCTTCGCCGGACGACGACGCCGACCGCGACCGTTGGTTACGGAACAACATTCCGCCCCATCATCGATGAATAGGTGAACGGCTTGTATGGGCGGAAAACGCCTGGCGTGCCCTGTGGCCTGCACCGCAACTTGTTATCAAGGCGAACGGCATCACAGCATTGCCCCGCAGGCCAACTCGCAGCGTCGCGGCCTTGTGTGCAGGCTCTCAGCCCGTTTTCAGCAAATTTTGATCAATTGAACGTATGCGGCTCGACGGATATGTCCTTGCGTTGCCGCTCGGATGCCCTGCCGATATGTTCCTCGTGTCAACGATGAGCATTAAGTAAGAGCAACGTGTGGAGTTCCTAATCCGCATCACATGTTGGTCTTGCGCGGCGGTACGGTCTGCGGGGGCCGGGACGCCAACCACAAACGGTGGGCCTCCGGGAGCACCGGCGATAAAGCTAGGGAGAACATGAAGGCATTCAGTCGGGTGCTGGTCGCGATAGTTGCAGCTATCGCGGCGCTGTTTACGAGCACGGGCGTATCTCATGCGGGTCTGGACAATGAACTGAGCCTGGTTGATGGTCAGGATCGGACCCTGACCGTTCAGCAGTGGGACACCTTCCTCAACGGTGTGTTCCCCCTGGACCGCAACCGGCTGACCCGTGAGTGGTTCCATTCCGGCCGGGCCAAGTACACCGTGGCCGGCCCGGGCGCCGATGAGTTCGAGGGCACCTTGGAGCTGGGCTACCAGATCGGCTTCCCCTGGTCGCTGGGTGTCGGGATCAACTTCTCCTACACCACCCCCAACATCCTGATCGACGACGGTGACATCACCGGCCCGCCCTTCGGCCTGGAGTCGGTCATCACGCCGAACCTGTTCCCGGGTGTGTCGATCAGTGCGGATCTGGGCAACGGCCCGGGTATCCAGGAAGTCGCCACCTTCTCGGTCGACGTCAAGGGTCCGGCCGGCGGTGTGGCGGTGTCCAACGCGCACGGCACCGTGACCGGTGCGGCCGGTGGTGTGCTGCTGCGCCCGTTCGCCCGCCTGATCGCCTCCACCGGTGACAGCGTCACCACCTACGGCGAACCCTGGAACATGAACTGAGCACATGAACGTCGCGTTCTAGTTCTCGACAAAGCAGCCCCTGGAAAAATCCAGGGGCTGCTTTGTCGTCCGGGTGTCTACTTGTCGCGGTCGGCGCTCGTGTACTCGGCGGTGTCGGGACTGGGGCCGGTGCCGGGACCGGACACGTGCCTGCCGGTGTCGACGCTGCCGTTGGCGGCGAGCAGGTCCCGGATCTCGGTGAGGATGCTCAGCTCGGTGTCCTGGGCCTGCTCCACCTCGCCGCGCTCGCGCAGCTTCTTGTACGGCAGCACGATGACGAAGTAGATCACGGCTGCAACGATCAGAAAGTTGATGAACGCCGCCAGTACGGCGTTGAAGTCGACGAACTGCTCGGGCGTGCCGCCCAACGAGATCTTGAGGAAGCCGTACTCACGGTCGCCCCCGGCGCCGACGCGGTCGACCAGAGGCTGGACCACCTTCTCGGTGAACGACGTGACCAGACCGGTGAAGGCCGCGCCGATGACCACAGCAACCGCAAGATCGATGACGTTGCCACGCGAGAGAAACTCTTTGAAGCCCTTCAACATGCTGCGGACCCTTCCTGCAGTGTGGATTGTGAAGTGGGATAAGCAAACAGTAACCGAGTTGGCCGAACGGCTGGGTGATTGTGGGACAACAAGTTCAATCGGTATGAAAGATGTTGTCCGGCAAGAAAAGCCGAATTCAATGGATGGTCAGCGTGACGGCCTGCACCAGGCTGATAGCCGCGACTTCATTGGCCGAACGGGCCGGGAGGGCCACCAGAACCACACGCTCACTGCCCACGCCGGCCCCATGAACCTTCTCTGAAACCAGCACCACCACAGCCCCAGACGCCACTACGACGGGCCGGGCTGGTTCCTTGTCGTCCTGGTCGGCAAACACCGTCAGCACGTCGACCACATCGCCGGGGCGGATCAGATCCACCAGGGCGGTATCGGTGAGTTTCACCGGCACGATGCGGGCGTCCGGGCCCGCCGCCGTTTCGGCCAGGCGTGAACCGAGCAGCCGGACGTCGGTGATGACCTCGCCGCGACGGGCCGGGGCGGTCAGCGTCGCACCGATCACCGGTGCCACGTCACGCTGGGCGCCGTCGGGCAGCGTGGCCGTGCTGTGCCGCTCCAGCTTGATATCGGCGGCCGTCAACGCGACGCCGGGGGACAGGTCATGGGCGGCGACCGCGATCTCGGTGTAGTCGCCATGGGGGTCCGAACGCAGAGCGGCAACGGCCGCCAGGACTACCAATCCGGCGGCGGCAGCGCGGCGCGCGGCTACGGTTCGGGTCCAGTCAGGCCGGGAAGCAGTCAGCCGGCGCCACAGTGGCGGGTTGAGGGATTCGGCCATGGCGCCACGGTAGGCGCACGCCGGCCGCGTGGGAACGACGTATTCGTCGCCCTGTGGATAACTCGGGGGCTAGCTGGATGCAGCCGCGGCCGGGGCGGCGCTCGAGCTGCTCGACGAACTCGACGACGACGAAGCGCTCGATGACGAGGTCGAGTCCGACGACGTGCTCTCCGAGCTCTTGGCGGGCGAGCCGTTGGACGAGCTCTTGCCCGATTCGCGGTTGTCGGTGCGGTAGAAACCGCTGCCCTTGAACACCACGCCCACCGAGCCAAAGAGCTTGCGCAGCTTGCCGGAGCACTTGGGGCAGCTGGTCAACGCATCGTCGCTGAAGGCCTGCACCGCGTCGAACCGATTGCCGCACTCAGTGCACGCGTAGGAATAGGTAGGCACGAAAACCCTCCGAGTTGGTCAAACTTGTTAGCACTCTACCGGCTCAAGTGCTAGAACTGCTACGTGGGCCATGTCATTCCCGCGGGCCGCCGGCGCCGGCGCACCGGAAGATTAGCGGCCCTGCTCGTGGTGGCGGTAATCCTGGTCATGCTGGCGGTGCTCGGGCTGGCCCACATGCGGGAGGCCCACCCCATCGAGGAACCGGCCCCGCCTGCGGCCCAGTCCGCCGGCTACGACCGGGCCCGCATGCTCCTGGCCGGGTTGCCGGTCAAAGGCTGGGACCGCCACACCGACTACGCCCGCTACCGCTTCGGCGAGGCCTGGAGCGACGACGTCAACGTCGAGTTCGGCCACAACGGCTGCAACACCCGCGACGACATCCTGCGCCGCGACCTGGCGCAACTGACCGTGCGTCCCGGCACGTGCTACGCCGCCACCGGCGTGCTGCACGATCCGTACACCGGCGTCGAGATTGCCTTCACCCGCGGGCCCGACACGTCCGGCACCGTGCAAATCGACCACCTCGTGTCCCTGTCGGACGCCTGGTACAAGGGCGCGCGGACCTGGGACCCGCAGCGCCGCAAAGACTTCGCCAACGATCCGCGCAATCTGATCGCGGTCGCCGCACAACCCAACTTCGACAAGGCGTTCCGCGACGCGGCAGGATGGCTGCCACCCAATGCGGTGTTCCGCTGTGAGTTCGTGGCCCGTCAGGTCGAGGTGAAAGCCGCCTATGGGCTGTGGGTCTCGGCCAAAGAGAAGCAGGCGATGACGGCGGTGCTCGACAACTGCTAGCCGCGCCGGTAGCTCGGCGCGATCATCACCGGCACCGGCGAGCGGCGCAGGATCTTGCCGGCCGCCGAGCCGAGGAACACCTGGGCACTCGGGGCGGCCGCACCCGAGCCGAGCACCAGCATGTCTCCGGTGTCCCAGCCGATGCTCTGCACCGCGGCGTTCCAATCGTGGCCGGCACCTACCACCACGTCGACGTCGGGGACGGCCATCCGGTCACGAATGGCCTTGAGCTGCTTGGTGATCTCGGCGATGGTTCGTCGTGACCACTGCTGCACCACCAACTCCTCGGCCGACGTCTCGATGGTTCCGGCGAACGCCGCGGTGTTGCGGACCGTGAACGAGACGATGCGCAGCTTGGCCGACCATGACGCCGCCAACTCGGCGGTAGCCGGGATGAGTCCGTTGACGTCGGCCTCCCCGCCGTAGGCCGCGGTGAGCCGGGTGATGCGTCCGTCGTTCTGGGCATATCCACGCGGCGCGAAAGCCACCGGCACGCGGGCGGTGTGCACCAGACGTTCGGTCACACTGCCCAGCGCGACGCGGCCGAGCATGCCCGACGAGGACGAGCCGACGCACACCATGGTCGCCCGGTGAGCGTCGGCAAGCTCGATCAGACCCGTTGGGGTCGAGGTGGATTCATGCACCATCGGCGTGACGTCAAGGTCGACGGGCAGGACGGCGACCGCGCGCTGCAGCGCCTGGGTGGCCTGCCCACGAACGTAGGCCAGATACTCGCCCTCGACCATGTCGTCGCGGGTGGCCCACGACCGTTCCACCACGGCCGCGGCGATCACCTGCTCGCCCGTGGTGCGCGCAATCTGGATTGCCAGGTTCAGTGGGGCACTGCTGTGCCGGCTCGCGCTGAACGCAGCGAGGATGGTCACGACGCGTGCTCCTGGGTGCGAGCCCGCGACACCACATGGGTCACCGGGATCTGGTAGTCGGCGCGGGCCCGGTCGACGACGTCGAAACGATGCCACACCGAATCCTCCGGCGGCAGAGTCGAAATCACGATCTGGTCGGGCCGGAACGCCTCGACGGCGCGGGCCAGGGCGCGCAGCGGTCGATAGTCGCCCAACTCGCCGTCAGCCTGTAGTTGTTCGGAGCGCAGCGTGTTCAGCGTCTGGTCGAGGCGGCGCTGAGCGGCACGGGTGGTGGCTTCGGAGATGTCGAGCGGCCCGTGGGTGGCAGCCACCCCGGTGTCGATGGGACTGGCCGGCACCACCACCTGGTAGACGGCATCGCGGTCGGCGCCGATGCGTCGCAACTCGTCGAGCAGTTCATTGGACTCGACGGTCTCGTTGGCCAGCACCAACACGCGGTGCGGGTGGGTAGCCCCGGCCGGGGCCACTCCCGCCACCTCGGGTCGGTGCCCGATGAACCAGCGGTTGGCCAGGAACAGCAGGATCACCACCACCCACGACGCCACGCTCAGCGTCAGGGCCTTCCGGTTCTCGCCGCCCTGCACGTACATCTGGATCAAGATTCCGAAGATGGCCGCGGCCGTGAGCATCGAGAGCACCGGGAACAGCCACATCTTCACCTTGAGCTGGTCCGGTGAGGTGCGGTAGCGCAGCACGATCTGCGAGATGCAGATCAGCAGGTAGACGAACAGGATCACTGCGCCGCTGGAATTCAGCAGGAACGCGAAGATGGTGTCCGGCCAGAACGCTGCGGCGATGACGCAGAGGAAGCCGATGACCGAGGAGGTCAGGATCGCCGGGGCCGGAACGCCGCGCCGGGTCACCGCGACCAACTGTGGCGGCGCCTCACGACGGGCGGCCAGCACGAACAGCATGCGCGACGCGGTGTACATCCCGGAGTTCAGGCAGCTCAGCACCGCGGTGAGCACCACCGCATTCATGATGTGGTCGGCGTACGGGATGCCCATCTCGGTGAACACCGAGACGAACGGCGAGGCGACATTGCCCGCGGCGTCCTTCTTGAAGTGATCCCACGGCAGGATCGTCGTGATCAGGAATGCCGAGCCCACGAAGAAGATCGCGATACGCATGATCACCGAGTTGGCGGCCTTGGCGACGGCCCGCTCGGGATCCGCCGACTCCGCGGCGGCGATGGTGGCGATCTCCGCGCCGACCATCGAGAAGATCACCGTCACCACGCCGACGGTGACGGCGGTAGCGCCCATCGGGAAGAACCCGCCGTGCGAGGTCAGATTGGAGAAGTCCATGTCCTTGTCGGGCCAGAGTCCGAAGACGAACAGAAGGCCCAGGCCGATGAACGCCAGGATCGCCGCGACCTTGATGCCGGCGAACCAGTATTCGAACTCACCGAAGGACGACACCGAGAACAGGTTGGTGGCCGTCATCGCGATCAACAGGAGCAGTGCGGTCAACCAGACCGGCACGTCCACCCAGAACTGGATGATCTTCGCGCCCGCAATGGCTTCGAAGCCGACGACGATCACCCAGAAGTACCAGTACAGCCAGCCGACGGAGAATCCCGCCCAGTTGCCCAGCGAGTTGCGGGCGTAATCGGCGAACGAGCCGGTCGACGGATTGGCCACCGCCATCTCGGCCAGCATCCGCATCACCATGATGACCAGGACACCGGCCAGCGCGTAGGTGATGAATGAGCCGGGCCCGGTGGCGCCGATCACTACTCCGGATCCGACGAACAGGCCGGCGCCGATCACGCCGCCGATGGCGATCATCGTCAACTGCCGCTGACTGAGTGCCTTCTTCAAAGCGGGTGCTTCACCCATCTGCGTACCGACTCCTCCGTGATGTGTGACTCAGGTCACAAGCGGCCAGAAGGAAACGCTATGCCCGCCGCCCGCTGGATGGAGCCGAAATACGGCCGAAACTGTAGGAAACTCAGCCGGTCTGTTCAGACATCTGTCGAATCGGGGTGGTACAGGCCGGCCAGCCGGGCCAGCCGCAGGCTCAACATCAGCTCGAACCGGGTCTCACCGTCGTTCAGATCGCCGCCGACGGCCTCGGTCAGTTTCTCCAACCGGTAGTACAGCGTGGAGCGGTGCAGAAACAGCTCCTCCGAAGTGCGCCGCACGTCGCCACCGTTGGCCAGGTAGGTCTCCAGCGTGCGGAGGAGGTCGTCGCGACGCTGCTCGATCAGGCCGACGATCCCGGGGTGGACCAGATCGTGCAGCCGGTCCGGCCCGTATGCCTTGCCCAGCAACGCCAGGGTGCGCCATGAGCCGAGTGCTGACCAGTCCGCGACCTGGGTGCTGCCCGCACCGATCTCTGCCAGCGTCAGGGCCAGGCTGGACTGGCGAAACCCAAGCGCTGCTTGCGTTATCGGCAACGGCGCGCCCGAGGTGCCGATCGGAGGTCGTGCGCCGTAGCTGGCCCGGACCCCCTGGGCCACGGTCTCGGCGGTTGTCGCAGACCCGGCGGCGGAACCCGCCACCGCGAGGATCGTGGTGGGCGATCCCGCCAGGGTGTACCACCGGCGCGTCCGGTCGGTGGCCGCCGCCAGCCGGAGGCGCAGCGCCAGGCTCCGGTCGACCGGATCGACCTTGGCTGCGGCGCCGGGCCGGAACCGGAAAACCTGGACCACGTCATGCGGCTCGGCCATCGCCCTGGTCTGCAGTTCGGCGACCACCGCTGCGGCCTGACCGGGCTCCTCGGCAGCGATCAGCCGCATCAGAAGGCCTTGCTGCGCCGACTCTTCGGCGCGCAGTGCCGCGTTGCGGCGGTCGAGGACGTCCCGCAGGTCGGCACCCGCCCGCTCGGCCAGCTGCCGGCCATGCTCGGACAGCGAGCCGTCGGGAACGATGATCCACAGATAGCCGAACCGCTCGGATGCCGATCGCACCGGCACACAGAGCCGCGGCATCAGGTTGTATTGCGGAAAAGCCGGGATCCACAGCGCCGAGTCCGCCGAGCCGATCCCGAATTCGAACAGCGCCGCCTTGACCTCGGCGCGGGTTTCGCGTTGCAGCACGCTGTGGACCCGCACGTCGTCGAGTTCGCCGAGCTGACGACTGTGCGTGATCGGGGTCAGCTCCTCGTCGTCGAAGAGCACCGCCCGATCCAGGGTTTGGGCCAGGACGTCGACGATCAGCTGCATACGCACGCTGAAGTCAGCGCTCACCGGATCGACCACCTGAGGATTCTGGACCGCTCAGCCCCGCAACGTGACGATTCCGCCCGACGGCGTCAGCGCGTGCGTCATCCGGACATCGTGTGGATCGGCGGGCAGCGCATCGACCAACTCGTCGTCCCGCACCACCGCAACCAGCCGCGCGTGGGGAGCGGCATAGATCAGGCTGCGGTCGTAGAAGCCGGCGCCGCGGCCCAGCCGATTTCCGTTGCGGTCGACGGCCAGGGCGGGCACCAGGACCACCTCGGCATCGGCGACCGATCCGGCGGGCAACCACGGTGGCGCAGGCTCACGCAGGCCGAACTCGGCGGCCGCCAACGTGCCGGGTACGTAGATGCCCCACTGCATCGGCAGTGCGCGCCCGTCTGCGTCGTTGCGGGCAACCGGAAGTAGTACGCGCACACCGAGTTCCAGCAGGTTGTCCAGCATGGCCTCCGACCCGGGTTCGGAGCCGACCGGAACGTAGGCACACACCGTCTGCCCGGGGCGGACAAGCGCGGGCAGCCAGTGGCAAAGTGCCTGCGCCTCGCGCTCCCGGCGGTCCGTCAGCACGGCCCGTCTTGCACGTAGAACGCCGGTTCGCAACTCGGTCTTGGTCGGCGGGGTCACGCCCTCCACCATTTCAGAACTGACGTTAGTGTGTGAACGATGAGCACCTCTCCCAAGGCGCCTGAAGTGCCGATTCCCTACACCGCCGTGGTCCCCGCGGCCGGTCTGGGTACGCGCTTCCTGCCGGCGACCAAGACGGTCCCCAAGGAACTGCTGCCCGTGGTCGACACCCCCGGTATCGAGCTGGTCGCGGCCGAGGCGGCCGAGGCGGGCGCCGAGCGGCTGATCATCATCACCTCCGAGGGCAAAGACGGCGTCGTCGCGCACTTCGTCGAGGACCTCGTGCTTGAGGGCACGCTCGAGGCCCGCGGCAAGAAGACCATGCTGGAAAAGGTGCGCCGCGCACCCGAGCTGATCAAGGTCGAATCCGTGGTGCAGGCCGAGCCTCTCGGCCTCGGGCATGCCATCGGCTGCGTCGAGAGCGCGCTGTCGCCCGACGAGGACGCGATCGCAGTGCTGCTGCCCGACGATCTGGTCCTGCCTACGGGCGTGCTGGAGACCATGTCGAAGGTGCGTGCCAAGCGCGGGGGCACCGTGCTGTGCGCCATCGAGGTGCCCGAAGACAAGATCAGCGCCTACGGCGTGTTCGACGTCGAGACCGTGCCCGACGCGGCCAATCCGAACGTGCTGCGGGTCAAGGGCATGGTGGAAAAACCCAAGGCCGAGGACGCGCCGTCCCCGTACGCCGCGGCCGGCCGCTACTTGCTGGACCGGGCGATCTTCGATGCGCTACGTCGTGTTTCGCGCGGGGTGGGCGGAGAGATCCAGCTGACCGACGCCATCGCGCTGCTGATCGAAGAGGGCCATCCGGTGCATGTGGTCGTGCACCGCGGGGCCCGACACGACCTGGGAAATCCCGGCGGGTACCTGAAGGCTGCGGTTGACTTTGCATTGGAACGTGACGACTACGGCCCCGAGTTGCGGCGGTGGCTGGTCGAACGGTTGGGTCTGTCCGGACAGGAGGGCTAGCAACGCGTCGGGCCCTACGCCGCGCGTTGTCCGGTAGTCAGGGCCCGTAGATAGGAAGGCGTGTTGTGCGTTCGGTCGAGGAACAGCAGGCTCGGGTAGCGGCTGCCGCGGTGGCGCCCCGACCGGTGCGAGTGGCCATCGCCGAGTCACAGGGTCTGATGTGTGCCGAGGAGGTCGTGACCGAACGGCCCATGCCGGGATTCGATCAGGCCGCGATCGACGGCTACGCGGTGCGCAGTGTCGATGTGTTGTCCGTGGGCGACGGCGCGGGTGAGATCAGCCTGCCGGTGATGGGCTCGATCGAGGCGGGGGCTCGAACTCCGAGCCGGTTACAGCCCCGGCAAGCGGCCCGCGTGCAGACCGGAGCTCCGATGCCGACGTTGGCCGACGCGGTGCTGCCGTTGCGGTGGACCGATGGTGGCGAGAACCGGGTCCGGATCCTGCGCAGCGTGCGTTCGGGCGCCTACGTCCGGCGTACCGGAGACGACGTGCAACCCGGAGATGTCGCGGTCCGGGCCGGCACCATCATCGGTCCGGCCCAGGTGGGGCTGCTGGCTGCGGTCGGACGAGACCGCGTGCTGGTGCACCCGCGGCCGAGGCTGTCGGTGATGTGTGTGGGCGGCGAGCTCGTCGACGTCTCCCGCACACCCGGAACCGGCCAGGTCTACGACGTGAACTCCTACGCGCTGGCGGCCGCGGGCCGCGACGCGGGCGCGGAGGTCAACCGGGTCGGGATCATCAGCACCGATCCGCGGGAGCTACGCGAAACCGTTGAGGGCCAAGTCAATCGGAATGAGATCGTGGTGATCGCCGGGGCGGTGGGCGGGGCCGCGGCCGAGTCGGTGCGCACCGTGCTCTCCGAGCTCGGCGAGATGGAGGTGTCGCGCATCGCGATGCACCCCGGTTCGGTGCAGGGCTTCGGACAGCTCGGCCGCGACCGCGTCCCGGTGTTCCTGCTGCCCGCCAACCCCGTCAGCGCGCTCGTCGTGTTCGAGGTGATGGTCCGCCCGCTGATCCGGCTCTCGCTGGGCAAGCGTCAGCCCATGCGGCGCGTCGTACAGGCCCGCACGCTGGCACCGATCAGCTCGGTCGCCGGGCGCACGGGATATCTGCGCGGACAGTTGATGCGTGACCAGGACACCGGCGAGTACCTGGTGCAGGCGCTGGGCGGGGCGCCGGGGGCATCGACCCATTTGCTGGCCACGCTCGCCGAGGCGAACTGCCTCGTGGTGATTCCGAGCGAGGTCGACGACGTCCGCACCGGTGAAACCGTGGATGTGGCATTCCTGGCTCAGCGCGGCTGATAAGACTTCATTCGATGAATGACGGTCTGACGAAACGAATGCGTGGATGAGCCTGCTGCGGTCCAGTGCTTTTCACCCGGGTTGGCCCGGTCCGATCGGGCCGCTGCGGGTGCAGGCGGGTGTGGTGCGGCTACGGCCGGTGCGGCTGCGCGACGCCGCGGTGTGGAGCCGGATTCGGTTGGCCGACCAGGCTCACCTGGAGCCCTGGGAACCGGTCAGCGGTGTGGATTGGCGTGTCCGCCATGCTGTTTCGTCATGGCCCGCGATCTGCTCTGGCCTGCGGGGTGAGGCTCGGCGCGGCCGCATGCTGCCGTATGTGATCGAGCTCGACGGGGAGTTCGCCGGGCAGCTCACGATCGGCAACGTCACGCACGGTGCGCTGCGGTCGGCCTGGATCGGCTACTGGGTGGCCAGTGACAAGACCGGCGGCGGGGTGGCGACGGGCGCGCTGGCGCTGGGGCTCGACCACTGTTTCACCGGGGTGCAGTTGCACCGGGTGGAGGCGACCGTACGGCCGGAGAACGCCGCGAGCCGTGCTGTCCTGGCCCGGGTGGGGTTCCGCGAGGAAGGGCTGCTGCGCCGTTATCTCGAGGTCGACGGAGCCTGGCGTGACCACCTGCTGGTGGCGCTCACCCTGGAGGAGCTGACCCATTCGGCGTCCCAGGCCCTGGTTTCGGCCGGGCGGGCCAGTTGGTGCTGATTCGGCGAGGTTTCGTGCGGCGGCGCGCCGTGTCGAAATTGCGCCTGTGGCCGTGATTTCGCCGGATCTGCAGCCCTGGAAGCAATCTCAGCGAAATCGAACTTCTTACCTGTTACCAATGTGACACGTGTGACTAGTGGTGCTTGTATCGAATGAATTACAGGTGTGTAATTGGGTCGGCGCGCCGTCCATGGATGCGCTGGTCACAGACCTAGCCTGAAGGGGAAAGGAGCAGGCGTCATGCCAAGCATCCCCCAGTCACTGCTGTGGATTTCCCTCGTCGTTCTCTGGCTTTTCGTTTTGGTCCCGATGTTGATCAGCAAGCGCGACTCGGTGCGTCGAACCAGTGACGTCGCCCTGGCGACACGAGTGCTCAACAGTGGCCGCAACGCGCAACGCTTACGGCGCGGCCCGGCCGCAGGGCACCACAGCGATCCGCACTGGCAATACACACCCGACCACCTCGACGAGAAGCTCGATGAAGACTTCGAGGAGGACGAGGCGCCTGCCGAAGTGCGGGTCCACGCCACCGTGCAGCGCACCGTCGTGGTGGCCGCGGTGAGCGTCGAGACACCCGAACCCGACTATCTCGATGTCGATGTCGTCGACGAGGATTCCGGCGCCCTGCCGGTCGGTGCGATGGCCGAAGCGGCTGAGGCGCAGCCGGAAGAAGTTGGCGAGCCCGAACTCGAATTGGAATTCGAGACGCAGCCCGAGGCGGAAGCCGAGCCGGAGCCCGTCGCGGTCGAGGAACCGGTCGAGGAGCCCGTCGAAGAATTCGAGGCTGCCGAGTCGGAGGCCCAAACCGAGCGGATCGCAGTGGATCTCGACGAGTCCGAGAATCGAGAGGCTGTCCAGGAGGCCGAGGATCCGGACGAACTCGCCGACGACGAGTACGAGTACGTCGACGACTCCTCGGGTCTGGAACCCGAGGCCGAGGATCAGCCGGTCGAGGAAGACCAGGCTGAGACGCCCGTTGCGTCCTTGCACGCGACCCGGCAGCGCAGGGTCGAATCCAAGAAGGCTGCGGAGATCAGCGCCCGCAAGTTCCAGTTCCGCAAGCGTGTGCTCGCGGTGTTGGCCGCCACGTTGTTGTTCTCTGCGGGCGCCGCCTTCCTGGTCACGCCGTCGGCCTGGTGGGTGTGCGGCGGTGCCGCCACGCTGACCGTGCTGTACCTGGCCTACCTGCGCCGTCAAACGCGCATCGAGGAGCAGCTGCGGCGTCGGCGTGCACAGCGCATGGCCCGGTCCCGGCTCGGCGTGGAGAACACCGACGACCACAAGCTCGATGTCGTCCCCGCACGGCTCCGTCGCCCCGGCGCGGTCGTCCTCGACATCGACGACGAGGATCCCATCTTCGAACATCTGGCCTACGCGTCGTATTCGGCGATGTCCCGCGAATACGATCTACCACGCGCTGCCGGGCAGTAGGCCGGCCGGTTTCCGGTTCCGGGCCTACGGCTGGTAGCCTTTCGTCCGGTATCAGGGGCTATAGCGCAGTTGGTAGCGCGTCTCGTTCGCATCGAGAAGGTCAGGGGTTCGATTCCCCTTAGCTCCACTCTCAAATGGCAGATCAGGCAACTGATCTGCCATTTCTGTTATCCGAGCTCGTACAGCCCGCTCGTGGCAGCCCCTGATAGCCATTGCAACCCGCCGACGGACATACTTTGCTGCTGCGTATGACCGCGCCGCAGCTAGCGCTCGGTTTCATGCAACAACATTGACGCTTGAGGGGACTGGTCATACGCTTTCGATAAATACGTCGGCTCTGTCGTCTGGACGCCAGTCTTACGGAGAGGCAAGAATGTCGATGAAGGTGAACAGCGGCGCTCCGAACGTGTTCGAAGCCGGGCTACCCACGCTCAGTTACAGCCTCACTGCCACGCCGCACGACGTCCTCGAAGACGTCCGGCTGGCGCAAGCCCGCGCGCCTATTGCCATCGGGCCTCTCGGCCCGGAAATCCTGTCCTACGAGCTGGCTCGCGACATACTGCGCGACAACAGGTTCCGTCTCCCGCCCGGCATCACTCTGGCGGCGCAGGGCATTACGTCCGGCCCGTTGTTCGACAAGATGATGAGCAGCCTGCTGGGCCTCGACGGTGCACCACATGTCCGGTTGCGCAAACTGGTCTCCAAGGCATTCACCCCCCGAGCCACATCGCGTCTTCAAGCCACCATCCACGAGGTGGTCAACGAATTGGTCGACGGGGTGATGGACGCGGGGCGATGTGATGTCGTGACCGACATCGCCCGTCCCTATCCCACTCCGATCATGTGTGCCCTGCTCGGCGCCCCTCGCGAGGACTGGCAGCTGTTCGCCGACTGGACGGAGGAGGTCTTCAAAGCGCTCAACTTCCAGCCCGATGTCAACTTCGACGAGTCGGCGATCATGCGTGCGTGGGACGAGCTTGACACGTACGTCGACGGCATGGTCGCCACGCGCCGCGACAATCTGACCGATGATCTGCTGTCGGAGCTCATCCGTGCCGAAAGCGACGGTGATCGGCTCAATCTCGATGAACTCCGCATGCTGGTGGCCGGCTTCTTGATGGCGGGAACCGATACGACGCGTAACCAGTTGGCCGCCTCGGTTCAGGTGCTCTGCGAGCATCCGGATCAGTGGGCGAAGCTGCGCGACCATCCCGAACTCGCCATGCAGGCGGTCGAGGAGAGCATGCGGCACTCACCCGCGGCCTGCATCGTGCCGCGAGCCGCCGTCGAGGATGTCGAGTTCGGTGGCTATCTGTTCCCTGCGGGAACCTTCGTCCTTGCGAACACCTTTGCGGCCAATCGAGACCCAGCCGTCTATACCGATGCGGACCGCTTCGACATCGCGCGTAAGGATGTTCCGGCGATTCTGACTTTCGGTGGCGGCGCGCATTACTGCCTCGGAGCGAACCTTGCCCGCCGGGAACTGGCGGAAGCACTCACGGTCCTGACTCGCCGCCTCAAGGCCACGCATCGCGCCGGTCGAGCCCCGTGGAAATCCCTACTGGGAATGACCGGTCCGACGACTCTTCCGATCGAATTCACCAGTGAAAGGCTCGTGGCGGCGGATGCGTAGTCGTGGCTGGGCGGGTACGACGCCCGCGTCGGATGACGAAGCCATCTCCCGCATCCTCACTGCGGTAGATGAAGAGATCGCCGAGCACGGAGCGGGGATACGCCTCGCCGACGTGGCCCGCAGACTCGGAGTCACCCGCCAGACGGTGTACCGCTACTTTCCCAATGCCGACGCGCTGCTCATCGCGAGCGCCATGCGTGCCGTCAACGGATTCATCGACCAGCTGGTAGATCACGTCGCCGGCCTGAAGGACCCGGTCACTGGGGTAGTCGAAAGCATTTCCTTCGGAATCGAGAACCTTTCCGGTGATCCGCAGCTGGAGAAGCTACTGACTAGGGGCGACGACGGCGAAGCGGTCGTGTCCCTGACTTCTGACACGGCAATCGCGTTCTGCTTGTCCGTTTTTCATCGCCTCGATGTCGATTGGAAGCTTCACGGATTCGACGACGACACTCTGCATGAACTTGCCGAGATGACTTTGCGCACAGTGCAATCCATGCTGACCGATCCCGGGCGCTTTCCACGCAGGGGAGCTGCGTTACGCCGATTCGTTGCTCGCTGGTTGGGCCCGGCAATCCTCTATCCGCGATGGGAGGCGCTGCCGGTCCACCCGCTCGAGCACTAACGCTGGGCCCGCGCCCGCATGTCGATCGGTAGGTCATCGGCGGGCATTGGCCCGGTTCCCCAGGTCAGCTGCAGGCGGTAGTTCTTCGGCACGCTCCACTCGAAACGCCGCAGCATCTGATGCATGGTGCTCTTGACTGTCACGTCCGCGAACTGCTGACCGATGCACTTGTGCGCCCCGCCGCCGAAGGGGGCGAACGCATAACGGCTCACCGCGGCGCGGGTTGCGGAGTTGTTCACGAACCGCTCGGGATTGAACCTGTCAGGATCGGGCCACCAGTCCGAAAGGCGCATGGAGGCATAGACATTGATGGCCACCTGGGTCTTGCGAGGGACGAAGTGCCCCAGGATCTCGGTGTCGCGGATGGTTTGGCGGAACAGCGCACCCGCCGGCGCGTACATCCGCAGGATCTCTTTGAACGCGGCGTCCAGCAACGGGTAGTTGTCCAGGTCAAGGACCGTGGGGGTGTCGTTGGGTAGACCGAGCGCTTCCTCGCGCAGCGCCTCCTGCCACTGCGGATTGCGGCCCAGCTCGTAGGTGAGCATGGACAGCGCGATCGCGGTGGTGTCATGGGCCGCCATCAGCAGGAAGATCATGTGGTTGACGATGTCGGCGGGGGTGAATCGGGCGCCGTCTTCGTCCTCACTGCGGCACAACATCGAGAACAGGTCGGTGCCGTCGCCGCGCTGACGATCGGGCACCTGCTCGGCGAAGTACCGTTCTAGCCGCGCGCGTGCTCGCAGCCCCTTGGCCCAGACCCCGCCGGGTACATCTGCCCGCAGCAGGGCCTGCCCGCCCCTTACGGTGTCGTGGAAATCTGCCGACAGCTGATCGGATTCAGGACCGAGGTGCGTGCCCACAAACACCTCGGCCGCCTGCTCGAGCAGCAGGTGCTTGATCGACGGATAGAACGGAAAACCCTGTGCCGATGGCCAATTGCGTAATGTGCGGTCGATGCTGGGGCGCATCAGCTCCAGATAGCCGTTCAGCGCGCTACGGGTGAATGCCTGCTGCATGATGCGGCGGTGGTCGCGGTGTTCGTCGAAGTCCAGCAGCATCATCCCGCGGTGAAAGAACGGGCCGATGACCGGTGCCCAGCCGCGGGTGCTGGAGAATACCTTGTCGCGGTTGACCCATGCGGTTTCCAGGGCCTCGGGCCCCATGAGGCCGACGACGCGGAAGCCGACTCCGCCGGCCCATGACACCGGCCCGTAGCGCTCGTAGCGGTCTCGGGCGAAGGCGAGGGGATCGGCCAGCGAGCTCAGCACGTGGCCGAGGAACGGAAAGCCATAGTCACCCATCACCGGTTTGAGATTCGATCCCGGCCGTGGCGTCGCCAGAGGGCGCTCACCGCTGGGAAACCGCGAGGTGACGGCAGCTCCGAAGGCTTGGAGGCGGTGCTTGTTCGACGGAGACGCGAGACAAGGTCGCCAGAGTCGTCATCGGTTGATCCGATTCAGGTAGTCGCGGCGACGGTCTGGGTCGAAATGGCCCGGTGGCTCGTTTCGGGTGGCCAGTCGTTTGAGCAGTTGCATCACGGGCTCCGGCGTGGCCTCCTCCAGCAACCCGAACGGCGACAACCATTTCGGGACGGTGACTTCGCGTCCGGGGCTTCGTGCGCTGTCGGCGATGACGGTTCCGATCTGGTCGGGCTGGCGGGTGGGGAGAAGATCGAGTGTGACTCCTGCTGTCAGGTCGGTGTGGACTGCCGTGGGCATGACGGTAGTGACGGTGACATCGGTGTGGGCGATTTCGGCGCGAACAGCCCGCGACAAGGCCGCCACCGCGTACTTCGTCGCGCAGTACACCGACATCCCTGGCGTGGTCACCTTGGCCGCCATCGAAGCGACATTCACGATGTGGCCGTGATTGCGCTCGAGCATGCCGGGAAGGAATTCGTGCATGCCGTTTACGACGCCAGTCAGATTGACCGCGATCTCTTGGTGGTATGCCGCGAGCTTCTGGTCGACGAACGGGCCCATGTGCTGGATGCCTGCGTTGTTCACCAACATCGCCACGGGTCCGTCGGCAGATGCCGCCCGGTGGAATGCCGCCATGCTTGACTCGTCAGTGACATCGAGTTGTGTTGCGTTGGCGCCGATCTCGCCGGCAGTGCGGGCTGCCTCGTCGGCGTCGACGTCACCGATCCACACCGTTGCGCCCCGCTCGACCAGCGCCACCGCGGTAGCGCGGCCGATGCCGCGGGCGCCCCCGGTGACGCAGGCGACGGCTCCGGTGAGGTCGATCATCGGCCGGCGCTCTCGTCGGTGAATTCGCGCAACGCGAAATACGCGATCAGCCGAACCTCGCCGCTGTGCATTCTCAGCAAGGCACGCCCGAGATAGAGCCCTGGCAGCAGCTCCACGACTTCGTCGCGGGTCCGCTTGATCGGGAACGTGCGCACGCTCGGGTTGCGGTACCCATCCGGGCTGTAGTCGAGGGCCCGCACTTTGATGTAGGGCGGGATGGCCGCCGTGTCGATGCAATGAGTGAACTGGAATCCCACCATCTCGGATCCGGCCCGGTGCAGGCCGCGGTAGAGGGGTGCGATGACGCGCATCGCGTACTTGGCCAACAAGGAGAGGCGGTTGAAGCCAGTGTGGGTGTCGAATGTCTTTCCGCGCCAGGTCGGATCGATCTTCAACAGCGGATTGGCCAGATGTGCCTCAGGGATGCCGAACAGGTTGCCGACGATTAGCCCCTCCAGGGCGCCGTGTGGTCCATCGGGCGCCTGACCGCGTTCGAACAGGGCGGCCAGTTGGTCGCGGCGTCCGGACTTGCCGAGGCGCTGCAGGTAGTCCCAGCCCTGGTGGCGCGCCAGTACGGGCGAGGTGAGCGATAACTCGCGCAAGTCGTCCAGCGCCGACATCTTGGCCGGTTCTGGTGCGCGGCTGGCGCCGTGCGCCTGGGTGTCTGCGGTAGTCATGGGCACCTCTCTCGAATATCTGGTACGGAATCGTGCCTAATGTCTGGTACGGAACCGTGCCAGAATGTCGGGGTGGTGTCAACGGCCAATCGCGTTTACGGGGGCCAATCTGCCGATGCTCGGCGTCGGCAACGGCGTGAGCGTCTCGTGGATGCCGCCATGGACGTGATGACACGCAACGAATGGCGAAGTGCGACTGTAGAGAAGCTCTGTACGGCAGCCAATCTCAACAAGCGCTACTTCTACGAGAGCTTCACCGATCTCGATGGCCTGGCCGCCGCCGTCGTCGATGACATAGCCGACGGAGTACGCAGTGCGACGGTGGCGGCAGCGGACGCTGCCGCGCAGGAGCCCCTGGAAGTCCAGGCCATGGCGAGTGTGGCGGCCGCCGTGCGGGCACTCGTCGACGACCCCCGTCGCGCACGGGTCCTGCTTGGGGGTGTTGCCGCTCTACCTGAGCTCGATGCTCATCGCACCACCGTCATGCACCGGCTGACCGATGTCCTGATCGACCATGGGCGCAGCGTGCACGGCGTCGAGTTGGAGAAGGATCCATTGGCCAAGGTGGCGCCGGCGTTCATCGTCGGCGGCACGGCCGACGCCATCCTCGAATTCGTCAACGGGGGAGTCGATCTGTCCCTCGACGATTTCATCGCCCAACTCGCCACCCTCTGGTTGATCACCGGCAATGGTGCGGCACAGGTGGCGCGGGCCCGGATTCCTCGGGCATAGGTCCGTCCTGGACCCCGTGCCGAGCGTGTAGCTGTTCAACATTCGCCACCGGGCCCGGGATGGTTGTCACGGAGCCCAACGCTGCGCGTTCGATGTGATTCGTCCGCTCGGTCGAGTAGTCGACCGACCGTGGTTAGGATGGGCCCGTGGAGGATCAGCCCGCGGGTTCCAGCCGGGTGGCGCGACGCCGTGACCGGCGCAAGGCCGAGATCGTCAAGACCGCCACCCGAATCCTCACCGAGTCCGGCTACCAGGGCATGAGCCTCGAAGAGGTCGCCGAACAGACCGATATCGCCAAAGCTACGCTCTACCATTACTTCTCATCGAAAGATGCGCTCGTGGCCGCCGCGCTGGAGACGCTCACCCAGGAAGTCCTGCAGCGGCTGGCGGCCCGTGAAGAGGCGGTCGGCGACGTGGGCGCCCGAGAACATCTGGCGGCGTTGATCGATGAACAGATCCGCATACTCACCGAGACCGCACCCGAGGTGGCCGCCGTTTTTTCTTGGCCGCGGGGCTGGCCCGAGGTCTTCGACGAGCCGATGAAGGACATGCGCCGGCGTCACGACGCGGTGTTCCGCCGGGTGGTGGAACGGGGTGTGGCAGCGGGTGAGTTCACCTGTCCCGACGTCAATGTCGCATTGCAGTGCCTGCACGGTGTGCTCAACCAGTCGTCGGTCTGGATCGGGCCGGGGATACACGACGACAACCGCACCGAATTGCGCGCCGCGATCGTCGACCGTGCCCTGTGCCTGTTCTACTGAGCAGAAGGGAAACGGGGCGAACGCTTTTCGCGCAGCGCCGTGTAGCCCTCCACGACATCGGGGCCGAGGAAGGTCAGCATCTCGTAAGCAGCGGACTGGTCGAAGATCGGTCCCGCGTTGCGCAACCAGTTGTTGAGCGCGCGTTTGGTCAGCCGGATCGCCTGCTGGGCGCCGGAGGCCAGGTTGTCGGCGATCCGCAGGGCCTCATCCAGAACCTCCTCGCGCGGAAGCGCTTTGGCGACCATGCCGATCCGCTCCGCTTCGATTCCGTCGATCATCTCGCCGGTCATCAGGTAGTACTTCGCCTTCGCGGTCCCGGCCAGCAGCGGCCAGATGATCGCGGCATGGTCGCCCGCGGCGACCCCGAGTTTGACGTGGCCGTCGCCGATCCGGGCGTCCTCGGCGATGATCGCGACGTCGGCGAGCAAGGCGGCCACCGCGCCGGCACCGACGGCGACGCCGTTGATGGCGGACACGATCGGCTTGTCGCAGTTGATCATGTTGTAGACCAGGTCGCTCATTTCGCCGAGCATGTGGGAGACCCGGTCGTAGTCTCCGGCCATGCGCTCAACCATGGCCAGGTCGCCACCGGCGCTGAAGGCCTTGCCTGCGCCGGTGATCACCGCGACCCGGGTCTGTGGGTCCGCGGCCACGTCCTTCCAGATGTTGGCCAGCTCTGTGTGCATGCCTTCGTCGGCGGCGTTGTACTTCTCGGGCCGGTTCAGCGTGATCAACAGGACGCCGTTGTCCCGGCGGGTCAGCGTCAGCTGCTGGTAATCAGAGAAATCCATGGGAAGCGTCCTTCCTGTACGGACACGGCAACCAACCAAACTTACGAACTTTCGACCATTCAAGTCAATTATCGACCGTGCAGTTGATTTCTTCTTTGAGGCGGCCGATAGTGAGTCCAGCGTCCACATCACCGCAGATCCGGAGGTCAGATTGTGCGATTCGAAGACAAAGTCGCCGTTGTGACTGGTGCAGCCTCGGGTATCGGCCGCGCCATCGCGATCGAGCTTGCGGATGCTGGAGCCACCGTCGCGGCAGTCGACCGCGACCGATCGGGACTGAGCCGCACCGGGCAGAGCTGTGCCGGCGCCACGTCCCATGTGGTCGATCTGGCTGATGCGGAAGCGGTGAGCACACTGCGCGACGAGGTGGTCGCCGCGCACGGTATCCCCGACATCATCGTCAACGCCGCCGGGTTCGACCGGGTCGAACCGTTCATGTCCAACGATGACGAGCTGTGGCGGTCCTTGGTCGCCGTGAATTTTCTCGGGCCGGTCCGGCTCACTCATTCCTTCCTCGAAGTGATCCTCGCCGAGGGAAATTCGGCAAAGATCGTCAACATTGCCAGCGATGCAGGGCGCGTGGGCAGTCTCGGGGAGACCGTCTACGCCGGCACCAAGGGTGGGGTGATTGCCTTCACCAAGTCGTTGGCGCGAGAGATGGCCCGCCACCAGATCAACGTCAACTGTGTTTGCCCTGGACCGACCGACACCCCGCTGTTCCATTCGCTTCCCGACAAGGTGCGCGATGGGCTCGTCAGGGCGATCCCGTTCCGCCGGATCGCCAAACCTGAGGAAGTCGCCAAGGCGGTGGCGTTCTTCGCCTCCGACGATGCCAGCTTCATCACTGGCCAAGTCCTCAGTGTCAGTGGAGGCTTGACGATGGCCGGTTGATGGCCGTCCGGTGGACGGCAGACGTCGAACCCGCTCTTGGTCGACGCCAGTCTGCAATGGCATACTTGCTCAGCCCCTGGGCTCAACCCAGCCGATTCGGTTAGCCTCGGGGAGCAGATTGGCCAGTTGGGGGATTGCTATGGCAAACGATCTGAGAGTGGACCCGGGGGCGCTTCGGGCGGGGGCCACTAGCAGCGAGATGATCGCTGCCGAATTGGGGAACGCCCCGGCGAGTCCAGATGCCGGTCATTACCCGAGCAGTACCGGCGTCATCGCGATGGACGGCGCGGTGGTCACTGCACGGGCTTCCCAGGCGAGTCGGGTGAGCGCGCAGGCCGGGGACCTGTCTGCCGCCGCGCAGCGATACTCCGCAGTCGACGAGCAAAACGCCGGCGGCCTGGCGGAGTTGATGTGAATGATTCCTCCGGCACCGGCCCATCTGGTGTAGAACTGACTCGTTCTCAGCTAGAGGCTTGGGACACAACGTATCTGGCGGAAGCTGCAGCCCGCTGGCGGCAGCTGGCGGCCGAATCCGAAACGCTGTTCGAGTGGCATCGGCAGAATGTCTGCGCACCCGGTGGTGCGGAGTGGTCCGGTGACGCCGGCGAAGCCGCGAGCGAGCGCGTCAGCGCGGACGCAGTCGTGGTCCGCAGACAGGGCGACATTCAGCGGGAAGCCTCCGAGATCGCCGAGAACGGCTGCCGCGACATCCGCCTGGCCGTAGGGCAGGTACTCGACGCCATCGCCGCCGCCGAGGACGACGGTTTCCAGGTGTCGGAGGATCTGAAGGTGCGCGACACGAGGCGCATCGACGTGGCCACCATGGCCACGCGGTACACCGCATCGCGAGAGCACGCCGAGGACATCCGGTGGTACTGCGAGCGGCTCATGCAGGCCGAGATCTACCTGGGGCAGCGGCTCGAGGGCAAGGCCCTCGAGCTCGCCGCCGTCCAGTTCTCGGTGTGACCGAACGCTCGCCCGCTACAGCTGCGCCCAGATCGACTTGGTCTTGAGGTAGCCCTCGATACCCTCGTAGCCGAACTCCTTGCCGACTCCGGACTGCTTGAAACCGCCGAACGGCACGTTGTGGTCGAACGTCAGCTGACAGTTCAGCCCCACCATGCCGGCCTGCAGGCGCCTACCCAAGCTGTGTGCACGGGCCAGGTTGGTGGTCCATACGGTGGCCGCCAGGCCGTAGTCGGTGTCGTTGGCCATCGCGATGGCTTCGTCGTCATCGTCGAACGGAAGGATCGTGACGACCGGTCCGAAGATCTCTTCCTTGTACAGGCGGCTGGTGGCCGGGTCGACGTTGGTCAGTACCGTGGGTTTGACGAAGTAACCCTTGCGGTCGAGTCGGTAACCGCCGGAAACGATCTCGACGCCGTCGCGCTTGCCCTGGTCGATATAGCCCAGCACCCGGTCGAGCTGCTTCTGGCTGATCAGTGGGCTGATCATGGCGCCCTCGTCCTTGGGGCCGCCCAGGACGAGGTTCTCGCCGATCATCGAGATGCCTTGAACAACACGCTCATACACACTGCGCTGCACGAAGATTCGTGATCCGCACACACAGCCCTGCCCGGAATGCACGAAGATGCCCATCGAGGCCATCATGATCGCCATGTCGAGGTCGGCGTCCTCGTAGATCAGCACCGGTGACTTTCCGCCCAGCTCCAGGGTGACCTTCTTCAAGTTGTCCGCCGAGTCCCGCATGATCTGCTTGCCGACCTCGGTGGAGCCGGTGAAGGCGACCTTCTCGACATCGGGGTGCGCGGTGATCGCAGCACCCGCGGTGGCGCCGTAACCGATCACGAAGTTGGCCACCCCATCGGGGACGCCGGCCTCGCCGATCAGCCGCTCCAGCAAGACCGCCGACAACGGGGTCTCCTCGGCCGGCTTGACGACGCTGGAGCAGCCGGCGGCGAGAGCCGGGGCGATCTTGGCGCAGGCGTTGAACAGCGGGCCGTTCCACGGATAGATCAGGCCCACCACGCCGTACGGCTCCTTGGTGGTGTACGCGTGCAGGTTTGAGTAATTGCTGTTGACGCCACCCTCCATCTGCACCTGGTAGCTGCTGCCGTTGAGCTTGGTGCACCAGCCCGCGTAGTAGCGGAAGAACTCGGCGCAGGTGGAGACGATCATCTCGGCCTGCATCGGCGGCATGCCGGCGTCCAGCGATTCCAGCTCGGCGAATTCCTTGGCGTGCTCGTCGATCAGATCGCCCAGCTGCCACAGCACCTTGGCGCGCCGGCGGGCCGGAATGTCGGTCCAAACACCGGACTGGTAGGCCGATTTCGCAGCGGCGACGGCCTCGTTGACCGCTTCTGGCCCGCAGTCCCGGAACTCGGTGATCTGCTCCTCGGTCGCCGGGTCGATGACCGGAATCGTCTCCCCGGTACCCGGTCGGTCGCGGAGGTCGTCCAGAACTGTCTGCAGCGCCATGTGGTTCCCCTTCGTCTCAACTGCCCATGAATGCTGAGCACTTGCTTAGCATTCGAGGATGTGGCGGTCAAGACCCGCACCTGCGGATCCAGTGGCGTGATTGCGCGGTGTTTGCGGTTGTTGGAGGCACGAGGTGTCGATACGCTGACGCGATGCCAGAGATCCGGGTGCGTGAGGCCGCCGAACTGCTCGGGGTCAGTGACGACACGGTGCGACGCTGGATCGACGACGGATCCCTGCCGTCCCACCTCGACGGCTCCGGCCGCAAGGTGATCGACGGGGCGGCTTTGGCGGCGTTCGCGCGGGCCAACGCCGCTGCGGCGCCAAAGGATCCGCTCGGCATCGGCAGCTCGGCGCGCAACCGCTTCACCGGGCTGGTCACCAACGTCGTCGCCGACGAGGTGATGGCCCAGGTCGAGATGCAGTGCGGACCGTTCACCGTGGTGTCGCTGATGAGCAGCCAGTCGGTGCGTGAACTCGAGTTGGCCCCCGGCAGTGTCGCCGTCGCCGTGGTCAAGGCCACGACCGTGATCGTGGAAACCCCGAAAGGAAAGTCATGACCCGAGCCCGGATGTTCGCCCTGGCACTTACCGGGGTGGCAGCAACGGCCCTGATCGGTGGCTGCAGTTCGGCCACGGAATCGGCCCCGGCTTCCCCGTCTGGCGCCGGGAGCGGTTCGATCACCGTGTTCGCCGCCGCGTCGCTGAAATCCGCGTTCACCGAAATCGGCGAGCAGTTCAAAACCGACAACCCGGGGAGTTCTGTGGAGTTCTCGTTCGCCGGATCCTCGGACCTGGTCACTCAGCTCACCCAGGGGGCCGACGCCGACGTGTTCGCCTCGGCCGACACCCGGAACATGGACAAGGCGGTGGGCGCGGACCTCGTCGAGGGGGGTCCGGTCAACTTCGCGACCAATACCCTGACCATCGCCGTCGCCCCGGGAAATCCGAAGGGCATCAAGACTTTCGCCGATCTGACCAAGCCTGGAACCAGCGTGGTGGTGTGCGCCCCGCCCGTGCCGTGCGGCGGCGCCACCGAAAAGGTCGAGAAGGCCGCCGGGGTCACGCTGTCGCCGGTGAGTGAGGAAACCTCCGTCACCGACGTGCTCGGCAAGGTCACCAGCGGGCAGGCCGATGCCGGCCTGGTCTATGTGACCGACGCGGCCGGCGCCGGCGACAAGGTGACTGCCGTGGCTTTTCCCGAGGCCGCCCAGGCGGTCAACACCTACCCGATCGCTGTGCTCAAACAGTCCAAGCACGCCGACCTGGCGCACCGCTTCGTCGACCTCGTAACCGGTGAGGCCGGCCGATCCGCGCTAGCCAAGGCCGGATTCGCCAAGCCCTGACCCAGCTCGCGGCAGCGTCGTAGCCTGGGGACGTGGCCGATCTGACCGAGATCAGTGCCGACGATCTGGCGGCGCTGGAATTCTTCGCCGGATGCCGGCCGTCCGTACTGGTGCCGTTGACCGCCCTGCTGCGGCCGCTGTCGGCAGTGCCGGGCCAGGTGCTGATCCGGCAGGGGGATCCGGCCCTGACATTCATGCTGATCGCCTCAGGGCGGACACAGGTGGTCCACGACGGCCCCGACGGTCAGGCCGTCGTCGCCGATCTGGACCCAGGTCTGATCATCGGGGAGATCGCGCTGCTGCGCGACGCGTCGCGCACCGCCACGGTGACCGCTCTGGAACCGGTCACCGGCTGGGTGGGCGACCGCGACGCGTTCGAAGTGATCCTGCACCTGCCCGGGATGTTCGACCGCATGGTGCGCATCGCGCGCCAGCGGCTGGCTGCATTCATCACGCCGATCCCGGTGCAGATGCGCAACGGCGACTGGTTCTACCTACGTCCGGTGCTGCCCGGCGACGTCGAGCGCACCATGAACGGGCCCGTCGAGTTCTCCAGCGAAACGCTGTACCGGCGTTTTCAATCGGTGCGTAAACCCACCAAAGCGCTGTTGGAGTATCTGTTCGAGGTCGACTACGCCGATCATTTCGTCTGGGTGATGACCGAGGGGGCGTTGGGGCCTGTCGTCGCCGACGCCCGCGTGGTCCGCGAAGGGCACGATGCCGCGACGGCCGAGGTGGCATTCACCGTCGGCGACGACTATCAGGGCCGCGGCATCGGCACCTTTCTGATGGATGCTCTCGTGGTGTCCGCGGATTACCTTGGAATTCAACGGTTTACCGCACGCGTGTTGAGTGACAATTACGCGATGCGGCGCATCTTGGACCGGCTCGGCGCGGTATGGGAACGTGAGGACCTCGGCGTGGTGCTCACCGACGTGGCCGTGCCCGCCGTCGACACCCTGAACCTGGACCCCGAGCTGGCGGCGAAGATCAGGGATGTGACGCGGCAGGTGATCCGGGCGGTGAGCCAGTGAGTCAGTCGCCGTTGGCCGCCGGTGGCCGGAGGCCACCACTGAACAAAGACACGCGTGTGTGCATCTCGCTGGCGGCCCGGCCGAGCAACATCGGTACGCGGTTCCACAACTACCTTTACGACGAACTCGGCCTCGACTACCTGTACAAGGCTTTCACCGCAACCGATATCGCGGCGGCCATCGGCGGTGTGCGGGCGTTGGGCATCCGGGGCTGTTCAGTCTCGATGCCGTTCAAGAAGGATGTCATGGCCCTCGTCGACGAGATCGAGCCTTCGGCCCTGGCCATCGGCGCGGTCAACACGATCGTAAACGACGTGTCGGTGCCCGGCGGCCGTCTGGTGGCCTCCAACACCGACTACCTGGCGGTGCAACAGCTCGTCGAGCGGTTGGACCCGGACGACGCGGTGCTGCTCCAGGGCAGTGGTGGCATGGCCAAGGCTGTGGGGGCAGCATTGCGGGACAAAGGCTTTCGCAAAGGCACAGTGGTGTCGCGCAATACCGAAACCGGGCCTGCGCTGGCCGATGCGCTGGGCTACGGCTATGCGCCCGAGGTCGGCAGCCTCACCGCACCCATCCTGGTCAACGTCACCCCGATCGGGATGGCCGGCGGACCCGACGAACACCGCAGCCCATTCGAGCCGGCCACCGTCGCAGCGGCCCGCGCCGTCGTCGACGTGGTGGCCATGCCTTCCGAAACCCCGCTGATCACCTCAGCCCGATCGGCAGGCATGCAAGTCATCACCGGCGCTGAGGTGATCGCCCTGCAGGCCGCCGAGCAATTCGAGCGCTACACCGGGGTACGGCCAACGCCCGAGCAGGTCGCTGCGGCGTCGGCCTTCTCTCGACAGTCGCCTACGGCGTGATGACCGTCTGATCGTCTATGGCCGAGGTGGCATCCATCAACGGGCCCATCTGGTCCTCGGTGCCGTCGGCGTTGAACTGCAACACAAACAGGCCGTCGGAGCCTGGAATCACGACGGTCTTCTGGGCGATGAGTCGGGTGGCGCCGTCCTTCACGTAGGTGCCGCCGATCTGGTACGCGTCGAATCCGCTCAGCTGTCCCGCCGAGCCGTCACCCTGGTTCTCATAGCCCGGCAGGTTCCTGATCTCGTTCGGCGCGTACTCCAAGATCTTGGCCGGGTCGACATCACCGGTCAGCTTGGACATCAGCGCGATGATCGAAGGCGGATCGGCCTCGAATGCCGGATCGGTGGATACGATTGCGCCCCAGGCCCATTCGGGAGCCGACGAGGTCGCGTCCGTCCATCCTTCCGGGATCGGGAGATCCAGTGTGGGTGTGCCCGGATCGCCCCGGTGCACCGGAGTCTCGGTGATGTTGTTGTCGCGGATGTAGTCGACGATGGTGTACTGGTGCCCGGCTGTGGGAGTGCCCGTGCCCTCGGCCTTGGTCTTGGTCGGTGCGCTGCTGGTCTCGCTGGTGCCGTCGGTCCCGGTCGCTTCGGTTGCGGTGCCGGACACCGTCTTGCTGCCGCAGCCGGCGAGTGCGACCCCGAGCACGACGACAGTGACGGCGATTCCGCCGGCCCTCGTTGCGGTGGTCATCGGTCTCCAATCGGTTGGACGCCCCGGCGAGGCGCAACTGATTTGCACGATAAACGCTTTCCTGGGCATTAGCTGGCAGAAGTCCCACTCCTGCGGTGCAGTCTTTTGCGCAGTGAAATGTTCGATGACGTTGCCGGAGTCCTGCTCAGCAGTTCGCCGACAGGTACACCGTCTGCCGCAGAATCTGCGCCGGCCGGACCGATGAGACGGTGCAGCGGTCGAGCGAAGCCGTGCCCGACCGATAGATGATCACGTCGAATCCCTGGCGTTCGAGTTCGTCGGCAGTGTCCTGCGCCGACCCGACCCCCGACGGCGATGCCAGGGTCGTGGCGGGAAAGCCGAGGGCCAGTGCTGACAGCGCGCCGCCTGCCAGCACAGCTCCAGTCAGTCCGTACACCTGTTCTGCCCCTCACGGTCGTGGATGTCCTAGTGGTGGCAACCCGCTGCGTCACGATTAAATTCCGCTGTATCGCAACACTTGTCGCGTGGTGATCCATCAAAAATCAGTTGACAACGAGCGCTGCGACCGTCCTCGACAGCAAACCCCGGCTGTGGTATCAACGCCGCGTGCGCCTTTTCGCCGCCGCGACGGCTCTCCTGGTGTGCACCCTGGCCGGGGTGGCGTGCGGACCGCGGCCCGCACCGCAACCGGCGCCGACATCGTCAGGGCCGCAGCCCGCAGCAGACTCGGCGACCGTGAATCCGGTTCGCATCTACCGGGTACGCCGGGACCTGCCCGCCGGCTACGAGGTGGTGGCCTTGGACCCCCTGGCGACTCCGGTGTCGCTGTGGGGTTTCGGACCGGATTGGACGGCCGACCCGGCGCACTGCGCTGCCCCGGCCGCGCCCGACACGGAGCCAGGCAGAGGTTGGTCGGCGTCGGGGCCCGGCGGCATCGTCTATGCCGCCGTGGCGAAGGTGAAGGGGATGGACCAATCTGAGCCCGACGCGCCGTGCGGAGAGTGGACGGTGTCGGGCGGGCATTCCACCGGGACCGTCGCTGCGGTCCCCGCTCCGGCGATCGAGGGTGCGGTGACCGTTGGCATGTCCACCGCCGTCACCACCGTCGTCGAAGGCGGCACCGAAACCAGATCTCACGCCGACACATTCACTGCCGATCTGGATTCGGAGGGCACCGGCTACCACCTGTTCATCACGGTCGTCACCGATCCCGGATCTCCCGAACCCGCTCTCGACGCCGCGTTCGCCTCCGACCTGCTGGTGAAAACGGTTTCGGCGTTGCGCGGCTGAGTCACCGGTGCCGGGTATGTTAACCAGCGATGTCGAACCGCAACGTCTTACTCGCCGCCGCGGGCGTACTTGCCTGCGCCACCGGATTGGTCGCCTGCGGTCAATCGGATCAGCCGACCTCCGCCAACGCGAACATCGCCAATGTCGCCCAGGTGCGCTCCAGCTTCGGCCCGGAGTTCAAGGTCACCGATGTCGCCCCGGCCGGCATCGACCCGAAAATGCTGGCGCCGCAGAAAATGCCGCCCGGAGTCAAGGTGGAGCCCGCCGACTGTGCGAAGTTCGCCGAGGGACAGTCACTGCCGGAGGGGCTGAAAGGCAACATGGCCGCCACCACAGCCGAAGGCGCGGGCAACCGGTTCATCGTGATGGCCTTGGAGACCTCCGAGATGATCCCGCTCAATGAGCCGGGTGACGCCTGCAAACAGGTGAAGTTCCTTGGCCCGGCCATGCGTGGGCAGGTGGACGTGGTCGAGTCCCCGCAGATCGACGGCGCGCGTACCACCGGGACACATCGAATCGTCCAGACCGTCGTGGGCGGGCAGCCGCGCACCGGAGAGTTGTACAACTACGTCGCCAGTTTCGACACCTTCATGGTGATCGTCACTGCCAACCCGCTGGTCGTGCCCGGCAAGCCGGTGGCGAAGGTGGATGACAAGCGGGCCCGCGACCTGCTCACCGCCGCGGTCGCCGCCGTCCGCGGTTAGTCAGCGCACGTCCTGCGGGCGGAATTGGATGCTGATGCGCGGCCCGACCAGGCTGGTGGTCTTCGGGATCGAATGCTCCCAGGTGCGCTGGCAGGAGCCGCCCATCACCAGCAGGTCGCCGTGGCGGTGCTGCAGGCGGAGGGCATGACCGCCGCCGCGCGGCCGTAGCGCGAAAACCCTTGTTGCGCCTAGCCCCACGATGGCCACCATGGTGTCCTGGGTGCGGCTGCGGCCGATGGTGTCGCCGTGCCAGGCGACGCTGTCATTGCCGTCGCGGTACAGGCACAGGCCGGCGGTGGTGAACGGTTCACCGAGCTCACCGCCGAAGGTGTCGTTGAGCCTGCGCCGGATCTGCTTGAGCCGGGGATGCGGCACCGGTTCGTCGAGTAGATGGTGGAAGCTCACCAGCCGCGGTACCGCGACCACCCGGTCGTATATCTCGCGTTCCTCGGATCGCCAAGGAATCCCGTCCATCAACTCCTCGAACAGTGAGTCGGCATCGGGCAACCAGCCCGAGCGCAGCTCGACCCAGGCGCCGTTGCCGAGTCGACGACGTTCAGCGTGCTCGAACAGTGAGCCTTGCAGCGCCAGCTCCATGCGCGCGAGTGTATCGCACAGACGTTCGATGGCGTTAGAGGCGGGAGGCTCCGGGACCGCGTTCGGCGAGGACGTCGCCGGGGTTGGTCAGCATGCAGGTCTTGAGGCTCAGGCAGCCGCAGCCGATGCAGCCGGTCAGATTGTCGCGCAACCGTTGTAGATGCAGGATGCGGTCATCGAGGTCCTGGCGCCAGCCGGCCGAGAGCTTGGCCCAGTCCTTGCTGGTCGGAACCCGGTCGGCGGGCAGCGCGGCCAGCGCCTCGCGAATGCGGGCCAGGGGAATCCCGAGGCGCTGCGACATCCGGATGAAGGCCACGCGGCGTAACGTCTCGCGTGCGTAGCGCCGCTGGTTGCCAGAGGTGCGGCGGCTGGTGATCAAGCCCTCGCGCTCATAGAAGTGGAGCGCGGACACCGCCACGCCGCTGCGCTGCGACATCTCGCCAGGAGTTAACTCGTGCGTCTCCATACACCTCAACCATAGTTGAGTTAACGTCATGGTGTGGAAACTGCGGTGTTCGGTTCCAATTCTGAGGTCGGCACCCTGCGTGCCGTGATCCTGCACCGGCCCGGCCCGGAGCTACAGCGGCTGACACCGCGCAACAACGACGCCCTGCTGTTCGACGGACTGCCGTGGGTGGCCAAAGCGCAACGGGAGCACGACGCCTTTGCCGGTGTATTGCGCTCCCGCGGCGTCGAGGTGCTGCTGCTGGCCGACCTGCTGACCGAGGCGCTGGCGCACAGCGGGGCGGCCCGGATGCACGGCATCTCGGCCGCCGTCGATGCGCGACGGCTGGGAGTCCCGCTGGCTCAGGAACTTTCGGCCTACCTTCGTGGCCTGGCGCCGGCCGACCTGGCGCACATCCTGATGGCAGGCATGACCTTCAACGAGGTGCCGTTCCACGGTGCCGAACTGTCACTGGTGCGGCTCATGCACCACGGTGGTGACTTCGTCATCGAGCCGCTGCCCAATCTGCTGTTCACCCGGGATTCGTCGTTCTGGATCGGCCCACGGGTCGCCATCACCTCGCTGGCCCTGCCTGCCCGGGTGCGCGAAACGTCGCTGACCGATCTGATCTACGCTCACCATCCTCGATTCCTCGGCGTCCGGCGGGCCTACGAGTCGCGTTCGGCACCCGTCGAGGGCGGTGACGTACTACTGCTGGGGCCCGGCGTGGTGGCGGTCGGTGTGGGGGAGCGGACCACCCCGGCGGGTGCCGAAGCGTTGGCGCGCAGCCTGTTCGATGACGACCTGGCGCATACCGTGCTCGCGGTGCCGATCCGGCAGGAACGCGCCCAGATGCACCTGGACACCGTGTGCACCATGGTCGACGTCGACGCGGTGGTGATGTACCCGAACATCGTGGACTCGTTGTCGGCGTTCACCATTCACCGCGTCGAGACCGGAATCCGGATTGACGACGAGGCTCCGTTCGTGCAGGCGGCCGCGGCGGCGATGGGCATCGAACAGTTGCGCGTGATCGATACCGGGCTCGATCCCGTCACCGCCGAACGCGAGCAGTGGGACGACGGCAACAACACGCTGGCGCTGGCGCCCGGCGTGGTGGTGGCCTACGAGCGAAACTCCGAAACCAATGCCCGGCTGGCCGATTCGGGTATCGAAGTGCTGCCCATCGAGGCTTCGGAGCTCGGCACGGGCCGAGGTGGGCCACGCTGTATGTCCTGCCCGGCGGCGCGGGAGCTGCTCTAGCTTCTGGCGCGTGCTGGCTTCTGGCGCGCCGCTTTCTACACCGGTTTTCTACGCCACGGTCGCGGCCAGGCCGACCTTGCTCGTCGTTTTCGACGTGGGGGTCGCTGTGCGCGGCTCAAAGTCAAGTGGTTAGCGCAACATCGGCTATGCGGCTTGGTTGATGAGGGCGGCGAGGCGTTGGGCGGGGGTGTCGTAGTCCAGGGTGGGCCGGGGTCGGGTGTTGAGCTTGTCCTGGACGGATTTGAGGTCGGCCTTGGTGTAGCGGCTGAGGTCGGTGCCTTTTTCGAACCAGAACCGCAGCAGCCTGTTGGTGTTCTCGTTGCTGCCCCGCTGCCAGGGTGAATGCGGATCGCAGAAGTAGACCGGAGCCTGCAGGGCCATGCTGATGTCACACCAGCCGGCCATCTCCGAGCCGCGATCCCAGGTGAGGCTGCGCCGCAGATGCGCTGGTAACTCATTCATCGCCGCGATCATCGCCTTGGCCACCGAATCCGCGGTGTGATCGTTGGGCAGGTGCAACAAGATGGTGAATCGGGTGCTGCGCTCGACCAGGGTCCCGATCGCGCTACCAGAGGCGGTGCCCACGATCAGATCTCCCTCCCAGTGCCCGGGCACGGCACGGTCCTCAACCGTGGCGGGGCGCTGGCTGATGGTGATCACGTCGCTGAATCTGCCGCGGCGCTCGCTGCCACGGGGTTTACGGGCGGTGCGTTTGGTCGACAGGCACTTGTTCAGATCGGCGCGCAGCTGGCCACGGCCTTGCACGTAGAGGCACTTGTAGATGGTTTCGTGGCTCACCCTGCCCAGCCTGTCATCAGGGTGAGCGCGGGCCAACATGTCAGCGATCAGCTTCGGGCTCCACCCATCGTCCATCCACCCTTCGATGGCCGCGCACAATCCGGTGTTGTTGAGCTTGAACGCTTTGGGCCGCTTGGCTTTCTGACAGGCTCGGGCATGGGCCATCCCGGCGTGGTAGTCCCCGTCGGCGTTGCGGTTACGTTGCACTTCGCGCCAGATGACGGTGCGGTCGCGGCCCAATTGCTGCCCGATCTGGGCGTGGCTGAGGCCACGATCCAGGCCCCGCATAATCGTCACGCGTTCGTCGTAGCTGATCCGGTGGCCCGGGCCGCCCTCGCGGGTCCGCTCTCCCGGGCAGGCGATACCGCGAGTGCCCTTGCTTCCTTTGAGCAGAGTCATGCCGCCAGCCTGATACCACCAGTACCGTCCAGCACCGTTGGACACACCGACCCGACGCTCGGCATCACGCATCGCGACACCGTCACACACCAGGTCAAACAACACCCGACGCATCGAACGATCAAACACCGCAACCTCCCAAACCAGTGGATGTTGCAGTGACCGTATGAATCCGCCTCGCCGACGGCGACCGTGGCGTAGAAACCGGCGGCGCTGAACCCCGGGCTACTGTCGCCCGGCCGCCAGCAGTCCGGCCGAGGCGAACTTCAATCCGCTGCGCAGCTCGTCGAGCTGGATCGGGTCGTCGCTTTCGATATAGCGGGTGGTGGTGGCCACGGCCATGTTGAAGAACAACCACGCCAACGCCCGCGGGCTCAGCTCGTGGCGGTACTGGTCCCGGTAGTGCGCCATGTGCAGCGTGGTCAACGCCAGCAGCGTCGCGTTCAGGCCAGAGGCGTTTTCCAGCGTGCGGGCATAGTCGGGCCGGTCTGCGACATAGCGGATCAACTTCCGGTTGGCGATCGTGAAATCGATCAGGATGTCGATCGACGCCTGCATGGCCTCCTGCGGCTGTTCCATGGTGACGGAGCGAAGCATGTCCTCGATCAACGGTGCCTGCTCGGCGGCCAGCTGCTCGATCGCGGCATGGATCAGCTCCTCCTTGTTGGCGAAGTACTGGTAGACCGATCCCTTGCTGACCCCGGCCCGGGCGGCAATGGCGTTGGTGGTGATCTGCTCGGGATCGGTCTTCTTCAGCATCTTCACCGCAGTCGCAATGATTTTTGCGACCATCTCACGAGAACGCTCCTGCTGGGGGATCTTGCGCTGGGTTGACGTGCGGTTTTCCATGTCAGCCCCCGAACTCAAATACGACTTGAATGCGACCTTTTGGTCAGATTACCGTCGCGTCACGCTCAAGGAGGTGCGCTACATGACCGCTACATCGGACGTCTCAATGCCGGCCATCGAAGAATCGGACGACATCGAACTGGTTCCGCTCGACTCCCTGACCGGTGAGCACACCGGCAGGTGGACCTTCCTGATCGTCGACGGGGCGGCGTTCATGATGCAGGCGATGCACCCCGTCATCGCCGAGATCACCGGCCGCTATTCGGCTGCGTTCCACGGGGATCCGGGCGGACGAGCAATTCGCAGCGTCGACTCGGTGCTGCGCTGGACCTACGGCGGCACCGAGGCTGTCGCCGAGGGAAACCGGGTGCGCGCACTGCACCAGCCGATCACGATGAAGAGCGCCGAGACCGGAAAGCAGATCAGTGCGCTCAATCCCGAGGCATATCAATGGGTGATCGCCACCGGCTACATCGTCAACGCCGAAGGCGGCGGCAAGCTGCTGATCGGACGCGACTTCACCGACGCTGAGAAGGACGAGCTACTGCGGGACAACCGCCGGCTCGCGCGCCTGCTGCACGTGCCGATGAACGGCTATCCGTCGACGCGCGCCGAGATGACCGAGTACTACGAGGCCATGATCGACAAGGTGGAAGGTACGCCCCAGGCCTTACAGCTGATCGATGAGATGCAGACCGGTAATGTCGCGCTCCCGCCGTCAGTGCCGAAGCTGTTGCATCCCTTGGTTCGTCGGGTCCTACGACCCGCACTGCGGTTCAACTATCTGTCGGTGGTCGGGCTGCTCGATCCCCGGTTGCGGGCCAAGCTGGGTGTCACGTGGAGCGAGGCCGAGGAGCGTCAACTTCAGCGCATCTATGCCGTGATCCGCGCCGCCTACCGGATCCTGCCCGACCGGCTCACCTACTTCCCGCTGGCTTATCACGCGCGCAAACACCATGAGTGCCTTGAGAAGATGAAGCTGCGTCAGCAGAGTTCGTTCGCCTACAACCTGTCAGAACGTCCAGCTGCCAGAGGGTTGTAAGACGAAACCGTGCTTGTGGTCGGCGTCGATACAGGCCACCAGGTTCTTCTTGCCGACGACGCAGGTGCTGTTGTCGCCAACGAGTTTCTTTCCGGTGGAGATGGGTTTAAACCTCGCGGATGTACATGCACCCTGGGATCGGGACATGGTGTACGGCGCTTCGTCTGGCCCATTCTCGGGCTTGCTCACCCTTGGGCAGCCGGCGCCGCCTACCGAGTCGGGGACACCCTCGATGTTGCCACCACAGACGACCGTCTTTCGCGGTCCGTTGTCGAGCACGCAGTGGATCTGCTCTGGACTGACAAATGCTCTTCCGCCCAACCTGAAATCAGCGGGGTCTACGGCCGTGAATCCGTTCAGGTCGGGGAAACCCTCTGGCGGAGCGGGCAACTCCGGTGTTGATGAACATGCCGTAAGCCCGAGAAATATGGTGGCCAAGCACCGCGCCAGCCGCATCAGAACACCCAGCTGCCCGACGGTTGCAGCACGAAACCATGCTTTCCGTCGCCGTCGATGCACGCGGTTAGTCGGTCCTCGCCGACCACGCACGTGGTGGTGTGGTCTGCTGTGAGAGTTAGCTTCTGACCGATGTTGAGAAGATCGTCGGCGGGTGACAGGCACCCTTCGGCTGACTTCTCGAATCTAAAAGGGGCTGAGCGACTGGTCTCTTCGTGGGTCTGCAGAACGACGGCGCATTCGCCGTATTCCACGGGCAGGCCGGGTATAGGTCCACTGCACCGTCGGACGCCACCGATCATGCAACTTAGACCGTCGGGCGTGCGAAAAAATGCATATCCGTTGGCCCAACGGTCTGGGCGCGAGAAGTCGAGGTTGGCCGGTGCTTCTGTAAACGCATTGAGATCAGGAAATCCAGGTGGCTGTGCCTCCGCCGATGGCATTGCAGGGCCAACCGTGAGGGCTGCGACCATTGCGGAGACAGCGAGGACCCGACGCGGTAGGTGCACTCTACTCATGATTGTGAGTCAATGGTCCAGTTCGTCGCTCAGCCCGGCCAGTTCTCGGGCAGCGCTCCGAAGCGCTGCGGTATCAACTCTCAGTGGCTGCGTCACCCATCAACGGTAATGCGGCTGATGACGGTCGATATGCACCGATTTCACTCTCCAGACAGCAATCGGTTAGCCTCACGAATTAACAGCTGTCAAGGAGATTGTCATGGTCGATCCGCGCACCCCTGTCATCGTCGGCGTCGGGCAGTTCACCGAACGCATCGACCTCGACGGCTACCGCGGGATGTCCTCGGTCGAGCTGGCCACCGAGGCTGCCAGGGCAGCCTTGCGCGATACCGGCGCTGATATCGCCGCCGTGGCGCACGCCATCGACACTGTGGCGGGCACGCGGCAGTTCGAGATCTCGGGCCCGCAGTCCGCGACGCTGGGCGTATCCAACAACTACCCGCGTTCAGTCGCGCGCAATGTCGGCGCCGAGCCGGCCCGCGCCATCCTCGAGGTGATCGGCGGCCAGAGCCCTCAGCACCTCGTCACCGAATTCTCGGCCGCCATCGCAGCCGGCGAGACTGATGTGGTGCTGCTGTTCGGCTCGGAGAACACCTCGACGCTGCGGTATTTCTCCAAGCGCGACGACAAGCCGGACCATTCCGAGACCATCGAGGGACAGCTGGAGGACCGTGGCTACGGGTACGACGGCATCTTCGACGAGTACACGGTCAAGCACGGGCTGATCGGCGCTCCGGTGCAATACGGCCTGCTGGAGAACGCACGCCGGGCGAGGCTCGGGCTGTCGGTGAGTGATTACCGGCAGGCGATGGCCGAGTTGTTCGCGCCGTTCTCCAAAGTGGCCGCCAAGAACCCGTATTCGTCGTCCCCGGTGGAGCGTTCGGCGCAGGAGCTGGCCACCGTCACCGAGAGCAACCGGATGATCTGCGACCCGTACCCGCGGTTGATGGTGGCGCGCGATCAGGTCAATCAGGGTGCCGCGGTATTGCTGATGTCGGTCGAATCCGCCCGCAAACTCGGTGTGCCCGAGGAGAAGTGGGTTTACCTGCGCGGGCATGCCGACATGAAGGAGATCAAGCTGCTGGAGCGCGCTGAGCTGGGCTACAGCGAAGCCGCGGTGATCGCGGTGAACGAAGCCCTGCGCGTCGCGGGTATCACCCTCGACGACATCGCGGCGTTCGACCTGTACAGCTGCTTCCCGTTCCCGGTGTTCAACATCTGTGACGGCACCGGACTGGCGCCCGACGACGAGCGTGGTCTCACGCTGACCGGTGGTCTGCCCTTCTTCGGCGGCCCGGGCAACAACTACTCGATGCACGGCATCGCCGAGGCTGTCAATGAAATGCGGGACAAGCCAGGTCAATTCGCACTGGTCGGCGGCAACGGTGGTATCGCGAGCAAGTATTCGGTCGGCATCTACTCGACCGGGCCCGCCGACTGGGTGGCCGACGGCAGCGCGGCACTGCAGGACGAGTTCAATGCGCAACAGCGGGTCGCCATCACGGAAAAGGCCGACGGTCCGGCCACCATCGAGACCTACACCGTCCGCTACGACTGGACGCCGCGCACCGGCATCATCATCGGCCGGCTGGATTCCGACGGCGGCCGCTTCCTGGCCACGACCACGGACGAGGCGCTGCTGGGGTTGCTCACCGATGGGGAGCCGCTGGGCGCATCGATCGTCGTGACTTCCGGCGAGAAGCGAAACACCGCGACGCTGGCATAGCCATCAACGAGATCAACGCCATGGTCGTCGAAACCGAACTTTTGCGACCATGGCGTTGATCTCGGCGCGTAAACCGCCGCAAGCCACCGGCAACTAGACCAGCGTGGCCAGCTTGCCCGCGAGCCGCTCGACGTATGCCGACACCTCGGCCTCGGATTTGTCGGGCAGGCCGAACAGCACCTCGGTGACGCCCAACTCACGCCAGTGGGCGAGCTTTTCGGGGTCCGGCTTGAAGTCCAGCGCCACGATCTGCGGTGCACCGGAACGTCCGGCGGCGGCCCAGGTGTCCTGCAGCAACTTGACCGGCTCGTCGATGTTGAAGTCGCGCGGCGTGGTGATCCAGCCGTCGGCCGACTTGGCGATCCACTTGAAGTTCTTCTCGGTGCCGGCCGCACCGACCAGCACGGGGATGTGCGACTGCACCGGCTTGGGCCAGGCCCACGACGGTCCGAAGTTCACGAATTCGCCTTCGTAGGAGGCTTCTTCCTCGGTCCACAGCGCGCGCATGGCTTCCAGGTACTCGCGCAGCATGGTGCGGCGCCGGCCCGGGGGAACGTTGTGGTCGGCGAGTTCATCGGTGTTCCAACCGAACCCGACACCCAGCGATACGCGTCCACCCGACAGGTGGTCGAGGGTGGCGATGGATTTGGCCAGCGTGATCGGGTCGTGCTCGACGGGCAGTGCGACGGCCGTCGACAGCCGGACCCGCGACGTCACCGCGCAGGCGGTACCCAGCGACACCCACGGATCGAGGGTGCGCATGTAGCGGTCGTCGGGCAGGGACTCGTCACCGGTGGTGGGGTGAGCGGCCTCGCGCTTGATCGGGATGTGGGTGTGCTCGGGGACGTAGAACGTCGTGAAGCCGTGATCGTCGGCGAGTTTGGCGGCCTTGGCCGGGGCGATGCCGCGGTCACTGGTGAAGAGAACGAGCCCATAGTCCATGACCAGAATTAGAACGTGTTTCAGTCTCAGTCGCAAGACGGTCCGTCTCGTTAGTTGTGTCGGCGGCGAGAAAAGTTCATCGCGAGCGATACCCGCGACGGGTCCGCCGCGGTTTGCTGGGATCACCGGCATGACGACTGAACGCATCGCCGACCACGTCAAGTTCGCCTACTGGGTGCCCAACGTCAGCGGCGGCCTGGTCACCAGCGATATCGAGCAGCGCACCGACTGGAACTACGAGTACAACAAGAAGCTCGCGCAGACCGCGGAGAACAACGGTTTCGAATATGCCTTGTCGCAGGTTCGCTACGAGGCCAGTTATGGCGCCGAGTACCAGCATGAATCCACCAGTTTCAGCCTTGCCCTGTTGCTGGCCACGCAGAGACTCAAAGTAATCGCCGCGGTTCATCCGGGGCTGTGGCAGCCGGCAGTGCTGGCCAAGCTCGGTGCCACCGCCGACCACCTCAGCAATGGCCGCTTCGCCGTCAATGTCGTCTCGGGCTGGTTCAAAGACGAGTTCACCCACTTGGGTGAACCATGGCTCGAACACGACGAGCGCTACCGTCGCAGCGCGGAGTTCCTGCAGGTGCTGCGCAAGATCTGGACCGAGGACGACGTGGATTTCCGCGGCGACTTCTATCGAATCCACGATTTCACCCTCAAACCCAAGCCGCTGAACACCCCCGATCGTCCCAACCCCGAGCTGTTTCAGGGCGGCAACTCCACCGCGGCCCGACGCAACGGCGGCCGCTACGCCGACTGGTACTTCTCCAACGGCAAAGACTTCGAAGGGCTGACCGAACAGGTAGTCGAGGTACGCGATCATGCCCGCAACGCCGACAGAGAGGTGAAGTTCGGCCTCAACGGATTCATCATCGCCCGCGACTCAGAGACGGAGGCGAAAGAAGTCCTCAAAGAGATCATCGCCAAGGCCAACAAGCCCGCTGTCGAAGGCTTCCACAGCGCGGTGCAGCAGGCGGGCAACTCCACGGGCGACAAGAAGGGCATGTGGGCCGATTCAAGTTTCGAAGATCTGGTGCAGTACAACGACGGCTTCCGCACCCAGCTGATCGGCACGCCCGAGCAGATCGCCGAACGCATCGCCGCCTACCGCAAACGCGGCGTGGACCTCATCCTCGGCGGATTCCTGCATTTCCAAGAAGAAATCGAGTACTTCGGCGCCAAGGTTTTGCCGCTGGTTCGCGAGATCGAAGCAGCGGAAACGGATTCCGTCGACGCACCCGTCCTGGTATCAGCTTGAGACCGCGCTGACACCCCGCACGCGCGCCCGGCACCCAGCCGGGTGCGCTAGCGTGGAAGCTCGAATCGCTCACGTGGTCGGTATTCATGCCTGCGTGAACACACGTCGCGAAGCTTGATAGCACAGGAGAGGTCATGACCTACCCGCCCAGTAATCCCGGATACCCGCCGACCCCGCAGTCGGGTTCGCAGTTTGATGCCACCCAGCAGTTCGCGAAGGCTGTTCCCGCTCAGACACCCGCGGCGCCGGCAGCGCCGGTCGCGGTCAATGTGGTGCCCGGCGAGAACAAGCTGCCCGAGATCCTGCTGGCAGTGGTCGCAGGTGTGGGCCTGCTCATCTACTTCGTCAGCTTCGCTTTCGAGATCCAGGCGGTGATCGGTTCGCTGATCATCGCGGTTCCGCTGGTGGCCGGGCTCGTGGCGGGTGTCAGTGTGCTGCCGAAACAGAAGAACCGTGTGGCGCCTGCCGCGGTCCTGGCCACGCTGGGCCTGCTGCTCGCCATCTCCGTCTCGGTGGCCGCGGGCGGCGGCGCCGACTGGACGATCTGGGTGCTGCTCGTCCTCACCCTGATCCAGGCGGGCGCCGCGATCGCCGCGCTGCTCTTCCATGCGGGCATCATCACGCCTCCGGCTCCCAAGCCGCAGTTCGATCAGCAGCCGCAGTATGGCCAGTACGGTGGCCCGTCGCAGTACTACGGCCAGCAGCACCAGCCGCAGCACGGCGGTCAGCCCTACCAGCAGGCCCAGCCGCAGCAGCCCGGCTACCCGTCGCAGTACGGCGGCTACTCCAGCGGTCCGAACACCGGTGGTTACCCGGTGCAGTCCCCGCAGGGCCCGCAGGGGCAGCAAGGTCAGCAGCCGAGCGGTCCGCCCACGCCCCCGACCGGCTACCCCACCTACGGTCAGCCGCAGCAGTCCGGCTCGTCGGCGCCGTCCGGCGGCCCGGCACAGCAGCCGCCTTCACAGCAATCTGGCCCTGCGCCGTCGTAAGCTGATCGGCGCGTGCGCTTCCCGCGCACGCGCCGATCATTGCGAGGAGCAGCCCACCAAGTGAGTAACCGGCCAGTCGGCACCCGCCAGGCACGTGAGTTGCTCCGGGTCGCGTTCGGGCCGTCCATTGTCGCGCTGGTGGTCATCGCCGCAGTGGTGCTGTTGCAGCTGCTGATTGCCAACAGCGACATGACGGGCGCGTTCGGTGCGATCGCCAGCATGTGGCTGGGCGTACACCAGGTGCCGGTGTCCATCGGTGGCCGTGAGCTCGGTGTGATGCCGCTGCTGCCGGTGCTGGCCATGATCTGGGGCACGGCGCGCACGACAGCCGCCGCGACCGCCCCCAATTCCTCCTGGTTGGTCACCCGTTGGGTCGTCGCCTCGGCGCTCGGCGGGCCCATTCTCGTCGCGGCCATCCTCTTGGCCGTCATCCATGATGCCGCCTCCGTGATCGGCGAACTCCAAACCCCGAATGCCCTGCGGGCCTTCTGCAGCGTGCTGGTGGTCCACGTGATCGGCGCGCTGATCGGCGTCGGTTCGAAGGTCGGTCGCCGCACGCTGGACACCCTGCCGCTGCCGGGCTGGCTGCCCGACGCGATCCGGGCCGCCGTCGCCGGTGTGCTCGCCCTGTTCGGACTCTCCGGTGCGGTCACCGCCGTGTCCCTGGTGGTGCACTGGGGCACGATGCACGATCTTTTCGCCATCACCGACAGTCTGTTCGGCCAGCTCAGCCTGACCCTGTTGTCGATCCTCTACATCCCCAACGTGATCGTGGGCGCCTCGGCCATCGCGGTGGGATCCAGTGCGCATGTCGGATTGGCAGCCTTCAGCTCCTTCACGGTGTTCGGCGGCGACATCCCGGCTGTGCCGGTACTGGCGGCAGTGCCTACACCGCCACTGGGCCCGATCTGGGTGGCGCTGTTGATCGTGGGCGCAGCCTCCGCGGTAGCGGTCGGGCAGCAGTGTGCACGACGCCCGCTCCCGCTCGGGCCGGCCACCGCCAAGTTGCTGACGGCGTCGGTGTTGGCCGCGGTGACGATGGCCTTGGCCGGTTACGCCGGTGGCGGCCGCCTGGGCAATTTCGGCTCCGTCGGGGTGGATCAGTCGACCTTCGGACCTGCGGTGTTCCTGTGGTTCGTCGGGATCGGCGGGCTGACGGTGGCGATGTCCGGCGGCCTGACCCGCAGGCCACGACCCGTGGCCCCGCCCCAGCCTGAGCCGGCGCCCCGCAACCCGAGTCCCCCGACGAAGTCGACGACGATGTCGTCGAGAGCACCATCCAATACGAGGAACCGGACCCTGAACCCGAGCTCGAACCTGACGAGCCGCTGGTGTCGTGGTCGGCGGACGAGCCGTCGGTGGACGAGCCGGAGGTCCGCGAAGCCGCTCCTGACGAGTACGTCGACGGGTATGTCGAGTACGACGACGTGCAGGAAGCCGTCGTTGAACCCCGTCCTCGGCGTTACGAGGACCTCGAGGACGATCCCGAGGACCACTTCATCGTCGACGACATCCCCGATGACCCCGCGACCGGCGATCAGCCGCGCCGCACGGGCGACTAGGCTGCTCGCGTGCAGCAACCGCTACAAGTGCCTCCGAGTGCACCGGCGCGGCTGGTAGTGCTGGCTTCGGGGACAGGATCGTTGCTCGCTTCGCTACTGGCCGCCGCCGTCGACGACTATCCCGCGCGCGTGGTCGCAGTCGGCACCGACCGCAGATGCGCCGCAGTGGACATCGCCGCAGCCGCGGGGGTGCCGTCCTACACCGTGCGGCTCGGCGATTACGCGGACCGCAGTGCCTGGGATACGGCGCTTACCGAGGCCACTGCCGAACACCGACCCGATCTGGTGGTCTCGGCCGGTTTCATGAAAATTCTGGGCGGCCAGTTTCTTTCCCGGTTCCCAGGCCGCGTCGTGAACACCCATCCGGCCTTGTTGCCCGCGTTTCCCGGGGCCCATGCGGTACCGGAGGCGTTGGCATACGGCGTGCGGGTGACGGGCTGCACGGTGCACCTCGTGGACTCGGGGATGGATACCGGGCCGATTCTGGCCCAGCAGGCTGTCGAGGTGCTCGATGATGACAGCGAAGAGACGTTGCATGAGCGCATCAAGGTGGTCGAACGTCGACTGCTGGTGGATGTGCTGGCCGCGCTGGCAACCCGCGGCGTGACCTGGACTGGACGAAAGGCAACCATCGGATGTTGAGGATGACAGCGTGAGCGAGAAGAAACCGATCCGGCGGGCGCTGATCAGTGTCTATGACAAGACCGGTCTGGCCGATCTGGCCCGCGGCCTGCACGAGGCGGGCGTGGCTATCGTCTCGACCGGCTCGACCGCCAAAACCATTGCCGCTGCCGGTGTTCCGGTCACTCCCGTCGAGGATGTGACGGGCTTTCCCGAGGTGCTCGACGGCCGGGTCAAGACCCTGCACCCGCGTGTGCACGCCGGCCTGCTGGCCGACACCCGCAAGCCCGAGCATGTTGCGGCGCTGGCCGAGCTCGAGGTCGAGGCGTTCGAGCTCGTGGTGGTGAACCTGTACCCGTTCTCCGAGACCGTCGAGTCCGGGGCGTCGGTGGACGAATGTGTCGAGCAGATCGACATCGGCGGGCCGTCGATGGTGCGTGCGGCCGCCAAGAACCATCCGAGTGTGGCTGTCGTGGTCGACCCGCTCGGCTATGACGGCGTGCTGGCCGCGGTACGCGCCGGCGGCTTCACGCTGGCCGAGCGGAAGATCCTGGCCTCGTTGGCGTTCCGGCACACCGCCGAGTACGACGTGGCGGTGGCGAGCTGGATGGGGTCGACGCTGGCGCCGGAAGAGCCCGCCCAGAAGCTGCCGCAGTGGTTCGGCGGCACCTGGCATCGCAACGCGGTGCTGCGCTATGGCGAGAACCCGCATCAACAGGCCGCGGTGTATCGCGACGACTCGGCGTGGCCCGGACTGGCCCAGGCTGAGCAGCTGCACGGCAAGGAGATGTCCTACAACAACTACACCGATGCCGATGCGGCCTGGCGGGCGGCGTTCGACCACGAAGAGATCTGTGTGGCGATCATCAAGCACGCCAACCCTTGTGGCATCGCCATCTCATCGGAGTCTGTGGCCGATGCGCACCGCAAGGCTCACGAGTGTGATCCGCTCAGTGCGTTCGGCGGCGTCATCGCCTCCAACACCGAGGTCAGTGTCGAGATGGCCGAGACCGTCGCCGACATCTTCACCGAGGTGATCATCGCCCCGGCCTACGAGGCCGGTGCCGTCGAAATCCTGGCCCGCAAGAAGAACATCCGCATCCTGGTGGCCTCCGAGCCGCTGGTCGGTGGCATCGAGCTCCGCCAGATCAGTGGTGGGGTGCTCCTGCAGCAGCGCGACGCACTCGACGCGCCGGGCGATGACCCGGCCAACTGGACCCTGGCCACCGGTGAGCCGGCGGACCCGCAGACTCTCGGCGAGTTGGTGTTTGCCTGGCGGGCCTGCCGGGCGGTGAAGTCCAATGCGATCGTCGTGGTCAAGGACGGCGCCACCGTGGGTGTCGGTATGGGACAGGTCAATCGCGTCGACGCGGCCGGGCTGGCCGTGCAGCGGGCCGGGGATCGGGTGGTCGGTGCGGTCGCCGCCTCTGATGCGTTCTTCCCGTTCCCGGACGGCTTGGAGACGCTGACCAATGCCGGTGTGAAGGCCATCGTGCATCCCGGCGGGTCAGTGCGTGACGCCGAGGTGACCGCAGCCGCCGAGGCTGCCGGCATCACGCTGTACCTCACCGGTGCAAGGCATTTCGCACACTAGGTCTGGATGCGCCGTTTCCTGCGCTTGGGCTGTGATCGTCGTGGCGTCACGACCCTGGTGCAGGAAATGGTGAAGCACCGCGGCGAGCGAACGCCTCTCGGACTCGGTGCAGGATGTACGCCTTGCTGTGTTCGGCGACGACTCGGATGTCGATCCAGCCTTCACATTCGATGAGTGCGCTGCGGCCGATGTCATGCACATACCGCGGTCGATCCCTGGCATGGTGCCTTCCTTCGTAGTCCAGGCCCACCTTGACGTCGTCATACCCCATGTCGATGAAGGCCTCGTTGAAGCCGTCGCTCACCTGGATCTGCGTGCGTGGGCGGCGGAAGCCTGCGTCGATGAGCAGTAGCCGCAGCCAGGTCTCCCGCGGTGACTGCCCACCGGCGTCCATCAGGTCGAGTGCAATTCGGGCGCTTCGAATTCCACGTAGTCCGCGATAGCGCGCAGCGAGCTCGAGCACTTGTTCGGCGTCTATGCCTGTCGCGATGGCCAGCGCGTCGAGGTGGGCTACCGCGTCGTCACGGGGAAGGAATCTGGCCAGGTCGAGCGCCGTGCGCAATGGAGTGGTGACGTTGAAGTCGCCGATCTGGCAGACCTCATCGGGCCGGATGCGTTCCTCCCGCACGATCACCCCGGGCCGGCGACGACCGTGCTCGGTAATGAGTTCCACCGGGGCATCGTCGCGGACCCACTGCGCGCCGTGCAGTGCTGCGGCGGCTCGTCCGGCGACAATCCCGCGGCGGCCGGTCCACAGCCACGCAGCCATGGTGTTGGCGTGCAGTGTCCGGACCGTGTCCTTCGGCAGATATACACGCGGATGCGCCGCGGCGTAGCGCCATCGCAGCTGTCCGCGGGTGAGCACTCCTGCCGCGAGCGCTTCGGGTCCGATGAATGGCGCGTTCATGGCTATCGATGGTCGACGGCGCGGCCGACGAAGCGTCGGCGCCCTCGTGCGCTTCAGGCGGAGTTGGGGATGAACCGCGTGCTGTGGATCGACGGTCGACGCGGCCGTTCAGTTCACCGGTTTCTACCTAGAGGTCGTGATCACGCAGGCGGCACAGCCCGCAGGTAGAAAACGGCGGCGCCGGCCCGGAGCGGCTTCTCGCCGACTTCTACTTGGGGGTCGCTGAACTACGCGAGCCGCTGCCCAGGAGTAGGAAACGGCGCAGGCGCGCGGGCGCGCAGGCCGGCCGCGGCAAAGGACAGCGCCTACGCGCTGACTTCGTCCTCTGCCTCGGTGGTCGCGTACGCGATGAACGAGGTGATCTCTTCGACCGCGCGGCACGCATCGGGGTTGATGTCGAAGCTCAGCTGGAACATGTGCATCGCCCTGTCCCACACCTGAACCCATACCGGCACCCCGGCGGCCTGCAGCTTGTCGGCAAGGGCGAAGGCGTCGTTGAGCAGCATCTCGTGCGTGCCGACCTGGAGCAGGAAGGGCCCGAGCCCGTGCAGGTCCGCCTCGGGCGGCATCACCGGTGTGGGCCGGGTGCCGTTGACGGTGGCGAACACGTCGTAGATGAACTTCACGGTCATGAACGGGAACATGACGTCGCGATGCTCCTGCAGCGCACGGTATTTCAGGTCCATGTCGGAGGAGGTCAACGGTGAGAGCAGCACCTGCCCGGCGGGCACCGGCAGCCCGGCGTCGCGGGTGGCCAGCGCGGTGTCGGCGGCGAACAAACCACCGGCTGAATCACCGGCCAGGACAATCTTTTCGGGGGCGAACCCGAGCGACAGCGCCAGGCGGTAGCCGTCGAGCCCGTCGGTGACGGCGTCGTCGATGTCGGCCTGCGGGGCCAGTCGGTAGCCGACGTTGAGCACGCGCGCGCCGGTGGTGGCCGACAGCTTGGACACGAAGCGGCGGTGTGAGTTCAGCCCGAGGGTCACCAGCGCGGAGCCGTGCATATAGACGATCACCCGGTCGGAGTCGCGGGCCTCGGGCGCGATCACCCATTCGGCCGGGCAGTTGGGCAGCGCCACGGGCGTCACCTCGGTGCCTGGCAGCGGTTTGATGACCCGCAGGGGCCGGTCGATGACGTCGAGATGGGCGCGCTGCAGCAGTTCCGGTGCGACGCGGTTGACCCCGAGCCCGATCAGGGTCAGCAGACCCAGCAATGGGCGAACGAAGATCGCGGTGGTCCAGCCGAGTGCCCTGGACTGCAAGGATGCGGGGCCGAAGTGCACGGTGGCCGGCCGGCTACGCCAATCGAGCGAATTCACGGTACCAAGGGTACTGGGTACCTGAAGTAACTCCCGCTCAGGGCAGGGCAATGGTGGCTTGGGCCTCGATGACCTTGTTGACGTCGGTCAGCGCGCCTTTGTCGCGTTCCAGCGCGTCGGCGTTGATCTGCAGCACGTACACGGCGCCGGGAGCCTGGATCACCACAGTGGTCTGGGTGATCGCGCGGCGCTGTTCCCCCTTGGCATAGCTGCCGCCGAGGTGGACCGAGGGGAATCCGCTGATTTCCCCGCGGACCGGGTCACCACTTCCCTTGTAGTCCGCGAGGTTCTGCAGCTCGTTGGGGGCGTATTCGAGCAGCTTGTTGGGATCAACGTCGCCGGTCAGCTTGGAGATCAACGAGATGACCGACGGCGGATCCGGCGGGTTGACCGGGTCGTTGACCATCGCCGAGTAGGCCCAGGCCGGCGTGCGGGTGCCTGCGTCGATCCATCCGGGCGGGATGGGCCAGTTGAACACCGGCGCACCCGGATCGCCGCGATGGACCGGTGTCTCGACGATGCCGCTCTGCTTGATGTAGTCGGCGATGGTGAAGGCGTGTGTGGCCGGCTTGGGCGAGGTGGAGGTCGTCTCGTCGGACGGTTCTGTCGGCGCCGACGACGTGGTGTCGCCGGGGGTGGGGTTCTCTTCGCCCCCGGAGCTGACAGCGAACGTGATGCCGCCGACGAGCAGGATCACGCCGGCGATCGCGGCCACAGCCACGATGAGGTTGCGCCGGTTGTTCGCCTTCTTGGGGATCGGCGTGTGCGGCAACGGGGGCGGCCCGAAGTTGGTCTGCGGCGGCCCCACCGGTCCGGGCGGTGCCGACGGCCCGCCGAGGTTCTGCATGCCGACCGGCGGATTGCTCACCACGGGTTTGCGGGACGACGTTTCATTGCCCGCCCACGACGAGGTGAACACCGGAGGTTCCGACGGCGCGGGCTGCCGCGGGTTCGACGGTGACAGCGGCGTCGGAGGCGGGTTCACCGGCTTCGGGATGATCAGCGGTGTGGTGGGCGGCGCGGGCTCCTGGACGGGCTTCGGAGTGCGTACTTCCGGAGTCGTGCCGACGGCAGCCTCAGCCAGTGCGACGGCGAAGTCGTGACAGGTGGCGTAGCGGTCCTTGGCGTCCTTGGCCAGCGCTTTGGCCATCACCGAATCGAACACGGCCAGTTCAGGTTTCGTATCGGCGAGCTTCGGTGGCGGCGAATTCAGGTGGTGGCTGATCACCACCGCCGGGTTGCTGTGGGCGAACGGCGGGGTGCCGGTGAAAAGACGGTAGGCGGTCGCGGCCAGGGAGTACTGATCGGCCCGCCCGTCGAGCGGCTGACCCATCAACTGCTCAGGTGCGGTGTAGGACATCGAGCCGACGGTGATGTTGGTCGAGGTGAGCCCGTTGACCTCATCGGCGCGACGTGCGATGCCGAAGTCGGTCAGCATGATGCGGCGCTTGGAACCCTGTTTGCTGGTGAGCAGGATGTTGGCCGGCTTGACGTCGCGGTGCAGCAGCTTGCGCTGGTGCGCGTAGTCCAGTGCGTCGCCGACAGCGGTGACGACCTCGATGACGTCCTCGGCGGGCATGCCCTTGGGGTACTGATCGTGCAGCAGCTTGGCGGCGTCGTGCCCGTCGACGTAGTCCATCGAGATCCACAACCGGCCCTCGAATTCGCCGCGGTCGTGCACGCCGACGATGTGCGGGTGCCACAGCGTGGCTGCCATGTCTGCCTCGCGGATGAACCGCTGCCGGAATTCGTTGTCCGAGCTGACGCTTATGGGCAGCACTTTGAGAGCGTCCTCGCGGGGTAACCGCGGGTGGGACGCCAGATAGACCTCGCCCATGCCACCAAGTGCCCACCAACCGCACGATGGTGAACCCTGCGAATTCCTGACCGCTAGCCAACGGCATGGAGCGCAGACTACCGGTAGCAACGCTCGCGCAACGACTATGCCGGGGGAGTGGCTTCCACGCGCCGGATGCTAGTTCTGCCGGGTGGCGATGTGCGCGGGCGGGTTCAGTCGTAGCGTGGAGTGGTGAGCCAACCCAAGGATCTGCCTCGCACCGTCGGTGAGCTGCGCGCCTCCGGCCACCGTGAGCGGGGCGTGAAAGCCGAAATTCGCGAGAACCTGCTGTCCGCGCTTGCCGATCGCCGGGACCCTTGGTCTGGGATTCTCGGTTTTCAAGACACGGTGATCCCACAGTTGGAGCGAGCGTTGATCGCCGGCCACGACGTGGTGCTACTCGGTGAGCGTGGCCAGGGCAAGACGCGGCTGCTGCGTGCGTTGACGGGACTGCTCGATGAGTGGACGCCGGTGATCGCCGGATCCGAATTGGGTGAACACCCCTACAGCCCGATCACGCCCGAGTCGATCCGCCGGGCTGCCGATTCCGGCGAGGACCTTCCGATCGAGTGGCGGCACCGCAGTGAGCGCTACACCGAGAAGCTGGCCACCCCCGATACCAGCGTGGCCGATCTGGTGGGCGACATCGACCCGATCAAGGTGGCCGAGGGGCGCAGCCTCGGCGACCCGGAAACGATCGCCTACGGGCTGATCCCGCGGGCGCACCGCGGCATCGTGGCCGTCAACGAGCTGCCCGACCTGGCCGAGCGCATTCAGGTGTCGATGCTCAACGTGATGGAGGAGCGCGACATTCAGGTCCGCGGCTACACGCTGCGGCTCCCACTTGACGTGCTGGTCGTGGCGAGCGCCAACCCCGAGGACTACACGAACCGCGGCCGGATCATCACCCCGCTGAAGGATCGCTTCGGCGCTGAGATCCGTACCCACTACCCGCTGGAGATCGACGACGAGATCGGGGTGATCCGCCAGGAGGCCCAGTTGGCCGCCGAGGTCCCGGACTACCTGCTCGGCGTGCTGGCCCGGTTCGCCCGCAATCTGCGTGAATCGAGCTCGATCGACCAGCGTTCGGGTGTGTCCGCTCGGTTCGCGATCGCCGCCGCGGAAACGGTGGCGGCCTCGGCGCGGCACCGCTCGGCGATTCTGGGCGAGGACGATCCGGTGGCCCGCGTGGTCGACCTGGCCACCGTGATCGACGTGCTGCGCGGCAAGTTGGAGTTCGAGACCGGCGAGGAGGGACGTGAGCAGGCGGTGCTTGAGCATCTGCTGCGACGCGCCACCGCCGACACCGCGCAGCGGCTGCTCGGCGGCATCGATGTCGCCCCGCTCGTGGCCGCGGTCGAGGAAGGCTCGCCGGTGACCACGGGCGAGCGCGTCTCGGCCAAGGATGTGCTGGCCGCTCTGCCCGACCTTGCCGTGGTCGATGCGCTGGCGTCGCGACTGGGTGCGGTGTCGATCGGTCAGCGGGCTGCAGCGGTCGAGTTGGCTTTGGAGGCGCTGTATCTGGCCAAGCGCGTGGACAAGGTGACCGGGGAGGGCGAGACGGTCTATGGCTGATCTGGGTCGGCGACACGGGCACACCTCGCGGTATTCGCGATACACCGGTGGCCCGGATCCGCTGGCACCACCGATCGATCTGCGCGACGCGCTCGAGCAGATCGGTCAGAGCGTCATGGAGGGCAGCTCGCCGCGCCGCGCGCTCTCGGAGTTGATGCGTCGCGGGACCGAGGGCATGCGCGGCACCGACCGGCTGGCCGCCGAGGCCAACCGGAAGCGGCGGGAGTTGCTGCAGCGGCACAACCTTGACGGCACGCTGCAGGAGATCAAGAAACTGCTCGATGAGGCCGTGCTGGCCGAGCGCAAGGAGCTGGCCCGCGCTCTCGACGACGACGCGCGGTTCGGCGAACTGCAGATGGAAGCGCTGTCGCCGTCGCCGGCCAAGGCCGTCCAGGAACTGGCCGACTATGACTGGCGTAGCCCCGAGGCACGTCAGAAGTATGAGCAGATAAAGGATCTGCTCGGCCGCGAGATGCTGGATCAGCGTTTCGCCGGCATGAAGGAGGCGTTGGAGAACGCCACCGACGAGGACCGGCAGCGGGTCAATGAGATGCTCGACGATCTCAATGACCTGCTGGACAAGCACGCCCAGGGGAAAGATACGGCCGAGGACTTCCAACAGTTCATGGACAAGCACGGCGAGTTCTTCCCGGAGGGGCCGAGGAACATCGACGAGCTGTTGGATTCGTTGGCCAAGCGGGCCGCAGCCGCGCAGCGGTTCCGCAACAGCTTGTCGGCCGAGCAGCGGGCCGAGCTGGACTCTTTGGCGCAGCAGGCTTTTGGTTCGCCGTCGTTGATGAACGCGCTCAACCGGCTCGACGCGCATTTGCAGGCCGCCCGCCCTGGCGAGGACTGGAGCGGTTCGGAGCGGTTCTCCGGCGGCGACCCGCTGGGTATGGGTGAGGGTGCGCAGGCGCTGTCCGACATCGCCGAGCTGGAACAGCTCGCCGATGCGCTGTCGCAGAGCTACTCGGGGGCGTCGATGGATGACGTGGACCTTGAGGCGCTGGCCCGCCAGCTCGGTGACGACGCCGCGATCGACGCGCGCACGCTGTCTGAGCTGGAGAAAGCCCTGGTCAATCAAGGCTTCATCGACCGTGGCTCCGACGGGCAGTGGCGGCTTTCTCCCAAGGCCATGCGCCAGCTCGGCCAAACCGCATTGCGCGATGTGGCGCAACGCCTTTCGGGTCGGCACGGCGAGCGGGACACGCGCCGGGCCGGTGCGGCGGGGGAGTTGACCGGGGCAACCCGGCCCTGGGAGTTCGGCGATACCGAGCCGTGGAACGTCACGCGCACGGTGACCAATGCGGTGCTGCGCCAGGCCGGTACCGGAATCGCGCAGCGCCCCATCCGGTTTGCCGTCGAGGATGTCGAGATCTCGGAGACCGAGACGCGCACGCAGGCCTGTGTGGCGCTGCTGGTGGACACGTCGTTCTCGATGGTGATGGAGAACCGCTGGCTGCCGATGAAGCGCACGGCACTGGCGCTCAACCATTTGGTGAGCACCAGGTTCCGCTCAGATGAGCTGCAGATCATCGCGTTCGGCCGGTACGCACGCACCGTGACCGCGGGTGAGCTGACCGGCTTGGAGGGCGTGTACGAGCAGGGCACCAATCTGCACCATGCGCTGGCCCTGGCGACGCGGCATCTGCGTCGTCACCCCAATGCGCAACCGGTCGTGCTCGTGGTGACCGACGGCGAGCCGACTGCCCACCTGGAGGATTTCGGTGACGGCCATGGAAGTGAGGTGTTCTTCGACTACCCACCACACCCGCGCACCATCGCCCACACCGTGCGCGGTTTCGACGAGGTGGCCCGACTGGGCGCGCAGGTGACGATCTTCCGGCTGGGCTCCGACCCCGGCCTGGCCCGGTTCATCGACCAGGTGGCCCGCCGTGTGCAGGGGCGCGTCGTGGTGCCCGATCTCGACGGACTGGGCGCCGCGGTGGTCGGCGACTACCTGCACTCGCGTCGGCGCTAGTTTGCGACACAGTCGGCGCGCAGTGGGCTCGCGTAGTCTCTGGGGGCGATGGGGGTCATGAAGAGCGTTGCGGGTGTGGTCGTGCTGGCGGCCGGGCTGACCCTCAGCGGGTGCACACAGCTGACCGACGGCACCGCGAAGGCCGGGTTCGAACCGCCCGGGGGATCGGCGGCGTCGGGCGGGTCCGGGTACAAGGCCCAGAACTGCGAGCAATTGCATTCGGATGCCTGGATCGAAGTTCCCGGGACCGGGCCCGACGAGCCACGGGTGCGCGTCGCGCAACCGCCGGGCTGGGAGCCGGCGCCCGAGTTCGCCAAAGGTCCCGTGAAACTGGTGCTGCGCAATGTCTCGCTCAGCGACGGCGTGTCGAATCCGGCGATCTCGGTGTCCACCGGCGACGCGACGGACGGCAACCGGTCGCCGCGGGACCTGCTGAACGACACCATCAAGGGCTTCGAATCGATCGGCGCGCAAAACATCACCCAGGTGCCGTCGGAGATCTGTGGCTTCCCGGCGCTGATGGTCAACTACACGACCCCACCTGACGAACAGATCAGCAAGACCAGCTACATCACTGCGGTGTCGGTGATGGTGCCGCTCGGGGCGAAGGTCTTCAACATCGTGGCGCTGGCACAGAGCACTGCGCCGAACAATCCCACCTTCATGGCCGATGCTCAGGTGATGCTGGCGGGATTACGGATCGCGATGCCGCGCTGAGTGCTCGCGCCCGCAGTCGAAGCGATGCAGCCGGCGGTGGGAATTCCGAAGTGCTCAACCGCCACTTTCCATTCATTTGCGGCGACAATTAGTGGCAGCTCCTCATGGCAGGTCTTGGGGTTGAGTAGCCAAGTGAAATAGCGCCGCTGCGGCGATCCTTTCGATTCATTGCGTTGGCAATGAAATGGCAGTAGCGGTTCTTCATTGCCGGCGTGTGTCGTCCTCGTGAAGTAACCGATGCGGATCGGTCAATGCCGGAAGCTACCTTCTGACCTGGGGCGTCGAGCGGTTGATCTTGTTTATCCGATTTGTGTCGCTACATTCGGGCAGCTCAATGCGGGAGGTGACATCTCCCTGCATGCCGGATTTGCCAAAGGCTTATGAGCCTTTATCGGTTGCGGGAGCGAATGGGGGCATTTAGCATTCTCAGCAGTTTCTAAGTTGCCGCCGGCGCGGATTTTTGGAATCGGCCGTTTTCGTCCTCTAGTTAAGGGGCCCCGCCACATGGCTGTACGTCCGCTCATCACCACCGGTGCCGCACTCCTCAGCGCAGGCGCACTCGTCGCCGCAACCCCGGCGTTGTTCGTCCCCCGTGACCAGATCACTGTCGCCGCTACCGCCGCGCCAGCTCCGACCAAGCTGACGCAGGAGCAGATCAATCTGCTGGCGCTTTCCCTGCAAGGCGCATGGCAGTCCTTCACTCAGGGATATGGCGGGCTGTGGTTCCCGGGGCAGGTGCCGCAGATCGATCCGGTCACCGGTGAAATCGTCACCGACGCGGACGGAAATCCGGTGATGGTCGATGCGCCCGGGGACTGCACCGCGGAAGGCGCGGTATGCCACAAGGGCTTCACCGGCCTGGCGTACTACCTCAGCGACAACATCCTGCCGCTCGGCGACATAGACAACATCTTCTTCGAGGGCGGCTTCACCGAGCTTGCCCACCAGGCCATCCGTACGGTGGCTGTGGCCATCGACGCGGTTGACCCGACCGGCCGCCTGGATCTGACCAAACGCGTCGACGACTTCTTTGAAGGCGGCGCAACACAACTCGTCGGCAATCTGCTGCTCGACAACCTGCCCCAGGACGGCTACGCCTACGGGCTGACCAACTCATTCTTCTTCGGATACGGCGCCAACACCGGTATCTACGCGGCGTTCACCTACGTGGTGGACGCCATCGTGCAAGGGACGCCCACTCCTGAGCCGAACCTGATCAACCCGCTCGACTCCGGCCCCGGGGTCCAGACGCTGGATGAGTCCGGCCCCGAGACCACCACACTGCTGGCTGAGAAAGAGACCGGCTCGAGCCTGACCAGCCTGCCGGGGCCGGTGTCACTGTTGAACCTCTCGACTGCCAAGGTCGATTCACCGTTCAAGGGCCTGGTGAAGTTGCCGTTCAAGGCACCGGCCGCGGACGAGACCAAACTCGTCGAAGACGCTGAAACCGCCGACCAGCTCGTGGACAAGGGCGCTCTGGATCCGGCCGAGGGAGGCCCAGAAGCCGACCCGCTGGGTGGCGTCGTCCAAACACCGGAGGCTCCGAAGTTCGAGCCCCCGACCTTCGAACCGCCAAAGTTCGAACCCCCGAAGGCGCCTGAGTTCAAGGTGCCCGAGCTCAAGGTGCCGGCGCTCGACCCCAAGCCCACCGCCAAGATCAAAGAGAAAGAGGAAGAGCCCGCGGAGCAGAACACGGGCACGGATACCAAGGGCGGCAACAAGTTCACGCCGCCGATCCTCTTCGACAGCGGTCGGCCCAAGGGTGAGTCGAACGGCAGCAAGTTCTTGAAGAAACTGGGCGAGGCTGTCAAGAACGCCACCGACGGGGGCAAGGACGCGGGCACCGACGGCGGCAGCGGCGACAAGTAGTCGCACGGCACGAAACTGAGCGTCATCTCAGGTTTCTCTCAGGTCTATTGACGCGCGACGATGTTCGCTCGCGCCTGTGACCTGGACATATTGACTGCCGGGTAAGGCGACGAGTGCCTCGCGTTTCCCGGCGCTGTCGTCATTCTGCAAAATGCCGATCGAATTGAATGGTGGCGGCGGTCGGTTTTCGTAACGGCGATGGTTCCTCCCCGTTCTGGCGGCCGGAGCGGCCAGTCGTCCCTGAGGGCGGGAACGAGGGTGGCGAAGCGCGGAGCGGACAGCACGGAGCGGCGACCGATCTGCGGTAGGGGCGTCCGTGATCATGCCGTTGACCTAGTTCTATGGAGAGCATCGCGTCCCCGCGGGCAAGTGTGCCGGACCGGTGCCGGCGACCTTGCTGCCACGGATTCCGAACGCAGTAACCGGGGGGTTTGTCGTCGGCGGACTGAGTGGCAACGGTATGCGAAATTAGCTGAACAGGGATGGGTCGGGAATTTCCGGTTCGGTTTCGAAAAAATTCGCATCCATTGCCCGGAAAAACAGCTCTGAAGCGGCGTGTCAAGGGGTCCGGTCCCGCATCGGAACAGGTTGCGGGAGGTGGTGACGGGAATTACCCTTCTCAAGGACTTTTAAGGTAGTAAGCAGATACCAGGACGGATTCTCAGGAATCCGTCCTGCGCATGAGATAAGGGGCCACACCCACATGGCAGTCCGTCCGCTCGTCACCACTGGTGTGGCCCTCCTCAGCGCCGGTGCGCTGGTTGCCGGGACCCCCGCGCTGTTCGTTCCTCGTGACGAGATCACGGTTGCCGCCTCGACCGCCGAAGCGACCGTGCATCGGACCATGACGGCCGAGCAGATCAACCTCGTGGCGCTTTCGCTGCAGGGCGCGTGGCAATCCTTCACCCAGGGCTATGGCGGTTACTACTACCAGGGCGTCGTTACCGGCCCCACTACCGGCTACATCCTGAACGAGGACGACGAACTCGAGTACCCGGACGAGAACACACCAGCCGACACCGCTCTCGTCGATCGATACGGACGGCAGCTCTACTACGAAAACGAAGAGGGCCAACTTGTCGCCGCGACCGTCGGCGACATGGGCGATGGCGTCCAGTTCTACGACCAGGCCGGCAACGAGGCCAATGAGAACTACTACGCTCCGGGTGATTGCTCGGCCTCCGGCGCAGTCTGCAAGGACGGCTTCACCGGCCTCGCGTACTACCTGAGCGACAACATCCTGCCCCTCGACGTCGTCGACAACATCTTCTTCGAGGCCGGCTTCAACGAGTTCGCCTATCTCGGTTCGGTGATCGGCGCGTCGATCGTCGATGCGTTCGACCCGACCCAGCGTCTCCAGCTGTCGAAGCGCGTCGATGAATTCTTCACTGGCGGAGCCGCCATGGTGGTCGGCAGCATCTTGAACGACAACCTGCCGGACGGTGGCTTCGCGCAGAATCTGAGCAACTCGTTCTTCTTCGGCTACGGAGCGAACACGGGTATCACTGCTGCCGTCACCTACGTTGTGGATGCGATTACGCAGGGGACGCTGAATCCGGTGCCGGGCGGTGTGCCCGAGGAGGAAGTTGCCGACGTCAGTCTGCTGTCGGCACAGCAGGAAACCCCGGTGAAGACCGAAGCCGAGCCCGGTTCGGTGACCTCCACCAGCCTGCCCAACGTCAGCAAGCTCCTGAGCCTGCCGACCGACATCGAGTCGTCGTTCAAGAAGCTTGCGGAGAAGCTCGAGGCACCTGCCGAGTCCAAGCTCGTCAAGACGCTTGAGGTCAAGGCTGAGGACACCACGGTCGACGAGGCTGCCGAGACCGCCGAGGAGAGCAGCGGGGCAGTCACTCCTGCCGTCGAGGTCTCCAAGCCCGAGGCTCCGAAGTTCGAGCTGCCGAAGCTGGACCTGGGCCTGAAGCTGACGCCCAAGACCACGACCACCAAAGAGGTCACGGAAGTCAAAGAGGCTGCGGCACAAGAGGAGTCCGAGGAGAAGGTCGGTGGTACCGAGTCGGCCGACGCCGGCGCCACCACCAAGGCCCCGAACAAGTTCGCTCCGAAATCGAGCACGACCGAGCGTAAGAAGTCGGCCGGCGAGAGGTTCGTCGAGAACGCCACGAAGAACCTAGAGAAGGCCTTCAAGCCCACGACCAAGGCCGGAGCCGACAAGCAGGACACTGCCAAGGGCGCGGCTGCCACGGGTGCTTCCGCCAAGGGTGCTTCTGGCGGCGACTCCAGCGCGCACGCCGGCAATGCCCATGCTGACAACAAGGACAGCAAGAGCAACGACACCAAAGGCAACAAGGACAGCAAGAGCCACAAGGACAAGTAACGCCTGTTCTCCAAACGCAACGGCCCCCTCCAAAACGGAGGGGGCCGTTGCGTTTTCACGTATCTCGACGACTCCTGTGGACGAGCTGTGAATTCTCATGAGCATGTGCCGAACAGCAAATGAACAACTTTGCCACTACCTATCGCCCGCGCTCGCGGTGCCTTAGGTTCGCTGGCGGGCCAGCGGCAATGTCGGCCGGATAGGTCCAATTCAGCTGTGGCGCAACGCCACTCACGAGAGGTTACAGGCATGGCAAAGCATCGGAAAATGTCCGAGCGTTCGGTGCGGACGCGGACATTGGTTGGGGGCGTCATCGCGGGCGGCGCGTTGGCGGTGGCCTTGCCGACGGGGCTGGCATCCGCTGACACCAGCGCATCAGGCAACGCGGTGGGCAGACCAGCCTTCGACAACCCCGCCCCGGGCGTCCGCGCGGCGCAGGCCGTCGGCGACAAGGTGTTCAACCAGACGCCCGGCGTCAACAAGACGCTCGACGACAGCCCGTTGGGCGAGGTGTACCACACCAACTTCGGCACCGCGAACTACGCCGATCCCAGCAAGGGCACCAACGGTGTGATTCAAGGCGAGCTGAACGTCAACGCCGGCAAGTACTACTACAACCAGACGCAGAAGTACTCGAATCAGTACCTGGGCAACAAGATCCTCCCGGACGAGAAGGACCTGCCGGGCACGCTGCCCAAGGCCATCGCCGGGGACGGGCCCACCGCCAAGGTGTCGAGCGCCAAACCTTCCAACTCGAACAAGTCGCTGACCTGTGTGGCCGCCGCAAGCTGCAACCACTGACCGTTCGACATCAGAACGGGCGGGCCTTCGGGCCCGCCCGTTTTGCGTAGGTGACCGCCGGCGATCGGTGGTGCGATCGCAGCAGCGGCGGCCGAGCTCTAGTCGATCTGGTTACGGCGCTTCTTACGCTTGACGCTGACGCTGCCCCACAGCGAGAAGCCGCGGATGTGCACACGCGGAGCGCCGGAGGTGCCGTCCCCGTCGACGCTCTGATCGAAGTTCCCCATCACGCCGACGCCGTCGACATCGACATTCACCTCGGGCGGCACCAGGATGGTCTGCCCGCCGAAGATCGAATAGGTATGGACGTCGACATCGGGTGCGGTGAAGTCGGCGTAGCGCAGATCGACCACTCCGCCGCCGAAGAGTGCGAACGTCGTCAGCTTCTTCGGCACGTTCCACCGGCCGCGGCGCTCGAACCCACTCATTATCGCCAGCAGCAGCGTCGAGGGGGCGGGGCGACAGTGGCTCGCCGAACAGTTCACCGCGCCGGGAAGGTCGCGGCTGAGGCGGGCCAGATCATCGTAGGTCTCGGCCGCGTAAGCCTTTGCTAGCCGGTCCTCATATTCGGACATCGGCAGCCGGCCCGCGGCGGCAGCATCGGTGAGCAGCTGCGCCACCTGGATACGGTCGGTGTCGGCAGCCCGCATCGACCTGTCCTGCGGCGCTGAAGTGCTCATCGCTGTCGAGCCTACGACGATCGCTGTGACATGCAAGGCCAGTAGCCAAACTGTGTCGCCGGGGTAGTGCCAATGGTCACCGATCGAGGCCGCTGAGCTATCCGCCGCCACCCAGATAGTCCTGGAACGAAACGCCGTCGACTGCATTTTCCGGGGTCAGGTTGGCCCCCGACCTGTAACCGGCGACGATCCGCCCGGGAAGCGTGAAACTGGCCACGCGACGCACGCTGTTGTGTGCTGACAGATACATCTGTCCCAATTCTGAGTGACTGTGGACGCTGGGCCCGCCGATGTCGGCCGCCCGCCCCGCAGGTTCGGAATCGATCAGGGAGACCAGCCGGGCGGCCACATCCCGGGTGTCGATCGGCTGAAATCGGACGCCGCGCAGCGTCCACAGCAGGGGTGAAAATCGCTGTGTCGAGAACGTCTTTTCTATTAGCTCGTGGAACTGGGTGGCGCGCAGGATCGTGTGCCCCACCCCAGACATCTCGAGAGCCTGCTCCACCCGCAGCTTGGTCTTGTAATAGGGCAGCGGAATGTCGTCGATCCCCACGATCGAGACGTAGATGAGGTGCCCCACGCCCTTGCGCCGCACCGCCTCGATCAGGTTCCGCGCCGCCCGGACGTCCTTACTGCCCGCGGCTTGCGTGGCGCAATGGATAACGGCGTCTACGCCGTCGAGTGCGGCATCCAACCCCTCGGGCGAGAGCAGGTCGGCCTGATGCCAGTGCACCCCGGTATATCCGACCCGCTCCCGACGGCTCAATGCGCGCACCTGATGGCCGGCTTCCGTCGCCTCGGGCACCACATGGTGGCCGAGCGTGCCGCTTGCCCCGGTGACGAGCACAGTGCATGGCATGTTGGCCACGCTACCGACGCGTCACCGGAGCTGTCAGCGGTTACGGCGGGCGCGTCCTACGCTGCGGCGTGCTTCGGGGCCTTCTTGGCCGGCTTCTTCGACTCCTTGACCTTCGCCTTCGCGCCGTCCGCTGTCTTGTCGAGCTTCTTCGCAGTGTCCTTGCCGGCCTTCTCCACCTTGTCGGCGGTGTCCTCGGCGGCCTGACGCACCTTGGCCACGGTTTCCTTCACCGATTTCTTCAGCGGATTGTTCGCGTCGGTGGCGTGACGGGCCTTGGCCTTGGTCTTGGCCGACTCCGAGAGTTTCGTAACGCTCTTGGACACCGCGGTGTCCGTCGACGAATCCTGCTCCAGACCAAGGTCGTTGAGCGCGTCCTTGATCGGTGTGGGCTTGGCGCCGGTGTCGGTGTCGGACGCTTCGACGCTCAACGTCTTCAACTGCGTGCCTGCCGACGGCAGCGAGTTGATCGACTGGCTGCCCGCCTTCTTGTTGGCAGTGGAGCCGTTCACCTTCAGCATGTTGTCGATGGCGGTTTCCATCTGAGCATTCATGTCATCGAGGGCATGGGTGACGGGAGCCAGGCCCTTCTCGACGGCATCGAACATCGGGTCGGCACCCTTCTGCACGGCCTCCAAGGCGTCAGAAAGGGCCTTCGCGACTGCCACCGACACGGCGTTCTTCACGATCGGCTCGAGGTTCGCACCCGGCAGTTTCGCCACCCAGGCATCGGGGTTCAGCGCGTTGTCCTGAATGCCGTCGATCAACGCATCGAACACGATCTGGTTGGCGGCCAGCTGTTGCGTAGGAGTGAGCGGGGAGTGCCAGAAGTACGCCTGCTCGCCGGCCTCGTTGAACGTGCGCTCCAGGGTGTTGGGGTCGACGTCCTGGTAGCCCATGTTCACCAGCTTGCGCAGCGCAGGCTCGATGCTGTCGGTCAACGGGGTCGGGATGTCAACGCCCGGAACGAGGTTGAGCAGATGCGGCGCCATCCGGAACGGCTCGAGCAGTGGGAGATTGCCGGAGTCGTAAGTGATGTAGGTGGCGTTGCCGGGGAAGTCGAGCACATTCACGTTGAACAGCTTCAGCAAGTCGCCGAGGACCGGGATCATCTGCAGACCTTGGCCGCCGGTCGGGTCGATCATCACCTTCACGCCGTCACCGATACCGGTGATCAGCCTCGGCAGCACATGGTTGCCGATGTTGTTGCCCTCGTCTGGCAGCAGGTAGGTGAGGAACACTCCGGCGGCGGCCGAGTTGGCCCAGGCCAGCGGGTTCAGGGTGGTGGGCACATCCGACAGCGGGTTGTAGGCCCAGGTGATGTCGAGGATCGAGGTGTTGAGGACCTTGGTCTGGTCGTCGTTGGTGTAGCTACCGGCGTCGGGCGTGGTGAGGTTCAGCCCGAAGAGGTTGGTGAGAGGTGTTGCGAGAGCAAACAATCCGCCACCGGGTCGGCTGACGTTGTTGACGAAGATCAGCCACTGTCCCGTCACGCCAACGCCCCATTCTGGGTCATCGGACTGCACCGCTTTGATCATGTCGCGGTAGGCCAACGACGTGGTGAGCCCGCCCAAACTCTCCGACAGGATGATGTCGCGCCGCTGATTCAGGACGGGTGCGTGTTTGGCGATCCAGTTGATGAACGCATTGTTATCGCCGAGCCCGAACATCTTGGAAAGCCCGGTGAAGGTGTAGTCCAGGCCGTTCACGGCGTTGTACACGTCGTCGGGCAGCGGGCCCTTGACGCCGGCCTCGATGGGGGAGATGGCGTCGAGCAGATCCAGCAACCCGATGACGGTCTCGGCGAGCGCGGTGTTGCCGGTCAGTCCTCCGGCTGTCCTGATCACGTTCTCCGGCGTGATCCCCAAGAGTTGGGCGGTCCAGAAGATCGGGCCGACGCCGTAGATCCCGACGATGTCAGGAATCTTGCCCACATCGGGGTTTGATGCTGCCGTCAGCTCAACCTCTGCTTGCACGCTGCGGTTGTGTGCCGCGAGCGCTTCCGGTGCGGACGACGCCACGCCTGCGGTCAGCGCAGCCGTGGTGGCGACGACGGCAGCCGCGGTGGCAGCGGCTTTGGCCTTGGGCAGACGGGGAGAGGTGGGCTGTGACATCAAAGCGCGCCGCCTTCGATATGTGACCTGGCTGACAAATGCTTGCACACTGTAGCAACACTTATTTCCCCGATGGCAAATTTGCTCAGACAGCACGAGTCCGGCGGATTCCGGTGACCATCCATCGAGGCTCGGCACTCCGGCGGCGGTGGTTGCGGCGCGCAGCTGAATCCTCGGTTGTAGCGGCGGGCACAGGCCTCGCTCAGCAAACTATTGTGGAGTATCCGTCGACCGCGAGGTTCCCTCAATCGGGCTCCAGGATCTCGGGAGGTTTCCGCGTCGTCTCCATATCTGTGGTGCGGGTGCGTCTCAACTAGGGCCCTTAGTCCCTATTGGCTCAGTCCCTCCACGCTTAGCGTTGCGATCCAGTGAACCGTAGGAACGTGTTCTAGTTTTATGGGAGCTGGTGGCAGATGGCGGGTTTGAACAACGACTCCACTCGCGCCTCGGTGCGTGAGATCGACGTCGGGCAGCTGCCGACGCGGTTCGCCCGGGGCTGGCATTGCCTGGGACTGGTCTCCGATTTCGTGGACGGACAGCCGCATTCGATCACCGCCTTCGGAACGAAGCTGGTCGTCTTCGCCGACAGTCACGGCTCGGTGCACGTTCTCGATGCGTACTGTCGCCATCTCGGCGGTGATCTCTCTCAAGGCAAGGTCAAAGGCGACGCCGTCGCGTGTCCCTTCCACGACTGGAGGTGGGCGGGTAACGGCCGCTGCGCGCAGGTGCCCTACGCGAAACGCGCTCCACGCCTTGCCCGTACACGTGTCTGGAGAACAAGTGTCCGTTCGGGGCTCCTGTTCGTCTGGCACGACCCCGAGGGCAGTGTGCCGTCACCGCATCTCGACATCCCCGACATTCCGGAGGTTCGTGACCCGGGTTGGACGGAATGGTCCTGGCGCAGTGAACTCATCGGGTCAAACTGTCGAGAGATCGTCGACAACATCGTCGACATGGCGCACTTCTACTACATCCATTTTGGGTTCCCGACATACTTCAAGAACGTGTTCGAAGGCCAGGTCGCTTCCCAATATCTGCGGACGATCGGCAGGCCGGATGTCCACCTGGGTGGTTCGCACTACGCAGGCGAACAGGTACTCGATTCCGAGGCGTCCTACTTCGGGCCGTCCTTCATGATCAACCGGCTGCACAACAGCTACAGCGGCTACGAAGTCGAAGCGATCCTGGTAAACTGCCACTACCCGGTGACGCCGGAATCCTTTGTGCTGCAATGGGGCATCATGGTTCGTCGGCCCCAAGGCCTGTCCGAAGAGGCGACGGACAGGCTGCTGCACGCGTTCACCGAAGGGGTCAGCAGCGGGTTTCTGCAGGACGTCGAGATATGGAAGAACAAGACCCGTATCGACAATCCACTGTTGGTCGAGGAAGACGGCCCGGTCTATCAACTCCGGCGATGGTACGAGCAGTTCTACGTCGATGCCGCCGACGTCACACCGGAGATGACCGATCGGTTCGAGTACGAAGTCGATACCACCGCCGCCAACGAATACTGGCGCAGCGAGGTCGCCGAAAATCTTCGGCAGCGCGGCGCGGCGGCAGCGCCGGCCTCCGGTTAGCGGTGCGGGTCGATATCCCAGTGCACCGAATAAACACTTGTATGTCAACGAATTCGAGAAGATCGGACCGCCTTGGTGGCGGACTCGCTCTTGCCACACCCGGCGTTGGGAAGGTAGCTCAGTGACTTCAGTTCAACAGATCGATACCCAGGTCTTTTGCGACACCCACTCAGTTCTGGCCGGCATCGATGAATTGCTGCCGACGCTGCGTGAGCGCGCTCAGGAGACCGAGGACTTGCGTCGGCTGCCCGATGCGAACGTGAAGGCGTTGGAGGACGTCGGTTTCTTCAAGTTGCTGCAGCCGGAGCAGTGGGGTGGTTTGCAGTGTGATCCGACGGTGTTCTACGAGGCGGTCCGGCGGTTGGCCAGTGCGTGTGGTTCGACTGGTTGGGTGGCCGGCATCATCGGTGTGCACAACTGGCATCTGGCGCTGTTCGACCAGCGGGCCCAGGAAGAGGTCTGGGGGGACGATCCGGCTGCACGCATCTGTTCGTCTTACACACCGATGGGCATCGGAAAGCTCGTCGAGGGAGGCTATCTGGTCAGCGGTGAGTGGAAGTGGTCGTCAGGGTCTGCGCACGCCACGTGGGCCTTCCTCGGTGGGCCGGTGATCAAGGACGGTCGCCCGGTCGATTTCGGTAGTTTCCTGATTCCGCGTACCGAGTACCAGATCGACGACGTGTGGAACGTGGTCGGTCTGCGCGGTACCGGCAGCAACACCGTGGTGGTCAAGGACGTGTTCGTGCCCAAGCACCGCTTCTTGTCCTACAAGGCGATGAACGACGGCACCGCTGGTGGGTATGAGACCAACACCGCCCCGGTGTACAAGATGCCGTGGGGCACCATCCATCCCACCACCATCTCGGCGCCGATCGTGGGCATGGCCTACGGCGCCTACGACGCGCACGTCGAGCATCAGGGTAAGCGGGTGCGTGCGGCGTTCGCCGGGGAGAAGGCCAAGGACGATCCGTTCGCCAAGATCCGCATCGCTGAGGCGGCCAGTGACATCGACGCTGCCTGGCGTCAGCTGTCGGGCAATGTTGCCGACGAGTATGCGCTGCTGGTTGCCGGTGAGGAGATCCCGTTTGAGCTGCGGGCCCGGGCTCGTCGTGATCAGGTGCGTGCCACCGGTCGTGCGATCGCCTCGATCGATCGGCTGTTCGAGGCTTCGGGTGCCACTGCGTTGTCCAATGATGCTCCGGTGCAGCGGTTCTGGCGTGACGCGCATGCCGGCCGGGTGCACGCGGCCAATGATCCCGAGCGTGCCTACCTGATCTTCGGCAACAACGAGTTCGGCCTGCCCCCGGCCGACACGATGGTCTGACGGGCACGCAGTGCTGCGGAGGTCCAGGGCCGCGGCCGGCCCTGGACCCTTACTGCAATCAGCTCAGGCGGGCGCCTTTTGTTGCGCCCCTGCGGGGATCAGGCCGAGCTGCTGCAGCATGCCGAGGGTGTCCCAGGTGACCCAGTTCTCGGCGATCTTGCCGTCCTCGATCCGCGTGGTGTCGGTCAGGTTGATTCGGGCGTGCTTGCCCGTAGCCGGCTGGCCCATGAGCTCGCCGGTGTTGTCTCCCTGAGCCTCCAGCAGGGTGCACACGTAGTCACCCTCGGCGATCTGCATCTTGATGTCGAACTTCATGTTGGAGAACGACTTCCGATACATCTCGATGAGGCTCCTCATATGATCGGGGCCGCGCTGATCACCGAACGGATCCTGGGTGTCGTGATAGGCGGCACCTGGAGCGACGAGATCATCCAGTTCACTGAGGTCACCGGAGGCAAATACCTCCCATACGCGTCGGGAAATCGCCTTGTTCTGATCATCGGCCATGATTCCGGCCTTTCCGGGGGTCACCGCACGGCAGATAACGTCCGCACAGGAAACGGTAGAGCTGCAGCCGATGATCCGACAGACACGCTGCACCGTGTGCTGTCACTGGCAATTACCGGCTGGCCGACACACCTGGGCTGACCTGCGCCGATCCCGATGTCGCCACCGGCCGATGGCGTCGCTTCGGCTCAATGGTGGTGCTCGACCGTGAGAACGATCTTGCCGGTGGTGCGGCTGTCGCCGATCACCTTGAGGGCCTGCGCCGCTTCGGATAACGGATATTGGGCGGCAAGGTGAACCCGTAATCGGCCGTCCGCGGCGAGCTCGGCGATGGACTGCAAACCTGCTGCGTCTGGTTCCACCAGATAGTCGTATGCGTGGACGTTCAACTCGCGCGCCCGGTCGAACAGGCCTGGCGTCCAGGCGGCCTGGGCGCTCACCAGTACGCCGCCGGCGCGCAGACAGTACAGAGCGTCACATCCCGCGGCGCCGCCGAACATCTGGATCACCGCGTCGACATCGCGGACGGCCTCGTGGACAACAGTTGTGGTGTAGTCCACCACCTCGTCAGCACCCAGCCCACGGACGAAGTCGTGTTTGGCGGTGCGTGCGGTGCCGATGACATACGCGCCGCGGGCCTTGGCGATCTGCACCGCGAGGTGTCCCACGCCGCCGGCGGCAGCCGACACCAGCACACGTTGGCCGGACGCCAACCGGGCCACGTCGACGAGCATCTGCCACGCCGTAAGCCCTGCCAGCGGCAGCGCCGCCGCCTCGACGAAGCTGAGTCTGGTTGGGATGGTGGCGAAGTGGCGAGACGGTGCGGTGACGAACTCGGCATAACCGCCCGCCTCTCGCGGAAACCAGGGCATCCCGAAGACGCGATCGCCGACGTGGAACCGGCTGACGCCGTACCCGACCTCTTCGACGACTCCTGCCACATCCCAGCCGTGGCTGAACGGCAGGTCGAGGACCCGGTTATAGGCCAGCCCGCGGCTGGTGTAGTAGTCGACGGGGTTGACCCCGGCGGCATGGACCCGAACCTTCACCTCGGTGGGCGCTGGGCGAGGTTCCGGTGCGTCGACCAGGCGCACCGAGTCTGGTCCGTCCCATTCGTCTTGAACGATGGCGCGCATGAGTGTCTCCTCGGTTCAGCTGGTGGCGGGAACAGTGGGCAGTACGGATCGGGTATCGAATACGACCGTGGTCTCGGCTGTGCGGTTTCCGCGGAGCCGGAAACGGTCGACCCCTGGCCATTGACGCAACTCTCCGCCGATCGTTCCGCGGCCTTCCCACGCGAGCATGAGATGACCGTCGCGGTGGGCAAATTGGACCGCTGACAAGGTCAGGTCGGGAATGAGCTGCACCGCGGCGGCCAGTCGGCCGGCGTACGCGTCGCGTCCGCGGAGCGGCTCGGTGGCTCCGGGCCAGTACAGGGCCACGTCGTCGGTGACAAGGTCGTGAACCCCAGTGGCATCCCCGGGCGCCGCCCAGAATTGCTCCCAGCCCGCGACGAAGGTCAGGATGTCTGGTTCTGTGGCAGGTACACCGGCCTGTTGGTAGAGCAGTTGGGTATCGAAATATCCGGTGTCACTGGTGAGTTGACCGTTGCGGAACGTGCAGACGAACGTGACCGGAATGTCGATGCGGTTACCTGCCGTGGCGGGCAGTCCGAGAAGATCGTCGCTGACCGTGCCGGTCATCCTGCCCCAGACCACCGCGGTGTTCTCGGCGAAGGCCACACCGTCGAACTGCCCGTGATAGTCGGGGATCGACCGGAATACCGCCTGGTAGAACGCCCTCAGCTGGTCCTGGCCCGAAATCGGCCGGCCGACACCGGAATCCCGGTAGCTACCGTCAGGTGTGTACGCCGCCACGACGGCGTCCACATCGTGTCGGTTCTTGGCCTCGGCGTAATTGCGCAAGGCATCACGCAGTGTGCCAACCTGGGCATTACCCATCGAAGTCTCCTCTCATTGGTGCGGTGCAGATCTGCACCGGGATGCCGTTGAGCACCGCGGTACCCGACAGCGGATCGAGCTCCGAACCGTCGGCCATCGGCCGTCCGGACGAGGCCGTAAGCAACCGGTCGGAGTCGACTGAAGTTCCTTGATGCCGAGGGCTTTCGGGCATATATGACCCCGGCTCAACACGTGGTCGCGGTTGCCTCCGATGGTGACGACCTCGCCGGCCTCCACGCTGCTCTCGAGCCCACATCCAACCTCGCAGAGCGGGCGGACGTGACGCTGAACTTGCATACCTCGAGTATTAACATACGGGAAGTATGTACCTCAAGTATGAATCGGGTAGATTGGCGATATGCCCGGACCGCGCACCCAGGCCGAACGCACGCGCGCAACCGTCGACCAGATCCTGGTGGTGGCGCGTGAGCGGTTTGCCGTCGATGGCTACGACAACACGTTCGTCGACAACGTCGCCGAACGCGCCGGCATGACCAAAGGTGCGCTGTACCACCATTTCGAGGGCAAACGCGGACTGTTCGCCGCGGTCTTCGAGAATGAACAGCGCGCGATCGGTGAGGCGGTCAACCATGCGGCGAGGGGCGCCGAGGACAGCTGGCAGCGTTTCCTACGCGGCTGTCGCGGGTTCTTCGATGCCGTGCTCGATCCTGGCGTTCAACGCATCACGTTGATCGACGCGCCTGCCGTGCTCGGCTGGGAGTCCATGCGAGCGCTGGAAGACGAGCACGTGACGTCGCTGCTGCGGTTGGGTCTGAGCCAGGTGATCGCCGACGGACACCTCCCGAAACAGCGCGTAGAACCCCTCGCGCATCTCATCCATGGTGCGATGTGCGAGGCGGCGATGACAGTCGCCCGCTCGGCGGACCCCGAGCGGGAGAGCCGGGATTCGATTGCCGCACTTGAGAGGTTGCTCAACGGCATCGCCGTACAGGGCAGGTGATCAGCAGAGGATGAGTGAGAGTTCCGCCCCGCCGGTCCAACTTCGGCTGCTGGTCAGGGCGGTCACTCCATTGGTGAAGGCGGTGCTGCGGAGCCCGGCACATCGCTGCCTGAGCGGCACGATGATGATCCTCACCGTGACCGGCCGTCGAACCGGCCGAAGCTACCAGATCCCGATCAGCTACGTGGCTGACGGTGCCGTCGTCACGTGCATCACGGGCATCGAGAACACCTGGTGGAAAAATCTCCGTGGTGGTGCCGAGGTGACGGTGTTGTTGCAGCGGAAGCGCTTTGGCGGATATGCCGAGGCGTCGACCGGCGTCGCCAACATCCCGGTGATCGAGAGCTTCCTGTCGGCCAGGCCACGCGATGCGCGGTTTCACCACGTACGGCGCAGCGGGCCCGGACAGTTCGACGCGGATGACCTTGCCCGAGCCGCGCAAACGCGTGTGGTCATCCGCGTCCAACTCTGGCCGGAGGGCTGAAACTCAGCTGGTCACCCAACTCGGCGGACGCTTCTGCAGAAACGCCATCATGCCTTCGCGAGCCTCATCGGAGACGAACAGCTGAGCCGACTGCCGCGTCAGCGCTTCGGCGTCCTCGTCGAACCGCCGCAGGATGGAGGCCGTCGTCAACGCCTTCGACGTGGCCAGCCCCTGCGGTGAACCCTTCGAGATCTCGGCCGTCAGCGCGGACACGGCGGACTCGACGTCCTCGGTCGCCTCCGTGATCAACCCGATCTCGGCCGCCTCGGCCGCACCGAACTTCTCACCGGTGACGAAGTACCGCCCCGCCGCCCGCGGCGACATCTTCGGCAGCAGCGTCAGCGAGATGATTGACGGCGCAACGCCGATGCGTGCCTCAGTCAGGGCGAAGGTGCTCTTCGGACCGGCCACAACGAGATCGCACGCACCGACCAGACCCATCCCGCCGGCCCGCACATGCCCGTCGATCGCACCGATCACCGGTATCGGAAGCTCCAGGATGGCCCGCAGTGTCCGGGTCATCTCCCTGGCCCGGTCCACCGCGACGTCACCGGGATCCTGGCCGGCCGCCTCACTGAGATCGGCGCCCGCGCAGAACGTTCCACCGGCGTGGTCGAGCACGACCACGCGGACGCCGGGCTCATCGGCCGCGTCGGCCAGGCCCTGGTGCAACTGCTCCACCAGGGCCGTCGACAACGCATTGCGGTTGTGCGGGGAATCCAGGGTCAAACGGGCCACAGCGCCCTGGACCCGATAGTGAACTAAAGACGTCATCGTCGGTACGGCCCGTCAGTATGAGCGCGGCAGGCCGAGCGAGGTCTGGGCGACGAAGTTCAGGATCATCTCCCGGCTCACCGGGGCGATCCGGGCCAGCCGCGACGCCGTGACGGCTGCGGCGATGCCGTACTCCTTGGTCAGGCCGTTGCCGCCGAGGGACTGCACCGCCTGATCCACCGCACGCACCGAGGCCTCGCCCGCGGCGTACTTGGCCATGTTGGCGGCTTCCGCAGCTCCGAAGTCATCGCCGGCGTCGTACAGAGTGGCGGCCTTCTGCATCATCAGCTTGGCCAGTTCGACCTCGATGTGGGTCTGTGCCAACGGGTGCGACAGGCCCTGGTGCGAGCCGATCGGCACCTTCCAGACCTGGCGGGTCTTCAGATAGTCGGTCGCCTTGGTGATGGCCAGCCGGCCGGTGCCGACCGCCATGGCCGAACCCATGATTCGCTCGGGGTTCAGGCCGGCGAACAGCTGAGCGATGGCGGCGTCCTCAGAGCCCACCAGCGCATCGGCCGGCAACCGCACGTCGTCGAGGAAAACCTGGAACTGGCTTTCCGGGCTGATGATCTCCATGTCAATCTTGGTCCAGCTCAGGCCTGGAGTATCGGTGGGGATGACGAACAGCGCCGGCTTGAGGTTGCCGGTCTTGTGATCCTCGGTGCGGCCGACGACGAGAACAGCCTGCGCCTGGTCGATGCCGGAGATGAAGGTCTTCTGGCCCTTGATGATCCAATCGCCACCGTCTTTGCGCGCGGTGGTGGTGATCCGGTGGCTGTTGGAACCCGCATCGGGCTCGGTGATGGCGAAAGCCATGGTGATCGAACCATCGGCGATACCGGGGATCCAGCGCTTCTTCTGTTCCTCGGTACCGAACTTGGAGATGATCGTGCCGTTGATCGCGGGGGAGACCACCATCATCAACAACGCCGAACCGCCGGCCGCCATCTCCTCCATCACCAAGGACAGCTCGTACATGCCGGCCCCGCCGCCGCCGTACTCCTCGGGCAGGTTGACCCCGATGAAGCCGAGTTTGCCTGCCTCATTCCACAATTCGGTGGTGTGTTCACCGGCGCGGGCCTTCTCCAGGTAGTAGTCCTGCCCGTAGTTGGCGACCATAGCGGCCACCGCCTGGCGCAGGGCCTTCTGTTCCTCGGTCTCGATGAAGCTCATGACTGTTCTCCTTCAGATTCAACACGGGCTAGTACGGCACCGACTTCGACCTGCTGACCGGCGGCGACATTCAGTTCGGCCAACACCCCGTCCTCGGGGGCGGCGATGGTGTGCTCCATCTTCATGGCTTCGAGCCAGATCAGGGGCTGTCCGGCCGTGACGGTATCGCCGACGGCCGCGCCGACCCGAATCACCGAACCGGGCATCGGTGCCAGCAGTGAGCCGTGTGCGACGGCGTCGGCAGGGTCGGGGAAGCGGGGCACCGCGGCGAGCTGGACCGGGCCGAGCGGTGAGTCGACGAATACCTGATCGCCGTACCGCGCCACATCGAATGCCCGCTCGACGCCGCCGATCGACAGCACCACCCGATCCGGCGCAGCCGAGACCAGGGAAACCCCGTCGGCCTCGGGCAACTCGACGCCGGTGCGGGTGAACCGGTAGCGCACCGGGACGTCGTCACCGGCGGCGTCGCGGTAGGTCCGCGACTGGTACCCAGAGGCAAGATTGCGCCAACCGCTGGGCGCCGCACCGAAAACCCGTGCGCTGCTGCGGTTGTGCGCAGCGTCGGCCAGCGCGGCGGCAATCGCCGACAGGGTCACGGCGTTCGCGTCGGCCAGCGGGGTCGCCAGGGCATCGAGCCCGTGGGTGTCGAAGAACGCCGTGTCGGTGGCCCCGGCCAGGAACGCGGGATGCCGCAGCACGCTCACCAGCAGATCGCGGTTGGTGCGTAGCCCGTGAATCCGGGTGCGGGCCAAGGCGTCGGCGAGCACCGTTGCGGCCTGTCGCCGGGTCGGGGCGTAGGAGATGACCTTGGCGAGCATGGGGTCATAGAAGATCGACACCACCGAACCGTCCTCGACGCCGGTGTCGACGCGCACCTGCCCGGGCACCTCGAACCGGTGCACCGTGCCGGCCTGCGGCTGCCAGCCCTTGGCTGGATCCTCGGCATAGAGCCGGACCTCGATGGCCGAGCCTTTCGACGGCGGCGGCTCGTTGTCCAACCGGTCGCCGTCCGCCACCGCAATCTGCAACTCGACCAGATCCAGCCCGGTGGTGGCCTCGGTGACCGGATGTTCCACCTGCAGACGGGTGTTCATCTCCAGGAAGAAGAAGTCGCCCTGTTCGTCCGCCATGAACTCGACAGTGCCCGCACCGGCGTAGCCGATCGCCTCGGCGGCCAGCCGGGCCGCGTCGAACAACTTCTCCCGCATTCCCGGCGTGCGCTCCACCAGAGGCGACGGGGCCTCCTCGATGACCTTCTGGTGGCGACGCTGGATCGAGCACTCGCGCTCGCCGACCGCCCACACCGTCCCGTGCTGATCGGCCATCACCTGCACCTCGACGTGGTGACCGGCGGCCAGGTAGCGCTCGCAGAACACCGTCGGGTCGCCGAACGCCGACTGAGCCTCACGCTGGGCGGCAGCCACCTCGGTTGCCAGATCGGACAGTTCACGCACCACGCGCATGCCTCGGCCTCCACCACCGGCCGATGCCTTCACCAGCACCGGCAGTTGATCGGCCGTGACCGTGGACGGGTCGAGTTCGGCAAGCACGGGGACTCCGGCCGCGGCCATCATCTTCTTGGCCTCGATCTTGGAGCCCATGGCCTGTACGGCGTTCACCGGCGGCCCGATCCAGGTCAGCCCGGCATCGATGACCGCCGCCGCGAAATCGGGGTTCTCGGAGAGGAACCCGTAGCCAGGGTGAACAGCGTCGGCGCCGGAAGCCCGGGCCGCGGCGATGATCTGGGCGGAGTCGAGGTAGCCGTTGTTGCCCTCCAGCCGCACCCGGGCGTCGGCCTCGGCGACATGGGGTGAGCCGGCGTCAGGATCGGTGTACACCGCGACGGTGCCGATGCCGAGGCGGCGGCAGGTCTCGAACACCCGGCGGGCGATCTCGCCGCGGTTGGCGACCAGAATCTTGGTGATAGTCATGGGTGTGAAACTCACATCCTGAAGACGCCGAAGTTCGACGTCCCCTCGATCGGCGCGTTGGCGATGGCGGACAAGCACATTCCCAGCACGGTGCGGGTGTCGCGAGGGTCGATCACCCCGTCGTCGTACAACCGGCCGGACAGGAACATCGGCAGCGATTCAGCCTCGATCTGGGCCTCGACCGCCGCCCGCAGTGCCGCGTCGGCGGCCTCGTCGACCTGCTGGCCGCGGGCCTCGGCGGCGGCGCGGCTGACGATCGACAGCACGCCTGCGAGCTGGGTGCCACCCATCACCGCTGACTTCGACGACGGCCACGCGAACAGGAAGCGCGGGTCATACGCCCGCCCACACATGCCGTAGTGGCCCGCGCCGTAGGAGGCGCCGAGCAGCAGCGAGATGTGCGGGACCGTCGAATTGGACACCGCGTTGATCATCATCGAGCCGTGCTTGATCATCCCGCCTTCTTCGTACTGCTTGCCCACCATGTAGCCGGTGGTGTTGTGCAGGAACAAAAGTGGGGTGTCGGAACGGTTGGCCAGCTGGATGAACTGGGTGGCCTTCTGCGACTCCTCGGAGAACAGCACGCCGCGGGCATTGGCCAGGATGCCGACCGGGTAGCCGTACAGCGTGGCCCAACCCGTCACCAGCGACGACCCGTACAGCGGCTTGAACTCGTCGAAGTCCGACCCGTCGACGATGCGGGCGATCACGTCACGCGGGTCGAACGGGATGCGCAGATCGGCGGGAACGATGCCGATGAGCTCTTCGGCGTCGTACAGCGGCTCGACCACCGGAGCGGGCACCGGCCCCTTCTTGCGCCAGTTCAGCCGGGCCACGATGCGCCGGCCGATCCGGATGGCATCGAGCTCGTCGTTGGCCAGGTAATCGCCGAGACCCGAAGTGCGGGAGTGCATCTCGGCCCCACCCAGCGACTCGTCGTCGGACTCTTCGCCGGTGGCCATCTTGACCAGCGGTGGACCGGCCAGGAACACCTTGGAACGTTCCTTGATCATCACCACGTGATCGGACATGCCCGGGATGTACGCACCGCCGGCCGTCGAGTTGCCGAACACCAGCGAGATTGTCGGGATACCCGCGGCCGACAGCCTTGTCAGATCGCGGAACATCTGTCCGCCCGGGATGAAGATCTCTTTCTGCGTCGGCAGGTCGGCGCCACCGGACTCGACCAGGGAGATCACCGGCAGCCGGTTCTCCATCGCGATCTGGTTGGCGCGCAGGATCTTCTTCAGCGTCCACGGGTTGCTGGTGCCGCCCTTGACCGTCGGATCGTTCGCGACGATCAGGCACTCGACACCTTCGACGGCGCCGATGCCGCAGACGACGCTGGCGCCCACGGCGAAATCGCTGCCCCAGGCCGCCAGCGGGCTCAGCTCGAGGAACGGCGCGTCCGGATCCAACAGCAGCTCGACCCGCTCGCGTGCGGTGAGCTTGCCGCGGCCGTGATGGCGGTCGACGTACTTGGGGCCGCCACCGGCCAGCGCCTTGGCGTGCTCGGTGTCGAGTTCGGCAAGTTTGGTCGCCATCACCTCGGCGGCCTCGGTGAACGCGGCGGAGCGGGGGTCGATGGTGGACTTCAGAACACTCATAATGCGCAATCCGCTCCGCTACTTGCTTGGCTCATGACTGGAACCCCAATGTCTTGGCGGCCAACGAAGTCAGGATCTCGGTGGTGCCGCCGCCGATTCCCAGGATGCGCATGTCACGGTACTGACGCTCGACCTCGGATTCGGCCATGTAGCCCATCCCGCCGAACAACTGCACGGCCTGGTTGGCCACCCACTCGCCGGTCTCCACCGCGGTGTTCTTGGCGAAGCACACCTCGGTGATCAGATTCTGTTCCCCGGCAAGCTGGCGCTCGACGACGTGGCGGGTGTACACCCGGGCCACATCGATGCGCCGGGCCATCTCCGCCAAGGTGTTCTGCACCGACTGCCGCGAGATCAGCGGTTTGCCGAACGTTTCGCGGTTGCGGCACCACTCGACGGTAAGGTCCAGACAGCGTTGCGCGCTGGCGTACGCCTGCACGGCCAGCCCCACCCGCTCCGATACGAACGCCGCAGCGATCTGGAAGAAGCCGGAGTTCTCCGCGCCGATCAGGTTGGCCACCGGAACCCGCACGTCGGTGTAGGAGAGCTCGGCGGTATCGCTTGAGCGCCAACCCATCTTGTCGAGCTTGCGGCTCACTTCGAACCCCGGCGTGCCCTTGTCCACCACGATCAGTGAGACACCGGCGGCGCCGGGGCCGCCGGTGCGCGACGCGGTGACGACGTAGTCCGCGCGCACGCCGGAGGTGATGTAGGTCTTGGCGCCGTTGAGGATGTAGTACAGTCCGTCGCCGCCAGAATCCAACTCAGCCTTGGTGGTGAGGTGGCCGACGTCGGAGCCACCGCCCGGTTCGGTGATGGCCAGCGACCCGATCTTCTCGCCGCGCAGCGTGGGCTTCACATACGTCTCGATCAGCCGCTCATCGCCCGAGGCGATCATGTGCGGCACCGCGATGCCACAGGTGAACAACGAGGCGAACACGCCGCCGGGCGCACCTGCGTAATGCATTTCCTCGCAGATGATCACGGCGTCGGCTCCGTCGCCGCCGCCACCGCCGGCCGACTCGGGGAAGTTGGCGCCGAGCAGACCGGCCTCGCCGGCCTTGCGGTGCAGTTCGCGCGGCAACTCGCCGGTCCGCTCCCACTCGGCGGCGTGGGGCAGCACCTCACGCTCGGCGAAACTGCGCACGGTCTTGCGCAATGCTTCACGCTCGGGCGAAGTCCAGATGCTCACTTGATGAGTTCCTCCGGGATATCGAGATGACGGCTGCGCAACCATTCGCCCAGCCCCTTGGCCTGCGGATCGAACCGGGCTTGATAGGCCACGCCCTGGCCGAGAATGCCTTCGATCACAAAGTTCACGGCCCGCAGATTCGGCAGCAGGTGCCGGGTGACCGGCAGATCGGCTGTCTCGGGCAGCAATTCACGTAGCTTGTCGACAGTCAGCGTGTGGGCCAGCCACCGCCACTGCTCGTCGGTGCGGACCCACACCCCGACGTTGGCCGATCCGCCCTTGTCGCCGCTGCGGGCACCGGCGATGGTGCCCAGCGGGGCGCGCCGGGTGGATCCGGCGGGGAGTGCCTCCGGAAGGTCCGGATCGGAGACCGGTGCCAGCGGCTGTGTTTCGGCGGCCGGCTCGATACCGACCCGGGTGCCGTCGGCATGCACGGCGATGTGTGGCACCTCGGTGGCGTCGACATATCCGGGGACGAACACGCCGTAGATCTGACCCTCACCCGGAGGTGCTGTGGTGGTGAACCCCGGGTAGCTCGCCAGGGCGAGTTCCACACCTGCCGAAGAAAATTGGCGTCCGACCATGTTGGGATCCGGATCACGGACCACGCAGTGCAGCAGTGCGCTGGCGGCCTCCTCGGTGTCGGCATCGGGATGATCGGTGCGGGCCAGGGTCCAAACCAGTTCGGCAGGACGGGCTTTCAGTCCCGCCTCGAGCTGGCTGCGCACGAGTGCGGCCTTGGCCTCGATGTCCAGGCCGGTCAACACGAACGTGGCGGCGTTGCGGAACCCGCCGATGCTGTTGCACGACACTTTGAGCGTCGGCGGCGGGGCTTCACCGGCCACTCCGGAGATACGGACCCGATCGTCGCCGTCGGAGCTCAGCTGCAGGGAATCCACCCGCAGTGTCACATCGGGATTGGCGTAACGGGCACCGGTGATCTCGTAGAGCAGCTGCGCGGTCACTGTGCCGACGCTGACCTGCCCGCCGGTGCCTGCGTGTTTGGTGATCACCGAGGAGCCGTCGGCGGCGATCTCGGCGATGGGGAATCCGGGACGCGCTAGATCGGGTATCTCGCCGAAGAAGGAGTAGTTGCCTCCGGTGGCCTGGGTGCCGCATTCGATCACGTGGCCTGCGGCGACGGCCCCGGCCAGTGCGTCGTAATCGGTACGGGACCACCCGAAGTGCGCGGCGGCAGGCCCGACGATCACCGAGGCGTCGGTGACCCGGCCGGTGACCACGATGTCGGCGCCCGAGTTCAGGCATTCGACGATGCCCCACGCGCCCAGGTAGGCATTGGCGGCCAGCGGCGTGCCCAGCCCCAGCTCAGAAGCCCGGCCCACCAGGTCGTCACCCTCGACATGGGCGACGTTGACGTCGAGGCCCAGACGTTCGGCCAGGGCCCGCACGGCGGTGGCCAGCCCCGCGGGGTTCAGTCCGCCGGCATTGGCCACGATCTTCACGCCCTTGTCGAGCGCCAGGCCGAGGGACTGCTCCAGCTGGGTGAGGAAGGTCTTGGCATAGCCGCGGTCAGGATTCTTCGCCCGGTCGCGGGCCAGGATCAGCATGGTGAGCTCGGCAAGGTAATCGCCGGTCAGATAGTCCAGCTCGCCGCCGGTGAGCATGTCGTGCATCGCCGAGAGCCGGTCGCCGTAAAACCCCGAACAGTTGCCGATCCGTACTACTGGTGGCACACGAACTCCCGTCAACGCTGAAAGGGACCAACCAACCGGTAGGTTAGCGGGTACCGCCGGTCCCACGTCAAGGGGTGCTCCCGTCCACGGTGATACCCCGAGTGTGACGCAGACGTCCTTCGGTGGGACCGAGTCGCGACACTTGCGTCGCACTCGACGTGGACAGCCCCCCGCGTTTTGGAGCGGCGCCAGGTCAACCGTTACTCTGTACCTAATCGTCGCCGCCGGTGAGCTCATTTCGATTCGCGCGGCAGCAACCCAGAACAAGGAGATGCACGTCATGGCTGTGCCCAAGCGCAGAATGTCGCGCGCGAACACCCGTAGCCGGCGCGCGCAGTGGAAGGCCGAGGCCACCGGTCTCGTCGGCGTCAATGTCGCCGGGCAACAGCACAAGGTGCCGCGCCGTCTGCTCAAGGCCGCTCGTCTCGGCCTGGTCGACCTCGACAAGCGCTAGAACGCCAAGCACTTATCCAAAAGCGCTATCACTTGTGATAGCGCTTTTTGGCGTGCTCAGGGTTGTTCTGTGGTCACAAAAACGCTCGGCGAATTTGCGGCGCGCCTCTCAGCCCACTCTCAGACAGCGGGTTGAAACTGTTGCCTGTGCGCATACTTGTCGTTGACGACGATCGCGCTGTGCGCGAATCCCTGCGCCGGTCGCTTTCCTTCAATGGTTATACGGTCGAGCTCGCCCAGGATGGGGTCGAAGCGCTCGAGGCGATAGCCAATGACCGGCCCGACGCTGTGGTTCTGGACGTGATGATGCCGCGGCTGGACGGCCTGGAGGTGTGCCGGCAGCTCCGCAGCACCGGTGACGATCTGCCGATCCTGGTGCTGACGGCGCGAGACTCAGTGTCCGAGCGGGTCGCTGGGCTGGACGCCGGTGCCGACGACTACCTACCCAAGCCGTTTGCGCTCGAGGAATTGCTGGCGCGGATGCGGGCATTGCTGCGCCGTACGGTCAGCGATGACGGCTCCGATTCGCAGAAGATGTCGTTCTCGGACCTGACCCTGGACCCGGTCACCCGCGAGGTGACCCGCGGTCAGCGCCAGATCAGCCTGACCCGCACCGAGTTCTCGCTGCTGGAGATGCTGATCGCCAATCCCCGCCGGGTGCTGACCCGCAGCCGCATCCTCGAGGAGGTGTGGGGTTTCGACTTCCCGACGTCCGGCAACGCCCTTGAGGTGTACATCGGCTACCTGCGGCGCAAGACCGAAGCCGAAGGTGAGTCCCGGTTGATCCACACTGTGCGCGGCGTCGGCTATGTGCTGCGCGAAACGCCCCCCTGATTTGATGGCGCTCAACGCGAACACCTGGCGAACAGCCAATCTACGAAACACCAGCTCACTGTCATTGCGCTGGCGCGTGATGATGCTGGCGATGTCGATGGTGGCCATGGTGGTCGTCCTGATGGCCGTCGCGGTCTACGCCGTCGTCTCCCGCGCGCTGTACGACGATCTGGACAACCAGCTGCACAGCCGCGCCCGGTTGCTCATCGAGAGCGGATCGCTCGCCGCCGACCCGGGCAAGGCGATCGAGGGCACGGCCTACTCAGACGTCAACGCGATGCTGGTGATCCCGGGCCGGTCCATCTACACCGCAAACCAGCAGGGCCAGATGCTCCCGCTGGGCAAGCCCGAGAAAGACGTCATCTCCGGCGAGCTGCTGATGTCGCTGCGCACCGCCAACCACCAGCGGGTGCTCGCGGTGCACCTGGCCAACGGCAGTTCCCTGCTGATCTCCAAGAGTCTGGCGCCCACGGTTCAAGTGTTGAGACGGCTCGGCACCGTGCTGCTCATCGTCGGAGGCGTCGGCGTGGCAGTGGCCGCCATGGCCGGCGGGGCGGTGGCCAGAGCCGGGCTCAGACCGGTGGGCAGACTCACCGAAGCCGCCGAGCGGGTGGCCCGCACCGACGACCTACGGCCCATCCCGGTCGTCGGCAGCGACGAGCTGGCCCGGCTCACCGAAGCGTTCAACATGATGCTGCGGGCGCTGGCCGAATCGAGGGAGCGACAATCCAGGTTGGTGTCCGACGCCGGGCACGAGCTGAGAACGCCGCTGACGTCACTGCGTACCAACGTCGAGCTCCTGATGGCCTCGCAGGCACCCGGGGCGCCGCCGCTGCCCAAGGATGAGATGGACGGGCTGCAGCAGGATGTGATCGCGCAGATCGAGGAGCTCTCCACCCTGGTCGGAGACCTCGTCGACCTGACCCGCGACGATGCCGGTGGCATCACTCCCGAACCGGTCGACATGTCCGAGGTCGTCGACCGCAGCCTCGAGCGGGTCCGGCGCCGCCGCAACGACATCGACTTCGACGTCGACGTCATCGGGTGGCAGGTATTCGGCGACGCGCCCGGACTCGGCCGCGCCGTGCTCAACCTGCTCGACAACGCTGCCAAGTGGAGTCCGGCGGGCGGGCGCGTCGGTGTACGGCTGCACCAGATCGATCCGACGCACGCCGAGTTGGTGGTCTCAGATCACGGGCCCGGTATCCCTCCGCAGGAACGGGCGCTGGTGTTCGAGCGGTTCTACCGATCCGATGCAGCCAGGGCGATGCCGGGGTCCGGTCTCGGGTTGGCTATCGTCCAGCAGGTGGTGCTCAAGCACGGCGGCGCGCTGCGAATCGACGAGACCGTGCCGGGTGGCACCCCACCGGGGGCTTCTTTTCACATGGTGCTGCCGGGGCAGCCGATCTCGAATGCCGATGCGACACACGCGCACCGGGTCGACGGTGGGCACACGGTCGGCGCAGAGAAAAAGTGAGACAGTTAGGTCGGTCGGGGGACCGGACATGGATGGATCAGAAATCTCTAAGTGGATTCTCAGCCCATCTGGGCAACCTGAGTGACCACGACTTCGTTTGACGAAGTGACGGACACGAGGGTTGGACATACGGGTCGGACCGGGCCGGTGGAACTGGCCGGCGGACCATTTACAAGAGAAGAGCACGCAGCACAATGACGAACCACCCGAGGTACCCCCAGCAGCCGGAGCAGCATCCCGGCGGCGCCCCCGGATACGCCGGTGCGCGTCCTGATCCGTACCAGTCACAGCCCTACGACTGGCGATACGCCCGTCAACAGCAGCAGCCTCAGCAGCAGCTCCCGCCGCCGCAACAGCAGGCGAGCCAGAGCCACCAACACCAGAGCCAGCAGCAGGCCTACCGCGCGCCTTACGACCCCTACCGGATTCCGGCCACCCCGCAGCCCATTCCGGCCAAGAAGCGGTCAAAGGCCGGGCTGGTCGCCGGTGCGCTCGCCGTCGCCGTGGTGTCGGCGGGCATCGGTGGCGGTGTCGCCACCCTGGTGCACGACGACCACCCGCGCCTGGGCACACAGGGCCTGGGCGCCGCACCGACAGTTCCCGCGGCCGCATTGCCCCCGGGTTCGGTGGAGCAGGTGGCGGCCAAGGTGGTGCCAAGCGTGGTGAAGCTCGAGACCGATCTGGGCCGCGCCTCAGAAGAGGGCTCCGGCATCATCCTCACCGCCGACGGGCTGATCCTGACCAACAATCACGTCGTCCAGGCCGCCAAGCCGGGTGGGCCCGGCCCTTCACCGATGCCGGGCGGGGCACCCGCACCGGCCGGAGCCCAGACCAAGGTGACGTTCTCCGATGGAACCACCAAGCCGTTCACCGTGGTGGGCACGGACCCGAGCAGTGACATTGCGGTGGTCCGCGCCCAGGACGTCTCGAACCTGACCCCGATCACACTCGGGTCCTCACAGAATCTGCGGGTCGGCCAAGACGTGGTCGCGGTCGGCTCACCGCTCGGTCTCGAAGGCACGGTCACCACCGGCATCGTCAGTGCGCTCAACCGCCCGGTCGCCGCCGGCGGCGATGCCCGCAACCAGAACACCGTGCTCGACGCCATCCAGACCGACGCCGCGATCAACCCGGGTAACTCCGGCGGTGCCCTGGTCAACATGAACGGCGAACTGGTCGGGATCAACTCGGCGATCGCCACCATGGGAGGGGATTCGCCGCAGGCACAGAGCGGCTCGATCGGACTCGGCTTCGCGATCCCGGTGGATCAGGCCAAGCGGATCGCCGACGAGCTGATCCAGAACGGAACGGCCTCGCACGCCTCGCTTGGCGTGCAGGTGGCCAATGACAAGACCAGTGACGGCGCCAAGATCGTCGAGGTCACCAACGGCGGGGCCGCAGCCGCAGCCGGTCTACCCAGCGGTGTGGTGGTCACCAAGGTCGATGAACGGGTGATCGGAAGCGCGGATGCCCTTGTGGCCGCAGTGCGCTCCAAGGCCCCCGGCGACAAGGTCACACTCACCTTCCTGGACCAGGGTGGCAAACCTCAGACCCTTGAGGTCACCCTCGGCAGGGCCGAGCAGTGAGCACGGTTACCGGGCCCCGCGGGATGGCCACACTGCGTCTGGCTACACCGTTGTCCGCCGCCGGATATACGGTTGCAGGCATGGAACAGCCAGGGGAGTTGGTGGGCCGGGCGCTCGTCGTCGTCGTGGACGATCGCACCGCACACGGCGAGGAAGACCACAGCGGGCCGTTGGTCACAGAGTTGTTGGGTGAGGCCGGATTCGTCGTCGACGGTGTCGTCGTCGTGGCAGCGGACGAAGTCGAGATCCGCAACGCGCTGAACACCGCGGTGATCGGCGGCGTCGATCTGGTGGTGTCCGTCGGCGGGACGGGCGTGACCCCGCGCGATGTGACGCCGGAGGCCACCCTCGACATCCTCGACCGTGAGCTGTTGGGCATCGCCGAGGCACTGCGGGCGTCGGGGCTTTCTGCCGGAATCGTCGACGCCGGGCTGTCCCGTGGACTGTGTGGAGTGTCGGGCAGCACGCTCGTCGTGAACATCGCAGGGTCGCGAGCGGCGGTGCGTGACGGCATGGCCACGCTGGGGCCGCTGGCCGCACAGGTGATAGGCCAGTTATCAAGCTTGGAGATCTGAGCAGGACTCGAAACGGCGGCCACCCGGCCGCCGTTTTTGTTTTGTTGGCGAATGTCGCGCGCAGCGTTCATGCTGGTTAAGAGCAGGTTAACGGGCGTTGCATACCGCTCGACACGGAATGTGATCTCAGTCACAAAGGGGAATGCAGATGCCGGAACCGAACAAAATGTCCCGTCACGCAGTTAACAAGATCTTCGGCGATGCCCTTCCGGACATCGCGCCCGACGAGCGCGACACCGCTTCGCCGGACGACGACGCCGACCGCGACCGTTGGTTACGGAACAACATTCCGCCCCATCATCGATGAATAGGTGAACGGCTTGTATGGGCGGAAAACGCCTGGCGTGCCCTGTGGCCTGCACCGCAACTTGTTATCAAGGCGAACGGCATCACAGCATTGCCCCGCAGGCCAACTCGCAGCGTCGCGGCCTTGTGTGCAGGCTCTCAGCCCGTTTTCAGCAAATTTTGATCAATTGAACGTATGCGGCTCGACGGATATGTCCTTGCGTTGCCGCTCGGATGCCCTGCCGATATGTTCCTCGTGTCAACGATGAGCATTAAGTAAGAGCAACGTGTGGAGTTCCTAATCCGCATCACATGTTGGTCTTGCGCGGCGGTACGGTCTGCGGGGGCCGGGACGCCAACCACAAACGGTGGGCCTCCGGGAGCACCGGCGATAAAGCTAGGGAGAACATGAAGGCATTCAGTCGGGTGCTGGTCGCGATAGTTGCAGCTATCGCGGCGCTGTTTACGAGCACGGGCGTATCTCATGCGGGTCTGGACAATGAACTGAGCCTGGTTGATGGTCAGGATCGGACCCTGACCGTTCAGCAGTGGGACACCTTCCTCAACGGTGTGTTCCCCCTGGACCGCAACCGGCTGACCCGTGAGTGGTTCCATTCCGGCCGGGCCAAGTACACCGTGGCCGGCCCGGGCGCCGATGAGTTCGAGGGCACCTTGGAGCTGGGCTACCAGATCGGCTTCCCCTGGTCGCTGGGTGTCGGGATCAACTTCTCCTACACCACCCCCAACATCCTGATCGACGACGGTGACATCACCGGCCCGCCCTTCGGCCTGGAGTCGGTCATCACGCCGAACCTGTTCCCGGGTGTGTCGATCAGTGCGGATCTGGGCAACGGCCCGGGTATCCAGGAAGTCGCCACCTTCTCGGTCGACGTCAAGGGTCCGGCCGGCGGTGTGGCGGTGTCCAACGCGCACGGCACCGTGACCGGTGCGGCCGGTGGTGTGCTGCTGCGCCCGTTCGCCCGCCTGATCGCCTCCACCGGTGACAGCGTCACCACCTACGGCGAACCCTGGAACATGAACTGAGCACATGAACGTCGCGTTCTAGTTCTCGACAAAGCAGCCCCTGGAAAAATCCAGGGGCTGCTTTGTCGTCCGGGTGTCTACTTGTCGCGGTCGGCGCTCGTGTACTCGGCGGTGTCGGGACTGGGGCCGGTGCCGGGACCGGACACGTGCCTGCCGGTGTCGACGCTGCCGTTGGCGGCGAGCAGGTCCCGGATCTCGGTGAGGATGCTCAGCTCGGTGTCCTGGGCCTGCTCCACCTCGCCGCGCTCGCGCAGCTTCTTGTACGGCAGCACGATGACGAAGTAGATCACGGCTGCAACGATCAGAAAGTTGATGAACGCCGCCAGTACGGCGTTGAAGTCGACGAACTGCTCGGGCGTGCCGCCCAACGAGATCTTGAGGAAGCCGTACTCACGGTCGCCCCCGGCGCCGACGCGGTCGACCAGAGGCTGGACCACCTTCTCGGTGAACGACGTGACCAGACCGGTGAAGGCCGCGCCGATGACCACAGCAACCGCAAGATCGATGACGTTGCCACGCGAGAGAAACTCTTTGAAGCCCTTCAACATGCTGCGGACCCTTCCTGCAGTGTGGATTGTGAAGTGGGATAAGCAAACAGTAACCGAGTTGGCCGAACGGCTGGGTGATTGTGGGACAACAAGTTCAATCGGTATGAAAGATGTTGTCCGGCAAGAAAAGCCGAATTCAATGGATGGTCAGCGTGACGGCCTGCACCAGGCTGATAGCCGCGACTTCATTGGCCGAACGGGCCGGGAGGGCCACCAGAACCACACGCTCACTGCCCACGCCGGCCCCATGAACCTTCTCTGAAACCAGCACCACCACAGCCCCAGACGCCACTACGACGGGCCGGGCTGGTTCCTTGTCGTCCTGGTCGGCAAACACCGTCAGCACGTCGACCACATCGCCGGGGCGGATCAGATCCACCAGGGCGGTATCGGTGAGTTTCACCGGCACGATGCGGGCGTCCGGGCCCGCCGCCGTTTCGGCCAGGCGTGAACCGAGCAGCCGGACGTCGGTGATGACCTCGCCGCGACGGGCCGGGGCGGTCAGCGTCGCACCGATCACCGGTGCCACGTCACGCTGGGCGCCGTCGGGCAGCGTGGCCGTGCTGTGCCGCTCCAGCTTGATATCGGCGGCCGTCAACGCGACGCCGGGGGACAGGTCATGGGCGGCGACCGCGATCTCGGTGTAGTCGCCATGGGGGTCCGAACGCAGAGCGGCAACGGCCGCCAGGACTACCAATCCGGCGGCGGCAGCGCGGCGCGCGGCTACGGTTCGGGTCCAGTCAGGCCGGGAAGCAGTCAGCCGGCGCCACAGTGGCGGGTTGAGGGATTCGGCCATGGCGCCACGGTAGGCGCACGCCGGCCGCGTGGGAACGACGTATTCGTCGCCCTGTGGATAACTCGGGGGCTAGCTGGATGCAGCCGCGGCCGGGGCGGCGCTCGAGCTGCTCGACGAACTCGACGACGACGAAGCGCTCGATGACGAGGTCGAGTCCGACGACGTGCTCTCCGAGCTCTTGGCGGGCGAGCCGTTGGACGAGCTCTTGCCCGATTCGCGGTTGTCGGTGCGGTAGAAACCGCTGCCCTTGAACACCACGCCCACCGAGCCAAAGAGCTTGCGCAGCTTGCCGGAGCACTTGGGGCAGCTGGTCAACGCATCGTCGCTGAAGGCCTGCACCGCGTCGAACCGATTGCCGCACTCAGTGCACGCGTAGGAATAGGTAGGCACGAAAACCCTCCGAGTTGGTCAAACTTGTTAGCACTCTACCGGCTCAAGTGCTAGAACTGCTACGTGGGCCATGTCATTCCCGCGGGCCGCCGGCGCCGGCGCACCGGAAGATTAGCGGCCCTGCTCGTGGTGGCGGTAATCCTGGTCATGCTGGCGGTGCTCGGGCTGGCCCACATGCGGGAGGCCCACCCCATCGAGGAACCGGCCCCGCCTGCGGCCCAGTCCGCCGGCTACGACCGGGCCCGCATGCTCCTGGCCGGGTTGCCGGTCAAAGGCTGGGACCGCCACACCGACTACGCCCGCTACCGCTTCGGCGAGGCCTGGAGCGACGACGTCAACGTCGAGTTCGGCCACAACGGCTGCAACACCCGCGACGACATCCTGCGCCGCGACCTGGCGCAACTGACCGTGCGTCCCGGCACGTGCTACGCCGCCACCGGCGTGCTGCACGATCCGTACACCGGCGTCGAGATTGCCTTCACCCGCGGGCCCGACACGTCCGGCACCGTGCAAATCGACCACCTCGTGTCCCTGTCGGACGCCTGGTACAAGGGCGCGCGGACCTGGGACCCGCAGCGCCGCAAAGACTTCGCCAACGATCCGCGCAATCTGATCGCGGTCGCCGCACAACCCAACTTCGACAAGGCGTTCCGCGACGCGGCAGGATGGCTGCCACCCAATGCGGTGTTCCGCTGTGAGTTCGTGGCCCGTCAGGTCGAGGTGAAAGCCGCCTATGGGCTGTGGGTCTCGGCCAAAGAGAAGCAGGCGATGACGGCGGTGCTCGACAACTGCTAGCCGCGCCGGTAGCTCGGCGCGATCATCACCGGCACCGGCGAGCGGCGCAGGATCTTGCCGGCCGCCGAGCCGAGGAACACCTGGGCACTCGGGGCGGCCGCACCCGAGCCGAGCACCAGCATGTCTCCGGTGTCCCAGCCGATGCTCTGCACCGCGGCGTTCCAATCGTGGCCGGCACCTACCACCACGTCGACGTCGGGGACGGCCATCCGGTCACGAATGGCCTTGAGCTGCTTGGTGATCTCGGCGATGGTTCGTCGTGACCACTGCTGCACCACCAACTCCTCGGCCGACGTCTCGATGGTTCCGGCGAACGCCGCGGTGTTGCGGACCGTGAACGAGACGATGCGCAGCTTGGCCGACCATGACGCCGCCAACTCGGCGGTAGCCGGGATGAGTCCGTTGACGTCGGCCTCCCCGCCGTAGGCCGCGGTGAGCCGGGTGATGCGTCCGTCGTTCTGGGCATATCCACGCGGCGCGAAAGCCACCGGCACGCGGGCGGTGTGCACCAGACGTTCGGTCACACTGCCCAGCGCGACGCGGCCGAGCATGCCCGACGAGGACGAGCCGACGCACACCATGGTCGCCCGGTGAGCGTCGGCAAGCTCGATCAGACCCGTTGGGGTCGAGGTGGATTCATGCACCATCGGCGTGACGTCAAGGTCGACGGGCAGGACGGCGACCGCGCGCTGCAGCGCCTGGGTGGCCTGCCCACGAACGTAGGCCAGATACTCGCCCTCGACCATGTCGTCGCGGGTGGCCCACGACCGTTCCACCACGGCCGCGGCGATCACCTGCTCGCCCGTGGTGCGCGCAATCTGGATTGCCAGGTTCAGTGGGGCACTGCTGTGCCGGCTCGCGCTGAACGCAGCGAGGATGGTCACGACGCGTGCTCCTGGGTGCGAGCCCGCGACACCACATGGGTCACCGGGATCTGGTAGTCGGCGCGGGCCCGGTCGACGACGTCGAAACGATGCCACACCGAATCCTCCGGCGGCAGAGTCGAAATCACGATCTGGTCGGGCCGGAACGCCTCGACGGCGCGGGCCAGGGCGCGCAGCGGTCGATAGTCGCCCAACTCGCCGTCAGCCTGTAGTTGTTCGGAGCGCAGCGTGTTCAGCGTCTGGTCGAGGCGGCGCTGAGCGGCACGGGTGGTGGCTTCGGAGATGTCGAGCGGCCCGTGGGTGGCAGCCACCCCGGTGTCGATGGGACTGGCCGGCACCACCACCTGGTAGACGGCATCGCGGTCGGCGCCGATGCGTCGCAACTCGTCGAGCAGTTCATTGGACTCGACGGTCTCGTTGGCCAGCACCAACACGCGGTGCGGGTGGGTAGCCCCGGCCGGGGCCACTCCCGCCACCTCGGGTCGGTGCCCGATGAACCAGCGGTTGGCCAGGAACAGCAGGATCACCACCACCCACGACGCCACGCTCAGCGTCAGGGCCTTCCGGTTCTCGCCGCCCTGCACGTACATCTGGATCAAGATTCCGAAGATGGCCGCGGCCGTGAGCATCGAGAGCACCGGGAACAGCCACATCTTCACCTTGAGCTGGTCCGGTGAGGTGCGGTAGCGCAGCACGATCTGCGAGATGCAGATCAGCAGGTAGACGAACAGGATCACTGCGCCGCTGGAATTCAGCAGGAACGCGAAGATGGTGTCCGGCCAGAACGCTGCGGCGATGACGCAGAGGAAGCCGATGACCGAGGAGGTCAGGATCGCCGGGGCCGGAACGCCGCGCCGGGTCACCGCGACCAACTGTGGCGGCGCCTCACGACGGGCGGCCAGCACGAACAGCATGCGCGACGCGGTGTACATCCCGGAGTTCAGGCAGCTCAGCACCGCGGTGAGCACCACCGCATTCATGATGTGGTCGGCGTACGGGATGCCCATCTCGGTGAACACCGAGACGAACGGCGAGGCGACATTGCCCGCGGCGTCCTTCTTGAAGTGATCCCACGGCAGGATCGTCGTGATCAGGAATGCCGAGCCCACGAAGAAGATCGCGATACGCATGATCACCGAGTTGGCGGCCTTGGCGACGGCCCGCTCGGGATCCGCCGACTCCGCGGCGGCGATGGTGGCGATCTCCGCGCCGACCATCGAGAAGATCACCGTCACCACGCCGACGGTGACGGCGGTAGCGCCCATCGGGAAGAACCCGCCGTGCGAGGTCAGATTGGAGAAGTCCATGTCCTTGTCGGGCCAGAGTCCGAAGACGAACAGAAGGCCCAGGCCGATGAACGCCAGGATCGCCGCGACCTTGATGCCGGCGAACCAGTATTCGAACTCACCGAAGGACGACACCGAGAACAGGTTGGTGGCCGTCATCGCGATCAACAGGAGCAGTGCGGTCAACCAGACCGGCACGTCCACCCAGAACTGGATGATCTTCGCGCCCGCAATGGCTTCGAAGCCGACGACGATCACCCAGAAGTACCAGTACAGCCAGCCGACGGAGAATCCCGCCCAGTTGCCCAGCGAGTTGCGGGCGTAATCGGCGAACGAGCCGGTCGACGGATTGGCCACCGCCATCTCGGCCAGCATCCGCATCACCATGATGACCAGGACACCGGCCAGCGCGTAGGTGATGAATGAGCCGGGCCCGGTGGCGCCGATCACTACTCCGGATCCGACGAACAGGCCGGCGCCGATCACGCCGCCGATGGCGATCATCGTCAACTGCCGCTGACTGAGTGCCTTCTTCAAAGCGGGTGCTTCACCCATCTGCGTACCGACTCCTCCGTGATGTGTGACTCAGGTCACAAGCGGCCAGAAGGAAACGCTATGCCCGCCGCCCGCTGGATGGAGCCGAAATACGGCCGAAACTGTAGGAAACTCAGCCGGTCTGTTCAGACATCTGTCGAATCGGGGTGGTACAGGCCGGCCAGCCGGGCCAGCCGCAGGCTCAACATCAGCTCGAACCGGGTCTCACCGTCGTTCAGATCGCCGCCGACGGCCTCGGTCAGTTTCTCCAACCGGTAGTACAGCGTGGAGCGGTGCAGAAACAGCTCCTCCGAAGTGCGCCGCACGTCGCCACCGTTGGCCAGGTAGGTCTCCAGCGTGCGGAGGAGGTCGTCGCGACGCTGCTCGATCAGGCCGACGATCCCGGGGTGGACCAGATCGTGCAGCCGGTCCGGCCCGTATGCCTTGCCCAGCAACGCCAGGGTGCGCCATGAGCCGAGTGCTGACCAGTCCGCGACCTGGGTGCTGCCCGCACCGATCTCTGCCAGCGTCAGGGCCAGGCTGGACTGGCGAAACCCAAGCGCTGCTTGCGTTATCGGCAACGGCGCGCCCGAGGTGCCGATCGGAGGTCGTGCGCCGTAGCTGGCCCGGACCCCCTGGGCCACGGTCTCGGCGGTTGTCGCAGACCCGGCGGCGGAACCCGCCACCGCGAGGATCGTGGTGGGCGATCCCGCCAGGGTGTACCACCGGCGCGTCCGGTCGGTGGCCGCCGCCAGCCGGAGGCGCAGCGCCAGGCTCCGGTCGACCGGATCGACCTTGGCTGCGGCGCCGGGCCGGAACCGGAAAACCTGGACCACGTCATGCGGCTCGGCCATCGCCCTGGTCTGCAGTTCGGCGACCACCGCTGCGGCCTGACCGGGCTCCTCGGCAGCGATCAGCCGCATCAGAAGGCCTTGCTGCGCCGACTCTTCGGCGCGCAGTGCCGCGTTGCGGCGGTCGAGGACGTCCCGCAGGTCGGCACCCGCCCGCTCGGCCAGCTGCCGGCCATGCTCGGACAGCGAGCCGTCGGGAACGATGATCCACAGATAGCCGAACCGCTCGGATGCCGATCGCACCGGCACACAGAGCCGCGGCATCAGGTTGTATTGCGGAAAAGCCGGGATCCACAGCGCCGAGTCCGCCGAGCCGATCCCGAATTCGAACAGCGCCGCCTTGACCTCGGCGCGGGTTTCGCGTTGCAGCACGCTGTGGACCCGCACGTCGTCGAGTTCGCCGAGCTGACGACTGTGCGTGATCGGGGTCAGCTCCTCGTCGTCGAAGAGCACCGCCCGATCCAGGGTTTGGGCCAGGACGTCGACGATCAGCTGCATACGCACGCTGAAGTCAGCGCTCACCGGATCGACCACCTGAGGATTCTGGACCGCTCAGCCCCGCAACGTGACGATTCCGCCCGACGGCGTCAGCGCGTGCGTCATCCGGACATCGTGTGGATCGGCGGGCAGCGCATCGACCAACTCGTCGTCCCGCACCACCGCAACCAGCCGCGCGTGGGGAGCGGCATAGATCAGGCTGCGGTCGTAGAAGCCGGCGCCGCGGCCCAGCCGATTTCCGTTGCGGTCGACGGCCAGGGCGGGCACCAGGACCACCTCGGCATCGGCGACCGATCCGGCGGGCAACCACGGTGGCGCAGGCTCACGCAGGCCGAACTCGGCGGCCGCCAACGTGCCGGGTACGTAGATGCCCCACTGCATCGGCAGTGCGCGCCCGTCTGCGTCGTTGCGGGCAACCGGAAGTAGTACGCGCACACCGAGTTCCAGCAGGTTGTCCAGCATGGCCTCCGACCCGGGTTCGGAGCCGACCGGAACGTAGGCACACACCGTCTGCCCGGGGCGGACAAGCGCGGGCAGCCAGTGGCAAAGTGCCTGCGCCTCGCGCTCCCGGCGGTCCGTCAGCACGGCCCGTCTTGCACGTAGAACGCCGGTTCGCAACTCGGTCTTGGTCGGCGGGGTCACGCCCTCCACCATTTCAGAACTGACGTTAGTGTGTGAACGATGAGCACCTCTCCCAAGGCGCCTGAAGTGCCGATTCCCTACACCGCCGTGGTCCCCGCGGCCGGTCTGGGTACGCGCTTCCTGCCGGCGACCAAGACGGTCCCCAAGGAACTGCTGCCCGTGGTCGACACCCCCGGTATCGAGCTGGTCGCGGCCGAGGCGGCCGAGGCGGGCGCCGAGCGGCTGATCATCATCACCTCCGAGGGCAAAGACGGCGTCGTCGCGCACTTCGTCGAGGACCTCGTGCTTGAGGGCACGCTCGAGGCCCGCGGCAAGAAGACCATGCTGGAAAAGGTGCGCCGCGCACCCGAGCTGATCAAGGTCGAATCCGTGGTGCAGGCCGAGCCTCTCGGCCTCGGGCATGCCATCGGCTGCGTCGAGAGCGCGCTGTCGCCCGACGAGGACGCGATCGCAGTGCTGCTGCCCGACGATCTGGTCCTGCCTACGGGCGTGCTGGAGACCATGTCGAAGGTGCGTGCCAAGCGCGGGGGCACCGTGCTGTGCGCCATCGAGGTGCCCGAAGACAAGATCAGCGCCTACGGCGTGTTCGACGTCGAGACCGTGCCCGACGCGGCCAATCCGAACGTGCTGCGGGTCAAGGGCATGGTGGAAAAACCCAAGGCCGAGGACGCGCCGTCCCCGTACGCCGCGGCCGGCCGCTACTTGCTGGACCGGGCGATCTTCGATGCGCTACGTCGTGTTTCGCGCGGGGTGGGCGGAGAGATCCAGCTGACCGACGCCATCGCGCTGCTGATCGAAGAGGGCCATCCGGTGCATGTGGTCGTGCACCGCGGGGCCCGACACGACCTGGGAAATCCCGGCGGGTACCTGAAGGCTGCGGTTGACTTTGCATTGGAACGTGACGACTACGGCCCCGAGTTGCGGCGGTGGCTGGTCGAACGGTTGGGTCTGTCCGGACAGGAGGGCTAGCAACGCGTCGGGCCCTACGCCGCGCGTTGTCCGGTAGTCAGGGCCCGTAGATAGGAAGGCGTGTTGTGCGTTCGGTCGAGGAACAGCAGGCTCGGGTAGCGGCTGCCGCGGTGGCGCCCCGACCGGTGCGAGTGGCCATCGCCGAGTCACAGGGTCTGATGTGTGCCGAGGAGGTCGTGACCGAACGGCCCATGCCGGGATTCGATCAGGCCGCGATCGACGGCTACGCGGTGCGCAGTGTCGATGTGTTGTCCGTGGGCGACGGCGCGGGTGAGATCAGCCTGCCGGTGATGGGCTCGATCGAGGCGGGGGCTCGAACTCCGAGCCGGTTACAGCCCCGGCAAGCGGCCCGCGTGCAGACCGGAGCTCCGATGCCGACGTTGGCCGACGCGGTGCTGCCGTTGCGGTGGACCGATGGTGGCGAGAACCGGGTCCGGATCCTGCGCAGCGTGCGTTCGGGCGCCTACGTCCGGCGTACCGGAGACGACGTGCAACCCGGAGATGTCGCGGTCCGGGCCGGCACCATCATCGGTCCGGCCCAGGTGGGGCTGCTGGCTGCGGTCGGACGAGACCGCGTGCTGGTGCACCCGCGGCCGAGGCTGTCGGTGATGTGTGTGGGCGGCGAGCTCGTCGACGTCTCCCGCACACCCGGAACCGGCCAGGTCTACGACGTGAACTCCTACGCGCTGGCGGCCGCGGGCCGCGACGCGGGCGCGGAGGTCAACCGGGTCGGGATCATCAGCACCGATCCGCGGGAGCTACGCGAAACCGTTGAGGGCCAAGTCAATCGGAATGAGATCGTGGTGATCGCCGGGGCGGTGGGCGGGGCCGCGGCCGAGTCGGTGCGCACCGTGCTCTCCGAGCTCGGCGAGATGGAGGTGTCGCGCATCGCGATGCACCCCGGTTCGGTGCAGGGCTTCGGACAGCTCGGCCGCGACCGCGTCCCGGTGTTCCTGCTGCCCGCCAACCCCGTCAGCGCGCTCGTCGTGTTCGAGGTGATGGTCCGCCCGCTGATCCGGCTCTCGCTGGGCAAGCGTCAGCCCATGCGGCGCGTCGTACAGGCCCGCACGCTGGCACCGATCAGCTCGGTCGCCGGGCGCACGGGATATCTGCGCGGACAGTTGATGCGTGACCAGGACACCGGCGAGTACCTGGTGCAGGCGCTGGGCGGGGCGCCGGGGGCATCGACCCATTTGCTGGCCACGCTCGCCGAGGCGAACTGCCTCGTGGTGATTCCGAGCGAGGTCGACGACGTCCGCACCGGTGAAACCGTGGATGTGGCATTCCTGGCTCAGCGCGGCTGATAAGACTTCATTCGATGAATGACGGTCTGACGAAACGAATGCGTGGATGAGCCTGCTGCGGTCCAGTGCTTTTCACCCGGGTTGGCCCGGTCCGATCGGGCCGCTGCGGGTGCAGGCGGGTGTGGTGCGGCTACGGCCGGTGCGGCTGCGCGACGCCGCGGTGTGGAGCCGGATTCGGTTGGCCGACCAGGCTCACCTGGAGCCCTGGGAACCGGTCAGCGGTGTGGATTGGCGTGTCCGCCATGCTGTTTCGTCATGGCCCGCGATCTGCTCTGGCCTGCGGGGTGAGGCTCGGCGCGGCCGCATGCTGCCGTATGTGATCGAGCTCGACGGGGAGTTCGCCGGGCAGCTCACGATCGGCAACGTCACGCACGGTGCGCTGCGGTCGGCCTGGATCGGCTACTGGGTGGCCAGTGACAAGACCGGCGGCGGGGTGGCGACGGGCGCGCTGGCGCTGGGGCTCGACCACTGTTTCACCGGGGTGCAGTTGCACCGGGTGGAGGCGACCGTACGGCCGGAGAACGCCGCGAGCCGTGCTGTCCTGGCCCGGGTGGGGTTCCGCGAGGAAGGGCTGCTGCGCCGTTATCTCGAGGTCGACGGAGCCTGGCGTGACCACCTGCTGGTGGCGCTCACCCTGGAGGAGCTGACCCATTCGGCGTCCCAGGCCCTGGTTTCGGCCGGGCGGGCCAGTTGGTGCTGATTCGGCGAGGTTTCGTGCGGCGGCGCGCCGTGTCGAAATTGCGCCTGTGGCCGTGATTTCGCCGGATCTGCAGCCCTGGAAGCAATCTCAGCGAAATCGAACTTCTTACCTGTTACCAATGTGACACGTGTGACTAGTGGTGCTTGTATCGAATGAATTACAGGTGTGTAATTGGGTCGGCGCGCCGTCCATGGATGCGCTGGTCACAGACCTAGCCTGAAGGGGAAAGGAGCAGGCGTCATGCCAAGCATCCCCCAGTCACTGCTGTGGATTTCCCTCGTCGTTCTCTGGCTTTTCGTTTTGGTCCCGATGTTGATCAGCAAGCGCGACTCGGTGCGTCGAACCAGTGACGTCGCCCTGGCGACACGAGTGCTCAACAGTGGCCGCAACGCGCAACGCTTACGGCGCGGCCCGGCCGCAGGGCACCACAGCGATCCGCACTGGCAATACACACCCGACCACCTCGACGAGAAGCTCGATGAAGACTTCGAGGAGGACGAGGCGCCTGCCGAAGTGCGGGTCCACGCCACCGTGCAGCGCACCGTCGTGGTGGCCGCGGTGAGCGTCGAGACACCCGAACCCGACTATCTCGATGTCGATGTCGTCGACGAGGATTCCGGCGCCCTGCCGGTCGGTGCGATGGCCGAAGCGGCTGAGGCGCAGCCGGAAGAAGTTGGCGAGCCCGAACTCGAATTGGAATTCGAGACGCAGCCCGAGGCGGAAGCCGAGCCGGAGCCCGTCGCGGTCGAGGAACCGGTCGAGGAGCCCGTCGAAGAATTCGAGGCTGCCGAGTCGGAGGCCCAAACCGAGCGGATCGCAGTGGATCTCGACGAGTCCGAGAATCGAGAGGCTGTCCAGGAGGCCGAGGATCCGGACGAACTCGCCGACGACGAGTACGAGTACGTCGACGACTCCTCGGGTCTGGAACCCGAGGCCGAGGATCAGCCGGTCGAGGAAGACCAGGCTGAGACGCCCGTTGCGTCCTTGCACGCGACCCGGCAGCGCAGGGTCGAATCCAAGAAGGCTGCGGAGATCAGCGCCCGCAAGTTCCAGTTCCGCAAGCGTGTGCTCGCGGTGTTGGCCGCCACGTTGTTGTTCTCTGCGGGCGCCGCCTTCCTGGTCACGCCGTCGGCCTGGTGGGTGTGCGGCGGTGCCGCCACGCTGACCGTGCTGTACCTGGCCTACCTGCGCCGTCAAACGCGCATCGAGGAGCAGCTGCGGCGTCGGCGTGCACAGCGCATGGCCCGGTCCCGGCTCGGCGTGGAGAACACCGACGACCACAAGCTCGATGTCGTCCCCGCACGGCTCCGTCGCCCCGGCGCGGTCGTCCTCGACATCGACGACGAGGATCCCATCTTCGAACATCTGGCCTACGCGTCGTATTCGGCGATGTCCCGCGAATACGATCTACCACGCGCTGCCGGGCAGTAGGCCGGCCGGTTTCCGGTTCCGGGCCTACGGCTGGTAGCCTTTCGTCCGGTATCAGGGGCTATAGCGCAGTTGGTAGCGCGTCTCGTTCGCATCGAGAAGGTCAGGGGTTCGATTCCCCTTAGCTCCACTCTCAAATGGCAGATCAGGCAACTGATCTGCCATTTCTGTTATCCGAGCTCGTACAGCCCGCTCGTGGCAGCCCCTGATAGCCATTGCAACCCGCCGACGGACATACTTTGCTGCTGCGTATGACCGCGCCGCAGCTAGCGCTCGGTTTCATGCAACAACATTGACGCTTGAGGGGACTGGTCATACGCTTTCGATAAATACGTCGGCTCTGTCGTCTGGACGCCAGTCTTACGGAGAGGCAAGAATGTCGATGAAGGTGAACAGCGGCGCTCCGAACGTGTTCGAAGCCGGGCTACCCACGCTCAGTTACAGCCTCACTGCCACGCCGCACGACGTCCTCGAAGACGTCCGGCTGGCGCAAGCCCGCGCGCCTATTGCCATCGGGCCTCTCGGCCCGGAAATCCTGTCCTACGAGCTGGCTCGCGACATACTGCGCGACAACAGGTTCCGTCTCCCGCCCGGCATCACTCTGGCGGCGCAGGGCATTACGTCCGGCCCGTTGTTCGACAAGATGATGAGCAGCCTGCTGGGCCTCGACGGTGCACCACATGTCCGGTTGCGCAAACTGGTCTCCAAGGCATTCACCCCCCGAGCCACATCGCGTCTTCAAGCCACCATCCACGAGGTGGTCAACGAATTGGTCGACGGGGTGATGGACGCGGGGCGATGTGATGTCGTGACCGACATCGCCCGTCCCTATCCCACTCCGATCATGTGTGCCCTGCTCGGCGCCCCTCGCGAGGACTGGCAGCTGTTCGCCGACTGGACGGAGGAGGTCTTCAAAGCGCTCAACTTCCAGCCCGATGTCAACTTCGACGAGTCGGCGATCATGCGTGCGTGGGACGAGCTTGACACGTACGTCGACGGCATGGTCGCCACGCGCCGCGACAATCTGACCGATGATCTGCTGTCGGAGCTCATCCGTGCCGAAAGCGACGGTGATCGGCTCAATCTCGATGAACTCCGCATGCTGGTGGCCGGCTTCTTGATGGCGGGAACCGATACGACGCGTAACCAGTTGGCCGCCTCGGTTCAGGTGCTCTGCGAGCATCCGGATCAGTGGGCGAAGCTGCGCGACCATCCCGAACTCGCCATGCAGGCGGTCGAGGAGAGCATGCGGCACTCACCCGCGGCCTGCATCGTGCCGCGAGCCGCCGTCGAGGATGTCGAGTTCGGTGGCTATCTGTTCCCTGCGGGAACCTTCGTCCTTGCGAACACCTTTGCGGCCAATCGAGACCCAGCCGTCTATACCGATGCGGACCGCTTCGACATCGCGCGTAAGGATGTTCCGGCGATTCTGACTTTCGGTGGCGGCGCGCATTACTGCCTCGGAGCGAACCTTGCCCGCCGGGAACTGGCGGAAGCACTCACGGTCCTGACTCGCCGCCTCAAGGCCACGCATCGCGCCGGTCGAGCCCCGTGGAAATCCCTACTGGGAATGACCGGTCCGACGACTCTTCCGATCGAATTCACCAGTGAAAGGCTCGTGGCGGCGGATGCGTAGTCGTGGCTGGGCGGGTACGACGCCCGCGTCGGATGACGAAGCCATCTCCCGCATCCTCACTGCGGTAGATGAAGAGATCGCCGAGCACGGAGCGGGGATACGCCTCGCCGACGTGGCCCGCAGACTCGGAGTCACCCGCCAGACGGTGTACCGCTACTTTCCCAATGCCGACGCGCTGCTCATCGCGAGCGCCATGCGTGCCGTCAACGGATTCATCGACCAGCTGGTAGATCACGTCGCCGGCCTGAAGGACCCGGTCACTGGGGTAGTCGAAAGCATTTCCTTCGGAATCGAGAACCTTTCCGGTGATCCGCAGCTGGAGAAGCTACTGACTAGGGGCGACGACGGCGAAGCGGTCGTGTCCCTGACTTCTGACACGGCAATCGCGTTCTGCTTGTCCGTTTTTCATCGCCTCGATGTCGATTGGAAGCTTCACGGATTCGACGACGACACTCTGCATGAACTTGCCGAGATGACTTTGCGCACAGTGCAATCCATGCTGACCGATCCCGGGCGCTTTCCACGCAGGGGAGCTGCGTTACGCCGATTCGTTGCTCGCTGGTTGGGCCCGGCAATCCTCTATCCGCGATGGGAGGCGCTGCCGGTCCACCCGCTCGAGCACTAACGCTGGGCCCGCGCCCGCATGTCGATCGGTAGGTCATCGGCGGGCATTGGCCCGGTTCCCCAGGTCAGCTGCAGGCGGTAGTTCTTCGGCACGCTCCACTCGAAACGCCGCAGCATCTGATGCATGGTGCTCTTGACTGTCACGTCCGCGAACTGCTGACCGATGCACTTGTGCGCCCCGCCGCCGAAGGGGGCGAACGCATAACGGCTCACCGCGGCGCGGGTTGCGGAGTTGTTCACGAACCGCTCGGGATTGAACCTGTCAGGATCGGGCCACCAGTCCGAAAGGCGCATGGAGGCATAGACATTGATGGCCACCTGGGTCTTGCGAGGGACGAAGTGCCCCAGGATCTCGGTGTCGCGGATGGTTTGGCGGAACAGCGCACCCGCCGGCGCGTACATCCGCAGGATCTCTTTGAACGCGGCGTCCAGCAACGGGTAGTTGTCCAGGTCAAGGACCGTGGGGGTGTCGTTGGGTAGACCGAGCGCTTCCTCGCGCAGCGCCTCCTGCCACTGCGGATTGCGGCCCAGCTCGTAGGTGAGCATGGACAGCGCGATCGCGGTGGTGTCATGGGCCGCCATCAGCAGGAAGATCATGTGGTTGACGATGTCGGCGGGGGTGAATCGGGCGCCGTCTTCGTCCTCACTGCGGCACAACATCGAGAACAGGTCGGTGCCGTCGCCGCGCTGACGATCGGGCACCTGCTCGGCGAAGTACCGTTCTAGCCGCGCGCGTGCTCGCAGCCCCTTGGCCCAGACCCCGCCGGGTACATCTGCCCGCAGCAGGGCCTGCCCGCCCCTTACGGTGTCGTGGAAATCTGCCGACAGCTGATCGGATTCAGGACCGAGGTGCGTGCCCACAAACACCTCGGCCGCCTGCTCGAGCAGCAGGTGCTTGATCGACGGATAGAACGGAAAACCCTGTGCCGATGGCCAATTGCGTAATGTGCGGTCGATGCTGGGGCGCATCAGCTCCAGATAGCCGTTCAGCGCGCTACGGGTGAATGCCTGCTGCATGATGCGGCGGTGGTCGCGGTGTTCGTCGAAGTCCAGCAGCATCATCCCGCGGTGAAAGAACGGGCCGATGACCGGTGCCCAGCCGCGGGTGCTGGAGAATACCTTGTCGCGGTTGACCCATGCGGTTTCCAGGGCCTCGGGCCCCATGAGGCCGACGACGCGGAAGCCGACTCCGCCGGCCCATGACACCGGCCCGTAGCGCTCGTAGCGGTCTCGGGCGAAGGCGAGGGGATCGGCCAGCGAGCTCAGCACGTGGCCGAGGAACGGAAAGCCATAGTCACCCATCACCGGTTTGAGATTCGATCCCGGCCGTGGCGTCGCCAGAGGGCGCTCACCGCTGGGAAACCGCGAGGTGACGGCAGCTCCGAAGGCTTGGAGGCGGTGCTTGTTCGACGGAGACGCGAGACAAGGTCGCCAGAGTCGTCATCGGTTGATCCGATTCAGGTAGTCGCGGCGACGGTCTGGGTCGAAATGGCCCGGTGGCTCGTTTCGGGTGGCCAGTCGTTTGAGCAGTTGCATCACGGGCTCCGGCGTGGCCTCCTCCAGCAACCCGAACGGCGACAACCATTTCGGGACGGTGACTTCGCGTCCGGGGCTTCGTGCGCTGTCGGCGATGACGGTTCCGATCTGGTCGGGCTGGCGGGTGGGGAGAAGATCGAGTGTGACTCCTGCTGTCAGGTCGGTGTGGACTGCCGTGGGCATGACGGTAGTGACGGTGACATCGGTGTGGGCGATTTCGGCGCGAACAGCCCGCGACAAGGCCGCCACCGCGTACTTCGTCGCGCAGTACACCGACATCCCTGGCGTGGTCACCTTGGCCGCCATCGAAGCGACATTCACGATGTGGCCGTGATTGCGCTCGAGCATGCCGGGAAGGAATTCGTGCATGCCGTTTACGACGCCAGTCAGATTGACCGCGATCTCTTGGTGGTATGCCGCGAGCTTCTGGTCGACGAACGGGCCCATGTGCTGGATGCCTGCGTTGTTCACCAACATCGCCACGGGTCCGTCGGCAGATGCCGCCCGGTGGAATGCCGCCATGCTTGACTCGTCAGTGACATCGAGTTGTGTTGCGTTGGCGCCGATCTCGCCGGCAGTGCGGGCTGCCTCGTCGGCGTCGACGTCACCGATCCACACCGTTGCGCCCCGCTCGACCAGCGCCACCGCGGTAGCGCGGCCGATGCCGCGGGCGCCCCCGGTGACGCAGGCGACGGCTCCGGTGAGGTCGATCATCGGCCGGCGCTCTCGTCGGTGAATTCGCGCAACGCGAAATACGCGATCAGCCGAACCTCGCCGCTGTGCATTCTCAGCAAGGCACGCCCGAGATAGAGCCCTGGCAGCAGCTCCACGACTTCGTCGCGGGTCCGCTTGATCGGGAACGTGCGCACGCTCGGGTTGCGGTACCCATCCGGGCTGTAGTCGAGGGCCCGCACTTTGATGTAGGGCGGGATGGCCGCCGTGTCGATGCAATGAGTGAACTGGAATCCCACCATCTCGGATCCGGCCCGGTGCAGGCCGCGGTAGAGGGGTGCGATGACGCGCATCGCGTACTTGGCCAACAAGGAGAGGCGGTTGAAGCCAGTGTGGGTGTCGAATGTCTTTCCGCGCCAGGTCGGATCGATCTTCAACAGCGGATTGGCCAGATGTGCCTCAGGGATGCCGAACAGGTTGCCGACGATTAGCCCCTCCAGGGCGCCGTGTGGTCCATCGGGCGCCTGACCGCGTTCGAACAGGGCGGCCAGTTGGTCGCGGCGTCCGGACTTGCCGAGGCGCTGCAGGTAGTCCCAGCCCTGGTGGCGCGCCAGTACGGGCGAGGTGAGCGATAACTCGCGCAAGTCGTCCAGCGCCGACATCTTGGCCGGTTCTGGTGCGCGGCTGGCGCCGTGCGCCTGGGTGTCTGCGGTAGTCATGGGCACCTCTCTCGAATATCTGGTACGGAATCGTGCCTAATGTCTGGTACGGAACCGTGCCAGAATGTCGGGGTGGTGTCAACGGCCAATCGCGTTTACGGGGGCCAATCTGCCGATGCTCGGCGTCGGCAACGGCGTGAGCGTCTCGTGGATGCCGCCATGGACGTGATGACACGCAACGAATGGCGAAGTGCGACTGTAGAGAAGCTCTGTACGGCAGCCAATCTCAACAAGCGCTACTTCTACGAGAGCTTCACCGATCTCGATGGCCTGGCCGCCGCCGTCGTCGATGACATAGCCGACGGAGTACGCAGTGCGACGGTGGCGGCAGCGGACGCTGCCGCGCAGGAGCCCCTGGAAGTCCAGGCCATGGCGAGTGTGGCGGCCGCCGTGCGGGCACTCGTCGACGACCCCCGTCGCGCACGGGTCCTGCTTGGGGGTGTTGCCGCTCTACCTGAGCTCGATGCTCATCGCACCACCGTCATGCACCGGCTGACCGATGTCCTGATCGACCATGGGCGCAGCGTGCACGGCGTCGAGTTGGAGAAGGATCCATTGGCCAAGGTGGCGCCGGCGTTCATCGTCGGCGGCACGGCCGACGCCATCCTCGAATTCGTCAACGGGGGAGTCGATCTGTCCCTCGACGATTTCATCGCCCAACTCGCCACCCTCTGGTTGATCACCGGCAATGGTGCGGCACAGGTGGCGCGGGCCCGGATTCCTCGGGCATAGGTCCGTCCTGGACCCCGTGCCGAGCGTGTAGCTGTTCAACATTCGCCACCGGGCCCGGGATGGTTGTCACGGAGCCCAACGCTGCGCGTTCGATGTGATTCGTCCGCTCGGTCGAGTAGTCGACCGACCGTGGTTAGGATGGGCCCGTGGAGGATCAGCCCGCGGGTTCCAGCCGGGTGGCGCGACGCCGTGACCGGCGCAAGGCCGAGATCGTCAAGACCGCCACCCGAATCCTCACCGAGTCCGGCTACCAGGGCATGAGCCTCGAAGAGGTCGCCGAACAGACCGATATCGCCAAAGCTACGCTCTACCATTACTTCTCATCGAAAGATGCGCTCGTGGCCGCCGCGCTGGAGACGCTCACCCAGGAAGTCCTGCAGCGGCTGGCGGCCCGTGAAGAGGCGGTCGGCGACGTGGGCGCCCGAGAACATCTGGCGGCGTTGATCGATGAACAGATCCGCATACTCACCGAGACCGCACCCGAGGTGGCCGCCGTTTTTTCTTGGCCGCGGGGCTGGCCCGAGGTCTTCGACGAGCCGATGAAGGACATGCGCCGGCGTCACGACGCGGTGTTCCGCCGGGTGGTGGAACGGGGTGTGGCAGCGGGTGAGTTCACCTGTCCCGACGTCAATGTCGCATTGCAGTGCCTGCACGGTGTGCTCAACCAGTCGTCGGTCTGGATCGGGCCGGGGATACACGACGACAACCGCACCGAATTGCGCGCCGCGATCGTCGACCGTGCCCTGTGCCTGTTCTACTGAGCAGAAGGGAAACGGGGCGAACGCTTTTCGCGCAGCGCCGTGTAGCCCTCCACGACATCGGGGCCGAGGAAGGTCAGCATCTCGTAAGCAGCGGACTGGTCGAAGATCGGTCCCGCGTTGCGCAACCAGTTGTTGAGCGCGCGTTTGGTCAGCCGGATCGCCTGCTGGGCGCCGGAGGCCAGGTTGTCGGCGATCCGCAGGGCCTCATCCAGAACCTCCTCGCGCGGAAGCGCTTTGGCGACCATGCCGATCCGCTCCGCTTCGATTCCGTCGATCATCTCGCCGGTCATCAGGTAGTACTTCGCCTTCGCGGTCCCGGCCAGCAGCGGCCAGATGATCGCGGCATGGTCGCCCGCGGCGACCCCGAGTTTGACGTGGCCGTCGCCGATCCGGGCGTCCTCGGCGATGATCGCGACGTCGGCGAGCAAGGCGGCCACCGCGCCGGCACCGACGGCGACGCCGTTGATGGCGGACACGATCGGCTTGTCGCAGTTGATCATGTTGTAGACCAGGTCGCTCATTTCGCCGAGCATGTGGGAGACCCGGTCGTAGTCTCCGGCCATGCGCTCAACCATGGCCAGGTCGCCACCGGCGCTGAAGGCCTTGCCTGCGCCGGTGATCACCGCGACCCGGGTCTGTGGGTCCGCGGCCACGTCCTTCCAGATGTTGGCCAGCTCTGTGTGCATGCCTTCGTCGGCGGCGTTGTACTTCTCGGGCCGGTTCAGCGTGATCAACAGGACGCCGTTGTCCCGGCGGGTCAGCGTCAGCTGCTGGTAATCAGAGAAATCCATGGGAAGCGTCCTTCCTGTACGGACACGGCAACCAACCAAACTTACGAACTTTCGACCATTCAAGTCAATTATCGACCGTGCAGTTGATTTCTTCTTTGAGGCGGCCGATAGTGAGTCCAGCGTCCACATCACCGCAGATCCGGAGGTCAGATTGTGCGATTCGAAGACAAAGTCGCCGTTGTGACTGGTGCAGCCTCGGGTATCGGCCGCGCCATCGCGATCGAGCTTGCGGATGCTGGAGCCACCGTCGCGGCAGTCGACCGCGACCGATCGGGACTGAGCCGCACCGGGCAGAGCTGTGCCGGCGCCACGTCCCATGTGGTCGATCTGGCTGATGCGGAAGCGGTGAGCACACTGCGCGACGAGGTGGTCGCCGCGCACGGTATCCCCGACATCATCGTCAACGCCGCCGGGTTCGACCGGGTCGAACCGTTCATGTCCAACGATGACGAGCTGTGGCGGTCCTTGGTCGCCGTGAATTTTCTCGGGCCGGTCCGGCTCACTCATTCCTTCCTCGAAGTGATCCTCGCCGAGGGAAATTCGGCAAAGATCGTCAACATTGCCAGCGATGCAGGGCGCGTGGGCAGTCTCGGGGAGACCGTCTACGCCGGCACCAAGGGTGGGGTGATTGCCTTCACCAAGTCGTTGGCGCGAGAGATGGCCCGCCACCAGATCAACGTCAACTGTGTTTGCCCTGGACCGACCGACACCCCGCTGTTCCATTCGCTTCCCGACAAGGTGCGCGATGGGCTCGTCAGGGCGATCCCGTTCCGCCGGATCGCCAAACCTGAGGAAGTCGCCAAGGCGGTGGCGTTCTTCGCCTCCGACGATGCCAGCTTCATCACTGGCCAAGTCCTCAGTGTCAGTGGAGGCTTGACGATGGCCGGTTGATGGCCGTCCGGTGGACGGCAGACGTCGAACCCGCTCTTGGTCGACGCCAGTCTGCAATGGCATACTTGCTCAGCCCCTGGGCTCAACCCAGCCGATTCGGTTAGCCTCGGGGAGCAGATTGGCCAGTTGGGGGATTGCTATGGCAAACGATCTGAGAGTGGACCCGGGGGCGCTTCGGGCGGGGGCCACTAGCAGCGAGATGATCGCTGCCGAATTGGGGAACGCCCCGGCGAGTCCAGATGCCGGTCATTACCCGAGCAGTACCGGCGTCATCGCGATGGACGGCGCGGTGGTCACTGCACGGGCTTCCCAGGCGAGTCGGGTGAGCGCGCAGGCCGGGGACCTGTCTGCCGCCGCGCAGCGATACTCCGCAGTCGACGAGCAAAACGCCGGCGGCCTGGCGGAGTTGATGTGAATGATTCCTCCGGCACCGGCCCATCTGGTGTAGAACTGACTCGTTCTCAGCTAGAGGCTTGGGACACAACGTATCTGGCGGAAGCTGCAGCCCGCTGGCGGCAGCTGGCGGCCGAATCCGAAACGCTGTTCGAGTGGCATCGGCAGAATGTCTGCGCACCCGGTGGTGCGGAGTGGTCCGGTGACGCCGGCGAAGCCGCGAGCGAGCGCGTCAGCGCGGACGCAGTCGTGGTCCGCAGACAGGGCGACATTCAGCGGGAAGCCTCCGAGATCGCCGAGAACGGCTGCCGCGACATCCGCCTGGCCGTAGGGCAGGTACTCGACGCCATCGCCGCCGCCGAGGACGACGGTTTCCAGGTGTCGGAGGATCTGAAGGTGCGCGACACGAGGCGCATCGACGTGGCCACCATGGCCACGCGGTACACCGCATCGCGAGAGCACGCCGAGGACATCCGGTGGTACTGCGAGCGGCTCATGCAGGCCGAGATCTACCTGGGGCAGCGGCTCGAGGGCAAGGCCCTCGAGCTCGCCGCCGTCCAGTTCTCGGTGTGACCGAACGCTCGCCCGCTACAGCTGCGCCCAGATCGACTTGGTCTTGAGGTAGCCCTCGATACCCTCGTAGCCGAACTCCTTGCCGACTCCGGACTGCTTGAAACCGCCGAACGGCACGTTGTGGTCGAACGTCAGCTGACAGTTCAGCCCCACCATGCCGGCCTGCAGGCGCCTACCCAAGCTGTGTGCACGGGCCAGGTTGGTGGTCCATACGGTGGCCGCCAGGCCGTAGTCGGTGTCGTTGGCCATCGCGATGGCTTCGTCGTCATCGTCGAACGGAAGGATCGTGACGACCGGTCCGAAGATCTCTTCCTTGTACAGGCGGCTGGTGGCCGGGTCGACGTTGGTCAGTACCGTGGGTTTGACGAAGTAACCCTTGCGGTCGAGTCGGTAACCGCCGGAAACGATCTCGACGCCGTCGCGCTTGCCCTGGTCGATATAGCCCAGCACCCGGTCGAGCTGCTTCTGGCTGATCAGTGGGCTGATCATGGCGCCCTCGTCCTTGGGGCCGCCCAGGACGAGGTTCTCGCCGATCATCGAGATGCCTTGAACAACACGCTCATACACACTGCGCTGCACGAAGATTCGTGATCCGCACACACAGCCCTGCCCGGAATGCACGAAGATGCCCATCGAGGCCATCATGATCGCCATGTCGAGGTCGGCGTCCTCGTAGATCAGCACCGGTGACTTTCCGCCCAGCTCCAGGGTGACCTTCTTCAAGTTGTCCGCCGAGTCCCGCATGATCTGCTTGCCGACCTCGGTGGAGCCGGTGAAGGCGACCTTCTCGACATCGGGGTGCGCGGTGATCGCAGCACCCGCGGTGGCGCCGTAACCGATCACGAAGTTGGCCACCCCATCGGGGACGCCGGCCTCGCCGATCAGCCGCTCCAGCAAGACCGCCGACAACGGGGTCTCCTCGGCCGGCTTGACGACGCTGGAGCAGCCGGCGGCGAGAGCCGGGGCGATCTTGGCGCAGGCGTTGAACAGCGGGCCGTTCCACGGATAGATCAGGCCCACCACGCCGTACGGCTCCTTGGTGGTGTACGCGTGCAGGTTTGAGTAATTGCTGTTGACGCCACCCTCCATCTGCACCTGGTAGCTGCTGCCGTTGAGCTTGGTGCACCAGCCCGCGTAGTAGCGGAAGAACTCGGCGCAGGTGGAGACGATCATCTCGGCCTGCATCGGCGGCATGCCGGCGTCCAGCGATTCCAGCTCGGCGAATTCCTTGGCGTGCTCGTCGATCAGATCGCCCAGCTGCCACAGCACCTTGGCGCGCCGGCGGGCCGGAATGTCGGTCCAAACACCGGACTGGTAGGCCGATTTCGCAGCGGCGACGGCCTCGTTGACCGCTTCTGGCCCGCAGTCCCGGAACTCGGTGATCTGCTCCTCGGTCGCCGGGTCGATGACCGGAATCGTCTCCCCGGTACCCGGTCGGTCGCGGAGGTCGTCCAGAACTGTCTGCAGCGCCATGTGGTTCCCCTTCGTCTCAACTGCCCATGAATGCTGAGCACTTGCTTAGCATTCGAGGATGTGGCGGTCAAGACCCGCACCTGCGGATCCAGTGGCGTGATTGCGCGGTGTTTGCGGTTGTTGGAGGCACGAGGTGTCGATACGCTGACGCGATGCCAGAGATCCGGGTGCGTGAGGCCGCCGAACTGCTCGGGGTCAGTGACGACACGGTGCGACGCTGGATCGACGACGGATCCCTGCCGTCCCACCTCGACGGCTCCGGCCGCAAGGTGATCGACGGGGCGGCTTTGGCGGCGTTCGCGCGGGCCAACGCCGCTGCGGCGCCAAAGGATCCGCTCGGCATCGGCAGCTCGGCGCGCAACCGCTTCACCGGGCTGGTCACCAACGTCGTCGCCGACGAGGTGATGGCCCAGGTCGAGATGCAGTGCGGACCGTTCACCGTGGTGTCGCTGATGAGCAGCCAGTCGGTGCGTGAACTCGAGTTGGCCCCCGGCAGTGTCGCCGTCGCCGTGGTCAAGGCCACGACCGTGATCGTGGAAACCCCGAAAGGAAAGTCATGACCCGAGCCCGGATGTTCGCCCTGGCACTTACCGGGGTGGCAGCAACGGCCCTGATCGGTGGCTGCAGTTCGGCCACGGAATCGGCCCCGGCTTCCCCGTCTGGCGCCGGGAGCGGTTCGATCACCGTGTTCGCCGCCGCGTCGCTGAAATCCGCGTTCACCGAAATCGGCGAGCAGTTCAAAACCGACAACCCGGGGAGTTCTGTGGAGTTCTCGTTCGCCGGATCCTCGGACCTGGTCACTCAGCTCACCCAGGGGGCCGACGCCGACGTGTTCGCCTCGGCCGACACCCGGAACATGGACAAGGCGGTGGGCGCGGACCTCGTCGAGGGGGGTCCGGTCAACTTCGCGACCAATACCCTGACCATCGCCGTCGCCCCGGGAAATCCGAAGGGCATCAAGACTTTCGCCGATCTGACCAAGCCTGGAACCAGCGTGGTGGTGTGCGCCCCGCCCGTGCCGTGCGGCGGCGCCACCGAAAAGGTCGAGAAGGCCGCCGGGGTCACGCTGTCGCCGGTGAGTGAGGAAACCTCCGTCACCGACGTGCTCGGCAAGGTCACCAGCGGGCAGGCCGATGCCGGCCTGGTCTATGTGACCGACGCGGCCGGCGCCGGCGACAAGGTGACTGCCGTGGCTTTTCCCGAGGCCGCCCAGGCGGTCAACACCTACCCGATCGCTGTGCTCAAACAGTCCAAGCACGCCGACCTGGCGCACCGCTTCGTCGACCTCGTAACCGGTGAGGCCGGCCGATCCGCGCTAGCCAAGGCCGGATTCGCCAAGCCCTGACCCAGCTCGCGGCAGCGTCGTAGCCTGGGGACGTGGCCGATCTGACCGAGATCAGTGCCGACGATCTGGCGGCGCTGGAATTCTTCGCCGGATGCCGGCCGTCCGTACTGGTGCCGTTGACCGCCCTGCTGCGGCCGCTGTCGGCAGTGCCGGGCCAGGTGCTGATCCGGCAGGGGGATCCGGCCCTGACATTCATGCTGATCGCCTCAGGGCGGACACAGGTGGTCCACGACGGCCCCGACGGTCAGGCCGTCGTCGCCGATCTGGACCCAGGTCTGATCATCGGGGAGATCGCGCTGCTGCGCGACGCGTCGCGCACCGCCACGGTGACCGCTCTGGAACCGGTCACCGGCTGGGTGGGCGACCGCGACGCGTTCGAAGTGATCCTGCACCTGCCCGGGATGTTCGACCGCATGGTGCGCATCGCGCGCCAGCGGCTGGCTGCATTCATCACGCCGATCCCGGTGCAGATGCGCAACGGCGACTGGTTCTACCTACGTCCGGTGCTGCCCGGCGACGTCGAGCGCACCATGAACGGGCCCGTCGAGTTCTCCAGCGAAACGCTGTACCGGCGTTTTCAATCGGTGCGTAAACCCACCAAAGCGCTGTTGGAGTATCTGTTCGAGGTCGACTACGCCGATCATTTCGTCTGGGTGATGACCGAGGGGGCGTTGGGGCCTGTCGTCGCCGACGCCCGCGTGGTCCGCGAAGGGCACGATGCCGCGACGGCCGAGGTGGCATTCACCGTCGGCGACGACTATCAGGGCCGCGGCATCGGCACCTTTCTGATGGATGCTCTCGTGGTGTCCGCGGATTACCTTGGAATTCAACGGTTTACCGCACGCGTGTTGAGTGACAATTACGCGATGCGGCGCATCTTGGACCGGCTCGGCGCGGTATGGGAACGTGAGGACCTCGGCGTGGTGCTCACCGACGTGGCCGTGCCCGCCGTCGACACCCTGAACCTGGACCCCGAGCTGGCGGCGAAGATCAGGGATGTGACGCGGCAGGTGATCCGGGCGGTGAGCCAGTGAGTCAGTCGCCGTTGGCCGCCGGTGGCCGGAGGCCACCACTGAACAAAGACACGCGTGTGTGCATCTCGCTGGCGGCCCGGCCGAGCAACATCGGTACGCGGTTCCACAACTACCTTTACGACGAACTCGGCCTCGACTACCTGTACAAGGCTTTCACCGCAACCGATATCGCGGCGGCCATCGGCGGTGTGCGGGCGTTGGGCATCCGGGGCTGTTCAGTCTCGATGCCGTTCAAGAAGGATGTCATGGCCCTCGTCGACGAGATCGAGCCTTCGGCCCTGGCCATCGGCGCGGTCAACACGATCGTAAACGACGTGTCGGTGCCCGGCGGCCGTCTGGTGGCCTCCAACACCGACTACCTGGCGGTGCAACAGCTCGTCGAGCGGTTGGACCCGGACGACGCGGTGCTGCTCCAGGGCAGTGGTGGCATGGCCAAGGCTGTGGGGGCAGCATTGCGGGACAAAGGCTTTCGCAAAGGCACAGTGGTGTCGCGCAATACCGAAACCGGGCCTGCGCTGGCCGATGCGCTGGGCTACGGCTATGCGCCCGAGGTCGGCAGCCTCACCGCACCCATCCTGGTCAACGTCACCCCGATCGGGATGGCCGGCGGACCCGACGAACACCGCAGCCCATTCGAGCCGGCCACCGTCGCAGCGGCCCGCGCCGTCGTCGACGTGGTGGCCATGCCTTCCGAAACCCCGCTGATCACCTCAGCCCGATCGGCAGGCATGCAAGTCATCACCGGCGCTGAGGTGATCGCCCTGCAGGCCGCCGAGCAATTCGAGCGCTACACCGGGGTACGGCCAACGCCCGAGCAGGTCGCTGCGGCGTCGGCCTTCTCTCGACAGTCGCCTACGGCGTGATGACCGTCTGATCGTCTATGGCCGAGGTGGCATCCATCAACGGGCCCATCTGGTCCTCGGTGCCGTCGGCGTTGAACTGCAACACAAACAGGCCGTCGGAGCCTGGAATCACGACGGTCTTCTGGGCGATGAGTCGGGTGGCGCCGTCCTTCACGTAGGTGCCGCCGATCTGGTACGCGTCGAATCCGCTCAGCTGTCCCGCCGAGCCGTCACCCTGGTTCTCATAGCCCGGCAGGTTCCTGATCTCGTTCGGCGCGTACTCCAAGATCTTGGCCGGGTCGACATCACCGGTCAGCTTGGACATCAGCGCGATGATCGAAGGCGGATCGGCCTCGAATGCCGGATCGGTGGATACGATTGCGCCCCAGGCCCATTCGGGAGCCGACGAGGTCGCGTCCGTCCATCCTTCCGGGATCGGGAGATCCAGTGTGGGTGTGCCCGGATCGCCCCGGTGCACCGGAGTCTCGGTGATGTTGTTGTCGCGGATGTAGTCGACGATGGTGTACTGGTGCCCGGCTGTGGGAGTGCCCGTGCCCTCGGCCTTGGTCTTGGTCGGTGCGCTGCTGGTCTCGCTGGTGCCGTCGGTCCCGGTCGCTTCGGTTGCGGTGCCGGACACCGTCTTGCTGCCGCAGCCGGCGAGTGCGACCCCGAGCACGACGACAGTGACGGCGATTCCGCCGGCCCTCGTTGCGGTGGTCATCGGTCTCCAATCGGTTGGACGCCCCGGCGAGGCGCAACTGATTTGCACGATAAACGCTTTCCTGGGCATTAGCTGGCAGAAGTCCCACTCCTGCGGTGCAGTCTTTTGCGCAGTGAAATGTTCGATGACGTTGCCGGAGTCCTGCTCAGCAGTTCGCCGACAGGTACACCGTCTGCCGCAGAATCTGCGCCGGCCGGACCGATGAGACGGTGCAGCGGTCGAGCGAAGCCGTGCCCGACCGATAGATGATCACGTCGAATCCCTGGCGTTCGAGTTCGTCGGCAGTGTCCTGCGCCGACCCGACCCCCGACGGCGATGCCAGGGTCGTGGCGGGAAAGCCGAGGGCCAGTGCTGACAGCGCGCCGCCTGCCAGCACAGCTCCAGTCAGTCCGTACACCTGTTCTGCCCCTCACGGTCGTGGATGTCCTAGTGGTGGCAACCCGCTGCGTCACGATTAAATTCCGCTGTATCGCAACACTTGTCGCGTGGTGATCCATCAAAAATCAGTTGACAACGAGCGCTGCGACCGTCCTCGACAGCAAACCCCGGCTGTGGTATCAACGCCGCGTGCGCCTTTTCGCCGCCGCGACGGCTCTCCTGGTGTGCACCCTGGCCGGGGTGGCGTGCGGACCGCGGCCCGCACCGCAACCGGCGCCGACATCGTCAGGGCCGCAGCCCGCAGCAGACTCGGCGACCGTGAATCCGGTTCGCATCTACCGGGTACGCCGGGACCTGCCCGCCGGCTACGAGGTGGTGGCCTTGGACCCCCTGGCGACTCCGGTGTCGCTGTGGGGTTTCGGACCGGATTGGACGGCCGACCCGGCGCACTGCGCTGCCCCGGCCGCGCCCGACACGGAGCCAGGCAGAGGTTGGTCGGCGTCGGGGCCCGGCGGCATCGTCTATGCCGCCGTGGCGAAGGTGAAGGGGATGGACCAATCTGAGCCCGACGCGCCGTGCGGAGAGTGGACGGTGTCGGGCGGGCATTCCACCGGGACCGTCGCTGCGGTCCCCGCTCCGGCGATCGAGGGTGCGGTGACCGTTGGCATGTCCACCGCCGTCACCACCGTCGTCGAAGGCGGCACCGAAACCAGATCTCACGCCGACACATTCACTGCCGATCTGGATTCGGAGGGCACCGGCTACCACCTGTTCATCACGGTCGTCACCGATCCCGGATCTCCCGAACCCGCTCTCGACGCCGCGTTCGCCTCCGACCTGCTGGTGAAAACGGTTTCGGCGTTGCGCGGCTGAGTCACCGGTGCCGGGTATGTTAACCAGCGATGTCGAACCGCAACGTCTTACTCGCCGCCGCGGGCGTACTTGCCTGCGCCACCGGATTGGTCGCCTGCGGTCAATCGGATCAGCCGACCTCCGCCAACGCGAACATCGCCAATGTCGCCCAGGTGCGCTCCAGCTTCGGCCCGGAGTTCAAGGTCACCGATGTCGCCCCGGCCGGCATCGACCCGAAAATGCTGGCGCCGCAGAAAATGCCGCCCGGAGTCAAGGTGGAGCCCGCCGACTGTGCGAAGTTCGCCGAGGGACAGTCACTGCCGGAGGGGCTGAAAGGCAACATGGCCGCCACCACAGCCGAAGGCGCGGGCAACCGGTTCATCGTGATGGCCTTGGAGACCTCCGAGATGATCCCGCTCAATGAGCCGGGTGACGCCTGCAAACAGGTGAAGTTCCTTGGCCCGGCCATGCGTGGGCAGGTGGACGTGGTCGAGTCCCCGCAGATCGACGGCGCGCGTACCACCGGGACACATCGAATCGTCCAGACCGTCGTGGGCGGGCAGCCGCGCACCGGAGAGTTGTACAACTACGTCGCCAGTTTCGACACCTTCATGGTGATCGTCACTGCCAACCCGCTGGTCGTGCCCGGCAAGCCGGTGGCGAAGGTGGATGACAAGCGGGCCCGCGACCTGCTCACCGCCGCGGTCGCCGCCGTCCGCGGTTAGTCAGCGCACGTCCTGCGGGCGGAATTGGATGCTGATGCGCGGCCCGACCAGGCTGGTGGTCTTCGGGATCGAATGCTCCCAGGTGCGCTGGCAGGAGCCGCCCATCACCAGCAGGTCGCCGTGGCGGTGCTGCAGGCGGAGGGCATGACCGCCGCCGCGCGGCCGTAGCGCGAAAACCCTTGTTGCGCCTAGCCCCACGATGGCCACCATGGTGTCCTGGGTGCGGCTGCGGCCGATGGTGTCGCCGTGCCAGGCGACGCTGTCATTGCCGTCGCGGTACAGGCACAGGCCGGCGGTGGTGAACGGTTCACCGAGCTCACCGCCGAAGGTGTCGTTGAGCCTGCGCCGGATCTGCTTGAGCCGGGGATGCGGCACCGGTTCGTCGAGTAGATGGTGGAAGCTCACCAGCCGCGGTACCGCGACCACCCGGTCGTATATCTCGCGTTCCTCGGATCGCCAAGGAATCCCGTCCATCAACTCCTCGAACAGTGAGTCGGCATCGGGCAACCAGCCCGAGCGCAGCTCGACCCAGGCGCCGTTGCCGAGTCGACGACGTTCAGCGTGCTCGAACAGTGAGCCTTGCAGCGCCAGCTCCATGCGCGCGAGTGTATCGCACAGACGTTCGATGGCGTTAGAGGCGGGAGGCTCCGGGACCGCGTTCGGCGAGGACGTCGCCGGGGTTGGTCAGCATGCAGGTCTTGAGGCTCAGGCAGCCGCAGCCGATGCAGCCGGTCAGATTGTCGCGCAACCGTTGTAGATGCAGGATGCGGTCATCGAGGTCCTGGCGCCAGCCGGCCGAGAGCTTGGCCCAGTCCTTGCTGGTCGGAACCCGGTCGGCGGGCAGCGCGGCCAGCGCCTCGCGAATGCGGGCCAGGGGAATCCCGAGGCGCTGCGACATCCGGATGAAGGCCACGCGGCGTAACGTCTCGCGTGCGTAGCGCCGCTGGTTGCCAGAGGTGCGGCGGCTGGTGATCAAGCCCTCGCGCTCATAGAAGTGGAGCGCGGACACCGCCACGCCGCTGCGCTGCGACATCTCGCCAGGAGTTAACTCGTGCGTCTCCATACACCTCAACCATAGTTGAGTTAACGTCATGGTGTGGAAACTGCGGTGTTCGGTTCCAATTCTGAGGTCGGCACCCTGCGTGCCGTGATCCTGCACCGGCCCGGCCCGGAGCTACAGCGGCTGACACCGCGCAACAACGACGCCCTGCTGTTCGACGGACTGCCGTGGGTGGCCAAAGCGCAACGGGAGCACGACGCCTTTGCCGGTGTATTGCGCTCCCGCGGCGTCGAGGTGCTGCTGCTGGCCGACCTGCTGACCGAGGCGCTGGCGCACAGCGGGGCGGCCCGGATGCACGGCATCTCGGCCGCCGTCGATGCGCGACGGCTGGGAGTCCCGCTGGCTCAGGAACTTTCGGCCTACCTTCGTGGCCTGGCGCCGGCCGACCTGGCGCACATCCTGATGGCAGGCATGACCTTCAACGAGGTGCCGTTCCACGGTGCCGAACTGTCACTGGTGCGGCTCATGCACCACGGTGGTGACTTCGTCATCGAGCCGCTGCCCAATCTGCTGTTCACCCGGGATTCGTCGTTCTGGATCGGCCCACGGGTCGCCATCACCTCGCTGGCCCTGCCTGCCCGGGTGCGCGAAACGTCGCTGACCGATCTGATCTACGCTCACCATCCTCGATTCCTCGGCGTCCGGCGGGCCTACGAGTCGCGTTCGGCACCCGTCGAGGGCGGTGACGTACTACTGCTGGGGCCCGGCGTGGTGGCGGTCGGTGTGGGGGAGCGGACCACCCCGGCGGGTGCCGAAGCGTTGGCGCGCAGCCTGTTCGATGACGACCTGGCGCATACCGTGCTCGCGGTGCCGATCCGGCAGGAACGCGCCCAGATGCACCTGGACACCGTGTGCACCATGGTCGACGTCGACGCGGTGGTGATGTACCCGAACATCGTGGACTCGTTGTCGGCGTTCACCATTCACCGCGTCGAGACCGGAATCCGGATTGACGACGAGGCTCCGTTCGTGCAGGCGGCCGCGGCGGCGATGGGCATCGAACAGTTGCGCGTGATCGATACCGGGCTCGATCCCGTCACCGCCGAACGCGAGCAGTGGGACGACGGCAACAACACGCTGGCGCTGGCGCCCGGCGTGGTGGTGGCCTACGAGCGAAACTCCGAAACCAATGCCCGGCTGGCCGATTCGGGTATCGAAGTGCTGCCCATCGAGGCTTCGGAGCTCGGCACGGGCCGAGGTGGGCCACGCTGTATGTCCTGCCCGGCGGCGCGGGAGCTGCTCTAGCTTCTGGCGCGTGCTGGCTTCTGGCGCGCCGCTTTCTACACCGGTTTTCTACGCCACGGTCGCGGCCAGGCCGACCTTGCTCGTCGTTTTCGACGTGGGGGTCGCTGTGCGCGGCTCAAAGTCAAGTGGTTAGCGCAACATCGGCTATGCGGCTTGGTTGATGAGGGCGGCGAGGCGTTGGGCGGGGGTGTCGTAGTCCAGGGTGGGCCGGGGTCGGGTGTTGAGCTTGTCCTGGACGGATTTGAGGTCGGCCTTGGTGTAGCGGCTGAGGTCGGTGCCTTTTTCGAACCAGAACCGCAGCAGCCTGTTGGTGTTCTCGTTGCTGCCCCGCTGCCAGGGTGAATGCGGATCGCAGAAGTAGACCGGAGCCTGCAGGGCCATGCTGATGTCACACCAGCCGGCCATCTCCGAGCCGCGATCCCAGGTGAGGCTGCGCCGCAGATGCGCTGGTAACTCATTCATCGCCGCGATCATCGCCTTGGCCACCGAATCCGCGGTGTGATCGTTGGGCAGGTGCAACAAGATGGTGAATCGGGTGCTGCGCTCGACCAGGGTCCCGATCGCGCTACCAGAGGCGGTGCCCACGATCAGATCTCCCTCCCAGTGCCCGGGCACGGCACGGTCCTCAACCGTGGCGGGGCGCTGGCTGATGGTGATCACGTCGCTGAATCTGCCGCGGCGCTCGCTGCCACGGGGTTTACGGGCGGTGCGTTTGGTCGACAGGCACTTGTTCAGATCGGCGCGCAGCTGGCCACGGCCTTGCACGTAGAGGCACTTGTAGATGGTTTCGTGGCTCACCCTGCCCAGCCTGTCATCAGGGTGAGCGCGGGCCAACATGTCAGCGATCAGCTTCGGGCTCCACCCATCGTCCATCCACCCTTCGATGGCCGCGCACAATCCGGTGTTGTTGAGCTTGAACGCTTTGGGCCGCTTGGCTTTCTGACAGGCTCGGGCATGGGCCATCCCGGCGTGGTAGTCCCCGTCGGCGTTGCGGTTACGTTGCACTTCGCGCCAGATGACGGTGCGGTCGCGGCCCAATTGCTGCCCGATCTGGGCGTGGCTGAGGCCACGATCCAGGCCCCGCATAATCGTCACGCGTTCGTCGTAGCTGATCCGGTGGCCCGGGCCGCCCTCGCGGGTCCGCTCTCCCGGGCAGGCGATACCGCGAGTGCCCTTGCTTCCTTTGAGCAGAGTCATGCCGCCAGCCTGATACCACCAGTACCGTCCAGCACCGTTGGACACACCGACCCGACGCTCGGCATCACGCATCGCGACACCGTCACACACCAGGTCAAACAACACCCGACGCATCGAACGATCAAACACCGCAACCTCCCAAACCAGTGGATGTTGCAGTGACCGTATGAATCCGCCCGGGTTTTGCAGCCCTGCGGTAGAAATCCGCGAAGGGCCCCTCCCGGCGCAGGGGTGGGCACTTCGGCAGCGATCCAGCGCACACCTAGCGCCAACTCGGCAACCAGATCTCCAGATTCCAGGTCGACTGCGAGATCGGGATGCCCGTCAGGATCGGGTACAGCCACGCGAAGTTAGCGATCACCAGCGCCACATAGAAGCACACCACCAGCAGGCCCAGCGTCCGGCGCTCGGGGTTCTGCCTTGGCTGATAGAGGATGTCGCCGAGGATCAGCGCGATCGCCAGGATCAGGAACGGTGCCATGACGGTGGCGTAGAAGAAGTACATCTGGCGGTCGATGTCGAAGAACCACGGCAGGAAACCGGCGAAGTAACCGACCAGAACCACCGCGTAACGCCAGTCCCGTCGCACCACGGCCCGCCACGCGGCCCAGCCGAGCACCGGGACGGCGATGAACCACATCGCCGGAGTGCCCACCAGCATCACGGCCTTCACGCAGGACTGGGCGCCGCAGCCGGCCACGTCGTGGTTGTCGATCGCATAGAGCACGGGCCGCAACGACATCGGCCAAGTCCACGGCTTGGATTCCCACGGGTGGTGGTTGCCGTCGGCGTTGGTCAGCCCGGCGTGGAAATGGTAGGCCGCGTAGGTGTAATGCCATAGCGAGCGCAGCGCGTCGGGCAGCGGGATGATGCTGTTCTCGCCGATCGACTGGCCGGCCTCGTAGCGGTCGACGCCGGTCTCTGAGGCGAACCACGGCCCGTACGACGCCAGGTACACCGCGAACGGGATGAAACCGAACACGTATGCGGCCGGGCCGAGGTCGCGGCGCAATGTGCCCCGCCACGGGTGCGGCACGTGGTACTGCTTGCGGGCTATCGCGTCGAGCACCAGCGTCATCACGCCGAAGAACGCCACGAAGTAGAGCCCGGACCACTTGGTCGCGCACGCCAGGCCGAGCAGCACCCCGGCGCCGAACCTCCACCACCGCACGCCCAGACGCGGCCCCCAGGGGGTCTCGGCGATCCGGCCTTCCATGAATACGTTGTGCATGCGTTGGCGGACGTCGTCGCGGTCCACCATCAGACACGAGAACGCTGCCACCACGAACATCACCAGGAACACGTCCAGCAGCGCCGTGCGGGCCGAGACGAAGCTGACGCCGTCGGCGATCAGCAGCAGCCCGGCGATGCCGCCGACAAGGGTGGAGCGGCTGAGCCGACGAGCGATCCGCACGACCAGCATCACGATCAGCACACCGCACACGGCGCCGGAGAACCGCCAGCCCAGACCGTTGTAGCCGAACAGCGCCTCGCCGATCGAGATGAGCTGCTTGCCGACGGGCGGGTGCACGACGAGCCCGTAGCCGGGATTGTCCTCGACCCCGTGGTTGTAGAGCATCTGCCAGGCCTGTGGCGCGTAGTGCTTCTCGTCGAACACCGGGGTGCCCGCATCGGTCGGCGAGCCCAGGTTCAGGAACCGGCTGATCGCGGCCAGTCCGGTGATGACGGCCGTCATCAACCAGCCCTGCAGCCGGTCCGTCGGTCCGAAATCGGCAGCCGGGATCAGCGGCGCGGGGCTGATCAGAGGGACCGAGCGACCGGCCGTCGGCGATTCGGTGGCGGTGGCGGTCACGCAAGCGATCGTAGGCTGTCTGGCGTGACACCCGGCAAACTACTGATCGGCGCCACGCCGCTGGGCCGGCCCGACGACGCCTCGACACGGCTGGTCGAGGCGTTGTCGACGGCCGACATCGTGGCGGCCGAGGACACTCGGCGGGTGCGTGCCCTGGCCCAGTCGCTGGGCGTGCAACCGTCCGGCCGAATCCTGAGCTTCTTCGATCAGAACGAGGCCGGCAGGGTGCCCGGGTTGGTCGCGGAGATCGAGGCGGGTGCGACGGTGCTGGTGGTGAGCGACGCAGGAATGCCGCTGATCAACGACCCCGGCTATCGTCTGGTGGCGGCCTGCGCCGAGGCCGATCTGCCGATCACCTGCCTGCCGGGGCCCTCCGCGGTGACGACGGCACTGGCGGTGTCCGGGCTGGCCTCCGACCGGTTCTGCTTCGAGGGCTTCGCACCGCGTAAACACGCCGCCCGGTTGTCCTGGCTGCACACTCTGGCTGCCGAGCCGCGCACCGTCGTGTTCTTCGAATCCCCGCGGCGGTTGGCCGAGACGCTGCGTGACGCCGTCGAGGTGCTGGGGCCGCAGCGGCGTGCTGTGGTGTGCCGTGAACTGACCAAGACACACGAGGAGATCCGCCGCGGCAGCCTGGCCGCGCTCGCGGAGTGGGCGCTCGACGGCGTGCTGGGGGAGATCACCGTGGTGCTGGCCGGAGGCACGCCGACCGTGGAACTGTCGGCCCTCGTGGCCGAGGTCGAGGAACTGGTGGCTGACGGGATCCGGGTCAAGGACGCCTGTGCCGAGGTGATCGCCGCGAATCCGGGGGCGCCGTCGCGGCGCGAACTCTACGACGCGGTGCTGCGCGCCCGGGACTGATCCCCGGCCTTCGGCCGCAGATTTGGTGCATCTGACGGTCGGAGACGGCGGTTAGGGTGGCGATATGGGTCCGGACTTCTCGATGGTCGATTCCGCGGAAAAGGCCGAACAGCTTTGTGCACAGGGACAATTGGAGCGCGTGTATCTCACGCCGGCCGAGTTCGGCGGGCCGGATCACCTACAGAACGTGGTGTACTGCCCGGTCGGCTCCGCGGCGGCGAAGGAGGATGTCGATCTCAACATCGTCGCCTCCCTCATCCGAGAGGGGAAGGTTCAGATGTACTCGGCGGTACCCATCTATGAGGGCAACAGCTTCGTACCAATCGCCGTCGACATCTCGGCCTGGCACCCGGAGTCCCCGGACACCGGCGCCTTCAACGCGAGGGTCGCGATGTGGGGATCGGCACTACAGCCCGACTCGGCCCCCTGACGAAAGCTGTTGGCTCCGAACGGAAAATTCGACGATCGACGCTGACTTGTGCAGGCATTCATTCCACTCCGCGTCGACATCGGAATCGGCGGTGATGCCGCCACCGACGCCGAGAATCGCCGTCCCGTCGGGGCTGAACTCCACCGTGCGGATGGCGACGTTGAGCTCGCAACCGGCCATCGGTGAGGCCAAACCGACAGTGCCGCAATAAATTCCACGTCGCGCAGGTTCCCACTGCCGCAGCAGCTGGCGGGCTCGCCGTTTCGGAGTTCCCGTCACCGACGCCGGCGGGAAGGTGGCGTCGAGCAGCGCGCTCGTCGGTACGTGCACGGGCACCTCGGCGGTCACCGTCGAGACCAGATGCCAGACACCGGGCGCCGGGTGCACGGCGAGCAGTTCGGGCACCGTCACGCTGCCGGTGGCCGCGACGCGCCCCAGGTCATTGCGCACCAGGTCGACGATCATGATGTTCTCGGCGACGTCTTTGACCGAGGCCAGCAGTGCGGCAGGGTCGGCCGAGGAAGGCAGCGTGCCCTTGATCGGACTGGAGGCGACCGCGGTGCCCGTCCGGCGTAAGAACAGCTCCGGTGACAGCGAGGCCACCGCACCCCAATCTCCGGCCACATACGCGGCCCGCGACGGAGCGGTCCGGGCCACTGCCTCGGTGAAGAAGTCGATCGGGTCGCCGTCGATGTGGCCGGTGAATCTGGTGCACACACACGCCTGGTACACCTCTCCGGCGGCGATGGCCTCCAAGCAGGCCAGCACGCCACGGCGGTGATCATCGCGATCAGGGGCCACCCAGGTCAGGGCGTAGCGGCGTGGCTCAGCCGCCCGCACGGTGTGAAGCCAGGTGGGAAGTTCCGCGCCACTGAGACTTTCGAACCACCAGAGCCCATCGGCGTCTTGGCGCAGCACGCAGTCCGACCAGCCGCCCGCGGCCACCGGGATGCGCGGAGGAGCGCCGTCGGCGCCCGGGTCCGGGTAACAGAGGTAACCGAACCAGCCGCCACCCACACTGCCCGCAGGACCGGGGGCATTCTGGGGGACCTCGAAGCAGGAGTCCGGAGCCACCGGGACCACTGATACCGACGGCGCGATCACCGCACGCGAGCCGAACCAGTCGCCGATCACCGCGGCCGGCGGCGCCAGGCCCGCAGCCCGGGCAGCCGCGGCGACACCGCGCAGCACCGCCGGGGCGTCGCCCAGCGCGCCGAGCCGCTCGATCCGCATGCAGCTAGCTTGCTTCCTTCCGCGAGCAGACGCAAAACTGCCCACTTTCGCGTGAAAGTGGGCAGTTTTCTGTTCGCTCGCGGGGAGAAGCTACCGGCTGATCACCCGCGGGATCTCGATGCCGGTCAGCTTGTCCGGATTGCGCATCGCGTAGAAGTGGGTGATCTTGCCGTCGATGACCTCGATGGTGAAGACGCCCTCCATACCCGCGTCGCTGCGGATCATCACCGCGGGTTCGCCGTTGCACATGATGCGCTCGAACGTGAGCCCAGGAACCCGCTCGCCCGCACGGAACAGGCCGACCAGCATGGCCGCGACCTTCTGCGCACCCACGACGGGCCGCCGGGCCGCACTGGCCTTGCCCCCGCTGTCGGCGGTGTACACCGCATCGGGTGCCAAGAGCGCCAAGAGCCCGTCCATGTCGCCGGTGGCAGCCGCCGCCAGGAACTCCTCGGTGACCCGGTTGGACTCTTCGAGGTCGACCGGCTCGAAACGCTTGCGCCGTGACTGCACGTGCTCGCGGGCCCGGTGTGCCATCTGGCGCACCGCACTCGAAGACTTGCCGATCGCGGTGGCGATCTCGTCGTGGCTGAACCCGAACACCTCACGCAGGACGAAAACGGCCCGCTCGTCCGGGGTCAGTGTCTCCAGGACCACCAGCATGGCCATCGAAACAGACTCGGCCAGAACCACATCGGCTGAGGCATCCCCTGCGGCCCCGGCCGTCAACAGCAGCGGCTCGGGCAACCACGGACCCACGTACTCCTCGCGGCGCCGGGACTGGGCCCGAAGGGCATTGAGCGATTGGCGGGTGACGAGCTGGGCCAGAAATGCCTTGGTGTCGCGGACTGTGTCCAGATCCACCTCGGCCCAGCGCAGGTAACTCTCCTGCAGCACGTCATCGGATTCCGTTGCCGTCCCGAGGATCTCGTAGGCGATGGTGAACAACAACGGTCGTAACACGGTGAACCGTTCGGCATGTTCGTTCGAGTACGAGGTCGAGTTACCTGCGCCGGGGGTGTTCATCGGTCGTCCTTGCTCCTCGCGTCCGCGCCGACCAGCGTCTCCTGCCCTGCCTCGGCCAACTGCCGGGCCCGGTTGTCGCCCTTGAACCAGAAGTACGAGCCTGGCTTCACACCTTCCTTGCGCAGGAACGTCAGTGTCGCGCGGCAGACCTGCTCCTTGAAGAAGGCACCCGTGCGCCCGCCGATGTAGACGCGGCGCGGGCTGTCGTCCGAGTGGCACAGCTGCACCGTTCCGGCGTGCCGGCCCACACTCACACACTGTCCGGCGAAGGCCTGGTTGATCACCTCGGGCTCGGCGCCCTCGATGCGGGCCAGCACGGTGTTGGCCGCCTGCACGCCGAGCGGGCCCGCCGACTGGCAGCTCATCCGCAGCGGAACCCCTGACGGCGAGGCGGCGTCACCGGCCGCCACGATGCGTGCATTGTCGACGCTGGTCAGCGTCTCGTCGGTGAGCAGGCGACCCAGCTCATCGGTGCGCAGTCCGCTGGCTGCGGCCAGGCCGGGAACCCCGAATCCGGTGGTCCACACCGTCACCGCACTCGGCAACCGATTGCCGTCAGCCAGTGTGATGGCGTCGGGTTCGACACCGGTCACCAGGATCTCCGGTCCGTCCACGATCGCGACGCCCAGCTTGGTGAGTGCCTTGACGATCGATCGACGCGCACCGGCGCCCACCGAGGCGCCGACCACATCGGTGACCAGGGTGACCTTGCGGCCCGCCTCGGCCAGCTCGGCAGCGGCCTCGATCCCGGTCAGCCCACCACCGACCACGACCACCGGCGCCGACATGGGTACGTCCTGCAGCCGGGCGCGCAAGCGCTGTGCCTGCTCCAATTCCGAAAGCGGGTAAGCGAATTCAGCGGCGCCGGGCACCGAGGCGGGCACGCCGCTGGTGCTGCCGACGGCGTAGACCAGATAGTCGTAGTCGAGGACGTCACCTGAAGTGAGCTGCACCTGACGGATGTCGGCGTCGATGTACTCGGCGCCGTCGACCAGCAGCCGCACCCCGGGGCCCAGCAGCGTGTCGTAGGCCGCGGTGGCGTCATGGTTGCCGGCGGCCAACTGGTGCAGCCGGATCCGCTCGACGAACTCGGGTCGTGGATTGACCAGTGTGACAACCACTCCCGGTGTGCCCTGCAGTCGGTTGGCTGCCAACACCCCGGCGTAACCTCCGCCGATCACGGCCACTCGGGTGTTCTGCGCGGTTCTCTCGGTCATGGGAGCGTCTCCTGTTCTCAAAAGGCTTGTGCCCTCAAGACACCGTGCGACGCGGTTTTGTGACAGCTCTCCGGGTGATGTGAGCCACATCACCCAGAGGGGGTGTCAGACCAGGCCGAGGGCCAGCATCGCGTCGGCGACGCGGATGAAGCCGGCGATGTTGGCGCCGGCGACGTAATTGCCCGGCTGGCCGTACTCGTCGGCGGTGGTCAGGCAGCGATCGTGGATGCGGCGCATGATCTCGGCCAGGCGCTCCTCGGTGTCGTTGAAGGTCCACGAGTCGCGCGAGGCGTTCTGCTGCATCTCCAGCGCGCTGGTGGCCACACCGCCGGCGTTGGCGGCCTTACCCGGGGCGAACCGCACCCCGGCCTCCTCGAAGTACTTCACCGCGTCGGGCGTACAGGGCATGTTGGCGCCCTCGGCCACGATCTGGCAGCCGTTCTTGATCAGCATGGTCGCGTCATCGCCGGAGACCTCGTTCTGGGTGGCGCAGGGCAACGCGATGTCGCACGGCACCTCCCACACGCTGCGGTCCGTCACCACATGGGCGGCACCGCCACGGGCCTCGGCGTAGTCCTCGATGCGGCCCCGGCGCAGCTCCTTGACCTCCTTGAGCAGGTCGAGGTCGATGCCCTTGTCGTCGCGCACGTACCCGCTGGAGTCCGAGCAGGCCACCACGGTCCCGCCCAGTGAATGCACCTTCTCGATCGCGTAGATGGCCACGTTGCCCGAACCGGACACCACCACCTGCTTGCCGTCGAAGGACTGCCCGTTCGACCGCAGGATCTCGTCGACGAAGAAGACTGTGCCGTAACCGGTGGCCTCGGTGCGGACCTGCGATCCGCCCCAGGTCAGGCCCTTGCCGGTGAGCACGCCGGATTCGTATCGGTTGGTGATCCGCTTGTACTGGCCGAACAGGTAGCCGATCTCGCGCATGCCTACGCCGATGTCGCCCGCCGGAACGTCGGTGTACTCACCGATGTGGCGGTACAGCTCGGTCATGAAGGACTGACAAAACCGCATCACCTCGGCGTCCGAGCGGCCCTTGGGGTCGAAATCCGACCCGCCCTTGCCGCCGCCGATGGGCAGGCCGGTCAGCGAGTTCTTGAAGATCTGCTCGAAGCCCAGGAACTTCACGATGCCGAGGTAGACCGACGGGTGGAACCGCAGACCGCCCTTGAACGGTCCGAGCGCTGAATTGAATTCGACTCGGAAGCCCCGGTTGATCTGTGCGGTGCCGGAGTCGTCGAGCCACGGCACCCGGAAGATGATCTGGCGCTCGGGCTCGCACAGCCGGCGGATGATGGCGCCGTCGGCGTAGTCGGGGTGCTTGGCCACCACCGGACCGAGGCTGGTCAGCACCTCGTAGACGGCTTGATGGAATTCCTTCTCGCCGGCGTTACGTTGCGATACTTCCTCGTAGATCGCCTGCAGTTTCTCGTGTAGTACAGCCATCTCAGTCCATCTGGTAGCGGGGGAACACCCCGGTGGGCGCGGGCAATTCGGTACCTGGCTTGAGCCGGGTCCCGATGGAGTCGAAGTCGCGTGCGTCGGTCGGCTGGCCGAGCAGGTCGAGCAGCTTGGCCATGGAGTCCGGCATCACCGGCTGCGTCAGCAGCGCCGCGATCCGCACCACCTCGAGCGTCGTGTAGAGCACCGTACCGAATCGCTGTTGGTCGGCTGGATCGTCGGACTTGCGCAGTACCCACGGCTCCTGGGCCGAGAAATAGCGGTTCGCCGCGCCCAGTACGGACCAGATCGATTCAAGTGCGAGGTGCATCGCGGGCACATCGTAGTGCGTGCGCACCTGTTCGAGTAGCGCATCCGCAGCGCTCAGCAGGGCGGTGTCGTCGTCGTTGAACGATCCCGGATCGGGAACCACGCCGTCGAGGTTCTTGGCCACCATCGAAAGTGACCGCTGGGCCAGGTTGCCCAGCTCGTTGGCCAGGTCGGCGTTGATCCGGCCGATGATGGCTTCCTCGCTGTAGCTGCCGTCCTGTCCGAAGGACACCTCACGCAGGAAGAAGTAGCGCACCTGATCGAGGCCGAACGTGTCGACGAGCGCGATCGGATCGACCACGTTGCCGACCGACTTGCTCATCTTCTCGCCCTTGACGTTGATGAAGCCGTGAGCGAAGACCCGTTCGGGCAGCGGAATGCCGGCCGACATCAAAAACGCCGGCCAGTACACGCTGTGGAACCGGATGATGTCCTTGCCGATCATGTGCAGCTTGGCCGGCCAGTACTTCTGAAAGGCCTCGGACGCGGCGTCCGGGAACCCGACGCCGGTCAGGTAGTTGGTCAGCGCGTCCACCCACACGTACATCACGTGATCGGGGTGGTCGGGGACGGGCACACCCCAGTCGAACGTGGTCCGCGAGATCGACAGATCCTTCAGCCCGCCCGAGACGAAGCTCACGATCTCGTTGCGGCGCACATCGGGCCCGATGAACTCGGGATGGGCCTCGTAGTGGGCCAGCAGGCGCTCGGCGTAGGCCGACAACCGGAAGAAGTAGGTCTGCTCCTCGGTCCAGGTGACGGGCGTGCCGGTCTCGATCGCGGTGCGGCTGCCGTCGGGACCCACGGTCGTCTCGTCCTCGGCGAAGAAGCGTTCGTCGCGCACGGAGTACCAGCCCGAGTAGGTGCCCAGGTAGATGTCGCCCGCCTCGAACATGGCTCGCCAGATCTCCTTGGACGCCTCATAGTGGTCGGCGTCGGAGGTGCGGATGAACCGGTCGAAGGAGATGTTGAGTTTCTCCTGCAGCCCCTGGAACACGTCGGAGTTGCGGTTGGCCAGCTCTGCGGCCGAGATGCCCTCGGCGGCGGCCGTCTCGGCCATCTTCTGGCCGTGCACGTCGGTGCCGGTCAGGTAGCGCACATCGAAGCCGTCGAGTCGCTTGAACCGGGCGATCGCATCGGTGGCGATGTACTCGTAGGCGTGCCCGATGTGCGGCGCACCGTTGGGATAGGCGATGGCCGTAGTTATGTAGAAAGGCTCACTCATTTGGTCCCACCTTATTGTGTTGCGGTGGGTTCCAAACGCTCAGCCAGGGACAAGCCGCCGGCTCCGGAGCCGTTGGCTCCGCTGGTCGACGCGCACACGCACCTCGACGCGTGCGGTGCGCAGACCGCTGAAGATGTCCGCGCGATCATGGATCGGGCGGCTGCTGTCGGAGTGGGCCAGGCGGTCACCATCGCTGATGACCTGGACTCGGCCCGTTGGGTGACCACCGCCGTCGAGGCCGATGACCGGGTGTACGGCGCGGTGGCGCTGCACCCTACCCGGGCCAATGTGCTCGACGACGCGGCCAGGGCGGAGCTGGAGCGGCTGGCCGCCCATCCGCGCGTGGTGGCGGTCGGGGAGACCGGCATGGACCTGTACTGGCCGGGTCGCCTGGACGGCTGCGCGACGCCGGCCGAGCAGCGGGAGGGTTTCGCCTGGCACATCGACCTGGCCAAGCGCACCGGCAAGCCGCTGATGATCCACAACCGGGACGCCGACGCCGAGGTACTCGACGTACTGCGCGCCGAAGGGGCGCCCGAGACAGTGATCTTCCACTGTTTTTCCTCTGGACCGGAGATGGCTCACACCTGCGTGGAGGCAGGCTGGGTGCTAAGCCTGTCCGGGACGGTGAGTTTCCGCAACGCTGCTGAGCTGCGCGAGGCCGCCCGGCTGATCCCGCCGGGCCAGCTGCTGGTGGAGACCGATGCGCCGTTTCTGACGCCGCATCCGTTCCGCGGAGCGCCGAATGAGCCGTATTGCCTGCCATACACTGTGCGGGCACTCGCAGAGTTGCTGGACCGGCCTGCCGAAGAGGTCGCGTCCGAGACCGCAGCCACTGCGGCGCGGGTGTACGGACTTAACGGGAGTTGCCCGGTGTAGGCCTTTTCGTTACCGTCTTGTGATCAAAGCTCAACCGCCGGCGGTGATGCATGCCGTCCGAACCGGGGAGAAACGCGAGAACCGTGGACGCGCTCAACAAAATTCATGAATCCCGATCACCGCTGCTGCGAGGCGTGGTGGGAGCCCTGCTGGTCACTCTGACCGCGGCCGGGGGCTACGCCGTCGGATCGCACAAGACCGTCACGCTGAGCGTCGACGGCGCCCCGATGACCGTGACGACGATGAAGTCACGAGTGATCGATGTGGTCGAGGAGAACGGATTCTCGGTGGGCGATCGCGACGATCTCTACCCCGCCGCCGACGAGTCCGTACACCAGGCTGACACCATCGTTCTGCGTCGCAGCCGGCCGCTGCAATTGTCGTTGGACGGCAATGACAGCAGGCAGGTGTGGACCACCGCCTCCACCGTGGACGAGGCGCTGGCGCAGCTGAAGATGACCGACAAGGCGCCCGCTGCCGCCTCTCGTGGCAGCAGGGTTCCGCTGGGCGGTATGGCGCTGCCCGTGGTGAGTGCCAAGAATGTCCGGATCGACGACGGCGGCACCGTGCAGACCGTGCATCTGGCCGCACCGAACGTGGCAGGCCTGCTGGCCGCGGCGGGGGCCCCGCTGGAGCAGAACGACACCGTGGTTCCGGCCGCATCGACCCCGGTCACCGAGGGTATGCAGATCCAGGTGACGCGCATGCGCATCGAGAAGGTCACCGAGCGGGTTCCGCTGACTCCCGGCAATCAGCGCATCGAAGACGTCACCATGAACATGAGCCGCCAGGTCGTCGAGGATCCGGGTGCCCCGGGTACCCAGGACGTGACCTACGCGGTGGCCAAGGTGAACGGTGTGGAGACGGGCAGGCTGCCAGTAGCCAATGTCGTGATTACTCCGGCGCGCGACGGCGTGCTCCGGGTCGGAGCAAAGCCGGGCACCGAAGTTCCGCCGGTCTCCAACGGCGCCCAATGGGACTCTCTCGCGCAGTGCGAAGCGGGAGGTAACTGGGCCATTAACACCGGTAACGGTTTTTATGGCGGCGTCCAATTCGATCAGAACACCTGGGAGCGACAGGGTGGTCTGCGGTATGCTCCGAGAGCCGATCTGGCGACAAGAGAAGAGCAGATTGCGATTGCTACGGTGACGCAGGCCCGGCAGGGTTGGGGAGCTTGGCCAGTGTGTAGTGGGAGGATTGGGGCGCGCTGACTATTCGACTGCTCGGGCGGACCGAGATACGACGCTTGGCGAAAGAAATCGACTTTCGTCCACGCAAGGCCTTTGGCCAGAACTTTGTTCACGATGCCAATACCGTTCGGCGCATCGTGTCGGCTTCCGGGATCCACCGGAACGACCATGTGCTCGAAGTGGGACCCGGTCTCGGGTCTCTGACTCTGCCCCTGTTGGACCGTGGTGCCAGGGTGACCGCTGTGGAGATCGACCCGGTGCTGGCCAAGCAACTGCCGGCCACCATCGCCGATCACTCGCACAGCGAGATCAACCGGCTCACGGTGATCAACCAGGACATCCTGACGCTCATGCCGTCTGATCTGACCGAGCAGCCGACCGCTCTGGTGGCGAACCTGCCGTACAACGTGGCGGTGCCCGCACTGCTACACCTGTTGGCCGAGTTCCCGTCGATCCGGACGGTGATGGTCATGGTGCAGGCCGAGGTGGCTGAACGCCTCGCGGCTGAACCCGGCGGCAAGGACTACGGCGTACCCAGTGCCAAGGTGCGTTTCTACGGAAATGTGCGCAGGCACGGCATGGTGTCGCCGACGGTGTTCTGGCCGATCCCGCGGGTGTACTCCGGGCTGGTCCGCATCGACCGGTACGAGACATCACCGTGGCCGACCGACGCCGAGTTCCGTGATGAGGTGTTCCAGCTCATCGACATCGGATTCGCGCAGCGGCGCAAGACGTCTCGCAACGCATTCGCGGACTGGGCGGGTTCGGGCAACGAGTCGGCCGAACGGCTGCTCGCCGCCAGCATCGACCCGTCGCGCCGTGGTGAGACGCTCGGCATCGCCGACTTCGTCCGGCTTCTGCGGCGGGCCAAGGAAGCCGAAGGTGAGGCCGCAGCGGCGATCGAGGCCGCGCAGCACTAACCTCCGTCGAATGTGAAGAAGATCGCGAGATTGCTCGTCAATCTCGTGATCTTCTTCACATCGGCGGTTCGAGAACTTCGGTGATCTGGCTGAGGAACTCCGAACACGAGTCATGGCGCCGTTCGGGATCCTTCGCCATCGCCCTGGCCATGATCGAGTCCGCCGCAGGCGGAATCCAGTTGCACCGCTGCGATATTCGTGGTGGCTGGCTGTAGAGCTGGTGATCGATCAGGGCCATCGCGGTGTCCGCGGAGAACGGTGGCGATCCGGTCAGAAGCTCCACTGTCGTGCAAGCCAGTGCGTATTGGTCTGTCGGCGGCGAGGGCGTCCGCCCGCTGAGCAGCTCCGGCGCCGAATACGGCAGCGACGCTTGGACAGCCAGCTGTGGTTGCAGCGCTTGGCGGGTGATGCGCCGGGCCGGGTCCAGGCTCATGCGGCCGTGCCGATCCTGGGCCAGCTTGGCGGCCACGTCCGCGGCCATCGAATGGGCCACTCCGAAGTCGATCAGCACAGCTCTTGAAAATGGTTGATCCACAAGGATATTGGCGGGCTTGACGTCACAGTGCACGATTCCGCATCGGTGAGCGTGATCAAGGGCCCCCGCGATCTGGGTCAATCCGGTGAGCCGGTCGGCGACGGCGGACAGCGTGTCCACCGTGCCGCCGTCGAGAAGCTCCATGGTCAGCCAGCCCGGCCCTGCCGCGTACACCGTCACGATGTTCGGATGTGTGAGCTGGCGCGCGAAGTCGAACTCGCGTTGCAGCCGGGCCAGTTGTGCCGGTCCGCGGTGCCGATCATCGAGAATCTTCAGTGCGACGGTGGCCCCGTCGGGGTCGGATGCCCGGTAGACGATTGCCGAGCCGCCGTTCCCAATGACCTTCAACGCGGTGTATCCCGCGATCTCCAGCTCGGGTGAGGGCACCGTCTCAGCCTAAGTTCACCGACAACACGGGGTCGGCGGCGATAGTGTCGTGGCCGTGTCAGCATCCGACGGCAGTACCGCGTCCGAGTGGGTCCCCACCGGTTCGGTGACCGTGCGTGTCCCCGGCAAGGTGAACCTGTATCTGGCGGTCGGTGATGTGCGTGACGACGGCTATCACGACCTCACCACGGTGTTCCATGCCGTGTCGCTGCTGGACGAGGTGACCGTGCGCAACGCCGACATGTTGTCGCTGACGGTCGAGGGCGAGGGTGTGGAGTCGGTGCCCACCGACGAGCGCAACCTGGCCTGGCGCGCTGCCGAACTGCTGGCCGAACACGTGGGCCGGTCGCCGGATGTGGCGATCAGTATCGATAAGTCCATCCCGGTGGCCGGCGGGATGGCAGGCGGCAGCGCCGACGCGGCCGCGGTGCTGGTGGCCATGAACACGTTGTGGGAGCTCGGGGTGCCAAGGCGCGATCTGCACGCCCTGGCGGCCCGGCTGGGCAGCGACGTCCCGTTCGTGCTGCACGGCGGCACTGCGCTGGGTACCGGCCGGGGTGAGGAGCTGGCCACGGTGTTGGCCCGGAATTCCTTCCACTGGGTGCTGGCGTTCGCGCACAAGGGTCTGTCCACCCCGAAGGTTTTCGGCGAGCTGGACCGGCTGCGTGCGGACACCTCGACCGGAGGGCCGCCGCGCGCGGAGGAGCCTGAGCCTGTCCTGGCCGCGCTGGCTTCCGGTGATCCGGCGGAGCTGGCCGCTCTGCTGGGCAACGATCTGCAACCGGCAGCCCTGAGCCTCTACCCGGATCTGCGCCGGACGCTGCGCGCCGGTGTGGAGGCCGGTGCGCTGGCCGGCATCGTGTCCGGTTCGGGCCCCACGTGTGCGTTTCTCTGCCCCTCGTCGACATCGGCGGTGGATGTGGGCGCGCAGTTGGCGGGGGCCGGGGTATGCCGGACGGTGCGCGTGGCCAGCGGTCCGGTGAGCGGTGCCCGCGTCGTTCCGGAGCCCTCGACGTCGGCCTGAGAGCCTGACAGCAGGGCGGCTGGTTTGCCCGTTTTGTTCGCTGTTTTCGACGCCAGGGCAGCGAACTCTGCGGCAGAACAACCCTTGGGTAGATAACGGCGCGATGGGTGGGCACCCTCGGCCCGAGAGTGTGACGCAGACCTCAATTAATGCGAGGGTTTGGCAGTTACTTAAGGGTCTCTTAAGATGAGCGGCGGTGAATGCTAGCGATCTTGCATCGGATGCGACTTGTGCGCCCGCCGCTCACAGCGGTGGGCGGTCGCCCCGGCGTATGCGCGGTTCTGAGGCATCACCGTTTCGAGACATAACTGCTCCCCAATCGTGTGCGCGCGCCTACCCAAAAGCAGTGTGCAGCGGGCGGAGCATGGATAACCGGGCAACTGCACGTGGCGCACTGTCGCTGGTGTCGGGGCCGCGGAAGCCAAGGAGGTCGTCGTGAGCAGATTCACCGAGAAGATGTTCCGCAACGCTCGTGAGAGCAAGCGCGGCATGGTGACCGGCGAACCGCATGAGCCGGTGCGCCACACCTGGGGTGAGGTTCACGAGCGGGCCCGGCGCATCGCGGGCGGCCTGGCCGCCGCCGGTATCGGCCACGGTGACGCCGTCGGCGTGCTCGCCGGGTTCCCGGTGGAGATCGCGCCCACCGCGCAGGGCGTGTGGATGCGCGGCGCCAGCCTGACCATGCTGCACCAGCCGACCCCGCGCACCGACCTGGCGGTCTGGGCAGAGGACACCATGAACGTGATCGGCATGATCGAGGCCGACGCCGTCATCGTCTCCGAGCCCTTCCTGGTCGCCATCCCGGTGCTGGAGGAGAAGGGCATCAAGGTGCTCAAGGTGGCCGACCTGCTGGCCGCCGACCCGATCGACCCGGTGGAGACCGGCGAGGACGATCTGGCCCTGATGCAATTGACGTCCGGCTCGACTGGTTCTCCTAAAGCCGTGCAGATCACGCACCGCAACATCCACTCCAACGCCGAGGCGATGTTCATCGGTGCGGAGTACGACGTCGACAAGGACGTCATGGTGAGCTGGCTGCCCTGCTTCCACGACATGGGCATGGTCGGCTTCCTGACCATCCCGATGTATTTCGGCGCCGAGCTCGTCAAGGTCACGCCGATGGACTTCCTGCGTGACACCCTGCTGTGGGCCAAGCTCATCACCAAGTACAAGGGCACCATGACCGCGGCGCCCAACTTCGCCTACGCGTTGTTCGCCAAGCGGTTGCGCCGTCAGGCCAAGCCCGGCGAGTACGACCTGTCCACCCTGCGGTTCGCGCTCTCGGGTGCCGAGCCCGTGGAGCCGGCCGATGTCGAGGACCTGCTGGATGCCGGTAAGCCGTTCGGCCTGCCGGAGTCGGCCATCCTCCCGGCCTACGGCATGGCCGAGACCTGCCTGGCGGTGTCATTCTCCCCGTGCAATGCCGGCCTGGTGGTCGACGAGGTCGACGCCGATCTGCTGGCCGCCCTGCGCCGGGCCGTGCCCGCCACCAAGGGCAACACCAAGCGGCTGGCCTCACTGGGCCCGCTGCTGAAGGACCTCGAGGCCCGTGTCGTCGACGAGCACGGCGACGTGATGCCCGCCCGCGGCGTCGGCGTCATCGAGCTGCGCGGCGAATCATTGACCCCCGGCTACATCACCATGGGCGGCTTCCTGCCGGCCCAGGATGAACACGGCTGGTATGACACCGGCGACCTCGGCTACATCACCGAAGAGGGCAACATCGTCGTGTGCGGTCGGGTCAAGGACGTGATCATCATGGCCGGACGCAACATCTACCCGACTGACATCGAGCGTGCGGCCGGTCGCGTCGAGGGCGTGCGCCCCGGCTGTGCCGTCGCGGTGCGACTCGACGCCGGGCATTCGCGCGAAACTTTCGCCGTCGCTGTGGAATCCAACGCCTGGCAGGACCCGGCTGAGGTGCGCCGCATCGAGCATCAGGTGGCTCACGAGGTGGTGGCCGAGGTCGACATGCGCCCGCGCAACGTCGTGGTGCTCGGGCCCGGCAGCATCCCGAAAACCCCGTCGGGCAAGCTGCGTCGCGCCAACTCGGTCTCGCTCGTCACCGGCTAGTCTTCCGCGCCGCTCAACGACAGCGGATCGCACACAAACCGCCCCGTTTCATCGAAACGGGGCGGTTTGTGTTCTGCCGCAACGTGACGCGTACATCTGCCGTTCGGGCTACAAAGACACGAATTCATTTGGTTGGACGGCAGGTGAACTGGGTGTGACCTGTGTATTCTGACGCCGAAACTAATTTGACGAGAGGACCGGCATGGTCAAATCCAGATGGGTTTCGGCGATCCTCGGTGCGGGCGTTATCGCTGCCGGGATTACCGCGGGCACCGCATGGGCGGGTGGCCCGGGGGGTTACGTCGAGGACCCCGAAGACATGTTTGCGGCGGTGGGCACCGGCGAATTCATCGATACCTTGGCCGGTTTCACTGCAACCGGTGACACTGCCGAAGAAGCCTCCTCGGCAGTGATCGCGGCGTGCCAGAGCGCCGGCGGTGTGGAGTGCACTGCCGACGAGGTCACCAACGACAAGCTCTGCATCGTGTCCGTCGCCAGCCCGAGCAACCACGCGGTGGCCGGCGGAGCCGGGGCGACGGTGGAGGCTGCCCGCCAGGATGCGTTCAACCGGGCGGCGGCGAACAACACTCCGCTAGATGCGGATTCCCCCGTCGTCGTATCGGCCTGCCCCTGATGAGCGAGCGCATGCGAGCGCACTCAGCGCATGACCATTCTGGTATCGCGGTCGTAGCCCGGAAGGGGAAGGACATGATGACAGGTCGCGGCAAATTTGCCTTCGTGATGGCGGGTTTGGCTGCAGCATCGGTGATTTCGGCGCCGGTGGCGTCAGCTCGGCCGACCTGCCAGGACACTGCTACCAAGACCATCTGTACGACCAACGGCAGCACTTCGATCAAGGCGAGACCAGGAACGACGGCGCCACCCGCCAACATCCCGGTGTTCCCGTGGTTGGGAATGCCGGGGGCACGCCGCTAGGCGACCTCGTAGCTTTCGTACCCGCGAGCGGGCGTGTCTTGACCGGCACGCCCGCTCGCGGCGGTTTCAGGCCGTCGATGGCGGGAAGAGTTGACGAATTATCCAGCCGCGCAAGGCAACTGGCCAGCTGCTTCCAACGTGCCCGATATCAGCTGGCCAGCTTGGTGTTCGCGTCGTCACCGGTGCCCATCCGGTTGTAGACCTGCCACCAGACCAGTTCGTGATCCACGGCGCTGAGGTCACCCCGGTCGCGGCGTTCATCGGCCTGCAGGAGCGTCGCGGCCAGCACGGCCAAGCGGTCACGGGCCGCATGAGACGCCGGATCGTCGCAGCCGGCCATGGTCGTCGCACACAGTGTCCGCACCCGGTGGAAGGCACTGCCGGACAGGCCGAGTGCGGCGGCGCCGGTGGCGACGTACGCCGCGGTCGACACGCCCAAGGCCGGCCAGGGCGCCATCTGACCGCCCAGCCAGAGCTGACACAGCAACCACACGAGCATTCCCCACAGCGGCCAGCCTCGAGCCAGTCGCACCAGCCGGTGCTCGGCTGTGCTGAGGCCCGGTGGATAGACCACCAGCCGGTAGTAGGTGATGCCGAAGCGGCCCGGCCGGACCTGTACGCAGCCCCACGGCCGGGAGCCGTCGAGCAGTGGGGTCAGTAACCGGATGCCGTCCATATCTCGGGTGTACCCGCTGTGCGCGCACAGGTCCTCGGCCTGAACGCTTTCTTTACGGGCAACTGAAGAGATTCTTGCACCCTGGGTATAGTTCTCTATACTCAGATGGATGAAACCGAAGCTTTCGCCCCGCCTGGCCGATCACCCGACTGTGCGGGCGGTCCGTGCTCGTGCCGATGCGCAGGTTCCCGACGTGATCGACGCGGACTGGCTGCGGCGGCTGTGTCTGGATGCCGGGGCTGACGATGTCGCCTTCGCCAGTGCGGACGATCCTGCGCTGGCCTCGGAGCGTCAACATGTCGAGTCGGCGCTGCCAGGGGTGCGCAGCTACATCTCGCTGGTGGTGAAGATGAACCGCGACAATGTGCGTTCTTCTACCCGCAGTGTCGCCAACCAGGAGTTCCACCGCAGCGGGGAGATCATCAACGAGGCCGCCCACCGCATCACCCGGGCGTTGGAGGAAATCGGTCACCGCGCGGTGAATCCGTCGGCGACCTTCCCGATGGAGATGGACAGGTATCCGGGGCGGATCTGGGTGGTGGCACACAAACCCGTCGCGGTGGCGGCGGGGCTGGGGGTGATGGGGATCCATCGCAACGTGATCCACCCGCGGTTCGGCAACTTCATCCTGTTGGCCACCATCTTGGTGGGGACGCCGATAAGCAGCTACGGTGAGCCGCTGGACTATTCGCCATGCCTGGAATGCAAATTGTGTGTGGCAGCCTGTCCGGTCGGCGCGATCGGAAAGAACGGTGAATTCGATTTCCTCGCCTGCTCGGTGCACAACTACCGCGAGTTCATGGGCGGATTCACCGACTGGGTTCAGACCATCGCCGATAGCGACGATGCCGCCGACTTCCGTTCCCGGGTGAGCGATTCGGAGAATGCCTCGATGTGGCAGAGCCTGTCGTTCAAGGCCAATTACAAGGCGGCCTACTGCCTGGCGGTGTGCCCGGCGGGGGAGGACGTCATCGAGCCCTACCTCGACGACCGCAAGGAGTTCATGGACCGGGTGCTCAAACCGCTGCAGGACAAAAGGGAAACGCTGTACGTGCTTCCCAACTCGGCGGCCAAGGCGCACGCCGAGAAGCGTTATCCGCACAAGACAGTGAAGGTGGTCGACAGCGGCATCCGCGGCGTTTGACCGGCCGTTGGAATCACCGTGAGTGCAACGCCCGACCGGTCCTGCCCCGACCGCTAACGTGGCGCGACGATGGCGACACAGCAGGGTGACTTTCGGCTGTGGGCATTTGGTGATGCCCATGTCGGGACCGACAAGAAGTTCGGCCGGGAGAGCCTCGCCGAGGCCATCCGACAGTCTGAATTCGGTGGCGCCGACGGCGGCCCGCAGTTCGACTGGGACATCGCCGTCGACGTCGGCGACATGTCCGGCGCGCACCACAGTCTTCCCGACGACGCCGAGGGACGTGAAGTGCGCAGGCAGCTCGCGGCAATGCGCAAACACCGGCGCGAAGACGTGTACTCGGTGTGTGGAAATCATGACCGCAGTGGGCTTTCCGAGCCCGACGCCTGGTGGTGGCAGAAGTGGGTCGATCCGCTGGGGGTGCACCCCGAGCACTCGGGCGTCGATGCCGGGGCCCGGCGCTATCCGATCAGCGGGACCTGGGAGCGGTACTCCTTCCAGGTGGGAAACCTGCTCTTCCTGATGCTCAGTGACCGCAACGAGCCGTCGCAGACGGTCGGCCGGGGGACGCTCGGCGGCAACCCCGGTGGGGTGGTGACCGCCGAGACGTTCGAGTGGTGGGCGAACATGGTTGAGCACAACCGTGATTCGATCATCATCACGGTGCATCACTATGTGCTGAAAGACACCACCGTGGCCTCAGGGGAGTGGGAGGGCGTCCGCCGGGACCCGGACGGGACGCTGCACGAGCACTACCACCGGCCCTTCCCGGAAGGGACGCCGCAGGCCGCGTCCTACCTGTATTGGGTCGGCGGGAAGCCTGATTCCGGAGCCTTCGAGCGCTATCTCACCGAGCATCCGGGAGCGGTGGCGTTGTGGCTGGCCGGTCATACCCACACCCACCCCGACGACTCCCACGGCGGTAAGACTCACATCGAGCAGGCATGGGGCGGAACATATTTCATGAATGTCGCGTCGTTGAGCCGCCATCACATGCCGATCACGACCCTGCCGATCAGCCGGCTGCTGACCTTTCGTCCCAACAGTTCGCAGGTGCGGGTGCAGTGCTATCTGCACACCGGTCAGTACGCGCCGCAGGGCTGGTATGCGCCGGCCGAACGCACGCTGAGCCTCGACCGGCCCTTCAGCTGGTGACCGTCACCATGCGTGCACGGTGTTCTGCGCGGGCTCCAGGCCCTGGGCGATCAACAGCTCCGTGGCGTCGGCAGCCTGCTCGCAGATGGTCGGCAGTTCGGTGCGTTCGGCGGCGGTGAAGGCCTCCAACACGAACGCCGCCGGATCCTTACGGCCCGGCGGGCGGCCCACACCGATACGGACGCGTTGAAAGTCCTTGCTGCCCAGAGCTGATGCCACGGAACGCAACCCGTTGTGGCCGCCCTCGCCACCGCCGACCTTGAGCCGGATTCGGCCGAAGTCGATGTCGAGCTCGTCGTGGATGACCACGATCCGGCCCGGCGGCACCGAATAGAACTTGGCCAACGGTCCGACCTGGCGGCCGGACTCGTTCATGTAGCACCGAGGTTTGGCCAGCACAACCGGGGCTCCTGCGAGCCGGCCGGTGATCACCTCGGCGCCGGACTTCTTGTGCACCTTGAAGGCCGAGCCGATGCGGGCGGCCAGAATGTCGGCCACCATGAACCCGACATTGTGCCGGGTTTTGGCGTAGGCGGGCCCGGGATTACCCAGGCCCACCACCAGCAGCGGCTCGGCCATCGAAAGGCGTACTTACTCGGAGGCTTCGGCAGCCTCGGCGGCCGGCTCCTCGGCCGGGGCAGCGGCAGCCTCGCCGGCACCCTCGGACTCCAGCTCCTCGGCACTCGGGGCCTCGACGACGTTGACCACGAGCAGCTCGGGATCCGACACCAGCGAAACGCCGGCGGGCAGCTCGATCTGGCTGGCCAGAACCTGGGTGCCGGCCTCGACGCCCTCGACCGACACGGTCAGGTGCTCGGGGATCGACAGGGCCTCGGCCTCGATCTCGATGGTGTTGGCGTCCTGGGTGACCAGGGTGCCCGGAGCGGCGTCGCCCTCGACGGTGACGGTGACCTCGACGGTGACCTTCTCGCCGCGGCGCACGACGAGCAGGTCGGCGTGCTGGATGTTGCGGCGGATCGGGTGGATGTCGAGAGCCTTGGTCAGCGCCAGCTGCTCCTTGCCCTCGATGTCGAGGGTCAGCACGGCGTTGGTGCCCGAGTGGCGCAGCACGGCGGCGAACTCGCGGGCGTTGATCTCCAGGTGCTGGGGGTCGGTGCCGTGGCCGTACAGCACGGTGGGCACGTTGCCGTCGCGACGGGCCTGGCGCGACGCGCCCTTGCCGGTGCGGGTACGCACGGTAGCGGTCAGCTTGTTGGGGACGTTCTTGGCTGCGGCCTTGGCCATGATGTTGCTCCTCTGAATTGCGGTACTGCGGTCAGATCGTCAGCACGGCAAGGGTCGCAACATTTACAGAAGTTCCCGCCGATAACGGTGGACCAACGGTCCACCCTCGCCGTGACGCCAGGTCAGGGTAGCAAAGAGCACGCCGCCACCAAAAATCGAAGCCGGGCCGCTACAGCGGATAGGTGGTCTTGGTGAGCTGCTCGGACAGCTCCCACAGCGCCTTCTGGGTGTCGACCCGCCGGGCCAGCGGGCTACGCCCGACCGGCTGGCTGGGACCGAACTGGCCGAACCGCGGACCGATGAAGCTGTCACCGGGGACGTCTTGGGACACCGCGAACAGCGTCTGACGTGCGCCGAACGACGCATCGCTGGCAAACACGCGGTTGGCGGTGGCCATCATGCGGGCGCCGAGCTGGGTGCCGGTCTGGCCCTGCAGGTTGGTGGCCGAATAGCCGGGGTGGGCGGCCACGGCGCGGACTTGAGAACCCGAGGCATCGAGGCGTCGCTGCAGCTCCGAGGTGAACATGAGGTTGGCCAGCTTGGACTGCCCGTAGGCCAGCCACGCCGAATACGGCCGCGACTTCCAGTTGAGGTCGCGCAGGCTGATCTTCCCGATCCAGTGCATCAACGACGACACCGTGACCACGCGGTCGGTGATCTTGGGCAGCAGCAGGTTGGTCAGCGCGAAATGGCCGAGATGGTTGGTGCCGATCTGACTCTCGAAACCGTCGGCGGTGCGGCTCAGCGGAACGGCCATGATGCCGGCGTTGTTCACCAGCACGTCGACGCTCTCGACGGTGTCGGCGAACTCGTGCACCGAAGCCAGGTCCTGCAGGTCGAGTTTGCGTACCTCGACCTGCCCGCCCGTCATGGTCTCGGCGGCTGCCGTACCCTTCTCCAGGTTGCGCACCGCGACGGTGACCTTGGCGCCGACACGGGCGAGTTCACGGGCGGTGACAAGACCCAGCCCGCTGTTGGCCCCGGTGACGATCACCCTGCGGCCGGTGAACGAGGGCAGGTCGGCGCTGGTCCATCCACTCATGCCGACCACCCTACGGTCACTTCTTGGCGATGTTGAAGCCTGCGATGATCGACTCGATGTCCGGTCCCTGTGCCGCAGCCTCGTCGGCGTAGGTCGTCACGGTCAGCTGCACGAGGTAACGCTGCGGCGGCTGCAGCCCGTCGTTCGCGATCACGACACGGTTGTAGGTCTGCATGCGCTTGCCGTTGAGGTCGTAGCTGCCCTCGATCATCGAGGACGGGAAGCCCTTCCAGTCGGCGTCGGATGCGTTGAGCTGCTTGAAGTTCTCCGCCAGCTTGGCATCGTCGTTGCCGTGTTCCTTGAGCGCCTTGGACACGTCGAAATCACCGTGCAGGCTGAAGGCCAGCAGCATCGCGGTCGGGTAGGTGTCGCCCTTGGCGATCATCCGCGTGCCCGGTGCCAGATTCGGATTGTTGTAGGGATGCCATTCCGGCGGGCTCGGCATGGTGACCGTCAGGTGGGGAATCTTCTCGGGCGCGATGGGCTCGCCGACGACACCGGCATCCTCGAGGTACTGCCACAGCGGTACAGGCTGATTCTCGGGGTCGGCACTCGGAGTCGTCGAGCTGGTGGTCCAGATCGACTTGTAGTCAGGCGTTTCGGCGCCGCAACCGGTGACCAGCACCGCCAGCGCGCCCGCCGTGGCGAGCAACCGCTTCACAGAATCTCGCGCACCGAATCGATCGGCCGGGCCAACCGGGTGCCGTTGTCGGTGACGACGAACGGGCGCTCGATCAGGATCGGGTGCTCGGCCATCGCGTCAAGCAGCTCGTCGTCGGACGCGTCGGCCAAACCCAGCTCGGTGTACAGGGATTCACGCTTGCGCACTGCGGTGCGCACGTCGATACCCGCGTCGGAGATCATCTTCTCCAACTCCGCGCGCGTCGGCGGAGTCTTGAGGTACTGCACCACCTCGGGCTCGATCCCGTTCTCCCGCAACAGATCCAGGGTCTTCCGGGAGGTCGAGCATTTGGGGTTGTGGTAGATGACGGCCGCGGGTCGGCCTTCGGATTCAGCCATCTAGGCGGACCCGTCGAACAGTCCGGTCACCGAACCGTTCTCGAACACCGCGCGGATGGTGCTGGCCAGCAGCGGCGCGATGGACAGGACGGTCAGCTGCGGGAACTTCTTGTCGTCGGTGATCGGCAGCGTGTTGGTGACGATCACCTCGCGGGCACCTGAGTCGGCCAGGCGCTGGGCGGCCGGATCGGACAGCACACCGTGGGTGGCGGCGATCACCACGTCCTTGGCGCCGTCCTGCTTGAGCAGTTTGACCGCGCCGGCGATGGTGCCGCCGGTGTCGATCATGTCGTCGGTCAGGATGCAGGTCTTGCCCTTGACGTCGCCGACCACCCGGTTGGACACCACCTGGTTGGGCACCAGCGGGTCGCGGGTCTTGTGGATGAAGGCCAGCGGGACGCCGCCCAGGGAGTCGGCCCACTTCTCGGCGACGCGCACGCGGCCCGAGTCGGGGGAGACGACCACCATGTCCGAGCCGGCATAGTTCTCGCCGATGTAGCCGCACAGCAGCGACTGGGCGCGCATGTGGTCGACGGGGCCGTCGAAGAAGCCCTGGATCTGGTCGGTGTGCAGGTCGACCGAGACGATGCGGTCGGCGCCGGCGGTCTTGAGCAGGTCGGCGACCAGGCGGGCCGAGATGGGCTCGCGGCCGCGGTGCTTCTTGTCCTGCCGCGCGTAGGGGTAAAACGGCAGGATCGCGGTGATCCGTTTGGCGCTGCCGCGCTTGAGCGCGTCGATCATGATGAGCTGTTCCATGAGCCACTGGTTCAGCGGCGCGGGATGGCTCTGCAGCACGAACGCGTCGCAGCCGCGCACGGACTCGTCGAACCGGACGAAGATCTCGCCGTTGGCAAAGTCACGGGCGGTCTGCGCCGTGACTTCGATACCTAGTTCCTTGGCCACTTGTTCTGCGAGCTCCGGGTGCGCGCGCCCCGAGAACAGCATCAGGTTTTTTCGATTGTCGGTCCAGTCCGTGGCCACTATGGCTGCCTTCGCGGTTGGGGATCGATACGGAGCAATCGTACGTAGCGTTTCTGGTAGTTCGTAGCCGGGTTACCAGATTGCCAACACGAAACGTCGGTCTATGCGCCGCAGCGGCGCCGACTGTGACGCTCCCGCAGGCGTTTGCCACGAAATCCGTGCACCAGCGTCACGGTCGTGCCGGGCGGGGGCCGATCTACTCGTCGCGGGCCTTGCGCGCAGCTTCCGCAGCCGCCGAACCTGGGCGTTTGCGTTCCACCCAGCCCTCGATGGTGCGCTGGGCGTTGTCCGAGACTGCCAGCGCACCGGGCGGGACGTCGTCGCGCAGCACGGTGCCCGCACCGGTGTAGGCGCCGTCGCCGACGGAAACCGGGGCGATGAACATCGTGTCGGAGCCGGTGCGCACATGAGAGCCGATAGTGGTCCGGTGTTTGTTCTCGCCGTCGTAGTTGACGAACACGCTGGAGGCACCGATGTTGCTGTGTTCGCCGATGTCGGCATCACCGACGTAGGTCAGGTGGGGCACCTTGGTTCCGGTGCCGATGGTGGAGTTCTTGGTCTCGACGAATGCGCCGAGCTTGGCCTCGGCCCCGAGGATGGTGCCCGGCCGCAGATAGGAGAACGGGCCGACGGTGGCGCCGGCGCCGATCACGGCGAGCTGGCCGTGCGTGCGCACCACCGATGCGCCGTCACCCACCTCGACGTCGGTCAGGGTGGAGTCCGGCCCGATCTCGCAGCCGGCGCCGATCTCGGTCGTACCCAGGAGTTGGGTGCCGGGGCGCACGACGGTGTCGCGGCCGATGGTGACGTCGACGTCGATCCAGGTGGTGGCCGGGTCGATGATCGTCACCCCCGCGCGTTGGTGGCGGGCCACGATCCGGCGGTTCAATTCGGCGCCGAGGTCGGCGAGCTGAACCCGGTCGTTGACCCCGGCGACCAGGGCGCTGTCGTCGACGTGCATGGCCCGCACGGTCCGGCCGTCCTGGCGCACGATCGCGATGACGTCGGTGAGGTACAGCTCCTGCTGCGCGTTGTCGGAGCGCAACCGGCTCAGTGCCGAGCGCAGTTCAGCGATGTCGAAGGCATACACCCCGGCATTGACTTCGCGGATGGCCCGCTGTGAGTCGGTGGCGTCGGCCTGCTCGACGATGCCGATGACCTCGTTGTCCTGCGTGCGCAGGATGCGGCCGTAGCCGGTGGGGTCGGGCACGGTGGTGGTCACCACGGTGGCTGCCGCCGTCGCGGTGCTGTGGGTTTCGATCAGGGCGGCCAGGGTGCCGGCATCGAGCAGCGGTACGTCACCGGAGGTCACCACGACCGTGCCGACGAATTCTTCGGGCAGTGAGCTCAGGCCGCAGGCCACGGCGTGGCCGGTGCCCAGCTGCTGGTCCTGGATCGCGACGTCGATGGTGCGCCCCAGCTTGTCGGCCAGCTCGGCGACCGCAGGTGCGATGCGCTCCCGGTCGTGGCCGAGAACGACCACCAGATGCTCGGCGGCGGCATTGGCCACGGTGTGTACCGCGTGGCTGAGCATGCTGCGCCCGGCCAGCGTGTGCAGCACCTTCGGGGTATCCGAGCGCATTCGGGTCCCGGCACCTGCTGCCAGTACGACGACTGCGGCCTCGGTCGACACAGGGAATCCCCTCTCTCCGCGCACGTGCACGTCTGTTTGCGACATGCCGTGGCAACCGTGCATTCTGCGCACGCTCGCCGTACTCAGTTGCTCCGTCGCCAGGACTCGAACCTGAACTATCTGAACCAAAATCAGAGGTGCTGCCGATTACACCACGACGGAATGTCCGGGAGAGACTCTAGTCGAACGGTCTAGCCTGTAATGCGTGGCAGCACCCGAGAAGGAAGTCCGGGCCCCTCGGGCCCGGATGACCGGCAACGAACGGCGACAACAGCTCATCGAGATCGCCAAGTCGTTGTTCGCCGAACGGGGCTACGAGGGCACCTCGATCGAAGAGATCGCCCAACGCGCCAACGTCTCGAAACCAGTGGTCTACGAGCATTTCGGCGGCAAGGAAGGTCTGTACGCCGTCGTTGTCGACCGGGAGATGTCGGCACTGCTGGACGGGATCACCTCGTCGCTGACCAACAACCGATCCCGCGTGCGGGTCGAGCGGGTGGCGCTGGCGCTGCTGACTTACGTCGAGGAACACACCGACGGCTTCCGCATCCTGATCCGCGACTCGCCGGCGGCCATCACCTCGGGGACTTACGCCACACTGCTCAACGACGCCGTCAATCAGGTGTCCTCGATCCTGGCCGGGGACTTCTCCCGCCGCGGGCTCGACCCGGACCTCGCGCCGCTGTACGCCCAGGCGCTGGTCGGATCGGTGTCGATGACCGCGCAGTGGTGGCTCGACGTGCGCGAACCCAAGAAGGAAGTGGTGGCCGCGCACGTGGTCAATCTGGCCTGGAACGGGCTGACGCATCTGGAGTCGGACCCGATCCTGCACGAGGAGTAGGGCTGCGGCGCCCGTCCGCATCAACTGCAACCCATGGGTTGCAACAAAGGGGCCTCATGTGCAACCCTGGGGTTGCAGTAATCCGGCCAGGGAGGAACCCGACATGACCACCGACTACGACCGCATCGAGCGTGAGATCGTCATCGACGCACCGGCACAACGCGTCTGGGACCTGGTGAGCGAACCAGGTTGGTACATCAACGACGAGCAGATCACCGAACATCAGATCGATCGTGACGGCGACATCGCCATCGTCACCGATCCCACCCACGGGAAGTTCGCGTTGCGGACCGTCGAGCTCGATGAGCCGCGGTACGCGGCCTTCCGGTGGCATATCGACGCCGACGACCTCGAAAGCTCCTCCACCCTCGTCGAATTCTGGATCACCCCAGCGCAATCCGGCGTGGTGCTGCGTGTTGTCGAGAGCGGTTTCGCCGCACTCGACGAGCCCGAGGTCAACCGTCGCTCCCGGTTCGACGATCACAGTGGCGGTTGGTCGCTGGAGCTCGGCCTCGCCCGCAAGTACCTGGTCGGAGCCGCCGCCGATGCATGAGAATGCCTCGCCTGTACAGATTTTCGCTGCGCTTGCCGACGACAGTCGATGGCAGGTTCTGGTGGCGCTCGGGCGCCGGCCGGCGTCGGCCTCGGCGCTGGCCGAGGAACTTCCGATCAGCCGCCAGGCCATCGCGAAACATCTGAAAGTGCTCACCGATGTCGGCCTGGTATCGGCCGGCAGGGTGGGGCGCGAGGTCAAGTACGAGGCGGTGGGGGCTCGGCTGAGCGAGGTGGCCCGACGGCTCGACGGTATCGCCGCTGGTTGGGATCGCCGCCTGGCCAGGATCAAGGACGCTGCCGAGCGGGAAGTCTGACGGTTCGTCAGCCCAGATCCCGCGACAGCAGATCCGTCGTGGTCTCCCGGCGCACCAGCACCCGGGAGGCGCCGTCGCGTACCGCCACCACCGGCGGGCGACCGACCATGTTGTACGTCGAGGCCATGCTGTGTTGGTAGGCGCCGGTACAGGCGACGGCCAGCAGATCGCCTGCGTGGATATCGGCGGGCAGTTCTGCATCGCGCACGATCTCGTCACCGGCCTCGCAGTGCCTGCCGACCACCGTGGCCACCATGGTTGGTCCTAGCGGATGCCGATTGGCCAAGGCCACAGTGTATTTCGCCCCGTATAGGGCGACCCGTGGGTTGTCGCTCATGCCGCCGTCCACCGCGACGAATGTGCGTCCGTCGGGTTGGGACTTCACCCCGTGCACCCGGTACAGCGTCACGCCCGCCCGGGCACTGATGGCCCGTCCGGGTTCGACGACCAGACGCGGGCGGGGAAACCGCTCGGCCGCACACGCCGTGGTCAGGGCATCGTCGACGACGGCGCCGAACGCTGCGGTGTCGAGCGACGCGTCTCCACGGACATACGGAACCCCATGTCCGCCACCGATGTTGAGCTCGGTCAGCAGCACGCCGTGTTCGGCACGGATGTCGGCCATCGCGCCGATCAGCCGGTGCACCGCCTCGCCGTACGGCGCGGGATCGGTGATCTGCGAGCCGATGTGGCAGTGTAGCCCGATCAGATCGAGGTTGGGGGTGGCCAGAATTCGGGCGGCTGCGCGCGCGGCCCGGCGGTCGGCCAGCGCGAAACCGAACTTCTGGTCGGTCACACCGGTGGTGACGGCGCGATGCCCGTGGATGTCGATATCGGGAGTGACCCGGATCAATACCGGCTGCGGTCGTCGCACCAGCCCCGCCAGATAGGTGATCTCCATCGGGGAGTCGATCACGATGCGGCCCACCCCGACGTCGACCGCGTCCCGCAACTCATCACAGGACTTCGCGTTGCCGTGCAGCACGATGCGTGCCGGATCGACCCCTCCGGCCAGGGCCGTCGCGAGCTCCGCCGCGGAGCAGACGTCCACACCGAGACCTTCCTCGGCGGCCCACCGGGCGACGCTGGTGGTCAACAGTGACTTGCCGGCATAGACCACCTCGGTCTGACCGAGCGCACCTCGGTATCGCCGCGCCCGGGTACGAAAATCGGTTTCGTCGAGAACATAGGCCGGGGTGCGGTATTCGTCGGCGATATCGGTCATTGCCACCCGGCCGACGGTGATCCGGCCCAATCCGTCGACGCCGGTCGTCAGCGGCCAGATTGTCGGATCGAGCCGCGGGCGGGTCGTGTCGCGAAGTGAAGGCAGGATGTCCAGCAGGGTCATGGGTCAACGATCGCTCTGGCCGGTGCCGCCGTCACCGGCCTTGACGTTTCCTTGATGCTGCCTGGGCGGATCCTGACGCGAACCACTCGCGTCGGTCAATCCGTAGCAGCCGACATTTCGCTGAGGAGCAGTACGACTCGTTGTAGCGAGTGGACCGCAGCCTGTGTGTCCTCACCGATAGCGGCAGCGGCTACCGCCAATTCGGCACCGGCGATGGTCATTCCCGCGGAGCTGAGTCCTTCCGAGAGTCCGGCCAACCGTTCCCGCGCGGCCCGCCCCTGGGTGCGCAGCCCCCGGCGCAACCAGCCGGCGAGTTCGACACGGGCGCGTTCCACCGGCCCGGCCGGCGCGTCGGGAGGCGCCGGCGGCAGCTCGCGGCCTGTGGCTGTGGCCGTCGCCGGCACCAGGGCGCGGTCGTGCGTCAGCACCGCCAGCGGTTCACAGATCAGCCGTCCGGCCCGCCGGTGCACCCGGACACTGACCCGGTGCAGGTTCGCCGTTTCCAGGGCATCGGCAACTGCATCGACCGCACCCGCAGCCGCAGCCGAATGCGCCAGCGTCAAGCGGGTATCGCCATGCGGACCGGTCACGTCAGCCACCAATTGTTGCGTCGCGGCGTCAAAGCCCCAGTCGTGCACGGTGTCCACGGTCAGTATCCGGATACCGTCGCCAAGTCGGCGTGGACTCACGAACGCGGGCCACGATTCGCGGGCGATACCGTGCGGCAGTGTCGCGGTGTCCCAGGCTGCAGGGCTCAGATCGTGCAGCGACGTGCGCCCGCGCTCGGCACTGATCTCGATGAGGCCCAGAGCTCGCCGTCGTGCTCCGGTGGTGACCACCTGCCCCTGAGCCACCCGCTCCAGCCTCGTGCCCAGGATCCGACGCCCGGCGGCCGCCTGTGGGCCGGACCACCGCCGTTCCAGCACGGACACCGAACCGGTGTCGGGATCGGCGAGATACACCCGGGCGCCGACGCCCTGTTCGTCGCGCCAGGTCTCGGCGCCCAGCGAGATCAACCGCAGGTGGGCCAGCTCGGTTTCGCCAGGCACCCCGACGCCGAGGATCTCACCTGCGGTGCGTTGTGGTGCAGCGAGTTCGCCGGCGGCCGCGGCGGCGCGCAGCCGGGCCGGGGCCTCGGCCACCAGCGTGAGCAGCGCCTCCGGGTCTGCGTCGCTGCGACGCTGGTGCAGCGCCTCGCGCTGCCTGCTCAGTTCCTCGAGGTCGGCGGCCACCCAGCTCCATCCGAGGCGGCGGGCCTGCTCGGTCAAGGCACCCAGTCGGGCGTCGAGACCGGCGTCCTCGGAGGCGGTCCCGTCCGACCAGAGCGCGAGTGTCAGCGCGTCGAGGTCAGCGGCGAACCCCTCGACGTCGGGCCGGTGATCCGTGCCGCTGTCGAGGGCGACCACCATTTCGCGGACCATCGCCGAGTCGGCGTCACCGGCCGCCCGAAACGCCCACACCGCCACGGCCAGGTGGGCGCATCCGCTGACGTCGCGGCAGTCGCAACGGGCATGGGCCAACGCGGACGGCGAGAAGAACTGCACGGTGTTCAGCGGCAGTCGGGCCGTGGGGACACCGTCGGGTGCCGACAGGCGCACGGTCCCGCGCGCCATGCGCCGCGCCGCGGCCAGGGTCGCCGGAGCCAGTGTCCGCATCAGGATGTCGTCAGTGAATTCTGCTGGGCTCCAACGCTCTTTGGTTTCCACCGGGGTGTTGCGGTACCCGTCCTGGTAGGCCAGGACCAGCATCACCCGGTGCCGGCACCATCCGTTGGCCGGACAACTGCACGTGGCGTCGCGTACGGCCGTTCCCACCGGCAGCGTGGTGATTACGCCGTCATCGAAGCGGGCGGTGACCGTGCCGTCGTCACCGATCTCGAGGGCGGGACCGCGCCCGGCATCGAGCTCCTTCCGCGCCCGCTTGACGAAGCCGGGGTTGGCCAGCGCGGTGAGCGCATCGGTGGTCAGGTCGAGCAGGTCGGCACGCGCGCTCACTGTGTTGGTCTCTTCTTCGCGCCGGCGCTCATCGCCGAACCTTCTCGGCGAGCCATACCGCCAACTCGCCCGGAGTCATCGCAGCCACCTCCGCGCCGGCCGCGACCAGTTCCCCTGCCAGCTCGTGGTTGTAGGCGGGGTTGGCGTGGCGGTCGAGCGCAGCCAGTCCCAGCACCGTCGTCCCGCCTGCGACCAGATCGCGCACCCGGCGGACCAGCAACTGTGCTGAACCGCCTTCATAGAAGTCCGAAATGACCACGACCACCGAACGATGCGGACTGTTGACCTGTCCGGCTGCCCACCCCACGGCAGCGGCGATGTCGGTGCCACCGCCCAACTGGACTTTCATCAGCAGCTCGACGGGATCGGTCAGCTCGTCGGTCAGATCCACCACCTGGGTGTCGAACGCCGCGAGGCTGGTGTCCATCCCGGGGAGTTGCCACAGGCAACTGGCGAGCACCGCTGAATGGATCACCGAATCCACCATGGAGCCACTCTGATCCACCAGCAGCACGATCCGCCACCGTTCGGTGTGCCGCTGCGTACGGCTGGAGAACAGTGGTCGCTGAAGATACAGCCGCTGCCGCTGCGGGTCCCAGCGGTCCAGGTTGGCTTTGACGGTGCCGCGGAAATCGAAGTTGCGGGCGATCGGGACGGGCGAGCGTCGGCGGCGGTCGAGTGTGCCGGTGAAAGCTCGGCGCACTTCGGTGTCCAGTTCGGCCAACAGCCGGCGCACCACCTCGGCGATCATTCGCCGTGCCGCGGCCAGCACCTCGGGATTCATCAGGTGCTTGGTCTGCATGACGGCTCTGAGCAGCGATTCGGAAGGTTCGATGCGTTCGAGCACATCCAGCCGCGTCACCACTTCGGTGATCCCGAACCGCTCGACCGCGTCGCGTTCGACCCGCTCGATCACCTCATGAGGAAACAGCGTGTGCACGGCGTCGATCCAGTCCGGCACGCTCAGCGTCGATTCGCCCTGACCGCCTGCCCGCTCCCCGCGTTCGGCGCGGTCCGGGTCGCGGCCGTAGAGCCACTCCAATGCGGCATCGGCCGCCCCGAGCTCCCCGGCGGGGGTGCCGAGCGCGCCATCAGCAGCTGCACCCAACAGCAATCGCCACCGCTGCAAGGGTTCTGGGACGTCGATCACGGCCACACCCCCCACGACTGCAGCCGCTCGACGGCGCGGCGTTCGTCCGCCGCAGCTTCGGCCACGGCCTGCGGATCTACGTCGAGACGCCGCAACAGCACGCGCCGCGACACGTCGGTGGCGCCGTGAAGCTCCAGCACCGCATCGGCCACGTCGCCGCGCTCCCGGGGCGGCAACCACGCGAACGCGGCGCGCAGGGCCGGGAGAGCGCCGACGAAATCGTCACCGGGCAATCCGCTGATCAATCCATCAAGACCGGCCACGAAGCCGGCATCCGAGATCAACTCCTCGCGGGCCAGCGCGAGTAACCCTGCCAGCGCATCGCCGAGCCGGGTCACCGATACCGAGCCCAGAATGGCCAGTGGATCGGCGTCGGCCGCAGAACCGAGGCTGATCACGGCGCCGAGCGCTGCACCCCGGCTCGCCGGGTCCGAACAGTGCGACGCCGCTTTGCGGTGCAGCACCGCCACGATCCGATCGTCCATGGTGGCGAACAACTGCGCGCGCACCAGATCCCGCAATCCGATCATCAACCGTAGATGCCCGTCGATCTGTGCGGGTGCCAGTGCGGCAGGCGGCTCGAGCAACCACACCGCGCGGTCGGCGATCGCCTCGACCGCGTCGAGGCAGCCGGGGACGTCGTCGAGGCCGAGCAAGTGCGGAGTGCGGGCCAACGGCAGTAGCGCCCGCAGCGCCGCGCCCAGGGCACCGAGGTCGGTCTCGGCGGCCACGGTCGCGCGGAGTCGGCCGATCACGTCGGCCTGCACGGAACCGAGCCCGGCCGCGGCTGCAGCGTCTACGGCTGCGGCGAGTTCGGCGACGCCGATATCGGGACCGCTGATGGTGGAGCCCCACTTGTTGCGGGCGGCGTCGAGCAGGGTGGCGCCCCAGGCACCGGCTTCGATGAGGGCGGCCAGGCGTGCGGGCGGATCGCTGAGATACCACTGCTCGCCGGGGTTACGCCCGGCATCGAGTGCCCACCGTGGGCCTGCGCGGCGCTGGGTTCCAGGGATGCCCAGCAGCGCCAGACGGTGTAGCACCCGGCTGCGCCGACGGTCATTGTCGGACAACAGATCCAGAGAGACTTCTCCCGTTTCCGGCAGATCGTGGGCGGTCAGTTCGGTGGCGACTGCCGCCACCAACGGCGGCTGCGGGGTGCCCGCCGCGAGAGCGCCGACCTGGTCGCCTGAGAGCACGTCCATCACCTCGACCAGCACCGGATCCGTGCCGGGGGCCAGCGGACCGGGGTAGCTCCACGGCAACGGCGCCTCGAGCGCATCGGTGACCCAGCAGGCCGCAACCGAATCGAGCCAGTCGCAGCGCAGCGGAACCTCATGCCCGCGCAACCGGGCCAAGCCGTGTGCGTGTGTGTACACGTTCTGCAGTGACGCAGTGGACACCGGTAATTTTCTGTTCCGCAGCCGATCCCGCGTCCGGTGCAGAAGTTGCCGCCCCGCCGCCGCTATTCCGTCCTCCCAGATCCACTGGTAGTACGAGGGTGACGGCATTCCCGAGGCGTACCCGGTGAATGCATCGAGTTGGCGGAAGCTGAACGGCACCAGATACGAGCCGTGGCGGGAATCCGTGCTGGGGACGGGAACTGCCGGCGGTGTGTCGGTCGGAGGTAGCCGGGCCCACAGCTTGGCCAGCGCGGGCGCGTGATAGCCACCGCAGACGACCACAACCGGACCCTCGTCCCTGCGGACCGCCCACGCGATCCAGCGTGCCATGAGGTCTTCGCGGGCGGCATTGCCTGTCGAACCTGGATCCTCGCCGCGCAGTCCGGTGAACCATGCCGACAACCGCTGTGCTGCCACCGCGGGGTCGACTTCAGATTCGAACAGGTGGTCCCACAACGCGTCTCGACTGTCGATGCCCAACTCGCGGGCCACCGATGCGGTGTAGTCCGCCGCACGGTGTTCGGACGCCTCGTCGGGGTCATCGGCGTATCGATTGGTGAATTCGGCGAAGGCGTCGTGCCACGCGGGCAGGTCGATGAACCGGAGCTGCGCGCCGACGCGCCGGCCTGCTCGCAGCGCCTGCCATTCCGGCGAGTGTTCGGCCAGCGGCGACCAGGAGCCGCGATGCACTCCCGGTGCGGACAGGTAGCTGTAGATCGCTATCGGCAGCCGGTGCCCGGCGTCGAGTTCATCGATGCGGCCGTTGAAATCGCATGGTCCCTCGATGAGCACGTGCGCCGGGCGCAGCCGCTCGATCTCGGCGACCACCACGCGGGCACACGACGGCGAGTGATGCCGTACTCCAATGATTCTGGGCTCATCGAGGTCCGTCATGATCAGGGCAGCAGGTCGCGCGCGGCATAGAACTCCTGCCAGTGCCGCCCGCGGCGTCCGGCGACCTTCTGTTCGAAGTAGCGCCGCAGCTTTGCCCGGTCGTCGACATCGTCTTTGACCACCGTGCCGCCGATGCTCTCTGCCAGATCGGCCGGATTGCCCTGGCGTTGACCCAGATACCATGCCCTCACGCCGACGGCATGTGCGACGTTGACGGCTTCGGCGGTCGACATCACCGCGCTCAGCCGGTCCATCGCGGTGCCGCCGTCGTCACGCAGATCGCGGAACGTGCGCACCAACAGTTCCAGGACGGGTTCGGGCACGGTCACCGGGACCCCACTGCGGGCCAGCAGGGTCTGCGACGCGCGCGCCACCAGGTCCATCTCGACGTCGAAATCGAGGATGGGGAAGACGGTTTCGAAGTCGAACCGGCGTTTGAGCGCCGCGCTCATCTCGTTGACGCCGCGGTCTTTGGTGTTCGCGGTGCCGATGACGTTGAAACCTTCACGGGCATAGAGCATGCCGTGCTCACCGGCGAGCTCGGGCACCGCCATGACCCGGTCGCTGAGCATGCTCAGCAGGCTGTCCTGCACTTCCAGCGGCGTGCGGGTGATCTCCTCGAACCGCACCACTTTGCCGTCGCGCATACCCGTGTAGAGCGGGGCGGGGACAAGAGCATTCAGACTGGGGCCCTCGTTGATCAGCAACGCATAGTTCCACGAGTACTTGATCTGATCCTCAGTGACCGACGCCCCGCCTTGGATGGTCAACGTGGAGCACCCGCTGATCGCAGTGGCCAGCAGCTCGGACAACAGCGACTTGGCCGTGCCCGGCGCGCCGACCAGCATCAGGCCGCGTCCGGTGGCCAGGGTGACCAGCATGCGTTCGACGGCCGCGTTCGGCACGACGACCTTCGGGGTGATGCCACGGGCACGCTCGCCCAGGACGAAGGCGCGGGCAGACCGCAGCCCCATGCTCCATCCCGGCGGCCGGGGTTCGGAGGTGTCCGCGGTGAGCTTCGCCAGCTCATCGGCGTAATCGATCTCGGCCGGGGCGCGCTGGAGGTTCTGCTCAGCCACGGAGACCCTCCAGGTCGCGGATGAGTTCGCTTGCGGTGATCTCGTCGAGCTCACCGAAGGTCTTCGCGTCGACCGTCCATTTCCCGGGAGTACCGACGATCACCCGGGTGATGCTTTGTTCGGGGAAGTAGTCGAGCGCCCCGACGGCGAGGCCTTCCGAGAGGTCGGCGACCGCCCGCCAGCCTCCCGGCAGCGGCTTCTCCATGTCGTGGATGACGCCGGCGTCCTGGGGCATGCCGCGGTCCCAGCCGCGGTTGGTCAGGCCGAGGACTTTGCCGGTGGGGACGACGAGATCGCTCCACCGGGTGAGTTCGGTGCTGGATTTCTCGGCCTCGGTGAGCCGGTAGGTGTCCCGGCCGAGTTGGGTAAAGGGTTGCAGCAGTTCGTAATCGGTGAACAGCTGACCGAAGCCCGCGGATTCGGCCTCGGGGAGTTCCAGCGCGTGCGGCAGGCCGATGACGGCATCATCGGCCAGCGTGATCGGCTCGTCGTCGGCGTCGGTGTACTGACCGTCTTCGGCGACGCGGAAGCACCGGTCGAGGTCTCCGGCGTCGGTGTAGGTGGCCCACACCAAACGCTGCACCAGGTGGCGCACCAACGGATGGCCGGCCAAGAACTGCTCGAACACCGGCAGACTCCAGCGGCGCCGTGCACACATCGCCAGCTCCAGGCGCAACACCTGCTGACCGGAAACCGTGCGGGCGTCCTTCTTGAGTGCCCTCCACCGGGCCGTGGCGGCGGTGGCCAGCTCGGCATCGTCGTCACGACGGGCCTTCGGGAGGTCTTTCAGCCGAGCGCCATCGCTATCGCGCACAAACGGTTTGAGGGCTTCGTCGAAGCCGACCCGGAACTGCCGTGGGCCGAAATCCAGCAGCATGGTGCCGTCGGGTTCCAAGCCCAGGTCGGGCGCAAGGCGGTCTTCCAGTTCGGCTGTCGTGAGGCCCCGTTCGTCAGCGATCTGGGTGATCTTCTCCCGGGCCCGTTCCTGCAGCGCCTTGAACTTGACCTTGCCTGCGATGCCATTGAGCATCATCAGCGCGACGTCGGAGCCGATCCCGGCCAGCACATCCAAGCCGACCACGGCACGCTTGTGCTGAGATTCGCCGGGCCAGGCCCGCACCAGCGGTGTGAATTTTCGCGCGGTGTCGTCGGTGCCGAACAACCCCAGACATGTCATGGCCCAGCTGTCCTTGCTGGGCGCACCCGCCGCCAGCCACGCCGAGAAGAGGTCCCAACCGAAGTCGGCCAGGGAATCGGCGGTGCAGGCATCGACGACCTGGCCGATCCCGGCGTAGATCCCGTCCCCGGTGGGGAAGGCCAGCATGGTGCCGAGGTGGTCGACCGCTTCCAGCGGTAATGGCTTGCCGGAGTGCAGTATTGGCCGTCGCCACACGGCCGGTACCCAGTATTTCGGCAATTTGCTGCGCTTCGTCGGGTAGAGGTCGGTGGGGTCTTCGTCCAGCATCGCCGTCACAGCCGCGGTCACATCGTCACGTTGGTACGCCGCTGCGGTGGACAGAATCAGCTCACGGTTCCCCTGGGCAGCCATGGCTCGCAGGGCTGTTGCGGCGTTGTCCCTGGCCTCACTCGGCTTGTCGATGGCCGCGGGAATCAGCCCGGCCACGGCGTGTTGGGGATGGGTGCGCAACCAGCGCTCGGCCTCACCCCGCAGCGTCTTGGAAAGACGGAAGGCGCGCGCGGCCAACGGCGCCAGCTCGACGGCGCCGAAAACGATTGCCGTCGAAAGGTGTTCGGAGGGACGTCTGCGGACCAGGGTTACCAAACCCGGCAGTGCGTCGACACCGTGTTTGGCCAGTACGTATGTCTCGCCGTAGTCCGATTCCACGGTGCCGGCCAGCGCGTTCCAGAGCTCCAGGCCGAATCCGGGAGAGATGCGATCGAGCACTTCTGCATGGTCGCCGCACAGCGACTCGCCGCGGACGGCCACCGAAGCCCAGCGTGTGACGTCGCGGTAGCCCTGGGCCCAGGCATGGAACGCAGTGACGCTGGCCGCGACGTCGCCGGTCTGCAACGCCGCGGCGACGTTCTGACACAGCTCGGGTGGGACGTCGCCGGTCGAGTGCCAGTGGTAACGCGGGTTACACAAATCTTGGGCCACGGCGGCTACTTCGGCGGCTGTGACGTCAACTTGCCGTGGAGGGTTCAGCTTTTGAAGCAGATTCCTCAGACGGCCTTGGCCCGCACCACCGGAAGCTGGTTCGTGCTGGTGGCTGGGCGTGCCGTATCTCGATCGTCGGGACCAGCTCTCACGCTGACCGTCGCGCCAGCGCTCCACCGGAGCCAGCGGCAACGGCTCCAAACCCTCGACCACAAGCTGTTTCCGCTTGGGTCGCAACCACGGTGGGTCGGCCAGCACCTGCGGCAGCTCGTCGGGTGCGGCCTCGTCGTGGTGGCTGTCGATCTGCTCGGTGACGCTGTCGATCGCGGCGGCGGCACTCCCCGTCAACCAGGGACGCACCGCGTCGGCCAGCTCTCGACGTTTCGCGACCAGCCCGGCGAGCAACGCCCGGGACGTAGCGGCGTCGCGGCCACCGTCGCCGACGGCCTGGGCGAGCCCTGCGATGGCGGCCGCCGGCCACCGGTCGACGGCGGTGCCCAGCCGCAGCTGATAGGACTTGCCGGCACTTGCGGTGCCGGCCAGTGCCCGGATGGCCTCGGGCTGCCCGATCCGTGTGAGTGCCTCGCTCACCGGGTCGACGATCGCGTGCGGGACCAGAGTGCTCAGGGCCGCCGAACCGCGGTTCACCACCAGCGCGTTGACGTACCGAGCCGTGTATTCGAAAGCCCCGTATTCGGGTCGCTTTCGTGGCCGGGCGCGGTCGATCAGGTCCGGGTCGGCTGCGGTGGCTTGTAGCCAGGGCAGCCACTCTGCGCCGGCGTCGGCGAACTCGGCGATCAACTCGTCGCTCAGGTCCGGGATATCGGGCAGAGCCAGGGCAAAGGCGGCCCGGCCCACGGGTTCCATGTGCGTCGCGGCCGCTCGTACCGCAGTGACGACTTGCGCGTATTCGTCGTCGGAAGCCAGGCAGGCCATTCGACGAAGCGCCTCGAAATGGGGGTCTAACGGGTCATGTGTGTAGCTTCGTGTGGCGGGCTGGTTGAGCAGATGGAAGCGATGACATCTGGTGGAACTGTCCCAGGTTTGGACGCGGCTGATGCGCAACGATGCGATCAGGGTATCGACGGCCTCCATGAGCCCGTTCTTTGCCGCGATCGCATACAGCAGGTGGCTACGGCGCATCGCGGCCAGCAGGACAGCGTTCTCGGCCTGCGTGTGCTCGTCGTTGGGCTGCCGGTTCAGGGCGGAGATAACGGTGTCGCGGATCGCCGGATCGGTCTGATCGAGGTCGATTGCTTCTCGGCATTCGGCAACCACCGCTGCCGCGGCCTGCCAATCGGGGTCAGCAAGGCTGCTCGGTGGGTGCGCGCGGGTGGGCAGCGCCACCTCGACGAATACGTCGTCGAGGTGTACGGGATCGCCGTCTGCCAGCCAGGGCGGAACGCCCTGCGGCTCGGTGCTCTTTGACTCCACTGAATTCCCCTCGTCCGCGGCGCTGTTCGCCTCCGGGAGTTAATCATCGTAAGGCTGTTCGGGCGGGTCTGATCGCGGAGAATTTTGGGCCGCTACTCGGCGGCCTCGCTGGCTTGATGCGCCGAATTCAGGCCTTGCCGAACGTCGTCGTTCCGGTTGCTGTGGCGATGAACCCGTTGCCCTCGACGGGGTCAGCCATCCGACAGGCAAGCCGGATGTCGTCGGTATGGATGCATGTGGCATTGCCCACCTCGAAGCGCTGGCCGGCCGGCAGCATCGGCGCCTCGTCCTCTCTGAGTCCGTCGACGGGGCTGAGCGGCTGGTCGGAGCGGAGAAAGCTCATCGGAATCGCGCCGTTGGTGGTGCCGTAGCTGAACAGGTGGGCCAGGTTGGCGTCGTCAGGGGCGCCGACGAAAGGCCCGCGGCAGTCCAGGGCGTACATCGCCCGGTGTTGGGTGGTCATGCAGACGAAGCCGTCGGGTGTGCGAAAGCCCTGCACCGGAAAACCCTGGCCACTGCGCAGCGTGTACCGGGTGGGATCGACGGCGGGGTAGGCGGCGAAGTCGGGGATGCCGTCGGGTCCGAGATGCGTCGCAACCGCAGCGTGCGGGGCCTCCCGAGTGGCGAGCCACAGCACCGCGAGCACCGCCGTGAGCACCGAAACGGACGCCACCGCGATACGTCTCATTTCTCCAATGATCGTCCTGTCGAGAGCGGGGCGGACCGGAAATCTCGGCCCCGTAGAATGGGCACATCATGACCGCACCGGGGCACAACCATGTCCAGACCCCGATCGCGGGTCTCGTCGAGCTGGCTTTAACCGATCCGTCTCTGCAGGACGTCGTTCGTCGCGCCGCCGACCGGCCCGCCGATCTCGCACTTGTGGCGCCGGCCAGTGCCCGCGTGCTGGTGGCCGCTGCGCTGGCCCAGCAGGGTCCGCTGTTGGTAGTTGCCGCCACCGGTCGCGAGGCCGACGACCTGACTGCCGAGCTGCGCGGCGTGTTCGGGGAGGCAGTCGCCCTTTTCCCCTCGTGGGAGACGTTGCCGCACGAGCGGTTGTCCCCGGGCGTCGAGACCGTCGCGGCCCGGCTGTTGCTGCTGCGCCGGCTGGCCCATCCCGACGACGAGAGGCTGGGCCCGCCGTTGCGGGTGGTGGTGACCACCACGCGCTCGCTGCTGCAGCCGATGGCCCCCGACATCGTCGGGATCGAGCCCGTCACCCTCACGGTCGGTGCCGAGGCTGAGTTCGAGGCGATCATCGCCCGGCTGGTCGACCTGGCTTACACCCGCGTCGACATGGTCGGCAAACGAGGCGAGTTTGCCGTCCGCGGCGGCATCCTCGACGTGTTCCCGCCCACGGCCGAGCACCCCGTGCGCGTCGAGTTCTGGGGCGACGAGATCTCCGAGATGCGGATGTTCTCGATCGCCGACCAGCGCTCGATCCCCGAGATCCCGGTGCAAAACGTCATCGCGGTGCCATGCCGTGAACTGCTGATGACTGCCGAGGTGCGAGAACGCGCCGCCGCTCTCGCCGCCGAGCACCCCACTCACGAGAACAGCGTGCCGGGCAGCGTGCCCGACATGCTGGCCAAACTCGCCGAAGGCATCCCGGTCGACGGCATGGAGGCGCTGCTGCCCCTGCTGCACCCGGTACAGCCGACCACGCTGACGCACCACCTGCCCGAGGGCGCGCCGGTGCTGTTGTGCGACCCGGAAAAGGTGCGTACCCGGGCGGCCGACCTGATCAAGACCGGCCAGGAGTTCCTGGAGGCCTCGTGGTCGACGGCCGCGGTCGGCGGTGACGCGCCCATCGACATCGAGGCGCTGGGAGCCTCCGGTTTCGTGCCGTTCGACCAGGCCCGGGAGGACGCCGTCGCCGGCGGGCACCCGTGGTGGACGCTGAGTCAGCTGCCCGACGAGAAGGCCACCGAGCTGGATTTGCGACCCTCGCCGTCGGCCCGCAGCCAGCAGAGCCTCGAAGAGATCTTCGCGATGCTGCGCGCCCACGTGGCCACGGGCGGGTACGCCGCGGTGGTCACCCCCGGCACCGGTACGGCGCACCGCGTGGTCGAGCAACTCGGCGACTCGGACACACCCGCAGGGATGTTGGAGCCCGGAGCGGCGCCCAAGGCCGGTGTGGTCGGGGTGCTCAAAGGGCCGCTGCACGACGGTGTGATCCTGCAGGGCGCCAACCTCGTCATCATCACCGAGACCGATCTGACCGGCAATCGGGTGACCGCCTCGGAGGGCAAAAAGCTTGCGGCCAAACGGCGTAACGTCGTCGACCCGCTCGCGCTGACCGCCGGCGACCTCGTCGTGCACGACCAGCACGGCATCGGCAAGTTCGTCGAGATGACCGAGCGGGTGGTCGGCGGAGCCCGCCGTGAATACCTGGTGCTGGAGTACGCGTCCTCGAAACGGGGCGGCGGATCGGATCGGCTGTACGTGCCGATGGATTCCCTGGACCAGCTGTCGCGTTACGTCGGTGGCGAGGCGCCGTCGCTGTCGAAGCTCGGCGGCAGTGACTGGGCCAACACGAAGACCAAGGCCCGCAAGGCAGTTCGTGAGATCGCCAGCGAGCTCGTCGCGCTCTACGCCAAGCGGCAGTCCGCGCCCGGGCACGCGTTCGGTCCGGACACCCCGTGGCAGAACGAGATGGAGGACGCGTTCGGCTTCACCGAGACCATGGACCAGCTGACCGCCATCACCGAGGTCAAATCCGATATGGAGAAACCGGTTCCGATGGACCGGGTGATCTGTGGCGACGTGGGTTACGGCAAGACCGAGATCGCGGTGCGGGCCGCGTTCAAGGCCGTGCAGGACGGCAAGCAGGTGGCGGTGCTGGTGCCGACGACGCTACTGGCCGATCAGCATCTGCAGACTTTCACCAACCGCATGGCGGGCTTCCCGGTGACGGTCAAAGGGTTGTCGCGGTTCACCGATCCGGCCGAGTCCCGGGCCACCATGGAGGGCATGACCGACGGGTCGGTCGACGTGGTGATCGGTACGCACCGGCTGCTGCAAACCGGTGTGACGTGGAAAGACTTGGGCCTCATCATCGTTGACGAGGAACAGCGCTTCGGCGTCGAGCACAAAGAACACATCAAGTCGATGCGTACCCACGTCGACGTGCTCACCATGAGCGCCACCCCGATCCCGCGCACGCTGGAGATGAGCCTGGCCGGCATCCGCGAGATGTCGACGATCCTCACCCCGCCCGAGGAGCGCTATCCGGTGTTGACCTACGTCGGCCCACACGACGACAAGCAGGTGGCCGCGGCGCTGCGCCGGGAGCTGCTGCGTGACGGGCAGGCGTTCTACATCCACAACCGGGTCCGCACCATCGATCAGGCCGCGGCCCGGATCCGTCAGCTCGTGCCAGAGGCCCGGGTGGTCGTCGCGCACGGCCAGATGAACGAGGAGACGCTGGAGAAGACCGTCGAGGGCTTCTGGAACCGGGAGTACGACATCCTGGTCTGCACCACGATCGTCGAGACCGGCCTGGACATCTCCAACGCCAACACGCTGATCGTCGAGCGGGCCGACACCTTCGGCCTGTCCCAGCTGCATCAGCTGCGCGGCCGCGTGGGCCGGAGCCGCGAGCGTGGCTACGCCTACTTCCTGTACCCGCCCAACTCTCCACTGACCGAGACGGCCTACGACCGGTTGGCCACCATCGCGCAGAACAACGAGCTGGGCGCCGGCATGGCCGTGGCCATGAAGGACCTGGAGATCCGTGGCGCGGGCAACGTGCTCGGCGTCGAGCAGTCCGGTCACGTCGCCGGTGTCGGCTTCGACCTCTACGTCCGCCTGGTCGGCGAGGCGGTCGAGGCCTACCGGGCCGCGGCTGACGGGAAAACCGTTGCCACCGCGGAGGAACCGAAAGAGGTGCGGGTCGATCTGCCGGTCGACGCACACCTGCCCCCGGAGTACATCGGTAGCGACCGGCTGCGGCTCGAGGGTTACCGCCGGCTCGCCGCGGCGACCGATGAGGACGCGGTGCGGGCCGTCGTCGACGAACTCGTCGACCGCTACGGACCGCTTCCGGTCGAGGCGCAGCGTCTGGTGGCGGTCGCACGGCTGCGGTTGCTGTGCCGCACATACGGCATCACCGAAATCGGAGCGGTGTCGGCCTCGACGATCAAACTCTCGCCGGTGGTGCTGCCGGATTCCGCGCAGCTGCGGCTCAAGCGCATGTATCCGGGTGCGCACTACCGGGCCACCACCTCGGTGGTCCAGGTGCCGATCCCGCGGGAGAGCGACGGCATCGGCTCACCGCGCATCCGTGACCTCGACATTGTCCGAATGGTGGCCGGCCTGATTCTCGTGCTCAACGGGCAGGCGGAGAACAGCCTCGACATCACCGCGAACCTGTAATTTTGTTCGGCATCTTATGGCCTGGTGAGGGCGTATTTCGGGACACCGGCACGCGCCGAATCCCGGATTCGCTGATAACGCCGCGGCATGTGGGTCCGACATACCAAGCGGGGGTCAAGGTATTGCACAGTCGTCCACAGGAGAGGCGGCGAGATCGTCGGTCAGATGGCGGTCGTGCAATTTCCTAAACCGAACATCACGCGATTGCTACCGATAGGTGATCGTCGCGGTGACGCAAGGCGAAGGAGTGACCATGGACTTCAAGAAGTTCGCAGTAACCACAACGATGGCCGGAGCACTGGGTCTCGGTGCGTTTGGCCTGGGTGCAGGCCTGGCGCAGGCCGTTCCCAACGTGCCCCCGCCGCCTCCGGTCCCCGGACCGGCGGTACCCGGTGTGAATGTTCCTGATGTGAATGTGCCGGGTGTGAATGTTCCTGACGTGAATGTTCCGAGTGTGAATGTTCCTGACGTGAATGTTCCGAGTGTGAATGTTCCTGATGTCAACGTTCCCAGTGTGAATGTTCCTGATGTCAACGTTCCCAGCGTGAACGTTCCGGACGTCAACGTCCCCACGGTGCAATTCCCGGAACTGAACGATTTCTTCCGCCTGCCTAACGGGCACATTGCTCCCGGTCAGTTGGTGAATACACCGGTCGTCAACGGTGTTGCCAACCCATTCTTCGGTATTCCGCCCGGTCAGCTGAAGAAATTGCCGACCGTCAACGGCATCGTCAACCCGTTCTTCGACGAGACGCCGGGTCACTGGGTGATTCCGGAGGGCTAGTTCCCGTCGGAGTCGCACGCCGCTGAATGTGACATGATGACCGCCTTGCCTTCGGGCAGGGCGGTCATCCCGTCTCGCGAGACGCGTCGAGGTCCGGCAACGTGTTGGTATAACCGAGATCAGCAATCTCGTCGAAAACCGTGAGGGGGTGTAGCCCGGTGACCGTCGTGTTGGTCGATCCTCGCCGCCCCTCACTGGTCCCGGTGGAAGCCATCGAATTCCTCACCGGCGACGTGCAGTACACCGAGGAAATGCCGGTCAAGGTGCCGTGGTCGTTGCCGTCGGCGCGGCCCGCCTATGACGGTGAGGACGCACCAGTGCTGTTGTCCTCAGACCCGGAGCACCCTGCGGTAAAGGCCCGCCTGGCCGCGGGCGACCGGTTGATCGCGGCCCCGCAGGCGAAGGCAGGGGAGCGGATCGTGGACGCCGTGGCGATGATGGACAAGTTGCGCACCGACGGGCCGTGGGAGAGCGAGCAGACCCACGACTCGTTGCGCCGCTATCTGTTGGAGGAGACCTACGAACTGTTCGACGCGGTGCGCGGCGGCAACGCCGACGAGCTGCGAGAGGAGCTCGGCGATGTGCTGCTGCAGGTGCTTTTCCACGCCCGCATCGCCGAGGATGCTCCGGTTCACCCCTTCAATATCGATGATGTCGCCGACTCGCTCGTGCGCAAGCTCGGTAACCGCGTACCGGCAGTGCTCGCCGGAGAGTCGATTTCATTGGACGAGCAGCTGGCCCAGTGGGAAGAGCGCAAGGCTCAGGAGCAGAAGGTGAAGGCCCGCGGATCGTCGATGGATGACGTTCCCACCGGGCAGCCGGCCCTGGCGCTGACCCAGAAGGTGCTGGCGCGGGTGGCGCAGGCCGGGTTACCCGCCGATCTGGTGCCTGCGACGCTGACCTCGGTGGCCGTTTCGGCAGATGTTGATGCCGAGAACGACCTGCGCAGTGCGGTTTTGGAATTCATGGACACCGTGCGGCTGGTCGAGTCCGACGTTGCGGCAGGTCGCCGTGGCGAGGATGTGCCCGAGGAACTCGACGTCACACCGCTGGGGTCGATCACCGAGGAGGAGTGGCGGACCTACTGGCCGGGCGCGGTTGCCGAACCCCTGGTTGTCGATGATTTCGATGATGAGGATGATGCGGGCGACTCCGCCGATGATGCAGCTGACGACCCGGCTGACGATGACTCCGTTGCCGAGGTTGCGCCCGACGAAGCTGCGCCCGACGTTGACGACGAACCCGTCGCTGCCGAACCTGACGCCGAAACGGACGAGCCGGGCTGACCCCGAGTCGCCCCTCCACCACGGCGCGCGCCACGCGTATGTGCCGCCTCCACGATGCGATTCGGACTGCCCAACCATCAGCGACACTGTCGCTGATAGCTGGGCAGCCGAAATCCTGGTACTGCTGAGGCCAGCGGTTCTCGATGGTTCGCTGTGGCCACAGTGTTGGGGTAATTGTGCCGATCGAGGCTGAAGTGGCGATCCCAGCGACTTTGTCGCGCATAGGCGGGCAAGGCGCCCACCTGTTTCAGAGCCGGTGCTGCTGTGGCAGCTGTGACAACAGAGCACACATCCACCGTCACGAACGGGCAACAGCAGGGTCTCAGCTCGGTGTGGCTGGGCTGTGCCGACGCTGAGGCAGGTCTGAACCGAAATACGGTGAGGCAATGCGGGTACTGCGGGTCGCTGCCGTCGTCCTGGCCCTCGGTCTGGGAATGGTTGCACCGCAGGCCATTGCGGATTGTGCAGCCACAGGATGCGATCTGCGCTCACGCATCGCGGCGGCCGATTCCTATCTCGCGTCGCGGCCGGGCACCGTCGGCTACGTCCTGCGGGACCGCGCCACCGGGACCCGATACGCCAACCGCAACGCCGAGGCGATGATCTGGACAGCTTCCACCATCAAGCTGGCCATGGTGGTCGATCTGCTGACCCGGGAACGCGCCGGCGCATTGCGCTTGTCGGGCAATGACCGGCAGCTCATGGTGAACATGTTGCGCAACTCCGACAACGAGGCAACCGATGCGCTGTGGTCCCGCTACGGGGGACCGGATCACAAGGCGTTCAACGCAGGCTTCCCCCGGTACGGCATGACAGACCTGCGGCCACAACCGGGATTCGGAGACATGTTCCCGTACTGGGGGTTCCAGAAGTCGACGACCAATGACCTCGACCGGTTGATGAACTACACGCTGACACAACTCAATCCGCCCGACGCCGCGGCGGTGGTCGCCGAAATGCAACGGGTCAGCGGGGAACAGCAGTGGGGTGTCTGGGGTGCAGGCCCGTCGATGAGCCCCGGCAACAAGAACGGGTGGTCACAGGAGCAGGGCGGCTGGGTCATCAACTCGGTCGGTTTCGCCGGGCCCAAACAGCGCTACACGCTGGCAATCATGAACGGGCTCAACGGGCAGGGCGGCTACGACGAGGGCGTCGCCACCACCACCCGTCTCAGCCAGATCTTGCTCAGCCCCAACGGTTGAGCGCTCACTCGAACAGCGTCGAACCCCAGTATCCCGAGCTGTCTCCGTCGCGCAGGCCGGGCGGGCAGGCGAAGATGGCCGTCCCGGTATGGGTGATGTACTCGTTGAGTGCATCCTTACGGGCCAGCTCACGCTGCATTGGGATGAACTGCTTCTCGGGGCTGCGCACGAACGCGATGAAGAACAACCCCGCATCCAGGTGGCCGAACCCGTCCGAACCGTCGGTGAAGTTGTAACCGCGACGCAGGATCTCGATGCCGCCGAGGTGCTCGGCCGAGGCCAACCGCACGTGCGCATCCTTGTCGATCTTCGGATTGCCCTTGCCGTCGGTGATCTCGAAATTGAGCTCGTCGAATTCCTGCTGCAGACCGTTGGGTGCACCGCTGCCCTTCTGTCGGCCGATCACCCGCTCCTGTTCCAGAAGCGTTGTGCGGTCCCAGTTCTCGATGCGCATCCGGATTCGTCGTGTGATCAGGTAACTGCCGCCGGTGAGCCAGGCCGGCCCGTCGCCCTCTGCCACCCAGACGTTCTTGTCGAGCAGTTCCGTCTGATCGGACTTGAGGTTGTTCGTTCCGTCCTTGAAACCGAACAGGTTTCGCGGCGTGGCCTGATCACGGGTGGTCGAGGAGGTGCGGCCGAACCCCAGCTGCGAGTACCGCACGGCGACCGTGCCGAAACCGACGCGAGCCAAGTTGCGGATTGCGTGCACCGCTACCTGCGGGTCGTTCGCACAGGCCTGTACGCAGATGTCGCCACCACACCGAGCCGGGTCCATGGTCTCGTTGGGGAACTTCGGCAGATCCTTGAGTTCGGCGGGCTGCTTGTCGGCGATGCCGAAGCGGTCCTTGCCGTCCTTGCGGAAGAACGACGGCCCGAACCCGATGGTCAGGGTGAGCTGTGAGGCGGGCAGGCCCAAGGCCTCGCCGGTGTCCGACGGTGGCGCGTACGGGTTGCCTCCGGTAGCTCCGTCCTGCGCCACCTCGAGACCGCGGGTCATCCGCTCGGCCATCTTGGTCCACTGCTTGAGCAGCGTGATGACGTCCTCGCGATTGTCTGTGGTGACATCGAAGGAGCAGAAGTGCATCCGGTCCTGCGCCTCGGTGATGATGCCGGCCTGCCGCTCGCCGCGGAACGGCACCGGCCCCTGCAGGAGTCCGTGCGGAGTGCTGGCTGCAGAAGCCCGGCCGGCCAGCGCGCCTGCGCCGGCCGCACCGACTACCGCGGCGGTGACCCCGGCCGCACCGAACAGCTTGCGTCGGGAAAACCCTGAGGCCTGCCCCTCACCTGAGGTGGGTTCCGGGGACTCACTGCTTGGCGATGACACCCTGCACCTGGCTCACTTCTTTGCTCAGCGCGTCGATGGCGCGCGACAGTTCCTGGCGTTGCGGTTCGGTCACCTTGTCGTAGGAGACGAAGCCGTCGCCGTCACGATACTTCTCCAGCAACTTCTCGACGTCGGCGAAGCGCTGGTCCACCCGCTTGCCCAGCTCGGCATCCCGCTCGTCCAGGATCGGCCGAACCGAGGCCACCGCGGTCTGCGAACCCTCCACGTTGGCCCGGAAGTCCCAGAGGTCGGTGTGGCTGAAGATGTCCTCTTCGCCGCTGATCTTGCTCATCGCGATCTCGTCGAGCAGACCTTGCGCCCCGCCGGCGATCTGAGTGGAGTCGATGGTCCAGTCGGGTGCCTTGACGCCGGCCTGGAGCTCTTTGACGTCGGCGATCAACTGGTCGCCGAGTGCATTGGCGTCCGGTTGGAGGCCGGTGACCCACAGCTGCTTCTCCAGCGCGTGGAAGCCGGTCCACTTCTGCCCGGGCTCGAGATCGGCCTCGCGCAGGTCGACTCGCGGGTCGAGGTCGTTGGGGAAGGATTCAGCGACCGGCTCGATGCGCTCCCAATAGACGCGCGACGTCGGGTAGAGCGACTTGGCCTTGGCGACGTCCTTGGCCTTTACGGCCGCGACGAATTCCTCGACGGCCGGCACCAAGGCGTCGACCTGGCTGTTCACGTAGCGCTTGTAACTGTCGGCGGCGTCCTTGAACTTGCCCTCGGTGTCGATCTGGACGGCTTGACCGGTCACCACGAAATCGCCGCGGATGCCCTCACCGACCATGCCCGGGCGGCACGACGTCTGGTAGGTGCCGGGCTGGGTGAGCTGAACGATGAGCTGACGCTTGAGCCCGGGGGAGATGTTCTCCACCTCGCCCATGACCCGGTCGCCCTCGCCGTAGACGTAGAACTCGGTGACCTTGTCCCCGTTGTTGGTGACCTCGAAGGTGCTGGGCCCGGTGGTCGCGGTGGTACCGGACAGCTTGCACTCGGTGTCGCTGGCGTCGACGGTGATCTGTGTGGACTTGGCCCCGTCGCCGGCGTTGCCGTTCGCGGACTCCTTGGCCTGGCAAGCGCTCATCGAAATGCCGGCCAGCACCGCGGCGGAGGCCGCGATTCCGGTCTTGACGACGGGGGTCAGCTTCACTTGGTCGACCTTTCGGGTGAGGTTGAGGTCTCCGGCTCGACGCTCGGCTCGGAGGAAGAGGCGGGGGTGGCGGCTGGGCTGCCGGAGCGCACCGGCTTCAGGAACAGAGCCAGCACCACCACGATGTAAGCCAGCCACGCGCCGAACTGCAGCACGGTCGGTGTCGGATCGATGTTGAAGATGCCTTGGATGATCTCGCCGTACCAGGCCGACCAGTCGAACGCGCCACTCATGTCGAAGGCCTTCGCGCTCAATCCCGGGATCCAGCCCACCGTCTGCAGGGCCTTGATGCCGTACGCGAGGATCCCGGCCGCCACCACGACCAGGAAGACGCCGGTGTAGGAGAAGAACTTGGCGAGGTTGATCCGCACAGCGCCTGCGTACATGCCGTAGGCGATCGCCGCGGCGATCAGGACCCCGACGATCAGGCCGGTCAACGGCCACAGGGTCTCGGCTTCGGCGTAACCGACCATGAACAGTGCGGTCTCCACGCCTTCACGGCCCACTGCCAGGAACGCCAGCAGCGCCACCGCCAGGCCGCCGGTCTCCAGCGCCTGCGACATCTCGCCGCGCAGCTGGCCCGACATCGAGGCGGACGCCTTTTTCATCCACAGGACCATGGTGGTGACGATGACGACGGCGATCAGCGATGCGATGCCTGCGATGGCCTCGGCGCCGAGCCCACTGATGGTGTTCTCGCCGAACTGGATGACCAGGAAGACGGTGACAGTCATGGCGATCGCCGCGCCGACCCCCAGCCACACCCATTTGAGCGCGTCGCGGCGTTCGGATTTCACCAGGAATGCCACCAGGATCGACACCACGATGGCGGCTTCGAGGCCTTCCCGCAAACCGATCAGGCCACTGCCGAACACCTGCGATGTGACGTTGGACGCGACCAGCGTGCTGGTCGGAACGTCCGAGATGACAGTCATCAAAGCGTCCTCGTTCGACCGGGGTGAAAACACCATAAAAGACATAGCCTTGCCTTGCCATAGCAAGGCGTGGCTCACCTTAGCAGGGGGCCCTGTGAGTCCCCCTGACTTCACCTGCCGTTCTTCCGGCACAGGCCCGTCGCTCGACGCGGCTGCAGCCGCGCATGCGACGATGGCCAATCAGACCGAGCGGGGTTGAGGAGTCCGGTGTCGCCAGTGCGTTGGCTGCGGGCTGTCGCCGTTGTTGCTGCGACAGCGCTGCTGTTGGCATCCAGCTGTTCGTGGCATCTGGGGACCCCAATTCCCGAGGGAGTGCCACCGCCGGCCGGCGACCCGGTGCCCGCCATCGACACCTATGCCAAGGGCCGGCCCGCCGATCAACTGCATGAATGGGCCGCTCAGCGAGCGCCCGCGATGGGCATGCCCGTCAACGCCCTGGAGGCATACGCCTACGCCGCGCGCGTTGCCCAGGTGGAGAACCCGAACTGCCAGGTGGCCTGGACCACCCTGGCGGGCATCGGCATGGTCGAGAGCCACCACGGCACCTATCGGGGCGCGATGATCGCCCGCAACGGTGACGTCACCCCGCCGATCCGCGGGGTGCAGCTGGACGGAACCGCAGGCAACCTGCTGATTCCTGACACCGACAAGGGCAAGCTCGACGGGGATCCGCTGATGGACCGCGCCATGGGGCCCATGCAGTTCATCCCGGAGACCTGGGGGCATTTCGGGGTGGACGCCAACAACGACGGGGTGGTCAGCCCGGACAACTTCGACGACGCCGCGCTCTCCGCAGCGGGTCTGCTGTGCTGGTACGGCAAGGATCTGTCCACCCCGCGGGGCTGGATGAAGGCACTGAAGGCCTACAACAACTCCGACCAGTACGCCCGGATGGTCCGCGACTGGGCGACCGCGTACGCCGGCGGCCACGGCCTTTGACACGTCGGAGCGACCCGTTTGACAAGCCCAAACACGTCGCAGCGCCCGCCACGATCTAGTCTCATCCCTACACGCCGGACTCAATAAGGAGAAGCCAGTGCCCATCATCGAGCAGGTTGGAGCCCGCGAGATCCTCGATTCCCGTGGCAACCCGACGGTCGAGGTCGAGGTGGCCCTGACCGACGGCACGTTCGCGCGGGCCGCGGTGCCCTCAGGCGCGTCGACCGGCGAGCACGAGGCGGTGGAGCTGCGCGACGGCGGTTCCCGCTATGGCGGCAAGGGTGTCGAGAAGGCCGTCGAGGCCGTGCTCGACGAGATCGCCCCGGCGATCATCGGCCTGGCCGCCGACGATCAGCGTCTCGTCGACCAGGCGCTGCTGGATCTCGACGGCACACCCGACAAGTCCCGGCTTGGTGCCAACGCGATCCTCGGTGTCTCGCTGGCCGTGGCCAAGGCCGCTGCCGACAGCGCCGCGCTGCCGCTGTTCCGCTACCTCGGTGGCCCGAACGCACACATCCTTCCGGTGCCGATGATGAACATCCTCAACGGCGGCGCACACGCCGACACCGGCGTGGACGTCCAGGAGTTCATGGTTGCCCCGATCGGCGCGCCCTCGTTCAAGGAGTCGCTGCGCTGGGGTGCCGAGGTCTACCACTCGCTCAAGGCCGTGCTCAAGAAGCAGGGGCTGTCCACCGGCCTGGGCGATGAGGGCGGTTTCGCCCCCGACGTCGCCGGCACCAAGGCTGCGCTGGACCTGATCGCCACGGCCATCGAGGCCACCGGCTTCAAACTCGGCAGCGATGTGGCGCTGGCTCTGGATGTTGCGGCCACCGAGTTCTACACCGAGGGTTCGGGTTACGCCTTCGAGAAGGAGACGCGCACCGCCGAGCAGATGGCCGAGTTCTATGCCGGTCTGCTCGACTCCTACCCTCTGGTCTCGATCGAGGATCCGCTGTCCGAGGACGACTGGGACGGCTGGGTGGCGTTGACCTCGGCCATCGGCGACCGGATCCAGTTGGTCGGCGACGATCTGTTCGTCACCAACCCGGAGCGTCTTGAGGACGGTATCGAGCGCGGCGCCGCCAACGCACTGCTGGTGAAGGTCAACCAGATCGGCACGCTCACCGAAACGCTGGATGCCGTTGCGTTGGCGCACAACAGCGGTTACCGCACCATGATGAGCCACCGTTCGGGGGAGACCGAGGACACCACCATCGCCGACCTCGCGGTCGCGGTGGGCAGCGGTCAGATCAAGACCGGTGCCCCGGCCCGCAGCGAGCGGGTGGCCAAGTACAACCAGTTGCTGCGCATCGAGGAGGCTTTGGGCGACGCTGCGCGTTACGCGGGCGACCTCGCGTTCCCTCGGTTCGAGGCCAAGTAGCACACCGACACGTCGATGCCCGAAGCGAAGCGGCCCGATCCGAAGCGACGGTCCCCGGCCTCCCGACCCGGCAAGCCGGGTAAGGCAGGGGAGTCGAATCGGCCGCGCGCTTCACAGCCGCGGCGCCGGGCGGCCGAGTCCCGTCCGGCGCAGGCCGAGCCGGCCGCCGAGGAGACGGTCACCAAGGCCATTGCGGTACAGGCTCAGCAGCAGGCCGAGCTGCAGTCCGAACAGCGGTTCGGGTCGACGGCCCGTAGGGCGGCAATTCTCGCCGCGGTGGTGTGCGTGCTGACGCTGACGATTGCCGGGCCGGTGCGCACCTACTTCGCGCAGCGCACCGAGATGAAGCAACTCAAGGCGAGTGAGGAGCAGTTGCGGGCTCAGATCGCCGACCTGGAACAGCAGAAGGTCAAACTGGCCGATCCCCAGTACATCCAGGCCCAGGCCAGAGAACGGCTCGGTTTCGTCATGCCGGGTGACACTCCCTACCAGGTGCAACTTCCGCCAGGGGCCATGGCGTCGGATGAGCCGGGGGAGCTGGTGCCGCCGGGGTCCGCGGCGCCCGCGGGGCAGCCCTGGTACACCTCGCTGTGGCACACGATTGCCGATGAGCCACACGGGGTTTCCCCGACCATCGGCGGGCCTCCCGCGCCGGGCGGTCCTGCTCCGGGTGGGCCGCCGGTCCCGCCGCCTCCGCCAGCCGAGCCCAGAGGTCCCAATGGTTGATCCCGCCGACATCGAGGCCGTGACAAAGCAGTTGGGCCGTGAGCCGCGCGGAGTCCTTGAGGTCGCCTATCGCTGCCCCAACGGTGAACCAGGTGTGGTCAAGACCGCGCCGAGGTTGCCCGATGGCACACCGTTCCCCACGCTGTACTACTTGACGCACCCGGCACTCACTGCGGCCGCCAGTCGGCTGGAGTCCTCCGGGCTGATGCGGGAGATGACCGAGCGCCTGCAGCAGGATGAGGATCTGGCGGCGGCCTATCGCCGTGCGCACGAGTCGTATCTGGCCGAACGGGACGCGATCGAGTCGCTGGGCACCACGTTCACCGGGGGTGGTATGCCCGACCGGGTCAAGTGTCTGCACGTGGTGATGGCGCACTCGTTGGCAAAGGGCCCCGGGGTCAATCCTTTCGGTGATGAGGCGCTGGCATTGCTGGCCGTCGAACCGGCGATGGCTGGAATCTTGGATCGTGAGGTATGGGTTTGAGTTCGAACCGCGTCGGCGCAATCGACTGTGGCACCAACTCGATTCGTCTGCTGATCGCCGACGTGGTGGACGGCAAACTGCGTGATGTACACCGTGAGATGCGTATCGTGCGGTTGGGGCAGGGTGTCGATGCCACCGGCGAGTTCGCTCCCGAAGCGCTGGCACGCACCGAAGCCGCGCTGGCGGATTACGCCGCGCTGATGGCCGAACATTCGGTGACCGCGGTGCGGATGGTCGCGACCTCGGCGGCCCGGGATGCCGGCAACCGCGACGAGTTCTTCGCGATGACGGCGCGGCTGCTGGGCAAGGTGGTGCCGGGATCGGTGGCCGAGGTGATCACCGGCACCGAGGAGGCCGAGCTGTCGTTCCGCGGTGCTGTCGGTGAACTCGATCCTGCCGCAGGGCCTTTCGTGGTCGTCGATCTCGGCGGCGGCTCCACCGAACTGGTGCGGGGCGACACGACCGTGCAGGCGAGCTTTTCCGCGGACATCGGTTGTGTGCGGCTGACCGAGCGGTGCCTGCATTCCGATCCGCCCACTGCCGATGAGGTGGAGCAGGCGCGGGTCGTGGCGCGCGACGGCCTGGCCGAGGCGCTGCGGGTGGTGCCGGTCGAAGGGGTGCACACCTGGGTGGGTGTGGCCGGAACGATGACCACACTGTCTGCGTTGGCGCAGGGCATGACCGAATACGATCCAGAAGCAATTCATCTGTCTCGCATAGGGTTCGATGATCTGCTCGCCGTGTGTGAACAGCTGATCGGCATGACCAAGGCAGAGCGCCTGGCACTCGGACCGATGCATGCCGGCCGAGCCGATGTGATCGGCGGCGGCGCGATCATCGTCGAGGAGTTGGCTGCGGTTTTCCGCCGCGAGGCCGGAATCGGCGAACTGGTGGTCAGCGAGCACGACATTCTCGACGGCATCGCGTTGTCGATCGCCTGACCCCGTTGGCGGTCACCGAAATCGGCTCGCAGTGCGCCGTTTTGTACGCTGCGGTTGCTGGACTACGCGATCGACTGCCGTGGTGTGGAAAGCGGCGGAAGGCAATCGAGAGCCCGCACATAAAACAACGGCCGGACGCGGTTACCCGCATCCGGCCGTTGCCTTGACTTCTCAGATCAGGACGCAGTCCCATGGTTGCTCGCCGGGGCGACCGCGGGGGCCGGGGCGGGCGTGATGACCGGCTGGGTGCCGGCCGGAACCAGAGCGGGCTCGGTGGCCGGAGCGGCCGGAGCCGGAGCACCCTCAGCCGGAGCTGCCGGAGCTGCCGGTGCGGCGGGAGCAGCCGGAGCACCCGGTGCGGCAGCGGGAGCGGGAGCACCCTCGGCCGGCGACAGCGCGGTGGCGGCGTTGCCCGCACCGGTGGCAGCCGGTGCGCCCTCGGCGACCGGGGTGCCGTGTGCGACCGGGGTCGACTCGGCGGCCGGAGCGCCCGGTGCCGGAGCAGCCGGAACCGCTTCGGTGCCGGCCGGGGTGGCGGCCGGAGCGCCCGGAGCTGGCGGGGTGGCGGCGGGAAGGTCCGTCGCGCGGCTACCTGCGCCGGTGCCGGCCGGTGCAGCCGGAACGGCGGCGGGGGCGGGAGCCGGGGAGGCGGCGGCCGGAGCGGCAGCCGGAGCACCGGCAACCGGTGCGGCGGCGGGCGCGGGAGCAGCAGCCGGGGAAGCGGCGGGGGCCTGACGCTTGGGCGCGCCGGCAGCAGGAGCTGCGGCGGGCGCAGCGCCCTTGTCCCACACGAGCAGATCACGACCACCGGCGTTGTAGACGACCTCAGTCGGCTGGCCGCCGGTCACGTCGAAGTAGATCTTGCCGCTGGTCTTCTGGCCCTGTGCCAGCGTGGCCGGGTTGACACCCTGGCTGCTGGGCACCTGGAACAGCGCGCGGTAGTTCTGGCCGTCGGCGGCGCGGATGTTGAAGTTGGAGACGATCGGCGTCACCGAGCCCTGGAGGGCCTCGTTGGTCGCGGTGACCTCCCAGAGGGTGCCCTTCGTCGGGTAGTCGATGTTGTCGGTGCTGGGCTTGAGGTCGCTGACCGTCCAGCCCTGGGCGCCGTTGTCCAGCTTGGCCTGGCTGCCGAGCGAGGCGGTGGTCACGCCCCCGTCCTCGGCGAGCGCCATGGGCGCGCTGGCGACGATCGCCGCGGCGGCGATAGCCGCTCCGGCAAAGGCCGTACTGAGGTTCATCATCTTCAAGGCATTCACTCCTGACTGATCCAAAGAAAGGTGGCAGGCCCCCGGCAGTGGGACACCCACTTCATGCGAAGTTAGCAGCTTAAGAGGACGGTTAGGAACAGTAGTTCACAGTTTCTGCCATCGGTGCCTGGCAGAAAGCCGTGCTGACCTGGTCTGCGAGCCTGCTGGTCGGGGCCTGATGCGACCGTGACCAGCCCGTTCGCCGGCTCATCGAATCTCGATGAGCGGTAATGCCTGCCCTGATGACAAGGACAGCCGTTGACGGCCGAGTGCGGGCCAGGCTTGCACGGCGCAGAACGGTGCGCACTGGTGCTGGGCCGAATCCGGCTGCCCGGAGCGGGTACCGACGTGCACACAACACTGGGTCAGCCGCTCTTCGATCATCGTCGACATATCCATGAAGGGTTTGACGGTCAGGCGCACCACACGCTCGCCGAGCAACCTACGGATCTTGCGGCGGCGCCCCGGCAGCGCCGAGGACGCCAGTGTCAGAAGCGTTCCCATACCCAGGTCGCAGCTCTCGCAGATGGCGCGCCAGACATCGCCGATCTGCGGATGCGAGAGCGACGACTGCTCCGAGAGCAGCCCGAGCAGTGACTCCTGCACCGCCAGCCGCAGCTCGCGAGGCAGCTCGGTGTCGGCGATCCGGTTGGATACCAGCCCCAGCTTGTCTTTGAGGCTCTCGGTGCCGATCAGTGATACCAGTGAGCGCCACTGGTCGCTGTCGTCGCGGACCAGGTATCCGACCGAACAGCAATGCGGGTGTGAGCAGGGCAGTGCGGTCAGGTCGCGCCAGGTGACGGCGCCGTCGGTCTGCGGTCCGAGTCGCTTGAGTACGCCGGTATGGGTCAGCCGGTTCATGGCGTCGATCGCGCCGGACCGGCCGGAACCGAACTGCGGCTGGATGGTGAGCCCGCCGACGTAGGGCGTGTCCAGAGCCAGCCTGACCATGTCACCGATCTCGTCGTCATTGACTCCCAGTGCGCACGTCATCACCAAGGTTGTGAAGATCTCCCGCTCGGACAGCCGCTGCAGGGCTTGGGCTTTGGTGCGCCGGAGATCGCCGCCGCGGTGATGACGGTGGGCTTGCTCGGACAGCCCGTCGTATTGCAGGTACACCTCGACCCGTTCGCGGTGTGCGGTGAGTAGGTCGAGCAGCGTGTCGTCGTTGGCGATGCGGACCCCGTTGCTGTTGACCAGGATTCGGGTGATGGGCCGGGCGACCAGCTGATCGAGCAAGGCGGCCAGGTCTGGGTGCAGGGTGGGTTCCCCGCCGCTGAGCATCAGGACGTCGATGCGGCCGTTCTCCCGTGCCAGCCGCTGGTCGACGTTGGCCAGCACGTCAGCGGTGGGCACCACGTGCCGCAGATCGGGCGAACTGTCGGTGAAACAGGTGGGGCAACGCAGGTTGCACGTCTCGGCGATGTCCTGCAGCAGGATGCAGGTGTGCTGGGTCTGCATCTCGGGTAGGCCACGAAGATAGGCCGAGGGAATCGGGTCGAAGTTGCCTGCCACATCGGGGATGTGAGCCTTGGTCGGGGCCGTCCACTCCTCGAGGTACGACAGGATCTCGGGGTCCTCGTCGTACAGCGTGCGGACCAATCCGTGTATGCGGCAGCCACGTTCGAGCCAGATGTGCCCGTCGCGTTCCACCAGGATGCCGGCCAGCCGCGCGACGTCGGCCAAGAGGCGCTCGGGCGCCTCGTCATGGCAGTGTGGACAGAACGCGGTGACATACCGGTGCAAACGGTCGCCACGCAACCCCATACCGGTGCTCACAGGGCGTACAGCTCAGGGTTGATGCCGGTACAGAATCCGGCGGTGACGAGCGAAACCAGAGCCCAGCCGACCATCAACCCGATGCCGAGGCCCCTGGCTGTCGGGCTCTTCGAGAACAACATCACGGTGCCGCCACCGAACGCGATGAAGGCCAACAGGACTGCTGCGGCGCCGAGAACTGCGTTGGCGCTGCCCCCGCCGCTGTCGGCGGCGCCGGCGCTTATGAAGGCGGCGAATCCGATCATCAGGTTGAGTGCGGCGTAGAGAAACGGTCCGATGATCACCATGGGAACGGAGATGCGCCGTTCGGGTTGCGGTGGTGGGCCGTACGGATAGCCCGGCGGATACTGATAGGGCGGGTATCCGGGAGGCTGAGTTGGCGGTGCGGATGGATCACCGTGATAGGCCGGTGGGATCCCTTGTGGTTCAAAGCTTTGCGGTCCGAACGCCGGTGGTTCGTCACCTGGCGGGGGCACGTCTTCAGGTGGGCCGGGTGGTGTCGTCATGCGGGCACCTCCTGAGTGCGGGCTGGGTTGCGATAGTACCCGCGGCGGTAGCCGTACCACAGCCGAAATCCCAGGATCAGCAACGACGGCAGCAGGAACCATTGCGGGCGGGTCAGGTCCAGCCACACGGTCTCGTTGGCGCGGACGAACTCGACGAGGAACCGGAACACCGCATAACCGGCGACGTAGAGCACGAACAGCTCACCGGGTCTGCCGATCCGGGGTCGCAGCCACAGCAACACCGCGAAGGCGGTGAGCTGAAACGCGATCTCGTACAGAAACGACGGGTGCATGGCGACTCCGGCCACGCAGCCCGGGCATTCGGGGGTGTCGGCCGGCGCGTGGATCCCCCACGGCAGGGTGGTCGGTCGTCCGGGGGCCTCGGTGAGGTGGCACCCGATGCGGCCGATGGCCATGCCGAGCGCGACAGCGGGCGCGAACAGATCACCGGTCTTGCCGCGATAGCCCCCGACGCGCTTGGCGATCAGCACCCCGAGGTAGGCGCCCAACAGTCCGCCCAGGATGCTGCGGGAGCCGAACTGCCAGGCCTGTGCCAAGGTCGGATTGGCGCTGAAGTCCAGGTGACGTATCCACCCCGTCATCCTCATCCCGATCGCCCCACCGATCAGTGCACCGGCCGCGGCGACAACGGATTGCTCGTTGACCGCGCCGCGACGGCGGGCCTCGGCGATGAACACCAGCAGGGCAGCGGACACCCCGAGTGCGACGAACAGGTTGTGCACCCCGATGCTGACGGGCCCCAGGTGCCACTGCGCAGTCACTTGCCGAACCTAACCCGCGCTCGGCTCACCCGGCCAGCGACAGCCCGGCCGCGACGGCGAATCCCAGCACGGCCGCCAGCCCGGCGTTCTCGCCGGCTTTCTCTGTGGCCTCCGGGATCATCGAGCCCACCAGCATGACCAGCAGCGCTCCCGCGGCGAATCCGTTGATCCCACCTTGCAATTGGGCGCCGGCGACATCCTGTAGCTGGTAGCCGCCCACGGTGGCCAGTGCGCATAGCGCGGCGATCGCGGCCCAGCCGCCCACGATCCGGCTGGCGGGCTCTCCGGCGGATCGCATGTCGCTGGCCGACCCGATGGATTCGGGAAGGTTCGATACGAAAATTGAGACCACCAGGGCCAGGCTGACACCGGCTCCGGTCGCGATGCCGATGCCCAGTGCGGCCTGCTCGGGAATACCGTCGAGCAGGGCGCCGAGCAACAATGGCAGCCCGGCGGTTTGGGTCCCTTTGCGGCCCAGCCGATCTACGGCCTTGTCGGCCAGATAGAACACCACGGCTCCGATGGCCAGTCCGAGCGCGACGGTCCAGCCGCCGCTGGCCCGGAAGCCCTCTTCGGCGAGTTCGAAGGAGATGCTGGAGATGAGTGCTCCGGCGCCGAAGCCGAGAACCAGGCCGACGAGTCGTCGATTCCAGGTTCGGATCACGCCGGCGACGGCACCGAGAAGCAGTGAGGATGCGGCGACAAGGCCCCAGATCAGTGCGGTGAGCACAGCCGCAGCATAAGGCAGGCCTGGTTCAGAATCGGGGAGGTGGAGGAGCCGGCAAGTGCGACAGCGCACGAGATCGCACGGTTGATCGGTGCGATCGAGAGGGTGGTGGCCGGACGGTCAGGCGGTACTGATGGTGACCTGCCGCCGGTTGCCCGGGCGACAGGTCACCCGCGGCGTCAGCGCCGTGCGTTGCAGTTCGGGGGGTTTCCGCAGTGGTGGCCACCGTCGCAGGCATTGCAGCGACAGGTGCAGGATCCCTTGGTTGCCATGCGCATCGTTGTTCAACTCCTCACTGTTCGGGTGCTGCCGGTCCGGCTGACAGCAAACTCCCGATTATGGGCGGACATCAACATATAACGACTTCACAATAGTTCGGGTAGGCGTGAAAATAAAGGATTCCGGCAACGGTGGGCGTTTTTGCCGCGCGGCGTGTTCCGGATCGGTGGCCTCAGGTGAACAACGCGTGAAACTCTTTGGCCCCAGCGGGTTTAGGCCTCAGGCCGAGCTTTCGCGGGCGCCGAGGCGGAGGTGCTCGATGTGGTAGATGGCTTCATCGAGCAGCTGCGCGACATGGCTGTCGTAAAGCCGGTACACGATGTTGCGGCCGGATCTGTCGCCGGTCACCAGACCCAGCGCCCGCAATAGCCGAAGCTGGTTGGAGACGGCTGGTTGCTCCATGCCGACCGCCATGGACAGCTCGGTCACCGAGCAAGGTGATTCCCGTAGTCGGGTCAAGATCAGCAAGCGGTTGGGGGAGGCCAGGGCTTGCAGGGTCTCGGCAACCTTGGCGGCTGAGGCTGCGTCGAGCGTCGCGGGCGGCGTCGCGTGCCCCTCAACTCCGTGACCCATGGCATTCATTCAAGCATGCCGTCCAAAATGCCAGCTATACATTTCAATCTTTACATGTATAAATATGGCTGATGTGTGTGAGGACGAACGGGAGGTGCTGTCCATGACCGCAGCGTCGATCGAGGTGTCTCCGGTTCGTGATGACGACGCACGATCGGCCGGACCGCGGGGTATCGGCAGGTGGATCTGGTCGGTGGAGTCGGTGCGTTGGGCTGTCGCGGCTTTGGCGCTGATGCTCTGCGGGGTGGGCGCGCAGCTTGCGGACGCCCCGCCGGCGGTGTGGTGGGCGCTGTACCTGGTGTGCTATCTCGCCGGGGGCTGGCAATCGGCAGTGTCCGGCGTTCAGGCCCTGCGGGACCGCACCCTTGACGTCGACCTGCTGATGATCCTGGCGGCGCTCGGTGCGGCAGCCATCGGGCAGGTGTTCGACGGTGCCTTGTTGATCGTCATCTTCGCGACGTCTGGTGCGTTGGAGGACATGGCCACCGCACGCACCGAACGGTCGGTGCGTGGTCTGCTCGGCCTGGCGCCGGCCGACGCGACCCTGCTCGAGGCTGACGGTGCTCAACGCGTTGTCGCCGCTGAATCCTTGCGGCCCGGTGATCGAATCCTGATCAGGCCGGGGGAACGGATCTCGGCTGACGGCACCGTGATCGGCGGATCGTCGGACGTGGACCAGTCGTCGATCACCGGTGAACCCCTGCCGGTCACCAAGAGCAAGGGCGACGAGGTCTTCGCCGGAACCCTCAACACCTCGGGTGCTCTACAGGTCACCGTTACCCAGGACCCGTCGAGCACGGTGATGGCGCGCATCGTGGCGGCCGTAGCCGCTGCCTCGGCCACCAAGGCCACCACTCAGCTGTTCATCGAGAAGGTCGAGCAGCGCTATTCGGTACTCGTGGTGGCCGCCACGCTGATCCTGTTCGCGGCGCCGCTGATGTTCGGCGCCGATCTCCGGTCAACGCTGTTGCGCGCCATGACGTTCATGATCGTGGCCTCGCCATGCGCCGTCGTGCTGGCAACGATGCCGCCTCTGCTGTGCGCGATCGCCAATGCCAGCCGTCGCGGCGTGCTGGTGAAGTCGGCGGTCGCCATGGAGCGTCTGGCCGATACCGACGTCGTCGTGCTCGACAAGACCGGGACGCTGACGACAGGTGCACCCGAGGTGGTGCAGATGGTGGCACTCTCCGGTGTGGGCACTGCCAAGGTCCTCGCCACCGCCGCTGCCGCAGAGCAATTCAGCGAGCACCCGGTCGGGCGGGCCATTGTCGCCGAGGCCGCGGCCCGTGCCATTGCGGTGTCCGAGGCCGCCACCTTCGCCGCGATCGCCGGCCAGGGTGTGACGGCGGAGGTCGACGGTCAACGGGTAGAGGTCCTGAGCCCGGCCGCGTATGTCGGTCCGACGCTTCCGGTTGTGGCCGAGATCGAGGACACGGGGGCGACCGCGGTGATCGTGACCGTCGGTGATCGGGCGATCGGAGTGCTGGGCCTGCAAGATCAGGTCCGTCCGGGTGCGGGGGCCACGGTGCAGGCGTTGCACAGTCTCACCGGATGCTCGCCGGTACTGCTTACCGGCGACAACCATGCGGCGGCTGCCCGGCTGGCCGGGCAGCTGGGAATTGAGGACGTGCGGGCCGGATTGCTGCCCGAGGACAAAGCTGCCGCGGTACGTGAGCTGGAAGCCGGCGGGCGGCGGGTGCTCATGGTGGGCGACGGTGTCAACGACGCGCCGGCCATGGCGTCGGCTCATTCATCGATGGCCATGGGACGCTGCGGTGCTGATCTCGCGGTCGACACCGCTGACGTCGTCACGGTCGGTGACGATCTTTCCGCGATCGCCGCTGTGGTCGCTCTGGCCCGGCGGGCCCGTCGGCTGGTGGTGGCCAACCTGGTGATCGCGGCCACGGCCATCACTGTCCTGGTGGCGTGGGATCTATTCGGACACTTGCCGTTACCGCTCGGGGTGGCCGGGCATGAGGGGTCGACGGTTCTGGTCGTCCTCAACGGGCTGCGGCTGCTGAGCAACCGCGCCTGGCCCCGACTTTCCTAGCGCTGCAAGACATCCTTGAGGGCGTCGAGCACGGCGGGGTCCTCGATGGTGGAGGGCACCGGCTCGTCGCGCCCATCGGCGATCCCGCGCATGGTCTTACGCAGGATCTTGCCCGAGCGGGTCTTCGGCAACGCCGCTACCACGTCGACCTTCTTGAAAACCGCTACGGCGCCGATGCTTTCCCGCACCCGGTCCACGAGCTCCTGGGTGATTCCCTCGGTGGACGCCCCGGTTTTGAGCACCACGAAACCGCGCGGCACCTGACCCTTGAGCTCGTCGGCGACGCCGATCACCGCGCATTCGGCCACCGACGGATGGTCAGCCAGCACGGCCTCGATGGATCCGGTTGACAGCCGATGCCCGGCAACGTTGATCACATCGTCGGTACGGCCCATCACGAACAGGTAGCCGTCGGCGTCCAGGTAACCGCCGTCGCCGGTGAGGTAGTAGCCGGTGAACGCCGACAGATACGACGCGACGTAGCGATGGTCGTCGCCCCACAGGGTGGGCAACGTTCCCGGCGGCAGCGGCAGCTTGATGCAGATCGCGCCTTCCTCGCCGGCTTCACACGGGGTGCCGTCCGAACGCAGGATCTGCACGTCGTAGCCGGGCATCGGGACCGTGGCCGAGCCGGCCTTGATCGGCAGCGGTTCGACACCCATCGGGTCGGCCGCGATTGCCCATCCGGTCTCGGTCTGCCACCAGTGGTCGACCACCGGTATGCCGAGTTTGTCGGCCGCCCAGTGGTAGGTGTCGGGGTCCAGTCGCTCGCCGGCCTGGAACAGGTACTTCAGCCCGGACAGGTCGTAGTCGGCCAGTCGGGTGGCGTCGGGATCTTCCTTCTTGATCGCCCGGATCGCCGTCGGCGCGGTGAACAGCGCCTTGACGCCGTACTCCGACGCCACACGCCAGAACGCCCCGGCGTCGGGTGTGCCGACTGGTTTGCCTTCGTAGAGAACAGTTGTCGCGCCCAGGAGCAACGGCGCATACACGATGTAGGAGTGGCCGACCACCCAGCCGACGTCGGAGGCCGCCCAGAACACGTCGCCGGGTGCCACGTCGTAGATGTGGCGCATGCTCCACAACAGGGCCACCGCATGCCCGCCGTTGTCGCGGACGATGCCCTTGGGTTTGCCGGTGGTTCCTGACGTGTACAGCACGTACAGCGGGTCAGTGGCGGCCACCGGTACCGGCTCGGCCGGCTGGGCTTGGGTCACGAGCTGCTGCCAGTCGTGGTCGCGCCCGTCGACCAACTCGCAGGGGCACTGCTCGCGCTGCAGGATGACGCAAGCCCCGGGCTTGTGCTCGGCGATCTCGAGGGCCGCATCCAGCATGGGTTTGTACTCGACCGTGCGGGTCGGCTCGATGCCGCAGGACGCACTCACCACGACCACCGGGCGGGCGTCATCGATGCGAGTGGCCAGCTCGTGGGCGGCGAATCCACCGAACACCACCGAGTGCACCGCGCCGAGCCGGGCGCAGGCCAGCATCGCGATCACGGCCTCGGGCACCATCGGCATGTAGATCACCACGAGATCGCCCTTGTTCACCCCGAGCCCACGCAGGGCCCCGGCGAACCGGGCGGTGGCGTCGCGTAACTCGAGGTAGGTGTAGCTGGCCTTGGTGCCGGTGACCGGGGAGTCGTAGATCAGCGCGGCTTGATCGCCGCGTTCGGCGACGTGCCGGTCCAGGGCGTTCGCGCAGGTGTTGAGCTTGCCGTCGGGGAACCAGCGGTAGAACGGTGGGTTGGTGTCGTCCAGGATGCGCTGTGGCTCGGAGGTCCAGGTCACGGCCTTGGCGGCGTCGGCCCAGAAGGTGGCAGGGTCGCTGAGGCTGGCTTCGAAGAGCGCGCGGTAAACGGCACCGTCAGGGGACATACCGCAAACCGTAATGTGCGTCACGTGCAACGTCCGCGCAACCCCGCAAAACACCTACAAATCAGACCTTTGCCGATGACCAGCGGGCCGGCGTGGCGAGGTTTGACGTGACCAGCGCGGGGTAGCCCAGCGGGCATGTCTGACACCTCTCCGCTGGCGCTGGTGACCGGAGCGTCTAGCGGCATCGGATATGAGTTGGCCAAACTGCTCGCAGGCGACGGGTATGACCTGGTGCTGGTGGCCGACGAGGAAGCGGTCCATGCCCGCGCCGAAGAACTCGGGGCCAGCGGGGTGGATGCCCGGGCCATCCGGGTGGATCTGCGTAATCCCGACGACGTCGACCAGCTGTACTACGCAGTCACCAAGGGCGCTACCGACGGTGCACGCCGCGTTGACGTGGCCGTGCTGAATGCCGGTGCGGGCCGCGCCGGCCCGTTCATCGAGGGCGATCTGGAGACCGACCTGGGGATCATCGACCTCAACGTGCGCTCCACCACGCAGCTGGCCAAGTTGGTACTGCGCGATATGGCGGCACATGGAACGGGCAAGGTGCTGTTCACCTCGTCGATCGCCGCGACCATGCCCGGTTCGCTGCAGAGTGTGTACAACGCCTCCAAGTCGTACATCCAGTCACTGTCCGAGGCGCTGCACGACGAGTTCCGGGATACCGGTGTCTTCGTCACCGCGCTGATGCCGGGGCCGACCGACACCAACTTCTTCCGCCGCGGCCACATGCAGGACACCGTGATGGGACGGGGACCCAAGGACGATCCGGCCGAGGTGGCCGAACAGGGTTACGCCGCGTTGATGCGCGGCCGGCGCAAAGTCGTCGCCGCGTCGGTGCCGTCCAAGGTGCTGGGCCTGGCGAACCGAGTGCTACCCGACTCGGCCAAAGCCGTTGTGAGCCGGGTCATCTCCAGCCCGGCCGGGCGTCAATGAAAACTCGAAAGGATCACGTGCCATGGAATCTTCACCGGCAGCGGTCGACTCGTCCCTGACTGTCAAGCGAGACACCACAGCGACGCGACAACAGGTGTGGGACGTGATTGCAGACGGTTGGACGTACTCCCAGTGGGTGGTGGGAAACACGCGCATGCGCGCGGTCGACGCGAACTGGCCGGCGCCGGGCAGCGTCATCCACCACACCATCGGTATCTGGCCGCTGGTGGTCAACGACGAGACCGAGGTCGAATCCTGCACGCCTACCGAAGAAATCGTCCTGCTGGCCAAGACCCGTCCGTTCGGAATGGCCCGCATCGTCTTGCGCCTCGCCGACACGCCCACCGGATCGCGCGTCGAAATGGCCGAAGTCCCTGTCGGCGGGCCGCTGAACTGGATTCCGCGGCGGCTGGCGTTGATGGCCGTCTATCCACGCAACCGGGAATGCACCGAACGCCTGGTGTCATTGGCCGAGCGGCGGACAGAGCCGGAATGAGCCGTGACAGCGCGGATGCAGTGGTGATCGGCGCCGGGCACAACGGACTGGTTGCCGCGGCGATGCTGGCCGATGCGGGCTGGGACGTCATCGTTCTGGAGGCGCAGCCCGAGCCCGGGGGAGCGGTGAAGAGCGCCGAGCTGTTCCCGGGTTACATCAGCGACCTTTACAGCGCCTTCTATCCCTTGTCAGTGGTCTCGCCCGCCTTGCAGGCGCTGGACCTGGAGAGCCATGGTTTGCGCTGGACGCACGCGCCGGCCGTGGTGGGGCACCCGCGCTCGGCCGAAGATGACGATGCCCCGGTGATCTACCGCGAGATCGAGCGCACCGCAACAGAGTTGGAGCACCGGCAGCGCGGCGATGGACAGCGCTGGTATGAGCTGTTCGAGCAGTGGGAGCGTATTCGCGGCGACCTCGTGTCGGCGCTGTTCGCGCCGTTTCCACCGGTACGAGGCGTGGTGGGGTTGTTGCGCAAACTCGGCACCAGAGAGGCGCTGCGGTTGGCCCACCTGTTGCTGCTGCCTGCGGGCGTGATGGCCGACCAGCTCTTCGAGGGTGAAGGTGCTCGACTGCTGTTGCTGGGCAACGCGATGCACGCCGATGTGCCGATCGACGCACCGGGCAGCGGGGTCATGGGTTACCTGTTGTTGATGATGGCCCAGGACGGCGGCTGGCCGGTGCCTGTCGGCGGTGCGGGACAGCTGACGGCGGCCCTGGTCAACCGGGCCCGATCGGCCGGGGCCCGCATCGAATGCGGCCGTGAAGTTTCGGGCGTGGACGTCCGCGGCGGACGAGCAGTTGCCGTGCACACGACCGGTGGGACCACGGTGCGGGTGCGTCGAGCGGTGATCGCCGATACCTCGGCACCCCGGCTCTATCAGAAGTTGTTGCCTGCGGAGGCGGTCCCCGCCACAGTGGCAGACAGTATGCATCGCTTCGTCTGGGACACCCCGGTTCTCAAGCTGAACTTCGCTCTCGATGCACCGGTGCCATGGCGGTCCAAGAGTTTGAACGAGGTGGGCACGGTGCACCTGGGAGCAGACCGCGACGGTCTCATCCGCTGGATGGCCGATCTGAACACCGCGACCCTGCCGCGGCGGCCGTTCATGCTGTTCGGGCAGATGTCCACTGCCGATCCCAGCCGCTCGCCGAGCGGAACCGAAAGTGCCTGGGCCTATACGCACCTGCCGCGTGAGGTCGCTGACGACGCGGCGGCCGACCGGCTCGCCGAGCGCGTGGGTGCGGTGCTCGAGCAGCATGCGCCGGGTTTTGGCGAGCGGGTCATCGGCACCACCATCCAGCGCCCCTCCGATCTTCAGGCCGGCGACGCCAACCTGCACACCGGCGCGGTGAACGGCGGAACCGCACAGTTGTTCCAACAGGTGATCTTCCGACCGACCCCGGGTTTCGGCCGGGCGGAAACCTCGGTGTCCAATGTCTACCTGGGCAGCGCCGGCGCGACACCCGGCGGAGGGGTGCACGGCATCTGCGGGCGTAACGCGGCACGGGCAGCGCTGGCCGATGACGGCATTCTCGGCTGGCCGCGGCGCCGGCTCAACCGCGCCGTCCTGGCGCTCACCGTGGGCTCCAGCTGACCTTGCTCGCGCGAACAGACGCAAATGCACCGTTTTCTCCGGCGTGTCGGGGACATTTGCGTCTGCTCGCGGAGAGAAATCACTCCTGGAAGCGGTAGCCCATCCCCGCCTCGGTCAGCAGATGCACCGGATGTGACGGATCGTCCTCGAGCTTGCGGCGCAACTGCGCGAGGTACACCCGCAGATAGTGGGTCTCCTTGGCATAGGCCGGGCCCCACACCTCACGCAGCAGCTCCTCCCGGCCCACCAACTTGCCGCGGTTGCGCACCAGCATCTCCAACATTCCCCACTCGGTGGGCGTCAGGTGCACCTCGTGGTTGTTCTTGGTCACCTTCTTGGCGGCGAGATCGACGGTGAACGAGGACGTTTCGATGACGGGCTCATCGGTTTCGGAGGCCGCCGCTCCACGACGCACGGCTGCCCGCAGCCGGGCCAGGAATTCGTCCATACCAAAGGGTTTGGTGACGTAATCGTCAGCGCCGGCATCGAGCGCCTCGACTTTGTCCGACGAGTCGGTGCGGGCCGAGAGCACGATCACGGGAGCCGACAGCCAACCGCGCAGGCCGGCCAGCACCTCGATGCCCGACATGTCGGGCAGGCCGAGGTCCAGCACGATCACATCGGGCCGGTGATCGGCGGCGGCGCGCAGGCCCTGCCCGCCGTCGGTGGCGGTGTCGACCTCGTAGCCGCGCACCGACAGGTTGATCCGCAGGGCACGCAGGATCTGAGGCTCGTCGTCGATCACCAGTACGCGGGTCTTGGGTGCGGTCGATGTCATAGGGCGTCGTCCTTTGGTGGTGCCGCAAGGTCGATTTCGACGGTAAGACCGCCGCCGGGGGTATCGGTCGCCGAGATGGTCCCGCCCATGGCTTCGACGAAGCCGCGCGCCACGGACAGGCCCAGGCCGACACCGATGGTCGTGTTGTGATCGCCGAGCCGTTGGAACGGTGCGAACAGTTGTTCCTCGGCGCCGCGCGGCATCCCGGGTCCTTCGTCGATCACCGCGATCAGCACCCGGTCGGCCACCTGCCCGGCACTGACCCGGATGGGCCCCTCCGGCGCATACCGCAGGGCATTGTCGATCAGGTTGGCCAGCACCCGCTCCAGTAGCCCGGCGTCAGCCATCGCGACGGCGTCACCGACCTCGACCTTGACCCGGTCCAGTCCTTCCCGGGTGAATCCGGTGGTGCCCTTGCTGATTCCGAGCAAAGCGCGTTGCACGGTCTCCTCGAGATAGACGCGGCGCAGTTCGGGGCGAACCACTCCTGCTGACAGCCGCGAGGAGTCCAGCAGGTTGCCGACGAGCGCGGTGAGGGCGTCGACGGATTCCTCGATGGTGGCCAGCAGTTCGGCGGTGTCCTCGGCGGAGAAGTCGATGTCCTCGCTGCGCAGACTCGACGCCGCCGCCTTGGCCGCTGCCAGTGGGGTGCGCAGGTCGTGGCTGACCGCGGAGAGCAGTGAGCGCCGCAGTTCGTCGGCTTGTGCGATGGCTGCGGCTTTGCTCGCTTCCTCCGTGAGTTCGCGTTGTTTGACCAGTCCGGCAGCCTGTTTGGCGACTGCGCTGAGCACGCGGCGGTCACGGGCAGCGAGTTTGCGTCCGGCCATCAACAGCCAGAACTCGTCGTCTCCGACTTCGATCGCGGTGTCGGCGGTGTCCACCTCGGCGCACGGCTTGGTGCCGACGCACGCGACGATCTCCGCGGTTCCGTTCTGTTCTCGCAGCAGGCTGACGGCCCGTTGGGAGTAGGTCTCGCGCAACCGTTCCAACAGGGTGGTCAGATCGGCGCCGCGCAGCACAGACCCGGCGAACAGGGTCAGCAGTTCGGCCTCCTGCGAGGCTTTCCGGGCTTCGCGAGCCCGGCTGGCCGCCCCGTCAACGAGTGCGGCGACCGCCACGGCGACCAGCAGCAGCACCACGACGGTGACCGCGCTGTCGGGCTCGGAGATGGTGAATGTGTGTCGCGGCGCCACCAGGAAGTAGTTCAACAGCAGCCCGGACAGCAGGGCCGACAGCGCCGCGGGCGCGACACCACCCAGAAGCGCGACGACCAGCACGCCGATGAAAAACAGTGCGCTCTCGCCGCTGACCCCGAGGATCGGATCCAGTACCCCGACGATCAGCAGGCAGATCGCGGACGGAACGACCACGGCGGCAAGCCAGGATGCGATGTGGCGTTGCCGGGGTGTGGCGGTCGCCCAGCCGAACCCGCGCCGGGCCTGGTCATGGGTCACCATGTGAACGTCGATCTTGCCTGACTGCTGCACCACAGCCGGGCCGATGCCCTCTTCGAAAATCCTTGCCCAGCGGGACCGCCGCGACGTGCCGAGCACCAGCTGGGTGGCGTTTCGTTCGCGGGCGAAATCCAGCAATGCGGCGGGTACGTCGTCGCCGACGACGGTGTGCACGGTGGCCCCCAGGCTGGCCGCCAGCTCTCGCACCTTGCCCATCTGGGGTGCCGAGACCCCGGAAAGTCCGTCTCCGCGAACGACGTGCACCACCATCAGCTCGGCGCTGGACTTCGATGCGATCCGGGAAGCCCTGCGCACCAGGGTTTCCGACTCGGCACCGCCGGTCACGGCGACGACGACGCGTTCGCGGGCCTCCCAGGTATCGGTGATCTTGTTGTCGGCCCGATACTTGGCCAGGGCGGCGTCGACCTGATCGGCCAGCCACAGCAGCGCCAGTTCCCGCAGCGCGGTGAGGTTTCCGCGGCGGAAGTAGTTGGACAGTGCGGCATCGACGCGTTCGGGTGCGTACACGTTGCCGTGGGACAGCCTGCGCCGCAATGCCTCCGGGGTGATGTCGACCAGCTCGATCTGATCGGCCGCCCGGACGACCTCGTCGGGAACCTTCTCCTGCTGCTCGATTCCGGTGATCTGGGTGACGACGTCGTTGAGGCTCTCCAGATGCTGGACGTTGACCGTGGAGATCACGGTGATCCCGGCGGCGAGCAGTTCCTCGACGTCCTGCCAGCGTTTGGGGTTCTTGCTGCCCGGAGTGTTGGTGTGGGCGAGTTCGTCGACCAACACCACCTGCGGGTTACGAGCGAGCACCGCGGCCACGTCGAGCTCCGGGAAACGGCCTCCCCGGTACTCGACGTAGCGCGGCGGGATGGTCTCGATGCCCTCAAGAAGCTCGGCAGTTTTCCTACGTCCGTGCGTCTCCACCACTGCGGCAACCAGGTCGGTACCACGCTCGAGTCGGCGGTGCGCCTCGCCGAGCATGGCGTACGTCTTGCCCACGCCGGGGGCCGCGCCCAGATATATGCGCAGCTCACCGCGTTTGGCGGGGCTGGACGACGGCGTACTCACAAGACCATCATCCTCGTGCCTACAGCCCGTCGAGGGCGATGTTGAGTTCGAGCACGTTGACCCGCGGTTCGCCGAAGAAGCCCAGGGTGCGTCCGTCGGTGTGCTGGGCCACCATCGAGCGCACCAGATCCGGGTTCAGGCCGCGAGCCTTGGCCACCCGGTTGACCTGCAGATCGGCGTAGGCCGGCGAGATGTGCGGGTCGAGCCCGCTGCCGCTGGCGGTGACGGCATCGGCCGGCACCTGCGGGTGGGCGGGTGCGTTGCCGCGGATCGGCACGATCAGGCCGAAGCTGTAGTCCTCACCGGCCTTCGCGCATTCCACCCGGACACCTTCGTAGGTGTTGAGGAACGCGGTCGTGGTGGTGTCGCACGGCTCGTTGACGCTGACCACCTTGGTGGGGTGCACGACGTTTCCGCGAGCATCCCGCGGGCCGATCACCGACAGCACTGCTCCCACACCGCCTCCGGTGCAGAACGGGCGGGCGCCGTCGACACCGTCGAGCTTGCCGATGGCTGCGCTGCGCGTGCACACCTGGGTGAGCAGGCTGGGCTTGTCGGGTTGGTCCACAATGCTTTCCGGGCCGAGGTTGCTCGCACTGGTGGCCATCGGGTCGTACCCGTCACCGGCCATCGACGGCCGGCTCTGGAAGTACCGGGGCAGCGGGTTGCCGTCGGTATCGGTGAAGGACTGACCGATCAGGCTGCTGCCCACAGGTTTTCCGTTCGCCTCGATCAGTGACCCGTCGGCTTTGTCGCGCAGGCCGGGGATCTGGGCCACCAGCCAGATGAAGACCGGATAGCCGATCCCCAGGATCACGGTGAGCACCAGCAGCGCCCGCAGGGCGGCTGCGTGTTGGCGGAGCAGGTTGGAGAATTTCATGTCACATTCCCGGAAAGAGTTGGACGACGAGGTCGATCAGCTTGATGCCGATGAACGGCGCGATGATGCCGCCCAGGCCGTAGACGTAGAGGTTGCGGCTCAAGAGTTTGGATGCGCTGCTCGGGGTGTACCGGACGCCCTTGAGCGCCAGCGGGATCAGCGCCACGATGATGATCGCGTTGAAGATCACCGCGGACAGGATGGCCGATTGCGGGCTGTGCAGGCGCATGATGTTGAGCAGGTCCAGCCCAGGGAACAGGGCCACGAACAACGCCGGGATGATCGCGAAGTACTTCGCGATGTCGTTGGCGATGGAGAACGTGGTCAGCGCCCCGCGAGTGATCAGCAACTGCTTTCCGATCTCGACGATCTCGATGAGCTTGGTGGGGTCGGAGTCGAGATCGACCATGTTGCCGGCCTCTTTGGCCGCCGAGGTGCCGCTGTTCATCGCGACGCCGACATCGGCCTGGGCCAGGGCGGGCGCGTCGTTGGTGCCGTCGCCGGTCATCGCGACGAGCTTGCCGCCGGCCTGCTCCTTCTTGATCAGCGCCATCTTGTCTTCAGGTGTGGCTTCGGCGAGGAAGTCGTCGACCCCGGCCTCGTCGGCAATGGCTTTGGCGGTCAACGGATTGTCGCCGGTGATCATCACGGTGCGGATACCCATCCGGCGCATCTCGTCGAATCGTTCGCGCATTCCCTGCTTGACGACGTCCTTGAGGTGGATGACGCCGAGCACCTCGGCCTTGCCGTCGACCACGTGGCCGACCACCAGCGGAGTGCCACCCGCGGCAGAGATGCCGTCGACGATGTCACCGAGTTCGGTCGGTACTCGACCACCCTCGGACCGGACCCACTCGGCGACCGCGCCCGCCGCCCCCTTGCGCAGGCGGTGATCCCCGGACAGGTCGACGCCCGACATCCGGGTGTTGGCGCTGAACTCGACCCAGTGTGCATGGTCGAGTTCGCCGGGTGTGCGGCCGCGTAATCCATACTCCTGCTTGGCGAACACGACGATCGAGCGACCTTCGGGGGTCTCGTCGGCCAAGCTGGACAGTTGTGCCGCGTCGGCGAGTTGCTCCGGCGTCACTCCCGTCAGTGGCACGAACGCGGCGGCCTGCCGGTTACCGAGGGTGATGGTGCCGGTCTTGTCGAGCAGCAGGGTGTTGACGTCACCGGCGGCCTCGACGGCCCGGCCCGACATCGCGAGCACGTTGCGCTGCACCAACCGGTCCATGCCGGCAATGCCGATCGCCGAGAGCAGAGCTCCGATGGTGGTGGGAATCAGGCACACCAGCAGCGAGACCATCACGATGCCCGAGATGCCGTTCCCGTTGAGTGCCAGGGTGTCCGGCACCCCGGGGTTGTTGGCCTTGGAGAAGATGGCCAGCGGCTGCAAGGTGGCGACGGCGAAGACGAAGATGATCGTCAGCGAGGCCAGCAGGATGTTGAGCGCTATCTCGTTCGGGGTCTTCTGCCGGTTGGCGCCCTCGACGAGGTTGATCATCCGGTCGATGAAGCTCTCGCCGGGCTTCTGGGTGATCTGGACGACGATGCGGTCGGACAGCACCGTGGTGCCGCCGGTGACAGCGCTCCGGTCGCCGCCGGACTCGCGGATGACGGGTGCCGATTCACCGGTGATCGCCGATTCATCTACCGAGGCAATGCCTTCCACGACATCGCCGTCGCCGGGAATCACCTGCCCGGCCTCGACCACGACGACGTCACCCTGCTGCAGCAGCGGAGCGGCGACCTCTTCTTCGCGACCTGGAGCGCCCGGCGACCAGCCGGTCAGGCGCCGCGCCATGGTGGAGGTCTTGGTCTTGCGGAGCGACTCGGCCTGGGCCTTGCCGCGCCCCTCGGCGACGGCCTCGGCCAGATTGGCGAAGATCACCGTGAGCCACAGCCAGACCACGATCAACGCGGCGAACCAGGACGGGTTGAGCACGGCGAGGATGGTGCTCCAGACCGCGCCGATCTCGACGATGAACATGACCGGGTTGCGCCACAGCGTGCGTGGGTCGAGCTTGCGCAGCGCATCGGGCGTCGATTTCCACAGCATCTTCGGGTCCAGCAGGCCGCCCTTGATTCGCTTGGCACTGTGGGGTTTCGGCTGTGCGGACGACGGTGAGGCGAGGGTAGGTACTGACATCAGTGAATTCCTTCAGCAAGGGGCCCGAGCGCGAGCATGGGCAAGAAGGTGAGGGCGACCAGGATCAGCGTGACGCCGGAAACCATGCCGACGAACTGGGGTCGATGAGTGGGCAGGGTGCCGACGGATTCGGGTGTCTTGCCTTGGCGGGCCAATGAACCGGCGAGCGCCAGCACGAAGATGATCGGCAGGAACCGGCCGAACACCATCGCCAGACCGAGCGCGGTGTTGTACCACTCGGTGTTGACGCTGATGCCGGCGAATGCCGAGCCGTTGTTGTTGGCGGCCGAGGTGAACGCGTAGAGCACCTCGGACAGGCCGTGCGGACCGGTGTTGAGCATCCCCGCCCGTTGGCCCGGCATGGCCATGGCGACTGCGGTGCCGGTCAGCACGATCAAGGGCGTGACGAGGAAATAGGTTGCGGCCAGCTTGATCTCGCGTGGGGTGATTTTCTTGCCCAGGTATTCCGGCGTACGGCCCACCATCAGACCGGCGACGAACACCGTGATGATCGCCAGGATTAGCATCCCGTAGAGGCCCGAACCGACGCCGCCGGGTGCCACCTCGCCGAGCTGCATGTTGAACATGGTGATCATGCCGCCGAGGCTGGTGTAGGAGTCGTGGAAGGAGTCCACCGCACCCGTCGACGTCAGTGTGGTCGCATCGGCGAAGACGGCTGAGTTGGCGACGCCGAAGCGCTGCTCGACACCTTCCATGGCTGCCCCGGCCGCCGTCGGCACGGTGCCGTGAGCCTGCAACTGGAACAGCATCATCAGGCTGACGCTGATGGTCGCGATCACCCCCATGGCCGACGCGATCGCCAGGCCCTGCCTGGGGCTGCCGACCATGCGGCCGAATGTGCGCGGCAACGAGAACGGGATCATCAGGATCAGGAAGATCTCCACCCAGTTCGTCCAGGTGGTGGGGTTCTCGAACGGATGGGCCGAGTTGGCGTTGAAGAAGCCGCCGCCGTTGGTGCCCAACAGTTTGATGACTTCCTGGCTGGCGACCGGACCGCCCGGAATGGTCTGTGTCCCACCGACCAGAGTGTTGATCACCTCGGTGTGTAGCGCAAAGTTCTGGATGACCCCGCCGCTCACGAGAATCAGTGCACCGACGATCGAAATCGGCAGCAGGATGCGGAGATTGCCCCGCACCAGGTCCACCCAGAAGTTGCCGAGGTCACCGGTGTTGCGCCGAACCAGGCCGCGCACCAACGTCATTGCCACCGCCATTCCGACCGCGGCGGAGACGAAGTTCTGCACGGCCAGGCCGGCCATCTGCACCAGGTGGCCCTGCGTGGATTCACCGGAGTAGGCCTGCCAGTTGGTATTCGTCACGAAGCTGACGGCGGTGTTCCAGGCCAGTGCCGGTGTCATCGGTGTGCCCGGGTCGTTGAGACGCAACGGTAACTTGCCCTGTACCAACTGCAAGGTGAACAGGAACAGGATGCTGATCGCCGAGAAGGCCAGCACGCTGCGGGCATATGCGCCCCAGGTCTGCTCGGCCTTCGGGTCGGCGCCGATCAACCGGTAGATGACCCGCTCGGCGCGCGAATGCCGCTCCGAGGTGTATACGCGGTACATGTAGTCGCCGAGCGGCACGTGGACCGCGGCCACCGCGACGACCAGGACGACGAGGAAGACGATCCCCGCTGTTGTTGTAGTCACTAGAACCTTTCCGGAAACAACAGCGCCGCGAAGAGAAACAGCGCGATGAGGACCGCCAGGACCAGGCCGACGACGTTTTCGTAGCTCACAGTCCCTCGACCAACTTCTGCACCAGACCGAGCAGCGCGAAGACCGCCACTGTCAGCCCGATGAACACCACTACGGACATGGGTTCTCCCATAGGTGTACGGACGCCGTATCTCGGCGACCCGCTCACAACCATCCGTCCGCCCGAGGCGGCCGACGCCGATCTTTATGTCTTCCTTACGGCCGGCGGGCGGTCCTTAACGGGATCTTTCTGGTGAAGTCCGGCGGTGAATTTCAGCCGTGCCTGCGCTGTTTACGCACCGTCAAGACAGCGCCAAAGTTCGGCGGCTCGGCGTCAAGAGACCGCAAGGATCCTGGCCGGGCCTGCGAGCCGGCGGGAGGCTCGAAGCAGCCGCGACGGCATCGGGCCGCGCGCAGTGAAGAAGAGGTTTCGGTGACAATCACGGCAGGGTTTTGGTCCACATCTTCGGCGACGTCGCAGGCCTCGCCTGAGCGCGAAGCCATGCGACGGTGCGCCGCGTACTGCCGCTCCCTCGATCCCGTCGAGCTCGCTCTGCCGGCCCGCGCGCTTCGGGACAACAATGTGGCCAAGTGGGTGCGAGACCACGGTTCGATCGTGGCTGTTCGTGGCAGCGCAGACCTCACGGTGGCCATCGGGGCCGGCATTCATCCGATGCGTCTGATGGTGGACGCCGACGGGTTCAGTGGTGACGAACTGGTGTTCTGCAGTGCGAACCTCGGAGTGGGTCGGGTGGTGGTGACCGATGTCGATCAGATCCAGCTGCTCGCGTCGTGTGCGGTGCGACATCGTCGCCAGCGGGTGATTCTCGGGGTCACCGACGCTGACGCGGTATCTGCTGCGATCAAGGGGCCCCGGTTGGACCTCGTCGGTCTGTACCGCGAAATCGATTCGCGGCAGGACTGTTTCGCCGCCTATCCGGACGCGGTCGGTGACCTCATCGCGGTGATGGCCGACATTCGTCGGGCCCATGGCACGGTACTGACCCGGGTGCTGGTCGGCGGCGGGTTCGACCTGGACGCGGGGCCGGAGAACTTGTTCACGCTCGCTCAGGCGATCGAGATGACCCTCGACGACGCCTGCGCCACGTTGCGCTTCCCGCGACCGGTGGTCGTCGTCCGCGCCGGCCTGGCCGTCCCGGCATAGGACTTCACGGGGGAAGACCTGTACAGCGGGCCCGCATCGGACATAAATTGAGGCCGTGGGCCCGATACAGCCCCAGGGCCGGCACCACTACGAGTCAGCGCCGAAAGCGTCGCTGCGGGTTCTGGTTGTGGGCGCGGGGGTGGGCGGTATCTCGATTGCCCGGGGATTGCTGCGAGACGGCCATGACGTCACGGTGTTCGAGCAGCGGCCCGAGGTCCGCGCCGGCGGTGGCGCCGTGACCATCTGGTCCAACGGCGAAACCGTGCTGGCGCAACTCGGTGTCGAGATGGAGGGCGCGGGCCAGCAGTTGTCCACCGTGCGGGTCATGATGTCGACGGGACGTCGGCTGACCACGTTGGACGTGACCGCGATCGTGAACCGCATGGGTGCCCCGGTACGGATGGTGCCCCGGCGGGTGTTGCTCGAACGGCTGCTGGAAGGTTTTCCCGCCGAACGGATTCGGTGCAGTGCCCACGTTGTCGGGGTCGCCGAAAGCGGCACCGGAGCGCGGGTCGAGTTCGCCGACGGCAGTTGTGCGGAGGGTGATCTGGTGATCGGCGCGGACGGCCTGCACTCCACGGTGCGGAAGATCGTCGGCGCACCACCCGCCGTACCCACCGGCTGGTGTAGTTGGCAGGGGCTGGGAATCCTGCCCGAGGGCACCGACGAACACGTCGCGATGCTCGTCATCGGCGAGCACGGCAACCTCGGCCTCTGGCCGGCCGGTGGCACCGAGGTGCAGTGGTGGTTCGATCTACCGTGGTCGCCTGAGTTCGTCCGGCCGGATAGCCCGATCGAGGTCATCCGCGCGCGTTTCACCGGATGGTCCGACCAGGTCGATCGGCTGCTCGCAACGCTGAGCGACTCGGATCTCGCGCATTCGCCGTATCCCCATTTCCGCCATCCCATTCCTGGTCCTGGGCGCGGGCCCGTGACCCTGCTGGGCGATGCCGCCCACACGATGCCGCCGACCTTGGCGCAGGGCACCAACCAGGCGTTGCTCGACACGATGGTGCTGTGCAAGGCGCTGTCTGATTTTCAGGCCGGCATGGTTGGGGATGTGTCCGCTGCGCTGCGCTGGTACGAGAAGACCCGGCGGCACCGAGTGGCGGCGGTATCGAGGGTGGCCTCGCTGCAGGTGTCGCATGGCGAGGCGGTGCTCAAGCCCGCCGCCATGGTCTCGGACCGGTTCATGACCTGGATGTTGGCGACGTTCCTGCGGCTGGTCAGCCATCGCCGGATGTCTGCGGGGATCAGCCGGGACCTGGCCGCCGCCACAAGTGCGGGACGTGGTGAACATGCCCTCTGAGGGCGTGCGGGTGCGCGGCGCGATCGACGTGCCGTCCCGCTGGCTGTGGTTGTTCAAATGGTGCGTGCTGGCGGTGCCGCACTATCCGATCCTGATCGGCCTGTACCTGGTGTACCCCTTTTCGACTCTGGCCGCCGGGGTGGCCATTCTGTGCACGGGCCGCTATCCGCGGCCCCTGTTCGACTTCAACGTCGGCGTGCTGCGGTGGTCGTGGCGGGTGATGAACTACCGCTTCCCGATGAACACCACCGACAGATATCCGCCATTCAGTCTCAAGACAGACCCTGACTATCCGGGAGATCTCGACGTCGACTACCCCGAAAAGCTGGTCAACTGGGCGGTATTGGTCAAGTGGTGGCTGTTGGCACTGCCGCAGATCATCATGTGCTGGGCGATGGAGCCACTGCTGCAAGTGCTGTGCGTCATCTCCGCGGTGCGGTTGTTGGCCCGAGGGACGGTGTCGGAGGACATGTTCGACCTGCTGATGGGCATGGTCCGCTGGCGTTACCGGGTCGCCGCCTACGTGTCGTTGATGAGCGACGAATATCCACCCTTCCGATTGGATCTGGGCAGCAAATATTGAAGCACCGTAATCCGTTGTTCCCGTATGTGTATCGGCTCGGTATGCCGATATTCGACAGGCTTTTCTACCGCCGTTACCGGCGGTCGGCGATGAGCCATGCGACCGGCCGGTTGCTACTGGTCGGCGTCGGACCGGGGACCGATCTGCTGTTCGTTCCGGGTGCGGTGACATCGGTTGCCGCAGTGGAGCCGGAGCCGGCGATGCGCCGGATGGCGCGTGCCCTGGCCCGGCGCCACGGAATCTCGGTGGATGTCGTCGACGGGGCGGGGGAGGCGATTCCATTTCCGGACAACAGTTTCGACTCGGTCCATGTCGGGCTGGTGTTGTGTTCGGTCGACGACGTTGCGGCCACGCTCGGTGAGATCCGGCGTGTGCTGGAGCCCGATGGCCGGTTGGTGGTTCTGGAGCATGTCCGCGGCGAGGGCTTGATGGGGCGGTTCCAGGACCTGATCGCCAGGCCGTGGGCATGGCTGTCATCGGGCTGTGAACCGAACCGTCGCACTGTCGACGCCATCGCCGCGGCCGGGTTCGACACCAGTGGGCTGCGCAGTACCCAGCGGACCCTGGTGCCGCCGCCGTGCACACCACATCTGCAGGGCGTCGCCACTATTCGACGCTGACGGCCTCGATGATGTTGAGCCGCGCGGCCCGTCGCGCCGGAGGCAGCGAGCCCAGCAGGCTGATGGCCAGCGCACCGAGAGTGAACACCAGCGCCATCGGGCTCGGCCGGAAGATGACGTTGAAGTTCATGATGTCGCCGCTGACGAGGCTGAACAGCCACTGGTCGATCAGACCGAGCAGCAGGCCCAGGATGCCGCCCACGATGCCGATGGCCGCGGCCTCGGCCAGCACCATGGCCAGTGTGTAGCGGCGGCTGGATCCCATCGCGCGCAGCACCCCGATCTCACGGCGCCGCTCGAGCACCGACAGTGTCAGGGTGTTCAGCAGCGCGACCGCGGCGACGAACACCACGATGATCCACACCGCGTTGGCGATCAACATGCTCTGGTGCAGCGGCGCTTCCAGTCCGGCCAGGGCGGTGCGGCCGTCATAAGCGTGGTTGGGCGCCGGCACGACGTGACCGATGTTGGCCAGCAGGCGATTGGGATCGGTTCCCTTGGTGGCCGTGACCTGCAGCGTTGTCGACCCCGGTCGGTCGAACCAGGTGCGCATCTGGTCCAGCCCCATTCCGACCGTGCCGATCACGGTCGAGAAGTAGGGGACCAGCGCCAGTACCTTCGCCTGCCGGGGGCCGTGCGGGGTCTGCAGCTGCAGGTCATCGCCGACTCGGACATCGAGGGTCTTGCCCAGGTTCTGGGAGAGCACCACGCCACGACCGGCGAGCACGTCGCTGCGGGTCTGGTCGTCCAGCGCGCGGAAGAGGGCATCGTGGCTGCCGGGGGCGAAGCCGTCGAGCATGACGCGGGTGCCGCCCACGACGGCGAAGCCCAGGGCGCCCTCGGTGACCTTCGCAACGCCGGGCACCTCGGTGACGTTCTGGGTAAGACCTTGGGGCAGTAGACCGGTGGGGTACTCGTCGGGCGGATTAGCACTCACCCAGACGTCCACGTCGGCGACCGGGGCGAACACATCACGCGCCGAGCGGATCATGTCGTTGTTCGTGCCGGTGATCACCACGGTCGTCACGACGGCGATCAGAACGGTCATCACCGTGGCCCACACGCGCCGTGGTGCCCGCTCGACGGTGGCCGCGCCCAGTGCACCGGCCGATCCGAACAGGCGCGCTACCGCCGCGGTGGCTGTGACGATGGGGCCGGCGAGGGCGAAGCCGAGTGCGATCTGTGCGGTGAACAGGGCCGCGATCGCCACGAACGCGACCGAACCCGGTTGGTAGAACACGATCACGATCGACGCCGCCAGCACCACCACCGCCGCGAGGCCGGTGGCGATGCGCAGCCAGCGCGGCACGTTGTCCGCCGCCGATACGCCGACCGGGGCCAGCGCCTCGATCGGCGACACCTTGTACACCTGCCGGGCCGCCATGGCGGACGCCGCCACACTGGTGAGTGCCGTGGCGGCGATGGCCACCGGGATGGCGTAGCCGGGCAGCCAGTACTCGATGCGCGCTTCGAGGCCCTGGGTCATGGTCGGTGGCAGCCGGCCGATGGCCAGGCGGCCCAACACAATTCCCAGCAGTGAGCCGATGGTGCCGCCGATCAGTCCGAGGATCGTGGCCTCGGCCAGCATGTCGCGGACGATGGTGGCGCGTCGACCGCCGATGGCCCGCAGCATCGAGATGACCGGGCGGCGTTGGGCGATCGCCATCGTCATCGTGGTGTAGATCAGGAACGCGCCGACCACCAGCGCGACCGCCGCGCCCATCAGCGCCATGTAGTTCATCAGCTTGACGCCGTCACCGGCGCGGGCCGCCCGCGAACTCGGGGCGGCGACCAGTGCCCGGCCGTTCACTGCCGCGGTGACCTGATCTCGCACCGTGGCGAGGTCGGCGCCCGGTGTGGTGGTGATCAGGATCGAGTCGAGCTGGCCCAGTCTGCCGGTGACCTTCTGCGCCAACGGGAGTGGGGCCAGCACATAGTGGCCGCCGTTGAGATCGGCGAGCTGCTTGCCCTCAAGGACTTCGGAGACAGTAACCGTGCCCGAGCCGAGCTGGAACGTCTCGCCTTTGGCGTGACCGACGGCGGGGCCGACGCGGACACCTTCGGCTGCGGTGGGGGCTTGGACCTGCACACCGACCGCATCTTTGAGGGCGCCCTCCAGGGCACGGCTGCGGTTGTCAGCACCGAACAGCAGGACCGGTTCGGTCGCGGTGGGCGCGGTCATGCGGATCATGGGGGCGGCGGTCGCGACGCCGGGGACCTTGGCGACGTCAGCTGCTACCGATTCGGGAAACCCCGCGTCGGTGACACCCGAAACCTCAAGCGCGGCGATACCGGCGACGCCGTCCGCCAGCCGGTTGACCGATCCGGTGATGGACCCGAAGATGCCGAGGATCGCCACGAGATACATTGCCGACACGGCCATTACGGCGATCGAGGCGAGGGTGCGCCGCCGGTGCACGATGAGTTCGCGCAGGCTGAACACTCGGAGCCGACTAGCTGCGGCTGCGAGTCTGGTGATGAGCGCTCGCGCGAAGAACATCAGACCGAGCCCGGCACCACCGACATCTCGTCGGAGCCGAGCCGGCCGTCCTGCAAGGTGATCACTCGGTCGGTGGCGGCCGCGGCCTCGGCGTTGTGGGTCACCATCACCACCAGGCGACCCAGGCCCTCCTCGTGGGCGACCTCGCCGAGCAGGGTCAGGATCGCCGCACCCGTCGTCGAGTCCAGATTGCCCGTCGGTTCGTCGGCGAGGATCAGCGGCGGGTCCATCATCATGGCCCGGGCCACCGCGACGCGCTGCATCTGGCCGCCGGACAGTTCGGATGGCCGGTGCTCGGTCCGGTTGCCCAGGCCGACGCGGTCCAGCAGCTCCACGGCCTGTGGTTTGACCTTGCCGAGCCGGACCCCGTCGAGCAGCTTCGGGACGGCCACGTTCTCCCAGGCCGACAGGGTGGGCAGGAGATTGAAGAACTGGAACACGAAGCCCACCCGGTGGTGGCGGAAAGCCGACTGCTGCTCGTCGCCCAGTCGCCCGATCTCTTCGCCGTCGAAGGTGATCGATCCCGAGTCGGGGGAGTCCAGCGCGCCCAGCAGGTGCAGCAGCGTGCTCTTACCTGCGCCGGAGGGCCCGATGATCGACACGAACTGCCCGCCGTTGAGGTGCAGGCTGATCTCGTCGAGGGCGCGCACCGTCTGGCCGCCGACCTTGTACTCGCGCACGACGTCGCGCAGTTCGATGGCCAGTTCGGGCATCGCAGCCTCCCGGGAGTCGGGATATCCGCAGCCTACGCCCGGCGCCCTTGTCCAACGTTGGCTTGTGTGCGAGTTCTTGGCCGAACTTCGCACACAAGCCGACACTCACGGCGCGGTCAGCGTGGCGACGAACCGGGCCTTCTGGTCGCTGGCCGGGATGATGCGGGGGTTGGTCAGCTGGTAGCGCCGGCCGCGGTGCCTCACCTGGGCCGTTCCGGCGGCGCGGACGTTGCGCACCCAGTCGGAGTGCTCGCCGTAGTTCAGCACGATCCTGACCGACTTGTTGTCGACGAACGCCATGACCGGGGTCCGGTACGGCTTGCCCGACTTGCGGCCGGTGTGCTCGATGACGGCCATGTAGGGCAGCCACGGCGCCCACAGCCGTTGCAGCGGATTGGTGACGTACTTGTTGAACCGGGCGATCACCCGCATCACGCGTGGTCCCAGTGTTGCCGCGATCCGTTCGGCAACTACGGCAATCGAATTCGCGATACTGCTCGGCATACGCGGCCCCCGTCGCTGTCCACCCCTGGGGGCTATTCAACCAAGCGCCGCCGGGTCCGCAGCACCCCGGTGTCAGGGTGCGTGTCCGCTGGTGACCGAGCACCCAGGTACCGTGCTACCGATCGCCCCCATAGCCCAATTGGCAGAGGCAGCGGACTTAAAATCCGCCAAGTGTCGGTTCGAGTCCGACTGGGGGCACGGGAAACGTGCTGGTAGGCGCGGTTTCTAATTCGAACTGTTGAGCGGTTGCCCACGATATTCGCCGCCGTGTCAGCAGCGCGTCAGCGGGGCGACAGCTCACGACAGCCTTGAGCGTCCGCGACAATTCTGGAGCGGGAACGACTGAAAGAGGGGTCAGCTATGACTGAGGAGTCGACAAGGTCGAAGATGCCGATTTCATACTCGGAACTGGCACTGCTGGAACCCAAGGCGGCTGTCCTCTTGATGTTCAACCACCTAGAAGGACTGCTGAAGCGGTCTTTCAAGCATCAATATCCCGACGAGAGGCAGCCCGACAATGTGGCCGCGCTGACCAAAAAGCTAGTTTCGAAAGGCGTCATCGACGCTCGACTAAAGGGTCGGTTGGACGACTTACGTGAACGACGCAACCGTATTGCTCATGACGACCCTCGGGTGACTCATCAGGAAGCCGACCACTATTTCAATTCCCTTGGTGACGCACTGCACGAGCTGACCCACACGTCTCTCTACCGGTAAGTACAGCAATCATGCGTTACAGCGCATATGGCCTGTCGGCGGCGCCAACGTGCCTGGTCAGCCTTGTGTGAGCTGCCAGACCAGGCAGCGTAGCGTTGTCAGCAAACCAGATCGACTGGATTGATCCAGTTGTAAACACGGTTAAGTTGCCGACAGCTAACCTTGGGTGTACTTTTGGTCGTGCCGCGACTGCTGCTGGCATTTCCATCCGCCGGTACGACCCCACCGCGGTGGCCGGACGTGCTACTCACCCCACACGTCCCTTGTAGTGTCTGTGACAGCGCTACCCCAGCGGCGCTAGGTGAACGAAACGGGACCGTTTCCGCACACCTATGACAAGGGGTACAAATGTCTTTCGGCGACTATGACCGCGAGTTTGGCCGCGCTGCCACCGCACATGTGTGCGGCAGCTGCGACCACGTGGCAACGAGTTCAGATGAGGCCGAGCGCCACAGCGTAAGCGTGCACCCTATCGAGTGGTTCGCACGCCAGCTTGCCTCTCGTCCGAAGCGTCGGAAGCGAACTTTCCCGCGACCCGCGCGAATCGCGACCACGATTCTTCGGGTAGCCCACGGCCAGAACGGTTCTCGGGTGTGCTGCTCGGGGTTGTAGACGGTTCCAGTCCCGTCGGTGGCGGCGACTTTCGACAGAACTGCCCGAGTCGCGGTTCGACTCCGCGACTGGCACTTTCGGCCCGCCGATGGTGAGTCGGCTCTTTGACAACTTCATAGCCCCCGCCTCTGCCTGCGGGCTGGAGCGCACCTGACCGTCCTGAGCCGAGGGTGTTAGGACGGCCAGGTGCTGGACTTCGTCATCGGCCAACGCCGATGTGGCGCTCCGGCTCGGGCGAGATGCCGCGATAGCGCCCGCTCTCGGACGGTGAAGCATGCTCCAGCGACGGGGCGTCAAGCCGGCACCCCAGCTGCACTCGGATGCATCGTCAGACATGTTCAGCGGGTCCAGTGGTCGGCAGGTCTCGAAGTGGCTCGGCCACAGCACTTCTGCACTGACCCTCACAACCTACGCGGACTACATCAACGAGGACGACCAGGCGGCGCCAAAGGTTGGGAGAGGGCACGTGCGGCGAAGCCAAGAGAATATGTTGCTGGAATATCGCTCTGCCGTTTGATTGTCCGACGCTATTCGGTCCTGTCAGGGGGCTTTTGACCCTCAACCCACTTGAGGTTCTTCAGGTCGTCCCAGAACCACCCGATTGCGATGTGTGTGGCTGGCTTCTTGTCGATGATGTCGAATCGCCCCGTTGATAGCGAGAAGGAATCTGCGAAAGGTCTTAAGCCGGGCACGTTCGCTATGTACTCGAAGTAGGCGTCCCCAAACGTTTGTCGGTCATCGAGAATTTCTTGTGAACGCTGCTCGTCGTTTACTGTCATGTTCACCGAATTTTCCCCTCGCCTCTGACCATTGGGTAACGGTGTACCGACAGGTCGCAAGAGCCAGCGAATGCCAGGTTCGGCGGGTCCCAGAGAGAAGGGACCGCCACTCCCGGGCCCTCGATACGACATATCTGCGTAGTACTCGAAAGGCATCAATCCTTTATGCGCTAGCGTATCTCCGAATCTCGGCGCTACAGTCTCGCATATTTCGAGATAGCATTGGATTGCTGAAGCTACAACCGCACGTACGCGGTTGGCGACGGCCTCGAGCGAAAAGCTAGGCCAGCCAGTAGGACCCGGCGGGACATCCGGCAACGGATAGATATTTCCGTACAGGCCCCGGCCCAGTTCGTCGAGATCATTAGGACCGGTGCTCTCTAGTCTTCGGGACAGATCTTCGACTTCGCGACGGACGATGCCCTCATGCTGGCTGGCCAAGCGAATGGCTAGTGAAGTAAGTTGCTCGCTCAGGTCGCTGGCGAGAATGTTACGTGCAGTCGTCCAAACCCAATTCCGTGTAGCTGGCATCTCGGCTGTTTCAATTGCGAATGATCCGTCGGTGGAAAAGTCAACTGACGCATCGATCACCGGGGGCAGCACCCTGCCAGATGAGCGGTTCGATGCGAGCCATGTGGTGTGTACCCGCCCACCGCCAAATTCAAGACCGAGAGAAAGATCTGGCAGAGATTCGACGCCGGGAAAGCTAAGCGGCGTGAAGGCCATGGCTAGTGGTCCCAGGCCGTCCAGTATGGCTTCAAGGGCGAATCGAAGACGATAGGCCATTTCGTGTTGGGAACCAGTTGACGAGTCGCTTCTGAACCTGCCAAGTTCTGAGCTCTCCGCGTCGTTAATGACCCAGGCGATTGCTCCAGGGTTCCATCGGGCAATGCGAGCCATCACTGGATCGACCCGGGACGGTTCGCCGGCAGCTAGAACCATTGAGAACACGTACTTCCAGCGATCGAACGATGGCAATCCATTAAGGATGTCGTCCACTGAAACGCTACCTTCGAGTACAGCTCTCGCAGCAAACCACTGTTCGAAGGTGGCCAACGAGAAGGACAAACCGTGCGCAGACTCTGTGAGAAAGGGCGACTCTCGGAGTCTTGCGGCCACGTCGAAGTCTACGAAACTCTCGGGGTCAACCGGACGGGCGGAAGTGGTCGTAAGTGTGGCCAAATGCCTAAGGTGAGGGTATAGGTCTATGCTTTCCCGCCCAACGATTTTGCGGACTACGCCCTCGATAACCTCCGTCATTGTGGTGAACTCATGCAGACTGGCTCCCTGCCCGATAAGCAGAGCAAACAGCGGCCTTTCAAGAGCTTCCTCAACTTCGGGCCGCAGGTTACCGAGTTGCGTGGAACCAGAGATTGACTCCGCGAGCTTTCGGCCGTAGGGCCTCGGCATTGGAGAGGCTCGAACTATCAGTTCCTCCCGCGCATTGTGTGTGGCACGCGAGGTCAGCACCACGCGTGAGCGAGGCCAACGGTGGGTGAGAGATGCCGCGTACCCGACTGTCCTTTCCGCACGGTCCGCCCGCTGATCAAGGCCGTCGATGACAATATCCGCGCCGATCGTTTCCAGTGTGTGCAAACCGATTTCGCGTTGAACGTGCACTTCTAGTGAAGAGTCTAGATCGTCGATGGCGATCCAGAGCGGTGGGGCAGCGCTGGGATTGTGCTGCGCAGCTTCGGCGGAAGCGCGGAACCAACCCTCAGCCATGTCCGATTTACCGGTGCCGAGTGCGCCCGTAAGTATCCGAAAGTCGCCTCTCGCCAACGTCTGCAGCTGGTGTGGTGCCCGCGCACCTAGGTGTTTTATGCGAGCAATCTGATTGTCGTCAAGACCTGCGCCTGCTCGTCTTCTCTCAATTCGCGAGTCCGAATCCCTCAGAGCGCCAGAAAGAAAACTTTCGCGTCCAAGAGTGTCGTACACAGATGGGTTTGCGAGAGTGACGCTGACATCGCCACCGAATACATTGCCAGTGAGCTGAACTCCAGGCGCGGCGGCGCCAGCCCGTCCTGCTGCCGCGCCCGCTAAGGGGTTGGGTTCGTACCAGTCTGGCCCGCCGAGATGCCACTAATATCGACAGGCCCGGAAACCTTGGCATCACGTACCCGTACGCCGCCACCGGACGACTGCACGTTCTGAATCCTGAGAGCCTCCGACTCGATACGTTCCAGGTCGACGCCAATCGGTTCACCAGCTGCGGGATTGTCAGCCTTCACAGCTTCGACAAGCGCCCTAGCGGCGGCGAGTAAATCTCCGTCCGATTCTGCGCCGGCATCCCTTAGGTCCTCTTCCAGTGAGGCCCGCTTCGCCTCCGAAGATGGTTTAGCCTCCACCGGCGACGGGTCGACGCCTTTGTAGCGATCGATGATTAACCTCTTCAGAGCGGCGTAGGTGTCCTTTACGGCCTCCGCGGCCGTCGCTCGGACGCCTTCCTGAGCACCAAGCGCGACCGCCGCGACAATAATCGATACTGGGTCCACAACCGCATCCTCCCATGCGCGACTGACAGATCGCGACGGTTTCTGTGCCGCGGCCGCGAGTGACGAGTCTCGACTACCGCTGTGTCAGCACCGCGTCAGCAGACGCGCGCCGACGTGCGGACCTGTGGGAAAAGATCGTGCAGCCGCCAATGGATCGGTCTGGCCGCTGTCGTACCGTCTGAAATGCGGGTTTGTGGCGTCTGATGGACCGTCGGGGGGCGTTGCAGCAACTGTAGAAGACCGGGAATCCCGACTTAAAATCCGCCAAGTGTCGGTTCGAGTCCGACTGGGGGCACTGACGTCGTTGCGGCTATAAGAGCCGGTGAACCGACATCGATCAACCACCTAGACTCCGAGAATGCGCGTTCCTCGACGAATCGCACAGTTCAACAAGCGCGTCACCAATCCGGCAGCGCGCGCGATCACACCGTGGCTCCCGAACCTTGGGACGCTCGAGCATTTCGGGCGGAAGTCGGGTAAGCGGTATCGAACGCCGCTGTTGGTGTTCGAGACCCACGACGGGTACGCCATCCTCGTCGGCTACGGCCCGCAGTCGGACTGGTTGAAGAACGTGCTGGCCCGGGGACCGGTAGCGCTGCACAAACGGGGACGGGTTGTCGCACTCACCGACCCCCGGGTGGTGAGTAAGGCCGAGGCCGCGCCACTCGTCATACGCAGCTCCCGGCTGCTCTACAACGCTTTTCCCTATAACGAGGCGTCTCTGCTGCTGACGATCGCGCGCTGACCTCTTCACCCCACCAACACCAACGGCCACCCGCACACGGGTGGCCGTTGGGCTCGCAACAGGCTCAGCCCTTGTCGAGCAGCCGCTCGATATTGTTGACCCCGGCCGGCGTGATGCCGGATTTCTCATCGCTGGCGAGCACGATGAAGCCCGGGCCCTGGTGGTTCTTGGTGATCAGCACGGTCTCGTTGCCCATCCCGAAGCTGGGGTCCTGCTTCTTGATCGGCGCGACGATCTGGCTGTTCAGCGCGGCGAAGAAGTTCTGGTCGATGTTGTCGGTGTTCCAGGCCCGGTAGCCGCGGGGGCTCTTTTCGATCGGGCCCGCCTGGGTGTGGCCACGCACGCCGATCACCGAGGTCTTCCAGGCTTTCTCATCCTTGGTGACCTTGTGGTTCTTGACGGCCTGGTCGATGTCGGCGCGGGCGGTGGGGTCGAGCAGGGTCACGTGGATGTGCAGCTGATCCTGGCCGCGGTTGTCGGCCGAGTTGATACCCAGCGCCCAGTCCGGGGCCTGACCCTGGTTGCCCGGCGGGAGAATGCTGACCTGGTCGAAGGCGTCCTTGAAGTAGTGGGGAGCGGTGGCTTCCAACAGGTTGCCGCATTCGATGCCGGTCTCGCGGGCCGTCGGGATCACCAGCAGATCGGTGAGCTGGGCCGGCTTGTGTCCTTGCCGGACCGCGTAGCCACGGGACTTGTCCCCACCGGGAAACACGACATCGATGGCGCCGTCCTTGTGTGCTGGCGTGGCGTACTTGACGTCTTTCCAGAGATCGACGTTGTCGTTCAGGTGGCCGCACGGACCGAACGCTGCAGCCTGCGCGCCGGCGGTCGGCGCGATGGCGAGTCCCATTACCGGCACGGCCGCCGCTGCGGTGATCAGTGCGAAGCGGCGAACGAAGCCGATGCGGTTGGTGGTGGTCATGTCGTGTTCCCCTCGGTGGGTGTTGGTGTGTTGAAAACACCATCCCGTTTGGGAGCCGTGGAGTCTGTCCGCTGGTCAGCCCATGAATCGCCCGAATCGCGGGTCCACCGATCGGGGGACGGCCCTTCACCCCGTTTGACCGCCCACGTCAGCGCTCGGGGAGACCGATCAACTCGGGCGGCAAGGGCGCGGGACCGGTGATGTCGGGTCGCGCCTTGGCGAGAGTGGGGTGGCCGGCGGCGTGCTGGGTGATGGTCACACCCAGGGTCATCGGACCGTTGCTCGAAATGTCGTTGTAGTTCAGGGCCTTTGCCGCTCCCGTGGTGGCGAGACCGGCAAGTGCTATCGCGGCAAGGGCCGCCGCGATCCGAACCTTGGGTTGAGACATGATTTGTGAACCTCCGTACTCCACGTCGAGACCGCATGCAGGACGGATCCCGTGTGCCTCTCGGCGACTCATTACTCAATCGATCAACGCGACATGCCGTGGTGAAGCCACGCCCGACTGCCTGTCACGTCGTACCCGATTACCCTTGGCGTCTGAACTACGTTGTGCACCTCTGTTATTGAAGTGCCAGGCGGATTGACGAACCCTGTCGGCGTGATCCATCGTGATGAGGCTGCGCTGGATGTGTTGCGGTCCAAGAGCTTTGGTGGCTGGCATACGCACCGGGTCGGGTGAGCCCGTTCGGAATCTGTTTCGCAGCGCAGTCATTGCGGCTGCCAACCCCAGCGCAGCCGACACCGACACGGTGGTTGCATAGCGCAGCGCGTCGCGCCGGCATAGCTGCCCGAGGATTGACAGACTCCGGGTGTTGCCCTGACTCGGTCGACCTGAACAACGTGAAAGTCGTCAACGGTGTAGCCGCTCCAGAGCGCCTGCCGGAAACCGGTCAACTGGTCAGTGCTGGCCGCGCGGGTGTTCTTGATCGTAGGCGCGCACGGTGATCTCCCGTTGACGCACACTGTGATCGGCCACGGGTGGGTGACCCCTCTGCTGGACATGATTGAGCCAGTTCAAGTTATCGATGCTGTTCGGGGCAGGGACTGCCCTGGTGGCTGCGGTTGCACCAGGGGCCGACGTCACCAGTACGCCCGCGACCAACACTCCCACAACCGCTGTCGCACAGCCGAATAGCTGCTTCATTTCCTCTCCTCTTGTTCGGTTAACTCCTCAGCGGCGATCGTGAGCAGCGCACCTTCGAGTTCAGGTGAATGCGTGCCGGTTATCCGTGCGTAGAAAATGCAACACATCTGAGCGCCGATGATTTTGGCCTTGGTGGCCGTTCTTCCGACAAAGAGCTCGTTGACAGTCGCCCGCCAGAGCTCAATCCAGCGTTGGAAGTCAGTGTCCTGCAACTCATGCAGTGCATTGAGCCGCAGGTGTACCTGAAGTGAGTTTTCCTGGTATCGCGCGGTCTGGAACAGCTTGGTGTCCCAGTAGTCGGCGATTTTCGTTAGGTGGTCCTCCAGTTCACCGAACCGGAGCTCCAAAAAGTATTTGAATAGTTTCTCGTCCGAGAGAGCCCGGGTGTAGAAGATGCGGACCAGTTGTTCGATGTCGGCGCGATTGACGAGTTGCCGGCGGGAGTCTGTGTGCATGGCACCGTGGACGGGAATGCCGGCGCTCTGCCATATGCTGAGGCTGCTCATTCTCCGCGCTACCGTCAGAAGGCTCTGAGTAACGTTGCGCGAGCCTTGACGTGCAGCTTTTCGAAGGTCGAATCGCGTAACTGCCGCATCCGCACGATCATCTTGAGCCCGAGCTGCTCCAGTTGGTCCTCAGTGAGGTGAATCGGGGGAGGCGGGGGGATGAGATCGCGCTCTTCTTCGACGGCGTGTGCCAGCAGAACCGTCATAAAGCTCTCCCACTCCTGCTGGTAATCAGGAGAATTTGACGAGGTTCGGAGAGCGACGGCGAGCTGGTCATAGATCTGCCGGTGCTCAGCGTGTGCGATCGCGATGAGCGTGCTGGCGGCCTCGAGAGCTGGGTAGTAGATGTCGTCTTCGATGCGCATGTGGATGTCGAACTCGATGAGAAGCCGGTCGATACAGGCTTGGCGCTCTGGGGTGCCCGGCGTTGCCGCCAGCATTTCCTCGCCGAGGTGGTGCAGCAGTTCGTGGTGCTCGATCAGTACGTCGTAGGCGTTCACAGGGCGGCCTCGCTGTTGTCGTCGGTGAGGCACGCCTCGGCGAAGCAGGCCTCGGTGACCACGGACTCGTCGTCGACGGGCTGCTCTGAGGTGGCACGTACCTCGATCACGCCGCCCCGCGTCCTGACCTGGTAACACGGCAGCGGAGCCGAGGCGGGACCGCGCACGACTTCACCCGACTCCGGATCGAATTGCGAACCGTGCCAAGGGCATACAACCTTTCCGCGGTCCACCCAGCCATCGGCCATGGGGGCGGCCAGGTGCGGGCAGAATTCTCCGACCGCGCGGATGCCGTCTTCGGAGCGGAACAGCACGACTCCCACGTTGTCCACCTCGACCCGGTGCAGACCCTGGTCCGGCAGGGAATCCTGGGCAAGTGCCGGCACCCACTGCGCGGACTCCAATTGAGGACCGGACTGGTCGGTACCCACTCCGGACGCGAACACCAGGTGGCCACCAAGGACTCCGCTGCTCATGGAGATCGCGTAACCGACAGCGCTGATAAGTGATGCGCGCAGGTGATGCTTCCGTCGACGTTCGGTCCACGAGAGCGCGTACATCGCCGTGGCAGTCAGGTTGAGCAGACCGTGCACCAAGCCGATGCGGCGAGCTTGTTCGTGCGTGTGCTGCCAGTCGGTGGCACCGGTCACCGCCGCGCCGAGGTTGGCCAGGATTCCCAGCGCCAAGGTGTGCTGAGCCATGTGTGACGCGTCGATCGCGTTCGCCCGTCGTCCGACGGTGACCTGGTATGCGTCCAGGGCGACGGTGGCGCCCAGTACACCGCTGGACAGTGACGCCAGTGGGGGATGGACGGGATGGCCCAGCCACACGCCGTTGAGCGCGTTGGTAACCTGGTTGCGGGCACCGCCGAATACGTTGAACCCGAAGGTAAGTACGTTCTCAAGGCGGTAGCTGGGACGATCGAGCCGAGTTTGACCTCCGAGCCAGTCCAACAACTGTGTTCTGCGGCGACTTATCGGGCGTCGAGCGCCCGGGTGACGAGCTGACATCAATCGTTCTCCTGTTCTGTGAAAGCTGTTGGCTGCGAAGCGGGCTCAGAACGGCAGGTTCGGCTGGCCGCCGTCCGGACCGCCCGGGAACTGCGATGCGTTGGTGCCCCAAGGCGCAAACGGGTTGGTGCCGTTGGGGACCCACGGGTTGGTTCCGCCGGTGACGCAGTAGATGGCGCCCTCGCAGTCGCCGTTGGGCAGGCTGTCCGTGGCGGGTGCGGGTACATGGAACCCGGTGAAAAGCGACGCTGCGACCGCTGCCGATGCCGCGGCTGTACAAACTCGAATCAAGGTTATTTGCTCGAAGGCCATCTGAGTGCTTTCTGATGTTCACGAAGTGGTTACCCTTGCGAACCTAACAGCCTTTGTCATAGGACAAAATATGGGAGTGATCACACAGGTTGACCATAGGAAACGTCCAGGTCATTCCCAGCTTGTTCGGGGTGAACGGTTCCGCGACTGATGCGTCGGAGTGCTTCGCGGGGCCACATACCCTCGGTCGTCGTGGCCGGGATGGTTGCTGGAGGGCGGCCGGGCGGTTGGGCAGGCGTTCGACGAACGCTATGGGGCCATTTGCTCAGCCGAAGGCAGGCATTCGTGTCGTGGCCCGAAGTATGCCGATGGTCGTATCGAGGTGGGCTGCTGCGACGCTGCCTGCGAGCCTTGCCGGATAGGGTGCATCATGTGAGTGCTATTAGTGGCACGACTGCCAATGCGATCGCCGAGAGCATCCGCGATTTGGTGCTCCGAGGAGACTTCGAACCGGGTTTCGTGCTGCCACCGATACGCGTATTGGCCTCCGACCTCGACGTCAACCGCAACACCGTGGCGGCCGCGTACCGGCAGTTGGTGGCGGCCGGAGTGGCCGAAGGCCAGGGGCGTCTGGGTACCACGATTGCCAAGATCCCAGAACTCGATACCGAGTATCCGCTGGAGCCGAGCCTGGTCGACCTGGCCAGCGGCAACCCAGATCCGGATTTGCTGCCAGACCTACGGCAGGTGCTCAACCGGATGGATTACCGCCCGGTGCTCTACGGAGCATCACCCATCAGCGCTGGTTTGCTGAAAGTCGGGTCCGCGATGTTCGAGGGCGACGTCTCGGGGGCTGAAATCGCGGTGACCCACGGTGCGGTCGACGCGGTGGAGCGCGTGCTCAACAGTTGCTTGACCCGCGGCGATGCCGTGGCCATCGAAGACCCGTGCTTCTTGTCCAGCATCGGAACCGTGCGCCTCAACGGTTATCGGCGGGCCCCGGTGCCCCTCGACGAGCATGGGATGACGGCCGAGGGTCTGCGCGTCGCACTCGCCGAGCGTCGAGCGCGGGCGGTGATCCTGACCCCTAGGGCGCACAACCCGACAGGCGCAAGCCTCACCGCGGCTCGCGCCGCGGAATTACGGGAGGTCTTGGCCGACTATCCGGAAGTCCTTGTGATAGAAGACGACTACTTGTCGATCGTGTCCTCGTCGCGGTACCACCGGGCCACCCCGGACAGTACAAAGCACTGGGCGCTGATCCGCTCGCTCGCCAAACCGCTCGGCCCGGATCTGCGACTGGCGGTGGTGGCCTCCGACGCCCAGACCGCACAAATCCTCGGCGCGCGACTGCGCGCAGGCAAGACGTGGGTGAGCCATGTGTTGCAGGACGCTGCCGCCTATCTGTTGGCTGACCCCGAAGTGCTGGCCGGGGTCGAACGAGCTCGGCGCGCGTACGCCAAACGCAGCGCGATGCTGGTAAAAGCGCTTGCAGTAGAGGGTATTACGGTGGCAGGTAAGCCTGATGGTCTCAACATGTGGATCGACCTTCCCAACGCCGAGAGCGTTGACGAGGTGGTCACACGACTGGCGCGAGCCAACTGGGCGGTGCAGTCCAGTCAGCTTTTCGCAGTGGACCCGTACCGGCCCCGGCATGGCATCCGAGTCACGTCGGCGACCATCGACCGGCAGTTGGCAGAGCAGTTTGCTGCCAAACTCGCCGAGATATTCGAGGCACTCGGAATCTCACGTTAGACCGCGGCACGCGCGGGTCGCGACGGCGACACGCTTCACATCGGTCACGCCGAGCCTCTCATCTATGGTGGTTCACCGATCGGGGGAACGCCCCTACGATCGGTCGGTATGACCAGCAAGCCTGCTTTGATTCTGGCGTTCGCGTCATTGGCCGCAGCTGTCCCGGCAGTCATGCCGGCACCGGCCACGGCGGCACCGTGTCCTGACGTCGAGGTGGTGTTCGCCCGCGGCACCAACGAGCCGCCTGGCCTGGGCAGTGTCGGTGGTCCCTTCGTTGAGGACTTGCGTGCGCGGGTGGCCCCGCGCACGGTCGACGCAACGCCGGTCGATTACCCGGCCAACAACGACTTCCACAACAGCACTCCCGCGGGGACCGACGCGGCGCGATCCCTGATCGAGTCCTTCGCGGCCAGTTGCCCGAACACGAAGATGGTGCTCGGTGGCTATTCGCAGGGCGCGGCAGTCATCGAACAGGCCACCAGCGCGGCGTCTCCCCAGACCGCCGAGCACGTGGCGGCTACCGCACTGTTCGGCACGCCGCGCACCAGCTTCTCCGGCCTTTTGGCTTCAGGGATGCCGCTGCCGACGCTCGGCGCACAATACGCCGCCAACTCCATCGACCAGTGCAACGAGGGCGACCCGATCTGTTGGGAAGGCGGCTGGGACATGGGTGCCCACGTGTCCTATGTGCAATCCGGAAAGGTCGCTCAGGCAGCCGATTTCGCGGCCGGCAAGCTCTGACCCGCGACTGAAAGTCAGTTGAGTCTTCGGACGTTCTGGGCGCTCACGGTGGAGCCATCCCACCGCAGATCGGCAGCCATCTTGATGGTGGGACAGCACTCGCCATCGTTCGGTCCGTTGGCCAGCCAGTTCACATGCGCGACACCATCACTGATCGAAAGGTCCGTCACAACCTCGCGGCTGTGCGTGAGGTCGCCCAGGTTGACCCCACCCAACAGCGTCGGCCCGGCCGTATAGAGCTGAATGGTCTCTGGCCAAGGCACCCCACCGGCGCTGCAGTCGGTCACCATCGCGGCATCGGTGTTGGTGCCGCCGGTGAGGTTGCCGAACGCGACCTTGTAGCTACGGTCCGGCTCGTCGTTTCGCTGAGCGATCCTCACCGAACCGGGATGCGAATCTTGCGGCGGTAGTTGCCCGTTCACCAGGTTGCCCGGGTCGTGCTGACACAGCGCCGGCACCGGTGCGGACAGCAGGTCCTGCAGCGTGACGGAGCTGCCGGCGGCCGGGGCCGCGGGAGACGGGTCGGCGCAGCCTGTCGCCGATGCGAATGCCATTACGCCGACCACACCCGTCAACCTGATCATCGCGTTGCCGATTTTCATGTCCGCCCCCTCACAGCGTCTTCCACGTCAGCGCACGCCGCACCTTGGCGCCGGGGCGGGTGCCGGATCCCTGCCGGCACAGCTCGGCTGGGTCGTCGCCGTTGCGCAGCCGCTCGAGCAGGTAGTCGGGGTCGAAATTGACACCGATGGGATTCTCGGCGAACGCACCGCTGAGAAAGTAGTCCGCGGTCTCCTTCGCCGTCGCGAAGTTCTCGGTCTGGAACTCCAGCCGGACCCCGTCCGGGTCCTCGTAGTACAACGAGGTGGTCGGACCGTGGTTGATCGACCAGACCGGCGTGATACCGGCCTGCTTGAGCCGCTCATAGGTCGAGAGCAGCTGTTCCAACGATCCGATGGTGAAGCCGAGATGGTCGATGCCGTAGAACTTCCGGCGCAGCCGGGAGAGTGGGAACAGGTAGCGCAGGAGCCGCGGGACCTTGACCAGAGCGAGGCGATGGCTTTCCTCGTCCCACGTCAAGAATGCGATCTTCGAATCCTCGTGAACGACGCGGGCGCCGAATACCGTCCCATACCAAGCGATTACCTCGTCGCTGCGCGCGGTCTTGACCACCCAATGCGCCAGGTAGTCCGGAGCGAGCCGGATGTCGCTGCCCTGTGCGTCTTGGAGGCTCATCCTTGAAGTGTCCTGCCAGGTAGGCGGACTGCGTAGCGTAGTCGACTACCTAATTCTTCGGCCATACTGCACACATGCGTGCCCGGGTCGGTATCGCGGCACCGACGGCCGCGATCGCACTCTTGGTCGGGTGCGCTCCTGGACCAGGGCTGTCCGACGTGAAGATCGTGATCGACGGTGACGTCCACACCCTGGCTGCGCAGGTCACCTGCACCCGGTTTCCCGACGGCAACCTGCTGATCTACGCCTCGCCGTCGGCGACGAATCACCGACAAAGCGTCCGGGTGATGCTGGCGACGACACACCGCCTGGTCGTCAAGGCAGCGGGCTTCCATATCCCCGAGGGCAGTGGCTTCACCAAAGACTCGCAGGAGATGACGGCCATCAAGGTCGACGACGTCTACACGATCAGTGGACGGATGCCCGTCGATGAAGGGCCCGGATGGCGCCAGGTCAAGCTCGAAGTCACCTGCCCCGGCTACCAGCGGCCGAAAGGCCAACCCGACACCGTGCCGGCGATCGGAAGCCCCTGACCGGGCGGCAAGGTCGGCAATCATCTGCGTCGTGTGGCCCCGCGGGCGATACTGCGTCTAGAACGAACGACCAGGGGAGACGGGAAGTGGATTCGCGCGTCGGTACGACGTTCGGCAAGTACTCGATCACGCGCCTACTGGGCCAAGGCGGCATGGGGGAGGTGTACGAGGCATTCGATGCGGACAAGAACCGGACCGTGGCCTTGAAGATCCTTGCCGATCAGTATTCCAACGACGCCATCTTCCGTACCCGGTTCCAGCGGGAATCGCACGCGGCGGCGGTCTTGCAGGAACCGCACGTCATCCCCATCCATGACTGGGGCGAGATCGACGGCAGTCTCTACATCGACATGCGGTTGGTGCAGGGCGCGACGTTGTCGGATCTGATCGCCGACGGTCCGCTGGAACCGGCGCGGGCGGTGGCCATCACCACCCAGATCGCGGCGGCCCTGGATGCGGCACATGCCGCGGGGCTGATCCACCGCGACATCAAGCCGCAGAACATCATCGTCACCCCGGCCGACTTCGCCTACCTCGTCGACTTCGGCATCGCCGAGAGCCAGGGTGACAGCCGGTTGACCACGGAGGGATCTCGCATCGGCACCATGAATTACATGGCGCCCGAACGTTTCACGGGCCAGACAGTGACGCCGGCGGTCGACTCGTACTCGCTGGCGTGTGTGTTGTACGAGGCGTTGACCGGCCATCCGCCATTCGCCGGCGACAACCTGGAAAGCCTGCTCGCAGCACACATCTCCGCACCGCCTCCGAGGCCCAGCGTGGCCAACCCGGCGGTGCCGACGACGCTCGACGACGTGGTCGTGCGGGGCATGGCCAAGGACCCCGACGACCGGTACGGGTCCGCTGGCGCGTTGGGCCGTGCGGCGCAACGCGCGCTGCAGGCGGGGTCGGCGCCATCGACCTTGCCCCACCAGGCGCCGACGCTTGCGGCCGCAGTGTCCGGTCCACACGCGGACCAACCGGTGGAGCCCACCCAACCGGAGTCGCGGCGGCGGAACTGGGTGCTGCCGACCATCATCGCCGTGGCGGCTGCGCTGATCCTCGGCGTTCTCGGCGTCGTGATCGGCATGCTCGCCGGCAATCTCGGCCAGCCCGCAGACACACCGCCTTCTGCGACGGGCAAGGACCCGGCGCAGGCCGCAGGCCCACTGCCACCGCTGGTCACCGGTCCCGATCAGAGCAGCCTGCACCAGACATGCGACGACGGTTTCGCGGCCACCACCGCCAGCGGGTTCGGCAGCCGCGCCGGACGCGGAACGCCGGAAACCTCATGCCTTTTCACCAACAGCGTGCTGACGTCGTACTGGGCCGAATACGGCAACGCAAGTCCACTGCCGCGCGCCGTGTCGGCCCCGGGAGCCGTGGACTGCGGCAAGGTGCCCGGCGCATTGTGCGACGGATCCAACTTCTTGATGCATTGTCAGCAGTCCCCGGGCGACAGCTGGATCACCTGCACGGGCGGAAAGAACGCCCGCGTCTATCTCTGGTGAACTGGGCAGTCGCCGGCCGGCAGAGCCTGCAGCCGCTCCCTCAGCCAGCGGGTCATCGTGGTGAGCGCGGCGGTGCCGTCCTCGAATTGCCCCGAGTGCGGCAGCGCGGCCAGCGCCACGGCGACCGTTCCCGTTGGGGTGGTCAGCACACCGATCTGGCGCACCAGATAACCGCCCGTAGGTGAAGGTCCCCATCCGCCTTTGAACCGGCTACCGCCGATGGTGCCAAGACCCCATCGTTGATCGGCTTCGACCTGGCCCATCAGATCGAACACCGGAGCATTCGCCTTGTCGCACACCGCCACCGAGATGAACCGGGCCTGCTCGGCCAGCGACCAGTCGGTCTGCCCCGACGCGCTGAATTCCGGACGTACCCGTTGCGATTGGACGATGGTCGGGTCACCGGCCTGCCGCAGCACCGCCTCGACTTTGTTGGCAGCTTCGGTGGGGGTGCCCAGGCTCTCCCAGATCGTTTCGGCTGCGGCATTGTCGGATTGGGTGATGGCTGCGGTCATCGCTTCGGTGATCTGCGGCGGCACCTGTGCGCGCAGCGCGGCGATGATCAACGGCACTTTGATGGTCGACCACGCCGGACCGCTCTGCCACTGCCCCAACGATATTGGTTCCTGCCCGGGACCGACACCACTCAGCGCGATCCCTACCGTGGCATGCAGTCCGGGTTCCAGTTGGGCGAACTCCGCGGCCAGCGACGCGGTAGGCGCAGAGCTCCCTGTGGCTGGGCGCCGGGTGAGGTGGGTCCCGATGAACACCCCCGCGACGAGCGCGATCGCCGCGAAGACCGCGATGAGGGCCCACAACCGGCCGCTGCGCATCGATGTCACGGCGCAGCGCTTTGCAGTTCGAAGGTGAACTCGCGGCCGCCGATGCGGAGGTGGTCCCCATCGCCGATGGTGGCGCTGGGGTGGATGCGTTCCTGCCGCACCTGCACACCATTGGCCGACTGCAGGTCGGTGATGACGAAACTGCTCCCGGTGTCGATGATCACGGCGTGGTGGCGGCTGACCTCGGCATCGTCGAGCACGATGTCGTTGTCGGGCAATCGGCCTATCCGGGTGACGTTCGGCTTCAACGGGTATCGGTGTCCGGCGGCATCGCGCAGCGCGGCGGCCATTGCACCTCGGCCGGCGGCGGCGCGTCCGGCGCTCACGGTACGTGCCGCGGTGGCCATGGCGACCTGCCGGATATCGAGGCGCTCCTGACGCAGGATCCGCGCATGCAGTGCGCTGAGCGTGGGTCCGGGTTCAATCCCGAGGTCTTCGGCCAGCACTGATTTGACGCGTCGATAGGCCGCCAGCGCATCGGACTGCCGTTCCGCAAGGTAGTAGGCGGTGATCAGTTGAGCCCATAAGGGTTCGCGGTATGGATGCCGGGCGACGAGGTCTTCGAGGTCGGCGATGACGGTTTTCGCTCGTCCGCAGGCGATCTCGGCCTCGGCGCGGCTGGTGTGCACCAACACGTGGTCCTCGGTCAGGGCCGCGGCGAAAGTTTCGGCGAATCGGAATCCGCGGAGATCCTCGAGGACGTCGCCGCGCCATTGCGCCAGAGCGGCGGCCAGGTGCGTGCCGGCCGCCTCGAACCGTCCGGCCGCGGCGGCGTTGATCCCCGCGGACTTCTCGGCGATGAACCGGTCCAGATCGCAACTGCCGGCAGCCACGTTGAGCCGATAACCGGGAGCCGCTTTGACCAGCACCGCAGGTGTTTCCCGTTCGCCACCGCCCAACAGTCGACGCAGGTTGGACACATGCGTGTGGATGGTGGCGCGGGCCGCGGGCACCGGTTCACCGTCCCAGACCGCGTCGATCAGTGATTCAGTGCTCACCGCCCGATTGCGGTTGACGAGCAGGAACGCCAACACCGCTCGCTGTTTGGGCGTGCCCAGCGCGACGGTCGCTTCATCCACGGTGACCTGCAGCGGACCCAACAGGCCGAACCCGAGACGAGATTCACTCATCGCAAGCCTTCCGGTGTTCGGCGCGGTTCGCATCCCATTGTGACGCCGGGCGGCGCTACCGCAAGGATCCGTTGAGAATCCTGCAAGGTGTCGGCGTCATCGTTCCGGCATGACCACTATTTCGCACCTGCCCGCTCGGTACGACGCTGCCGGACTGGATTCGCTGCTCGACGACTTGGCCGGCGTCGCGGCCAGGGGTGAGGTCCCGGGTCCGGACCTGCTGACCAGGGTCACCGATGCGCTCCCTGAGTTGGCCACGATGGCGGCCGACCCCAACGACGGTGAGCCCTACTCCCGGACGATCCTGCGGGTCGACGAGGTTGAGATCATGCTGGCCCGCTGGCGGCCAGGGCAACGCTGCGCACCCCACGACCATGGCGGGGCAGGCGGTTTCGTCATCGTCCTGCAGGGCGGGTTCGAGGAGCGGCGGTTCGACTGGGACGGTCCACGGCTGACTGTCACCACCAGCACCGAGCACCACACCGGTGAGGTCACGAGCATTACCAGCGACGTGATCCACGATATGGCCGGCCTGGACGGGGGATTGACTCTGCATTTCTACAGTCCGCCCGCGACCAGCATGCGGGTGTTCGATCTGGACCGCTCCGAGATGCTGGAACTGGTCGGCAACTACGGTGCCTGGATTCCGCGAGAGCCGCACCCGCGTGTCCCGTTCGCTCAGATATCGCCTGAAATGCTTGCCGCGCCGGTGATCTGGGTGGCTCACACCACGCATTACCGGGGTGGGTCGGCAGAGTTCGCGGTGGCGGCGGCGACCATGGCGCGTGAGCTGGCCGCCGTTCATCCCGACGCCGAGGTCATCGTGTCAGGCCTACATGGCAAGGCCGACTTCATCGAGCAGCTCACCCGTCTGACCGAGGAGGGTCGCGAGATCGACCAGTTGCACCTCATCAGTCATTCCGGGATGTACGGCCCGATGTTCGGCTCGACAGACTGGCCCGAGCAGTTCTCACCGCACGAATGGCGGTCGATGACAATCCCTTTCACCGCCTCCGGACGCGCCTATTTTCACGCCTGCCGCACCGCGCGCTGGTTCGCACCGTTCTTCGCCAACGTGTTCGGTGTATCCGCTTTCGGGAACCGCAACTACACCACGGTGTCGACGCGCAAGGATCGGTTTTCCTGGGCAGGACGCCGCCCGGCATCCCGCACCGATCTCTACCTGATCGACACGCCGGGACGGAAGTCGCACGGTCTACTCGGGGCGGCCCGCAAATACCTCGGTGCCGCAGCGAATCCACCCCTGCTCAGTACGCCTGATCCCGCCGGTGCCGTCGGCTCGTACGACCCGGTGGCCGAGCTCTATGACCGTGCCTACGCCGACATCAGGGTGCGCGGCACCGAATGGCGGTGGGTGTCCGAACGCGCCGCAAATGCCCGGGCTGAACTCGGACGGAGGCTGCGAGTACTCGAAATCGGTTGCGGTACTGGTGCGTTGCTACGCGCACTGGACGACGAAGGCGTACTCGAATTCGGCATCGGCGTGGACATCTCCTCGGGCATGCTCAACCAGGCGCGCAAGCGTGGGCGGCATCGCTCCCGGCTGCGGTTCACCGCTGTTGACGGCCCGCAGCTCGACCTCCCCGACGATCACGTCGACGCGGTGATCTGCTTTCTGTCGTTCCGGTACCTGGATTGGGATCCGATGATGGCCGAGATCCGGCGCGTACTGGCGCCCGGGGGACAGCTCTGGGTGGTCGACATGGTCGAGCACCCGATACGGGTTCGCGAACTTCCGGTGCTGACCCGGTCTGCGCTCGAGCACGTGCGCACCCGTCGCACCCGCCCGCAGTTCGCGGCCGATCTGACCGCGTTAACCAGCCATCCGGCATGGCGGGAGATGCTGCGGCACAATCCGATCCGCGCCGAACACGAGTACCGCTGGTACTTCGCCAGCCGGTTCCCCGGCACACAGTTGCGGCTGTTGACCGCGACGCCGTCGCAGCGGGTGATGGCCTTCGACTCCGGCCCCCTCGACAAGGGCCTCACAGCCCCTCTCACCTACCCATGACGCCGGCAGCATGCCTCGGCATCGTCGACTGGGGCATCGGCGGCATCGGCCTGGTGCGCGAACTGAACCGGCGCGTGCCCGGATTGCCGGTGCTGTACTGGTCGGACGCCGGGGCCACGCCCTATGGCCGGATGCGCAGCGCCGATCTGACGGCCCGGCTCCACGCCGTTGTCTGCGAGCTCGCCCGCCGTGGGGCCACCGAAGCGGTACTGGCCTGCAACGCGGCGAGCACCGTCGCCCCGCGTCTGAGTCGGGCGCCGGTTCCGGTGGAGGGCATCATCGGTCACGGCCTGGCGTCGGTACCCGACCACGTCCGAGGGCCCGTCGGCGTCGTCGCCGGGCGCCGCACCATCGCCAGCGGGTGCTACCGGCGCGGGTTGGCCCGGCCCGGTCGCGAGGTGCTATCCCGGGTGGCGCAACCGTTGTCGGCGCACATCGAGGCGGGCCGCACCGGTTCACCGGGGTTCGTCGCCGACCTGCACCGAATCGTGGCCCCGCTGCAGCGGGCCCACGCCGTGGTCTTGGCGTGCACCCACTATCCCGCCGTGAGCGACTGGTTCGCCGACGTCTTGCCCGACGCCACACTGATCGACCCGGTCCAGCGGCTGGCCGCCGCGATCGCCGCCCGCCATCCTGGCGCCGAGGCCGGACCGGTCGGCCCGAGGGACTACGTGACCAGCGGCGATACCGAGGCCATGCGGCGCGGTGCGGCGCTCGCCTGGAACGTGGACGTGCACGCCACCGCATGCTCACTCCGCACCAAGATCCATTGAGAATTCCGCAAGGCGAGCCCCGCATGCTCGAGCACATGAACACATTCCAGCGTCACCTCATCCCGTTCGTCGCCGCAGCCGCGGCCGGCATCGCCCTGCCCGCCACCGCATATGCCTGCCCGCCACCGCCCAAGTTCGTCACCCCCTCGGGCAACATCTGGTGCCTGGTCCCGAACGGCTTCGACGGCAGCAACGGCGTCGTCTGCGAGATCCGGGACCACACCTACAGTCCGCCGGCCAAGCCGGCGGACTGCCACCTGGACTGGGGCGACCGCGTCAGCCTGAAACCGGGTAGCGCGCCCGAGGTGCACTGCCACGGAGACACCATCTTCGACAACGGAATGCCCACCCTGGCGTACGGTCAGACGCGCTCGGCCGGACCCATGAAGTGCGAGTCGCAACCCGCGGGTGTCATCTGCACCGACACCGGCACCGGACACTTTTTCCGGATATCGCGTGATTCGCTCGAGCTCGGCTAGGGGCTCCCGAAGCCATCTCGCCGAATCCCGTCCGACGAAGCGCCGATCCCCGCTAGCGTGACAAAGATCAAGTTCGATGTAACGGGGGGGAACTACATGACGCGTGCTGCAGCGTGGGTTGGTGCGGGTGTCTTCACGGCCGGATTGTCGGCCGCTGTGCTGGTAGGTGCGGGCGCAGCCCACGCCGACGAAGATGGCGGGCCGAAGCACGATGCGAAGCCGACGGCCACGCACAACGACTCCACCCAGAAAACGCAGAAGCCGAAAACCCGCGTGGTGAAACAACGGCCGACATCTGCGGTGTCGAAAGCGGCAACAGGTACCCGTGCCACGACCACACAGCGCAAGGCGGAGGCCCAACGGCCGATGCGCCGATTCGCTGATGCAGTTCAGGCCAAGGTACGCAACGATGTTCGGCAGGCCACTCGCGGCGAGCGGAACCCGGTGAGCGTCGCAGGCGACCCCGACACTGAAGCGCCTTCGAGCGACATCGAGGTGCGGGTTCGGCCGCCGATCAGCATCAGATCCGCCCTTGCCGCGCAACGTGAGCGCCTGCGTCCGCCGGTGGAGGGTGCGGCACCGGCCGCTGATCAGCGCGATATCCACGTCACGAAAACGCTGCGCGACGTTCTGAAGTCGGCCGTCCCGGAACAGTCCAAAACCGAAGGCGCCGTGGAGCTCGCCGCAGCCATCCCGGCCCACGACGATCCCGTCGAGGCGATCCACGATGTGATCCGCAGCCTCGGCGCCCTGGCGCTCAACCCCGAACCGCAGAACTATCCCAAGCCGCTGTCGGTGATCACCGGCGTCGTGTTCGACACCCTCGCCACTCTGGAGCGGGCGGTCGGCGGCGACCCGGTGGTCCCGCCGGGCCTGCGGGATTCAGTCCAGGTCAGCACCTCGACCCTGGTCATCTCCGAGGGGCACGAAGTCGAATCGAACTGGTATTTCCCTACATCCGCCAACGGTGAGCCACCAACCCGGATGATCTACCTACAGCACGGCTTCCTGGCCAACGGGCCGCTCTACAGCTACACCGCCTCCTATCTTGCGCAGACGACCAACAGCGTCGTCGTCACCACCACGTTCTCCTCGAATCCCTTCGAGGCCGACGGCATGTGGCTCGGCGGTGACAACCTGCATGAGGCGGTCGCCCAACTGTTCCTCGATCCTGACCGCACCGCTCTCAACGCCAGCATGGATACCGCCGAGTTGAAGGCCGGCCGGACAGAGAATCTCGACGTACCGATGCAGTTCGTCCTCGTCGGGCACTCGTTGGGTGGCGGCTTCGCCCCCGGGGTCGCCGGGTACTACGCCGAGGGGTTGATTCGCCGGCGCGACCAGGGTCTGGATGCACCCAATGAGCTTGCCGGCGTGGTGATCTACGACGCGGTGCCGATGGGCTCGATCATTCCCGATGCGATGGAGCGTCTGGATGAGCTGGAGACCAACGGCACCGCTGACCCCAGCGACGACGACCCGAACGACTACATCCCGGTCTACGAGATCGGTGCGCCGCTGAACTTCCTGAACGTCTTCAGCGACGTCAACGACCAGCTCACCGAGGCCAGACCGGGACAGTTCACCGGTGTGGTCCTGGAGGACGGTGTGCACATGGACCCGATGCAGGGCGGCAATCCGTTGATCCAGGCTGCGGCCTACCTCATCGCCGGATTCCCGCAGCCGCAGAATCCGCTGGCGGTTCGCGAGCTGTCGGCCGGGTGGATCAATGACATGTTCGATGAGAAGATCGATCCCACGACCGGGACATGCCTGACCGACTGCGCGGGACAATACGGCGACGGCGACGATTCGTTCACCATCTCCACTGAAAAGGGTGACGCCGTGGCGGTGCTGATCGGCACGCAAGAGGCCACTGATCTCACGTCATTGCGCGCAATCAGCGCCACTGACTTCATCTCCGCGATTCCCGCGGGCATTCTCAACGGCCTACAGACGACTTGTGATCTGTTCACCGGGGGCAAATGCTCGGTGTAGCAGGCGCTACTTGCCACAGATCGTGTGCATCGATGTGCCGTCGCGGGCGGCGACATCGGCTGGGTTCAGCCAGCCTTGTCCTTCGAAGTAATAGGTGTCAGGAGGATGTTGCGCGGACTCGGTGATGGGGGCGGTCAGTTCGGTGGTCTTGCTCCAAACGATTTGGTTGCTTCGGTTGGTTGCCCTGTCGGCTTTTGTTCAGTGTCGCCCGCAAAGTCGCCAACGTCTCGCGGTAGGCCTGTTGATACCCGATGAGCTCGCCGTACTGTTTGACGGCGGCGTCCGACGCCGTACCGATCCAGTCCTCGCGAAGTGTGTTCGTCTGCTCGCGGCCTTGGATGATCTGGGCATTGACGCGTTGCGCTGAAGTCTCGGCATCGCTGGCTGCTGTGCTCAGGACGTCGGGCTGTGAATTGCGAATCCTCGAAACCGGATACGCCACGCCGCCCCCAATCAGCCGACTCCATTCTCACCCCGGTCACCGAAGCTCAGCTGCAACCAAATCTCGAGGAATTCAACGCGGACACGGCCGCGAGGGCCGGGCCGGACGTAATGTTCAAGAATGACCGAAGCCTTGCCCAAGACTGCCCTGGAACTTCGGTCGCTGGTGACCGATAACGGCACGCTCGAGTTGTCGCTGCACGAGGTTGCGGTGCCTACTCCGGCGCAGGACGAAGTGGTCGTCCGGGTCGAAGCCTCGCCGATCAACCCGTCAGATCTCGGCCTTCTGATACCCAGCACCGCCGACATGTCGGCGGCGACTGTGGTGGGGACGCCGGACCGGCCCGTCGTTACCGCGCCACTGCGTGACGGGGCACTGGCCGGGCTGGCGGCACGCGTCGGCATCTCGCTGCCGGTGGGCAACGAAGGCGCAGGCACGGTGGTGGCGGCGGGGGAGTCGGCGCAGGCGCAAGCGCTACTCGGCAAGACAGTCGGGATCGCCGGTGGCGCGATGTATGCGCAGTACCGGGTGGTCAAGGCCGAGGCGTGTCTGGTGCTGCCGGAGGGGGCCAGCGCCAAAGAGGGCGCATCGTCCTTCGTCAACCCACTGACCGCACTGGGCATGCTGGAAACCATGCGCCGCGAAGGACATTCGGCTCTCGTGCACACGGCTGCGGCGTCGAACCTCGGCCAGATGCTCGTCAAGGCGTGCCTGGCCGACGGGGTGCCGTTGGTCAACATCGTCCGCAAGGCGGAGCAGGAGGATATCCTGCGCGGCCTCGGCGCGGTCCATGTCTGCAACTCGTCGTCGCCGTCGTTCGAGACGGATCTCGTCGAGGCGCTCAAGGCGACGTCGGCGACGCTGGCGTTCGACGCCACCGGCGGTGGCACGTTGGCGAGCCAGATCCTCAACGGTATGGAACGGGCCGCGAACGCCACGGCCGCGCAGTACTCCCGCTACGGGTCGAGCGTCCACAAGCAGGTGTACATCTACGGCAGCCTCGACACCGGCCCCACCGTGCTGACCCGAAACTTCGGGATGGCCTGGGGTGTCGGCGGTTGGCTGCTCACCCCGTTTCTCGCCGGTGCCGGTCCCGAGACCATCGCCCGGCTGCGCGCCCGCGTCGCCGCGGAACTCACCACGACGTTCGCGAGCACCTACACCCAAGAGGTATCACTGGCCGGCATGCTCCAGCCCGAGGCGTTCAACAGCTACCTGCAGAAGGCCACCGGCGAGAAATATCTGGTGACCCCTCAAGCCTGAGCGCCCAGTTGCTCGTCGAGCCAGTCGAACGTGACCTGGTTCGCCCGCGATGCGGCACCCATATGGCAGTGTTCGCCCGCACCGTCGGCTTCATGAAGCGTCACCAGCGTGGTCTTGGCGTTGACCATCGCCTCGGCCGCCCGCGCGGGCTCACCTTTGAAGAACTGGTCGTTCTCGGCGTCGAGGACAAGCACCGGGCTGGTGATCCGGTCGGCCACGTCGGCGATCGTGTAGGCCTTGAAGGCCCGAGCCAGCTCGGAGGGTGAGTCGATTCCCAACGCCCACAGCCCATTTCGCACAGCCCAGCGGGTCTGGGTGTTCACCGCCATGAGCAGTCCGATCACCGCCTCGGCGGCCTCGTCATTGCCCTCATCGACCCACTTGGACAGGAACGGCGGCATCATATTGGTCAAGGCCGAGTGAAAGTCGTAGACACCGTCGTTGAGGATCACCGCGGCGAGCCGATGCTCGAAGGCCGCTGCGCGAGCCACCAGGTAACCACCGAGGCTGTAGCCGAACACCGCGATCGCGTTGGGGGTGATCTCGGGCCGCGTCAGGGCGAAGTCGACCACCGGTGTCAGCACGGACTCCCAGTCGGACCGGAACGTCAGCCCCTGCTCACGCAGTGTGGCGCCCTGGCCGGGCCCGTCGAAGGCCAGCACGTTGTACCCCCGCAGCAGCGCGCCGGCCGCGAGCGCGACGTAGGACTCTTCGAGGGTGGAGTCGTACCCACCGTTGAAGATGACGGTGGGGCGGGGGGTTCCGGAGTCGTCGACGCAGTAGAGGTATCCGGGCAGCGTGGTGTCCCCGTACGGGATTGCGATGCGTTCGAAACCGAAGTCGAACAACGACATTGATTCCAGGAATGTCTCGCGTGAGCGGTCGAACAGTTCCTTGGCCTCGGGGTCGTGGACAGGGTTGTCCCGGAGATAGAACTCCGCGGTGCGGTAGTAGTTGGACGCTCGCAGCAGTGCTTCACGCGCGCTGACGCTGTGACCGGCGGCCAGCGACTGACGCCCGAGGGACTCGACCCGCTGCGCGGTGGCCTTCCATTCCCGATGCCAGGCCGCCTCGTCGCCTTCGGGAATGGCTCGGGCAGTCACCAGGATCTCGCCCAGATCGGCGCCGCCGGCGTTGGCGTATCCGGCTGCGCGCAGTGTCTCGAACGAGAACGACTCGTCGTCGAACAAGAATTTCATGGCTTCTCCTTAACGAAACGGAACTGCATCGTCTCGATTAGAGTAGGCGGCGATCAAACGGAACGCAACCGTTCCGTCTCGTAGAATGGGGCCGTGGCCTCTACTCCGCGCCGGACCTCGGGCGGTCCCGTCCTTCTCGATGACGTGACCGCTGCGATCGAGACCGCGTTCTTCGAGGAGTTGGCCGCCGTCGGCTACGGCAGGCTCTCCGTCGACGCCGTCGCCAAACGCGCCTGCGTCGGTAAGGCGGCCATCTACCGTCGCTGGAAATCCAAGCAGGACTTGGCCGTCGACCTGGTGACCAAGGTGGCTGTCGCCGCGATCGACATCCCCGACACCGGCACGCTTCGAGGGGACATCCGCGCGTACCTGCAGAACGGGCGCGAGGCGCTGACCCATCGACTGGCCCGCACCATCATCCCGGACCTGCTCGCCGAGGCCGCCCGCGATCCCGACTACTCGGCAACGATCGCCGGCCAGATCCGAGAACCCCGGCGGCTCAAGGCTGCTCAGCTTTTCGATCGAGCCCGGCAGCGCGGCGAGATCGCCGACGACGCCGACATCGACGTCGCGCTCGACACGATCGGGGGAGCGCTCTACTGGCGCCAGTCAGTCATGCAGATCGACGCCGACGATGACTACTTGGACCGGCTGACCGACGCCATCCTCACCCTCGTCGCGGCCGACCCACGGTCAGCGAAGCGCTGAACAGCATGCTCACCGGTCGGTGATGTCGGCATACTCAGGATGCTTGTCGATGTACTCGGCCACCATCCAGCACGTCGGCACGATGCGAAGCCCCGCAGCGCGGGTGGAGCGCAGGGCCTCGGCGATGAGGATGGTAGCCAGGCCGCGGCCACGGTACTGCGGCTGAACCTCGGTGTGCGGGAAGATGCGGCGGCCGTCGCGGTCGTGGTAGTCGGCGAGCCCCACCGTCTTTCCATCGACATCGATCGTGAAACGGTCAGGGTGTTCCGTAACGCTGGTCGCAGCACCGGTGCGGTCGAGTTGGGTCCCCGAACTCATGCGCCCTCCATTCGCCGATACCCCACGATAGCCTCGGCCGGGGATATCCAAGGATCCCGGCATTTGCTGATGAGGCGCCCGCACCGGTGTTACGTTCGAAAAATGGATCAAAAGCTGATGAAACGCGCAGGTGCGCTGGCTGCAGCTTTCGCCATCACGGGGGCGGCTGCCATCGCATGCTCAGAGGAATCAAAAGACCAGACCAGGGACGCCTTGTCGAGTGCGACGAGCGCTGCGTCGTCGGCCTATGACGCCGGCACGAGCAAGGCCAAGGAAGGGGCCAGCTCCGCGTCGAGCGCGGTCTCCTCGGCCATTGAAGGCGCTCCCAGCACGATGAACGCGCCGGGCGTCGGCGAGGTGGTGCTCGACGCTCCCATTGCCGAGGAGTACGCCGATGCCGGCGGTGAAGCCAAGCTCGGCCCGCCGACAGCTCAACCGCAGAAGGTCGGCGACGGCACGGTGCAGGCTTTCGCCAACGGCACCATCTTCTCTTCGCCGTCGACTGGCGCGCACGTCGTGCAGGGCGAGATCCTGCGGGTCTACAACGCCAATGGCGGCCCCGCGGGCAAGTTGGGGTTCCCCACCGGCGACGAGGACGAGACCGGCGGCGGCCCCGATGTCGCCAACGGTGGCTGGATCACCGAATTTCAGCACGGCACCATCAGCTGGCTGAACAAGGGTGACGGCACGTTCGCGGAGACCATCACACCCAAGTAGTGGTCGTGCGTTACCGCGGCTACCAGACGCGCACGTAGTCCACGAGCATGTCGGCCGGGTAGGTGCCCCCGCTGGGGTCTTCTCCGCCCGAGCCCGCGACGGCGAGGTTCAACACCACGAACATCGTGTAGCCCGGCTGGTTGAACGGCCAGTCGGGCAGCTGGCTGGCCGAAACCTCGAAGTACGGCTTGGCGCCTTCGGTGTAGTCCTGCCAGAACCGGGCGCCGTTGGCGTCCCACTGGGTACGCCAGGTGTGCCATGCGGTGTCGACAGCGATGTTGTGGGTCTCCCATTCGCCGCCGTTCGACTTGGCGTGCACGGTGGTGGCCGACGGCCATTTGCCGTTGCCGTACCACTCGACGATGTCCAGCTCGCCCTCGCCCAGGGTGCCCAGCCAGAAGGCCGGCCAGGCGCCCGCGGTCAGGCAGTTGAACTTGATCCGCGCTTCCCAGGTGTGCCCGGCACCGCCTTCCCACACGCTGGCCAGCTTGGCGCCGTAATAGGTGTCGCCTTCCTTGGTGGCCCGGATGACGAGATTCCCCTTGCCGTCGAGGAAGGCGTTCTTGCGGTCATCCCGGTACTGCCCGATGCGACCGGGCTGCTCCCAGTAGGTGGGGTCTTTGATGGTCTCGCGAGCCTTGGCGATGGTCCACTTCGAGGTGTTCGGCGACGAGCCCGCCGGCCCGTCGAATTCGTCCGCGAACACGTAGTTCACTGCCGCTTGAGGTGCTGAGGGCACCGGGACGGGCGGTGTCTGGGGCTTGGTCGGGAGTGCCTGGGCGTGCGGGGCGGGCAGTGCCGCCGCCATGACGCCCAGACCTGACAGCATCATCATTTTTCGACGATCCAAGTTGGCCATGTTGGACCACGATAGCCGTGAGGCGTGCGCAATATGGGATTGAGCGGTTTTGCTCGCCATGCGCACAGTTCAGAGCGTTCCCATAACGAACGCTTCAACTCTCCTCAGCTAGCGCCGGGACAGTGGGTTACATGACCACGCCGATCGAATCTTCGCGCCGAGCCATCCGGCGGCCCGGTGCGCTGACCGCTGCCTTGGTGGTCGGCGGGGCAACTGTCGCCATCTTGCTCGGTATGTCCACCGCTGGGCAGTGGGCGACGGTGCTGGCCTCGCTGGCCGGATTCGCCACGGCCATCACGATGATCGCGGCCGTGGTGATCAGTTGGGAACACGTCGTCCTCAACGCCCGCAGCGCCGGGTTGGTGGAGACCGAGGTCGAATCCCGCTGATTGCACCGACGAAGCGGTCCTGATCGGGCGACTGACGCGTTGAGATTGCGGACACGGTCGTGATCTCTGCCGGATCACCGCCCTGTGCGCAATCTCAACGCGTCGACCGTGAAAACTGCCCAGCTCTGCCATAGTCGTGGATTGTGGCCAGTCAGAACATGCACACTTTGCGGCGGTCGTTCTGGGCCCTGGTGGGCGTGGCCATCCTCGGCTTCGGGTCGGCGGTGTTGCGGGTAGCCCAGGTGGGCGTGGATCCCTACACGGCGGCCAACATCGGCATCAGCAACACCATCGACCTGGACCTCGGCACGTACCAACTGATCAGCAACGCCATGCTGCTGATCCCTGTCTTCTTCTTCGGCCGCATGTACATCGGAATCGGCTCGATCATCAACATGGTCATGACCGGGTATTTCGTCCAATGGTTCTCTGCCCTGCTGAGCCCGCTGGTCCCCACCGAGCCGACCCGGTTGGTGCAGACCGTGATGTTTCTCATCGGGATCACGTTGTTCGCCGCAGGCGCATCGATGTACATGACCGCCGCGCTCGGCAACGCGCCTTACGACGCGATCGCTCCGATCATCGTCGACCACACTCGCCTGCCGTATCGCGTGGTACGCGTTGCCCAGGATCTCGCCTTCGTCGGATTGGCGCTGGCGTTCCACGGGCAGGTCGGCATCGGAACGGTGATGACGGCGTTCTTCGCGGGTCCGCTGATCGACTTCTTCACCGAGAAGGTCAACAAGCCATTGATGAAGAAGGACCTCGCAGCGCTCGAGGCGTTTCAGCAGCGCGTCAGGACCACCCGCTGGCATTTCTGACACGTAGACATGTCAGATTCGTTACTGTGGGAGCATGACTACGAAATGGCCAGCAGGGCAAGCAGCATTCGTCACCGGCGCAGCGTCGGGTATCGGACTCGGTATGGCGCGAGCATTCGTCGCCGCGGGCATGAAGGTGGCACTCGCCGACATCGACGCTCCGCGACTCGCGAAGGTTGAGAAGGAGCTTTCCGAAGCCGGTGGAACAGTGGTGGCCGTCACGCTCGACGTTACCGATCCAGACCAGTGGGCGGCTGCGGCTGACCAGGCCGAGCAGGTGCTCGGGCCAATATCCATCCTCTGCAACAACGCCGGCGCGAACGGCGGGGGCGCACTTGATCAAACTCCGCTCGATGTCTGGCGCTGGGTGCATCGGATCAATGCCGAAGGGCAGTTCATCGGTCTGTCGACGTTCTTGCCGCGGTTCAAGAGCCGGGGTGGTCGCGCCCACATCGTCAATACCGCCTCGATGGCCGGCATTGTGCCTATGGCCTTCGTCGGCGCGTACTCGTCGGCCAAGTTCGCGAGCTTCGGTCTCTCGATGGTCTTGCGAACCGAACTGCAAGGAACCGATATCGGTGTCTCGGTACTGTGCCCCGGCACGGTGAACACACGGATCAGTGAATCTTCAGGAGAAGGCGAAGCCAAGCTGCTCGGCACCGAGGTCAATACCGCTGCTGTGGAAGGCAACAACGCTCTCCTGGCGCAGGGTGCGGATCCCGACCGTGTCGGCGAACAGGTTCTGGAAGCGATCGAGCAAGGTCAGTTCCTGATCATCACCCACGGCGACTGGTGGCCGCTGGTCGACGCCGTACATACCGAGATCCGCACCACGTTCGCTGAATTCGACAATCGACACGGGCCTGACAACACCGCCCAGTTCCTGGCGCAGGGCATCAGTCCGGTCACGACTTAGGCCTAGGGGGCGCCGAACTGTGGTTGGTCACCGCAGTTCGGCGCCGACCCGTCTCAGGCCATCAACGACGAGAGATCGCGGACTGGATCGCTACCATCCCAACCCTCCGACGCTGCAGCTGCGGCCGTAAACATCTTGGCCGCGAGCCCTTCTCGTCCCATCAGCTCTGTCATGCAACCCAGCATCGGACGAGTATCGACATAGGCCACGGGTGTCTGTCCCGCGACCACGGCGCGCATCACAACCTCGAAGCCCTGCTCCTGGTAGTTGCGACATTCGGCATCTACGTCATCGACCAAACTGCAGATGTGGTGGAGGCCGCTTTCGCCCTCCGCGAAGACATCTCGGTACGGCGACGCAGCGCTGCCGTGTTGCTTGATGAGCTCGATCTGAACTCCGCCGGCCTGCGCGATCGCGCAACTGATGTCGATGTCGGCCGGGCGACCCCGATGGTTTGCTTCGGTGAAGATCGCGCCGACATGCGATCCGACGAAGAACGGTCCGATCTGAGCCGTCTGCTGCCATTGTCGGACGGCCTTGTCGAGGTCGTCCACGACCCAGGCGATCTGGTTGTACTGCTTCGCTACCAGCACGATGTGCCTTTCTTATCGGTGTGCGTCAGGAGATCCGGGTTGCCTTGATGATTTCCTGGATGTGACGTCTGCAACGGCCGCAGTCGGCGCCCGCAGATGTAGCCATCGCGACCTTCTTGGTCGTCGATGCGCCGTCGAGCGTCGCTGCGACCACGGTTTGCCGGGTGATGCCGTGACACAGACACACGTACATCAGAAACACTCCGGTGCGCCGAGAGTTCCCGCGCTTGGATGCGGGGCCTTTCGAGCGGATTGGGGATTTCTTCCCACCAGACAGTTCTGCGTAGTGAGCCCGGTCACAGATCTGACAATATAGTATTCCACTTAGCTCGACAATCCTTTTGGCGGGCGTCGTACAGACCGGCCGCCGGTCTGGCAAGATCAATTGTCAGCAATGGGCTGCGTGGGCGTAACTGGTAGGAGAATGAAGGTGTCGGCTTCGGGGGCCAGCCGTGTGTACGGCGGGGTGACGGGCGAGCAACGAATCGCCGAGCGGCGCCGGAAACTGATCGAAGCGGGTATGAACCTGTTCGGTTCGGGTGACTCGTCGAACGTCCGGGTGAAAGATGTTGTGGTTGAAGCCGGATTGACCGAGCGGTACTTCTACGAGAGCTTCAGTGACCTCGGTTCGCTGTTCGAAGCGGTACTCGAAGTGACGATGGATGTGATCGAGCGCGACGTGGAGGCAGCGATCCTCAAGGCGCCCGACGACGGGCTTTCGAGGGTATCGGCCGGACTGCGAACGTCAGTCGAAGTACTTGCCGCGGATCCGCGGATGATCCGGATCGTGTTTGTGGAAGCGCTCGGCAAGGGTGGGCGCGCCAGCTCCCGCCGGCATGAGATTCTCGTCCGCGCAGCACAGAACTTCTTCAGGTGGTCAGAGGCTGGGCTCGGTGACTTCGGAAGTGGCCCCGTTGAATCCAGGATGAAGGCCTTCGCAATGTCGGGTGCTGCCTCGGAGCTTCTCATCTCCTGGGCGGAAGGCCTTCTGGATGTATCGCCAGAGGAGCTGGCTGACTTTCTCGTTGGACTGTACTGGCGGACCAATCTTCCCTGACCTGCCCTTCCGGAGCACAAGCGCGGCCGGCGGAGGAGCGGATGGTTTCGTCCTTGACGTGGCCTGGGTCACTCCTTAAACTGACATGCAATCTTGTCAGATAGATCGCGACAACCGAGATTCCCAGCTCTGACGCGATGGAACGAGTGTGCATGAAATGTGGAACGCAATCCGTAGTGACCAACCGGAGCACGCGAATCTGTTTGCGACGGAGCGTGATGCGCGGCATTTCGAGCGATTGCTCGGAACGGTGATTCCGATCAACCGCTATACGAACGCCATCACGCTACCTACTGGCGAGCGCATCACGGTTGTGCTGGTTCGGGCCTGAGCGCATCGGCCTGTGGGCTCACCCGTCGCGCGTCGGCGAATCTGGCGAGGCACTTGACGGGGGCCTCACGCGGGGGCAAACTGACATCTGCACATGTCAGATGGGTCACAAAGCGCATCGAGAAGTGACGCAGTCGATGCGGTGGCGTCACGTTGACGCTGTACCGGTCGGCGGTGCGGGAAGGGATGGGTAAGGCATGACGAAGTCCCCGTGTTGTAGTGATGCGCAGCTGAAGGGCGGGTCATTGATGCCGGTCACGCTCCAGTGCGTCCGGCGGTGCCCGGCTCGGGCTGACTACATCGAACTGTGCTTCGAGTCCGATGAAGGTCCCTGGACGTGGTGTTTCCCCGATCCTTGTGTGTCAGATGAGCGCGTTTGCGACGGCGGCCCCCTCGCGGTGACGCCGGGACCGTACGGCGCACGCGCACGACGTGTCAACGACGGGGAGTTGGGTTTTGCATTGCCGATCGCAGAGGCTCTGCCCATGATCCTCGGCGGGTCTCAAACATTCGTGGCGCGAAAGTTGATCGAACGGGGATGGTGACCAAGCCACGTCGTTTCTCTCGCAGACGCAATGAACGAAACATCTTGCAGCAAAACATCTTCGGAGGACACGATGAATGATCGGCCACGACGGACCGGTGTCAGGCGCCGCGCATTCGGAGCGCTCTCCTGTTTGGTGAGTGTGGCGGCGGCCAGCATCGCGATTGGATCACCGGCGAGCGCGGATCCGTCCGACCCTCCTCCGCCGCTGATGCCCGAGTTCGTCCCGACCGCCAGTAACTGGGCCCCGCAGTTTCCTTATCCATACGATCAGACCCGAAAGAACGTGACCGACGCTGACATCAACGCTGAGCGCGAAATGTGTCAGTGGTTCAATGCGCGATATCACGACTTACGGGACCAGATGGACAAGTTCGGATTCAATCTTCTTCAGGCCAACAATGATTGGACCGTGGGTACCATTCAGGCACAGGCCGACAATGTTGCGACCAACGTCGAGCAGGCCGTCGCGTTCCTCACGCCGCGGACGACTGCCCTGACGATCAGTCAGGACTTCGCCGGCGACATGTACTTCCCGATTTACCAGGGCGAGCCCTTCTACCGGCTGTGGCAGGAACTCTCCAACGTCGGCGTCGGAATCCGGGCCCGCAACACGGCGTGGGTGTACGGTCCGTCGCAGCAGCGAGTCAAACGCTGGGCCAGTCAGATTGAGCGCTCACGGGTTTGTGACCAGTAGCGCCTTGCGTCGTGTAAGTGAGGACCGGGGTGTCCTACTGCCCTCACGCGGTTGATGGTCGGTGCACTCGGCCTGTGGATGTGTGGCGCCGGAAGGCCCGGCGCTCACAGGCCAGGTCGCCTCAGGCGACCTGCCACCTACCTGCACCGTCGCGGTAGAAGAAGTATGTCGGGCAGTACTGCGCGACTGTCTCGCCCGGGCACGGCGTGCCGTTGTACATCGTCGAGGTCGTGTGGACAACACTGCTGGAGGGCAGCGCGCTCGACACCAGGCCCTGGGTGGATGTCACTGATGCGGTCGCGAAGACCGGATACATCAGGCTGGCGCCTTGGTCCGGGTAGCCGCAGCGGACACACCAGGGATCCGGCGGGGGGTTGGGGTGCATGGTCGGTTGTCCGACGAGGACCGGGCCGACGATTTGGACATCGATCTGCCAGTCCGGGGGATGGCCCGCATTGTAAAGATCGGTAAGGGTCTGCTTGACGTCCGAATCAGCGGGCGGCGCACCCAAATCGCCCACGTCGGCGCGAGATTCGGCACCGTTGACGGCCGCGGCCACGGAGCACATGGAGAATGCGAGCGCCACCACCGCAAGTCGACTGGCGAATCGAGTCGCCCGCTGCGCGAACCTGCAACTGGACAGATAAGGCGCAAATGCCACGACTACTCCTAGGGATCAACGTTTTTCCAGACCCTACTAAGCGTCGGGGCAATCTGGCTAGGGCTCTTGTCAGATATCTCTCGGGTGTTCTATGTTCGCGGTGTTTGAGTATCGATTCTGTGTAAGGCGGACTGAGATGGCGTCTCGGCGTATCACTTTTGTCGCGATGATGACCGCGGCAGCTGCGGTCATCTTGGCTCCCGCGGCCTCCGCGGATCCGACCGGTGATCTGAGATCGGCGATCGCTGCGAAACGAGGCGGTTGCCCGGCGCTGCAATCTGACCCGGTGCTCGAAGGCGTTGCCCAGCGCGCCAACCTCGAGACGCAGAACTACGCCAATCGCACGGCACGGTTCCAGCCGATGGAGGATCCGATGCCGATGTTGCGTCAATTGTCCTATGCCGCAGGCAAGGCCAAATTGCTGGCCGGTTTTGCCAGTACCCAGAAGTTCCCCGACGCCGAGCAGAAGGCGATCTACGGAGCGGCGCTGTTTGGCTGGGACACCATTCCCGATTGCACGTACACCCGGTACGGGGCCGACGTGCTCACCGACGCCAATACCGGAAATACCGCGGCTGCGATCGTATTGGCCGGCGACTGACTCATTCGGGTGCGCCAGCCGAGGCGGCCATGTGCGGTTTTCGGCAAATTTTCACCGCTACGGTGGTGTCATCGAGCGACGGCAGCTGTGAGGAGTCCGCGCCGACGGCCGATGGTGATATCTGCCAACAATCAGTGTCACTTATCTGACTATGCCCTGACAAAGGGACTTGCCGAGCGGTTGGACACCCGGCGACCTGAGCTTGTGTAGGACGAACATCATCGCAGGTAGTGATCATTAAACCAACCGTAGTAGGCCTTCGGTCGGCTTGACATCGGATCCGGCTGGCCACTGGAAATCTGACAATTCAGTGATGTAAGATCCTCGCAGCGATTGAGAGGGCTATCACAGTCAAACGCGACAGCCGCGTACATCACATGAGTGGAACGGCCCCGGCAAGCACATCAAAGGAACGAGTCAGCAAACAGATGGCAGTCACGAACGTAAGCGAACGTCGCGTCGAAGCCGACGCGGATCGGGCAGCGCCGTCGGGCCCTGTCCGATCCGGACTGCATCGAGGTGCGTCGGTGACCAAGCCGATTCTCGACCGGCTACACACGCTGCTTCGGCGTTTGGCGAAGCGCCCGATCGAAAGCGTCCACACGGTAGGCCGTGCGGTGCTGCTGTCGGCATCGGTGATCAGGTACATGGTCCAAGATGCGGTGTCGCTGCGCTTGCCGGGTGGGGAGATCACTCATCAGTGTTGGGCGCTGTACAAGGTCACCGCATTGCCGGCTCTGTTGATGGCAGTCCCGATCGGCGGAATTGTGGCGGTCCAGACGGCGGGTCTGATCAACCAGGTGGGCGCGGCATCGATCGTCGGCGCCGCGAGCGGCGTCGGTATCGTCCGCCAAGGTGCCCCGATGACGGCGGGATTGTTGATGGGCGGCGCGGCAGCCTCAGCGATCGCATCTGACCTCGGGGCCCGGGCGATTCGCGAAGAGCTGGACGCGTTCCGGGTGATGGGCGTGGACCCGGTCCGGACTCTGGTGGTGCCGCGGTTCCTGGCCCTGATCATCCTGGCTCCGGTACTGACGGCCGTGATCATCGCTTCGGCCGTGGCTGCGTCGTTTCTCTTGGCTGTCACGGTCAGCGATGTGACCAGCGGCAGCTTCTGGGCTTCGTTCGGGGCGTTCGCCAAGATCGTCGATGTCTGGTTCGCGATCGGAAAAGCGGTGGTGTTCGCGGCGATCGTGGCAATCGTGTCATCGCTGAAAGGTATTGAGGCCAAGGGCGGTCCGCGCGGTGTGGCCGACGCGGTGAACGCATCCGTCGTCGTCAACGTCGTCGGCATCGTGATCGCAAACCTGGTGATCACACAGATTCAGGCCATGTTCTTCCCGATGGCGGTGGCATAGTGCTTGACGAGCAGGCGGGATCAGCCGCACCTTCCCGATACTTCAACCAGTTTCGGTTCCTCGAAAGATCGCTCAAGACCGTTCAGGCTCCGCTACATCGGATGGGCGGTGCCCTGCTGTTCGCCGGCCAAATCCTGTACTACCTGCCTGTCACCGTCAAGCACTACCGCAAAGAGACATTGGCTCGGATGATCAGTCTGTCGTTCGGCCGAGGCTCTCTGGTCGTCGACGGCGGGGTGATCAGCGTCCTGATGATCCTCGGTGTCGCGATCGGCGCTTCGGTCGCGATCGAAGCCTGGGCGACGTTGAATCTTCTGGGCTTTGGTGCACTGTCGGGGGTGGTCGGCGGCTTGGCCAACGTCCGGGAAATGGCCCCGGTGGTTACCGGCATCGCTTTCACCGCCCAGGCCGGCGCTCGAATGACCGCGGAGATCGGCTCGATGCGCATCGCCGAGGAAATCGACGCTACCGAAGCGATGGGCTTGCGGGCACTGCCCTATGTCGCAGGGACGCGAGTTCTCGGTTCGCTGATAATCGTGATCCCCGGATTTGCTCTCGCGTTGCTGGGCAGCTTTGCCATCTCCAATGCGATGATCACCGTGTTCTATGCCGCGCCTGAGGGCACCTATCAACACTATTTCGTGCAGTTCCTGTCGCCGACGGATCTTGTGTACTCCACGGTGAAGGCCGCCATTTTCTGTGCTGCCGTGACGATAATCCACTGCTATTACGGATATTTCGCCTCGGGAGGCCCCGTCGGTGTGGGTGTGGCATCGGGCCGTGCGGTGCGGGCGAGCTTGGTGGCCATTGTCGTCCTGGACTTCAGCCTCACGGTGGCATTTTGGGGCCTGCAACCAACGTTCGTGTTCACCGGGTAGGGGATTGGGACGATGACGACGCTACTTCGCGTGGACGAACGCAGGCATGACCGCATTCTGACCTGGATCGGTGCCGGATTCGTGCTGTTCTGTGTACTGGCAGTCCTGCTGTATTACACGGTGATCAATCCGTCCGGTCGGCCGGCCAAGGACACCATCTCCGTAGCCATCGATACGCCGTATGTGGGGCAGGGCGTCGACGACGGTACTTCCGTCATCCTCTATGGCCTCAAAGTCGGTGAGGTTAAGAATATTTCGAAGCTGCCCGACAGTCGCGTGCGCTTGAATGTCGACCTCGAATCCGGGCCGACCAAGGGACTGACCGACGCGGTCGCAATCGACTTCCGGCCCGCCAACTATTTCGGTATCACCGGTATCAATCTGGTTCCCGCCGACCACGGCGAGGTTTTGCGCAACGGCTCGTCGATCAGCGTGACGCCGACGGGGAACTTCACCTTGCAGACCCTGCTGTACCGGCTGGGTGAGCTGTCGCACGATGTGATCACGCCTCAGTTGATCAGCGTCGTGGATCGCGCCACGCGGTACACGGACGCGCTGAATCCGCTGTTCGAAACGATGATTCTGGTCTCGAGGGCGGTGACCGACGTCCAGACCGTCAGTACCGAGCAGCTGCTGCGAAACACCGCGGCCATCAGCGTTGGTCTGCCCTCATTTCTCGACGGGGCGATCAGCGCCGGCCAGGGCTACATCTGGAACGCGTCCGGCGTGCATTTCGATCCCGAAGAAGCGCGCGCCCAGAACCCGTACCTGAAGTACTACAGCCAAGAGAAAGTGGACTACTTCAACTCGGCAATCGACGATTTGGCCGCCAATCCGGACAAGTTCATCTTCGGACGCCTCCGCGAGTACTTCAAGGGAGCGAAGTACGACCTGTTCTCCAAGATGGGAGACCTGGAGGGGTCACACACATTTGACCTTTTCCCCGTGGTAGATCAGGTCCGCGTCATGGCCGACGTGGTGCCCCGTCTGGTCAACCCGGTGGATCTCGGGGACAAGTTGGGTGAGCTGCGCTCGCGCCTGGAACGCATGTATGCAGGCTCGGGGGACCAGCATGCCCTGCAGGTACGCGTCGTATTGGATCAGCTGCCCGGAGTCGCCGCGCCACTGAACGTCATGCTCGGAGATATTCAATGAGGAAACAACTGGGCGCGCTGTGGAAGTTCGCCATCGCTCTCGTGGTCAGCGGTCTTCTGCTGGTTGTGATCTCGAATGTGATCAGGCAGCCAGTTGCAGGTGAAACGCGCAGCTTCAGCGCCGAATTCTCCGATGTCTCGGGTCTTCACGAAGGGGCCGATGTTCGGGTCCGCGGTGTGCGGGTGGGCAAGGTGCAATCGCTTGCACTCGACCGGTCGGACGGCCGAACTGTCGCGAAAGTCCAATTCACGATGGAACGCCGCTACAGCATCGTGCCGGTGAGCCGTGTGGCGGTGAAGTTCCAGGCGCTCACCGGCTTGCGCTACATCGACGTCTCCGACGCCGCTGCAGGCGATGCGCCCGACCAACTGACCAGCATTCCGACATCGATGACGATCCCTTCGTTCGATGTCACGGTGTTGTTCAACGGTCTGCAGCCGGTCCTGGCGAAGTTGGACCCCGCCGAGATCAACACCTTCACCGACAACGTGGCCACCTTCCTGGCCGGCGATGGAGACGGTCTGGGACCGATGCTGGACAGCATCAAACGCTTGACGGGTCTGGTCTCGGATCGAGAAGCGGTGATCTCGACGATCCTGAACAATCTGAAGACGGTGGCGGAGGGCGTGCGCGGGAAATCAGCCCAGTTGCCCAAGATCCTCGACCAGATCAAAATCGTCACCGATTCGACGTTGACCGTTCTGGATGAATTCCGCAAATCACAGGTTTACGGCCCGGCTTTCACCGCTGCAGTAGATGACCTGCTGATTGCCATGGGACTGGACAGCGGACCATGGACTGCCCCGGGTTACAAACCCGGATGGGACCCGGAAAAGGCCTTCGACAAGGCCATCACGAATCTCTACAACGAGATGGACGGGGCCAAGCGCATTCCAGTGGTGTGGGAGAACATTCCGCCGCCGCCGGTGGACGGCAATCCTGCCCCGTGCTCGAAGGGGCCGGCCGAGTTGCCGTTGCCGATGGATGTGCTTCTCAACGGACGCAAGGTGGTCATATGCAATCAGTGAGGAAGGCTGTGCGTAACCCGCTGTGGTGGGGGGTGATCACGATTGCGCTGGCAACGGTCGTGGCCGTAGTGGTCGCCTGGGTGTACATCGCTCCGCCGCACCGGCAACTTGTCACGTTCTATACCGATGACGCCGCGTCGGTGCGTTCCGGCGACGCTGTGCGAGTCGCCGGTCTGGACGTCGGCACTGTCAAGAGTGTTTCGCTTGAGCCGCAGCAAGTTCGGGTGCAACTCTCTCTCAAAGATGACGTGTTCATCGGCGACCAGACGCAAGTCGAGGTCCGGATGCTCACGGTGGTCGGCGGGTACTTCGTCACCCTGCTGCCGATGGGTGAACAGGCATTGGGCCGCAAACCCATCCCGATCGAACGGGTCACCATGCCCTACAGCCTGATTCGGACCCTGTCTGACGCCACGAAGATCACCGATCAGGTTGCGCCGCGGCCCATCAACGAATCGTTGAGCCAGATTCAGCACGGCCTGACCGGCTCCAATACCGAGATCCTGGCCAAGATCATCGATGCCGGCGACGCTGTCAGCCAGGTTCTGGAAAGACAGCGCGGCCAGCTGACGAGCATCCTCGAGATGTCCAACGAGTATCTGCGGACGATGAACGACAATCGCGAACTGTTGGAGTACCTGATCTCGCGGATCGCCATTCTTGAGGAAACCATGGTTCTGTACGGTGACGGGTTTGCGGGAGGCCTCGTCGGCCTGGGCAAGATCGTGGACAAGATCTTCCCGCTCATCCCCTTCTACTTCCAGCATCGCGAAGATTTCATCAACCGGGTCCGCGGGGTGCTGTCCGAATCCCAGACGGTCGCAGACCGCAACGGCGTATTGGTGCGATGGCTACGGAATATCCGGGGCAGCATGCAGAACACCCTCGATGCCCAGAACCGCGGCACGCCACCACAACTGCTCGCAACCGACCTGTGCTTCCCGATCGAGGGAAAGATCTGCTGATGCAATGGATCTATAGGGCAAACCGTGTCGTCGTCACGGCAGGCCTCGCAGTCGCCTCCATATGGGGCGCCACCTCATGTGGGATTTCGTCGGCTATGTCGACGGACTCGGCAAACGAGTACTGCGCCATCATGTCTGACAGTGTCGGACTGTATGTGGGCAACCACGTCACTCAGATGGGGTATCCGATCGGTGAGGTACGCCGGATCGAACCGCGTGCTTCCGATGTGAAGGTCGTCTTCTCCCTGGATACGGGCCGACCGATCCCCGAGGAGGTGCGGGCGGTCACCCGGTCGCCTTCGATCCTCGCGGATCGCGCACTCGAGCTGGTCGGGAACTATACGGACGGGCCGAAACTGCGCCCGGCCGAGTGCATTCCGATGAATCGGACCTCCACTCCGTTGAGCATTGCGGAAATCATCGGATCCGCCACTGACTTCGTCAACGCGGTCAATCCCGAGGGGTCGACGAACATCGCCGATTCGCTGAAGGGAATCGACCAGGCGATGTCGGGCCAGGGTGACCGGCTCAACCAGTTGATGAGCCGTTCCTCGCAGCTGCTTGACAGCCCCGACCAGGCGATCTCGCAACTGGGGCAGATCACCCGGAATGTCGCCGAGCTCACCTCGATGGTGCGCGACAACCGGGCCGATATCAAGACGATCGTCACGGACCTGCCCTCAGCGGTACCGAACGCGTTGAGTTCGCTGGAGGGCGCGTACGAATTCGACGCCCCCTTCGTCGACCTCATCACCATCGTCAATGACATCGAGATCGAACTGGGGCCGGAGTTCCAGACTGCGCTGGATGCGACAGGTGAGTTGATGCGGATTGCGAGCCCGCATTACAAGGGTATTGCCAACATGCTGAATCCGTTGCCGCGCTGGATCAGTGGCGTCAATGGCGAACCTCCTGGCGCGACCGAAGGGGGATTCGCCAAGCGGGCCAACAATCACCCGTTCATCGTGCTTCCGTACCGACCGCCGCTGTTCCGTATACCCACCGCGAATGGCCTGTTGGCCTGCGGCGCGATGAACGCGTCGGCGCCGGGCAGCTGTGCAGATGTCGCCGGGCGTCCTTACGCGGTGGATGTCGCGTTGTTGCAGTACGTCCTCACGGAGGCTCAGCGTCGATGAAGATTCGAATGGCTGTATTGATCGGGGCAGTTTCCGGCGTCGTGTGCCTGACTGGCTGCTCGACACTATCGACCTTGACGGTTGATTCGGTCCCGTTGCCGGGCCACAGCCGGTCGGACGGTTACGACATAGTCGCCGAGTTCGCCAACGTACTCAATCTGCCGGACCGGGCCAAGGTCGTCATGGACGGCACGACGGTGGGCGAGGTCACCAAGGTGACCGAGGCCGGCACCCATGTCGACGTGACAGCCCGGATAGACCAAGGGGTTGCTGTGCCGGCCAATGTGACCGCGGTGCTGCAACAGGCGACGGTCCTCGGCGATATCTATCTGGCGCTGGAACGCCCGACCGACGGGAGCCCGCCGGCTCCGCCGTTGCCAGGAGATGCGCGAATACCGTTGGCGCAGACGATTTCTCCACCGCAATTGGAAGACACAATCGCCAATCTGGCGAACTTCATCGGTAGCGGGTCCATCCAGCGGGCGCAGAACACCCTGGTCAAGCTGAACCGGATCACGCCTCCGAAGGAGGAGGTGCGCCGGGTGGTGTCGCAGGTGACCACCGACCTCAACGAACTGTCGGACAATCTGGACACGGTCGACATCCTGATCGACAGCATGCAGCAGACCTCGACAGTGGTCTCGACGTGGGCACCACAGATGAGTTTCTGGTTCACCCCGGAAGGGGTGCGGGGGTTCGAGCGGTCGACGGTCGTGGCCCGTGAGGTCGGCAACCTGCTGCCCTCGGTCGGCAGCATCTACAGCAAGGGTTTCTGGCTCGTCCCGACCTTTACTTCCGGCGCGAATGCGATGGGGGCGATCAAAGGCGCAAAACAGGTGGTGGAGCACGAATATCCGCTGTGGCGGAAGTTCATCAACGAGTCCTACCTTGCGCAGGAGAAACACCCGGCGATCAACATCACCTCGATCGTCGGGCCGGACGGTCGGGAGTTGTCCGGCAATGTCGAGCAGGTGCTGCGGATGCTAGGAGCTGTCCCGTGATCATCAGAGCCACAGCGGTATTCGCTTCTTTCGCGGTGATGGTCGCCGCCTTTCTGGCCTACGTGGCGCAGCTGGGCGTGCGGGTCGGCCCACCCGACAACCGGACGAACCTTGCGATGGATGTCACCGATGTGAACAACCTCGTGGCCGGGTCCAATGTGCTGTTACGGGGCGTCCCGGTGGGCAAGGTCGACCGGATCGAGACCTCGATTTCGAATGCCACGGTGCACTTCTACATCGACAACAAGTTCAGCGTGCCTGAGGACAGCCTGGTTCGCCTGGAAAACCTGTCCGCACTCGGCGAGTCCTACCTCGAGCTTGAGCCCCAAAAGTCCGGAGGGCCGGCGTTCGTCGATGGACAGAACATTGCACCGGAATCGATTGTGGCGCCCAAGTCGATCTCTGAACTCGGAGCCACGGTGGTGCGGACCCTCAAGCAACTCGATCCCGGCCAACTCCAGAATGTCGTCAACCAGGCTGATGCCGCGTTGCCGGATCCGTATACGGTGCTGCCCAATTTGGAGCGTGCCGGAAAAGTGCTGCACAACACCACCACCGGACTCAACGGGCAGGGCAGGAAAGCGTTGGAGAACCTCCAAAGCCTGCTGGAGAATGCGGGATTCGTGGGCTCCCTGCTCGCCCAGCCGGCCCCGGCCCTCAAGGCTTTGGGCCCCCAGATCGCCAAGATGTGGGATGCGGGTATCAGCTTCACCCTGCGTAACGACATGCCGGGTGACGTCTACGTCTTCGGCAAGTTCATGCAACGTCTGCAGCAGTTCCTGGATGACCGGGGTTCGGACCTGCGCGTGCTGACCGAGCCGCTCACCCCCAACGTCCAGGCGATCGCCAGTGCTCTCAGCAATGTGGACAGCAGCCAGATCCTGACCAATCTCTTGGCGGCAACGCCACCCGACGGCGCAATCGAACTGCACGTCACCCTCCCGCCGAACGGTCAACCCGCACCACCACCAGCCGAGAACGAGGCAGTGGATCAACCTGTGGCACCGGTCGAACATCCAGCGATCCCGGCCGGTGGATGAGAGCTCCGGGGCCGAAAAGACAGTGAAACTACAACACGGAAGATGGTGACGCTGTGAACATCACCGCTGTAAAGGACAAGACTCCGGACACCGACGAGACCGACCTCGACAAGCAGGCTCCGGTCGCGGAGGAGGCAGAGACAAACGTTGCAGGCGCCGACGTCGCGGGCGAAGACACCGAACCGCGTGGTGAGCGCAGGATCTCCCTGTCGGTCCGTAGCCTGTCGCTCGGGGTGCTCATCACCGCACTGGTCGCAGCATTGGGCGTGATGTCCTGGCTGTACATCGGTGCCAACAGCAAGGTCGACGCCCAGGTTCAGCAGGCGAACGACAACGCACACGCCGAGCAGATCGCGCTCGACTATGCGGTGAGAGCCGCGGTCATGGACTACAAAGACCTCGGTCCATGGAAGCAAGCGCTGGTGGACGGGACAACGCCCGAGCTGGGCAAGAAGCTCACCGATGCGGCCAATGCGATGGAGCAGATACTACTTCCGCTCCAGTGGTCTTCCACCGCGAAACCCATTGCCGCCAAGGTGCGCTCACACGACAACGGCATGTACGTCGTCGATTCGTTCGTCAGCGTCATGACCAAGACCGTCCAGGCGCCCCAGGACCTGCAATCGACCGCCCACCTACTCGGTGACGATCAATCCCGGAGACGGATGGAAGATCAGCGACGTGGGCGGCATCGGACAGGTCGTGGGAGACAAGTGATTCCTTGCTGGCGGCCGGCCGTTCTCGGAGTGGGCATCGCGGTCGGCCTCAGTTTGGCTTCCGGCATCGTCGGCATCGGCCAAGCTCATGCCGGCGTCGACTCCTATATCAAGAAGCTCACCGACGCGGGTATCAAGACACCGCGCGGTGAGTACGAGCTCAAGGAATGGGGCTTCGAGGTCTGCGAACTGCGGAAGCGGGGCAAGCCGCCCCGGCAGTGGGTTGAGCAAGCCGTGTTCCAAGATGCCCTACATCCGCCCTACGGTCTGTCCATAGATCAGGCCAACTTCATCGTCGATACCGCGGTCAGTGAACTGTGCGACGACCGCGACGGGCCGCCGCCGTGGGAGCCGCTTCCGTAGGCGAGCAGCTGATCCGCCGATGAGGTGACCAAATGGCGGGCAGATCAGCCGGAATCCGCTGCGTTTGGCGGCTACTCGCGGTGCGTCGGAGAACTGAGCATGGGGGAGTGAGCGCGCTGACGCGCCGCAGTGAAGTTCATAGGAGCATCCATGCAGAGCCCTACCGCCCGCCTGCCGTTCGATCCGGAGCTGGAGGCAATTCTCGCCACCGTCGGTGACCAGATCCCCAACGTCACTTTGGAGACGATCGAGGAATTACGTAGGGCTCCGGCACCCGGTGTCGTCACGGATGACCAGTTGGCAGCGGCTGGTCTGGTGCGGCGCGATGTCACGATCCCGGGATATGAAGGTGTCGAACTTCTCACGTCGGTCATTTCCCGGAAAGACAAGTCCGGCATCGGGCCAGGTATCTACCACACGCACGGCGGCGGCATGATCGTGGGAAACCGGATGGCCGGCATCAGTCAGATCATGCCGTGGATCGTCGCGCATGATGCCGTGGCAGTCACCGTGGAATATCGGATCGCGCCGGAGTTTCCCGATCCTTACCCGGTCGAAGACTGCTACGCCGGACTCCTGTGGACTGCCGAGCACGCCGATGAGCTCGGGATCGACCTAAACCGGCTGATCATCGCGGGGACCAGTGCGGGCGGGGGTCTCGCAGCCGGAAACGCGCTGATGGCGCGCGATCGGAGCGGGCCGCGGCTGGCCGGGCAGGTGCTGATGTGTCCGATGCTCGATGATCGTGACCAGACGGCTTCGAGCGCACAATGGGACACCGAAGGCATCTGGATCAGGTCGAGCAACGTGACCGGTTGGACTGCGCTGCTGGGCGATCGCCGTGCTACCGACGGTGTTTCGATTTATGCGGCGCCTGCCCGTGCCACCGATCTGACGGGCCTGCCGCCGGCGTACATCGACTGTGGCTCGGCGGAGGTGTTTCGCGACGAGGACGTCGCCTACGCGATGACCCTGTGGTCATGCGGTGTCCAGGCCGAATTGCATGTGTGGCCAGGCGGATTTCACGGATTCGATCTGATCGCCCCGCACACCGCGCTCGCCCAGACGGCAATCGCCGTTCGGAACAACTGGGTTGCCAAGCTTTTCGACAAGTAACTACCGGTATGGCGGTTCTGTGGACACGTCCTCTGCCCAGCACCGCCAACCTCCACAGCTGCAACGTCATAGAAAGGACGGACAACGATGAAAGCTGCGCAGTGGTATGGCAAGGAAGACCTCCGTGTCGAGGAGGTTTCAGAACCCACGCCCGGGCCGGGACAGGTGAAATTGCGTAATGCTTATTCGGGCATCTGCGGCTCGGACCTGCACTACTACTTCTTTCCCGAATCCCTACCTTTCGACCCCAACAAGCCGCACCCACTTACCGGCGCTGCATTGCCGCAGATCCTGGGTCACGAGTTCGCCGGCACCGTCGTCGAGGTGGGTGAGGGCGTCACGGGCGTGAAGATTGGTGATCGTGCCGCGGTATACCCACTGACTGCCTACTGCGGTGAATGTGCGGCGTGCCGCAGGGGACTGCACTTCTCGTGCCCGTTGATGGGCTCGGTCGGCGCAAACGCGCCCGGCGGTGGTCTGTCCGAATACACGGCAGTCGACGCGTCGGCGCTGCACCTTTTGCCCGACAACGTCGATCTGCGCCTGGGTGCGCTCGTCGAGCCGATGGCGGTGGGCTGGCATGCCGTCGCCCGCAGCGGCGTAGAGCCCGGCGGGACGGCTCTCATCGCGGGAGCGGGTCCGATCGGCATCGGTGCCTGGTTCGCGTTCAAGGCGCGCGGTGTGGAGAAAGTTCTTGTCTCCGAGCCGAGTGCGGACCGCCGCGCGATCGTCGCCAGGTTGGGCGCGACGGTCGTCGACCCGGTGAACGAGGATCTTGGCGCTGTGATCGTTGAGTTCACCGGCGGTGCCGGCGTGGATGCCGCGGTGGATGCCGCGGGTGCGGGCGCCGCGATCACCTCGGCATTGGCCGGTTTGGTCGCCGGTGGGCGCATCGTCGTCGCCGCACTTCACGAGCACCCGATGGACTTCCAGCCCACGATGCTCATGATGGGGGAGACCGAGATCGTAGGCGCGGTCGGCTACGAACCCGAGGAGTTCGACGCCGTGATCGCTGCAATGGCCAACGGTGTCTACGACACCACCGGTTGGGTAGAGGAGCGACCTCTGGCAGGCATCGTCGACGCTCTCCACACCCTGCGGAGCGGCGCCGGCGCAAAGATTCTCATCAAGACAGACTGACTCGCACGATCTGCCGGCCGTGGGTCAAGTCAGCCGAGTGGTCTCGAACACGACCCCGGCGGCCGGCAGCCGGTTACGCAATGCGTCGCCCATTGCTGTGGCCGGAGTCAGCACCCCGCGCAGATCCGAGAGCTTGTCGCGGTCCAGCGCGAGCGCCAGTCCGCTCTCGCCGAGCAACACCGCGGTCGCGATGTAACTCGGATCGCCCTGCTGGGCGATGACGGCCCGGTACCGGGCGCCACTTGTGGTGGTTGTGTACGTCTCGATCCGGTAGTGCCCTTTGGCCAGCGCGTGTTCGCTGGGTCCGGTGCCCGGTTTGGGCATGACGCGGTCCAACAACTTCGAGGGCAACTTGTCGGCGTAACGCATGCCTAGCCGCGATAGACCGGAGAGAGCTGCCGTGGAGGCCGCCGCCGCGACCGGGGCCAGTATCGAAGGTCCGCTGCTGACCTGCTCGGCGTAGCGGAACGTCCGGCCATATGCCCAGTCCAGAAGTGTGTTGCTACGCCGGACGATGCGCGAGTTCTCCGCCGCCATGATGAATGCGCCCATCCAGCTACCGTCGAGCTCGGGCGCGATCTGCACTCCGCGTCGTAACGGGGTATCAGATTGGTGCCCGAGGTCGGGCTCGGCGCTGCGATCGGTGCTCAGTGTGTAGGGGTCGAGCATCGCCCGCCGGATCTCGGGGTTACCCGACATGGTGCGCCGGGCTTCCAGGATCGAGGCGAGGGTCCCTCCGGACGCTCCACCGACGAACTCTCGCACCACCATGTTGGTATCGGTGAGCGCGCCCTGCCCGTCGGCACGCGCACGGTCATAGAGGGCATAGACAGTGAGATCTGAAGGGACCGAGTCAAATCCACAGGAATGTACGATCCGCGCACCGGTGTCAGCGGCCTGCTTGTGGAACTGTTCGGCGCTGGCCAGGATGAAGGGGGTCTCACCGGTCAGGTCCGCGTAGTCGGTGCCGGCCTCTACGCAGGACGCGACCAACGGTAGGCCGTATTTGGTGTAGGGCCCGACAGTCGTGACGACGACCTGAGTCCGCGCGGCCATCGCCGCCAGCGAGGCCGGTGACCCGGCGTCGGCCTCGATTATCGGCCAGTCTTGAGCCGACTCACCGAGCGTGCCGCGCACCTCCCGCACCTTCTCGACGGACCGACCGGCGAGGGCAATCCTGGCCGCACCGCCCGCCTTGGCCAGGTAGGTGGCAGTGAGCTTGCCGACGAAGCCGGTGGCTCCGTACACCACGATGTCGAACTCCCGCTGTTGAGCCATAGGCCGAAACTACGCTGTCGTAGTCACCGACGAGGTGGCCGATTGGCGGCTGTGGAGGTCGAAAGTCCCTACGTTTGGCGGGTTCTCATGTCGGTGATGTTCGCCGACAATGCGCTGCAGACCGCGCCCCGACATGTGACAACTCTCACTGTCAGATAAGGCCCTCATCGATAGATTCGCTAAACACCCTGCGGTACCGTTCCACCCGGTATGCGGAACTCTGGTTCCTCTTAGGTGGGGCTTACGTGCCGTTCAGTGACCAAGCTTTGTCGGACAGCCGATTTCGATCGGCTTTTAGGGCGACGCGGATTAGAAGCGAGGAGGCGCAACTGTGTTCGGGTTGCTCAAGAAAGCGTGGATACCGCTGACTTTGGTGGTGGTCGTCGCTCTGGGCGCGTATGCGATCGTGCGGATTCGTGATTCCAACCATCACGAGCCGAGGGCAGCAGATGGGTCCGGTATCACCGCGAACTTCAATCCGAAGCACATCACGTATGAGGTCAGTGGTTCCGGTGGAACTGCGAATCTGAACTATCTCGACGAGAACGGTCAGCCTCACCTCATCGAAAATGCGCCGCTGCCTTGGTCATTCACGATCGTGACGACGTTGCCCTCGATGTCGGCCAACATCATGGCCCAAGGGGAACGCGACGTGAGCGATCTGCGGTGCCGGGTGATCGTCGACGGCGAGGTCCGTGACGACCGGGCCAGTACCGACACCGTCAAACCGTTCATCTACTGCTTGGTGAAATCCGTATGAGCACCGCGAAGAGGAGCGAGCGAATGGGCACCGCACACTCGAAGCCCCACCGGCCGTTCGTCGGCCACATGGTCCGGATCTTCTCGCTACCGATCATCATTTTCTGGGTGCTGGTTGTGGTCGCGCTCGGCACATTGGTTCCCTCGCTCGGTGAAGTCGCCGCAACCCGCTCCGTGCCGCTGAGTCCCACGAATGCACCGTCGTATCAGTCGATGTTGAACATCGGCAAGGTGTTCCAGCAATACGACTCGGACTCCTCGGCGATGGTCGTGCTGGAGGGCGAGGACAAGCTCGGCGACGAAGCCCACAAGTTCTACGACCAGATCATCGACAAGCTCGAAGCCGATCACGAGCATGTGCAAAATGTTCAGGATTTCTGGAGTGATCCGCTTACCGCGGCGGGCTCGCAGAGCGTGGACGGCAAGTCGGCCTACGTGCAGATCTTCCTCAACGGTTCCCAGGGCACCAGCGCCAGCCATGAATCGGTGGCCGCGGTGCGCGACATCGTCGCCTCGGTACCTGCACCGCCCGGAATCAAAGCTCACGTGGCGGGCAATACCGTGCTCAACGCAGATTCGAGTATCGCCGGTCATCAAAGCATGCGGACCATGGAGTTGGTGTCGGTCGGCGTCATCATCGTGATGCTGCTGTTCATCTACCGATCCATCGTGACGATGTTGGTGTCGATGGTCATCATCGGCCTGGAACTGTTTGCTGCCCAGGGCATCACCGCCGCAGCCGGCTACGTCAACATCATCGGGCTGACCCCGTATGCGGTCAGCATGGTCACCATGCTGTCACTGGCGGCGGGTACCGACTACGTGATCTTCCTGCTGGGTCGCTACCACGAGGAACGATCGAAAGGCCTGGAGAAAGACGACGCGTTCTACGTCGCCTATCACGGTGTCTCCCATGTGATCTTGGGTTCCGGCCTGACGATCGCCGGAGCGTGCATGTGTTTGACCATGACGACGCTGCCGTACTTCCAGACCATGGGTCTGCCGTGTGCCATCGCGATCTTGGTGATCATCGCCGCGGCGCTGACGCTGGCGCCGGCTGTGCTGACGGTCGCGTCGAAGTTCGGTCTGCTGGATCCCAAGCGGGAGCTGTCGGCCAGAGGGTGGCGCAAGGTCGGTACGGCGGTGGTGCGCTGGCCGATCCCGATCATCTTCGTCACCAGCCTGATTGCCGTAATCGGTTTCGTCAGCCTGCTGACCTATGTGCCGCAGTACAACGACCAGAAGTTCACCCCGGCGGACATGCCGGCCAACCTGGCCATGGGTGTCGCGGACCGGCATTTCTCCCAGGCGCGGATGAACCCTGAACTGTTGATGCTGGAAGCCGACCACGATCTGCGCAACCCGGCTGACATGCTGGTGATCGACCGGGTCGCCAAAGGTGTGGTTCACATGCGCGGCATCGAGCGCGTGCAGACCATCACCCGCCCGCTCGGCTCGCCGATCGAGCACAGCTCTATCCCGTACATGCTCGGTGCGCAGAACGCGGGCACGTTGCAGGGGGCGAAGTTCAACAACGACAACTCGGCTCAGATGCTCGAGCAGGCCGATGAGATGGGCCGGACCGTGGCCAGCATGGAACGCATGTACAGCATCATGACCGAGCTGACTGCCACCACGCACAGCATGGTGGGCAATACCCACGACATGCTCGACGCGATCAAGGAGATGCGCGACAACCTCGCCAACTTCGACGATTTCTTCCGGCCGTTGCGCAACTACCTCTATTGGGAACCGCACTGCTACGACATCCCGGTGTGCCAGTCGCTGCGGTCGATCTTCGACACCCTGGATGGTATCGACACACTGACCGATCAGACGCAGAAACTCGTCGTCGACATGGACCACATGGACCAGCTGATGCCGCAGATGCTGCCGGTGCTGCGGACCACCATCGACTCGATGTCGCGGATGCGTGACTTCATGATCGCCACCCACAGCACAATGGCCGGGATCCAGGCGCAACAGCAGGAACAAGCCAAGGGCGCCACCGAGATCGGTCTGTACTTCGATCAGGCCAAGAACGACGACTTCTTCTATCTACCACCGGATGTGTTCGACAATCCCGACTTCAAGCGGGGCCTGAAGATGTTCGTCTCACCGGATGGGCACGCGGTCCGCTTCATCATCACCCACCAGGGTGATCCGGCCTCGGTCGAGGGCATCGAGCACGTCCGCGACATGAAAGACGTTGTGGCCGACGCGGTCAAGGGCACGCCGCTGTCCAATGCCAAGGTGTCGCTGGCCGGTACCGCGTCGATGTATGCCGACATGCAGGACGGAGTCAAGACGGACCTGATGATCGCGATCATCGCGTCGATGATCCTGATCTTCTCGATCATGTTGATCATCACCCGAAGTGTGGTGGCCGCCTTGGTGATCGTCGGCACGGTCGCTGCATCTCTGGGCACCGCCTGTGGTTTGTCGGTGCTGCTGTGGCAGGACATTCTCGGACTCGGCGTGCAGTGGATCGTGATCCCGCTGTCCATGGTGATCCTGCTGGCGGTGGGTTCGGACTACAACTTGCTGGTGGTCTCGCGCTTGCGCGAGGAGATCCATGCCGGGCTCAACACCGGCATCATCCGCGCAGTGGGTGCCACCGGGCGGGTGGTCACCGCAGCCGGTCTGGTGTTCGCCTTCACCATGGCGTCGATGATCGTCAGCGACCTGAGGGTGATCGGCCAGCTGGGTACCACGATCGGCATCGGCCTGATTGTCGACACGTTGATTGTCCGCTCCTTCATGACTCCGTCGATCGCCGCGGCGCTGGGGCGCTGGTTCTGGTGGCCGCTCAACACCATTGAGATCACCCGGCGCGGCCGCGAGGACCGGGAACGGAAGCAGATCGACGACGACACGACCCCCATCCCTCAAGCCGCGACAACATCGGCGTCGTCGGGGCAAGACGTTTCACCGGAGGTCGGGGACCATGGCCGAATCTGAGTCGAAACTACGACAACGAACCGACGGGCGCCTGGACCGTTCACGCGATCCAGCGATTCTCGATGCCACATTGGCCATCCTTGCCGAACGTGGGTATGACGCCACCAACATGAACGACATCTGCGCACGCGCGGGTGTGGGAAAGGCGGCGATCTATCGACGGTGGTCCTCCAAGACGGCTCTGATCGCCGATGCACTCGTGTACTGGCGGCCCGACCTGCTCAACGAAGAAGCGCCCGAAACGGGCAGCCTTTCCGGAGACCTCGAAGTGCTCATCGATCGTGCGGCACACAACGACACGGACATGATCTCCAATGACCTGATTCTGCGCGTCGCATTGGAAGCGGTACACGACCCCGCACTGGCCTCGGCATTGGACGAATTGATTCTGTTCCGTGGCCGTCGTGTGGTGTCGACGATCTTGAGCCAGGCGGCTGCTCGTGGTGAAATCGCCGGTGACCGTGACTGGTCGCTCGTTGCAGATGTGCTCACCGGCATGGGACTGATGCGTGCCATCACCGGTCAGAGCGTGGATGCGAACTACGTCAGGGACGTCATCGAAACTCTCATACTGCCTGCCCTCCGGCCCGCAGATGTCTGACGCCACCACAACGCCCTCAGGTGTCTCGACAGCTCACCCGGATGAGGTGGCCGAGCGCCTGCAACGAGTGCTTCTTCGACTCTGGGCCTGTCAACGACACTGCGAGGCGTGTCGGCTCCGGTTGAATCCTGAGCAGCCTGCTCCGGTTGAAAAGTGAGCAGGTTTACGGGGTTGAGTCTGCCTGACGATCGGCTTCTACGGAGGGCAGTGTGTCGATCGGGGTGTGTTTGATGCGGTAGCTGGCGCCTTTGAGTGCGATGACGTCGGCGTGGTGGACAATCCGGTCGATCATCGCTGAGGCGATGGTGGCCTCTCCGAAGACCTGGCCCCAGCGGGAGAACGGCAGGTTGGAGGTCAGGATGATCGACGATTTCTCGTATCGGGTGGAGACGAGCTGGAAGAACAGGTTGGCCGCTTCGGTGTCGAAGGGGATGTAGCCGACCTCGTCGATCACGATGAGTCCGTATCGGCTGATCTTGCGCAGTTCGGCCTCGAGGCGGTTCGTGCGGTGCGCTTCGGCCAGCCGGGTGATCCAGCCGGTGGCCGGGGCGAATGCCACGCGGTGCCCGGCATGTGCGGCGGCGATCGCCAACGCTGTCGCCAGATGTGTCTTGCCGGTTCCGGGTGGGCCGAGCAGCACGATGTTGCGAGCTTCAGACAGCCAGCCGCCGGCTTCCAGGCGGGCGATCTGGGCGCGGTCGATGGCGGGTTGGGCGGTGAAGTCGAAGTCGGTGATCGTCTTGATCGCGGGGAATCCGGCGTATCGGATGCGTTGGCGGGCACCGGATTCAGCGCGGGCGTTGGATTCGACTGCCAGCACGGCACCGAGGTAGTCCTCCAGTGTCCAGCCGGCGTCGCGGCCCTGCTCGGCCAGCCGGTGGTAGTGCGCGGCGATCCGTGGAGCTTTCAACAGGCGGGCCTGGTGGGCGATGAGCTTGTCAGCGTCACCCGGTGCCGACGAGGTGCGTTTGGCGGGCATCAGGCGACCTCCCCGGTCCCGAACCGCGTGTCGTAGGCGCTCAGGTCGGCGATCTCCACCTCGACGTCGATCGCCAGATGTGCACCGGCGACAGGTCGGGTGCGGAACTGCTCACGCAGGACGGCCGCGGCTGCCACGTGGCTCGGATCGGCAGCCAGACCCGAACTGCCCCAGAGTCTTTCGTGATCAGCAACCAGGCGGTCACCGCAATGGGCGGTGATCCGATCCAAACTGGTAGTGACGGTGATCATCCGGCCGATCACCTCCGGATGCACCGAATACGCGTTACCGCCGCAGCTGACGTAATAGTCGCGACCCAACCGTGTCGTGACCGTCGTGCCGGTTGTCGGGGCCACCGGTGGCAATGCGACCATCGCCGCCCGGTCCGCCGCGAGTGCGTCGAGGGGAATCAGGCCGGTGCTGGCATGGGTGCGGCGGTTGGCGATGGTGGCCAACCACGCCCACAACTGCGCGTTGAAATCCGCCGCACAGGTGAACGTCCGGCCGGGCAGAAACGACGTTTCCAGGTAACCGTTGGCCCGTTCCACCAGGCCCTTGGACTCCGGGTCATACGGTCGGGTCTGGATCAGCCGGGTTCCCAGGACGCCGCAGAAGCCGGTCACTCCCTCGGCCAGGCGGCCGCGTTGACCGATACCGGACTCGTTGTCCCACAACAGTGATCGAGGCACTGCACCGATGTCCTGGAGCAGCCGCCACATGCCGGCCAGCAGATCCCCGGTCACCCGCGACGGGATCATCATCGCCGCGATGAACCGCGAGTGCGCCGCGACCATCACCAACACCGGGAACGACCGCAGCACCCCGGCGTGATCGGGAACCAACCCACCGGGGAACCACAGATCGCACTGCACCTGTTCACCGGGCAGATGCACCAACCGGTCACACGGATCGGCCGGGGCGTACTCCGGGCGGATCCGCGCCACGTTCTCGGCGAACCAGGAATGCCCACCGGTCCAGCCCACCCGTTGGGCGATCACCGTTGCCGGCATCGTCGGGAACTGATCCAGCAGGGCCCGTACCGCCATCTCGACCTGCGCCCACGCCGACATCGGAGCCCGCCTGCGTTCATACCGTGGCGGCGCCTCGGACCGCAGCGCCTTGGCCACCGTGTTTCGTGACAGGGCCAACTGCCGCGCGATCGCAGCCTGCGACAGCTTCTCCGACCGATAAAGCCGGCGAATCTCCGCCCAATCCTCCACAGTGATCACTCTCCAATCAGAAGGGTGCTCACTTTTCGACCGGAACTACCTGCTCACTTTTCGACCGGAGCCGACAAGGCGAATGAGGGGAGTGGCGCAGTGACCGCGCTGCAGTTGGGCTACCTGTCGGCCCTCGGCGCACAGGGCCCGACACGACCTTCGGAACTTGCAGAATCACTCGGAGTCACTCCAGCTGCGACGACCGTGGCCCTACAACGCCTGGCCCGAACAGGGCTGGTCGCTCGAACATCCCAGCGGTCAGGCGAACGGGGAGTTCATGTCGAGATCACAGAACGCGGGCGCGAAGAACGTGAGTTGGCGATACTCAAGCGCGAGAACAAAACCCGCGCAGCGCTCAGTAAGTTGAGTGTGCAGGATTGCGAAGCACTGAGACAGGCCGTCCCTATTCTTCGGGACATCTTCTCTTCAACAGGCATCCAACCACCCACCGCAACACACTGATACCTCTGACGTCTCCAAGACAGTGGTTCGCGTTACCGAACAGTGGATCTCAACGTTCGAGCGCGCGACGGAAGAACTCAGCCCGCGTCGCGGACGCGGCCTGGGAGACGGCGGCCTGCGCGATGTTCTCGAAACCGTGGAATCCGCCGCCCCACATGTGCAGGTCGACGCTGACGCCGGCTTCGCTCAATTTCGTCGCGTAGATGATGGCCTCGTCGCGGAAGCCTTCAGCGGACCCCACATCGATGAAAGTACGCGGAAGACCGGACAAGTCCTGCGCTCGCGCGGGCGCGGCATAGTAAGAGACGTCCGCCGTGCCACGGCGTTCGCCGAGTAGCGCGGTCCAACCATACAGGTTGCCGTTGCGGTCCCAGGTTCCGTCGTCGTCGAGCATCCGCGAGCTGTGGGTCTCGAACCGGTCGTCGAGCATCGGACAGACGAGCACCTGGTGACTCAATTGTGGAAATCCCTCATCGCGTGCCATGAGTGCGGTCCCTGCGGCGAGTCCACCACCGGCACTGGTTCCGGTGATGATGATGTGCGATGGGTCGATACGCAGCAGTCCGGAATTTTCAGCGCACCAGCGTAGGCCGTCGTAGCAGTCCAGGACGGGTGTGGGATCGGGGTACTCGGGTGCGCGCCGGTATTCGAGCGATGCGACGACGGCGCTGCCGTCGACCACATGCGACAGGAGGTCGTCCAAACCGAGGTGGCGGCCGCCCGCGACCATCCCGCCGCCGTGGATGAAGTAGATCAACGGCCAGGGGCCGGGTCCCTCAGCGGGGCTGAGTACCACGATGGGGAGCTCGGCTTCCGCGGATCTCATGGTCAGCTCCTGGACCTGGACTTGCCCGCCGGCGGTCAGATCGACCGGTTCGCGCCCCGGCACGGCGGCCATCGTGATTTCGCGCATCTGCTCAAGGGTTTCGTCGCTGAGCGGTGGTGTGGCCGCCCGAATGGCGGCGAGCCCGGGGAGCAGTTCAGGGTCGTAGGGGGGTCGTGTCGGTGCCGGGCCGAACACAGGAGCTGTCTGGGTCATGTAAACCTCCTTCGGAGTTCACTCAACCGCCTTCGACTCGGACGCCACACCCGACAATGCGACGCGACTGCCTCCTCGCTCACCGACAACTGGCGGCCATGGCCGGAACCTTCCGGTGTGGCCGCTGTGCCGCCATCGTGATCCGCCAGAGTGCCAGAGTGCTGCTGATTCGGGCGCAGCCGCTGCTGCTGAGTAGGGGGTATCCGAGCTGGCGTTCTAACCATGAGATGCGCTGGCGCATGGTGGAGTGGTGCAGATTCTGAAGGCGGGCTGTCTCGCGGATACTGCTGTGACCGAGGAGAGCCTCAAGTGTCGGTATGACCCAGGGCCTTTCGGATTGCAGCTCGATTACACGACGGACGTCGGGTGACCGAGCTGCGGTGTCGGCATCGATGTTCTCCACGATGGTGGCTATGCTGCCGAGTTCGTCGTAGCGCACATGGGTGGGCTTGCCGGTGGTGAGATCGACGGCGATACGCAGGGCGGTGACGGCGTACTGCCATTCCCGGTGGACTTGGGCGCCCGCGCAGGTATGTATTCCTGCCGCAAGATCGACAGGGATCATCTTGTCTGTCAATGCTTCCGGAAAAAGATGGATCTGCTGCTCGTCGAAAACCAACCCCCGGGGCATGCGCTGCGCGTCGGCCAGATGGCTGGCCACCACCGTGATGGTCGAGCCCAGGCCGAGTCGGCGGAGGGCGTTGTCGCGGTCGGCGGGGGAGGCGTCGGGATCGCAGGCGATGCGCGTTGCTGCCACGGACGGGTTGGTGTCGCGAGGTTTCTTGACCGCGTGCAAGCTACGGGCGAACCGTTCCAGCACGAGGTGGTCCAGCGGCCATGCCGGACCCTGCCGGTCCAGCCAGACCGTGATGTCCTCGAACCGCTCAATCTGACGTGATGTCGATCCGGCGTCGAGTTCGGTCATGGTCCGCCCGGCCGCATCGACACCCACTCGTAGGCCTCGCTCCGGATCGTCCAGTCCTACGGGACAATCGGCCAGCAAAGCGGCGGCGCGAAGCATGGCCAGCGCTGAACACCGCTGGTCGACCAGAGTGTCGAAATGCTCGATCACGCGGAGCGCCTCAGCAGCTCCGCCGTCGATCGTATTGAGCTTGACGATCCACTCTTTCACGACGGGACTCCTCGATCCTCGTGCGCAGCTGTTGGAGTCGTGCCGTTGGCTGCGGGGAACAACCCCGCCACGGCGGCGACGATCGCCGCTCGGCGTGCCGTTGGGTCAGGGTTGCGGACCTGGTTCCCGGCGAGCTTGACGAGGTCGAGTTGCCAGGCCCAGGCCAAGGCGATCTGGGTGACGATTACCATCACGTCGATCGGATCCCAGGCCGGATCCAGATGCCCGGCGGCCTGTGCCTGTCTCACTTGCCCCACACCGCGGTACAAGGTCTGCCGTACGGCTTCTTGAAACGGATCTTCGGGCACTTCAACGCCGGCAACATCCAACCGGCCCCATTGCATCAGCCGCAAGTGGTCGGGGCGGGCAGTGAAGTAGTCATGTACCCGCCCGGCATAACCGGGTAGGTCCTTCGCGTCCAGGCGGGTGGCCTCTGTCATCGCGGCGAGTTCGCGTTCCGCGACGGATCGGTACAGCTCCTGTTTGCTGCGGAAGTACGCGTACAGCCGTTCTTTGCTCGACTTCGCCCGGCGGGCGATTCGATCGATACGGGCTCCGGCGACCCCGTACTGGGCAAACTCATCCGCCGCGGCGGTAAGGATCCGGTCGCGGGTGGTGTCTGCCTCGTGCGAAGACGTCACCCCTGCACTGTACCAAACCAAACGGTTTGGTTCGACAAGATGCATTGTCGAATAGCTGATGGGCGTATTCCCATGGCGCGTAATGCCCGTATGGCCCGCCACGCACCCGTGGCGGGCCATACGGAGTCCTCGATGGTGTGTTGCGATCAGTGATTCGAGTTGGCTGCGTGCGCGGCGGCTCGGTCCAGTCGGGGCACCGGCGGCGGGAACTTCTCGGTCAACGGGGAAACGCCGGGGACCTCACCGAAATCGGGGCCGAAGAACTGGCCAACCACCCTGGCGAAGCCTGTGTCCATGTACATCCGCTCGGCCTTGATCTTGTCGCCTTCGAAGTCCATCACGACGTTGTAGCTGCCGGTGGTCCGGACGCCGTTCTCGTCGTCGAAGAACACGTGCGCCTCGCGAATGAGGCTGCCGGCGGCGGTGATCGCGTGGGTGCGCTTCTCTGCCCAGAAGTTGCGCACATCGCCACCATGAAGCAGGCGCTTGTATGTCTCGCGGACTGCCTCCCGTCCTTCGATGTGCCAGTTCAGCGCCGGCAGTTCGTAGACGGGGTTGTCTACCAGCGTTGCCAGTGTGCCCTCGATGTCGAGGTTGAACTCCGCCATCTCGTGAATGGCGAGGAGCTCTTCCATCTGCTCCAGCGTGAGCGTTGTTGCCATGGTCTTCCTCTCCTTGAATCTCAATTGTGACATAGATCTATGTCAGATGGTAAAAAGATGGCCACACCGGTGACATGGCACGTGTAAACGAGGTGCCACCGGTGTGACCACCGGCTGGAGCGATATCGGCTACAGCCGGACGATGGTGCGACCCTTGACGCCGCCGCCGAGGATGCTTCCCGCCACTGCGGGGATCTCATCGAGGCCGATCTCCCGAGAAATGCTCTCCGACAGGTTCTTTGGCTTCAGGTCGGCGCCGAGGCGCTTCCAGACCTTGGCGCGCAGATCGGCCGGGCACTGCACCGAGTCGATGCCCAACAGGTTGACCCCGCGCAGGATGAACGGCATCACGGTGGTGCCGATCGCAAATCCGCCGGTGAGCCCGCAGGTCGCGACCGAGCCGCCGTAACGCGTGGTGCGCAGCAGGTAGGCGGTGGTGTCTGCACCCACCGGGTCCACCGCACCGGCCCACAACTCGGCCTCCAGGGGGCTGTCGCTCTGCCCCGAAACATCCTCGCGGCTGAGGATCTTGGTGGCGCCCAACGCCTGGAGGTAGTCGTGCTCGCTGGCTTTGCCGGTGCTGGCGGCGACCTCGTAGCCCAGGCCGGCCAGCATGTTCACGGCAACGCTGCCAACGCCGCCCGTGGCGCCGGTGACCAGAACCGGTCCGTCGCCGGGCTTGAGGCCGTTGTCCTCCAGTCGCTGGATCGACAGACCCGCGGTGAAGCCGGCCGTGCCGAGCGCCATGGCTTCCTTGAGGGTCAGGCCCGCCGGCAGCGGCTCGACCCAATCGCTGGAGAGCCGGGCGTACTCGGCATAGCCGCCGAAATGTGAAATTCCCAGCGCGCGGCCGATTGCGAGCACCTCCTGGCCGGAGGTGAAGCGCGGGTTGCTGGATTCGACGACGGTGCCCGCCAGGTCGATGCCCGGAACCATGGGGTAGGTACCCACCACGGGACTCTCCGGCAGGCAGGCCAGGCCGTCCTTGAAGTTGACGCTGGAGTACTGCACGCGCACGGTGACATCGCCTTCGGGGAGGTCGGCGAGCGTGAGCTGCTGGACGCCGGCGCTGAAGCCGTCGTCACCCTTGTTCAAGACGAACGCGTTGAAAGATTCGGACATGACACTCTCCTAGATGGGCACCCAGCGACAACGGCTGCGGAGGCCGCAGCGACTGTGGTCTCGGGCAAGCACTTTCTTCACTGGTTACTGCAATGCGACCGGATCGATCGTCGGTGGGCAGGCCGTCCGCATCCTTGAAACCCGTAAGGGGAGACGCGATGCGCCCGACCGTTCCAAGCCAGTCGATAGATTGATCTAGTCTACGAGCGTAATGGCAACGATGTCGCCACGTCAACGGACCGGCTCGATGGCTGGAGCTGGGCGATGCGGGACGTGCCGGTCAAATGTGACAATCATTGACTGCAATATGTGATTGTGATTAGTCTCATTGCCTTAGATCAATCTATCTAGTGCCGGCGTGGATCGAATCTGTGCGAACGCCGTCGAGCGGAACCTCGACATCAGGGAAGCGACCCGGTCGGTGATGGATCTGATCTCAGCCCAGTGATGGACCAAAGGAGACCCGGTAGGCCATGACCGAAATGACCAAGAACGAAATGGAAGAAATCCTGCTCGCGCACGAAAAGGGCGAGTTGGAAGAAGACCTCGACGCCACGATGGCCACCTTGGTTGCCAACCCTCACTACGAGCTTCCGACGCTGGGATATGCCTTCGATGGGTACGACGCCGTCCGCGAGGCCTACAGCCGCATCATGCCCGGCACTCGGACCCGCAATGTGGCCGCCAAGATGCGAGTGCATGCCATTGACAGCAATACGCTGGTCCGCGAGGCGCACGTGTCGTTCAATACGCGTTCCGGCCAGCGGGTCAACGGCAACTACATCGTCGTGATGTCCTTCGATCCCGAACAGAAGCTGATTTCCGGCGAGCGGATGTACATGGACACCAACTTCGCGGCGATGATGTCCGAGAACCTCGGCCCGGACTTCGCCGATGTGCCCGGTGTGACGAAGCTCAGTGATGTGGCTCCGACGATCGACCGGCACGATGCCTACGAGGTGGCCGAGCGTAAGGGAATCACCATCAACTAGCCGCATGGCTCTCGCCTCTTGCGTTGACGCTGCGGTCAGGGCGTGAAAGTGCGAGTAGTTACCGCCCTGGCTGCAGGATCAACGAGAGGGAGCAACTGTGGGCGAGATTCAACTCCGAGCCACATTTCCGAACATTGCGAACGACAAGCTGGAGGAGTTCAAGACTGTCGCCGAGAAGGCGGTCGTTGCGGTGCGAGGCGAGTCTGGAGCCTTGCAGTACGACTGGTTTCTGAACGAGAACCAGACGAAGTGTGTGGTCTTGGAGAAGTACCAGAAGTCCGAGGCGGTTCTCGCACATTTGGCGAACGCCGGCGCGCTGATCGGTCAGCTGGCGGCGCTCGGCGGTGGTCTCAATATCGAGGTGTTCGGCGATGTGTCACCGGAACTGCGGCAGGCGCTGGCCGCGGCGGGGCCACCGTTCTATGCGCCGTTCCTCGGCTTGTAGGCGATATCGCCCTTGGGCGACAAGGCAATCAGAACGGCCAGCGAAGGAGTGCAGATGCTGAGCTTTGAGGGACAGGTCGCGATTGTCACGGGTGCCGGGCGCGGTATCGGCCGCGCGACGGCGCTCGCGCTGGGTAAGCGCGGTGCCAAGGTGGTGGTGAACGACTACGGTGGCGGTTTCGATACGTTGACGCCTGGCACCAGCGAGGTCGCGCAATCGGTGGTGGACGAGATTGTTGCCGCCGGCGGCGAGGCGGTTGCGAACGGAACCGCCGTGGGGACGGGTGACAGCGCGCAGACCATCGTCGATGCGGCGACGAAAGCATTCGGGCGCGTGGACATTCTCGTGAACAATGCGGGTGGCAGCCGGCCGTTCCACAACGTTGACGAGGACGCCGACGAGAATCTGGAAGGCGTGATCCGGAGCAATCTGCTCGGCTCGCTCATGCTGATGCGCCGGGTCTGGCCTATCATGCGCGCGCAGAAATACGGCCGCATTGTCAACACATCGTCGAATACAGTTCTGGGACAACAGGGCATGTTGGCCTATGTCGCCGCGAAAGGCGGCATCATAGGCATCTCGGGCTCCGCAGCCATCGAAGGTCGGCCCCTCGGCATTCTGGTGAATACCGTTTTCCCCCAGGCCTATACCCGCAGTGTGGAAGACACTGCTGAACCCGGCGCCATGGACTGGTTCAAGTCGCACACCCCCGAGTTGGTGGCCGAGGGCGTTACTTATCTCTGCAGCCGAGAATGCGACGCCTCCGGCGAGCTGTTCCGTATCGGCGGCGGGCGGTTCAGCCGCTACGGCATATACGGCAACAAGGGCATCGAGAGTGCCGATCTGACCACCGAGTTTGTCGCTGAGCGGTTCGACGAAAGTCGCGACATGAGCGATGCGGAAATCGTGCCCGACGCTGCGTATGACATGGCACGCTTCAACGCTGCCCTCGCGTCGGATTGGCAGGGTGACCTCAAGTCGGACTGGCGGAAATAGGTTCTGGCCGCCGAGTTGAATCGGCTCGATCGCCAGAAAGGCCCCTATTGCCGTTCGGATAGGGGCCTTTCTGATTCTCCGCGTGTCTGCCTTACGCCATGCGGAGGAGCACGCCGATTTTCTCTTCGAGAGTTCGGGAGTCGTAGTAGTCACGCCACCGGGTGATACGTCCGCCGGCGTCGACATCGAATACACCGGTGACCTCGACATTGAGTGTCTCGCCTTTGAACCGGATGACGTTGATGCGCTCGACCATCACCGTGCTGTCGCATACGAGAAGATTCTTGACTTCCGCTGTGGGGCCGGGAAGTAGCCGCCCAATCGTCCCAAGGCGGGCTTTGATCACTTCCATGCCGACACAGGGCTCGTTGTGTCCGTCCACCCAAGCCGCACCATCGGCCAGGAAACCAGCGAGTTCGTCTACGTCCCAACGTGGCCACGCAGCCATGAACTCGCGCACCGCGCACTCGGCGGACTCGTTCAAGAGTGTCGCCTCCGTCATCGTGTCTGCTCCTTTCTGATCCCGGGCATCAGAACTCCAGAACCAATCTGCCGCGAACGCCACCTGCTTCGAGCATCTTGTGGGCCTCAGCGGCGTGCTCGGCCGGGAAGGTTCTCGCCACGCGCAAGGTCAACTGGCCATCATCGACCTGCTGGCGGAGTCGGTCCAGCTTTTCCGATTCGCGGGTGTATTTGGGGACATACACGGGGTGGAAAACGATCCCTCGCTGCGCGTCGCCCTGGAAGCCGCGCACGGTGGCCACAGCACCACCATCACGAACCGCCGGAACAACCAGATCGTCCAGCAATGCGCAGTCGAGGACGGCGTCGGCTCCGTCGGGAACGATCTCGCGGACCTGGCCGCCGAAGTCCTTGCCACGTCGAATGACATGGTCGGCGCCCAGGTCTCGGACAAGCTGCTCATCGGCTTCGGACGCATCGGCGATGACCGTGAGCCCGTCCACTTTGGCCAGCTGGATCGTGTAGCCGCCCAGCGTTCCGGCGGCCCCGGTCACCGCGAGGGTGTCGCCCGGCTTCAGGGCCAGCTCATCCAGTGCCAGACGAGCAGTGAGACCGTTCATCGGCAGCGTCGCAGCCTCCGCAAGCGTCGTGCCGGCGGGAATCGGAGCAACCGACTCGACCGGGACCACGATCTGTTCGGAATACGCCCCGTACGAGCCCTGTGGAATCACGATGGCCATCACCTCATCGCCGACCTTGAGCTTGGTGTCAGTGCCCTCGCCGATCTGCTCGATCACCCCAGCGGCATCCATACCGAAGATGTACGGGGGTGATTCGGGCTGCGCAGGCCCCCGAACGCTGCGCATCGCGAGATCGGCGGGATTGACTGCGGCTGAACGGACTCGGATGAGGACCCAGCCCTTCTCGGCGTCGGGCGGCTCTGGGAGGTCCACCAGCTGAAGCGCTTCGGGACCTCCGAAGTCGACAACTCCAACGGCCTTCATCAACTATTCCTTCGGTTCGGGTTGGACGGCCAACTGTGGAACCCTGTGTCAGGGAATGATTCCGCCGGTCGCCAGCACCAACTGCCCGGTGATCCAGCGCGCGTCCGGGGAGGCCAGCAGCGACACCGCGTCCGCGAGGTCCTCGGGCTGACCGATGCGGCCGAGCGGCGTCCGGGCGATCAAGGCATCGTCCTGCTCTTTGGTGTTCGTTCCGATCAGGTCCGTTTTGGTGAAGCCCACACCGATCGAGTTGACGGTGATGTTCCGCGGCCCGAGCTCGCGGGCCAGCGACCTGGTCGAGGCTTCCAGCCCGGCCTTGGTCCCCGAATAGACGACGCTCCACGGGACTGGATAGGCCGTGACGACCGAGCTCATGTTGATGATGCGGCCACCGTCGGGAAGCACCCGCGCGGCGGCCTGCATCGCAGCGATCGGTCCAATGATGTTGACCGCGAACTGCTTGTAGGTGAACTCTTCGGTGAGGTCTTCGATGGGCTCTCTGCCCACCTCTTGTACCGCGTTGTTGACCAGGATGTCGAGGCGTCCGAGTTCCTTCACCGTCTCCTCGAGGAGCATCTGCGCCTGCGACCAGTCACCCATGTCGGCCTGGATGGCGATTGCCTTGCCGCCCGCCTGCTCGATGCTCTTGACGACTTCCTTTGCTTTGTCCGCTGAGGCACAGTAATTCACCACGACCGTCGCCCCGTCGGCCGCCAACCGTCGGGCGGTTGCTGCGCCGATGCCGCGCGACGATCCGGTAACGATCGCAACCTTGCCTTCTAGATTCGCCATCGAACTCTCTTCTCCTGGCAGTGCTGGATTTGTGCGTGAACAGCGGGGTAATTCGAATTCCTGGGCCCGATGAAAGTGCCGAATGCAGTAAAATAGATTGTTCTATCTAACCTAGCCACCGTCTCGCGGAGGTGTCAACCATCACACCCGGCGGCTTCTGGGAATGTGCACCGACCGGCCAGGCGTCAGGCCAGAGCCGTCCGAGCAGCTGTTGCCAACTCGCGAGGCCTGGCCGCCAGAACAGCAAGGGGAGTCGTTGGGCGACCCATCTTTCCGGTCGCGTAGCGCTCGTAGACACCCTCCGCGATGCAGGCAAGCCGCCATAGTGCAAAGCTCATGTAATAGGGAAGATCGGAGGTATCCCGGCCGGTCAACTGCCAGTACCGGCCGGCGAGTTCGGACACCGTCGGGAAACCAGCGGCGCGCCGCGCTACCCAGCCATCGTCTTCCTCGAGGGCCCACCAGGCCGCCAACCAACCCAGGTCGGCCAGCGGGTCGCCGACGGTCCACAGTTCCCAGTCGAGGACCGCTGCGATCGTGCCGGCTTCGGCGGCCACCAGCACATTTCCGAGCCGGAAGTCGCCGTGGGTCAGGCTGGTCCACCGTTGTGGTGGTTCGGCCTGGCAGAGCAGGCTGTGAACGTCGAGGATTTCCGGCGTGCGCGGGGCGCCACTACCGGTCATTTGGCCCATCCAGAAGTCCAGTTGCCTTCTGACATGGGAGCGAGTCGAGGCGGCGCGCCGACGACCGACCACGCCAGGGTCGATGCGATGTAGGTCTGCGAGCGTTGCGACGATATCGCTGCCGAGTCGGTGCCTGGCTGAATGCGAAAGGGCAGCAGCAGTTTCCGCGTTGTCCACCACAATGCCGTCGACATGGTCCATCACATAGAACTCGGCGCCGGTCACTTCAGGTTCGGCGCAGAACGCCGTCGTCGGCGGAACCGGCACAGTACTGGCCTGTAAAGCGGTGAGGATGCGCCATTCGCGCTCCATGCTGTGGGCACCAGGGGCCAGTGGTCCGACCGGTGGCCGGCGCAGCACCCACGAATGACCTTGGGAATCGACGACTCGATAGGTGAGATTTGACCGCCCGCCCGCGATCAACTCGAAAGACAACGGGCGCAACGCATCCGGTACCGCAGCCGCGAACCATCGCTCGACGCCGTCGCTGTCGATGCCGATGACATCGACAGTGCCGCGCTGCGGGTAGTTCACGCCCTCTCCAATTCGGCTCGCGCAATGGAGCGAAGGTGCACCTCATCGGGGCCGTCGGCAATGCGCATCGTTCGTGCTGCCGCCCACAGCGACGCAAGCGGCGTATCTGCGGTGACGCCGGCGCCGCCGAAGATCTGTACCGCGTCGTCCAAAATTCGGCACACTCCCCGGGGCACCGCGACCTTGATCGCCGCGATTTCGGTGCGCGCCGCGCCGGCACCGTGCCGGTCGATGAGCCAGGCCGTCTTCAGTACCAGCAGCCGCAGCTGCTCGGTGGTGATGCGGGCGTCGGCGATCCATTCGCGGATCACACCTTGGCTGGCCAGCGGCTGGCCGAATGTCACCCGCTCGGCGGCTCTTTGCTTCATCAGCGAGATGCCACGCTCGGCCATCCCGATGGCGCGCATGCAGTGGTGCACCCGACCCGGGCCGAGCCGAGCCTGGGCCATCGCGAACCCAGTCCCCGGTGCACCGATGAGGTTGGTGCGTGGCACCCGCACATCGACGAAGCGAACCTCGCCGTGACCGTTCTGGTCGGTGAATCCGTAATAGCTCAGATCGCGTACCACCGAAACCCCCGGGGTACCAACGGGAACGATGGCAAAGGAATGTCGACTCGAGCGATCCGCTTCGGGGTCGCTGATCCCCATCACGATGTAGAACGCCGTGCGAGGGTCGAGGGCGCCGGTCGTCCACCACTTGCGCCCATTGATCACAATCTCGTCACCCTCGATCCGTATCGTGGTGGCGATATTGCCGGCGTCGCTGCTTGCAACGTCGGGCTCGGTCATCGCGAAGGCGCTGCGAATCGCACCGCGCAGCAATGGATTCAGCCATCGCTCGCGCTGGTCTTCGGTTGCGAAGAGGTTGAGCAGTTCCATGTTGCCGGTATCGGGCGCCGAACAGTTCATTGCTTCGGGAGCGAGTTGCGGGTACCAACCGGTGCGCTCGGCCAGCGGTGCGTAGTCGAGGACACTCAGTCCGTGAGCAGGCTCGGTCGAGGTTGGCAGAAACAAGTTCCAGAGCCCGCGGGCGCGTGCCTCGGCCTTGAGCCCTTCGATGATCCCCGGCACCTCATGCGGAGTACCCGCCGCGGCAAGATCACGGCGTTGCTGCTCGTACCGTGACTCGGCGGGGGCAACCCGGCAGTCGATGAATGCGTTGACGCGTTCGAGGTATTCCTGCGCGCGGTCGCTCGGCTCGAAGTCCATGGCTCCATCCCTGGGGCTCAACTAGCGGATGCTGGCGGGAGCAGCTACCTGGGGGCCATGCGGATAGCGCCGTCGAGGCGGATCACCTCGCCGTTGAGCATCGGGTTCTCGATGATGTGCACGGCCAGGGCACCGTACTCATCGGGATCGCCGAGCCGGGCCGGGTGCGGCACCTGCTGCCCCAGCGACTTCTGCGCCTCCTCGGGCAGCGAGCCCAGCAGCGGCGTCTTGAACAGACCCGGCGCGATGGTGCACACGCGGATCAGCTCACGCGAGAGGTCACGCGCGATCGGCAGGGTCATGCCGACCACACCGCCCTTGGACGCCGAGTAGGCGGCCTGGCCGATCTGACCGTCGAACGCCGCCACCGACGCGGTGTTGATGATGACGCCGCGCTCTTCGTTCTTGAGCGGCTCGGTTTTCGCGATGCGCTCAGCCGAAAGCCGGATCACGTTGAACGTGCCGATCAGGTTGACTTCGACCACCTTGCGGAAGCCGTCGAGCGGGAACGCACCGTTCTTGGACAGGGTCTTGATCGCGTTGCCTATGCCCGCGCAGTTGACGTTGATCCGCACGGGGCCAAGCGATTCAGCGACATCGAGTGCCGCCGACACCCCGGCCTCGTCGGTGACGTCGGTGGCGACGAACCTGGTCCGATCGCCCAGTTCGGCCACCACCTCTTCACCCTTGAGGTCGATCACGACCACCTGAGCGCCAGCATCGAGCAGGCGCTTGGTGGTCGCCAGGCCCAGGCCGGAGGCACCGCCGGTGACGACGGCAACCGCATCCTTGATCTCCATGTTGAGTAGTCCCCTTCCATTGTGGTGTTTCAGCTGGCGCGTTCGGTGAGGGCGCGGCTGATCACCAGTCGCTGAATCTGATTGGTGCCCTCGAATATCTGGGTGATCTTGGCCTCGCGCATGTACCGTTCGACGCGATAGTCGCGGGTGTAGCCGGCCCCGCCGAGGACCTGCACGGCGTCGGTGGTGACCTTCATCGCGGCGTCGGTGCAGACCAGTTTCGCGACGGAGGCGTGTCGCGAGTAGGGCAGGCCGGCGTCACGGCGCCGGGCCGCCTCCAGATAGGTCGCGCGGGCGGAGTCGACGGCAGCGGCCATGTCCGCCAGCAGGAAGCCCAGCCCTTGATGGTCGATGATGCGGCGGCCGAAGGCTGTTCTCTCATTTGCGTAGCGCACCGCTTCGTCGAGTGCAGCCTGCGCGATTCCGGTTGCGACGGCAGCGATTCCGATCCTGCCGCTGTCCAGGGCGCTGAACGCGATGGACAGTCCGGTTCCCTCGGCGCCGATGCGGCGTTCTGCGGTGACGAACGCGTTGTCGTAGAACGCTGTGGTGGTGGGCACGGCATGTAAGCCCATCTTGTCCTCGGGATTACCGAATGACAGACCTTCGGTGTCGGACGGCACCAGGAAGCAGGTGATCCCCTTGGAGCCCGCGCCGGTACGGGCGAACAGCGTGTAGAAATCTGCTTTGCCGCCGTGAGTTATCCAGGCTTTTGTCCCATCGATGCGGTAACCACCCTCGACCGGCGTGGCCTTGCAGGCCACTGCCGCGGCGTCGGAGCCCGCTTGCGGTTCGGACAGGCTGTACGCGCCAATTGTGCTCCCGTCCAGCATGGTTGGCAGCCAGGTGTCTCGCTGTTGGTCGGTGCCGAACTCGACCAGTGCGTGGCACGACAGATTGTGCACGCTCAGGGCGCAACCGACCGCGGCCCAGCGCGCTGCGATCTCTTCCAAGACCTGGAGATAGACCTCGTAGGACTGACCGCCACCACCCCACTGTGTCGGTTGGGGCAGCGTCAGCAGTCCGGATTCGCCCAGGGTGCGGAAAACCGCATCTGGATAAACGCGGTCTTTCTCCGCCTGGTCGACGGCTGGATCCAGAAGCTTGTCCCCGATGGTGCGGGCGAGCTCGATGAGGTCGCGGGCATCGTCGCTGGGCAACATGCGATCGACAGACATTGCTCTCCAATTCAGACGATTAATAGTACTGAAGGACTGTCTTGAGTACTATTAGATGAGTACGCTAGCACTGGTCGGCAGTACTATCCAAGGCGTGCAGCGCCAATCTCAGCTCCAATTCGCCACCCAGCGTCGCGCCGGGCTGTTCGATGAACTCGTCGCCCTGTTGCTTCGGGAGGGGTTCGCGGACCTCACCTTGGATGACATCGCGTCGCGGTTACGGTGTTCGAAGTCGACGCTGTATGCACTGGCGGCCAGCAAGGAACAACTCGTGCAAGCAGCGGTGGTGCACTTCTTCAAGCGGGCTACTGACGCCGTGGAACGCCGGACCGAAGCGGTTGTCGGTGCGCGGCAGCGAATTACCGCGTATCTTCTTGCCGTCGGAGACGAACTCGCTATGGCGTCCGATCGCTTCATGGCTGATCTCGATGCCTTCGCGCCTGCGCGAGCTGTGTATGAAAGCAACACCGAAATGGCCGCCAAGCGAGTGCAGAAACTCATTGCCGAAGGCGTATCCAACGGCGAATTCCGCGATGTGCATGCCGCTTTCGCGGGTGAGCTGGCCGCCACCATGATGGTGCGCATTCAGCAGGGCGGTGTTCACGACAGCACAGGACTGGACGATGCCGAGGCGTACCGCGAACTCGCCTCGATCCTCACTCGAGGTATCGACGCCTGACCACCCATAGCCGCGAGACGCTATTTCTCGCGGTTCGGATCGATGGTGAGTCCTTCTGATTCGGCCCAGGCGTAGGCATCGTGCTTGGCGATGATCGGCAACCGGTCAGCCGTCCGCGACACGCCGGGCACGTCGCCGAAGTCGGGGCCGAGTTGCTCAGACATCATCTGACCGAACAGCGGGTCCATGTACATGCGCTCACCCGAAATGAGCTTCAGTTCGGGATCGAACGCCAGCACCACCAGATATAGGCCACTGACCCGCTTGCCCTCGAGAGTGTTGAAGGACATGACGGCCTCACGTAGCAGCGTGTTCTCGGAAATCGCGTGAATCCGTTTCTCGGCGGCTACGTCACGGTGATCTACCGGCAGGATCCGGCGGTACATCTCCCGCACCGCGGCCTGTCCGTCGATGATCCATCCGAGGGCTGAGAGTTCGTAATGCGGATCCGGCACGACGGTAGCCATCGTGGCGTCGATATCCTGTTCCAGCTCAGCGATCTCGTGGGCCAGAAGCACGGCTTCCATTTCCTTGAGTTCCATACTCATGTGAATCACCCTTCTGTGGCAAGGATTCTGAATGCCGTGCACGTGGCGTCAGGGCCGCGGGGAAGGGAGCCATCACCGCCCCGCGGCCCTGACGAGCTCAGCCGGTCGCGACCGGAACTTCGTAATCGGTTGTGGTGCCGTCGAGTACCAGCTCGGCTATCCGAGACCGATGTTCTTCAGCGCTGCCCAGCAGTGCGGCATCGGTGAAAGCGCGCTTGAAGTACAGGTGTGTCTGGTGTTCCCACGTGAAACCGATGCCGCCGTGGACCTGGACGGTGTCGGTGGCGATGCGGGTGAAAGCCGCCGAGCAGGTGGCCTGTGCGATGGATGTGACCAGCGCCGGGTTGTCGGTGCGATCCTGCAGCGCCCAGGCCGCGTAGTAGGCGGCCGACCGGGCGTGTTCTTGTTCTACGAGCATGTCGGCGATGCGGTGTTTGACGGCCTGGAAGGAACCGATCGGCCGGCCGAACTGTAGGCGTTCCTTGGCGTACGCGACACTCAGATCGAGCAGGTGCTGCGCCGCGCCCACCTGCTCCGCTGCCAGCAACGTTGACCCGACGTGCAGGGCATGTTGACAAACCTCGGGCGCCTGGCTGGAATCGGCGAGAAGGCGAGCTGGGGCGTCGAAGAACTCGACCGTGGCCTGTGGACGGGTCAAGTCCATTGTGGACAGCACGGTGCGCTCAACGCCGGATTCTGTGGCGTCGACGACGAACAGCGACACACCGTCGGGTACTACCGCCGTGACAAGCAGGGTGTCCGCCGCGTCCGCGTCGACAACGCGCGCGACGGTGCCCGAAAGTGTCCACGTGTCACCTGAGCTGGTGGCCCGGACGCTCACGGCGTCGGGGGCAAAGCGTCCACCTCGGTCGGGGACAGCAAACGCGGCGGCCCGGGTACCCGCCACGAGTGGCGCCAGAGTTTCGGTCCGTACCGGCGATTCTGGTGCGGCGACGAGCGCCGGGATCGACAACGCCAGCGTGCCGAAGACGGGACCACAGAACAGTGCGGCACCCAACTCCTCGACCACGATCGCCGCGTCGACGAGCCCGCCGCCCGAACCGTCGAGTTCCTCCGGCACACCGAGGCCGAGTACGCCGAGCTCCGAACCGATTCGGGTCCAAGCTTTTTGATCAAAGGCCGGCCGAGACTCCATCAGTTGCCGGATGGTGGCCTCGTCGGAGTGTTCGGCACAGAAGCCGCGGATTGCGGTGCGCAGCTCCTGTTGTTCGGGGGTGAATGCGAATTGCTCACTCGCATTAGGGGTTTGATCAGTGTCAGCCACGGGGCACCTCACGCCAGGGTCGTCCGGAGTCGGCACGCAGATCGCCCGGAAGGCCGAGGATTCGTTCGCCGAGGATGTTGCGCAGTACCTCGGAGGTACCGCCTTCGATGGTGTTGGCGCGTGAGCGCAGGAAGCGTTGTTGCACCGGCCCGCCGGCGTTGGCATCCGCGGCCGTGACCTCGCGCATGGCGTAGTCGTCGTAGAGCATGCCCTCCGGACCGAGCAGGTCCATGCAGAACTCGTAGACCTGCTGATTGAGTTCGGCGCCGACGAGCTTGTCGATCGATCCCTCGGGTCCCGGACCGCTCACGGTAGCGGTCGCGCGGGCGCGCTCGGAGGTGAGCCGCTGTGCCTCTGCACGCAGCCAGAGCTGGGCCAGCCGGTCGCGTCGCACGGGGCTGTGGCGTTCCGGACGCTGCGCCCACAACGCCACCGCGTCGGCGATCGTGCCGTCACCGCGTCGAACCCCGGCCGCGCCGATGGAGCTTCGCTCGTTCATCAGCGTCGTCATGGCGACGCCCCAGCCTGCTCCGATCGCGCCTACCCGGTGCGCGTCCGGAACCCGCACGTCAGTCAGGTAGACCTCGTTGAATTCGGCCTGGCCGGTCATCTGGCGGAGCGGGCGCACCTCGACACCCGGATCGCGCATGTCGACGACGAAGTAGGTCAGGCCCTTGTGCTTCGGGACGTCGGGATCGGTGCGGGCCAGCAGGATTCCCCAGTTGGCGCAATGCGCCAGCGTCGTCCACACCTTCTGTCCGTTGACCACCCAATCGTCGCCGTCACGTACCGCCGAGGTGGCCAGCCCGGCCAGATCGGATCCGGCGCCCGGCTCGGAGAAGAGCTGACACCAGATGTCCTCGGTGGTGGCGAGCGGACGCATCCACTGGCGTTTGAGTTCCTCGGTTTGGGCGTATTCGACCAAGGTCGGGGCAGCCATGCCGTAGCCGATGATGTTCAGGTCGTACGGCGACGGTGCGCCGGCCTGCTGGAAGATCGCGTCGGCGATCGCCTGGTAGCCGCGTGAGATGCCCAGACCGCCGAGGCCCTCGGGAAAATGTACCCACGACAGGCCGGCGTCGTAGCAGGCTCCGAGGAACTCCGTGATGGGCACGGATCGGGGATCGTGCTCTGAGACGACGCGGTTCGCGGCTTCGGCTACCCGCGCGGATTCAACATCAGCGCTCAACATCAACTCCAGTGATCAAGGCACTCCGGTCAGAGCGCCCATGTCGGGGCGTATGGAAAATCAGGCTCTAGAACTAGATAGAACGATCTACTACGCTGACGGTAGGACATGCCTGGATGCGGTGTCAATTTCGGACTCGGGGGTGCCTTCACGGCACGTCGACTGTCATCGACGGAGATTGGGAGCACATTATGGGTTGGCCCGCAGGGGAAGCGGCGTTCGTGACGGGTGCCGCGTCAGGCATCGGACTCGGTATCGCCCGCGCGCTGGTGGCGGCGGGGGCAAAGGTCGCACTCGCGGATATCGACGCCGAGCGGCTGGATGAGGTCGCCGGCGAACTGGCCAGGGCCGGGGGAGTCGTCAGGACCGTGGAACTTGATGTCAGCGACGCGGGCCAGTGGGAGGCCGCCGCGAACAGCGCCGAGGAAGCGCTCGGTCCGATCTCGATCCTGTGCAACAACGCCGGCGTCAACGGTGGTGGCGCGATCGATGAGACACCGTTGGAAGTCTGGCGCTGGGTGCAGCAGATCAACGTTGACGCCCAGTTCATCGGTGTCTCGACATTTCTGCCGCGGTTCAAGAGCCGTGGCGGGCGCGCGCACATCGTGAACACCGCCTCGATGGCGGGCCTGGCGCCGATGGCCAGTGTCGGCGCCTACGTTTCATCAAAGTTCGCCAGCGTGGGATTCACTCTGGTGCTGCGGGAGGAGCTGCGCGGCAGCGATATTGGCGTCTCGCTGCTGTGCCCTGGTGTGGTGGCCACCCGGCTGGCCTTGACCGCCGAGACGGGCCAGGCGAAACTTCTCGGTCGGGAACCCAACATGGCGGTCGCGGAGCAGAACCGGGCCCTGCAGGCCCAAGGAGCAGACCCCGATCGAGTGGGGGAGCAGGTGGTCGCCGCCATCGGCGACAACCAGTTCTGGATCGTCACCCATGGCGATTGGAAGCCCCTCGTTGTCGGCTGGCACCACGAGATCGAGAGCGTACTCACGGAATTCGACGGTCGGTACGGTCCCGACGTGACAGTGCAGATGATGCTCGGCGGAGTGAACCCGGTGACGTCCTGAGGTGCAGCGCTGCGCGACCGGCGGAACTTGTGCCGGCCAAAACCACGAAGAGAAAAGAAGTTTGACATGGCGCGGATGAATCAGGGCTGGGTACTCAAGCAACGACCCGAACACGAAGTTCGGAGCTCAGACCTTGAGCTAGTCGAAACACCGGTCGCACCATTGGGTCCCGGTCAGATCCTGGTGAAGAACATCTATCTGTCGATCGATCCGACCAACCGGGTATGGCTGAGCAGCCGGGATCAATATCTACCGCCGGTCGGTATCGGCGATGTCGTACGTGGCGTGACGATCGGCATCGTCGAGGACAGTTCGTCTGAGCGTTTCTCACCCGGGGAGACCGTGCTGCTCGGCCAGGGCGGCTGGCAGCGGTACTCGACCTATGACGCCTCGGCGGCCAGCCGGATCCGGCGGCGGGAGAACATCCCGCTGACCGCTTCGTTGTCGGTCCTGGGTACCACCGGACTGACCGCCTACACCGGCTTTCTTGACATATGCCGTCCCAATCCCGGCGAGACGCTCGTGGTTTCCGCGGCCGCCGGCGCGGTCGGATCGATCGTGGGCCAGATCGCGAAGATCAAGGGCTGCAGAGTGATCGGCATCGCCGGCGGTCCCGACAAGTGCAAGTGGATCAGCGACGAACTGGGATTCGACGGTGCCATCGACTACAAGTCCGAGGATGTCGGAGAGGCGCTGGACCGGTTGTGCCCGGACGGCGTGGACATGGACTTCGAGAATGTCGGCGGGGCGATCATGGACGCCGTTTACTCGAGGATGAACGTCAATGGTCGGATGGCGGTATGTGGACTGATCTCGGCTTACAACTCCGACGGTCCGATGGCCGGACCGACAGATTTCGGCCGCGTGCTGATGAACCGGCTGACGATCCAGGGCTTCGTCATCCTTGATCACTTCTCCCGCGCACGCGAAGCCTATGGCGACCTTGCGGCCTGGATTCAATCCGGACAGTTGCGCTGGAAGGACCACGTCATTGCGGGCCTGGATTCCGCGCCGGAGGCCATGAACCGGCTCTTCACCGGCGACCACGACGGAAAGCTCATGGTGCAGATCGCCGACGAACCTTCTTCTGTGAGCGGAGCGGGCCGATGATCACCGTCGATTCCGTGGCCGCCGATCCCAGCCTCCTGCGAAGGGCCTTCGGATGCTTTCCGTCCGGGGTCACCGCCGTGTGCGCCCTGGTCGACGACCTGCCCGTCGGCATGGCCGCCAGCTCGTTCACTTCCGTGTCGATCGACCCGCCGTTGGTCTCGGTGTGCTTCCAGGCGTCGTCGACCACCTGGCAGCGGCTGCGTGAGCAGCCCCGCCTTGGTATCAGCGTGCTGGCCCAGGGGCAAGACGACATCTGTATGCGCCTGGCCCAGTCGACCACAGAACGCTTCGCCGACGTCGCCTGGGACCAGACCGACGGCGGGGCCGTGTTCGTCCGCGGCGCCACTGCGTGGCTGGAATGCTCGGTGTACGGCGATATTCCGGCGGGCGACCATGCCGTCGCACTGCTGGAGATCCGGGGCCTGCAGGCCAATCCCCAGGCCGCTCCGCTGGTCTTCCACGGCAGCCGGTTCCGCCGCCTTGCGGGGATCGCGTTCGGCGGGGACGTGGCCGACTTCGTCGACCCCGAATAGTGTAGGGCTCGAATGCTCTTCAGCGTGAAAACATCATAGGTGCAAGCGATCTGGCCACACCCGCAATGTGTTGACATTCGATCATTTCAGATGATGAACTCGGGATGAGGCGCGAAAGTGGTTGAGGATGAGCAGGGTTCTGCTCGCCTCAACGTCCCGCGATCCAGGGATGCAGTCACTGTGGAGTTCAGGTGAGGGGCGACATGCAGGTTGCGGTAGTGGTGGTTTCGATAGCGTTGGCAGCACTTTTCGGCATCGCGGGCTTCGTCAACATCCTCTACCTGGAGAAGGCCCGTCACGAAAGTGAGCATTTGCAGATTTCGCCACGACTGAGCCGATTCGTCGGAATGTGTCAGCTGACTGGCGCGATCGGATTGAGCGCGGGCTTGTTCTGGCCGGTGCTGGGTGCTGCTGCGGCGGTGGGGCTCATGTTGCTGATGGTCGGAGCTGTGGTCGTTCATCGGCGCGTCGGCGATTCCGCCAGAGCGGCGCTGCCGGCGGTGGTGGTATGCGGCGTGGCCGGCCTGGTCGTCGCCGGCCAGCTCATTCTGCTGGTGGGCTGACGCCAAGCCGGCGGGACTCCATCGTCTCGAAGCTGTTCCCGGGTCCCCATATCGGCCCTGACCCGTGTCAGAGGCGACCGCGCCGGGCGCAGGTATCGTCCACGAAAAGTGCGGGCCGGCATCAAGTGCCGGCCCGCACTTGTCTTTGTGCTACATCTCGCGGGCCGCTGCTGCGGCGACGGCGGCGGCGACGGCGGGGCCGACGCGGGGGTCCAGCGCGCTGGGCACGATGTGGTCGACGGCCAGGTCCTCACCGACGACCGAGAAGATCGCCTCGGCCGCAGCGACCTTCATCTTCTCGGTGATCCGGCGCGCCCCGGCATCCAACGCCCCGCGGAACACCCCGGGGAAAGCCAACACATTGTTGATCTGGTTGGGGAAATCGCTACGCCCGGTCGCCACCACCGCCGCATACTTACGCGCGGCATCCGGATGAATCTCCGGGTCCGGGTTGGACAACGCGAACACGATCGAATCCGGCGCCATCGTCGCGATCAGCTCCTCAGGCACCACACCGGCCGACACCCCCAAAAACACATCGGCACCCTCCAGCGCCTCGGCCACCCCACCGGTGAGCTTGCGCGGGTTGGTCCGCCCCGCCAACTCGGCCTTGAACGAATTGAGGTTGTCGCGGCCCGCGTGCACGATGCCCTGGGAATCGAGCACCACCACATCGGTGATGCCCTTGTTCAACAAGATGTTGGCACAGGCCACCCCCGCCGCCCCGGCACCGGAAATCACCACCTTCAACGCATGAATGTCCCGCTCCAGCACCGTGGTCGCCCCCAGAAAAGCCCCCAGCACCTCAATGGCCGTGCCGTGATGATCGTCAAGCTTCAACGCCCAATCCAACGCCTCGATACCCCTACGCTCGATCTCCAACAACCGCGGCGCCGAAATATCCTCCAGATTAACCGCCCCGAACGTCGGACGCAACCGGATCAACGTCTCCACGATCTCATCGGGATCCTTGGTGTCGAGCACGATCGGAATCGAGTTCAGCCCACCAAAGGACTTGAACAACGCACTCTTGCCCTCCATCACCGGCAACGACGCCGCCGGCCCGATATCCCCCAAACCCAACACCGCAGTACCGTCACTGACCACCGCCACCAACCGATTGGCCCACGTGTACTTGGCCGCCAACGTGTGATCAGTGGCAATCGCCCGGCTGACCTGGGCCACCCCCGGGGTATACGCAATCGACAGCGCACGCTGAGTATCCAGCGGCTCCTTCAACTCCACCGAGAGCTTTCCACCCTCATGAGCATCGAAGATCTCAGCATCTTCGATCACAACTTGCGGGGTGCGCTCCGCTGACGAGCGCTCTGGCGAGGAGGCGACAGTACTTTCCGACACGGCGCAAGCGTACTTCATTACTAGATCAATCTATCAACTGGGCTCATTGCTGGGCCCATTGTCCGCCGTCGCCCCGCACGGACCTATCAACGTCCAAAGCTGTTGAGCTGCTGGACAATCTGACGATCTCTGCCTTCTTTGGCGCGGCCAACTTCGTCGGCGGTGGGGTGGCAGCAAGGGCTTCTTCGCGGCGCGCAAACAAGAACTGGCTCGACGCTTGGCGTCGAGCCAGTTCTGGGTGAACTACTTGTGGGTGCCCTAGTTCGGCGTATCAGGCCTCGGGCGCTGCGGCCGCTGCGGCCATGGCCTGCTGCGCCTCGATGATCGAATCCATCAACGACGGCTGATCTTGGGCAAAGTCGAGCTTCTCCATGCCGCCGTAGGGATTCTCGAAGGTCGCGACCTCCTCCGGCGAATTGTCGGAGTACACCTCGAGCTGGTTGCCGTCGGGGTCATAGAAGTACACACTCTTCGTCACGCCGTGATTGACGGTGTAGGCGATCTTGACGTTCTCGCGCAGCAGAGTGTCGTAGGCCTCGCGCAGATCATCGTCGTTGGCCAGCCGGAACGAGAAATGTTCCATCCCGAGCTGGTGGAACGGCCCGACGGGAACGGCGTCGGCGCCGACTTCGGCGATGCCCAACTCATGGTGGTCGCGTCCGGTGGACAAAAACTTGACCACCGGAGGAATTTCGCCCATCACCTTCAGTCCGAGCACGCGCGTGTAGAAGTCCAGCGACTTCTCCATGTCGCGGACCTTGATGACGACGTGCGCGATCCTGTCGATCTTGATCATTTGACAAACCTCTCGATATTTCGATGCCGCTTGATGCGGCGACGATCGAAGCTCTCACCAGGCAGCCGGCCACCCAGTAGCATGCGTTACGCTACTAGATCAATCTATCAAGCTCAAGCGTGGTCGGCGTCGAATTGGCTGACTGCCTGGCTCGGGCCGACAGCCGGAAGCGCCCATCGGAACCGCTGGCGTGCGGCGCCCTTTTGTCGTTCAACGGCAGCAGAATTCGTCGACCCGGCACGATTTCGAAGGAGAGCGCGTAATGAACCGAGAGCCTGCGGCTCGATTCGAGACGGATGTGAGTATCGGCGAGCGCGGGGTGATCCGGGACAGGATCGTCGGGGCCTGGGAACTTGTCGAATATTCCATGATCTCAACCGAGGGGGACATTCACCATTCACTCGGCCCCGACGCTCGGGGGCTGATCCTCTATACAGCCGACGGATTCATGTCGGCGCAACTCATGAATCCAGACCGTCCGCGATTCCGGTCACGCCGTGTCCACGGCGGCGAACCGCACGAACTGAGCGCTGCGGCTGCCGGATATCTTGCCTACGCGGGCCCGTATCGCATCGATGAGGCACAGAGTGTTGTGTACCACGGGATGTCGGTGGCGCTGTTCCCGAACTGGGTCGGCGAGGAGGGGGCGCGGTGGGTCCGATTCGATGGTGATCGGATGACACTGACGGCACGACAGCAGGTCTTTGACAACCGCACCTGGAAGCCGATTGTGGTCTGGCGTCGGGCCGAAGTTCCGGTCGCGCCCGAAGCCTAGCGGTCTTTCCGGTGGGCGAAGGTCTGATCAGAAAACCATGTACCCGCCGTCGACGACGATTTCGTCACCTGTCTGGAATCCGCCGATACCGCTGGCCAGATAGACGGCGGTGCGGGCGAAGTCGCTGGGCTCGCCCCATCGCCGCTGCGGCATCCGCTTCATCACGTTCTCTTCGAATGTCGGATTGCTCAGTTCCCTTGAAATGAGCGGCGTTTCGGTCCATCCGACCACCATCGAGTGCGCGTTGATCTGGTATCGCGCCAACTCTATGGCGCAGCTGCGCATCATCGCCGCCAGGCCGGCCTTGCTCGCCGCGTAGGCCTGGCCGCGTGGCGTTCCGTGGTGTGCGGAGACGCTCGACGTACCCACCAGCACGCCGCCGCCGCCGCGCTCGACCATGTGTTGCGCTGCGGCGCGTAGCGTCAGGAATGCACCGTCGAGGTTCACCCTCGTGACACCCTGGAACTCAGCGAGAGTCGCTTTCAGGAAGGGCGTTTCGGGCGCCCGGACGCCGGCGTTGGCGAAGCACGAGTCGACTCGGCCGAAGTATTCGAGCGTCTCGGCGAAGGCTGCGGTCACCGCCTCCTCGTCGCCCACATCGCACCGTACGGCGTGCACCCGGGTGCCGTGTTTGGCCAGTTCTTCGGCGGCGGACTTGTTGCGCTCGACGTTGGTGCCCCAAATGCAAACGTCGGCACCGCTTTGTGCCAGGCCGTGCGCCATGCCCAAGCCGATGCCGGAATTGGCTCCGGTGACCAGCGCGACGTGTCCGGTGAGATCGAAGAGGGAAGACATGCAGATTCCTCGGAGTGGTCCGGGCAGCCCGGAGAGTGGTCAGATTTACCTGTGGCCGACGGCGACGGGTGCCGACAAGATGAAGTCCCCACTGCTGACAGCGGGGACTTCATCTTGGGAGATCAACGGATTTTGGAGTACGCAGTGGGTTCGATGAACACCGACGTGGCGCCGGCGGTGACCTGTTCGCCGTTGGCCCTCGCCGCCTGCCATTCAGGATCGGCCCAGAAGGACTCCCACGACTTGGCCGCGGCTTCACGGCTCGCGTGAGCCACGATGTAGGTGAGGGTGTCGGTGGCCTTGCCCTCTTCGTCGGTTTGCACCCAGAAGCCGATATTGGTCATGCCGTGCTTCTCGAACAGCGCCGCGGCGTGATCACCAATGCGGGCCACGAGCGCATCGATCTTACCCGGCACCGCTTCGTACGTACGAAGTTCAAAAACACGTGTGTCAGCCATTAGATCAATCTATCGTGAGGCTTCGGAGAGGTCAACGTTCGAGTCCGCACCGACGTCTCGCGACGGGGCGAGGGTGGGGCGGTCGAATCGAAAGGTCCTTGTGGTGAGCGTTATTGCGGATTCCCACTGGCTGAACGCCAGGGCTCAGCGTTGGTTCGTGTTCAGCGGTGTAGCCGCTGTACCCGTGATGTTCCTGGGCCTCGTCCTCGCGCGAGTGTTCCCAGCCCACAACGCGACCTGGACCGCCGATCGGATTGTGCAGATATACGCCGGGAATTCCGATGTGATTCAGCTCGGCTGCCTGTTGATGATGATCGCCTTCGCGTTCTGGGGTTGGTGGCAGGCGGTCATTTCAGTGTGGGTATGGCGCATAGAATCGCCGCGGTACCCGGTGCTGACATTCGCGACGCTGATCCTTGCGGCGATCAACACCATGGTCGTCGAGATCATGTCGATCATGTACGCGGTCGCCGCATTCCGGGCGGGGCGAATCGATCCCGAGATCACCCTGACTCTCAACGACCTTGCCTGGTTCTTCTACTACTACACCTGGCCGCCATACGTTTTGTGGCTCATCGCCATAGCGGTCGCCATTCTCCGTGACAATCGCAGCACACCATACTTTCCGCGATGGTTGGCGTGGTTCACGTTGGCGCAGGTCGTCACGATCCTTCCCAACGGCCTGCAGACCTTCTCGTTCGGACTGGTCGGGCCGTTCGCCTGGGACGGGTTCGTCACCTGCGTCGTGGTGGCCGGCTTCCACGGCGTCTGGACGATCGTGCTGGCCGGCTACATCCTGAAAGCGATCTCGCGAGAGGAAAAGGGCCGCGGGTCGGTAGATCAGCTGCGTGATTTCCCGACGGTAGTGTGACCGGATAAGGCGTCGTCCGGGTCATACCTGCAGCACCGGAGGACGAACATCACAGCAAAAGGGCCGCCGATACGGCATAACAGATTGATCTAGCGGAGTAATCTGTGCGTGTGACTGCCACTTCCTCAGCCGCCGGCAAGCCCGTCGAGACGCGAGTTCGCCTCTTGGAGTCCGCGACAGATCTGTTCAGTCGGCAGGGCTTCGGGGCGACTGGTATCAAGGCCGTCCTCGCGGCGGCCGAGGCACCTTACGGTTCGCTGTACCACTTCTTCCCCGGCGGTAAGCAGGAGTTGGGTGCCGCCGCGCTCACCTATGGCGGTGAGCGTTATCGCGAATTGCTCGAGTCGGTGTACCCGCAGGAAGCCGACGTTGTCGAGGCGACGGCGGCTTCGTTCCGGCAGGCGGCCGACCTTCTCGAAGAGACCGACTACGGCTACGCCTGCCCGATTGCCACGATCGCACTGGAAGTGGCGAACAACGACGATTTGATGCGGACCGCTGCCGCCGAGGCATTCGAGTCGTGGCTGACCGTGCTGCAGGGGCGTTTCGCCGCCGCCGGCATGACCGACGAGCGTGCTCGTGATGTCGCGGTGGAGATCTTCTGCCTCATCGAGGGTGCAGTCCTGCTGTCGCGCACTACCCGGTCCTCCGTGCCGATGCACACGGCCGGAAAGGCGGCGGCCAACGCCGTTGCCGCCGGTCTGGCCGCCGCGCCGAAGGGGCGCACCGGTCGCGGCAAGGGCGCACGCACCGCTCGCTGAGGCCTCAGCCCTGCGCCACCACACGGGTGGGAACCAAGGTCACTGCGACACGGCCTTCTCGGGCTGCGGCGGCAGTAGCGGGGTCCGCGCCATAGTGCCGGAAAACCCGGTCGAAGAGTTCGAGGCCGGAGTCCTCGTCAACCTGCACCGTTCCGCGGATCTCCAGTGTCCGGAACGGGTTTTCCGGATCGATGATGAACAACGTCGCCTGCGGATGTGCGATGAGGTTCTTGTACTTCTGCCGGGTCCGGACCAGCGAGATTCGCACGGTACCGCTTTCGATCACATACCAGATCGCGGTCACCTGGGGAGTGCCGTCGGCGCCGACGGTGGACAGCGACGCGACCAGTGGCGCCTCGGCAAGGTCGCTGTGGGATGCGGGGATGAACTGCATGTTTTGCTCCGATTCGATCAATGTTGAGACAGGCTCGGACCTGTTCTCCTAGGGTTGACGCAGTCGGACAATTGTGATTGTCTGATTCCGCTAGAGCAATCTATCTAGTCCGCCGGAACAGGCGCTGAGCGGGTACCGAAAATTCCGCCCTGTCGACTCTGAAGCCGGTGGATCAGCGGTCAAAAAAGCACATGCATTCCACCACCATCCCGGTCCGGCACCGGGAAATCAGCCCTCGGAGGTAGCGATGAAGCTCCTTGCCCACGACGTTGACGCCCACGAGATGATCCCGAGCACGCGACTCGGTGACTACTTCGGCCAGGCCGGCCGCATCATGGGCGCAGTTTTCGAGGCCGCCGACCGGCTGCGTCCCGATCCCACTGACACCAACATGCACGTCGAGGTCGACGACACCATGGAGATCACCGACGAAAACGTTTGGAAGGTCAAGGGGCCCAAGGCTCCCAGTGCCATTGACCTGAACCGGCGGGTCGAGGTGCTCGATGCCATGGGTATCGAAAAGCAGTTGGTGTTCCCGACCACCGCGATCGCGGCGATGATGGTCGGCGGCATGACGGACTTCGGCTTCGAGCAGCGGTTCGGGAACGACACCTCGATGTTCGAGGGCATCACCCGGCCCGAATTCGCCGCCATGTTCGTCCGGGCGTACAACGACTGGGCCATCGAGAATGCCACCCTGCACGACGGTCGGATTCGCGTCGTCGGGATCATCCCGACCGACGCCAACGACGTGAATGTCATGATCGACGAGGTCAAGCGGCTCATCGACGGCGGCGTCAAGGCCGTCTATCTGCAGGCCGACATTCCGCCCGGTGGCGTATCGCCGGCGCACTCCAGCATGGATCCGCTGTGGCGGTTGCTGGAGGAAAACGACGTCGCCATGACGCTCCACATCGGCACCGAGTTCTTCTTCCTGGACCCGCGCTGGACGTTCGCCGAGACTTTCCAGGATCTGTTCCAGTCCCCGGAGATCCCGAACACCAACATCGGTATGTTCGCCACCTGCCACATGGCCATCGACAACTACTTGTCTGCCATGGTCCTCGGCGGAGTGTTCGAACGGTTCCCCCGGCTGCGCATGGGGCTCTTCGAGGTCGGCGCACACTGGGTTGGCCCGGCCGCTCGGCGAATGGACATGTACTGCAAGGTATTCCCCGGCGCTGCCGCAGCCAAGCTCCCGATGAAGCCGTCGGAGTATGTGGCCCGCAACGTGCGGGTTTCGCCGTTCAACTTCGAGCCCGTCGACCGCTACATCCAGGACGATCCGGAACTGGCCGACGTGTTCTGTTACTCGACCGACTACCCGCACGTCGAGGGCACCAAGGATTCGATGAACAACATGCTGGCCAAGGTCGAGCCGCTGGGCGAGGAGATCACGACCAAGTTCTTCCGGACGAATGCAGAGTGGCTCTTGCCGTGACCGATGCCGGCCAGGTATTCGCACCAAGCCTCGGCCCGCTCGGAATCTGGTCGTACCACCTCGATGTCCAGCCGATGGCCCGTGCGCAGCACGCCGTTGCCGAGCTCGATGATCTCGGCTTTGGTGCGCTGTGGATACCGGAGGCTGTGACTCGAGAACCGTTCGCCAATGCTGCGCTGTTGCTGGGGGCCACCGCCCGTTTGACGGTGGCCACCGGCGTGGCCAGCCTGCATGCGCGTACCGCGATGACCATGAACGCAGGATGGCAAACGCTCAGCGAGGCGTTCCCCGGACGGTTCCTGTTGGGCCTGGGGGTGAGTCATCAGGCTACGGTCGACGTGGCCCACCAAGGTCAGTACGGAACCAAGCCTTACAGCACGATGGTCGACTACCTCGACACCATGGACGCCGGCGAATTCTGGGGAGCCCCACCGCCTGTCGCGCCCCAGAGGGTGCTGGCAGCGCTGGGGCCCCGGATGCTGCGGCTGGCCTCCCAACGTGGCGCCGGCGCACATACTTACTTCGTGCCCGTCGAGCACACTGCGGTGGCTCGCGAGGCGTTGGGCGATGCGCTGCTGGCGCCCGAGCTGACCGTAGTGTTCGAGAAGGACCCCGCCGTGGCGCGTCAGATCGCCCGCCAGTTCATGAGTCGTTTTCTCACCTTGCCGAACTACGCCAACAACCTTCGGCGTTTGGGCTGGGACGACGACGATCTGAGCGGGGGCGGAAGTGACCGCCTCGTCGATGCGATCGTCGCCTGGGGTTCCCTCGATCAGATCGCGGCCCGGGTGCAAGAACACCTCGATGCCGGTGCCGACCACGTGTGCGTGCAGGTGCAGACCGGGGACCGGCGTCAACTGCCGGTGGCCGAGTGGCGCGAACTCGCATCGATCATCCCGACGCTTCGCGCCAGACCGACTGTCGCCTAATACTTTTCCTACGCAAAACAGAGAGAACACCATGTCGCAGACCGCAGCTACTCGCTACCTGAACGCGCTCGTCGAGCACGGCATCGAATACTTCTTCGTCAATGCGGGGACCGACTTCGCGCCGATCGTCGAAGCCTATGCGCTCAACAAGGACAACAATCCGGCGCTGCCGACACCCGTGCTGTGTGCACACGAGAATCTCGCCGGCGGCATGGCCCACGGTGCCGCACTGGTGACCGGGCGGCCCCAGGCCCTGATGCTGCACGTCAACGTCGGTACGGCGAATGCCGCGTGCTCGGTCGCCAACGCCTCCAGAGATCGGATTCCGTTGCTCGTCACCGCCGGTCGGTCGCCGATCCTCGAAGGTGGTGCTGTCGGAGCGCGCGACTTGCCCATCCACTGGTCGCAGGAGATGTTCGACCAGGCGAGTCTGGTCCGTGAATTCGTCAAGTGGGACTACGAACTGCGCGATCCCCGTCAGGTCGAATCCGTGGTCGACCGCGCCGTGAGTGTTGCCAGCGCACACCCGCGCGGGCCGGTATACCTCGCCCTGCCCCGCGAGGTCCTGGCCGAGCCGGCGCAGGACGCCGCGGTGCCGGTCACACGCACGCCCGTTCCGGCCACCGTGCAACCCGATCCCGACGCCATCGAGGCGCTCGCCGACCGGATCGCCGCCGCCGAGTTCCCGGTCATCGTGGCCACGGCCAACGGCGTGGAGCCCGAATCTGTTGAGCTGCTGGGCGATGTCGCCACTCGCTTCGGGATCGGTGTGGCCGATCCGTGGGCTCGCTACCTGAACATCCCGTACAACCATCCGCACCGGGTTGCGAACATGGACGTGGCGGCCACCGTCTTCGCCCGGGCGGATGTCATCGTCTTCCTGGAGAGCGACGTGCCGTGGATGGAGACGCACACGCCGCCCCGCGCCGACACCTACATCGCCCAGGTAGGAGTCGATCCGCTCTACTCCACCTACCCGATCCGGTCTCATCGCTCCGATCTCAACATCAGCGCCACGCCGGCTGCATTCCTCACCCAGTTGTCTGCCGCTCTGCAGGCCCGCGCCGACCGGATCGATCAGAGCCGCGCCGAGGAGATCCGCGCCGTGGCCGCGGCTCGTCAGGGCCGTATCGACGACCAGCGCCGCGACGAGAACGGCCGTGATGCCGATGAGCCGATCACCTCTGCGGCGATCTCGGCAGTCCTCGGCGAGCTGCTCGACGAGGACGACATCGTGTTCAACGAATACGTGTCGACTGCTTGCCTGCTCAACCGGACGAAGCCCGGCACCTACTACTTCCTGCCCGCCTCGGGCGGACTGGGCTGGGGACTGCCTGCGGCTCTGGGCGCCCAGTACGCCGCACCGGACCGGACGGTGGTGGCCACGCTCGGTGACGGTGCCTACATGTTCGCCAACCCAGCGGCGTGCCACCATGCGGCGGCCAAGCACAACCTGCCGGTGTTGACCATCATCGCCAACAACAGCAACTGGTGGGCCGTCGACATGGCGACGCAACTCGTCTATCCGGAAGGCGAAGCAGTCGCCACCGGCGAGGGACGCTTCTCGGATCTCTCGCCCTCGCCGGATCTCGCGTCTTACTGCACCGCCTCGGGCGGCTACGGAGTGACCGTCCACCACCGCAGCGAGCTTGCGGGTGCGCTCAAGGAGGCGTTGCGCGTGGTGCGCGACGAGCGGCGTCAGGCCCTCGTCGACGTCCGAACCAAGTGACCGGGGGCACCGATGACACGTCACAGGCCCGGGCAGCGTCGCCTGGGCCTGTGACCCTCGAACTGGAGATTTGATGCGATACAACCACGCTGAGCTGTTCGCCGGTGTCGCCGCGGCGCTGCCCGAACGCGACTGCATCGTGTTCCGGGAACATCGATTCACCTACCGCGACGTGGCGGCACGAGTCAATCGCCTGGCGAACATGCTGTTATTCCACGGGATTACGGTCCACCGGCCACGCGCCGATCTGCAGCCGTGGGAATCTGGCCAGGACCACGTTGCGCTGTATCTGCACAACGGCAACGAGTACCTCGAAGGCATGCTCGGTGCCGCGGCCGCCCGCGCCACGTCGTTGAATGTCAACTATCGGTACGTCGAGGCCGAACTGACCTATCTGCTCAACGATGCCTCGCCGCGCGCGATCATCTACCACGCACGGTTCGCTCCCACACTCGCCGCGGTCCTCGGCTCACTGCGCCGGCCGCCGACACTTCTGCTGCAGGTGGCCGACGAATCCGGCAATGCGTTGATTCCCGGCGCGCTCGACTACGAGGACGCCCTCGCGGCTGCCAACCCTTACGCTCCACCTACGCAGCCGGACCCTGATGATCTCTATCTGCTCTACACCGGCGGGACCACCGGGATGCCCAAGGGCGTGATGTGGACCCAGGCCGAAATCCTCGAGAGCGGGCTGGGAGGCTTCCTGCCGGAAGGCATGTTCGAAGCGGCGACCCTCGACGACGGTGTCGCGCTCGTCGCCAAGGCCGAGCAGTCCGTCGTGCTGCCTCTACCGCCGCTGATGCACGGCGCGGCCCAGTGGATGGCACTGGCGGGCCTTCTGGGCGGGGGAACCGTGGTTTTCCCCGATGTCGTGGACCGGCTCGACGCCGCGTCGATCTGGCGATTGATCGACCGCGAGGGCGTACAGCGGATGAACATGGTGGGCAACGCATTTGCGACGCCGCTGTGCGACGAACTCGAGCGTGGCGGCCACTCCGGGAAGTCGCTTCAGCTCATCGGCGTGGGTGGTGCGATCACCAGCGCATCGGTGAAGGACCGCATTCTGCGGCTGCTGCCGCAGGTGGTCATCGCCGACGTCGCGGGATCTTCGGAGACCGGTTCTCAGTTGACCAATGTCAGCACCAGTGAGTCACCGGCCACCTCCGGTGTCTTCACTCCGGCGGCCGGCACCTGCGTCGTGTCCGAGGATCACAGCCACGTCTTGGAGCCAGGGGATCCCGAGACTGGCTGGCTGGCCCGGGAGGGGGCCATCCCGTTGGGCTACCTCAATGATCGGGACAAGACCGAGCGCACCTTTCCGACGGTGCAGGGACGGCGTATGTCGCTACCCGGGGATCGAGCGCGCCACCGCGCCGACGGAATCATCGAGTTGCTTGGACGGGACTCGGTCACGATCAACTCCGGTGGGGAGAAGATCTTCGCCGAGGAGGTCGAGGACGCCCTCATCTCTCACCCGGCGGTCCGCGATGTCGTCGTGGTGGGACGGCCCAGCGAGCGGTGGGGGAGCGAGATCGTCGCCGTCGTCGAGCTGGTGGCCGGCCTCGACCCGACCGACGAGGAATTGCTGGCCGACGCCGGGCAACGGCTGGCGCGATACAAGTTGCCGAAATCCTTTGTCCGCGTGGAGGCATTGCTCCGAAGTCCCGCCGGCAAGGCCGACTACCGATGGGCCAGAGACCTTGCCGCAGTCGCTGAATCGCCCGCACAGAAGGAGCTGATCAAATGACCCTCACCACCGACTCAACCGCCGAGGTCACGCCGGCTGAGCTGCAGCGACTGCTCGATGCACAGCGCGCCGCGCAGTCGCTGGATCCGATTCCCGCCGCCGAGACCCGGCGTGATCGGATCGACCGGTTCGTCGCGGCCGTCCTGGAGCACAGCACTGAGCTTGCAGAAGCGCTCGACGCCGATTTCGGTGGTCGGCCACCGACGACCTCATTGGAGCTCGACATCCTCGGAGGAATGGGGTCCATCGCGTATGCGCGGGAGAACCTCGAGGCGTGGATGGCCCCGACAGAGGTACCCGGCGGGATGGGCGGCGCCTTCCCGACCTTCGTCCAGAATCGCCCCAAAGGCGTTGTCGGCGTGATCAGCCCGTGGAACTTCCCCGTCGTGCTCGCGTTCGTGCCGACCGTCGAAGCCCTGGCCGCAGGCAACCGGGTGATGATCAAGTTCTCCGACATGACGCCGCGCACGGGAGCGGTATTCGCCCGCGCGGTGGCCTCCCGGATGAGCCCCGAAGAGGTGGCTGTGGTGAATGGCGGGCTGCAGACCGCCACCGCGTTCACCGATCTGCGGTTCGACCACATCTTCTTCACCGGCTCACCGAAGGTCGGCCGCCTCGTCGCCACGGCTGCTGGAAAGAACCTGGTGCCGGTGACGCTCGAGTTGGGCGGCAAGAATCCGGCCATCGTCGCGCCCGATGCCGACATCGTGGACGCCGCAACGCGGCTGGCTGCGGCCCGGCACGTCAACAGCGGCCAGGTGTGCCTGTGCCCTGACTATGCGTTTGTGCCGGAATCGAGTAGGGACGCGTTTGTCGAGGCCTATCAGAAAGCGGTGCTCGCCCACTTTCCGACGTTCGTCGACAACCCCGACGTGGTGTCGATCGTCAACGACGCCAACTTTGCCCGGGTCTCCGGATTGGTCGAAGACGCCAAGTCGAAGGGGGCCGTGGAGATCGTGATCGTGCCGGAGGAGGAGAAGGACCGGGTCCCGGATGCTGGATCCCGCCGCTACCCGCCGACACTGTTGCTCGACACCCCGGAGAGCGCTGCGATCCACACCGAGGAGATCTTCGGCCCGGTTCTGGTGGTGCACACGTACTCCGATGTCGACGAGGCCATCTCGTACGCCGCGACCGGAGAACACCCGTTGTCTTCCTACTGGTACGGCGGTGATACCGAGGAGTTCCAGCGGTTCCTGCTCAACACCACCTCAGGTGCAGTGTCGCGTAACGACTTCGGATTGGCGTATGTGAACGACGCGGTGCCCTTCGGCGGTGTCGGGATGAGTGGCTCGGGCGCTTATCACGGTAAGGCCGGATTCGATACGTTCTCCCACCAGCGTCCCGTCGCGCAGAGTGACCTGCCGACGCCCTTTGCTGCAGCCTTCACACCGCCGCTGACACCCGAGCGAGTCCAGACCGCGGCAGGCACGGTGTCCGCGATCCTGGCCGACACCGCGTCACGGCTTCCTCAGGCCGGCGGGTAGGTCTGATCGTGAGTGAGTTCGAAACTGTCCGCTACGAACGGCCGGCGGACAAGGTGGCCCGGATCGTGCTGGACCGGCCCGAGGCCAGGAATGCGCAGAGCATGCGCATGCTGTACGAGCTGAACGACGCATTCGACCTTGCCGCGCAGGATGATTCGGTGAGTGTGATCATCCTGGCCGCCAACGGTCCGCACTTCTCCGCCGGTCACGATCTGCGTGAGCAGGACGCGCTGCAGGTGGTGAAGGAGCACCATCGGGTCGGCACCTGGTGTGGCTTCGGGTGCGCCGGCGCCGAGTCGCAGATGGCGGTCGAGAAGGAGATGTACCTAGGCCTGTCCGAGCGGTGGCGCAATCTGCCCAAGCCGACCATCGCCGCCGTGCAGGGCAAGGTGATTGCCGGCGGACTCATGCTGGTGTGGCCGTGTGACCTCATCGTGGCGGCCGAAGATGCACTGTTCCAGGACAACACCGTGTCGATGGGCGTCAGTGGCGCAGAGTTCTTCAATCACCCATTTGAGGTCGGCGTCCGCAAAGCCAAGGAGATGTTGTTCACCTCCGACTTCCTGACGGCAGCGGAAGTCCATCGACTCGGGATGGTCAATCATGTCGTTCCCCTCGCGGAGCTGGAAGCGTTTACCCTGCAGCTGGCGTCGCGGATCGCCGAGAAACCGCTCTTCGCGCTCAAGCTGGCGAAGGAAGCCGTCAATGTCGCGCAGGACAACCAGGGCCGCGCCGGTGCGATGCAGACGTCGTTCGCATACCACCAGCTGTGCCACAGCCACAATCAGCAGATCCACGGCATGCTGATCGATCCGGGTTTCATGGAGAAGACCTTCAAGACCAAGGTCGAGGCGTCCTCGTGAGGGATCGTGGCCGAAAGCGTTAGCTGCCCATGGACGTTGGTGATGCAGTGAAACCCGGGTTTCGGTACCGCGTGATTCGCGAGTTCGACCAGCCGCCCGAGCTGCTACCCGGATGGCGGGTGCTGGGTGTCGAACTCGTCATTCCGGACGCTCCGATCAAGCGCGAACCATCAAGAAACCAGGCAAAGGCCTGATCGCCGCGTGGGCGTCAGCGCTGCTGAGTCTCGGGCATCCGCACAATCAGGCCGTCCAACGCGTCGGTGACCTCGATCTGGCACGACAGTCGCGAATTGGCCGCGACTTCGTTCGCGAAATCGAGGATGGTTTCTTCCATCACAGTCCGTTCACCGGTCTTGTCCAGCCAGTCCTCGTCCACGAAGCGATGACAGGTGGCGCAGGAGCACGACCCACCGCAATCCGCGTCGATACCGGGAACGCTGTGTCTCACGGCTCCCTCCATCACCGAGAATCCACACTTCACATCGACGGCGTGCTCGGTGCCGTCGCACTCGACATAGGTGATCTTGGGCATGTGTCTTCTTTCGGTGTCCACGGATCGCCTTAAGCGGCAATCTCTTTCATAGGAACCGAGATATCTGCGAGGCGTTCGGGTGCGATCGGCTTCTGCGAGGCGATCAACTGCTTGCCGCCCATGAATTCCGGTGCGGCGTTGACCGCTTCCACGGCACGCACCACATCACCCCGAAGGTGGAAGACGGCGAAACTGCCGGTCGCCGGATCTCCGCGCAGCAGGGTCGATTCGGCGTCCAATGCGAGACCACCGATCTGGAGTTTCAGGTCGTATTGGTCGGACCAGTTCCAGGTGACTTCTGGTCGCGGCGCCGGCTTGCCGACGATATGCGCGGCGGCCTGCTTGGTCTGCTCCAACGCGTTGGCCACACTTTCCAGGCGGACATCGCGGCAGTAGAGGGGCATGGGCCGGCGGGTCACGTCACCGATCGCGAAGATGTCCGGATCGGAGGTCTGGGCTGCCAGGTCGACGACGACGCCGTCAGCGCACTGGAGGCCCGCCTCTTGCCCCAGCTCCGCATTGGGAACGGCACCGATCCCGACAAGCGCTGCGTCACAATCGATTACCCGTCCATCAGACAGCCGCACGCCGGTGACGCGGCCTTTTTCGCCCACGAACCCGATGACGCCCACGTTCAGCTCGAACGTGACCCCGCGGGCCCGATGGTAATCCTGAATGAAGGTCGACAGCTGTTCGCAGGCGACCCGTGCCAGCACCCGGGGCATCACCTCGATCACCACCGCCTCGGCATCCAGGGCGCGGGCCGACGCCGCCGCCTCAAGCCCGATATAGCCGCCGCCGATCACCGCCAAGCGTTTGCCTCTCCCAAGGGACGCCTTCAGCATCTCGGCATCAACCGAATTGCGCAGGTACATCACCCCAGAGAGATCGGCGCCAGGCACCGGTAAAGGCCGGGCGCGCGCTCCGGTGGCCAGGATCAACTTGTCGTAGTGGACCTGTTCGCCGGTATCGGTGTGAACTGTCTTGGCGGCGCGGTCGAGCTTCACCGCTTTCTGGTTCAGCCGCAGATCGATGCCGCGGTCGGGGTAGAAACTCGCCGGCCGCAATGCCAGCGAGTCGGCGTCGGCCTCGCCCTTCAGCCACGCCTTGGACAGGGGTGGCCGCTGATAGGGGACGACAACCTCCTCACCGATCAAAGTGATGGCGCCGGCGAATTTGTACTGCCGCAGGGTGGCCGCGGCCGAACCCCCGGCATGTCCGGCGCCGACGATGACGACATGCGCGTCAGATTCGCTCATCACGGCTCCGGTTAGACCCCGAGGTAGCGGTTCAGCGTCTTGTGGAAGTGGCCGATCCGAGCTTCGTTGCGGGCCAGGACGACTGTCTTGAGTGCCCGGTTGCGCAGGCCGCGCTGCTGACGCGGGATCTGTTCCCGGTCCTGATCGAGCACCAGGCCGAGACTCTGATCCTCGGGCACCCAGCTGTGCGGCGTCGACAGCTTTTCACGATCCTCCGGGCGCACCCACTGGTAGTTGACGACGTCGAAGATGCAGCGGTTCGGATCGCCTGAGGGGTCCGGGCGGAACCGGAACAACAGCGTTTCGCGTGCGCGCACCACCATGGTGGTGTTCGGGAAGAGCAACCAAGAGTGAGCGTCGCTCATCTGGTTGTCGTTCATGCCGGACACGTCTTGCCCGTCGGCCTCGGCTGCGGCGCGGTTGGCCTGCTGGAATAGGGTCCGCAGCGTCACCCCGGGCGGGAACGCGATTTTGCCGTCCTCGCCGCGGTAGGGGGTGACGAGTTCTTCCATGGGGTTGATCGCGCCGGGGCCCTGGATCGCTTCGGCCATCGAACCGAAGCCTTTGACGATGCGCTCCGGAGTGACGTCGCCGAGCCGCGGGCTCGGGACCGCGTAGGCGACGGTGAAGACGTCGTGATCGCCGAAGAAGCCGTAGTGCATGTCTTTGTCATCGCTGGTGGTGAGCACCTGGGGGTGGATGGCGTGCACGTGGTATTGCTCGATGAACGCCTCTATACCTGCCTTCCAGTTGGCAGCCAGAGATTGACTCACATTGAACCCCAGCGGAATCAGCTCTTCCATCCGGTAGGGCTCCAACAGCGCCTTGACCTCGTCACCGAGATAGTCATCAAGCGAGGGCGCGTCGGGATCCGGATTGATGAAGACGAAGCCCCCAAAGACGCTGGTGCGGACGGGGATCAGGCCGAGGTCCGCTTTCTCGGAGTCGGGAAACTCCTCGGCTTCGTCGGAGATCCGGCGAAGCCGGCCGTCGAGTTCGTATTGCCAGAGGTGGAACGGACAGGTCAACCGCGCCGAATGGCCGTGCCCTTCGCACAGCGCATTGCCGCGGTGCCTGCAGGCGTTGATGAAGCCGCGAACCTCATTGTCATTGCCGCGCACGATCAAGTAGGACTGATCGAGTAGCCGGTACTCGAACCAGTGGCCCGGCTCCGGCACTTCGGACGCGTGGCAGGCGATTTGCCACGTGTGCGGCCACAACCGGTCCCGCTCGAGGTCGGCGAACTCCTGTGACCAGTAGCGCTGGGTATCGAGTTCCATCAGCCATTGGGAAGTGTCGAGGTCGGCGACTTTGGGACCGGCCTCAAGACGCTGAGCCGGGGACAGGTGCGTTTCCGGTGTGTAGGTGGATGCGGACATTTCGTATCTCCGTACATGTCGGGTATGTGGCGGACACGGGGCTGGCCGAGTCGGAGCCGAAGTGTGGCGAAGTTATCAAATCTGACATGGCCGCGTGTCGGATTCGGATAATCTCGCGCCAGACGGCACGTAAGTGGCGTCGCCGTCGGTTGGTGACACACGTGTCGTGAGTGAAACACCAAGAGCAGGTGTGCATCTCGGGCCCGGATGCGATTCTTCCGCCTACGGTCCATCTGCAGATCTGAAAACTGAGGAGCGCAACATGTCTGGACCGAACATCGGTGTATTCCTGCCCACCATGAGCCCGGTCGGGGATGTACCGCCAGATGTCGTCGCGGCTGCCCGGCTCGCCGAGGAACTCGGCTTCGAGTCGGTGTGGGTGATCGACCAACTGGTGGCCGGCAGTCAGATGGCCTTCCATGAGAGCACCACGGTTCTGGCCGCGGTGGCCTCGGCCACGCAGCGGGTCAAGCTGGGCTTCGGCATCATGGTGCTGCCGCTGCGGCCGGTGGCTTGGGTGGCCAAACAGGTCGCCACCCTCCAGCACCTGTCCGATGACCGGGTCATCCTCGGTGTCGGTATCGGGGAAGACCGCCACCCGGGATCCTGGGGTGCTGTGGGAGTTTCCCGACGCCGACGTGGCCGCTTGACGGATGCCGCGCTGAGCGTGCTCCCCGACCTGATCGCCGGCCGCTCGGCGGCAGGGGAGGACGGTGTGGAATTTCGGTTGCTGCCGGGCGCGACCGTGCCTCCCATCCTTGTCGGCGGCATATCGTCGGCGGCGCTGAACCGTGCCGCGGCGGCCGGCGGGTGGTTCGGCCTGCCCTTGCCGCCGGCTGAGATCGCCCGGGTGCGGGACACTTTGGCCGAGATCGCTGCCGCATCGGGTCGATCGGCGCCGGGGATCACCGGTTTCGTCATGGCCTCCATCTCGGGTGACCCGACGATGCCTGACCGCCGGGCTGCTGTCGAGGCCGTGGCGGATCCGGCCGGGATGTACGGGTTTCCATACGAGGTCGCTGACGCGATGGTGATGACCGGAACTGTCGCCGAGATCGCCAAAGAGCTGGCCGCCTTGGGCGAGGCCGGGGCCGAGCGGGTGACGGTCACGCTGGTGGGCGACTGGCACCGGCAGGTTGAGTTGCTCGCCGAAGCCGCCCGAGAACTCGCCTGACTGCTCGATCGGAGTCGATGAAGCCTGTGATCTATCGCGGCGCTACCGAGTGAAGTGAGACAAGTCACCGAAAAAGCTTGACGCGGGCGGAGTGGTGGAGAAAACTGACATACATCTATGTCAGATAGATCGATCGGCATCGAGGGCCAAAGGCGTTTGCGTCCGCCACCGGTCCGGCCACTGAAGTCAATCCGCAGCCCTGAAAGGAAACTCGAATGCGAGTCAGTTTTGATGTCCGGAACGCGGACGCGTCCACCCTGGCGAGTCCTGAACTGAAGCCGATGACCATGGTGTCGGCGGATTCTCATGTCTCCCTGCCACCGAAGATGTACAAGGAGTACGTCGACTCGAAGTACCACGCAGACTTCGACGGTTACCTCGACGATGTGGCAGTCATCAACCAGGTGGTCGGACTGACCGGGTACCCGGCCCCGGAGGAATCGCTGGAGGTGTACGACAAGAGGCGCGTGGTGGAGCACGCCGGTGAGGTCGGCTATTTCGATCCGGTCTGGCGGCTCCGCCATGTGGAGGCCGAGGGCATCGCGGCTGAATTCCTGCACCCGTTCGGGCCGATAGGGTTCGTGCCCTTTCTCGACCCCCAGAACTCGCGTCGATCACACGAGCTGCGCAAGGCGGGCGCGCAGGCACACAACCGGTTCTTGGAGGATTTCTGCTCCGAGGCTCCCGGGCGGTTGCTGGGTGTGCCGCTGATCTATCCGTGGCCGGACTGGAAGGCGACGGTCGCCGAGATCGTGCGGGCGCGGGAGTCGGGTTTCCATGCGATCTTCCCGCCCATGATGCCGGGCTCGGCCCCCGACGATTTACCGCCGTTGTATGACAGCTGGTGGGACCCGATGTGGGCGGCCTGTCAGGACCTCGGCGTGGTCGTGCACATCCATGCCGGGTTCGGCAACGCGCAGGGATTCGTGGTCGGGTGGATCCGCAGTATGTTCAGCCAGACGAGCGGCGAGGACGTGGGCGGGGAAGGTTTGGCGGCGCTCGACGAGAGCATGCTGCCCAAGTTTGACCCGGACGCCGGCGCAGAAGCTGCCGGTACGAACTCATTCCTGAGTGAGTTGTTCGAGACATTCGGCGAGCGTCGGCCGTTGTGGCAGCTGATGTGGGGCGGGGTGTTCGATAGGTTCCCGAAGTTGAAGGTTGCCTTCAGTGAGATCCATGCCGATTGGGTGCCGGTGACGCTGGCTTATCTGGACCGCGCGCACGCAGCCAACCCGGGGCCGATGAAGCTGACGCCGAGTGAGTACTGGGCTCGCCACTGCGCCTGCGGGACCTCCTTGATGCGCTACGGCGACGTGGCCGTGCGTCATGAAGTCGGGATCGACAAACTGATGTTCGGTAGCGATTTCCCGCATTTCGAGGGAACGTGGCCGAACACCCACGACTGGATCCGTACGACGCTTGGGTCGGTTCCTGAGACCGAGGCCCGGGCGATATTGGGAGAGAACGCGATTGAGTTCTACGGATTGGACCGGGCACTGCTGGAGAAGACGGCGAAACGGGTCGGACCGCTCTACAGTGAACTCTTCAACGATCAACCGGTGGACCCGAAACTGATCCGGCACTTCGAGTTCCGTGCGGGGATCAACAAGCCGGTCAACTTCAACGTCGATCAGATGAGCCAGGCGTTCGAGGAGGATCGAACGAGAGCAGCCGAGGCGCTCGCCGCAACTGGGAAGGGTGTGTAGACCGTGACAATCCACGGTTTTTCCGTGACGACTGCTGACGGTTCAATGCAGCCGCTGGACGCCTACGCCGGACGCGTGGCGCTGATCGTCAATGTTGCCAGCAAGTGTGGGTTCACCCCGCAGTACGAAGGCTTGGAGAATCTGTACAGGGAGACCCGTGACCGCGGGCTGGAAATCCTCGGCTTCCCGTGTAACCAGTTCGGGGACCAAGAACCGGGCACTGATGCCGAGATCCAGGACTTCTGCTCGACGAACTATGGCGTCACCTTCCCGGTCTTCGGCAAGGTCGAGGTGAACGGCCCCGATGCGGACCCGTTGTTCGTCTACCTGCGGTCCGAAGCGCCGGGCGACTTCGGTCCTTCGAACGGGCCGCTGTACGAGCACATCAAGGCCACGCGTCCAGAAGCACTCGACACCGACGAGGTGAAATGGAATTTCACGAAGTTCCTCGTCGGCCGCGACGGCAACGTGATCCGGCGATATGAGCCGACCACGACACCGGAGCAGATCAAGTCGGAGATCACCGGGTTGCTGGACTGATCACTGAAGGTATCGGCATCCGTCGGCACTATGCTGGGGCGACGCAACGCAACAGGTAGGAGTCAAGGTGTCGGCTTCGGGTGCCGGCCGCCTCTACGGCGGAGTCAGCGGTGAAGAACGCATCGCCGAGCGGCGCCGGAAGCTGATCGAGGCAGGCATGAACTTGTTCGGTTCCGGCGACGCCGGAATCGTTCGGGTCAAAGACGTGATCGCCGATGCCGGATTGACCGAGCGGTACTTCTACGAGAATTTCGGCGATCTGGACGCGCTGTTCGATGAGGTACTCGGGCTTGTCATGGACAAGGTCGAACGTGATGTGGATGCCGCTGTTGCCGATGCCTCGGGCGATGCCTTCGCCCGGGTTTCGGTTGCACTGCGGACAGTGGTCGACACGCTGGCCGAAGATCCCCGGATGATTCGAATCATCTTCGTCGAGGCACTCGGCAAAGGCGGGCGCGCCGGCACCCGCCGCAACGAGATCCTCACCCGCGCTGCCTCGAACTTCGTCCGGTGGTCCGGGGCGGGTGGGGACTTCGAACGCAGCTCGGTTGACGGCCGCATGAAGGCCTTCGCCGTTTCCGGTGCTGCTTCAGAATTGTTGATCGCATGGGCCGAAGGCCTGCTCGATATCACTCCGGCCGAGCTCGCCGATTTCCTGGTCGGACTGTACTGGCGCATCAACTTGCCCTGACCGCTACGGCGTCCGATGGACGGCCCTGCCCTACGATGCGAAAGTGGGAGCAGGATCGTGGCCGGTGCACATTCCGGTGGCGACTGTCGGCCGACCGGCCGCCGGTCTCGGCACCGTTCCCCGGCCCGGCGTGACCCGGATACTGCGGGAGCGTACCGGCTTGGTCGTGGTCGCGGCGCCCGCCGGATACGGCAAGACCACCGCGGTGGCGCAGTGGGACGACACCGATGAGCGCCCCTTCGCATGGGTTCGGTTCGACATCCTCGACAACGATCCCGCGCACCTGTTGCTGCACCTGGCCACCGCGCTCGGCCAGGTCAAACCCGTCGACCCCGCAGTGTCGGCCTACCTGCAGGGCGCGGGCCGGGCCCAAACGCAGCTGGTACCGGCATTCGTCAAGGCGCTCGAAGACTCTGGGCCCACCGTCCTGGTCCTCGACGACGTCCACGAATTGTCGGCTCGCGCGGCGCTCGACACCCTGCGCGCAGTCGTCGACCTGGCCCCCGAATCGGCGACCATCGCACTCGTCGGCCGCCAGAAACCTCCGCTCGAACTCGCCAGACGTCGCCTCGAAGGCCGCGTCGTCGAGGTCGGGATTGCCGAACTGCAGTTGTCGGGCGCGGAGGCCACGGCCGCTTTCGCCGCCGTCGGCGGTCACGCCGACAAGTTCACGATCGAGCGGGTCCTCGACAAATGTGAAGGCTGGGCGGCGGGTGTGGTCATGGCGGCGTTGGCGCTGCGCGACGGCGCCCCCGCCGAGGCGGTGACCGGTCGGCACCGGCTGGTGGCCGCCTATCTGGTGGAGGAGGTGCTCAGCGCGCTGGACCCCGACACAGCCACCTTCCTGACGGAATCGGCGACGCTGGACCGCTTCTCCGCCGACGAACTCGACGGACTGCTGGGTCGTACCGATTCAGCAGCCATGATCGAGGCGATCACTCGATCTGGCAACATATTTCTGATTTCCCTTGATGCTCAAGGTGTCTGGTATCGCTATCACCAACTGTTCGGGGAGCTGTTGCGTGCGCATCTCCGCGACCGAGAGCCGGAGCGGTTCCGACAATTGGCGGCGCGGGCCGCCGACCGGCTGGCGCAGGCCGGTGACATCGACGGTGCGCTGGTGCAGGCGCTCGCCGCCGGTGATCATGCCCGGGCGGCCGCCCTCGTGGGCATCGACGCCGTGCGACTGGGTTTCGACGGGCGGGCCGGAGTGTTGGCACGACGGCTCAGCCTGCTCGATGAGCAGACCTTCACCGACTACCCCGACGCCGCGATCGCGCGAGCCTGGTTGGGCGTCATGACCGGCAACGCCGAGTTGATTCAGCGGTCACTGCTGACTGCCGCGGCAGCGGACTCCGGCCAACAGCTCGCCGATGGCACCCCGTCGGTCGAGGTGGCTGCGGCGCTGATCGGCTCGTTGCTCGGGGTCGGGGGAGTGAGCGAGGTGATCCGCCATGCTGAAACCGTCTGTGGAGCAGGCGATCACCTGGTCAATCCGTGGTGGGGGGCTGCGACCACGATGAAGGGCGCCGCGCTGTCGATGCTCGGAGATTCAGGCCCTGCGCGGGTCGCGCTGGAATCGGCCCTACCGGTGATCGAAGATCTCCCGGGATTTCAGGCCGCGGCGTTGGCGCATCTGGCCGCACTGGATCTCGGCAATGGTGACCTGTCGGCAGCGGTCGCACGCACCGACACCGCACGCTCAATCGTCGACGCGCGCGATTTGTCCGACATGGTTCCAATGGTGGTGGTGTACGCCGTCGATGCATTGGTCCGCGGCCGGTGCGGCGATGTAGCCGGAGCCCGTTCGGCCGTCCGCGCGACCGAGCGGCTGCTCGACAGGCTGGGCGACCTGTCCGCTCGCACCGCCCTGATGGCCCACGTGCTGGTTGCGGCAACCGCCGTCGAAGTCGACGACACCGAACTGTGCGAACGTCACCTGAGTGAGGCGCAACGGGCGCATCGGCGTGAGCCGGATGCAGTCGCCATGGGGCTGTGGCTCGACCGTATCCGGACTTTGTCGGTGGCCCGCTCGGCCCGTGGTGCCCGGCCGTCGCTGACGACGGCCGAGCTCAGGCTGCTACCCCATCTGGCCACGCACCTTTCGCTGCAGCGCATCGCCGACGAGCTCGTCATTGGTCGGGAAACCGTGAAGAGCCAGGCGAAGTCCATCTACCGCAAGCTCGACGTCTCCTCCCGGGCCGCAGCGGTCGCCGAAGCCGAACGGCTCGGGCTGCTCAGCGGGATCGCGCGAGCCGCCGCGCGAACGGCAGCAACATCAGAAACTCCACGATCAACACCACGGTGATCATCACGACGACCTTCGGATCATCGAAGTTCTGACCGGCCACCACGAACGCCGCGGCCGCGTTGCGCTGAGCGATCCCGAGCGCAAGGACATCGCGCGCTGCCGAACCGCCCAGCAGCCAACCGATCCCGGCGCAGATCACCGTGTACACGACGGCCGCCAAAATGCCGAACGTGCCGAACACCGAGAGCACGCTGTTGAAGTGCGCGGCGATGGTCAGCACGATCACCAGGATCATGCTGAGGGTGGAGACCTTCCCGATCACCGGCCTGAATCGGGCAGCGATACCCGGGCCGCGGGCTCGCAGCGCGAGACCTGCCGCCAACGGGATCAGCATCAGCACGACGAGGGACACCGCGATCCGCGCTGGGTTCACCGCTGTGCCTGCGACGAACACCGGCAGAACCAACGGCACGTAGCCCACGGTGACCACCATCAACAGCACCATCAGACCCACCGCAAATGCCATGTCGGCCTTCGCGAACTCAGCGAGCTTGATCAGAAACGGTGCGCCCGCCGCAAGCCCACACAGCAGCAGACCGATGCCCAGGGGTTCGTCGAGACCGAATGCCTTCCACAGTCCGAAGGCGGCCAGCGGGGCCAGCACGAAGTTGGCGGTGAGGGAAAGCGCGACGAGGCGAATGTTCTTGAGCGGCACGACGATCTGACCGACGGTCAGGCTCAGGCCGACCGCCAGGGTGCTCGATACGACGAAGAAGACGACGGCGATGTTCGAGCCCTGCAGCAGCAGATTGGTTACCTCCACCGCCGTCAGGCCATCGTCACGAGGTTGCGCCAGAAGGACTTCAGGCTCTCACTCGCACCGAACAGGGTGGTGAAATGGGTGGAGTCCACCAGCACGATGTCGCCGGCGCGGTCACCGGACGGCGGCATGTGGATCAGCGCGTTGAACTCGGTGTTGCCCGCGAGGGTGAAGGGGTGGGGTCGGGTTTGGTCGATCAATTGCCGGCCCAACACGCGAAGCTCCGGGCCTTCTGGGGCCGTCAGCTCATAGTGCGGCAGGTGGGGATGCAGAGCCAGCGTGCTGACGTCGCGCAGGAGGCCGGCTGAATCCAGATCACGGAAGGCAGTCAGCGGAACGATCTGTTTGGTGCCCTCGACCGTAGCGGGACGCAGTCCCCACGTGTTGTGCACGGGAATGTCCAGGCCGGTCAGCAGGGATCGCGCGAACCCGCTGAAACGCTGGATCCGCGGCGTCAGGGGATCACCGTGGTGCAGATACTCCATCTGCTGCTGCTCCTTGTCGTCGGTGAAGCCGACGTCATGGTGCGGGGCCAGCATCAGACAGGTGCCCTCTCGGCGCAGCCACTGCTGGATCGCGTCGATCTCGTCCTGAGTGGCTTGCTCGTCGCCGAGTAGATGGTCCAGACCGAAGATCATCAAGGTATCGGTGTCGTCCAAGATCCGCCCGTCGATCGGCAGGCGGTACCCGGCCTGATCCACCCGCTGGAAAACCCCCACCGGATGCCCGGTGACTGAACCGGCCACATCTTGAAAAGCCAAGGAGGAGCGGTGGAACAGCTCCAGGGTGCCATCGACGCCCTGTAGGAAGTTCCGCGGGCTGTACTCGGGTCCTTCGTACGCCGGCCACGTCGCCGCGCGGACCTCGGTCATCGTGGAGAACCGGTTGTACAGCAGCGCCGGGTCACGCTGGGCCTCCCACGGGTAGCTCCAGGACCAGTAGATCGACACACGCCGTTTGCCGTTGTGCGGGCGGGTGATGTGCGCCTGGTTGTAAGTACGCGCGTAAGACTGTGTCGCCATGTCGGCTCCTAGTTTTCGAGTGTCGTGAGGTAACGCAGCGCGCTCAGGCCGGGCAGGAAGAAGTACGCCCCGCCGCGCAACGTGGTGAATGCAGGTAACCCCTTGTGTACCTTCCGGATCGGCCGCTTGGGAATCTTGAAATCCATGGTGCCGTCCTGAGTGCCGCAGATCGGGTCGTGCTCGTTGCCGAGATCCTTGAAGGCCGAATCGTTGATCCAGACGTTCTGGGCGAACTCGAACTGGCGCACCAGGCTGGCGCAGATCAGGAACATCCCGACACCCCGCTCGACCCCGTCGTCGGCAACGCCTTCCGGTAACGCCGGCCCGTAGGTGCCGCTACGCCGGATCATTCTGCGCCGATTGGGATTCGGCTCGGTATCGCGTGGGTTGAGTCGACGGGCATGGGAGCCGAGCGGACAGGCGTAGCCGTGCGGATCCATCTGACCGTAGTCGAAATCGTTGTTGCGCATCGGATCCGCGCCCAATTCCGGATCGTCCCGTTCGGGTGCCAGCACCAACGGCGCGCCGCTGCGCCAACGCCCCATGAATTTGGCGGCCAGCAGCTCCTGCCCCTCGGCACCTTCGGCATTCTGCTTCAGGTAGTCGCGAAAGACTCCGACGTGTTCCTCGAGCCGGCGGTACGCCATGTAGCTGCCGTTGCGTGAGAGCGCCTCGGGTGTGGGCTGGTTCGCCACCAATCCCTCTTCGTCCGGATAGCCCAGGATGAACTCGCCCGGGGCCAGAGCCCCACCGGCTCCGGGGATCAGAACCTCACCCGAGCCCTTCATCTGTGGCTGAGAAATCGGGTCACGGTATCCGAAGTGGTCGTGGTCGTACTCGAACGGCGCGGTGGCGGCGAGATCCAGATGCGACAGTGTTCGCACGCCGGGGCAGCGGGCCAGCAGCGCATCGTGTTCGCCGACGCACCGCACGCGTTCCTCCTCGTCCCGGGCGAACAGGATGACGATCGCGTGCAGATCGTCGCCCGCCAGCCCGCCGACCCAGTGTTCGGGGGCTGCCGCACCCGTGTCACCGAGAATGTCGGCCCGCGATGCCATGCCTTCTCGAAACTCGCTCGGGAAACTGGCAAGCGCGTGCTCGTCAACTCCCAACGCGCGCAAACCATTCCAGGTGAAGGCGAGGTTTACCCACCGTTTGAACATGCTGACCGTTTCGCGGACATCGGTGGCCGATTGCACGAGCGGAACCATCTCGGCCAGCCAGGCGCGACCCGCTTCGGGGGTGTCGAAAGACAGGAACTCGTAGCGTCCGGTCAGGTGGGGTGTCCCGGTCAGCATGATGTGCTGAATGTCGTCGAATTCGAGCTCTGTCATTGCATCCATGGTCACTGCATCTGATCCAACATGTCCGCGAACGCGGCCTTGAGTCGCAAAGCCTTCTTGACCTCGTCGGACGTCACGTACGGGTACTCCCCATATTCCAGGAAGCTCGGCACCTGGTGGTCGCGGACGAACATGATGAAGGCTTCCGGGTTCGTCTTCCAGTCCTGCGGGAAGCCCTCCAGATGAGTGAACGCCGTGGTGATACCTGTCGAGCTGAACAGTTTGACCGCGTCCTCGGTGTACTTGTCGAAGTCAGTGTCGAAGATGCCCTGATACTGGAAGTGCAGGCCGGAGCCGACGTCGAACAGATTCCACCGCAGGTAGTGCAGCTTCAGCGGCGCGAGCACGTGGGGCTGCGCTGCGACCGCTGCTTCGAGTTGCTTGCCGTAGTCACGGATCGCCTGCTCGTGACCATCGAGCACCTTGGCGATGATGTTGAAGCCGTAACACGCGGGGGTGCGGGGAAAGACCGGACCGTACCGCCCGCGGGTCAGTTCGAAGTAGCCCTCCGTCGGGATGGCGAGAGCTGCTGGTCGGGTCCAGTCGTTGTTTCCGTTGTGCGCCATGGCATCGAGATTATGAACGCGCCGGCCCTGCGTCGTCCCCCGATTCGGGGGAAATGCGCTAGTCAGAGCGCTGTGGCGGTGATGCGTGCGTCACATGGGCCGGGCAGCTAGGCGAGCCGTTCCACCTCGATGAAGACGATCGGGTTGAGGTGGCCGCGGTTTTCGACAGTGTGCTCAGAACCGGCCGGGCGTGAATAGGTCTGGCCGGCAACGAGTTCTGAAACGATCTCGACACCGTCCGCGGTAACGACGTGCATCGTGTCCGTGACCAGCGGGACAACCACGTACGCGTAGTCGTGGCGGTGCATCGGTATCGCCCCACCCGGGTCGATCCTCCACTTGGTTACTCGGAACAGGTCATTTTCGAGCTGGATCTCACCGCGGGAGCCGGTCGTGGTCATCAGAAGTCAGGCGTGCTGACGTCTTCGAGTTCCTGCTCGGGGCCCGTCGGCGCGACTGGCGCGGTGGGCGTCGTCTGAACTTCTGCCGAACCGCACTCAGTGCCGCTGACTCCGGGCGGGCACAAGCTGTTGCTGTTCGGTGAATTCGGCACCAGGTAGGGGACACAGGTCCCGGTGTAGTTGTCGGGGTCCTCACCGTTCGGACAGGCCGCCAGCACGGTCGACGGAGCAGATACGCCTCCGACAGCGTGTGATGCTGCGACCATGCCCGCGAAGCAGGCGCTGATGAGCAGGTGCCGGGTGGTGATCAGGGCTGTCATGTCGTTCGCTTTCATTCGGATGACCGACCGCAGTCGCTTTGTGAAAGGTGATCAGGGCGTGAGATTCAAGACGGCTTTGCCGTACTCGAGATCCGCAGGTACCGATACGTGATCATGGGTGACGAGCCAGACCCCGTCGACGCACCGCAGGCACGCTGTCCACCGCAGCCACATGTCGATGTCGCGGCCACTGTCCAGGGTGCCGCGGACGTGGTTGAGACTGTGCACGAACGCCAGGTTCCCCTCGGTGGTGACGGTCAACTCGTGAACGTCGTAGCCGATCGGGCCGGTGTACGCGGTGAAGACTTCCTGCCATGCCCGCCGCTTGTTGTCGTCACCGGCATACCGCAGTGGTGCACCGAGGTCGAAGGACACGACGTCGGGAGCGTAGAGGGCGGTGAGCGTATCGAGGTCCCGCGCACGGATCGCTTCGACACCCTCGGCGATGCGCTGTCGAATGGCGGCTTCAGTCACGAATGTCACGGTAGGTGACGCCGCACTCGGGGGACGGCGAATTACTCGGTGGATCGATTCCCAGATCGGCCAGAAGCACGCGAACCCGCCGTTCGATGTCGTCGCGAATCGGACGGACTGCGTCGATCCCGAGGCCGGCGGGATCGGCCAGCTCCCACGTCTCGTAGCGCTTGCCGGGGAAGTGCGGGCAGGTGTCCCCACAGCCCATCGTCACGACGACGTCGGCCGCCCGGACGATGTCGTCGGTCCAGCGTCGAGGTTGTTCGTCAGTGATATCGATACCGACCTCTGCCATTGCGGCAACGGCTGCGGCGTTGACCGTGTCCGCCGGTTCCGAGCCGCCGGAAAACGCCGATGCCCGATCCCCGGCCAGGTGCGCGAAAAAGCCCATCGCCATCTGGGAGCGACCGGCGTTGTGGGTGCACAGGAACAACACACTGGGGCGGTCGTGATCGGCCATCAACTGTTCCTCAGTGGTTGGTCGAAGCGCTCTCGCAGGCTCAACGACACGTAGACCAGTGCCACGAGAACGGGCACTTCGATCAGGGGACCGACCACTCCGGCCAGGGCCTGGCCGGAGGTAGCGCCGTAGGTTGCGATCGCCACGGCGATAGCGAGCTCAAAGTTGTTGCCTGCGGCCGTGAATGCGAGGGTGGTGGTGCGCTGATAGCTCAGACCTAGCACGGCTCCCATCGCGTAGCCGCCACCCCACATGATCGCGAAGTACGCAAGCAGTGGCAGGGCGATGCGTGCCACGTCCCAGGGACGGTTCGTGATCTGGTCGCCTTGAAGCGCGAAGAGCACGACGATGGTGAACAGCAGTCCGTAAAGCGCCCATGGCCCGACGCGTGGCAGGAAGCTCGATTCGTACCAGTCCCTGCCCCTGGTGGATTCGCCGATGCGACGCGACAGGTACCCGGCCAGCAGTGGGATGCCCAGGAAGATCGACACAGACTTGGCGATCTGCCAGGGGGAGGAGTCGATGCTTGCCTGCTCCAGGCCCAACCAACCGGGAAGCGCAGACAGGTAGAACCAGCCGAGTACCGCGAACATGAGCACTTGGAAGATCGAATTGAGGGCGACCAGCACCGCGGCTGCCTCACGGTCGCCGCAGGCCAGGTCGTTCCAGATGATGACCATGGCGATGCATCGGGCCAGCCCGACGATGATGAGACCCGTTCGGTACTCCGGCAGGTCGGGCAGAAGCAGCCAGGCCAGTGCGAACATCAAGGCAGGACCCAGCACCCAGTTGAGGATTAGGGAGCTGATCAACAGCTTGCGATCACCGGTCACCCGGCCGAGCCGGTCGTAGCGCACCTTGGCCAGAACCGGGTACATCATGATCAGCAGGCCCAACGCGATCGGCACTGAAATGCCGTCGATTTGAACGTGGTTCAGGACGGTGTTGACCCCGGGGACGAGCCGCCCGAGCAGCAAGCCGCCGACCATCGCCACCGCGATCCATGCCGGCAGCAGCCGGTCTGTCGTGGAGAGCCGGGAGGTAACAACCTGGTTCACGATGTGCAGCAGGCGCCGCCGGAGCCGGAGCTGTCGAGTGCGGGCGAGCCGGCACCGAACGTCTCCGAGTCGGCCAGAACCGTGTAGACCTCCCATTTTTCGCCGGCGGGTCCGGTTACCCAGACCTTGTCCTGCGTGGCGAAGCAACACGTGGTGCCGATCTCCTCCTCGGTGAACATGCCTTCGTCGGTGAGTCGGGCAATTTCGGCGTGCACCTGGTCACTGGAATCGACTTCGATACCGAGATGGTTGAGTGTCCCGCCGTTCCCGGGATTTTCGATGAGTACCAGCTTCAGCGGGGGATCGGCGATGGCAAAGTTGGCGTAGCCGGGTTTGACCTTCGCCGGTGCCGTGTCGAACAGCTTCGAGTAGAACGCGATGGCTGTGTCGAGATCATCGACGTTCAAGGCGAGTTGAGCACGGGACATACAGGCTCCCAACCTCTGCGACTTATGTCGAACTATCCAGGATGGCTTCGATGATGCCACCTCTTCGGCATATGTCAACATCCTCTGGCACAATTGGCCTATGCCCAAGGCTTTGCCGGTGGTCGATACCTCTCAGCCGGTCTGCTGCTCACCTATGGCCGCAGGACCGATCGACGATGATGGAGCGCTGGAGATTGCGCTGCGCCTGAAAGCGCTGGCCGACCCGGTCCGAGTCAAGCTCGTGTCGCTGCTGTTCAGTGCGGAGACCGGGGAAGTGTGTGGATGCGATCTGGCGGCCGCAGTCGGCCTGGCCGAATCAACAGTCAGCCACCATCTGTCGCAGTTGCGGCGAGCCGGAATGGTGGAGTCCGAACGGCGCGGTATGAACGTCTACCACCGCCCGCGCCGGGACTCACTCGTCGCATTGTGTTCTGTTCTCGACCCCAACTGCTGCCGTTAGGGCACCTACGGCAGTCAGCCGCGGGTAAAGCTCTGCGTCAGACGCAGTCGACGCAGAGCTGCTGGTCGCCCTTCTGCAGGGCCATGCGGTTGCGGTGCTGCACCAGGAAGCAGCTCGAACAGGTGAACTCGTCAGCCTGCTTGGGAACGACCCGGACGCTCAGCTCCTCGCCGGAGATGTCGGCGTCGGGAAGGTCGAAGGAATCGACCACCTCATCCTCGTCGATCACCGCGGTGTTGGCTGCGGTGCGGCGCTGCGTGGCCAGCTGCTCCAGCGACTCGTCGGCTGCCTCGTCGGTCTCTTTGACCCGTGGTGCGTCGTAATCGGTAGCCATCGATGATCCTCCTAAATTCAAGACCAATGTTTTTGGCCAACGCCGCAGCGGGACTTCTTGTTCCCCGGGCGAACATCCTGTAAACGTCGGATGCACGTTAGCGGTTCAAACCTCGGCGGTCTGCATCGGCGGACGTGATCCTCGGTACAGTCTTCGGCGTGCATGACGATGTCAGAGGTTCGGACGCCGAGATCTTCGATGACGCTGAGCTTGATGAGTACCTCGATGACGACGCCGGTCTTGAGGACCTGGATTCCAACGGGCAGGTGATTTCGATCCGCCGCGCCGACGGCGAGGAGATCCTCACCATCGTCGCCCAGGACGACGAATGGAACGTCGACCTACAGCCCGGTGGTTCTGTGCAGAGCGCGTTCCTCGGTTCGCGGCGCGACACCCCGGTGTGGATCAACGCCCTGGACGGGCAGATCGAGCGCGACGACGACGGCACCTACGTCATCCGGATCGACTGACCTTCGCCTCCTTGCGCTCGCGGTGAGCGCAACCGTGGTGCTGCGACCCCCTGTCGCCGATGGTGACGAGGTGTCCTCTCTGCGCGTAGTCAAGCTCGGTGCCCACATCGGCGCCCGCATCGACGGAATAGACCTCAGCGGCGCCCTGGATGCGGCCACGGTGTCCGCCGTCAACGATGCTCTGCTCGAGCACAAGGTCATCTTCTTCCGCGGCCAGCACCACCTCGACGACGACGGGCAGTTGGCGTTCGCGCGACTGCTCGGCACACCGACGGGAGCGCATCCGACCGTCACCTCACGCGGCGACCGGATCTTGCCGATCGACTCGCGGTATGACAAGGCGAACAGCTGGCACACCGATGTGACGTTCGTCGACCGCATCCCGAAGGCCTCCCTGCTGCGGGCGGTCACGCTCCCGGACTACGGCGGCACCACGACCTGGGCATCGACCGAAGCGGCCTACGACCGGCTGCCGGAGCCGTTGCGTGCGCTGGTCGAGAACCTGTGGGCCGTGCACACCAACCAGTACGACTACGCAGCCGACTACGACGGGCGGCATGAGGATCTGGCCGACGGCCACCGCCAATACCGCGAAGAATTCGAGTCCGAGTACTACGAGACGGAGCACCCGGTGGTGCGGGTTCATCCCGAGACCGGCAAACGTGTGCTGTTGTTGGGCCACTTCGTCAAACAGTTCGTGGGGCTCAGCGCCGCCGAGTCGGCCACCCTCTTCCAGCTGCTACAGAATCGGGTGATCAAGTTGGAGAACACGATTCGGTGGAGTTGGGAGCTGGGGGATCTGGCGATCTGGGACAACCGGGCAACTCAGCACTACGCGGTGTCCGACTACGACGACCAGTTCCGCCGACTGAGCCGGATCACTCTTGCCGGAGATATCCCCGTCGACGTCCACGGTCGGACCAGCCGGGTGATCGCCGGTGATGCATCCAGGTACTCGGAGATCATCAGACCTGTGGCGCTGGCCGGCTGACCGCTTCCGGTCAGAGCCGGTCCATCTCCCGGGCCATCAGGCTGTTCTCCAGGTAGCTGCACCGCGAGGGGTAGTAGCGGGCATGTCGGCGCTCGGTGGCGGCGTGCCAGTGTTCGGCGACCGAGGACACCGCATGAGCCATCATCGAGATGACGTTGTGGTGGGCGGTGCTGCCTGCTGCCGCAGCGGTACCGAACATCACCTGTTGTTCGGTGATCAACACCGGTGGGTGGGTATGTCGGCGCGTCGCGGTCTGTTGTGAGGTTTCGCGGCTGACGGCGGAAACCGGACGGAAAACGCTCATGTCGAAACTTCCTCTGAACCAAGCGCCGTACTCTCCAACGCTCTGATGCATGGAACGTACGGCTGACTCAAGTCATTCCTCACGCGTAGTGCACTACCTCAATACGGCGCATTCGAAGCCGGGCGTCCTTTCGCAGTGCCGGTAAAGCCCACCGTGCAGATTGCCATCAGCGGATGGCGAGGCGGACATTGCGGGCGCAACTATGTTCCGGCGCAGCCCAATTCGAGGTCTTCCGGCCAGCCGGCGCGGAGACCGGGTGCAACGTGTGGCAGTCGGTCACGATGACGACCCGCTGGTCCCACTTTCAAGGGGCGCCCACCTACAGCGTGCCGCCTCGTCCAGCCGCGGAACTGCTCCCCGGTAAATCCCGCCCTAATCGCAGTGACGGCGATAGCGTGATGACTCGTCGTTTCATACCTGGATAGGAGACTGGGCGATGAGAGCCGAATCCGCGTCGGGCGAGGGTATCGCCGGAGCCATCCGGTCCCCGCAACGCCTGATCGCCGCCGCCGTGGCGTTGCTGATCGGGCTGTTCGGGGCTGCGATGCTAACCCCGGCCCGAGCAGCCGCCGACGGCGAAACCTACGTCGTCGCCACCGACATCACGTTCGCGCCGTTCGAATTCCAGGATGTGGACGGGAAATTCGTCGGTATCGACATCGACCTGATTCACGAGATCGCCGCCAACCAGAAATTCAACGTCACGATCAAGCCGCTGGGCTTCGACGCCGCGCTGCAAGCAGTGCAGGCCAACCAGGCCGACGGTGTGATCGCGGGCATGTCGATCACCGACGAGCGCAAGAAGGTCTTCGACTTCTCCGACCCGTACTTCGAGTCCGGCGTGCAGATGGCTGTGTTGGACAGCAACCAGGACATCAAGTCCTATGCCGACCTCAAGGGCAAGCGGGTCGCGGTCAAGAACGGCACCGAGGGCGCCGAGTTTGCGCAGTCCATCAAGGACAAGTACGGCTTCCAGATCGTCTCGTTCGCCGATTCCGCTTCGATGTTCGAGGAGGTCAAGACCGGTAACTCCGTGGCCATCTTCGAGGACTACCCGGTGCTGAACTACGGCATCCAGCAGGGCAACGGGTTCAAGACCGTGACACCGAAGGAGAAGGGCTCCAGCTACGGGTTCGCGGTGAACAAAGGGCGCAACGCCGAACTTCTGACGAAGTTCAACGCGGGCCTCAAGGAGCTCAAGGACTCCGGCCGCTACGACGAGATCATGGAGAAATACCTCGGCGAGGGCGCCTCGGAGGCCGACAACTCGTTCATCGGACTGCTCAAGAGCACATTCCCGTTCCTGATGGCCGGCCTGAAGATGACGCTGATCCTGACCGTGGTGTCGATCGCCATCGCGCTCGTGCTCGGCATCGTCTTCGGGCTCTGCCGGGTATCGCGCTCGATCATCCTGCGGGCCATCGGTACCACCTACGTCGACATCTTCCGTGGTACGCCGCTGCTGGTGCAGGCCTTCTTCATCTATTTCGGCATCCCAACAGCGCTGGGCTTCCAGATGACCGCACTGACCGCGGGCATCATCACGCTGTCGCTCAACGCCGGGGCCTACATGACCGAGATCGTGCGCGGCGGAATTCAATCGGTGGACAAGGGGCAGATGGAGGCGGCTCGCAGCCTCGGCATCGGCTATCTGCCGACCATGCGCAAAGTGATTCTGCCGCAGGCAGTTCGAACGATGATCCCGTCGTACGTCAACCAGTTCGTCATCACGCTGAAGGACACCTCGATCCTGTCGGTGATCGGTATCGCCGAGCTCACCCAGACCGGGCGACTGATCATCGCTCGTAACTACCAGTCGTTCACCATGTGGCTGATCATCGGCATCATCTACTTCATCGTCATCATGGCGCTTACAAAGCTGTCCGACCGGCTCGAGAAAAGGATGGTGAAATGACCCAGTTGGTACCGGAAGCCGCGGCCGCCGAGCCGGAAGGCACCGTCAAGATCCGCATCGAGGGGCTCAAGAAGTCATTCGGTGACCTGGTGGTGCTCGACGGCATCGACACCACGATCAGCAAGGGTGAAGTGGTCTGCGTCATCGGGCCGTCGGGGTCGGGTAAGTCCACCTTCCTGCGCTGCCTCAACAAGCTCGAGGACATCACCGCGGGCAAGGTCACCGTCGACGGGTTCGACCTGACCGACCGAAGGGTGGACCTGGACAAGGTGCGCCAACACATCGGCATGGTGTTCCAGCACTTCAACCTGTTCCCGCACATGACAGTGATCGACAACGTGACGCTGGCGCCGCTGCTGACCAAGAAGATGGACAAGGCCGCCGCCGAGAAGCGGGCGATGGAACTGTTGGGTCAGGTGGGCTTGGCGGAGAAGGCCAACGTCAAACCGGCCACGTTGTCGGGCGGTCAGAAGCAGCGCGTCGCGATTGCGCGGGCGCTCGCCATGAACCCGTCCATCATGCTGTTCGACGAGGCCACCAGCGCCCTGGATCCCGAGATGGTCGGTGATGTGCTCGAGGTTCTTCGTGACCTGGCCGAAGGCGGCATGACAATGGTGGTGGTGACCCATGAGATGGGCTTCGCACGCGAAGTGGCCTCCCGGGTGATCTTCATGGCCGACGGCAACATCGTCGAGGATGACACTCCGGCCGCTGTGTTCGACAGCCCCAAACACCCACGGCTGCAGGAGTTCTTGTCGAAGGTGCTGTAGCGGCTAGCTCTTGAACAGGCCGTCCACCAACGCCCGGGCCACCACACCGGCCTCTTGCCGGGCCGCCGCCGGGTCCTCCGCCGTCGCGATGAGCAGTGCGGCCTCATCCAGTGCCCCGATGAGCATCGACGCGAGGGCGTCGACCGGAAGACCGGGCAACTCACCCGCTTCCACCGCGGTGCGAATCCCGTCGCGCAGTGCGCCGAGATAGTTGCGATTGTCGATTTCGCGCATCTGCGCGAATCCGAGTGCCGCCGGAGCCTCCAGCACACTGATGCGGGCCACTGTGGGATCGAGGCAGCCATCGAGGAACGCTTCGATGCCGGCGTGGAGCTGCTCTCTGCTGGTGCCGTGAGCGAGCGCCACCGGCAGCACCCGGCGGGCGAGCCTGCCCTCGACGTCCTCGTACACGGCCCGGAACACGGCTTCCTTGGTGGGGAAGTGGTAGTACAGCGCGTTGCGGGTGACGGCGGCGACGCGCGCGATGTCCCCGGTGGACACCCCGGCATAGCCGCGTTCGACGAACAGTGATCGCGCGGCGGCCACCAGGGCCGAGCGGGTGGCCTCGCCGCGTTGTTCACGGCCGTCACGTGCCTCATCACTCACCGGAGAATTTTAACAAGCTGTATGTATTGATGTTCGGCCGTGGATGTGTTTGCATACAGTCTGTCTTGATTTGTTCGGCTGCTCACGGTGAAAGGGCAGGCAGATGAACGCACTCGGCTCCCGGCGGCTCATCCCGGTGCCCCGTGGTCCGGTCGGAGTACGTGAACACGGCGACGGACGGCCGGTCGTGTTACTGCACGGACTGGTCGCCAACGGATTGGTATGGCGTCACGTGGCCACCGGTCTCGGCGCCGGAATCCGTTGTATCGCACCGGACCTTGCCCTCGGTTCGCACACCCCGGCTGTGCCGGACGCTGACCTGACACTGCCCGGGCTGGCTCAGACCGTGGTCGACCTGCTCGACGCGCTCGGCATCGAGCAGACCGTGCTGGTCGGCAACGGGTACGGCGGCGACATCGCCCAGGTGGTCGCCGCGTGCCACCCCGAGCGGATCGAAGGCCTGGTGCTGATCGCCACCAACGCCTTCGATTCCGATCCTTGGCCGGTCAAGCTGCTGACCCGGCTTGTCGCGCCGCCCGGCGCCGGTCTGTTGCAGTCGAGGCTGATCGGGCTGAAACCGGTGCAGCGTCTGAGAATCACCTACGGCGGTGCGACCAAACGCCCGATCCCTGCCGACGTGATGGCCGAGTACCTGGCGCCGCTTCAGCATGACCCGCTGGTGCGTAAGGACTTTCGTCGATTCCTTCAAGGGCTCTCACCCAGCTATCTGGCGACGTACTCACCGCGGCTGGCCGAATACCGGCGCCCGGCGCTCGTCGTTTGGCCACGCGAGGAGCGCTACTTCCCCGCCCAAGGCGCCTCACGCCTGGCGCAGACGCTGCCGCGGGCCACGCTGGAATTCATCGACGACTCCTATGCCTGGGTGCCAGAAGACAATCCGGAGCCGCTGGTGAGTCTGCTCGATGAGTTCCTCAGTACCCTCGATCGCCCGTCGGATGCCGATCAGCCCTGCTCGACAACGTTGGACTGACCCGAGTTCGACACTTCGGGTTGCCCCGTGTGGAAGGTGACCCGGTTGTCGAATCCGGACACTCCGATGGTGGCGGCGGAATCGACGACGATGATGTTCTCGATGCCGGACACGATCACGGCGTCGCAGTGACCGGTGATCTCCAGCTTGTTCTGCATGCCGCTCACGGTCACGGTGTTGTCCTGGCACTCCAGTGCCCGGTTCTCGCCGATGCCTGAGACGATTACCGTCTGGCCTGCCGGAATCTGCGTCGGCACAACGGGGCCGGGCAACTGCACGCCGCTGATGGCGGTCTGGCGAATGGTGGTCGACCGGCTGTCAGAGTGCGACCCGCTGTCTTCCGGGCCGGTGTCGGTGAACCTCAACGCCGCTGTGACACCGCCGGCGACCAGGAGCATCAGCGCCGCGCCGAACACGAAGAGCAGGGGCGCGGCGTTGGTTCTGCGTCGGGGTTGCGGCGGGGCCGGGAACTGCTCATAACCGGGCCAAGGAGCGGGTGGCCCCGGAGGGGGCGGCGGGAAGGATGCCCCATGGGTCCACGGCTGAGTTCCGGGTCCGCTCGCGGAGTTTCCGGTGCCGAGCTCGGAGATGCGCGCGGTGTCGGCCAGTGGGCGCTCGAGCTCCCGGATGCGGGCCTCGGGGTCGTCCTTGGGGTCCATGCGCAGATGCTCGCACATCCAGAACTCATGCGGATGAAGAGCGTGACTTCCTGTCGCCTCAGGTTGTTTGCTTGTTTCGCCGCCGGCGAACCGGCAGGCGGATCACTCCGCAGGTGAGGTGTCGGTAAGCAAAGCGATTGATGTGTAACCAGTTTGACGGATCGGGCGGCGCCCTCTCCGGGTCGGTTCCCGCGCGTAGGCTCGATGGCACAGATGGTTTGCTGTGTAGAGAAAAGGAATCTTCGGTGCCACAGACAGGACAATGGACCGGTGACCCGGTCTGGCTGGCCGACGCGCTCAGGGCGGAAGGTATAGACCTGGTCGAGTATCCCGGTTGGCGTACGCGCGGGCACGGCGATTTCAAGGACATCCGCGGCGTCATGGTGCACCACACCGGGTCGGACTCGGCTACCGCGGCGTCGATCGCCAACGGCCGTCCAGATCTCCCGGGGCCGTTGTCTCAGTTGCACATCGCGCGCGACGGAACGGTGACCGTCGTAGCGCTCGGCGTGGCCTGGCATGCCGGTGCCGGGATGTACCCGTGGTTGCCGACGAACATGGGCAACTGGCACATGATAGGGATCGAGTGCGCTAACAGCGGTACCAGTCCGACGGCACCGCATCGCAAGAACTGGCCGGACGCACAGTATTTCGCGCTGGTGCGGTGCTGCGCGGCGATCAATCGCCGGTTGGCGCAGAGCTCCGAACGCACCATCGGCCACAAGGAATACGCCGGCCGCGCACAGGGCAAGTGGGACCCGGGTGCCATCGACATGGACCTTCTGCGTGCGGACATCCAGGCGCAGATCGGTGATATCGGCAAGCCGGCTCCTACCCCTCGGCCCCCTGTGCCGGTGGGGCAGTACACCGATGTCCTGCTGTTTCGGCCCATGGAAGGACCCGAGGTCGCTGCGTTGCAGCGCCGGCTCAAGTCCGCCTACGCCGCATACGCGGGGGATCTCGCGGTCGACGGCGTCTTCGGTCCGCAGACCGAGGCGGCCGTCAAGGAGTTTCAACGTCGCACCAGGGGCCTCAAGGTCGACGGCATCGTGGGCCCGGCCACCGCTGCCGCACTGCGGTTGTGACGTCTCCGGCCGGCGTTCCTGCTCAGCGTTCCCGACGCAGGTGTTGTCTTGGATAACTCGGTCGCCGATCTGGCGGCGGAATCCAGCAGGGCCTGATTCGGGAAGTGATCGGCCTGAACGCTGAGGCCATCGGCGGCGGCTACACCGCGTGCGTGCGGCGCGACACTCGCCGCGGATCGTGCGAGGTGCGCCTGGTGCTGCGACCCGTGTCCGGGTGGTTGCTCTGGGCAGCGAACTACCGTTTCGGCATGGCTCAATTTTCACAGCAGTAACAGATATTGTCCGCTGTGCCGAGCTGCCTCGAGTTGACGCTCCGGAAAGTTTGCTGGCGTGTCGGAGTGTGATCTACCGCTCACTTTTGCCCGCGAAGGTAAGAATTGCTATTGACGGTCGGGACGGCCGTGAAATGCGCCACGTCTTACCGACCCTGAGAAGTCCCTGGTAACAGGGTTTTAATCAAATGCGACCAAAAAGTAACGAGTCGATAACGAAGAATTTCTTAAGCGCATTCTGAGAGAGAATTGGTCTGTGCGGCGTATTCGCTGGGAAGCAGTCCTGGACCTGTCGGTTTCGTCGCTAGACTCAATGCAACCGCGCCACTCCCGGCGCAGATCGACCTGGATTCTAGAGCCGGTGACAACCTTGCCGGCGGAGGTGCCGATAACGATGGCAAACAACTTCCTGCGCGCGCTGGCCGCGGCGCTGCGCGCCGGCCACGATGACCGCGCCATCGACGAGTCGTCGGCCCGTAGCGTCGCATTCGACGGGTTGGACGATATCGACGTGGCCGGCCTGGCCGAGGTCGGGCGCGGGCCCATCGGCGACATCGCCGTCGATCCCGATCGTGACACCGTGGTGGTCACCAACACCGCCGCGCAGTGCCTGTCCGTGATCAACCCCCACACCATGGGAGTGGTGGGTGCGGTCCGCCTCGCAGGAGATCCCTTCGGCGTCGTCGTCGCCGACGACCGTGCCTACGTCAGTATCTCCACCGCGGGGCACGACGCGATCGTGGCCGTCGACACCATCACCGGTGCGGTGCTCAACGAATACCCACTGGCTTTCAGCGTGACCGCGCTGTCCATCAGCCCGGACGGCAAGCGCGTCTTCGCCGGACGCGCAGGCCACGAGCGCATCGACATCGCCGTCATCGACACCACCGCTGAGCGTGTCGGCACCATCGACATCGCCACCGGCCCCGGCGTCAACCTCGACGCCCTGCAGATCGACTCGACGGGCAAGCGCCTCTACGTCGCCACTTCGGACTTCCGCGGCAGCCGGCTGGTCGTCGTCAACACCGAGACCGCCCAGGCGCAGGCCACGGTGTGGATCGGCGCTCCGATCCGCGACATCGCTATCGGCGACGGGATCGCCTACGTGCTGACCTCCGACCTCGACCACCGCGGCGTGGTGCACACCGTGGACCTGGCCGCCGCGACGGTGGTTGACGCCGTCGAGGTGGGCAGCGCTCCGACTCAGCTGGTGCTGAGCCCGGACGCCACCCGCGCATACCTGGTCGACTACGACCGCGTCATCGTCTGGTGCACCCTGACCGGCGAGATTCAAGGCAGCATCGACGTGCACGCACAGCCCGCGGCGGTCGCCGTGCGGGACAACGGCACCCGGCTGTACATCGCCGACTACGCCGGTCTGGTCAACGTCTTCGACGTGGCCGAGTCGCTGTACTCGCAGCTCGCCTCGGTGGACGCCGTCGAAATGCACCAGCTGCCCGCCCTGGCGCCGGTCGGCGCCTGATTCAGCGCCAACGGTAGCGGCTCCGGGGTCTCCCGGCCTTGCCGTATTCCGTAGCGCGAGTGACGGTTCCTTCATCGGCCAGGCGCTCCAGATACCGCCACGCCGTCACCCGCGACACCCCGACCCGCTTGGCTGCCTCCTCGGCCGTCAGGCCGTCGGGTTCGTCCCGCACGGCCGCGGCAATCCCCTCGGTGGTCTGCGGCGCCGCGCCCTTTGCCGAAGATCTGGCAGATTCGCTTGCGGCAACCCGTAATTCAGCCAGTGCTCGGTCCACCTCGGCCTGGCTGGCGGCATCGGTTCCGGACGGCAACGCCGAACGATAACGGCGGTAGCGTTCCAGGCGATCGCGGAACGCCGCGAAGGTGAACGGTTTGAGCAGGTAAGCCAGGGCGCCGTGAGCGACTGCGGCGCGCACCATCTCGAGATCTCGCTCAGAGGTGATCGCGATGATGTCAGGTGCGGGTGTCAATCCGGAAAGTCCGGATGCCAACGAGATCCCGCTGGCGTCGGGCAAGCCGATGTCGAGCAGAACCAGATCCACGGGTCGCTCCGACGCGGCGGCCTGCGCCGCGGCGCGCATCGCGTCACGTGCGGTATGGGCCACTGCTGTCACGGAAAAGCCTTCCAGGCGACCGAGATAGGTGTGGTGGGCTTCGGCGATCAAAGGATCGTCCTCGACGATGAGGACGTTGATCACCTGCATGGCACCGTTGCCGTGACGACCGAACCGTACGTGACGTCGGTGTGCAGCGTCCCGCCGTGCCGTCTGACGGTCTGCGCGACCAGGGCCAGACCGAGGCCGTGCCCGGACGAGTCGGATTTTGTCGAATATCCACGCTGCATGGCGTTCTCGAAGGTATCCGGGTCCATCCCGGCGCCACTGTCGGCCACCCTGATCACCAACTCACGATCGTCCTGGGTCACGGTGACCTCGACCCACGGATCCTCTCGGTCACACGCATCCATCGCATTGTCGATCAGATTGCCCAGCACCGTCACCATCTCTTGTCCCGAGAGCACGGCGTCGGGTGACAACTGGGTGTCCTCGGTGACCGTCAGGGCGATCCCGCGTTCGTCCGCCTGCGCTGACTTGCCCAGAAGCAGCGCCACCAGGGCTGGCTCACCCACGGCCTGCGACAACCGATCCACCAGTCGTTGCGACAACTCCAACTCACTGGTGGCGAATTGCACCGCTTCCTCGGGCCGGCCCATCTCCACCATCGTGACGACGGTGTGCAACTTGTTCGCGGACTCGTGTGCCTGAGCCCGCAACGAATCGGTCAGAACCTGCAGGGAACTCAGCTCGCCCAGGGCGCCTTGCAGTTCTGTGCGGTCACGGATGGTGACGACTTCGGATCCGGAGCCGGCAACACGGGCCCGGTTGACCACCAGCACGCGGTCCGCGGTGACGTGCAGTTCGTCGCGTGCCCCGGGGGCGGCGGTGCGCAAGAATGCAGGCAGATCCTGCACCCGCACCGGACCGGGCCCAAGGGCCAGCAATCGGCGGGCCTCGTCATTGACCAACACCACACCGTCCTGGTCGACAACGACGAGTCCCTCGGACACCGAATGCAGGATCGCGTCGTGATGGTCGTACATGATCCGCAGCTCGTCGGGTCGCAGGCCCCGCGTCTGACGCAACAGCCTGCGCCGGATCGCCCACCCGCCGATCAGTGAAACACCCAGTGCCACAGCGGTTACCGCAGCGATCGCCGGTACCTGCGCGCGCCAACGCTGCCCCAGGGTCTGCTGGGTGATCCCCGCCGATACCAGCCCGACGATGTGCCCGTCGTGACCGCGGACCGGAGCGATCGCGCGTACTGACGGCCCCAGCGTCCCGGTGTAGACCTCAGTGAACGTCTCACCGCGCAGAGCAGGCGCCACCGTACCCAGATAATGCCCGCCGATCTGGCTGGGATCGGTATGGGTGAACCGGGTGCCGTCGGGCGCCATGATCGTGATGAACGCGATTCCGGTGCTCGTCCGCACTGCCTCGGTCACCGGCTGCAAAACTCTTGTCGCCGTGCCGGATTCGATGGCCGCGGCAGTCGATGGGGAATCGGCCAGTGCCGTTGCGACACCGATCACCTGCTGACGGGCCGCATCTTCACCGTCGCGGCGGGCGTCGAGGAGTGCCAGCGCCGTACCGGCAAGCACCACCACCGCGACCACCACGACCTGCAATGCGATGGCCTGCCCGGCCAGCGATCGCGGCCACGCCCGTCCCGACAGCACTCGCCACCAACGCGTCACCGCACCTCCGGATTGTGAACGGGTCGACCACCAAAATAATGGGCCGACCCGTCCCAGCCCTTCCGATCGTCGATTCAGGGGTGCTGCCGGTGGGCCGAGAGCCGTAGAATCCAGACGTAAGCAGGGTCGGAGGGTTGATCCAAGGAGACCTGCGATGAACTACGTCATTCGTCGCCTGACAATCGTCATCATGGCCGCAGTGGCGTCGCTGGCAGCAGTGACGGCGATTTCCCCAGCTGTCAGCAGCGCCACCGAGTGTGGAGTGGGCACCGTATTCGACCCACCTTCCAACACGTGCGTTGCGGCTCAGGTGCCGCCACCCCCGCCGCCACCACCCCCGCCGCCGGCATGGAACGGCGACATCACGCCGTACTTCTCCGTCGGCGTCTGCGCACCGATCCCGTTCGTCGCGCTCTGCACGGGTATCTGAGCGCGTCTGAACACAATGAACTAAAACGTGACCTGGCTCACCCTATGGTCGAAGGTGCTTGTAACAGCGCATTCGAAGTCAACTGGAGGTGGGACCGATGACCGTGTCCGCAGACCCGCGATCAGAGCCGGCGCAGCCGCAGCGTCGCGACCGCACGCACTGGCTCTACCTCGCGGTGATCGGGGCCGTCGTCGTCGGTGTGGTGGTCGGACTCGTGGCACCCGAGGTGGGCAAGAGCGTCGGCGTGCTCGGCACCATGTTCGTCAACCTGATCAAGATGATGATCGGCCCCATCATCTTCTGCACGATCGTGTTGGGCATCGGCTCGGTACGCAAGGCCACCACCGTCGGGAAGGTCGGTGGTCTGGCCTTCGGCTACTTCCTGGTGATGTCCACGATCGCGCTGACCATCGGCCTGGTGGTCGGTAACCTGATCCACCCCGGCAGCGGAATGCATCTGTCGGAGAGTTCGGCGGGAAAGGGCGCCGAGCTCGCCGAGAAGGCGCATGAGGCCGGTGGCCTGATGGATTTCGTCCAGGGCATCATCCCGGAGACGCTGTTCTCGTCGCTGACCGCCGGAAGCGTGCTGCAGGCCTTGTTCGTGGCGCTGCTGGTCGGGTTCGCGCTGCAGGGCATGGGCAGCGCCGGCGAACCGATCCTGCGCGGCATCGAGCACCTGCAGAAACTCGTGTTCAAGGTGCTGATCATGATCCTGTGGCTGGCGCCGATCGGAGCCTTCGGCGCAATCGCCAACGTGGTCGGGCAGACGGGCTGGACCGCCGTCACCCAGCTGCTGACCCTGATGCTCGGGTTCTATGTGACCTGCGTGCTGTTCGTGTTCGGCGTCCTCGGCATCCTGCTGCGCACAGTGTCAGGGGTGTCGATCTTCAAACTCGTGCGCTACCTTGCCCGCGAGTATCTGCTGATCTTCTCGACGTCCTCCTCGGAGTCGGCGCTGCCACGGCTCATCGCCAAGATGGAGCACCTGGGTGTGGACCGCAGCACCGTCGGTGTCGTTGTGCCGACCGGATATTCGTTCAATCTCGACGGCACCGCGATCTACCTCACCATGGCGGCGCTGTTCATCGCCGACGCGCTGAGCGCCCCGATGTCGGTGGGGCAACAGATCGGTCTGCTGGTGTTCATGATCGTCGCGTCGAAGGGTGCGGCCGGGGTGACGGGCGCCGGACTGGCCACGCTGGCCGGCAGCCTACAGGCCCACCGCCCCGATCTGCTCGACGGCGTCGGGCTGATCGTCGGCATCGACAGGTTCATGTCCGAAGCCCGCGCGGTGACCAACTTCTCCGGCAACGCGGTGGCGACCCTGCTCGTCGGCTCGTGGACGCACACCGTGGACAAGGCCAAGGTCGATGCGGTGCTGCGCGGTGACGATCCGTTCGACGAACTCACCATGGTCGACGACCACTCCCCGGCCGCTGCCCAACCTGCGCACGTCTAGCCTTCGTCGTTGAACTCGCGGCTGCTCCCGCTCGTAACAAGGGTGAGGAGCGCACCGAAAAGGTGTATGCGGGAGTACGAGAGAAGACACGGTCATGCGAGCATCAATCGTCATGCTGGCCGCGTCGGGGGCGGCTTTGGGAATCATGTTGGCGCCCGCCGGATCGGCGGCTGCCGACTCGGCGATCGAGACCATCGGACTGCTGGAAGCCGAGGGCTTCTACGTCAACATCGATCGGGTGGGCAGCGCCCCACTCGATCAGTGCACGGTCATCAGCGTCCGTAACCCTCAAAACCAGACCAGGCTCATCCGGGTCGAACGGTTCGGCAAGAACGGCGCCAAGGAATTCGACCTCGTGCCCGTGGTGGTGCGCAGGACCATCACGGTGTCACTGGACTGCTCGAAGTGAGGCTCAGCGCTGGCAGTTGAGCGACACCGACACGGTTCGGCTGGTGACCGACGGCACCAGGATCCGGTCACCGCCCAGTCCCGGCCCGACGTAGGGCACCAACTGGCTGACCTGCTGCGGATTGCGCACGCTGGTGACGGTGCACTGGTCCAGCGGCGCGGTCCCGATCTTGTCGATGGTGACGGTGTAGCCCTCCGACTGCAGGCGGTTGATCGTGTCCTGGGCGGTTTCCTGTGCGGAGGCCACCGCGGACGAGCCCACCACGCCCAACACAGCCAGTCCGACTGCCGCCAGCAGCGACTTCGTGCGCATCGGAGGAGTCCTTCCGTCGTTGTCGGTCCATCCTTCCCTAACTACATCGTCTGGGGAATTCGAATCGTTCCCGCCGGCGCCGATCAAAGACCGCATAGCATCGCGGCCGTGAACAGCACGATGCAGAACTGGCCGTTGACGATCACCGCGATCCTGCGGCACGCCTGCGGGGTCAACGGCGACCGTACGGTGACCACCGCGTGCGGCGAGGGTCGGTACCGCACGATCAGCTATCGGGAGCTGGGCGCGCAGGCAGCCCAACTGGCCCATGCCCTGCGTGGGCTCGGGGTGGACGGCGACCAGCGCGTCGGCACGTTCATGTGGAACAACACCGAGCACCTTGCCGCCTACCTCGCCGTCCCCGCGATGGGCGCCGTGCTGCACACGCTGAACATCCGGTTGTCGGCCGAACAGATCGCCTACATCGCCAACGAGGCCGCCGACAGTGTGGTGATCGCCGACGGGTCCGTGGTGCCGCTGCTCGCCCCGGTGCTGCCGCTGCTGGAGACCGTGCACACCGTGGTAGTGGTGGGCGACGGCGATGTGGAGGCCTTGAAAGGCGTGACGGTCGTGCGCTGGGACGAACTGCTCGCCGCGCAGCCCACCGAATTCGACTGGCCCGAGATCGACGAAAACTCCGCGGCGGCTATGTGTTACACCAGCGGTACCACGGGAAATCCCAAAGGCGTGGTGTACAGCCACCGGTCGAGTTACCTGCACGCGCTGAATACCTGCACAGCCAACGCACTTGACGTCAGCTGTGGTGACACTGTGTTGCCGATCGTCCCGATGTTCCACGCCAACGCGTGGGGCCTGCCGTATGCGGCACTGATGGCCGGCGCCAACGTGGTGATGCCCGACCGTTTCATGGACGGCGCCTCGTTGATCAACCTGATCGAAACGCAACGTCCCACGCTGGCCGGCGCCGTGCCGACCATCTGGAACGACGTCATGCACTGCTTGGAAAAGAATCCGGGACACGACATTTCGTCGCTGCGATTGGTCGCCTGCGGTGGTTCGGCCGTGCCGCTGTCCTTGATGAAGACCTTCGAGGAGACCTACGGCGTGCACATCCAGCAGGCCTGGGGAATGACCGAGACCTCGCCCTTGGCCACGGTGGCCAAGCCGCTGCCCGGAGTGTCCGAGGAACGGCAGTGGGAGATGCGGGTCAGTCAGGGCAGGCCGATGTGCGGCGTGGAGGTGCGCGTCGTCGATGACGGGGGCGTCCCGCTGCCCACCGACGGCGAGGCGGTCGGCGAGCTGGAGGTGCGCGGTCCGTGGATCACGGGCTCCTACTACCTGGGCCGCGACGCCGAGAAATTCGACAGCGGGTGGCTTCGCACCGGGGACGTCGGCGTGATCGACCCGCAGGGTTACGTGACGCTGACCGACCGCGCCAAGGATGTCATCAAGTCCGGTGGCGAGTGGATCTCCTCGGTGGAGTTGGAGAACCATCTCATCGCCCACCCGGCAGTGCTGGAGGCGGCCGTGGTCGGAGTGCCCGACGAGCGCTGGCAGGAGCGCCCGCTGGCGGTCGTGGTGTTGAACGAGGGAGCCTCAGCCGAGCCGGCCGAGCTTCGGGAATTCTTGGCGGACAAGGTGGTTCGCTGGTGGCTGCCCGAGCGCTGGACGTTCATCGAACAGGTGCCGCGCACCAGTGTCGGCAAGTACGACAAGAAGACCATCCGGGCTCGTCACGCCGACGGAGCCTATGAGGTGATCGAGATCTAGTGCTCGCGGGGCTCAGGTGCGCACGGCGATGGTCGACAGCAGATCGGCCAGCCGGTCCGGCCGGTCGACCATAGAGTAGGTGCGGGCGCCTTCGATGATTTCGAACCGCGCATTCGGGATGATGTCGGCCAACCGCTTGCCGTCGCTGATCTCGAAGAACAGGTCGTCGGCCGACCATGCGACGAGTGTCGGCCTGTCGAATTCCGGCAGTCGGGCGGCCACGCCGGTGGTGACCTCGGTGCGCAGCGACAGGGAGAACTGCCGGAGATCCTCGACAATCCCCGGATTCGACAGCGTGGTCCGTACCCATTCGCGGGTGAACGCGTCGATGTTCGAGTGTGCCAACCCGTCGAACGACCGCCGGCGCACCACGGGGATCCGCATCGCCTGGGCGCCCACGCGGAACAGCGCCTTGTTTCGCGCGCCCAGGATCACCGGCTTGAGGATAGGCGGCGGAAAGTGTTCGAACGCATCGCAACTCGTCAGCACGAGGGCACCGACGCGCTCCGGGTGGTGCACGGCGACCAGTTGCGTCACCACACCGCCGGTGTCGTTGCCGACCAGCACGACGTCGTCCAAATCCAGCGCGGTCAGGGTGTCGGCGACGATGCCGGCCACTCCGTGGATGGTGCGGTCGGCACCGGGGCGCAGCGGCTCGGGGTGGGCGCCCAGAGGCCAGGTCGGAACGATGCACCGCAGCCCGCGCGCGGCCAGGCGGGAGCTCACCTGCCGCCACAATTGACCGCCCATCATGTAGCCGTGGACGAAGACGACCGGCCTGCCGTCGGTTGGCCCGAATTCCTCGTAGTGGATGGTTCCGGCGTTAATCTCAATGGTCGACATGGATGACTCCCAGCTCGATACACATTTACAAACAGCGTGTCCGTAACTTACCAACAGGGTGTATGGAAAACAAGAGACGTACCCAGGAAGAGCGCTCCGCGGCGACCCGTGAGGCGTTGATCTCGGCCGCCCGGCGGCTGTGGGGTGAACGCGGTTACGCAGAGGTGGGAACGCCCGAGATCGCCACCGCCGCGGGGGTGACCCGCGGCGCGATGTACCACCAATTCGCCGACAAGGCAGCGCTTTTCCTGGCGGTCGCGGAGGCGGTGGAACAGGACGTGATGGTCCGGCTGGCGGAGGCGGTGGCCGCGTCGGGCGCGAGCACGCCGGCCGACGCGATCCGGGCCGCGGTCGACGCCTGGCTGGAGGTGTCCGGTGACCCCGAGGTGCGGCAGCTGATCCTGCTCGACGCGCCGAGCGTGCTCGGCTGGGCTGGTTTCCGTGATGTCGCGCAGCGCTACAGCCTCGGTATGACCGAACAACTGCTGGCCGAGGCGATCAAGGCCGGCCAGCTCGCCAAGCAGCCGGTGCGGGCGCTGGCGCATGTGCTGATCGGTGCGCTCGACGAGGCGGCCATGGCCATCGCCACCGCCGAGGATCCGAAGAAGGCCCGCCGCGAGATCAGGCAGGTTTTACACCGATTGATCGACGCGATGTTGACGGGCTGAGTCCTCCCGCGAGCAGACGCGAAAACCCCTAATTTGGCTGCGAAATGGGGTTTTCACGTCTGCTCGCGCAGGGAAAGGGCTAGCGCTCTGCGCGCTGGTAGGCCGTCACGACGGCGGCGCCGCCGAGGCCGATGTTGTGCTGGAGTGCGGCGGTGACGCCGTCGACCTGGCGCTTGTCGGCGGTGCCGCGCAACTGCCAGGTCAGCTCGGAGCACTGGGCCAGACCCGTCGCACCCAGCGGGTGGCCCTTGGAGATCAGCCCGCCCGACGGGTTGACCACCCAACGACCGCCGTAGGTGGTGTCGTTGTTGTCGATCAGCCGCGGGGCCTCACCCTCGCCGCACAGGCCCAGGGCTTCGTACAGCAGCAGCTCGTTGGCAGAGAAGCAGTCGTGTAGCTCGATGACCTGGAAGTCCTCCGGGCCCAGGCCGGACTGTGCGTAAACCTGCTGTGCTGCTTGGACATTCATGTCGTAGCCGATGATGTTGGCCGCGCTGCCGTCGAAGGTCGAGGCGAAGTCGGTGGTCATGGCCTGGCCGACGATCTCGACGGCCTGGCCGGCCAGCCCGTGCTTGTCGACGAACGCCTCGCTGGCCACGATCGCCGCACCCGACCCGTCGGAGGTGGGGGAGCACTGCAGCTTGGTCAGCGGATCGGAGATCATCTTGGCGGCCAGGATGTCGTCGAGGGTGTACTCGTCCTGGAACTGCGCGTAGGGGTTGTTCACCGAGTGCTTGTGGTTCTTGAAGCCGATTTTTGCAAAATGTTCTGCAGTGCTTCCATATTTCTTCATGTGCTCACGGCCGGCGGCGCCGAACATCCACGGCGCGACGGGGAAGGCGAACTCGTCGATCTCGGCCAGGGCCTTGACGTGCTTGCCCAGCGGAGATTCGCGGTCCTGCGCACCCGCCTGAAGCGAACCGGGCTGCATCTTCTCGAAGCCCAGCGCGATGGTGCAGTCGGCCAGTCCGCCGCGGATCGCCTGTGCGGCAAGGTAAAGCGCGGTCGAGCCGGTCGAACAGTTGTTGTTGACGTTGACGATCGGGATGCCGGTCATGCCCAGCTCGTACAGCGCGCGCTGACCCGAGGTGGAATCACCCGAGCAATACCCGACGTAGCCCTGCTGCACCTGGTCGTAGGAGATGCCGGCGTCCTCGAGCGCCTTGGTGCCAGACTCGCGCGCCATGTCCGGGTAGTCCCAACCCTCGCGTCGCCCTGGTTTCTCGAACTTCGTCATCCCCACACCGACGACGAACACTTTGTTAGCCATGCAACGGAACATACTTCATCGCGAAACCGGGTCAATCGTCTTCAACTGGAGTTGACGCAACCGCACCGTCAAGGCGGCCGCGGCCAGCAGCGAGAACACCCCGAGCTGCCACCAGTCCGACGGATTGCCGCCGTCGCGGTCCAGGAAGTGATTGACCGCGTGCAGCGTGTTGGCCACCAGGAACCCTGCCAACACCACGGCGATCACGTCGCGCCACCACAGCGCGAACAGCATCGTCACCGCGATCCCGATCTGGAAGACGCCGGCGTCGTGCAGGAAATGGACATGGTTCGGCCAGTTGGCCCACTCGGCGAACGACGCGGGGTCGATGCGCATCCACACTCCGGTCACCAGCATGCTCAACGACGCCACCACGGTGAACTGAATGAATTTCATCTGCATACCCGTCAGACGGCGCAGCCCGGCCGGATGTGACAGTCACGATCAGCGGGGTTGTCTCGTCCAAGGGGCATGACCTACCTCGCCGACCATTCCCTGCTGCTCACCGTTCCCGCGTTTCTCCCCGCTGTCCTCGTGGTGCTCGTGGTCTCCTACGTCGCGCGGCGTGAACGTACTTCCGCTGGCGACGAGGGTGGTGTAGACCAGTAGAACGTGTTCTAGTTTCGCCGAGGAGGGGTCTTGACGCTCAAAGTCGTGCAGTGGGCAACCGGTGGCGTCGGTGTGGCCGCCATCAGGGGCGTGCTCGAACACCCCGACCTGGAGCTGGTCGGCTGCTGGGTGCACTCGGACTCCAAGAACGGCAAGGACGTCGGCGAGCTCATCGGCACCGAGCCGCTCGGGGTCACCGCGACCAACAGCGTCGAGGAGATCCTGGCACTCGAGGCCGACGCGGTGATCTACTCGCCGCTGATCCCCAACCCCGACGAGGTGGCGGCGCTGCTGCGCTCGGGCAAGAACGTCATCACCCCCGTCGGCTGGCTGTACCCGAGTGAGAAGCAGGCCGCGCCGATGCGGGAAGCCGCCTTGGAAGGCAACGCCACGCTGCACGGCACCGGCATCGCCCCCGGCGGCATCAGCGAGAAGTTCCCGCTGGTGTTCTCTGCGATGGCCACCGGGGTGAACTTCGTTCGCGCCGAAGAGTTCTCCGATCTGCGGACCTATGATGCGCCCGACGTGGTGCGCCACGTCATGGGATTCGGCGGAACACCCGACACCGCCCTTAGCGGGCCCATGCAGAAGATGCTCGACGGCGGCTTCATCCAGGCCGTGAAGATGGTCGTCGACCACGTCGGATTCAAGATCGACCCGCGGATCCGGGCGACCCAGGAGATCGCGGTGGCCACCGCGCCCATCGACTCACCGATCGGTGTGATCGAACCCGGCCAGGTGGCCGGCCGCAAATTCCACTGGGAGGCCCTCGTCGATGACAAGCCGGTCGTCCGGGTCACCGTGAACTGGCTGATGGGCGAGGAAAACCTGGACCCCGCATGGACTTTCGGTCCGGCCGGGCAGCGTTACGAGATGGAGGTCCGGGGCAACCCGGACTTCACGGTCATCATCAAGGGCTTCCAGTCCGAGGCCGGCGAGGACGGTCCCGAGTCGGGTGTCGTCGCCACCGCCGCGCACTGCGTCAACTCGGTGCCCGCGGTGTGCGCTGCCGCGCCCGGTGTGGTGACCTACCCGGATCTGCCGCTGATCAGCGGGAAGGCAGCGCCCGGTCTGCGGTGAGTGTTGGCTCGGGGCCGAGATTTCCGCCGAATCTCGCACACAGGCCACGCTCGACGTCCTTCGATCTCAAGGCCGCACCAGGATCCGAATCGGATTGCCCTCCTGACGTTCCAGCTTGTCGATGCCGAGGGCGATGTCCTCCAGCGACACGATCTCGCTGATCGAGCGGGAAAGGTCCAGGCGCCCCAGCGATACCAGCGTGGCCAGCGTGGAAATGTCGACGTTCTGATAGCCCAGGTGGCCGAGCACCTGTTTCTGGGTCAGCCCGAACATCGACGTCGGGCCGATGGTCGGTTCCTGGGAACTCATCCCGACGGCGATCAGCCGGCCCCCGACGGTCAGCTGGCTCAGCGCCTGCTCGAACGTCGACTTGAGCCCCACGGCGTCGAACGCAACATCCAGTCCACGCCCACCGGTGACGTCGGCGATCTTCTCTCCGAGCCTGTCGTCGTCGGCGTGAAACGCGTAATCGGCGCCGAGCTCCAATGCCCGCTCCAGCACCTCGGACTTGATGTCGACGGCCACTACGGGCACCGCGCCCACCAGCCGGGCCAGCTGCGCGATGTGCGTGCCGACGCCACCGAGCCCCCACACCCCGACCGACTCGCCGATGCCGACCTTGCCGGTGCGCACCACCGCGCCGTACGGCGTCGATACCGCATCGGCCAGGATCGCGGCCTGCTCCAGCGGCACGTTGTCGGGAACGCGCGTCAGGCCGACTGCCTGGGCCAGCGTGTATTCCGCCCACGCCCCGTCATATGCGAACGCCATCAACTGGATTCGCATGCAGTTGGCAATGTCGCCGCGTCTGCAGTTCGGGCAGGCCATACACGGCCGGCCCGCCGCGACGATGACGCGGTCGCCCTCGGCCCAGCCGGTGACGTCCGGGCCCAGCCTGGCGATGGTGCCCGAGGCCTCATGCCCCTGGGTGACCACCGGGGCCTGCGCGGGGAAGGTGCCGTTGATCAAGCTGAGGTCAGAATGGCAGATCCCGCAGAACGCCACCTCGACCAGGACCTCGCCCGGGCCCGGCTCCGGGATCGGAACATCCTCCACCACAACCCTTTTGGTGTCGGCGTAGAAACGCTCGGCCCGCATCGTCGGCCCCAGATCGGAGGTCATGGCATTCCCTTCGTCAACGCGGCTACTATCGGAAATCATGGCACTTCATCAGGTGCGTTGAGGCGATGTGCCGATTGTTCGGTATGCACGCCGGCCGCCGGCTGGTGCCGGCGACCTTCTGGCTGCTCGATGCTCCGGACAACCTCGCCGAACAGAGCAGACAAAACCCCGATGGCACCGGGCTCGGTGTTTTCGGGCCCGACGGTGTCGCCGTGGTACACAAGGAGCCCGTGGCAGCATGGCGGGATTGCGAATTCGCCACGGAGGCACATGATGTCACCGCCACCACCTTCATCGCGCACGTCCGTTATGCCTCGACGGGGGCGCTCGACGTGGCCAACACCCATCCGTTTCTCCAGGACGATCGGATCTTCGCGCACAACGGCGTCGTCGAAGGCCTGGACGCCCTCGACGACCGGATCCGCGAACTAGGGGTGGCCGACCTCGTCGAAGGTCAGACCGACTCCGAACGCGTGTTCGCGCTCATCACCGCCGCTGCCCGGGCCCATCACGGTGACGTCGGCGCGGGACTTGTCGACGCCATCGGCTGGCTGGCCGACAACGTGCCGATCTACGCCGTCAATCTCCTGCTCAGCACCGCCACCGACATGTGGGCTCTGCGCTACCCGGATACCCACGAGTTGTACGCGCTCGACCGCAGACACCCCGACGAACGAAGGCTGCGCGTACGCAGCCCGCGGATCCGCGCCGAATCCGAACACCTGACCACCCACCCGTCCGTACTGTTCGCCAGCGAGCCGATGGATGGCGAGCGCTGGCGGCCCATCGAACCCGGCGAGCTCGTGCACGTCGACGCGGATCTGCGGATCAACACCCAGGTGGTGTTCCCGGACCCGCCGCGCCACTTGCTGCGCCGCGACGACCTGTCCGCGAAGGCCGCAGCATCGCAGCACGCGTGACCGCCGCTGTCCAGTCCGGACCCGGGGCCCTGGCACACTCGACTGTCGTGACCTCCAAACGCGCACTGGTGCTCGCCGGCGGCGGTATCGCGGGCATCGCCTGGGAGACCGGCATCCTTCAGGGCATCGCCGACGAAGCCCCCGAAACAGCCGATGCGTTGCTGGCCGCCGAAGTGCTGGTCGGCACATCGGCAGGTTCGACGGTGTCGGCACAGCTCGGCAGCGGTCTGCCGCTGGGGGACCTGTACGAGCGTCAGATCGGTGCCGTCTCCGCTGAGCTCGACCCAGGGGTGAGCATCGACAACGTCACCGACCTGTTCGTCAAGGCCATGCTGACACCCAACACCACCAAGGCGCAGAAGCTGCAGGGCATCGGTGCCGTCGCGGCCGCCACTGCCACGGTGGACCCGGCCGTACGGCGCAAGGTGATCGAGGCGCGCCTGCCCTCGCACGACTGGCCCGACCGGATACTGCGGATCTCGGCGATCGACATCGACACCGGTGAGCTGGTGACGCTGGACCGCAAGTCCGGGGTGTCGCTGGTCGACGCTGTCGCCGCCAGCTGCGCGGTGCCCGCGGTATGGCCGGTGGTGACCATCGACGGCCGCAGGTTCATGGACGGCGGCATAGGCAGCGCGGTCAACATGGCGCTGGCCGCCGACTGCGACACCGCTGTCGCCCTGGTGCCGCAGGGCCGTTCGACACCGTCGCCGTTCGGTACCGGCGCGGCTGAGGAGGTCGACGGCTTCGACGGACGCTCACTCGGCATCTTCGCCGACGATGCCGCGCTCGCCGCATTCGGCAAGAACCCGCTCGATCCGGCGTGCCGGGTGCCGTCGGCCCGGGCGGGGCGGGCTCAAGGGCGCCGCGTGGCGGGCGAGGTCGCGGAGTTCCTGGCGGGCTGATCAGCCGTCGAGTGCGCGCGCGGTCAGCTCGCGGCCGACATCGATGACCTCGGCGGCCCGATGGAATTCGAGGCTGCGGCACACGGTGCGCGGCACCTCGATCAGCAGGTCAGGCGGGTACGCGGCGAGGGTGTGCCGGGCCAGCGCGGCCTGGGCGATGTCGACGGCTCGGTTCAAAACCTCGAAGCTGCCCAGGCGTGGAACTTCGACCGGCTCGGACGCTTCGGCATCTGGTTCTATGTCCTCGGTGTCGATCGATTCGACGGCGTCAGCACCCGCATCGGGATCGACGCCGTCCTCGGCCGGCAGCGATGCCCCGAACCGGCTCAACACCGCGCGGGCGGTCGGGCGGTCCAGCACGGCCCGCACCGACGCCGTGTCCAGCACCGCCGAGGTGCTGCGCATCATCCGGTTGAGCCATTCGGTGGTGGGCCGACGTTCCGGATCCTCGGGTGTGGTCGCGGTGCCCGGATCGCCGCCGGACAGGCTCACCGCGATGGTCAGGTCGGCGTTCACCGCGGCGATCGGCGCCATCGGCAGCGGATCGAGGATGCCGCCGTCACCGAGCAGCCGTCCGTTGAGCACATGCGGCGCGATCACCCCGGGGATGGCGATGGATGCCCGGATCGCCGAATCGACCGGCCCGCGCTGCAACCACACCGACTTGCCGGCAATGAGATCTGTCGCGACTGCGGTATAGGGGATCGGCAGTTCTTCGATCGTGGCCTCACCGATGATCTCGCGCACTGCGTCGAGGATCTTCTCGGCACGCAGGATGCCGGCCGCGCTGATCGACGGATCCAGCAGCCGCAAGACAGCGCGCTGGGTCAGAGTCCGCGCCCATTCGGCGAAATCGTCGAGCTTGCCGGCTGCGTGGAGTCCACCCACCAGTGCGCCCATCGACGACCCGGATACCCCGACGACCTCGTAACCTCGCGCGGACAGTTCGTCGATCACCCCGATGTGCGCATAGCCGCGGGCGCCACCACTACCGAGGGCCAAGGCAACACGCATACCTCCATTCTGCGGCATCTACCGCGCTGCTTGCCGAGTCTTAGAACATGGTTTGAGACCTGTTGTGCATCCGCCGCGCACCAAGGATCCCAATTAACATCAATACGAGGACATTTCGGCCTGGCCCGCACCGTCGGCCCCGCCCGGTGGCCAGATTTTCGGCTGTCACGGTTGCACAGTGGGCATTTAAAAGATGTGCAGATCGGCACTGCTGGGTCGGTGGCTGAATGCCTAGCGTTCTGGCATCAGGTCAACCAACAACAGGAGAAGGCGTGACCACGATCGAACACACCGAGGCCGATCTCGCCCAACGACCGCACCTGGCCACAGCACCCGCAAGCCCGTTCGACGACGCACGTGCCCAACTGCACGACGCGGTCACGATCCTCGGCTATGACGACGGCATGTACGAGCTGCTGGCCAACCCGCGGCGCGAGCTCACCGTGGCCGTGCCGCTCCATCGGGACTCCGGTGAGATGGAACTGCTCATCGGACATCGGGTGCAGCACAACGTTTCTCGCGGTCCGGCGAAAGGTGGGCTGCGCTACTCGCCCGATGTGACGCTCGACGAAGTGCGTGCCCTGGCGATGTGGATGACGTGGAAATGCGCGCTGCTCGACGTCCCCTACGGCGGAGCAAAAGGGGGCATCCGCATCGATCCGCGACGATACAGCCGTTCCGAACTGGAACGGGTCACCCGTCGCTACACCAGTGAGATCAGCCCGTTGATCGGCCCCGCGCATGACATCCCCGCGCCGGATGTCGGCACCGACGAGCAAACCATGGCCTGGATGATGGACACCTATTCCGTCCAGAAGGGGCACACCGTGCTCGGAGTCAGCACCGGAAAACCGGTGAGCCTCGGCGGTTCTCTGGGACGCGCCACGGCGACGTCGCGGGGAGTCGTCCACGTGGCTCTGGCCGCGCTGCGGTCTCGCGGCATCAGGGTCGAAGGCGCCACCGCCGCGGTTCAGGGCTTCGGCAAGGTCGGCCGGCACGCCGCGCGTTTCCTGGCGGATGCGGGCATTCGCGTGGTCGCCGTGTCCGACCAGTACGGCGCTATCAGGGCCGATTCCGGCCTCGACATCGCGGCTCTGGCCAGTCATGTCGATGCCACCGGTTCGGTGGTCGGCTTTGTCGAGGCCGATGCGATCACCAACGAGGACTTGCTCGCGGCGGACGTCGATCTGCTGGTCCCTGCGGCGGTCGAAGGGGTGATCCACGCGGGAAACGCACGACAGATCAAGGCCTCTGTGGTCGTGGAAGGTGCCAACGGTCCCACGACACCGGAGGCCGACCGCCTGCTGAATGCGGCTGGGACACTGGTCGTTCCGGATATCCTGGCCAACGCCGGCGGCGTCATCGTGTCGTATTTCGAGTGGGTGCAGGCAAACCAGGCGTACTGGTGGGGCGCCGACGAAGTCGAGACCCGGCTGGCCGAACGCATGCTGAGCGCCTGGGAACACGTCAGCGCCCATGCCGAGAAGCTGCGCCTACCGCTTCGCGCCGCCGCGACCTGCCTGGCTGTCGAACGTGTCGCCCAGGCCGGGCAACTGCGCGGGCTCTACCCGTAGCGGCCCTGCGCTTCGACCTCCTGCCACCAGGGCCAGCGGTTCGCCATCTGGTGCAGGTCATCGCGCAGACCCGTATAGCGGACCTCGATGTCACCGAGTTCTGCCTCCAGGTCGCGCAGCCCGTCGAGGATCGTCGAGCTCAACCAGGGCAGGCGAGACAGATCGAGCACGACGACGGCTGGGCGCGGGGTGCACGCGCCGACATGCCTGAGGACCGCGTCGACATTGGAGCGCAGATTGGCGGTGTAGAGACCGAGGTCGAAGCGGAGCACCAGCGGGTCCGTGCCGACCTGTACGACATGGGCGCGGTTGGCTTCCCGGAGCACGAAGTACAGGGTCAACAGCACGCCGGCCGCGACGGCAGGCAGCAGACCGACCGTCAGCCCGAAGATGCCGACGATCGCGGCCAGACTGAACTCCAGTTTGTCGAACCGGTACAAGCGTTGCAGCGCGCCGATGTCGATGAGCCCCAGCACGGCCACCAGTACCATCGCGCCGAGTGTCGCCTGCGGCATCTTCGACAGCACCGGGGCCAGGAAGACGGCGACCAGGACCGCCAATGCCGCGGTGACCAGACCGCAGACCTGTGACCGCCCGCCGGTACGCAGATTCATCCCGGTCTGTGAGAACCCGCCGGCCGGTGGAAGCGCATGGAAGAACGAACTCGCAAGCGCAGCAATGCCGTTGGCGGACAGCTCGCGGTCGGCGTCGATCTGCGGCTCGCCGGGCCGACGCACCCCGCGTGCCACCGCCACGGTTTCCAGAAACGCCATCATCGCGATCGCCAGCGCGCCGGGAACCAGATGTCCGATGTGGTCGAGCGCAGGCAACGCAGGCATCGGAATGCCCTGGGGTACTTCGGGGATCAGCGCCACCCCCATCGACGGCAGGCCGCCGAACGTCGCCAACACGATTCCCAGCGCCACCACGATCAGCGGTCCGGGTACCAGTGGCGCGAACTTCCCGATCAACAGCAACACGGCGACGCTGACGATCGCCAGCAGCACCGTGGGGACATTGGCGTGGCCGACCTGGCGCAGTGCCGACCAGACGATGTGGAAGAAGCCGGTCGCGTGCGGGTTATCTTCCACACCAATGAGTTTGGGGACCTGCGCAGCGGCCACGGTCAGGCCGACCCCGGCCTTGAGTCCGAGCAGGGTGGCCTCGTTGATGTTCTCGATGATCGCCCCGAGGCGGAACAGTCGGGCCACCAACAGGAAGGCGCCGACCAGCAGCGTCAGGGTGATCATGTGTTACTGCGCGTCGGACGACCCGGCGGCGATACCCGCGCCGACCATGGTCGACGCGCTGAGTGTGGCAATCGTCGAAGTGGTGGTGACGCTCGTGGTGCGGGAGCCGCCGATGAAGGCGTACACCACCAGCGGCAGCATGCAGGTGTACAGCCCGAACTGCACCGGCATGTGGGCCACGGTCGCGTACGCCATGGCCTGCGGAATGATCACGGCTCCGGCGGCCAGGCCCGCCACTATGTCGGCGCGCAGCCATTCGCGCTGATACGGAAGGATTCCCGGGACGCGCACATCCGCAGTATCGCCCACGCCGGACACATTCGTGGCAGGGTTGACCTGTGGCTGCGCCAACGTTCGCGCGAAAGCTGGGTCGTCCCAAGCCGCGCGATGTCATTGCCGGGCTGGTGACAGGACTGTTCTCCATCCCGGAAGGCATGGCTTACGCCAGCATCGGCGGTTTCAACCCCGTCACCGGGATCTATGCCGGCGTCATGCCCGGCATCATCGGGTCACTGTTCGCCCGCACGGTACTGATGGTGACGACCCTGACCAGCGCGATCGCCCTGACCTCGCGCAGCGTGCTCAAGGAAGCCGGCCTGGATCCGCAGGATCCGGCCAATGTCGCCGCACTGGCCGTCGTCGTCGGTGTGGTGATGCTGCTGTTCGGGTTGCTCCGGTTCGGCTCGATCATGAACTTCGTCTCCAACGCCGTGATGACGGGCTTCTCCACCGGCATCGCCCTGCAGATCATCGCCGGCGTACTCGGCGACGCCACGGGATACAAACCGCAGAGCGGCAACACCATCGGCAAATTCATCGACTCGTCGGCACACATCGGGCTGTGGCACCCCGCTGCCGTCGCGGTCTCGCTTGGCACCGTCGCGGTATGGGCGGTTTTCCACTTCATCAGGCCGCTCGAGAAATTCGCCACGCTGCTGGCACTCATCGTGGTTACCGCAGTGGTGGCCGTCGCGCACATCGACGTCGAAACCGTCGGTGACATCGCCTCGATCGCCAACGCGCTTCCACCCGTTACGGTTCCGAACTTCGCCGCCATGCCCGAGCTGCTGGTCGGAGGCGTCGCGGTGGCGCTTGTCGCCTTGGCGCAGGCCGCCGGAATCTCGGCAGCGGTGCCCAACCCGGACGGCAGCCGCACCAACATGAACGGCGATTTCCTGGCGCAGGGCGCGGCGAACGTGGCGGGCGGCATGTTCGGTGCACTGCCGGCCGGCGGCTCGTTGTCGCGGACCGGGGTGGCCACCTCGGCGGGCGCCCAGACTCGATGGGCCGGCATCTTCGCCGGGCTGTGGCTTGCCGTACTTGTTCTGGTCGCCGGGTCGGCCGCCGAGATCATCCCGATGCCGGTGATCGGCGGGCTGATCCTGGTCATCGGCGCCGAACTGGTGGTCGGCCGGCTGCCCGACATCAAGCTGGTGCTGCGCGTCGCGCCGTTGTCCGCGGTGGCGATGCTGGTCACCTTCGCGGCCACCACGCAGTTGCCGCTGCACACCGCGATCCTCATCGGCGTGATCACCTCATTGGTGCTCTACTGCGCCAAGGCCGCCGAGGCCGCACAGCTGATGGCGCTCGTCCCGGCCCCCGACGGCGGCTGGCAGCAGGCACCTGTGCCCGAACGTTGCACCAGCAACGACGTCACGGTGCTGCACTACGCCGGGGTCGGCCTGTTCGCCGAAGTGGCCCGCATCGACGAAACCTGGCCGCGGGCCGACGACACCACCAATGCCGTCGTGGTGCTCAGCCTGCGATCGCTGCCCGACGTGCCGTCGTCGGTGACCATCAAGGCGCTGCGTCGGTGGGCGGGCCAGCTGACCGCCAACAGCGGCCGGCTGATCATCGCCGGCGTCAACCCCGGCACGGCCGAAGTACTGCGGCGCGGCGGGCTCGACGACCTGCTGGGCGACGACGGTATCGTGCCCGCCACCGACCGGGTCTTCGGCGCGCTCGACATCGCCGTCGAACGCGGCCGCGCGTGGGTGGCCGCCCAAGACGACGGGGATTTACCGCAACGTGATTCGAACTAGCGGCGACTAGCTGCAGAGCTCATCTGCGGCTGCCTGCGCCGCCACGATCACCGCGGCCTGGCGGCCCGGTTCGAGCTCGGCCCACGCCACGTTGTAGGTGCCGGGGCCGGGTGCGGCTCCCGGAGCCTGCAGGCTGGCCAGGTAGGGCTCGATCTGGGCCTTGAGATCGCCGCCCTTGGCCTCCATCCAGATCTTCGCGGCATGACAGGCCTGGAAGTACTCCTCTTCGGTGGACTGAGCGTCGGCACCGACGGCCGTTGTCACCCCGCCGGGAGACGTCGCGACCTCGCCGGGCTTGACCGTCGGAGTCGGCGATTCAGTGGTGGTGGTGGCTTGCGACGACGGCGCCGCGGACTCCCCGGACTGATCCTTGCCCGCCTCTGTCGAGCATCCGATCAGCAGGCTCAGGCCGGCGGCTGCGGCGGCTCCGGCGGTCAAACTGGCGGTCCACGTGTAACGGCGCATCCCGCCAATCTATGCAACACTGGCGGCCATGACGGAAGGGACCGGATTCCAGGAGTGTTGTCGGGCTTGCTAGCGCGCCCGTCTGCCCTGTTCCGCCGTCATTCTTGGAGTTCCCCCGATGCTGTCTACGCTCGCGCCCGTTCCTGCCGTCTCGGCGCCCACCCGGCTGCGATTGCCCGATCTGCTGCACACCACCGACCGCGCCGCTGACGACGTGCTGTCCGGCCGCTACGACCGATTGCTGCGCGGGCTGCCGCAGGACGACCGGTGGTACACCCGCCTGTCCGGCGACGACGAAGTGGAGGTCTGGCTGATCAGCTGGGTGCCCGACAAGTCGACCGAACTGCACGACCACGGCGGCTCATTGGGCGCGTTGACGGTGGTCTCCGGAGCGCTGCGCGAAACCCGTTGGGATGGCGAGCTGCTCCGCAAGCGACGGCTCACCGCCGGCGATCAGGCCGCCTTCCCGCTGGGCTGGGTCCATGACGTGGTGCACGCCCCTGCCGCCGTTTCCGGTCCGACACTGAGCGTGCACGCATATTCGCCGCCGCTGACCGCGATGTCCTACTACGAAGTGACGCCGCAGAACACGTTGCGCCGCAACCGCACCGAGCTCACCGACGCGCCGGAAGGATGACCATGAGCCGCATCGACACCGTGCTGGAGCAGGCCCGTACCCGGTTTCGGCGGCTGCCCGCCGCAGAACTGCCCGAGGCGCTGGAAGCCGGCGCCGTCCTGGTCGACATCCGCCCGGCCGCCCAGCGTGCCGCCGAAGGATCAGTGCCGGGAGCGCTGGTCATCGAACGCAACGTCCTGGAATGGCGTTGCGACCCGACCAGCGACGCGCGGATCCCGCAGGCCGTCGACGACGACGTCTACTGGGTGATCCTGTGCTCGGAGGGCTACACCTCAAGCCTGGCTGCGGCCGCGCTCGTCGACCTCGGCCTGCACCGGTCGACCGACGTAGTCGGCGGGTATCACGCCTTGGTGGCCGCCGGTCACGTCTGAGGTTTCGGCTCAGGCGTTTTCGTTGCTCGACAGCATCGGACGCAGTTTCGCGGTCATCTCCGGCGTCCAACCGGGCGGCTGCAGCACCGCGGCCCAGGCGTCGGCGACATTCTGGACGTAGACGTGGCCGTGCCCGTCGGGCACGTCGACCGCCACGGCCATGTCCGCCGAGACCTGAAGGAACGTCACCACCGGAATCCACTCCATGCGGCGGGACACGTCATACCCTCGTGGCTCACGCAACCAGTCCGGCTTGGCGAACAGCAGATCAGGCGTCCACCACGAGATCGGATCCGATGCGTGCTGCAGGTACACCGCGCGGGGATGGCCCCACTGCGCGTCTGGCCGGTTCAAGTTCTCGGCTTTCGCGACGAACCGCACATTCTGCCCGTCGTCGTAGATCGGCAACCACTCCGGCGACCCGGCATCGCGTTCCCGCGTCAGCGTCGTCCAGATGGTGTTCTTGAACGTCGGCCCCGAGAACAGCGCGCCGTCGGTGCGGGCCACCAGATTGTTCAGCGACAAGAACGGCGCCTCACCGCCGAACGATCCCAGGCTTTCGCCGAACACCACCAGCTTGGGCCGCTTGTCCTCCGGCATCGCCCGGACCAGCGCGTCGACGGCCTCGAACAACGCCTGCCCGGCCTGCCGCGCGTTCTCCTGGTCGACCAGGAACGACAGCCAGCTGGGCAGGAACGAGTACTGCATCGACACGATCGCGGTGTTGCCGTTGTACATGTACTCCAGCGCGGAGGCCTCGGCCTCGTTGATCCAGCCCGTGCCCGTCGTGGTCGCCACCGCGACCACAGCTCGGTTCAGCCCACCGGTGCGCTGTAACTCTCTGGCGGCCAGGGCCGCGGTGGCCTTGATGCCGTCAGCTGAGTGCAGACCCGCGTAAGCGCGGATCGGTTCGACCGCGGGCTTGCCGCTGAACCGCGAAAGTTGCTGCACCGTAGGGCCTGCCGAGACGAACACCCGCCCCTGGTGGCCCAGCGATTCCCAGCTGGCCAACGATTGCGGGCCACCCGAGCGCAGCACCGAGGTCGGGGCGGCGAAGTCAGGATCAGTCTCGTCGTTGACGGCGGCGAATGTGCGATTGATGGTGCTCATCGCGACCCGGACCACCACACCGTTCAGCAATGCGATGCTCAACGCCAGCAGCAGGGCGACCACCACCACAGCCGAAACCCGCGGCGGCAGAAAGCGATCCAGCTTGAGGTCCAGGTAACGAACCAGCCTGCGGATCAGCTGGCCCACCTCTACGAACGCGAAGAGCACCACGAGCGACAGGACCGCGGTCAGCGGGTGATCCCAGAACGTCAGTCGCGGAACGCCCATGAAGTCGCGGATCTCGTCCTGCCAGACGTGAAAGTAGATGATCATCAGGACCTGGCCGATGACGCCGATGACCAGCAGGGACAGCCACGCCCACTTCGGTGCCCGCGGACTGGTTTCCACCGAACGCATGTAGCGCACCAGCCACACCCCGAAAACGCCGATCCCGTAGCCGGTCGCACCCGCCGCGCCGCTGACCAGGCCCTGAAACAGCGGACCGCGGGGCAGCAGCGACGGCGTCAGCGAGAACCAGACGAACACCAGACCGACCGCCGTCCCGAAGAACGTGTAATGACGGGCCCACCAGACAGGCTTGTCTGCTTCACCTGGCGGGACTTCGAGTGCGTCGGCCTCGGGTTCGGCGGTCTCGGTCACCCGTCGACCTTAACGATGGGTGAAGTTCGCGGCGCGCTTCTCCGAGAAGGCGGCCATGCCTTCCTTCTGGTCCGCGGTGGCGAAGGCCGAGTGGAACAGCCTGCGCTCGTAGAGCAGTCCTTCGGCGAGAGAGGACTCGAAGGCGCGGTTGACCGCTTCCTTGGCCATCCGCGAGGCAGACAGCGACATCCCGGCGATGGTCGCGGCCACGGCCAGGGCCTCGTCGATCAGCGAGTCCGCAGGCACCAGGCGCGACACCAGGCCGGCGCGCTCGGCCTCGATGGCGTCGATGGTGCGGCCGGTGAGGATCAGGTCCATCGCCTTGGCCTTGCCGATCGCGCGGGTCAAGCGCTGGCTGCCGCCCATACCCGGAAGCACACCCAACTTGATCTCGGGCTGACCGAACTTCGCCGAATCAGCGGCGATCAGGATGTCGCACATCATCGCCAGCTCGCAGCCGCCGCCCAGTGCGTATCCGGCGACTGCGGCGATGGTGGGGGTGCGGGTGGCGGCGAACTTCGACCACAGCTCGAAGAAGTCCGCCGAGTACACGTCGGCGAACGACAGGTCAGCCATTTCCTTGATGTCGGCGCCGGCGGCGAACGCCTTCTCGTTACCGGTGACGATGATCGCGCCGATGCCCGGATCGTTGTCGAGTTCTGCTGCGGCCGTGGTGACTTCGGTCATCACCTGACTGTTGAGCGCGTTGAGCGCCGTGGGCCGGTTCAGCGTGATGGTGGCGACCCGGTCGGTGCGGGTCACCAGAATCGTCTCGAATTCACTCATTGGTTGTCCTCCTGGAAGGTCAGATCGGGATCGGCCGGAACGAAGTACGCGTCGACGTCGGCGGCGGTGACCGCTTCGATCGAGTCGGGGGACCACTGCGGGTTGCGGTCCTTGTCGACGAGCTGCGCGCGGATGCCCTCGACGAAATCATGTGATTTCACCGATGCGCACGAGGTCCGGTACTCCTGCTGCAGCACATCCTCCAGTGTCGCCAGCTTGCCGGCCCGGCGTACCGCTTCCAGCGTCACGGCCAGGGCGACGGGGGAGCGGGTGGCGATGAGCTTCGCGGCATCTTGGGCGGCGGTGGCGTCGTGACCGGCCAGCGCGGCGAGGATGTCTGTCACGGTGTCGCCGGAGTAGCACTCGTCGATCCAGTCGCGCTGCTCCAGCAGGGCGCTCGCGGGCGGCTCGATGGCGTAGGTCGCCAGGGCGTTCTCGACGCCGCCGACGATGACGGACTCGGTGAAGTCGGCCAGCTTGTCGTGCGGCACATAGTGATCGGCGAAGCCCATGGCGATCGCGTCGGCTCCTGAGAACGGTGCGCCCGTCAGTGCGGCATGCAGGCCGAGCGCTCCGGGGGCGCGCGACAGCAGGTAGGTGCCGCCGACGTCGGGGATGAAGCCGATGCCGACCTCTGGCATCGCCATCTTGGTGGTGTCGGTCGCCACGCGGATGTTGCCGTGGGCGGCGACACCGACGCCGCCACCCATCACGATGCCGTCCATCAGGGCCACGTACGGCTTCGGATAACTACCGATGTAGGCGTTCAGGAGGTATTCGTCGTACCAGAACCGGCGCGCGTCCGCGCCGCCTGCTTTCGCGCTGTGATAGAGCGCCACCACGTCACCGCCCGCGCACAGGCCGCGTTCGCCGGAACCGGTCAACAGGACGGTGTGAACCGACTCGTCGCTCGCCCAGGCGTGCAGCGCCTCGGACATGCCGGCGACCATCGCATCGTTGAGCGAATTGATGGCCTTGGGCCGGTTGAGCGTGAGGATCCCGACGCCGTTGCGGACACTTACTAGGACGTCCTCGTTTTCTGTCACGAGATGCAATCTAGTTCGGCCTCCCGGGAACCGTGCGCTACGGGTAGGGTTTGCCTCAAGATCAACCTGGAAGTTTCCTGAGAGTTCTTCGGCCTCGACGGGAACCCGCCCGGAACTTTGATCGTTGAGCTACTAGTTCGTACTCGAACACATGTCATAGGAGAGGAACCGACGGTGCGCGAAACCAGCAACCCGGTATTCCGTAGCCTGCCCAAGACGCAGGGCGGATACGCACAATTCGGTACCGGAGCCAGCGGCTTCGGTGCACAGCAGGTGCATGCGCAGCCCTACGCGCAGGAGTACCTGGAGCAGCCGCAGACCGGCGTCTCCCGGCCGCTGACCATCGATGACGTCGTCACCAAGACCGCCATCACCCTGGCGGTCGTCTCGTCGGTCGCGGTCGTGTCCTACTTCCTCATCGCCGCCAACACGGCCCTGATGGGACCGTTCACCCTCATCGGTGGACTCGGCGGTCTGGTCATGGTGCTGATCGCCACGTTCGGTCGCAAGCAGGACAACCCGGCCATCGTGCTGACCTACGCGGCGCTGGAGGGCCTGTTCCTCGGTGGCGCGTCGTTCCTGTTCGCCAACCTGGTCTCCAACGGCGGGCCCACCATGATCTTCCAGGCCGTGGTGGCCTCGATCGGTGTGTTCATCGGCATGCTCGTGGTCTACAAGACCGGGGCCATCCGCGTGACGCCCAAGTTCACCCGGATGATCGTCGCGGCGATGTTCGGCGTGCTGGCTCTGGTTCTGGTGAACTTCCTGCTCGCGATGTTCGGTGTGGGCGGCGGCGAAGGCCTCGGCCTGCGTTCGGGCGGCGGCCTGTCCATCGCCTTCTCGCTGTTCGTGATCGCCCTGGCGGCGTTCAGCTTCCTGATCGACTTCGACGCCGCTGACCAGATGATCCGCGCCGGTGCTCCGGAGAAGGCTGCGTGGGGCATCGCCCTGGGCCTGACCGTCACCCTGGTCTGGCTGTACATCGAGATCCTCCGGTTGCTGTCGTACTTCAACAACGACTAGCAACCCTGCCCCGAGAAAGGCGTCCGCGATTGCGGGCGCCTTTTTCTTTTGGGTTTTGGTGGGCCGGCATCGAGTCTGCGGTGAGAGTGGCGAGTCTGCGGTGAGGGTGCCGAGTCTGCGCTCAGAGCGTGAAATCGCACGAAATCCCGCTCTGCACGCAGACTCGAAGGGCTGTCCACAGAGTCGGTTTCATCCACAGCCGTGGCGTGTCGGCACTTTCGCTGACCGGCCGGAGTCGGGCCTGCGTCGCAACGTCAACGCCGTGAGCATCTTCGACAGCCCCTTCATCGGCTCAGAAGCGGTGCGGTCAGGCCTGATCCGCAAACACCAGCTGCGAGCCAACTTCCGCGCGATATTGCCCGATGTCTATGTGGCGCGGGACTTCCACCCCACACTGGCTGATCGGGCCATGGCGGCATGGCTGTGGTCGCACCGCAACGGAGTCCTGGCCGGTGTCACCGCGGCGGCGTTGCACGGGGCCAGATGGGTCGATGAATCCGCGCCGATTGAGTTGATCTGGGTCAATGCCAGGAGCCCGCGCGGCGTGCGGACATCCGCGATGCGGTTGCAGCCGAACGAGGTCGGACAAATCCGGGGTCTGCCCGTGACGACGCCTGAGCGGACTGCCTTCGACGTCGGCCGCACCCGGGGCTTCGGCCGGGCGGTGGCTCGGCTCGATTCTCTGGCCAGGGCAACGGGATTGAAGGCTCGCGATGTCGAAGAACTGGCAGCGCGGCATCGCGGAGCCCGCGGCCTGCGCCAGCTCGAGAGAGTGCTGCCGATGGTCGACGCAGGGGCTCAGTCTCCGAAGGAGACGAGGTTGCGCCTGCTCCTTATCGATGATGGTCTGCCGCGCCCGCAGACTCAGATCCCCGTACTCGGGGCGAATGGCTTTCCGTTCGCCTACCTCGACATGGGGTGGTCCGAATGGATGGTCGCGGTGGAGTACGACGGGGATCAACACCGAAGTGACCGAACGCAATACGTGAAGGACATCCGCCGTACGGCTGAGCTGGAGCGGATGGGTTGGATCATCGTCAGGGTAGTGGCCGAGGACCGGCCGCCCGAGATCCTGCGAAGAGTTCGCACCGCAATCGCCGACAGGCAATCGACGCTGGGCTGAGAGCAACGAGTCTGCGTACAGATCGCGAAATCGGGTGAAATCGCGATCTGTACGCAGACTCGGCGAAAGCCAACTAGCTCAGGCGCTCCACGACCATCGCCATACCCTGGCCGCCACCGACGCACATGGTCTCGATGCCGAAGGTCTTGTCGTAGGTCTGCAGGTTGTTCAGCAGCGTGGCGGTGATGCGGGCACCGGTCATGCCGAACGGGTGGCCCAGGGCGATGGCGCCACCGGAGACGTTCAGCTTGTCCTCGTCCATGCCGAGGGCGCGGGCCGAGCCGAGCACCTGCACCGCGAACGCCTCGTTGATCTCGTAGAGGTCGATGTCGTCAATCGTCATCTTGGCGTTGGCCAGAGCGTTCTTGACGGCCTCGATCGGGCCCAGGCCCATGATCTCGGGCGACAGGCCGGACACACCGGTCGACACCACGCGGGCCAGCGGGGTCAGGCCCAGCTCCTTGGCGCGCACATCGCTCATCACCACGAGCGCGGCGGCGCCGTCGTTCAGCGGGCAGGCGTTGCCGGCGGTCACGGTGCCGTTGGGGCGGAAGACCGGCTTGAGCTGGCTGATCTTCTCGTAGGTGGTGCCGGCACGCGGGCCGTCATCGGTGGAAACGACGGTGCCGTCGGCCAGCGTCACCGGGGTGATCTCGCGGGCGAAGAAGCCCGAGTTGATGGCCTCCTCGGCGCGGTTCTGCGACCGCACGGCCCAGTGGTCCTGGTCCTCACGGCTGACGCCGGTGTGCAGCGCGACGTTCTCGGCGGTCTGGCCCATGGCCAGGTAGACGTCGGGCAGCAGGCCGTCTTCGCGCGGGTCGTGCCATTCCTCGGCGCCGGCGGCGGCCTGTTCACTGCGGGCCATGGCGTCGGCGTAGAACGGATTCTTGGTGTCGGGCCAGCCATCGGCACTGCCGCTGCCGAAGTTGGACACGGTCTCCACACCGGCGGAGATGAACGCGTGGCCCTCGCCGGCCTTGATGGCGTGGAATGCCATCCGGGTGCTCTGCAGCGACGACGAGCAGTAGCGGTTGACGGTGGTGCCCGGCAGGAAGTCGTAACCCAGCTGCACGGCGACGGTGCGGCCGATGTTGAAGCCCGACATGCCGCCGGGCTGGCCACAGCCCATGATCAGGTCGTCGATGTCGCGCGGATCCAGCGCAGGCACCTTGTCCAGGACGGCCTTGACCATCTGCGCGGCGAGATCGTCGGGGCGCATGGTGACGAGGGAACCCTTGCCGGCGCGGCCGATCGGCGAACGGGCAGTGGCAACGATGACGGCTTCAGGCATGACGGCTCCTGGGAATCGAATGGCTTAAAAACTCAGGTTGAAACTATCCCGCGTGCACCACGACGGGAGCGGGGACCCCGGTAGAGCGATGCCACAGCCTACTCACGCCGCCCAACCGGCTCAGCAACGAGCTGTCGTCCGCAGACCCGGTTTCGAGTGCTTCGTCGCCGTCCCATTCGCCGAGCACCCCGCACAGCGCGGGTAACAGCTGTTTGGCAGCGAGTGCGTAGCCTGCCGCCGACGGATGGAACATGTCTTCGGAGAACAGCAGCTCAGGGGCCTTGTAAAACTCCGGAGCCAGCAGGTCCGAGAACGGCACCGGCACCCCGCCGGCGGCGCGTACGGCAGCTGCCTGGGCGCGGGCCAGCCGCAGGCCGCGGGCGCGGGTGAAGGCGCGCAACGGTTGCGGGATGGCGGTGACCACCCCGAAGTCCGGGCACGTGCCGACCACGACGACAGCCCCGGCGGCGTGCAGCCGGCGCACCGCGTCGCCGAGCCGGCGTGCTGACGGCCCGATGCCGTTGGGCTTGGTGATGTCATTGGCGCCGATCATGATCACGGCAGCATCCGGCGGCGGCCCTGCCACGAACATGGCGTCGATCTGGCCCGACAGACCCTTGGAGGTGGCGCCGACAATCGCCTTGGTGCTCAGGCGGATTCGCTTGTCGAACTGCTCGGCCACCCCTCGTGCGATGAGTACACCGGGCACTTCGTCGGCCACCCGGCAGCCGTAACCGGTCGCCGTCGAATCGCCGAAGATCATCAGGTGCAGGTCGAACGGGACACCGCGCTCCCACTTCTGCACCGGACCGCCGCCCGGGTGGTAGACACCGTCGGCCCGCGGTGGGATGTCCCACGATTTGGGGATGACCTGCCGGGCCTTGGTGGCCTGTCCGGTCAGCAGGTTGCGTGCTCCGATATAGGCCGACCCCGTGGAGGCCAGTGTTGCCGCAGCGGCGAGGGCGATGGTCGCCCGACGCGATGTGCCCACATGATCAGTCTAGGGGGATCCGGCGGTTTGTCTGCGTGGCGATGCAGCGTGGCGATCACAGTGCTGTATCAAGTCCGGTATCAAATCAGTTTATTTGACTGTTGAACTGTTTACGGATGTCAAGCTAAGTTACCCGGGTTGTCTGAGTGACGAAGCTCACCTAGCACTACAAAGACGTAGGAAGTGGTGACGATGACTGCACCGAGCAAGGTATCCAGGTCGCATCATGCTGGCGTAAGCCCAGCTAGGCCGTACCGCGGGCGAAGGTTCCCGGTCAGTGACGGCGCACCGGTCGAGGTGGTCGAGGACGGGCCGAGCCTGGCAGGCCGATTGGCTTCGCTGGCGGCCACGCTGACAATCAAGCCGACCTTGGCAATTGGTAGCCACGTACCGCATCTGCCGTGGCCGTTCGGGCTCGTCAATTTCGCCGCTCGGCTGATCCGGCCGGTGCCGGGGACCATCAAGGCCACCATCGCGCTGCCCAACTGCACCGCACAGCTGGTGCGTGCCGACGGCGTGCTGCCCGCCGATGGGAAACGCAGCGTCATCCTCTACTTGCACGGCGGTGCGTTCCTGGCCTGCGGGGCCAACACGCACTCCGGGATCGTCACGGCGCTGTCGGGATATGCCGACAGCCCGGTCCTGGTCGTCGATTACCGGATGGTGCCCAAGCACTCGGTGGGCACGGCGATCGACGACTGTTACGACGCCTACCGCTGGCTGCGGCTGACCGGTTACCAGCCGGACCAGATCGTGCTGGCCGGCGACTCGGCGGGCGGCTACCTGTCGCTGGCGCTGGCCGAGCGCCTGGTCGACGAGGGAGAGATGCCTGCCGCGCTGGTGACGATGTCGCCGTTGTTCGAGATCGACAACGAATCACGGGCCAACCACCCCAACATCCACACCGACGCGATGTTCCCGCCCAAGGCCTTCGATGCTCTGGTCGAGCTCATCGAGCGGGCGGCCGCCCGCAAGGGGGAGGACGTCTACGAACCTCTCGACCACATCGAGCCCGGTCTGCCTCGCACGTTGATCCACGCATCGGGCTCGGAGGCTCTGCTCAGCGATGCGCGGAAAGCCGCGCACATGCTGGCTGCGGCCGGCGTTCCCGTCGAGCTCAGGATCTGGCCCGGTCAGATGCACGTATTCCAGCTCGCGTCGCCGATGGTGGCCGAAGCGAAGCGCTCGTTGCGCCAGATCGGTGAGTACATTCGAGAGGCCACCTGGTAAGCGTTTCGTGGGCCTGAGACCATTGACGTATGCGCATCGCCCGGCACATCAGTGAGCTCATAGGCAACACCCCGCTGGTCCAGCTGAACTCGGTTGTACCCGAAGGCTCGGGCAAGGTCCTGGCCAAGATCGAGTACCTGAACCCGGGTGGCAGCTCCAAGGACCGCATCGCCGCCAAGATGATCGACGCGGCCGAGGCCAGTGGCGAGCTCAAGCCCGGCGGCACCATCGTCGAACCGACGTCCGGCAACACCGGCGTCGGCCTGGCCCTGGTGGCCCAGACGCGCGGCTACAAGTGCATCTTCGTCTGCCCCGACAAGGTCAGCGAGGACAAGCAGAATGTCTTGCGCGCCTACGGTGCTGAGGTCGTGGTGTGCCCGACGGCCGTACCGCCGGACCATCCGGACAGCTACTACAGCGTCTCCAATCGTCTTGTCGAGGAGATCGACGGCGCCTGGAAGCCAGATCAGTACTCCAACCAGATGGGTCCCGAAAGTCACTACGAGACCACGGGTCCGGAGATCTGGGCCGATACCGACGGCACCGTCACCCATTTCGTGGCAGGCGTCGGCACCGGCGGCACCATCACCGGCACCGGTCGCTACCTCAAAGAGGTATCGGACGGGAAGGTGAGAATCGTCGGCGCCGACCCGGAGGGCTCGGTGTACTCCGGCGGAACCGGCCGTCCGTACCTGGTGGAAGGCGTCGGTGAGGACTTCTGGCCGTCGGCCTACGACCCCAAGGTTCCCGACGAGATCATCGCCGTCTCCGACGCCGATTCGTTCGACATGACCCGACGACTGGCCCGGGAAGAGGCGCTGCTGGTCGGCGGATCGTGCGGCATGGCAGTGGTGGCTGCACTCGAGGTGGCGCGCAAGGCGGGACCCGACTCGGTCGTGGTGGTGCTGCTGCCCGACGGTGGACGCGGTTATCTCTCAAAGATTTTCAACGACGCATGGATGTCGTCCTACGGGTTCCTCCGCAACCGTCTCGACGGGTCGATCGAGCAGTCGACCGTCGGCGACGTCCTGCGCGGCAAGTCCGGCGCGCTGCCCGACCTGGTCCACACGCACCCGTCGGAGACGGTGCGCGACGCGATCGGCATCCTGCGCGAATACGGCGTCTCGCAGATGCCGGTGGTCGGCGCCGAACCTCCGGTGATGGCGGGCGAGGTGGCCGGCAGCGTGTCCGAGCGGGAGCTGCTGTCCGCGGTGTTCGAGGGACGGGCGAAGCTGGCCGACGCGGTAGCCGAACACATGAGTCCGCCGCTGCCGCTGATCGGTGCGGGGGAGTTGGTCTCCACGGCAGCCAAATCGCTGCGGGACTGTGACGCGGTCATGGTCGTCGAAGAAGGCAAGCCCGTCGGCGTGCTCACCCGCCACGATCTGCTCGGGTTCCTGTCCGAGGGCGGCGGACGACACTAGACAGGGCCACGCGCATCGCGTCGCGTGGAATACCTTGTCTCCAGCTTCTTCTCAGTTAGGGTGAGTTGGCCTAGGGCTAGCAAACTCACTTGCGGTCGGCGCCCGCGGCAAGGACCGGCCAACTGTGCCCGGCGAATTCGCTCGTGTTGACCTGCCAAACGGGGTTGGCGGTGCGTAATCTGCCTGTGGAGCAGTCTGTCCATATAGGTGCTGGCAGAAAGTAGCGTCCGCCTGCGGAGCGCTATCGGAAGATGAGGAGAGCTTTCGACGTGACCGATCAACCGCCCCCGCCCGGGAATTACCCGCCTCCGCCGGAGGGTGGCTACCCGCCTCCGCCTCCGCCCCAGCAAGGTGGTTTCGCCCCGCCGCCCCCGCCCGGTGGCAGCTACCCCCCGCCGCCTTCCCCCGGCGGCTATCCGCCTCCGCCGCAGGGTGGATTTCCGCCGCCGCCCCCGCAGGGTGGCAGCTACCCGCCTCCGCCTCCCGGTGACGCCGGTGGCTACCCGCCGCCCGGCGGCTACCCGCCCCCAGGGGGCTATCCGTCGCCTGGCGGCTATCCGCCTCCCGGTGGCTACCCGCCGCCCGGATACGCGGCCCCCGGTTACCCGCCCGCGGGCGGACCCGGCTACGGCGCGGCGCCCTACAGCGTCGGCGACGCCTTCTCCTGGGCCTGGAACAAGTTCCTCAAGCATCCCGTCGAGCTGATCGTGCCGGGGCTCGTATACGGCGCCGCGCTCGGTGCGGTGTACGTCGTGCTCATGCTGATCGCGAGCGCGGTCTCGCCCGACACCACCACCAGCTACGAGTCCTACGACTCGGGCATCAGCTTCTCGTCGTCGAGCAATCTCGGAGCCGCCGGAGGCGCCGTGATGCTCGTCGGCGGAATCCTGCTGTTGATCATGGGCGGATGGATCGCATCCGCCTACACCGCGGGCCTGCTCGACATCGCCAACGGACAACCGGTGACGATCGGATCGTTCTTCAAGCCGCGCAACGTCGGCAACGTGATCCTCGCGACCGTGCTGGTCGGCCTGATCAGCTTTGCGGTCATCTTCCTGCTCTTCCTGCCCTCGATCCTGGTCCCGGGGCTCGCGCTGTTGAGCATGGTGTTGATCTGGGTTGCCGAGTTCCTTCTCGGAGCCCTGTTCCTGTTCACGACGGTCGCAGCTGTCGACCGCAACCTCAGCGGTGTGGAGGCGGTCAAGGCGAGCTTCAACCTCGCCAAGGCCAAGTACGGCACAGTGCTGCTCACCGTGCTGGTGATGATGGCCATCTCCCTCGTCGGATCGATCCCGTGCGGGCTCGGTCTGCTCGTGGCCATCCCGTTGGTCCTGCTCATCCAGGTCTACGCCTGGCGCCGGCTCAGCGGCGGCCCGGTGGCCCCACTGACCCCGTAGTTAGAACCGACCTCAGCGCCCACGGCGCGTACGGCAGAAATGCCTGCGCCGTGGGCGTTGCGTTCCGTGACATCATTTCAACCAGCCTGCCGATGCCGAATCCCTATCGGCGCCGGTGCATTCGAGAAAGTCGGGGCCACAATGTCCATGCCAAATCAGCCCGGAGATATGTACGGAGTGCCGCCCCAGGGAGTGCCCCCGCAATTCCCGCCTCCGCAGGGTGCGCAGTTCGGTGGTTACCCGCCGCAGGGCTTCCCTGCCGGGTACCCGGGACAGCAGCAGCCGTACGGTGGCTATCCCGCTGATCCGTCGGCGCCGTACGGCCGTGACCCGCAGACCGGGCAACCGCTGTCCGACAAGTCGGCCATCACCGCCGGACTGCTGCAGTTCTTTCTCGGCGCTTTCGGCGTCGGACGTTTCTACATCGGCTCGACCAGCATCGGCGCGATTCAGCTCGGCCTGACCGTTCTCGGAATCCTCACGTCGGTGTTGTTCGTCGGAGTCTTCATCTGCCTGGGCGTCGGCATCTGGGCGCTGGTGGACTCGATCATGATGTTCACGCGTTCCATTCCTGACCAGCACGGACGAAAGCTGCGAAACTGAGCGGTCGCGATAGGCTCGACACGTTATGAGTGAACAGCGCAGGTGGCACGGTCTGGCCACAAAAGCCATCCACGCCGGTTACCGACCCGATCCGGGTACCGGAGCCGTCAACACCCCGATCTACGCCAGCTCGACCTTCGCCCAGGACGGCGTCGGCGGGTTGCGCGGCGGATTCGAATACGCCCGTACCGGCAATCCCACGCGGCAGGCTCTGGAATCGGCGCTGGCGGCAGTCGAGGAAGCCACCTACGGGCGGGCTTTCGCCTCGGGCATGGCCGCCACCGACTGTGCGCTGCGCGCGGTGCTGCGGCCCGGCGACCACGTGGTGATTCCCGACGACGCCTACGGCGGCACGTTCCGGCTCATCGACAAGGTGTTCTCGCAGTGGAACATCACCCACACGCCGGTGCCGCTGAGCGACCTTGATGCGGTGCGCTCGGCGCTGACCCCGCGCACCCGGTTGATCTGGGTGGAGACGCCCACCAACCCGCTGCTCACCGTGGCCGACATCGCCGGGATCGTCCAGATCGGATCTTCCTCGGGCGTCAAGGTGTTGGTGGACAACACGTTCGCCTCGCCGGCCCTGCAGCAGCCGCTGCTGCTCGGCGCCGACATCGTGCTGCATTCCACCACCAAGTACATCGGCGGGCACTCGGATGTGGTGGGCGGTGCACTGCTGACCAACGACGAGGAACTCGACGCGGCATTCGCCTTCCTGCAGAACGGCGCCGGCGCGGTGCCCGGCCCGTTCGACGCATACCTGACCATGCGTGGACTCAAGACGCTGGTGCTCCGGATGCGGCAGCACAGCGAGAACGCCGCTCTGATCGCCGAATTCCTCGATGGGCACCCGGCGGTCGAGACCGTGCTCTATCCCGGTCTGGCCAGCCACCCCAACCACGATGTGGCGGCGCGGCAGATGTCGGGCTTCGGTGGCATGGTCAGTCTGCAGCTGCGTGGTGGACCGCGTGCGGCGCGCGAACTGTGCTCGCGCACAGAGCTTTTCATTCTTGCCGAGTCGCTCGGCGGGGTGGAGTCGTTGATCGAGTACCCGGGCGCGATGACGCATGCGTCGACAGCGGGCTCGCAGTTGGAGGTGCCGGACAACCTGGTTCGGCTGTCAGTGGGTATCGAGCATGCCGCCGATCTGCTGGCCGACCTCGAACAGGCCCTCGCCTAGGCCGTCAGGAGGCCATCAGAGCCGGACGCAACGCCGACGTCGTCATTGCCAGATTCATCTCTGGCAGTGCCGACGCGGCCTCGTCCACCCATATGCCGGTGGCGATTTCGGTGGACCGGGCATGGACCCAGCGCCAGCCCCGGTCGTTCAGGCTCAGAATCGCGCCAAGCCCGTCGACCGCGTGGAGCAGGCAGATGATCGCGGCGATCGCGGGTACGGGGTTGTGCCCGTCGAACAACGCGGCCAGCAACGCTGCCCGGGCCTGGCTGACCCGGTCCCGGTTGGTCAACGGCCAGCAGTAGGCGGCGCGGCCCGGAAAGCCCTTGCCGGGCATGCGGACTCGCCGGATCAGACCAGCCCGCTCCAGATGCAGCTCAAGCGAAGGCTGGGTGTGTCTGCTCAGCTTGGCCAGTGCGGTCTGGGCCGAAAGTGGCCGACGTTGCAACAGTTGGAACGCCGGGTCACCGACCGGATCGGCCGGCCAATCGCCGGAAAGGGCGATCAGCCGGCCGGCTTCGATCGGTTCGCCCGCCATGGCAGGGCGGATCCGGCAGGCATAGGCCAGATCCAGCAGTACTGCAGCGCTGAGTACTTTTTCCCTGCGGTGGCGGTCGAGTGCGGGCTGCGCGGCCGCGTTGTCCAGCAACAGCAGAAACAGGTCTTCGGCGATTTGCGCCATTTCCCCGACTGTAGTGCTTGGCCGCGTAGCGACCCGTCAGGCGTGATAGGGCTCGGCGCTGATCAGCGTCACCTTGACGGTGTTGCCGTTCGGCACCGTGTACGTGCGCGACTCGCCGACCTTGGCGTCGATCAGGGCACTGCCCAGCGGTGAGTTGGGGGAGTACACCTCGAGCTTGCCGTCGCTGATGCCCTCCTGTCGGGTGGCGATCAGGAACGTCTCGGTGTCGCTCTTGTCGTCGTCGTAGTACACCTTGACGACCGAACCGGGCAGCGCCACCCCGGACTGCTTGGGTGCCTCACCGACCTTGGCGTTGTTGAGCAGCTCCTGCAGCTGGCGAATGCGGGCCTCTTGCTGGCCCTGCTCCTCGCGGGCGGCGTGGTAGCCACCGTTCTCGCGCAGATCGCCCTCTTCGCGGCGGTCGTTGATCTCGGCGGCGATCACCGGCCGGTTGGCGATCAGCTGATCCAGCTCCGCCTTCAACCGGTCGAATGCCTCCTGAGTGAGCCAGGTGACCTGTGTGTCGGTCATATTCTTGCGCTCCTGTCTGTCTTGCTCTTGCGGCGCTCTTGCGCCGTCCTCGCGTACGAAGTCCGTTGTGTCCGGCCGGGGACAGGCTGCGTGTATTGCCGCGGGCGCAAGCGCCTATCTGAGCGCTAATGCAGCAATACACGGCCCCAGCGAGGAACCGTGTATCGCACAATCGTACCACCGGGCAGCCAACGAATCTTCATTAAATCGCTGTCCGACGTTTGTTGCGGGCGTCAAAATCAGGGCGCTACCAGGTAGGACGGCACATCCGTCCCGCAGCCGTAGACGTCGCCGATCACGGGGGGTCGGCTCGATTTCACTTCGGCGGTGACCTGCACCACGCGCTGATCGGAGGGGCCCACCAGGATTTCCCGGCGCCCGGTTTCGGACCCGTCGATCGACCGGGCCCGGACGATGCAGACCACCGGTATCGACGGGTCGGGCCGGGTCACCCCGATCGTCACCGACACGGTCTGGTCGTCGATCAGTTCGTAGGCCGAGAGCTCGCCTTTGACCTCGCCGGTGCCCAAGCGCTGGAACGCCACGACGGCCAGGATCACACCGGCGGCCACCACCAGGCCGACCAGCGCGAATGTGATCCATCGCCGGGTCCGTGGGGACATTTGGCGGGATCCGTAGCGGGCGACAGGGCGTTCGATCATCAGAACTGGAACTATAGGTCGAAGACAGGTTGCCACCGACACCGAGGGAGCGGGTCGGCGGCTGAGGGCTAGGTATCGGGCATAGGTAAGAGGGCGCCGTAGTTAGATGAAAGCGAAATGAGTGAACTGCGGTTGATGGCGGTGCATGCCCACCCGGACGACGAGTCCAGCAAGGGTGCGGCAACCACCGCGCGCTACGCGGCCGAAGGTGTACGCGTCATGGTTGTGACGCTCACCGGCGGCGAGCGCGGAGACATTCTCAATCCGGCGATGGACCTCCCCGAGGTGCACGGCCGGATCTCCGAGGTGCGCCGTGACGAGATGGCCAAGGCGGCCGAGATCCTCGGCGTCGAGCATCACTGGTTGGGGTTCGTCGACTCGGGCCTGCCCGAAGGTGATCCGCCGCCGCCGCTGCCCGAGGGGTGTTTCGCCTGCGTGCCGCTCGACGAGCCGGTCAGCCGGTTGGTCCGGGTGATCCGGGAGTTCCAGCCACACGTGCTCACCACCTACGACGAGAACGGTGGCTACCCCCACCCCGACCACATCCGCTGCCATCAGGTCTCGGTGGCGGCCTACGAGGCGGCCGCCGACTACCGGCTGTACCCCGAGGCCGGGACGCCGTGGAGCGTCTCGAAGCTGTACTACAACCACGGCTTCCTCCGTCAGCGGATGCAACTGCTGCAGGACGAGTTCGCCAAGAACGGTCAGCAGGGTCCGTTCGGCAAATGGCTGGAGCATTGGGACCCCGATCACGACATATTCGCCAAGCGGGTCACCACCCGTGTTGAATGCTCGAAGTACTTCAGTCAGCGTGACGACGCGCTGCGCGCACATGCGACTCAGATCGACCCGAAAGGCGATTTCTTCCATGCGCCGATCGAGTGGCAGCAGCGGCTCTGGCCGACTGAGGAGTTCGAGTTGGCGCGGTCGCGTGTCCCGGTGAACCTGCCGGAAGACGACCTGTTCACCGGGATTGAGAAATGATCGACACTTTGACCGCAGTGATCACACTGCTCGCCGACGAGCCCCGCAACACCGGGCCGGAGTTCGGTAAGGCCACCCCGCTCGGTCTACTGGTCACGGTGGCGTTGCTGGTCGGTACCTTCGCGCTGGTGTGGTCGATGAACCGCCATTTGCGCAAGTTGCCCGAGTCTTTCGACCGGGAACACCCCGAGCCCGACCAGGCCGCCGACGAGGGCACCGCCGACGGTGCCGATGACGGCGGCGTGGTGGAGAACGTCGCCGACGACCATCAAGGTCAGCCCCGTGAGCCGGGTGGCGGGTAACACACTCGGCGGGTCCACCAGCCCGTACCTTCGCCAGCACGCCGACAACCCGGTGCACTGGCGAGAGTGGACGCCCGAGGCGCTCGCTGAAGCCGCCACCCGGGACGTCCCCATCCTGCTGTCCATCGGCTACGCGGCGTGCCATTGGTGCCACGTGATGGCCCACGAGTCCTTCGAAGATGCCGACGTGGCTGCCGTCCTCAACGACGGTTTCGTCTGCATCAAGGTCGATCGCGAGGAGCGTCCGGACCTGGACGCGGTGTACATGAACGCCACCGTCGCGCTCACCGGTCAGGGCGGCTGGCCCATGACCTGCTTCCTGACCCCCGATGGCCGGCCGTTCTTCTGCGGCACGTACTACCCGAAGCTCGGTTTCCTACAACTGTTGGATGCGGTCGCCGAAACGTGGCGCGACCGCCGCGACGAGGTCGAGCGTGCCTCGGATCAGATCGCCACCGAATTGCGCTCGATGTCGGCCGGGTTACCCGGCGGCGGGGCACCGGTGGGGCCTGAGTTGTGCGATCACGCGGTGGCCGCCGTGCTGAACGACGAGGACGTGTCGTATGGCGGCTTTGGCGGAGCCCCCAAGTTCCCGCCCTCGGCGTTGCTGGAAGGGCTGCTGCGTCACCACGAACGCACGGGTTCGGTCGGGTCGCTTGAGGCTGTCGAGCGTACGTGTGCGGCGATGGCCCGGGGTGGCATCTACGACCAGTTGGCCGGTGGGTTCGCCCGTTACAGCGTCGACCCGCACTGGGTGGTGCCGCACTTCGAGAAGATGCTGTACGACAATGCATTACTGTTGCGGGCCTATGCGCATCTGGCGCGGCGAACCGGGGACCCGTTGGCGCGCAGGGTGACTGCCGAGACAGCGGCGTTCATCATGAGCGATCTGGGTGCCGATGCCATGTTCGCCTCATCGCTGGATGCCGATGCCGGTGGGCGCGAAGGGCTGACGTACGTGTGGACGCCCGCCGAACTGCGCTCAGTCCTGGGCGATGACGACGGCACTTGGGCTGCATCGCTTTTCGGCGTCACCGAGCGTGGCACGTTCGAGCACGGCGCCTCAGTGCTGCAGTTGCACCGCGATCCGGACGACGGCGCCCGCTACGAGTCGGTGCGTGCGGCACTTCTGGCGGCCCGCGCGTCGCGTCCCCAACCGGCGCGCGACGACAAGGTGGTGACCGCCTGGAACGGGCTTGCCATCACTGCGCTGGCCGAGGCCTCGGTGGCGCTCGGAAACGACGAATTGCTTTCTGCGGCAGTCGAATGTGCGCGCCGGCTACTGGACCTGCACGTGGTGGACGGCCGGTTGCGCCGGGCCAGTCTCGGCGGTGTGGTCGGGGAGAGTGCGGCGATCCTGGAGGATCATGCGGCGTTGGCCACGGCGTTGCTGACGTTGCATCAGCTCACCGGGTTCGGATTGGACGAGGCGGTCGGCCTTTTGGACATCGCGCTCGAACATTTCGCCGATCCGCAACAGCCGGGCCGCTGGTTCGACACCGCCGACGATGCCGAGCAGCTCATGGTGCGTCCCGCCGACCCGATCGACGGTGCGACGCCCTCGGGCGCCTCACTGATCGCCGAGGCCTTGCAGGCGGCGGGTTACCTGACCGCTACGCAGCGCTATGTCGATGCGGCGCAAGCGACTTTGTCGTCGGCCACACCGATCCTGGCCCGCGCGGCCCGCTCCGGCGGGCACTGGCTGGCCGTGGCCGAAGCCCAGGTACGCGGGCCGATCCAGATCGCTGTGGCCGGTGATGCGTCATCGCCGCTGTTGGCCGCAGCGCGACGGTTGGCGCCCGGCGGGGCGCTGGTGATCGGCGGTGCGCTCGACTCCTCACCGCTGCTTGCCGGACGCGATCGCGTGAACGGTGCCGACGCCGCCTACGTGTGTCGCGGCACCGTCTGCGACCTGCCCGTCACCACGGTCGAGGGTCTTGCCGTCTCGCTGGGCGGTAAACCGGACGCCGGGCGAAGTGGCGCCGTGTAGCCTCGCGGCCATGCCCAGTGCCGAGCAAATCACCCAGACCGTCAACCGCTACCTCGAATTGGTCGGCAGCGGAACCGCTGACGAGATCGCCGAGTTGTACGCCGACGACGCCACCGTCGAAGATCCGGTGGGCGGCGGTGAGGTCCACATCGGACGCGCCGCCATCCGCGGCTTCTACGCCAACGTCGAGAACGTCAAGGGCAAGGCCGAGCTGGTGACCCTCCGGGTGGCCGGTCACGAAGCCGCCTTCCACTTCCGGCTGACACTGGACTTCGGCTCCAGCAGCATGCGCATCGAGCCCATCGACGTGATGGTGTTCGACGGCGAAGGCAAGATCACGTCGATGAAGGCCTACTGGTCGCAGGCAGACGCCGTCACGCTCTAGTTTTTGTCGTCGGCCCCGCATTACCTCGGTGGTGCGGGGCCCTTTGCGTCAGGCGATCAGAAGACCGCGAACCACATGGCGATGTAATGGCAGATCGCCGCGACCGCCGTGCAGGCATGGAAGAACTCGTGATGCCCGAACGTGGTCGGCCACGGGTTGGGCCATTTGAGGGCGTAGAGGACGCCGCCGATGCTGTAGAGCGCTCCGCCGACGATCAGCAGCACCACGGCGGCCACACCGGCGCCGTGCATGATCGGACCGATGAACCAGGCCGCCACCCAACCCAGCAGGATGTAGAGCGGCACGCCGAGCCAGCGTGGTGCCGACGGCCAGAACATCTTGAGCAGCACGCCCGCGATGGCCCCGCCCCAAACGATCCAGAACAGGACCATGCCTTTGGATTCGGGCAGGGCCAGCAGTGCGAACGGCGTGTAGCTGCCTGCGATGAAGATGAAGATCATCGAATGGTCGAGGCGCTTCATCCATTTACGGGCGCTTTGCGATTTCCAGTTCACCCGGTGATAGGTGCCGCTGACGGTGAACATCGCCACAATCGTGAAGGTGTAGAGCAACGTCGCCAGGCCCGCGCGGGTGGACTCCACCGACCACGACACCGACACCAGGGCAGCCCCGGCGATGAATGCGACGACGGCCGAGTAAACGTGGATCCAGCCTCGTGCGCGCGGCTTACCGAAGAACTGGGCGACGCCTTCGGCGACCGCTTCTGGCAGATCTTCTGCGGGCCGGCTCAGCGCGGCCGCGGAGCGGTAGGGCTTGGTGCTACCGGTCGGCGCGGTCATGTCACCTCCATTGAGAACCGTGGTGTACCCCGACGCTCACAGTAGTCTGGACTCTCGTGGACATCATTCCCCCGCGGCTCAAAGAACCGGCCTATCGGCTCTACGAGATGCGGTTGCGTCAGGAACTGGCGCAGTCCAGATCCGAACTGCCCCGCCATATCGCGGTGCTGTGCGACGGGAACCGTCGGTGGGCGCGTGACGCAGGTTACGACGACGTCAGCATCGGTTACCGGATGGGCGCGGCCAAGATCGCCGAGATGCTGCGCTGGTGTCAGGCCGCCGGCATCGAGATGACGACGGTGTACCTGCTGTCGACCGAGAACCTGCAACGTGATCCCGAAGAGCTGTCAGCCCTGATCGAGATCATCACCGACGTGGTCGAGGAGATCTGCGCCCCGACGAACACCTGGAGCGTGCGCACCGTCGGCGACCTGGAGTTGTTGGGGGAGGAGCCGGCCCGACGGTTGCGCGAGGCCGTCGAATCCACCAACGGCAGGAACGGGAAGTTTCATGTGAACGTCGCCGTCGCCTACGGCGGACGCCAGGAGATCGTCGATGCCGTGCGGTCACTGCTGTCCAAGGAACTGGCGAACGGTGCCACGGCCGAGCAGCTCGTTGAAGCCGTCACGGTCGACGGGATCTCGGAGAACCTCTACACCTCCGGGCAGCCCGACCCGGACCTCGTCATCCGCACCTCAGGTGAGCAACGTCTGTCCGGATTCCTGTTGTGGCAGAGCGCATATTCGGAGATGTGGTTCACCGAGGCGTACTGGCCGGCATTCCGCCGCGTGGACTTCCTGCGCGCGTTGCGCGATTACACCGCCCGGCATCGTCGCTTCGGCAAGTAGGGGCGTGCCAAACTTGAACCATGGCTGCGCTGTCGGCAGTGGTCTTCACGCTCAGCTGGTGGCTGGGTCTGTATCTGCTCGCCCGGGACCCGCGTAAGCCCGTCCTGGTACTCGCCGCACTCGGGCTGAGCAGCTTCGCGGTGGTGGTCGCGCTCGACGCGGTCCGCTTGGTCACCGGCTCGGAAGTGCTCAGCCGCATCGAGATCTACCTGGTCGCCCTGCCCGGCATCGCCTGGTTCGCGGTCATGGTCGAACTCGCCCGCCCGTCCGATACCTTCCGGTCCCGAGCGGGTGAGATCGCGGCGATCGTCACCGTGGCGGTTCTGGCCTTCGCCGGGGCGGCACTGGCGGGCAGCGTCGATGGCCCGTTGCGGACCGGTCACTGGGTGATGTTCGCGGTGATCTCGCTGTCCTCGCTGGGCGCCATGGTCAAGGCCGTGCTCGGAGGTGCGAAACCTGGATCGGTGGTGGGATTCATCATCGTCGCGACGCTGTTCTTCGCGCTGGGCAACGCGATCCTGGTGATTCCGCTCGGGCTGGTACCGAGCTGGCTGGCCCTGGCATCGACGGGATTCGACGTCGCGCTGCTCGGCGTGGCGGTCGCGATCTGGGACGCCTTCGACGAAGGCCAGGCGGTACGTGCCGATATGCGCCGCTCGATCATCGGGACGCTGGTGATCGCGGTGCCGTTCGCCGTACAGGCGCTGATCGGCATGGTCGTGCTCGACGCCGGGATCGGTCGCACCGTGATGACGATCCTGCTGTTCACCAGCCTGGCTGTCGCGGTCGCGGTGGAGGTGCTGGCCGATCCGCTCGCCGGTCTGTTCGACCGGCTGGCCTTCTCCCGGTCCCCGGGCCTGCGCGCCGACCGCGAAGCGCTGCGTCAGACCGAGGCCGCGCTGCCGTTGCGTTCGGACCACCCGTTGGGCGCCATCGACGACGACGCCTTCGCCAGGCTCACCCGCCGCGCGCTCGGTCATTACGGCGATCTGTCCAAGCTGGTGGCCAGCCCGCTCACGGCGCTGCCGACCATCGACGACCGGCTCGCTCAACGCGGGGCACCCGATCAGCCCCTGGAACGCGCCAACGAACTCAAGGCGTTGCTGGCCGATCGCATCGCCGCGCTCAAGCCGCGCGACGGCGGCGACTTCGGCACCACCGAGCAATGGCGCCACTACAACTCGTTGTATTTCCCCTACGTCGTCGGGGTCCGCGCCTATGCGCAGAACGCCACCGCCGCCGGCCTGGACCCCGTCGCCCGCCAAGCCTGGCAGTGGTTTGTCACCGAGGTGCCGCAGCGCTCTCTGCACAACTGGCAGAATGCCGCCGCGCGCGTGATCGCCGCGGACCTGCGCGGCACCCTGGTCGCGGCCAACGACTGACGCGGCCACCCGCGCTGACCTGCGGTTGGCAGTGCTTGGCAGTGTTTGGCGTCGATCTGGCAGCGGCCGGTGAGCAGTGTCGGAGGTGTTCCACCATCGACACCCTCATCGCCGAGGAGCCCGACATGACCGCCACGCTGAATCAACCACTGGCCGACCCCACAACCGCTGCGGCGCCACACGATTCCCTGCTGCGCTTCGCCCTGCGCGCCGACGCCACGGTGTGCGCGGGCGTCGGCCTGCTGGTCTCGATGGTTGCCGATCAGCTGGCACGAGTCGCGGGACTTTCGGCCACCGCCGGGTGGGTCGTGGGCGCAGCGCTGGTCGGCTACGGCGCATTGCTGTACGTCCTCGCCGCCGCCCGCCGCATCCGGCGAGTGGGCATCGGCGTCCTCACCGGCAACGTGGCCTTCGCGCTCACCACGGTCGCCGCAATCGCGGCCGGGTGGTGGCGGTTGACCGGTACCGGCACCGAACTGGTGCTCGGCTTCGTCAGTGCCACGGCAGTACTGGCCTGGCTGCAATACCGCGGAGTGCGCCGTCTGGCGTGACTCCTTCCGGGAGCCGGTGCGGGGTGCCGCCGGAAGAGGTTACGGCGCGTCGCCCCGCACCGTGCTCCACCCGTTCGACCCGAATGCATCACCGGAACACCATCACCAGAGAAGGAGAATCATGACCGCCATCACCACCGCCGGAGCAGGCATCACGAAGGGAACTGATTCGCTGTTGCGCCTGGCCATGCGACTGGACGCAGTGCTCGTCGGCATCGGCGGGATCGCACTGCTGGCCGCGGCCGGTTGGTTCGCCGATCTCACCGGGCTACCGAAATCCGTCGAGTACGGCGTCGGCATCTTCTCGGTGCTCTACGGCGTCGCCGTGTTCGCCCTCGCCGGAATCGAGCGGGTGCGTCCGGCCGGCATCGGCACCGTGATCGCCAACGCAGCCTGCACCGTGATCGCCCTGGTGGCTGTGTTCACCATGGCGCTGACCACCGCGGGCGTCGTGGTCGTCATCGGGGCAGGCATCTACACGCTGGCAATGGCCGAACTGCAGTACGTCGGGGTCCGGCGGATCCCGGCCTGATCGTCAGACCCCTCCGGTGCCCAGAGCCCACGGCTCTGGGCACCTTCTGACGAGATAATGACCCGGTGGAATTGCAGTGGGCGCCGGAGCACACCGAGCGGTTGCGGATGGTACGGGTCGGTTGGGACGGAACGGAAGTGGGCGCACCGTGTTTCGCGCCGGACTGGGAGACCGAGCCGGGCGACCTCGATCTGCTGCGCATCGCCGCGGGGTTCGGTGTCTGTGCGGCAGGCGAATACACGTATCAGCGGCCACCGGCCGACCACGAATACTCGCTGTTCGTCGAGGACCTGCCCGAATTCAGTACCTTCGATTTCACCGGTCAGCACCGAACCCTGCTGGCCCGGATGAGTTGGGAACTGTCCGATCCCTACTTCGACGAGGAGGTGCCCGGTTGTGATCCCAAGCGGCCGTACGGCGATTTCACCTTCTACCAGCTGGAGATGGCGCTCCACCTGGGGCTGATCCCCCCGAAGAAGCCGGAGGGGGAGGACCCGATGACCCCCGAGTTGGTCAACGCGATGACGGACCTGCACCAGCGGATGCAGCCCGCGCTCCAGGTGTTTCTGCACCACTTCGTGATTCCCGACGGGCAACGATTCGTCGGCAACGACTGGGGCGGCTGGGAACGCGCCTGAGCCATCCACCCTTGAAACTCGGGTAGCGCACTACTCATGGCGCGGCGACCGCACGCGCCCACACTGAGCTCAAACGGCGCTACCCGGGAGATTCGCGATGCCAGAAGATTGTGACGTTTGCATTGTCGGTGCCGGCCTGTGCGGCATGAACGCGCTGTTCGTGGCCAGCACGTACCTCAGACCCGATCAGAAGATCATCCTGATCGACCGTCGTCCCCGGGTCGGTGGAATGTGGGTGGACACGTATCCGTATGTGCGGCTGCACCAGCCCCACCCCATGTTCACCGCAGGCAACATCAAGTGGACCCTCGGCCGGGAGCCTTCCTACCTGGCGACCAAACGCGAGGTGCTCGACCATTTCAGTTACTGCCTGCAGCAGATCAAGCAACGGGTGCGGGTCGAAGAACGCTACGGCTGGGATTTCCAGTCCGCTGATGCCGGCGGTGGTGCCGTACAGGTCACCTGCCGGGACGCGGACGGGCAACTGCACACCATCCAAGCCGAGCGATTGATCAAGGCCTACGGCGTGCGGGTAACGCCCAACGAAGCGCTCGAGCTGTCCAGCGAACGCGTGCAGTCCGTGTCACCGGACTCGTGTGATGTCCGCTCCGGGGACATACACGACAGCAATGCCCCGGTATGGGTGATCGGCAGCGGCAAGACCGCCATGGACACCGCACACGCGCTGATCACGTCGAGTCCTGGACGCGAGGTGAACCTGGTGGCGGGCTCGGGGACCTTCTTCGCCAGCCGGGATCAGTTTTTCCCTGCCGGTGCCCGGCGCTGGGCGGGTGGGACCTCGTTGACCAAGATGTCCATCGATATGACCCGGCTCTTCGACGGCACCAACGAGGACGAGGTTGCTCGGTGGTTCCGCTCGGCCTACGGCACCTGCCCGACACAGCAAGCCGATCATTATGTCGCCGGCGTCCTCTCGGAGGCCGAGAACACCGCCATCGTCGCGGGTCTGAACGATGTGGTGATGGACCACCTCGTCGACGTCGTCGACAACAACGGCTCTGCCGAACTGGTGCTCCGCAGCGGGGCCAGAAAAGCCGTCACGCCGGGCAGTTGGATCGTGAACTGCACCGGATACCTCACCAAGGGCGAGTACCCCTACGAGCCGTATGTTTCCGGTGATGGCTCCATCCTGTCGGTTCAAATGCGTTCGGCTGTTTTGCATCTGACGTCGTTTGCGGCGTACTTCGCGACGCACCTGATGTTTTCGGGCAAACTGAACACGGTCCCACTCTATGAACTCGATCTGCAGGACCTGGCGCAAAAGTCCAAGAAGGCGCTGGTGTATGCGATGTTCACCCTCGCTCAGTACAACCTGAGCCTCATCTCGGATGCGATGCCGGCCAAGGTGTTCCGTGACTGTGGTCTGGACTTCAATCGCTGGTATCCGATGCCGCGCCAGTTGGTGGGCACTGCCCGATTCATGGCGACCCGTCATCGAGACCGCGACCACCTGCGGCGCACCCTCGACACCGTGGCAGAGCGCTTCGATGTGCGGTGCGGCACGCTGAACAGCACCAGCCTGAGCGGCTAGAGCTTGCGCAGCCGCAACCGGTTGATCGAATGGTCGGAGTCCTTGCGCAGCACCAGCGTGGCCCGCGGCCGGGTCGGCAGTATGTTCTCGATCAGGTTGGGCCGGTTGATCGAATGCCAGATGTCGCGTGCGGCGAACACGGCCTGTTCGTCGGTCAAGGTCGAGTAGTGATGGAAGTGCGATGCCGGGTCGGCGAAGGCCGTCGAACGCATCGTGAGGAATCGGGAGATGTACCACTGCTCGATGTCCTCGATGCGCGCGTCGACGTACACAGAGAAGTCGAAAAGGTCAGAGACCATCAACGCAGGCCCGGTCTGCAGGACGTTGAGGCCCTCCAGGATCAGGATGTCCGGATGACGCACGACCTGCTTCTCGCCCGGCACGATGTCGTAGAGCAGGTGTGAGTACACCGGTGCGCAGACCTCGTCGGCGCCCGATTTCACCGCGGTGACGAACCGCATCAGCCCGCGCCGGTCGTAACTCTCCGGGAAGCCCTTGCGGTGCATCAGGTTCCGGCGGTTCAGCTCCTTGTTCGGATACAGGAAACCGTCGGTGGTCACCAGATCCACCCGGGGGTGGTGACCCCAACGGGCCAACAGGGCCTGCAGCACACGGGCGGTGGTCGATTTCCCGACCGCGACACTGCCTGCCACGCCGATGACGAACGGCACCGGGCGGTCCGGATTCTGCTGTGGCTCACCGAGGAACTCCGCGGTCGCGGCGAACAACCGCTGGCGGGCGGCCACCTGCAGGTGAATCAGACGGGCCAGCGGCAGGTAAACCTCTTCGACCTCAAGAATGTCGAGTTTCTCGCCCATACCCCGCAGGCGCAGCAGTTCGTCCTCGGTGAGTTTCAGCGGTGTCGACATGCGCAGTGCACGCCATTGACTTCGGTCGAACTCCACATAGGGGCTCGGCTCGCTCGGCCGCGGCATCCGATCAGTCTTACATCTACGGTTGGGGGCATGGCTAACGGGATCGAGAAAAAGACGGGCTCCGGAACCGGCACAGTGACGGACTCGGCCACTCTCATTCGCGAGTACCTGCTCCTCGGACTGCGTTTCGACCGGGTCGAGGAGGGTTATGTCGATTCGTTCACCGGCGACCCGCAGCTGCGTCGTGTGGTCGAGAACGAGCCTGCGCCCGACCCGGCCGACCTCGCTCGTCAGGCGGACCGGCTGCTGGCCCAGATCCCCGACGACCTCGACCGCGACCGTGCCGAATACATTGCCGCGCACCTGAGGGCGCTCAACTGTGCGGGCCGCAAGTTCGCCGGTGAGCAGGTCGGCTTCGTCGACGAGGTGCAGGCCTATTTCGACGTCCGGATCAGCAAGGGCGATCCGGAGAAATACCGGCAGGCCCACGTCCAGCTCGACGAGGCCCTCGGTGGCACCGGCCCACTGGCCGAGCGGATCCAGGCGCACCGCACCGGAGACGAGATCCCTCCGGCCCGGCTGGAGGAGTGCATCCACGCGTTCTCCTCGGCACTGCGCGACAAGGTGCGCGCCGCGTATCCGCTGCCGGAGACCGAGACCATCACCTACGAGGTGGTCACCGACAAACCCTGGTCGGGGTTCAACTACTACCTGGGCGACTACAAGTCGACCGTCGCAGTCAACGCCGACCTCAAGCAACAGATGGCGAACCTGCCCCGCCTGGTGGCCCACGAGTCCTACCCGGGCCACCACACCGAGCACTGCCGCAAGGAGGCGGGCCTGGTGGCCCGTGACGGGGAACTGGAACAGACGATCTTCCTCGTCAACACCCCGCAATGCCTGATGGCCGAGGGTCTGGCCGACCTGGCGTTGCACGCCATCGTCGGGCCGGGATGGGGCCGGTGGGCTACCGACATCTACGCCGACCTGGGACTTCGCTTCGACGGAGAGCGTGCCGAGGCGATCTCGGAGGCAGTCGCCGGCTTGGCCGACGTACGCCAGGACGCTGCGCTGATGCTGCACGACGAGCATCGCGACGTCGACGAGGTGGTGGAGTTCCTCAAGCGCTGGCTGCTGGTCGACGACGATCGGGCCAGGCAGTCGCTGCGGTTCCTGTCCTCGCCGCTGTGGCGGGCCTACACCAGCACCTACATCGAGGGGTACCGGTTGTTGCGCGGGTGGTTGGACGACCGCCCCGCCGGAGTGACGTTGACGGAGCGCTTCGGGCGGCTGCTCGATGAGCCGCTGATCCCGTCAACCCTGCGCGCTTAGGGCCTCCGCCGCGCGGCAGCAAATTTGTCGCCCCGATTTCCATGCCTCGCACCGGGGGCGTGTGGCGTTTGCCCAAAGGTGTTCTGCGTTGCGTTCCTTCGTCGATATGACGGTGGTCTCAAGTGCTTGATCGCCTTAGTTACCAGTCAGTAACATTGTTGCCATGGGACCTGGTGGCAGTACCGGGTCGGGCAAAGGAAACGACCATGGCGGCAACAAGGGAAAGACTGGACAAGGTCAAGCGCATGGCCGGCGTGATCGTGGCGGCCGGCGCGGTGGCGGTCGCCGGGATCCTCGGCTCGGGTGCGGTGGCCAATGCCGCTGGACCCGTCACGAAGGTCGGCAGCGATCCGGTGGCGCCGGTCAGCCCCGGGGGTAAAAAGGCTCCGTTCACCAAGGTCGGTAGCGATCCGGTGACATCCGTCATCTCGGGCATTGCAGACGCCGCCACCTCTGGCGGCTCCGGTGCGGGGATCCCGCCCCTCGTCAGCCCGTGGCCCGGCGGCGCGTGGGCCGGTCACGATTGGAGCAAGGGATATCCCGGTGGCGGTTTGGCCAACGGCAAGGGTGGCGGCGCTGCCATTCACGGCAAGGCCGGCGGCGCCTGGAATCACCGCTGACGACCGCGAAACCAGGCGAGCCGATCGGCCCGCCTGGATTTGCTGAATGAGCCTCTGGTGTTCAGGCCTCGCGCCCACTGGCTTGTTGCGCCTGGAGTGGGTCTTTTTTCTGGAATCGCAGTTGAAAAGGCAAACACTGACCTTGATTCGCTGATTGTCGGGCCCTGGACTCGCGGCTTATCGGTGCCTTGATCGGGCACCCGGGCCGCGCGTAAAATATTTGCTGAGCATCGTGCGACGTACCGGGCGGCAGCAAGGGGTCGACATGGCTACAACAACGAGCACGAAATCGAACCGGGTCAAGCGCATGGCCGGTGCGGTCGTGGCGGCAGGCTCGATGGGCCTGGTCGGGCTGCTGGCCGGACCCGCGGTGGCCGATGCCGATCCCGTCGTGGTCTTGAACGGCGAGACGGTGGCCCCGCCCAAGCCGCCTCCCCTCGTGAGCCCGTGGCCCGGTGGCGCGTGGGCCGGCTGGGACTGGAGCAAGGGGTGGCCCGGTGGTGCCTGGGCCGGTCACGACTGGAGCAAGGGGTGGCCCGGCGGCGGCTATGCCAACGGCAAGGCCGGTGGCGCTTGGAACCACACCAAGTGATCTGACCTCGACGCCCCCTGCGATGAGCTGCGCACCGCGCCGACATTGCGGGCTTAGGCTCGGAGGGTGTCTGAGTTTCGGCTGTACGTCCCCGCGTTGGCCACGCCGCTCAACATGCTCTTGCTGGTGTGGATGGTGATCGGCCGGGGCCTGTTTGTACAGCTCGGGTGGATGGTGGTGTTCGGCGTCCTCGCCGCACCATGGCTGGCACTTTGCCTGGTATTCACGAGCAGGTTGATGCGTAAGCAGCCGGGCGGGGAAGTCACCACCGGGCAGGCCTGGGCCCAGGTAGTCCTGTGGGCTTCGATGTTCGTGTTCGGGCTCGCCTGTGTCGACGGTGGGGACAGTCCCGGCGCATTCCCGTCGGTCCTGATGAAGCTGATCGGCGACGGCCCGCGAATGGAAACCACGAGCAATCTGCTGTGGGCCGGATCGGTGATCGTCGGGGTTGCCGCCTGGTTCGTGTTGCTCACCAAGCTGACCCGTGGCGTCGCTGTCCCGCCGCCGACTCAGCCGCCCTATCCCTACCCCGGATACCCGCCGGCCTATCCCTACCCCGGTTACCCGGCCGGCCAACCCGGCCCGGGACCGTCGAGCTGACCCGCTCCGACTAGGCTAAAAGCCATGGCAGCAGACTCGTCCTCCACCTTGCCCGCGGCTTCCGGCGCTGATTACGCCGAGACCTCAAGCGCCGCGTATGCGGCCGCACTGCAGGTCATCGAATCCGTCGAGCCGCGTGTCGCCGCAGCCACCCGCAAAGAACTTGCCGATCAACGGGATTCGCTCAAGCTGATCGCCAGCGAGAATTACGCTTCGCCGGCGGTGCTGCTGACCATGGGCACGTGGTTCTCCGACAAGTACGCCGAAGGCACCGTCGGGCACCGCTTCTACGCGGGCTGCCAGAACGTCGACACCGTCGAGGCGCTGGCCGCCGAGCATGCCCGTGAACTGTTCGGCGCCCCCTACGCCTACGTCCAGCCGCACTCCGGCATCGACGCCAATCTGGTTGCCTACTGGGCCATCCTGGCCACCAAGGTCGAGGCTCCCGGCCTGGCCGAACTCGGCGCCAAGCACGTCAACGACCTGTCCGAGGCCGACTGGGAGAAGCTGCGCAACAAGCTCGGCAACCAGCGCCTGCTCGGCATGTCTCTGGACGCCGGCGGCCACCTCACCCACGGCTTCCGGCCCAACATCTCGGGCAAGATGTTCCACCAGCACAGCTACGGGACCAACCCCGAGACGGGTTTCCTGGACTACGACGCGGTGGCCGCAGCGGCCCGCGAATTCAAGCCGTTGGTGCTGGTCGCCGGTTACTCGGCGTACCCGCGCCGGGTGAACTTCGCCAAGATGCGCGAGATCGCCGACGAGGTGGGTGCCACCCTGATGGTCGACATGGCGCACTTCGCCGGCCTGGTGGCCGGCAAGGTGTTCACGGGTGACGAGAACCCGGTGCCGCACGCCCACGTCACCACGACCACCACCCACAAGTCGCTGCGCGGCCCGCGTGGCGGCATGGTGCTGGCCACCGAGGAATTCGCCCCGGCGGTGGACAAGGGCTGCCCGATGGTGCTCGGCGGGCCGCTGAGCCACGTGATGGCGGCCAAGGCCGTCGCGCTGGCCGAGGCGCGCCAGCCGGCGTTCCAGGCCTACGCCCAGCAGGTCGCCGACAACGCCCAGGCGCTGGCCGACGGCTTCGTCAAGCGTGATGCGGGCTTGGTCACCGGTGGCACCGACAACCACCTGGTGCTCCTGGACGTGCGGTCGTTCGGCCTGACCGGCCGCCAGGCCGAGTCGGCCCTGCTGGACGCGGGCGTCGTCACCAACCGCAACGCCATCCCGGCCGACCCCAACGGGGCCTGGTACACCAGCGGCATCCGGCTGGGCACCCCGGCGCTGACCAGCCGCGGATTCGGCGCCGACGACTTCGACCGGGTGGCCGAGCTGATCGTCGACGTGCTGTCCAACACGCAGCCCGAGGGGACTTCCAAGGCCAAGTACAAACTGGCCGACGGCACCGCCGACCGCGTGCACGCGGCCTCGGCCGAGCTGCTCGACGCCAACCCGCTGTACCCGGGCCTCACCCTCTGATCGCCTTGCGAGTCGGGCCGTTGTGACACACGGCGGCCCGACTTTCGGAAACCTGTAAACCCGGGTTACAGTTACCGCATGGCACAGAAACCTGTCGCTAACGCGCTGACCCTTGAGCTCGAACCCGTCGTCGAGGCCGAGCTGCGACGCCACCTGGATACCGAGGACCTCTGGTACGCGCACGATTACGTGCCGTTCGACCAGGGTGAGAACTTCGCCTTCCTCGGTGGACAGGACTGGGATCCGTCGCAGGTGACTCTGCCCAAGGCCATCACCGACGCCTTGGAGATCCTGCTGATCACCAAGGACAACCTGTCGGGCTACCACCGCGAGCTCGTCGAGCACTTCATCCTCGAGGACAAGTGGGGCCGCTTCTTGGGCCGCTGGACCGCCGAGGAGCATCTGCACGCCGTCGCGCTGCGCAACTACCTCGTCGTCACCCGCGAAATCGATCCGACGGCCAACGAAGACGTCCGCGTCGAGCACGTGATGAAGGGCTACCGCGCCGATTCCTACAGCCAGATCGAGACGCTGGTGTTCATGGCGTACTTCGAGCGCGCGCATGCGGTGTACACCCGCAACCTGCGGGCGCAGATCACTGAGCCGGTCTTGGGCTCGATGATGGAGCGCATCGCCCTCGACGAGGAGCGTCACGAGCTGTTCTTCGCCAACCTGGTGTCGCATCTGCTGGGCACCCATCGCGACGAGACCGTGGCGGCCATCGCGGCCCGTGCCCGCGAACTCGACGTGATCGGCGCCGACATCGACGCCTACCAGGACAAGGTCGCCGTGGTGGCCGAGGCCGGCATCTTCGACAAGGCTGCTCTGGCCAAGGTCATCGCCGATCGGATCACCGCATGGGGCCTGGCCGACGAGCCCCAGCTCCAGGAGTTCATCAACACGTAACGCGCCGGGCGTCATACGCGCGGCGCGCCGGACAGCAACCCTGCCACCGCGGGAGTAGCGTCGAATCCGATGGCTAGCGACATGCTCTGCTGTCCGGACGGTACCGATCGGTTAGATCTCGAGAGGACCGGCTCCGGTCCTGGTGCCGCAGTGTCCACCGAGCAACTCGTGTGGGGCCGCGCGGGTTCTAGGAGCGCCACGTGACTGATTCACCTGTCCGTACCTATGTGCTCGACACATCCGTGTTGCTGTCCGATCCATGGGCATGCACCCGGTTTGCCGAGCATGAAGTGGTGGTCCCGCTGGTCGTGATCAGCGAGCTGGAGGCCAAACGGCATCACCACGAGCTGGGCTGGTTCGCCCGGCAGGCGCTACGGATGTTCGATGATCTGCGGCTTGAGCACGGGCGGCTGGATCAGCCGATTCCTGTTGGCGCAGAAGGCGGCACGCTACAGGTCGAGTTGAATCACATCGACCCGTCGGTGCTGCCTACCGGCTTCCGCACCGAGACCAACGACACCCGGATTCTCGCGTGCGCGGCCAACCTTGCCGCGGAGGGTAAGCACGTCACGCTGGTGAGCAAGGACATCCCACTGCGCGTCAAGGCCGGCGCGGTAGGGCTGGCCGCCGACGAGTACCACGCGCAGGACGTCGTCGTGTCCGGTTGGACCGGCATGACCGAACTCGACGTCGCGGCAGAAGATATCGACACCCTCTTCGCCGACGGCGAGATCGATGTGGCCGAAGCTCGGGATCTGCCTTGCCACACCGGAATTCGGTTGCTCGGTGGCAGTTCGTCGGCGCTCGGCCGGGTCAACGCCGAGAAACGGGTTCAGCTGGTACGTGGTGATCGCGAAGTGTTCGGCCTCCGGGGAAGGTCAGCCGAACAACGCGTAGCCCTCGACCTGCTGCTCGACGAGTCCGTCGGCATCGTCTCACTCGGTGGAAAAGCCGGTACCGGAAAATCCGCACTGGCATTGTGCGCAGGCCTGGAAGCGGTGCTGGAACGCCGAACTCAGCGCAAGGTCGTGGTGTTCCGTCCGCTGTACGCCGTCGGTGGACAGGATCTCGGCTACCTACCGGGCAGCGAGAGCGAGAAGATGGGGCCGTGGGCCCAGGCCGTCTTCGACACCCTCGAAGGACTGGCCAGCCCGGCGGTGCTGGAAGAGGTGCTCTCCCGCGGCATGCTGGAAGTGCTTCCGCTGACCCACATTCGGGGCCGGTCGCTGCACGACTCATTCGTCATCGTCGACGAGGCGCAATCGCTGGAGCGCAACGTGCTGCTGACCGTGCTGTCCCGGTTGGGTGCCGGCTCGCGGGTGGTTCTCACCCACGACGTCGCCCAGCGCGACAACCTGCGCGTCGGCCGCCACGACGGTGTCGCGGCGGTGATCGAGAAGCTCAAGGGGCACCCGCTGTTCGCCCACATCACGCTGCAGCGCAGCGAGCGCTCGCCGATCGCAGCGCTGGTCACCGAGATGCTGGAGGAGTTCAGCCCCGGCGCTCTGCCCTGAGTCAGAGTGATTTGGGTGCGTTTACCGGCGCTCGCCGCCGGTAAACGCACCCAAATCGCAGGGCCGGTAGGCTGCCGGGGTGGCGAGGCTCCCTAACAATCAGGCGTGGCGGTGGACCTCCATCGGCGTGACCGCCGCTGTCGTGGTCGTGGTGGTGGGGGCGCTCACCGGCCACATCTACCGCGACGGCCCCGACGACGTGGATTGCTCGAAGGAAAAGTGTGTCGCGCTGACCTTCGACGACGGCCCCGGGCCGTACACCGACCGGCTGCTGCAGATCCTCAAGGACAACGACGCCAAGGCCACCTTCTTCGAGATCGGCAACAAGGTCGCGGCTAATCCCGAGGGCGCCAAGCGGGTGGTCGAGGCGGGGATGGAACTGGGCAGCCACACCTGGGAGCACCCCAACATGACGACCATTCCCCCCGAGGAGATCCCCGCGCAGTTCAGCAAGGCCAACGACGCCATCGAGAAGGCCACGGGGCACCGGCCGAAGCTCGTGCGCACTGCCGGCGGTTTGATCAACGACCAGGTGCTGGCCGAGGCAGGCAAACAGGGATTGGCCGATATCAACTGGGACGTCATCCCGTTCGACTGGGCCAACGACGCCAACATCGCCGCCACGCGCTACATGCTGATGACGCAGATCAAGCCGAACTCGGTGGTGCTTTTTCACGACACGTATTCGTCGACCGTGGACCTGGTGTACCAGTTCATCCCGGTGCTCAAGGCCAACGGCTATCACCTGGTGACCGTCAGCCACATGCTCGGCGAGCGTGAGCCCGGTTCGACCTACGGCAGCCGGGAGAACGGTCCGCCTGTGCCGCCGGCCGAGGCGCTCAAGGACATTCCTCCCGCCGAGATCCCGTCACTGCCTGCGACCCCGTCGCCCGCACCGATGCCGAACTTCCCGATCGCCGACATCCCAGGGGCCAACTCGGGTGGCCCCAACAACGGTGCGTGACGATTGAGATGCACATCGCGTCGAGTTGAGGACCAAAGACCCTAACCGACGAGCCCGGGCACGACGAGGCTTGAAGCATGCCCGAGACGATGTTCGATTCAGCGACTCTCACCCATGCGGTGCAGCTGGCATCGCGTGCGCCGTCATTGCACAACACCCAGCCGTGGCGGCTGGTGGTCGACAGCAGGGGAGTGCACCTGCACCTCGACCCACGGCGGGTGGTGAGCGCCACCGATCGCTCGTCGCGTGAGGCGATCATCAGCTGCGGGGTGTTGCTCGACCATCTGAGGGTCGCGATGGCCGCGGCCGGATGGGCCACCAGCGTCGAGCGCTTCCCGAACCCGAACGATCCCGATCACCTGGCGACGCTGCAGTTCTCGCCGATGGACTTCGTGACCGATGCCCACCGTCGCCGTGCCGACGCCATCCTGGCTCGGCACACCGACCGGCTGCCCATGGCCGCATACGCCGACTGGGATGCCTTCGAGGTGCTGCTGCGGACGCGCCTCGGCGACGGTCCGGTACACCTCGACGTACTGGCCGAGGAGATGCGCGCCCAGGTGGCGGAAGCCGCTGAGCTGACCGAATCGCTACGGCTCTACGATTCCGGCTATCATGCCGAACTTACTTGGTGGACAACACCTTTCGCGACCGAAGACGGCATTCCGCAGAGCTCGCTGGTATCGGCTGCCGAAAGCGAGCGGGTCGCCGTGGCACGCACCTTCCCCGTGACCGCGCACAACGAACGGCGCCCCACCGTCGGCGACGACGCGGCCACCCTGGTGGTGCTGTCCACCGACGGTTACAGCCGGGCCGATGCACTCGATGCCGGCGAGGCGCTTTCGGCGCTGTTGCTGGAATGCACGATGTCTGGACTGGCCACCTGCCCGGTCAGCCATGTGACTGAACTGCACGCCAGCCGCGACATCATCGGCACCCTGATCGGCCGCGACGCCTGCCCGCAGCTGCTGGTCCGGATCGGCATCGCCCCGTCCCTCACGGAAACGCCGCCACCTACCCCGCGCCGCGCCGTCGAGACGTTCATGACCTTCGAATCCTGACCGTCGAAAAGGAGATGACCATGACCGACACCCTGATCGCACCCGCCTCTTCCTCCGCTGCCACCGCCGCTGGTGCGGCCGTCGTTGTCGAAGCCGACGGCCGCACCGCCAGCAACGACGCCCTGCACGTCGCGATCGAGGAGGCGGTGCGACGCGGTGCCCCGCTGCGGGTGCTCACCACCTGGGGACCTCGGCACCGGGAGATGTACGACGCGAGCGCCGTCGCCGAACGGGACCGGTTGTCGCAGGCACAACTTGAGCGGCGCCTCGCCCGTGCGCTCAAGCGCTCGCCGGACCTCGACGTGCAGAGCATCGACGGCTACGACAGCGCGGCGGAATACCTGACCGCACATCCCGAATCGGTCCAGCTGCTGGTGCTCGGTGCCGACCACCCGGATGCGGCGGGGCTGCAAACGGCGTTGGAGCGCTCGGGGTGCGCGTTGATCACTTGCGATCGGCGCCACCGGTTGTGAGACTCGGGGAATGATCAGAGTTTTTCTGGTCGACGACCATGAGGTGGTTCGACGCGGGTTGATCGACCTGCTCAGCGCGGACCCGGAGCTGGACGTGATCGGTGAGGCCGATTCGGTCGCTCAGGCGCTGGCCCGGGTTCCCGCGCTGGTGCCCGACGTGGCAGTGCTCGATGTCCGGTTGCCCGACGGAAACGGCATCGAGCTGTGCCGGGAGCTGTTGTCGCGCATGCCCGATCTGCGCTGTCTGATGCTGACGTCGTTCACCTCCGACGAGGCCATGCTGGACGCCATCCTGGCCGGCGCCAGCGGGTATGTGGTCAAGGACATCAAGGGCATGGAGCTGGCCCAGGCCATCAAGGATGTCGGGGCGGGCAAGTCGCTGCTGGACAATCGCGCCGCCACCGCGCTGATGGCCAAGCTGCGCGGGGATGCCGAGCGTTCCGACCCGTTGGCCGGGCTGACCCAGCAAGAGCGGGTGCTGCTGGATCTGTTGGCGGAGGGGTTGACCAACCGGCAGATCGCGGCCCGGATGTTCCTCGCCGAGAAGACGGTCAAGAACTACGTGTCGCGATTGCTGGCCAAGCTCGGCATGGAACGCCGCACTCAGGCCGCGGTGTTCGCCTCGACGCTGGAACGGCGTAATCGCCAGTGATGCCAGGGTCTTTGGTCCCTGACCGATAGGGCCTTTGCCCATGGCGCCGCGCTCCGCACCGGAATAGCGTCGTCGCTATGGAAACCGGAATGTCAACGCGCAGTGAGCCGGTGGAGATTCTCTCGGAGCGTGAGAGCTGGGATCTGCTGGGCGGTGTGTCGCTCGGCCGCCTCGTCACCGCGGTCGACGACGAGGCACACATCTTCCCGGTGAATTTCGTGGTGCAGGATCGCAGCATCCTGTTCCGTACCGCGGCGGGGACGAAACTGATCAGTGCGGCGATCAACAATCAGGTGGTGTTCGAAGCCGATGATCACAATTCGGCCGAAGGTTGGAGCGTGATCGTCCGAGGCGTGGCACGTACCTTGCGTTCGGACGAGGAGCTGGGCGAAGCGGAGCAGGCTCAGTTGCTTCCGTGGACGGCCACATCGAAAACGCACTATGTACGGGTGTCACCGGTTCGGGTGACGGGACGACGGTTCCGGTTCGGACCCGAACCCGCCGCCCGCCGCTGATCCGAACGAGGTTGGTATGCCGCAGCCGGGAGTGCCAGCATGGTGGACGTGACTGGTCACGGTGCGCGCTCCGGCGATGAACAGCGAACTCCGCCGTTGCGAGACACGCTCTCGCAGCTGCGTTTGCGTGAACTTCTCACCGAGGTCCAGGACCGCGTCGAGGAGATCATCACCGGCCGTGACCGGATCGACGGCCTGGTGGAGGCCATGCTGGCGGTGACCTCGGGCCTGGACCTCGAGGTCACTCTGAGCACCATCG